>OZ241918.1:0-1602500 GCA_965203915.1 Alphaproteobacteria bacterium
CGGCAACAAATACATTAGAACCGAAGATGACGACACGAAGAAAGATAATTTATTATCTTTACCTGAGTGTCTATAGCTAGGCTTTCTAGCTAAAAAATTTTCTTAGAAAAGTAACGAGGGCGGGTTGTTAAAAACAATCCGCCTTTTTTATTTTTTTATAAACCCATATTCATAGCACTGAGGACGAAGTTTTTGGTGAAGGGCGTCGCGAGCATCCTTGAAGCTAGTAAAGTCATAATTGACGGATTCCAACGCACGCCTCACTTGATACCACCCTGCCGAAGTATTACTTAATTGATATTCTTTTTTAGTTTTATTATCAAATGACGATTGATGAAAAAGAGTCCAAAGTTTTTTACCCTCTTCCATAAGATTTTTTGCCTCACGAGATAATTTTTGGGTTTGCAAATGGTCATATATCAAATGACTATCAAACACCCCGTTTGTCTTAACCTCCGCTTCTAAAAAAGGCACAAAATGATTCTTCACACGCCATTTTTTACCCTTCCATTCTAATTCACAAGATGCTGTAAGATTCTTATCATGCCATAACATATATACAAAACAATCACTTATAAAATCTGCTGATAGATTCTTATTGGGTTTATAAAATTGGTCATTGTGATTTGTCCATGTATGTTTTTCAATATGACGAACAGTAAAAACCACCGCCACCTGCCATAAATTATCTGGCACAATATACATGCCATGCCCGCTACCTACTGCTGATGACATAATAAAAGTTAATTGGGCAGCATGCTGAAAATCATTACTATTACACATAAAATAACCAATACCATTCGATGGCAATCTATCTACCAAAGGGTTAGTTTGATAAGGCTTAAAAACATTAGATAAGGGAACAACGGGGATAGGATTTTTTCCAAGTGATGGTCGCTCTATCCAAACATTTAATAATTTTTCATTGGGAGTCGGAAAAAATAATTTTTGCCCCATGGTTTGTAATTTGCCTTTATCATTATAATCCACAATATCGGTTAGGACCTTATTAATTGGTTGCGGGTTTGCCATATCCCAAATTAAAAAACCAACAGGAAATTTTCCTTTTAAGTCCTCAAAATACTTACTAAGAAAGATAAAACCACCAAGATATTTTGCTTGCCATCTTTCACGAAATTTTTCAAAATTGGGGGCATTGGTATATTTTAATGTGCTAAAAATCGCCAAGGTGCATTTGGGCAATTCCACATCAATCCTTGCCAAAAATTGGGTAAATAATTCTATTGAGGCCTTGCCATAATTGGCAGCCACATAAGATGTTATGTTTTTACCAATAGTACACCTCTTTTATTTTTTACCTTGCCCTTGCGAGATTTATTTGCATTATCGGCATTGGTTGCCTCAGCATAGGGCGGATTGATAAGCACCAATAGCTTTTTGCCATCCTTTGTTTTGCCATCTTGACTTTTATTTATTTCATCGATTATCTGTCGCAAGCGAGCAGGCATTTTATCAGTTAGCCCATAATTAATAATATTAGAACTAGTCATCGTCATTATAAAATCATCAATATCATCGTTTAAATAATTATATTGAAATAATGTTGCGCCTTTGCATAAACCAATGGTTTCTATACTATCTAAATCAGACTGGTCTAAAGTGGATAAAAATATTTGATGAGGATTCTTGGCGGGAATTTGTAAATTCCCGACACCGCACGCCATGTCCCAAATATAATATTCATCTTGCCAATCCTCGCCCAATATTTTATCCAATTCATCATAAGCATAATACACAAAATCTTTTGGGGTATAAAAAGCTCCCTTAAATATTTTTTTATCAATAGGTTTTAATTTGTCTATCCGATGTAATAATTCTTTCCTATGTTCCTGCCGTGGCGGGCGATGCCACTTTGTCCAAAATAATTTATATTTTTCTTGGTCGCCAATAATAATGGTGCGATTGACCCGTCCAAGCTGAAACAAAAAATTATTATCAATATAACGCAATTCGGCATTGATACCCATCGCATCAACCACCTTTGCTTTATCTTTTTCATCAAACATAATATCAGCAATAAAAAGCGGGGCATAGTCTTCGGCTGTTATCTCCCCACCCCGTGGTTTCAATGAATAACCAATATCAGTCACCCATTCTTCAAAAACCCGTTTCATATTATGAAGGGTAATTTCTTTCCTATCAACGCCACCAAAGCTTAAAAAATTGTAAAAAGAGGTCTTAAAAGAATCAATATCATTGGGTATATTATAGGTGGCGATAGAAAATTTTTTTATAAACGGGTCTAAAGATTGTAAATAATTTTTATCGTTGATAGAGTCCGATGGATTTTTAGGCCAACTAATATTTTTATCATATAAAAATTCTTTATTAATTTCTGCAATAGATGTTTTGTCAGGTGCAACGGTAATAAACCATTGGGGCACAGGTTCGCCCCTATCATTAGCAATTTTTGCATTGGCGCATAATTGGGCAAGCGGGATTTTATAATCCAGATTCTTTTTATCTTTAGCTTCAAACCAAACGAAGGGATATTGTTTTATGGTATCCTTTTTGCCATAAACTACCATATCGGTCTTGCCGAGCTCTAAAGTAAATTTTGTATTCAGCTGTAATTCTTGGGCGAAAATATTTTTAATATCTTCTTCCGACTTGGCATTTGCCAATTTTTCTGTAAATACTTTTTGTCCCATGGAATGTCCCCCTTACTTGCAAATTCCTAGCCGTTTTTTATAAAAAAAATCAACCCAAAAAAATAAATAATATTCACCAATGGCAACAGGTTTAAGTTGCCGTGCCACCTAAGCCTTATGACCTAGTGTGCAACATGTCCGCCAGCATGAAGGCTAGCTCGAGGGCTTGTTCGCCGTTTAATCGCGGGTCGCAATGGGTGTGGTAACGATCGGCCAGATCGTCGGGGCGAACCTCCCTCGCCCCGCCCAAACATTCGGTTACATTTTTCCCCGTCATTTCAACATGAATACCGCCCACCACGGCCGACATTTTTTTCATCACCGTGAAAAATTCTTTTACTTCACCAAATATTGAATCCAACACCCGCGTTTTGAATGTGCCATTTTTTGATTGTTGTTTTATGGTGTTGCCGTGCATGGGGTCGCATGACCACACAACGGGGTGCCCCGATTGTTGCACGGCACGCACAATGGCGGGCAAATATTTTTCAACCTGGCCCACGCCGAATCGCGCAATTAATGTTATACGCCCCGCAACCTTGTTCGGGTTTAACAATTGCAAAATTTTTACCAATTCTTCGGGGTCGGTTTTGGGGCCGCATTTAATACCCAACGGGTTTTCAATGCCGCGTAAAAATTCCACATGGGCCGATTGTAAAAAACGGGTGCGGTCGCCGATCCATAAAAAATGTCCCGCGCAATCGTAAAAATTGTTGGTGATGGAATCTTGGCGAGTCAAGGCTTCCTCATACCACAACAACAATGATTCGTGGCTTACGTAAAAATCGGTGCGTTTTAAATGTTCGGTGGTTTCGGCGGTTAAGCCGCAAGATTGCATGAACGTCATGGCTTTGTTAATATCGTCCGCCAGTTTTTGAAAACGGGTTGTGGTGGCGTGGGCCTTGGGGCTTTGCTTGACAAAATCCAACATCCAATTTTTGACCAAATGCAGATCGGCGTAGCCACCATCGGCGAAGGCACGCAACAAATTTAATGTCGCCGCCGATTGATGATAAGCCCGCACCATGCGCGCGGGGTCGGGCTCTCGCCCATTTTTTTCAAAAGCGGTGTCGTTGATAATATCGCCGCGGTATGACGGCAAAACAACGCCGTCTTTTTCTTCGGTTTCATCGGACCGCGGTTTGGCAAATTGCCCCGCCATGCGGCCAATTTTTACCACCGGTTTTTCGCCCGCGAATGTTAACACCACCGCCATTTGCAATATAACGCGAAATGTATCGCGAATGCTGTTGGCGGAAAATTCTAAAAAACTTTCGGCGCAATCGCCGCCCTGTAACAAAAACGCGCGGCCATCGACGCACGCCGCCAAGGCCGATTTTAATTTTTCACATTCGCCCGCAAAAACCAACGGCGGTAACGCCGCCAATTGGCGTTCGACCCCTTGCAATGTTGCTTGGTCGGCATATTGGGGAACCTGCTTAATGGGGTGGTTGCGCCAACTGCTCGGCGACCATGTTGGCTGTTGCTGGTTGGATGCGGCGGGTTTAGCAATGGTCATGAGTTTTATTCGGGTTTTTGTCCTGATTTTTATTCGTTTTTTTTTAGAATTCTGTTTTGTTGCTTTTTACATTGTCATTTTTCAAACGGCACCTGCGCTTATAAATTTTTCTACATTAAAGCATGGTAATCTTCAACCCATTTGTGTTTCGCAAAAAAACACCGAGCAGGTTTCATTATAATCCATCCCCGCCCCTTCCCACCCCCTTAACCCACAAACCAGCCCTATGATTCATGGCATGGATAATAAAATTTATAGCATTGATAAGCCTGCGCTATTTTTTCTAATCATTTGTATTTTCTTGACGCTAAAAATAGATAATTTTAGGGTGAAAAGGATAAAAAAATGATAAAAACCCTTGACAGGATTGACTTTTTTTACTATGAATTGCGCCTGTTGCACAAAAAGTCTTGACAAAAAAAGCAAATCGGTGGTTAGGGGTTGGTTAAAATAATTAATTGAAACCAACAAACTTACTGAACTGGTTTGCTATCATAATCTGACGCCATCATTTTTAATAAAAAATGGTGGCTTTGGTGTTTTTATTTTTTTATTGGGCAATAACCAAACCGTTGGAACATTTTCAATAATGATTGATGTTACTGGGGTTGAGTTTTTATTTACATGGGTTTTGCGCTTGGCAAACCATGAACAAGTTGGGGAAGAAATTTTAGGCAAAAATATATTTAAAGAAAGGGGTAGAACAAGAACTATCAGAAAACATAATGAAAAAAAGTTTGAACATCGCGACTTTTGTGCGTCAAGTCATTGGCGAATTGAATAAGGTCAGTTGGCCAAGCCGTCAAGAAACCATGTTGGCGACTCTTATGGTTGTGGTTTTTTCTTTCGTTATGTCACTGTTTTTGCTTTTGTCGGATCAATTAATTGCAAAATTAATTCGCTGGACGCTTGGTAATTAAGATATAAAAAATTAGGAATATAAAAAAAGAAATATAGAGAAATATAGAGATTACAAAATATAAAAATAAACAAATTAGAAAATAAAATTAGATTTATCAACATGATGGCAACTATCACGCATCAACCAAATCATCAATTGCCCGCGGGGTTATCCATGGTGCAAGAGGGTATGGAATCAGGCCAGGGTGGCGGTCATGGCGCGGGCGCAAGCAAGGCCATGATGGAAAAAAAATGGTATGTCATCCATGTGCAACCAGGTTTTGAAAAAAAAGTTCGTGATTCTATCGAAGATGAAGCCAAACGCAAAAACCAAGCAACAACCATAGAAGAAATTTTAATCCCGACCGAAGATGTCACCGAAGTTAAAAGAAACAAAAAAATTAAGATAGAACGCAAATTTTTTCCAGGCTATATTTTAATCAAAATGGCCATGACCGACGCGGCATGGAATTTGGTGCGTTACACCAACCGCGTAACGGGGTTTTTGGGCGCGGGCAAAAAACCCATCGCCATATCGGACCGCGAAGCTCAACGTATTTTATCACAAGTGAAGGAAGGGGTGGAACGCCCCCGCCCATCCGTCCAATTTCAAGTGGGCGAAATGGTGGTGGTGGTCGATGGTCCCTTTGCTTCTTTCCAAGGGCTGGTGGAAGAAGTCGATGAAGAAAAATCGCGTTTGAAAGTTATGGTTACCATTTTCGGTCGCGAAACCCCCGTTGATTTGGATTATGGTCAAGTTGAAAAAGCAAATAGTTAACAAAATAAAAACAGGAACAAAAACATGGCAAAAAAAATAACAGGTTACGTAAAATTGCAAGCAGGCGCAGGCCAAGCCAACCCATCAAATGTGGGCCAAGCCTTGGGGCCACGCGGTATCAATATCATGGGCTTTTGTAAAGATTTCAACGCCCAAACCCAAAAGATGGAGGCTGGTGCCCCCATTCCCGTTATTATCACGGTGTATGAAGACCGCAGTTTTTCCTTCATTATTAAAAAACCCCCCGTGTCCTTTTATTTAAAAAAAGCCGCCAAGATTCAAAAAGGCACAGGCTTGGCGGGGCGTGAAACCAGCGGTAAAATTGGCATGGCAGACATTAAAAAAATTGCCGAAGAAAAAATGTCGGAAATGAATGCCGCCAGTTTGGAAGCCGCCATCAACGAAGTAAAAGGCAGTGCGCGCTCCATGGGATTGCAAGTAATTGAATAATAACAACATAATAAACCCTATACCACCACGATAACCACAAAAAAATAAAAAACATGACAAAAAATAAAAGACAAAAAGCAATGGAAGGGGTCGATGTTTTCGCCACCTATCCTCTTGACGCCGCGGTTGATGTTATCAAAAAAGCTGCCGTATCAAAATTTGACGAAACCATCGAAATAGCGGTCAACCTCGGGCTCGACATGACCCTGTCTGACCAACAGGTGCGCGGCGCGGTTAGCCTGCCCGCGGGCACTGGCAAGACATTGAAGGTTTTGGTTTTTGCCAAGGCCGACAAAGCCGAAATTGCCAAGCAAGCAGGGGCCGATATTGTGGGCGGCGAAGAATTAATCGATAAAATCAATGGCGGATTCCAAGATTTTGACCGCGTCATTGCCACCCCCGACATGATGGTGGTGGTTAGCAAATTGGGTAAGGTTTTGGGTCCACGCGGTTTGATGCCCAACCCAAAATTGGGCACCGTCACCCCCGACGTGGCAACGGCGGTGAAGGCAGCCAAGGGCGGCCAAGTGCAATTTAAAAATGACAAGGCTGGCGTGGTCCATGCGGGCATTGGCAAGGCAAGTTTCAAAGCCGCCGACATCACACAAAATGTTAAGGCCTTTATCAAAGCGTTGGAAAGTCACAAACCCACCAGTTTGAAAAAAGAATATATCAAAAAAATTTCCTTGTCATCAACCATGGGGCCTGGCCTCAATATTGATGTCGCAACCGTTAATAATTAAACAAAAAAGCAAAACGAAAGGCACGATAACAGCATAATTCTATAGAAGAATTTTAAGGATGGTTTTACCAAAAAGCATCCTTAAAAGACCTGTCCGAGAATGGCGGCGACATAGATGAGTAAATAATCTAACAAATTTTTTTGTAAAATGATTGCTCATCGCTTAAATGACCAAGGATAAAATTGTTGCGAATGAAATATTTGTGCCAATTTAACCTTGTAGAAGCCTCCCTGAGATAAGGTTTTTTGAAGAATCAAAAAAACTATATTTGACGACTGGAATAAACCCAAAAAAATCTAGAGAAATATAAAAAATATCTAGAAGTAAACATAAGCAATATGGAAAAATAACATGGATAGACAAGGTAAAGCAGAAGTGGTTAGCCACTTGAAAGCCGAATTGCAAAAGGCCGAATTGGTGGTGATAAGCCATCAATCTGGGCTTGATGCCGCGCAATCGCGCGCATTACGCCATGCGGCACGCACCAACAAGGCAGGTATCAAGGTTTTAAAAAACACCCTTGCCAAATTGGCGTTAGAAGGTGGCGATTTTGACTATTTGCAAAACACCTTGCGTGGTCCAACCCTTATCACATGGTCGACAGATCCTGTGGCAGCGGCAAAAACCATTGGCGATGTAACCAAAACCACCGACAAAATTAAAATTGTTGGCGGCGGCGGACGCAAAAAAGAAATGACCGTAGCGGATGTTATGGCTCTTTCTACTTTGCCATCGATGGATGTTTTGCGCGGCAAATTGGTCGGGGTGCTTTATGCTCCTGGCTCAACCTTGGCGCGGGTATTGGCATTGCGCGGGGAACAGGCTGCTTAATACCGAAACCATTCAACAAACATACTGCATATAATTTATTGGGCTTAAAACAAACAACAATATAAACAAACGAAAGAGAGAAAAAAAATGGCTGATATTAAAAAACTGGTTGACGATTTATCAACCCTCACCGTGCTAGAAGCGGCGGAACTTGCCAAATTACTAGAAGAAAAATGGGGCGTAACTGCTGCCGCGCCTGCCGCGGCTGGTGGTGGCGCTGCTGCTGAAGAAAAAACTGCCTTCAACGTTATCTTGGTTGCCGCTGGCGACAAGAAAATTGACGTTATCAAAGAAGTGCGGGTTATAACCAACCTGGGCTTGAAAGAAGCCAAAGACTTGGTTGAAGCCGCCCCCAAAGCAGTTAAAGAAGGTGTTGATAAAGCCGAGGCCGAAACCATCAAGAAAAAACTTGAAGGAGTGGGCGCCAAGGTTGATATTAAATAATCATTTTAAAAAGCGTGGTGGGTGTAGAAACCCTATGCTCACCCGCTTTTTCCCTAACCACATAACAACCAATTAACCAAAAAAATAAAAGAGATAATAATTATGGCAATAGGTGGCGAAAACAACCAACCAACCAACAGCGGCAATATAACCACCAAGGTCGTGCGTACTATGTCGCGCGATGAAATGGTGGCGCGTTCCTTCACGGGCAAAAAACGCCTGCGCCGCAGTTTTGGCCGTCACCCCGAAATTATTGACATGCCCAATTTGATTGAATTACAACGCGGCAGTTTTGAAAATTTTTTACAGCAATATGTCGACAAAGATCGTCGCCTGGATACTGGCTTGCAAGCCGTTTTGAAGGAATTGTTTCCTATTATCGATAGCCAAGGGCGTTTGGAATTACATTTTAAATCTTACCACCTCCTTCCCCCCAAATTCGAGATCGACGAATGTTTGATGCGCGATGCAACATTTGCCGCGGTGTTAAAATTATCGTTGGAAATGACCATTTGGAACATTGACCCCGTAACGGGCGCGCGCGAATTTAGCAAAGCCAAAGAACAAGATGTTGTGATTGGTGAAATTCCCCTCATGACCAAAAATGGGACATTTATTGTCAATGGCACCGAACGGGTTATTGTGTCGCAAATGCACCGCAGTCCTGGCGTGTTTTTTGACCATGACAAGGGCAAAGGCCATTCGTCTGGCAAATTGCTTTACGCCGCCCGTATTATCCCTTACCGTGGTTCATGGTTGGATTTTGAATTTGACCACAAAGATATTTTGTATGTGCGTATTGACCGCCGCAAAAAAATTCCCGTCAGCACCTTGCTGGCGGCTTTGCCATCTGAAAAAACTGTAGAAAAGATTAATAATCTTAAAAAAGAAGGCAAAGAATGGCACGACCTGCCGCGCCTTGAATGGCAAGGCATGAGCCGTATGGAAATTTTACAATTTTTTTACGACCGCGCCGATTGGCAAACCTCGGGCGACGGTTTCTTGGTGCCATTGAGCAGCCTTATGAAACGGCCAAAAATGCTGGAAGAAAATATATACGACGTCAATGGCCAAGTTATATTGAAATCGGGCGAAACCCCCAGCCAACGCGTTCTGCGCGAATTGCTTGCCAATAACCAAATGGTAAAATTGCCCAAAGAAAAAATCTATGGCCGTTATCTGTGGGAAGATGTTGTTCTGCCCAATGGTTTGGTGCTGGCCGAAGCGGGCGACGAAATAACCGAAGAATTGCTTGGCGAATTTAGAAATCATAACACCACTTCTATCCCGACGCTGGATATTGATTTTATCGAAATCGGGCCATACATCCGCAATACCTTAATGATGGATAAGATGTGGCAAAAAAATGGCTCAAGCCGTGAAAATGCTTTGGAAGAAATTTATAAACTTATCCGCGTTGGCGAAACCCCAACCTATGAACAGGCCGAACATAATTTCCAAAACCTATTTTTTGAACAAGACCGCTACGACTTAAGTGCCGTGGGTCGGGTTAAGATGAATTCGCGCTTGGGTTTTGATACCGAACAAGTGCCCGATTCGGTTCGCGTGTTGCGCAAAATTGATTTGCTGACCATCATTAAAACCTTATGCGCCACCAAGGACGGTCGGGGCGAAGTTGACGATATTGACCATTTGGGCAACCGCCGCGTGCGCGCCGTGGGCGAATTGTTGGAAAATCAATATCGCATGGGATTTTTGAAAATGGAACGTTTCATCCGCGAAAAAATGCAGCAAGCCGATGTGGAACGGGTTATGCCCCAAGAATTAATCAACGCCAAACCGTTGAATGCCGTTATTCGTGAATTTTTTGGTTCATCGCAATTGTCACAATTTATGGATCAAACCAACCCATTGGCGGAAATCACCCACAAACGCCGCCTGTCGGCTTTGGGCCCTGGCGGTTTGACCCGCGACCGCGCTGGTTTTGAAGTTCGCGACATTCACCCCACCCATTACGGGCGGATATGCCCGATTGAAACCCCCGAAGGACAAAATATCGGGCTTATCAATAGTTTGGCAACCTTCGCTTCGGTTAATCATTATGGTTTTATCGAAACCCCCTATCGCAAAGTTGTGGATGGCGTGGTGCAGGACGATATTTTGTTCATGTCAGCAATGGAAGAAAGCAAACACACCATCGCCCAGGCCGATGCCCACCAAGATAGCAATCGCAAATTGATAGACGACCTGGTGCCTTGTCGGCGCGGTGGCGACTACGTGTTGGCAACCCCACAAGATATTGATTATATCGATGTCTCGCCCAAGCAATTGGTTTCGGTGGCGGCGGCTCTTATCCCGTTTTTAGAAAATGATGACGCCAACCGCGCCCTCATGGGTTCTAACATGCAACGTCAAGCCGTGCCCTTGTTGCGCAGCGAAGCCCCATTGGTTGGCACGGGTATGGAAGAACGCGTGGCCTATGATTCGGGTGTGGTGATTGTTGCCAAACGCCCAGGCGTCGTTGACCAAGTTGATGCCAAACGTATCGTGATTAGGGTTACCGAAGATGTTCGCCCTGGCGAATCATCGGTTGATATTTACCCATTGAAAAAATACAAACGTTCCAACCAAAGCACCTGTATCAATCAACGCCCCTTGGTGATGATTGGCGATTCGGTGAAAAAAGGCGACATCATCGCCGATGGTCCCTCGACCGATTTGGGCGAATTGGCTCTTGGCCAAAATGCCTTGGTGGCCTTCATGCCATGGAATGGTTATAATTTCGAAGATTCCATCCTGATATCTGAACGTATTGTGCGCGACGACGTGTTTTCGTCCATCCATATCGAAGAATTTGAAGTGGCAGCCCGCGACACCAAGTTGGGGCCAGAAATTATCACCCGCGACATCCCCAATGTCACCGAAGAAGCATTAAGAAACTTGGACGAAGCGGGTATGATCTATATCGGCGCCGATGTGGGGCCTGGCGATATTTTGGTTGGCAAGGTGACCCCGAAGGGCGAAACCCAAGTCACCCCCGAAGAAAAATTGTTACGCGCCATCTTTGGCGAAAAAGCATCCGACATGCGCGATACATCGTTGCGCGTGCCCCCTGGTGTCCAAGGCACCATTGTCGAGGTTCGGGTCTTCTCTCGCCGCGGCATGGATAAAGACGAACGCGCCATCGCTATCGAACGCTCGGAAATTGAATCCTTGACGCAAGATCGCGACGACGAAAGAAAAATTTTGGAACGCGCCTATCGCTTGCGGTTTTTGCAACTTGCCAAAGACCAAAAAGTTAAATCGGGTGCTATCAAAGACATCAGCGAAGAATTGGTGGAAAGCACCCCCGTTGCGCAATTGCGCCAAGTCTTGGTCCAAGACGCTGGCACCAACAGCCAACTTGAATCGTTGAAAAAATGGTTCGAAGATTCTATCGAAGAAATGGATGCCCGTTTCCAAAACAAAGTGGAAAAAGTGAAGATAGGTAACGACCTGTCACCTGGCGTCTTGAAAACCGTGAAGGTCTTCATTGCCGTCAAAAGAAAATTGCAACCAGGTGATAAAATGGCGGGTCGCCATGGTAACAAGGGCGTTATCTCGCGCATTGTGCCCATGGAAGACATGCCCTATTTGGAAGACGGCACCCCCGTCGATATCGTGCTCAACCCGTTGGGCGTGCCATCGCGTATGAATGTCGGGCAAATCATGGAAACCCATTTGGGTTGGGCTTGCCGTGGCTTGGGTCGCGAAATTGATAAGGCGTTGAAAGTTTATAACCAAGAAAAAAATATCGAGCATTTGAAAAAAACGCTTATCGATGTCTATCAACATGACAATATTAAGCAAGTTATCGAAACCATGGATAGCGAGCAAATGGTCGAATTGGCCAGCAACACCCGCGCGGGCATTCCCGTGGCGACGCCCGTGTTTGACGGGGCGCGCATTGCGGAAATTGATGCCTTCTTGACTCGCGCGGGGCTTGATACCTCGGGCCAGGTAAGATTGATTGACGGTCGGACGGGCGAATTCTTTGCCCGCCCTGTGACGGTCGGCTATATCTACATGATTAAACTCCACCACTTGGTCGATGATAAAATTCACGCCCGTTCGGTGGGTCCCTACAGCTTGGTTACCCAACAACCATTGGGTGGTAAGGCGCAATTTGGCGGACAACGATTTGGTGAAATGGAAGTATGGGCGTTGGAAGCCTATGGGGCTGCCTACACCTTGCAAGAAATTCTGACTGTCAAGTCGGATGATGTTGCTGGCCGCGCCAAGGTTTACAAAGCCATTGTTGATGGCAATGATAGCTTCGAAATTGGTATCCCTGAATCATTCAATGTGCTAGTCAAGGAATTGCAGGCCTTGGGCTTATCGGTTGAATTGTTACAAGATCATCAAGATTAAAAAATAAATACAAAACATAAAAAATACGAAAGGAAAAGATGATGGAGAAAATTGATAACCTGACCCCAACCGTCGCCAACCCGATGATTCAAAACCCGACCTTGCGTCTGTTTGACAAGGTGCGTATCAACATCGCCAGCCCCGAGCAAATCATGTCTTGGTCCTATGGTGAGGTTAAAAAGCCAGAGACTATTAATTACCGAACCTTCAAACCCGAACGCGAAGGTTTGTTTTGCGCCAAAATTTTTGGTCCTATCAAAGATTATGAATGTTTGTGCGGCAAATACAAAAGATTAAAACACAAAAATTTAATATGCGAAAAATGTGGCGTCGAAGTGACGCAGAGCAAGGTGCGTCGCGAACGCATGGGGCATATCGAATTGGCCAGCCCCGTTGCCCATATTTGGTTTTTGAAATCGCTGCCGTCGCGTATCGCGCTGGTTGCGGATTTAACCTTGAAAGAAATTGAATCAATCCTGTATTTAGAAAAATACGTGGTGATTGAACCTGGCACCACCGATTTGGCACTTTACCAAACATTGGACGAAGATGATTATGCCGAAGCCCGCGATAATTTTGGCGAAGAATTCCACGCCATGATTGGTGCCGAAGCCGTCAAACATATGTTGGCGCAAATTAATTTGGATGAAGAGATTAAAAAAATGCGCACCGAAATGCTGGAAGGCGTTTCCGAAACCAAGCGCAAAAAATTGGTCAAACGTTTGGGCTTGATGGAATCCTTGAAAGAGGCTGGCATAAAACCCGAATGGATGATTATGAGTGTCATCCCCGTTATTCCACCCGATCTACGCCCCTTGGTGCCGTTGGATGGTGGTCGCTTTGCTTCGTCTGACCTTAACGATCTTTATCGCCGCGTCATCAACCGCAACACGCGTTTGAAAAAATTAATGGACCTGCGTGCGCCAGACATCATCATTCGCAATGAAAAACGTATGTTGCAAGAAGCCGTTGACGCCCTTTACGACAATGGTCGTCGGGGTCGCGTTATCATGGGTTCGAACAACAAACGCCCATTAAAATCTTTGTCTGACATGTTGAAGGGTAAGCAAGGCCGCTTCCGTCAAAATTTGTTAGGGAAAAGGGTTGATTACTCGGGACGTTCGGTCATCGTGGTTGGTCCTGAATTAAAATTGCACCAATGTGGTCTGCCCAAAAAAATGGCGTTGGAATTGTTCAAACCATTCGTTATTGGTCGCCTCATCAAACGTCATAAAGATATTTCTGTCAAAATAGCCAAAAAAATGGTCGAAAAAGAAAAAGACGAAATTTGGGATATTTTGGAAGAGGTTATCCGCGAACATCCCGTTTTGTTAAATCGCGCACCGACATTGCACCGTCTTGGTATTCAAGCTTTCGAACCACAATTGGTCGAAGGCAAAGCCATCCAACTGCATCCGTTGGTCTGTTCGGCTTTCAATGCTGACTTTGACGGCGACCAAATGGCGGTCCACGTCCCCTTGTCTATCGAGGCGCAGCTTGAAGCGCGTGTCTTGATGATGAGCACCAACAATATTCTGTCGCCCGCCAATGGTAAACCCATTATCGTGCCATCGCAAGATATCGTGCTCGGGCTTTATTACATCACCGCGGAGGGCGGCGGTAAAACATCGCAAATGGTGCAATTTACCGAACGTGCGACATTCGATCTGGCTTACACCCATCAAGAAATTGAAATTCGTTATGCCGCAGGTGGCGAAGTTGCCGAAACCAACGCCGACAAATTATGGCAAGGTATCAGCAGCAAGGAATTAACGGCTTACCGCCTGCCCTTGTTTGCTTCGGTTTCTGAAATTCAATTGGCGTTGGAGCATGAAACAATCTCCATCACCAGTCGTATAAAATCATTATTTCATACCCATACGGCAGATGGCAAACCCGTGGTCGAAAAGGTGATGACCACCGCGGGGCGGATGTTGTTGTCTGAAATTTTACCGCGCGATTCAAAATTGCCCTTCCACATCGTCAACAAAACCATGACGAAAAAAGAAATAAGCAACCTGATAGACATTGTGTTCCGTCATGTTGGGCAAAAAGAAACCGTTATTTTCTGCGACAAATTAATGGGCTTAGGATTCTCTTGGGCCTGTAAGGCAGGTATTTCGTTTGGTAAAGACGACCTTATTGTGCCGCCGATGAAGCAAAAGCTTATCGCCGATACCAACAGCCAAGTGAAAAAAATTCAAGGGCAGTATCAAGATGGTTTGCTCACCCCGCTGGAACGTTACAACAAAGTTGTTGATGCGTGGGACGATTGTTCGAAAAAAGTGCAAGCCGAAATGATAAAAGGTATTGCCGAAAAGAAAACCATGAACTCGGTCTTTATGATGAGCGACTCGGGCGCGCGGGGTTCTTCGGAACAAATTAAACAGTTGGCTGGTATGCGCGGTTTGATGAGTAAGCCATCGGGCGAAATTATCGAAACCCCCATCATCTCTAACTTTAAAGAAGGTTTGTCGGTGTTGGAATATTTCAATTCGACCCACGGCGCCCGTAAGGGTTTGGCCGATACGGCGTTGAAAACCGCCAACGCGGGTTACCTGACCCGTCGTTTGGTTGATGTTGCGCAAGACGTGATTATCACCATCGACGATTGCGACACCGAAAAAGGCATCATCCAAAAACCCATTATGGATGGTGGCGAAGTGGTGGTGCGTATATCCGAACAATTGCTGGGGCGTGTTTTGTTGAACGATCTGTTGGATCCAAAAACGAAAAAACCTGCCTTTGCCAAGAATACAATCATCGATGAAGCCATGGCCGACCAAATTGAGCTGTTTGGATTTGATGAAGTTCAAGTCAGAAGCCCATTGATGTGTCAGGCCGAAATTGGCATTTGTGCCAAATGTTATGGCCGTGATTTGGCGCGCGGCACCCCCGTGAATATTGGCGAGGCTGTGGGTATCATGGCGGCGCAATCCATCGGTGAACCTGGAACCCAGCTAACCATGCGGACCTTCCAAATTGGCGGTATCGCTCAAAAAGGAAAACAAGATAGCTCCATCGATGCTTCGGTGCGCGGTAAAATATCTTTCCTTAACAGCAACATCACCAAGAATTCTCGCGGCGACAATATAGTCATGAGCCGTAACATGGAATTGATTATTCATGATGACGACCAAGTTGAAAAAGCGCGTTATCGCGTGCCCTATGGCGCAAAATTATTGGTCGAACCAAGTGTTATCATCGAACGCGGTGAAAAATTGGTTGAATGGGATCCATTCTCTATCCCCATTATTGCCCAAGTTGACGGGATGGTAGCATTCCAAGACCTTATCGAAGGTCAAACGCTGAAAGATTCGGCGGAAGAAATGGGCGCGGGCGGCCGCACCATGGTTATCACCACGCGTGATAAATGGAAAATAAGGGGCGGCAAAGAAGAATTAAAACCGCAAATTGGTTTGCGCGATGCCCATAACAATGTCCTAACCTTGCCCTCGGGCGCGGTTGCCAATTATGAATTGCCAGCCCAAGCCATTTTAGAAGTCACGAACGGCCAATCGGTGCGGGCGGGCGATATCATGGCGCGTATATTACGCGATTCGGCCAAGTCGAAAGACATCACGGGGGGTTTACCCCGCGTTGCCGAATTGTTTGAAGCACGCAAAAGCAAAGACGCCGCTATTTTGGCCGACCAAGATGGTATTGTGCATATTGGCAAAGATTACAAAGCCAAGAAACGTATCACCATCGAGGCCCATGATAAATTGAAGCCGCCTACTGAAATTCTTATCAGCAAGGCGCGCCAGATTATGGTGCAGGAAGGCGATGAAGTGCGCAAAGGCGACCTTATCGTTGAAGGAACAAAGATCCTGCATGATATTTTGGAAGTCATGGGTTTGCAAGAATTGGCAACCTACATGATAAAAGAAATTAAGGATGTTTATCGCGCCCAAGGGGTGAAGATAGATGACAAACATATCGAAGTTATCATGCGCCAAATGTTGCAAAAAATGGAAATAACCGACCCAGGCGATACATTGTTGATAAAAGGCGACATGTGCGACAGGATAGATTTCGCCGAAATAAACGGCAAAGCACTGGCCGCGGGCCAAAAACCCGCGGTGGGCAAAACATTGTTGCAGGGTATCACCCGCGCTTCATTGCTAACCCGCAGCTTCATCTCCGCGGCTTCTTTCCAAGAAACCACGCGCGTTTTAACCGACGCTTCGGTGCGGGGTAAGGTCGACGGGCTGGAAGGATTAAAAGAAAACGTCATCGTTGGTCGTTTAATCCCCGCTGGCACGGGTGCCGAAATGCGCCGTTTGCGCCAATTGGCTTTCGTCCGTGATAAGGAATTAAAAGAATTGCAAAAATCTGATGCTCCCCCAGCGGCGGCCGAATAATCATTTTCGCTAAGTAAAATGATGGAATAGACGGCGGGGAAACTTGCCGTGGCGTTCCTTCGATGATGATGGCTTTTGGTTGCCAATCTCATTTTGAGCGTCTCATCGCGGCTATGCCATATTTTTGATAAAAAAATAACTTTGCTATTTTGATTGGCTGATGTATATTCAGCCATGTATCATTACAAAAATACTTACGAAGGGATTATAAAATGAAAAATTGGAGTTGCGAACAATTCACCGTTGAATTGCAAGATGGGGTTTGTGAATTCACCCTTCACGCGGGTAAGGCCAATGCCATATCGGCCAACCTCAGCCGTCAAATGGGCTTGGTATTTCAAGACATGCGCGACGACCCCGCAGCTAAGGTTTTAATTGTCACGGCGCGCGGCGAAAAATTTTTCTGCCCAGGTTGGGATTTAAAGGGTGCGGCGGCGGGCGAAGCCCCCGACAGCGATTATGGCGTGGGCGGATTTGCGGGCTTACAAGAATTACCCAACATGAACAAACCCGTCATTGCCGCCATCAACGGTATTGCTTGCGGCGGCGGTTTTGAATGGATGCTGTCGACCGACCTTATCATTGCCGCCGACCATGCTACCTTTGCCCTGCCCGAAATAAAAGTTGGCGTGTTCGCCGACGCCGCAACCATCAAATTGCCACGGCGAATCCCATACCACATCGCCATGGAAATGTTGTTGCTTGGCCGTTGGATGAAGGCTGACGAAGCCCATCGCTGGGGTTTAATTAACGAAGTGACAAGCAAAGAAAATTTATTACCCCGCGCGCGCGAAATTGCCCGCATGCTGGCCGACGGCCCGCCCTTGGTTTTCCATGCTATCAAGGAAGTGGTGAGGGAATCATTGACCATGTCTATTCAAGAAGCCTTTAACAAAACGCGCGATGGCGGCTTCCCCACCGTTTACAAATGCAATCATTCCGAAGACATGTTGGAGGGGGCCCGCGCCTTCGCCGAAAAACGCCAACCCAAGTGGCAGGGAAAATAAAAAATTTGGCAGGGGGGATAAACTGCTGGCTTATTATCATGGTTTGCCGCTACAGCAACAAGCTGTTATAGTGACTTCATGAATATGGCAACGACTGATAAAATATCTGTCCCCAACATTACATGGGCGCAAATTCCCGCCCTGTCCGATAATTATATTTATTTTATTATTGATAGATCGAATCAAAAAGCCGCGGTGGTCGACCCCAGCGAAGCCGCGCCCGTGATAAAATTTTTACAAGAAAATAATCTTTCTCTGGATAAAATCATCCTCACCCATCATCATCACGACCATGTTGGGGGAGTTGTAACATTGCAGCAAACATATCATTGCGGTGTCATTGCCCCGCGATATGATATTGATAAGGGGCGAATCCCCCACGACAAGAATTATCCTTTGTTGGCGGTCAGCGGTCATGGCGGGCATGACGGGCATGGCGCGAATCGCAACATCCATTTGTGGTCATTGCCTGTTGAGGTTTTTGATTTGCCTGGCCATACTTTGGGGCATGTTGGTTATTATATCCCATCGTTGCATTGGCTTTTTTCGGGCGATGTTATTTTCTCGATGACTTGTGGCTATTTGTTTGAAGGCGACCACGCCGCCGCCTTTGCTTCGTTGCAAAAAATAAATCGCCTGCCGCCCGAAACCTTGCTTTTTATGGCGCACGAATATAGCGCTGCTAATATTAATTTTGCCAAATATTTTTTTGACAACAAAATATCGCCCGCCCTCGCCGCCCGTATAGAAGAAATAAAAAACCTACGCCGTAAAAAACAACCCTCGGTCCCTGTTAAGTTGGCGGTGGAGCAAGCCACCAACCCATTTTTGCAAATGAACAATATTGACGATTTCACCAAACTTCGGCAAACCAAAGATAATTTTTCTGCTGCTTAACAACCTAAACATATCATGGATATTCTTGACGACATAAAAAATATAGTGGGGGATAAAAATTTTTTATCGCCCGACCAACATGACGCCCTGCCCTACTTCAGCGATTCCTATGGGCGGGCAACGCCACAACATACCCTGCCCCAGGCGGTGGTTTTGCCGCGCGATGTTGCGTCGTTACAAACATTAACCCGTTTTGCCCATGAAAAAAATATTGCCCTTATCCCCATGGGGGGCAACACCGGGCGGTCGCTGGGAACATTAAACATCAAGCAACCAGATACAACTGCTACCGCACGCCCCACCATCATCGTTTCCCTGCAACATTTTAACAAAATTCTTGCCATCAACGAAAAAAATAATTCCCTGTGGGTGGAGGCTGGAGTCACCCTTGGCAACATCCAACGGGCGGCACAAAAAATAAACCGCTTCTTCCCCGTGAATTTGGGCTCGGCCGAATCTTGCCAGGTTGGCGGTGTGCTATCCACCAACGCGGGGGGCTACAATGTTTTTCGTTACGGCATGACCAGGCATTGGGTGTTGGGGCTTTCGGTCATGTTACCCAACGGCGATATGATAACCAGCAACCATGGATTACGCAAAGACAACAGCGGTTATGACCTCAAACAAATTTTTATCGGGGCGGAGGGGACGCTCGGGTTTATTGTAAATGCCCATTTGGCATTGCTGCCGCAACCAACCCAAAAATTGGTTGGCCTATGCCATGCGGCATCGCTTGACGGCGTTATCGCCCTTTACCAACAATTTCAAAATATGTTTGGGCCTTTGCTGGCGGGTTTTGAACTTATCCCCGACAGGGGACGCATTTTGTTGCACAACCAAAATAAACCCTACCCTGGATTTTTATCAAACGCCGCCTCGGTAAAGGATTTTTACGCCCTGTTCGAAATTGATGATTTTTCTGACGCGGGTTCCGATGTGCAATATCATGAATATATAAACCAGCTGCAGGCAATAAAAAATATCATGGTCATCGCCAAAAATGACCGCGAGCAAAAAGAATTATGGGCATTCAGGGAAAATATTGTCTGGGCATTGAAATCCCACGAACCCGTGGCGCGGCATGACATTGCTATCCCGCTTGACCAATGGCAATTTGCCAGCGACAAAATTATTCAAGCGGTCGAAAAAAATATTCCCGAAGTTATCCCCTTCATCTTTGGCCATGTTGGCGATGGCAATTTGCATTACCATTTTTTGCGCCCCGACAACATGTCTGTTGAACAATGGGTAAAAAAAATACCGCTTATCCATCAAATTGTTTATGACATTGTTGACGCGGCGGGGGGCAGTTTTTCCGCCGAACATGGCGTCGGGCGCGAAAAAATTGCCGCCTGGCAACAATATAAAAACAACCCAACAAAAACCATAAGCCAACAAATAAAAAATATGCTGGATCCCAACAACATCATGAACCCTGGGGTTATTTTTGGTTAGAATGATTGCGGCAACAACCCGCGCCAAAAAAATCTTATTTGGTTAACATGATATTGATAAGTCGGCGCGCCCACGGGGCAGGCCAGGCGCGCCAAACAACCATCCAGCAAACATTCACCCTGTTTGTTGCGCGATAAATAATCATGGCAAGCCGCGTCATCAAACCCCTGGCGCGTCACCGCGCCCGCGGGGCAAGCCGTCATACAGGGTTTGTCAACGCAGGCTTGGCAGGGCGATGGCCCATAACGAACGCGTAATTTTTTTGGCACCATGTGGCTGGCAAAACCGCCGCGAAAACCAACCCACAAACCAAATTGCGGGTGGATGGACATGCCAAGCGGCGACGGGGTGAAACCTATCTTCTTGGCAATCGCCTGGAACGCGACCAGCGGTTTATTTTGATGACGCTGTTGAAAGGGAAAAAATATTGCCGATTTTTTTATTCCCTCACGCTTGGCGATTTTTTGTAATGTTGCCACCGACCAATTATCCAACGGGTGGCGGTGGCGGCGACTGGCACGGTGATGATTTCTTAAAAAATAACGCCAATAATTTTTTCCCGCCGCCCCCAACAAAACGACCGAGCGGTCAGCAAACCGCAACCCATAGGTTTGACGCTGGTTGATAGATAAATAAACGGGGGCAAACCGCACCAACCCAAACTTGGCTTGTCCCTTTACCTGTTTAGTTTTCATGGTTTTACGAATGATTTTATGATATAGACCATTTATAATAAAATGGCATTAAGCAAATCAAAAACCCAAAAACATATCGGCTTGCTCGTCATTGGCGATGAAATTCTTTCGGGTAAGACCAAAGATGATAATATTCATACCATCGCCAACGGCTTGTTTGCGCATGGCGCAACCTTGGCCATGGTGCGCGTGGTCAGCGATAATACACCGATGATAGTAAAAAACTTACGCGAACTTCTCAAACAAAATGACTTCGTCATGACCACGGGTGGCATTGGCCCCACCCATGACGATATCACCGCCGCCGCGGTGGCGAAGGCGCTACGCCTGCCCCTTCTGGTCAACAAAACCGCCGACAAGCTGTTGCAAGATTATTATGACAATTTAAAATTACCCTATAACAACGAACGGCGCAAAATGGCCATGATGCCGCGCGGCGCAACATTATTGCCCAATCCTGTCAGCATTGCCCCTG
Organism: Alphaproteobacteria bacterium; assembly: GCA_965203915.1. Lineage (GTDB taxonomy): Bacteria > Pseudomonadota > Alphaproteobacteria > JASGCL01 > JASGCL01 > JASGCL01. Next base: position 21,602 of record OZ241918.1, read on the forward strand.
GGTTTTTTGTTAAACGAACTTTTGTTATGGCGGGCGTGCCGCGTATCATGCGCGACATGTTTGCCACCGCCCTTACCTTCATCCCCCAAGGTCCCGCCTGGTGGCAAGGCGAAGTAAGCACCACGCTGGGGGAGGGAACCTTCGCCAACCGATTGACCTCCATTCAAAAAAAATATAAGCAAGTCAGCATCGGCAGTTATCCCAAATTCGACCAAGAAAAAAAACAGCTGTGGGTTTTGCTTACCATCAAAACACTTGATGAAAAAATTGGCAAGGCGTGCCAAGCCGACATTACTAACCTTATCCAAGATTTAGAAAAGCAGAAGCGATGACCTCACAAAAAAACTTTAAACCCACCGAACATTTGTCAACCGACGATAAAAACGCCGACCGCCTATTCTTCATCCCCCTATCGGGCGTGGAAGAAGTGGGGATGAATTTTTATGCCTATGGCTATCAGGGTAAATGGTTGATAGTTGATTTCGGCATGGGCTTCGCCAGCGAAACCCATGACTTGCAGGGGGTTGACCTTATTTTTCCCAGTCCGCAATTTTTTACCAAACAAAAAAACAACATCGTTGGCTTGGTGTTAACCCACGCCCACGAAGACCATGTTGGTTCGATTGGTTACCTATGGCCTGAATTAAACTGCCCCATTTATGCAACCCATTTTACCTTGGGTTTGGTCAGGGAGAAATTGCGCGAATCAAGTTTTGGCAATCGCGTTCCCTTGAAACCATTTGCGCAGAACGAAACATTTACCCTGGGGCCCTTTACCATCACGCCCTATGGCATGACCCATTCTATCTTGGAGCAACAGGCCCTGTTGATAGAGGTTGGCGCGGGCGATAAAAAAATATCGGTGTTCCACACGGGCGATTGGAAAATCGACAATGATCCTTTGCTGGGCGAAAAAACCAACGAAGCCAATTTAAAAACCCTGGCAGAGAAAAATATCCTGGCCGTTGTTGGTGATTCCACCAATGTTTTTAACAACCACCAAACCCCCACCGAAGGGGAAGTGATGGAAGGGTTGATAACCGCCTTCCAAAAAATTGAAAATGGTGATTACCGTATTGATAATCATCCCCTGGGCATGATTATCGTCACCTGTTTTGCTTCGAATTTGCAGCGATTGTTTGCCATTGCCACCGCCGCCGAAAAAATTGGGCGCAAGGTCGCCATCGTCGGGCGGGCATTTCAACGATATTTAAAAGTGGCGCACGACACGGGCTATTGGCAAGACTTGCCCCGCCCGTTGCAGCAAGCCCTGACCGAAAAAGATATCAAACATAGCCGCCGCGATAAATTGGTGGTGATTGCCACGGGTTCGCAGGGCGAAATTCGTGGCGCGGTGGCGCGCATTGCCCGATTCGAACATGCCGCCATCAAACCCACCGCGGGTGATTACATGTTGTTTTCTTCGCGCGTTATCCCTGGCAACGAGGTTGGGGTGGCGGGCATCAAAAATAATTTGGTGAAGGCTGGGGTTCGACTGCTTGATATTGCTGAATCGGTGGATAACCTAACCATCCATGCCTCGGGCCATCCAACACGTCATGATTTGGAAAAACTATATGGCTGGCTGAAACCAAAAAGTTTAATCCCCGTTCATGGCGAACCACGGCATTTAATAGAACATATCCTGTTGGCAAAAAATCAATGTGGCATACACCATAGTGTCATGCCCAAGAATGGCGCGGTGATAGAAATCAGTCATCGCCAAGAAAATCCCCTAAGGATGATAGGTCAAGTAGCAGGCGGTTGTTTGGTAAAGGATGGTTATGATATTCTACCCCTTACCGACCCCGCCATGGCGGCACGGCGCAAGATGGCGGCGGCGGGCGCGGTGGTGGTGAGCGCGGCATTTAAAAACGGTCAATTGTTAGAGTACCAATGGTCGGTGGTCGGGTTATCACTTTCCATCGACCAAGAAAAACAAGTGGGCAGCGTTATTGCCCGCGCGTTGCAGGTTGCGCCGCGGCGTTCGCACGGCGACCAAACCATGAAGGAAGGCGAAGAAGAATTAAACAAAGCCATCAAACGTCACATGCGCAAATATTTTGATAAATCGCCGCTTGTTCATATCCATTTCTTGCTGGCTTAATCATTGCCTTCCCTAGCCTTTCTTTTTTATACAGATTAACGTATCCCCTTATTTTTTATAAACATTAACTCGCGCCCCTTGTTTGTCATCACCAACCCCAGCTTAGCCCTTGATTGTTGAAAATAATTTTCCTATAAACAGCCATTGTCATGATTGATATTATTTTTTTAGCAGTGATAGCAGGGGTTTTGATTGTGCGCCTCCTCATGATACTTGGGGAAAAACGCGACGACGACCCCACCCCGCCATTTTCGTTGCTTGACGCCACCAAGAAGAAAGCCAACAAATCTATCCTGGGCGCGGGTAATCCTGCCAATACTATGCCAAACGCGGAGTCCAACGCCCCCGAACCAAGCGAGGCGCCCCCTGTCGGTTTTTTCTTAGAAGAAAAAGAAAAAGAAAAAAATAAAGAAGAAAAAAAATCAACCAAGTCCGCCACCATTATCGAAGAAAGTTCTGACCCGCGTTGGGCAAACGCCTGGCCTGGCATCATGGCTATCAAGGCGCGCGAAGAAAATTTTATCGCCAGCGATTTTTTAAACAAGGCCGAACAGGTATTTGAAATTATATTGGATTGCTTCGTGCGCGGCGACCGTCCAGCTGATAAAACGTCAAATCGCAAAAGCACCGAGTTAACCAAGATGCCAGGCACCCAATTATTGGCCGAATATCTTGCCCCCGATCTGTTAGCCGTTTTTATCGATGCGATAAAGGAACGCGAAAAACAAAATTACCATCAAGAAAATAAAAATCTTATCGGCATTCGTCATTCCAGCATTGTCGAAGCCAGCGCCGATGAAAAAACAAAAATATGCCAAGTGAAGGTGCTGTTTGAATCGGACCAAATTTATGCCCTGTATGACAAGGATAACAATTTGGTGGAAGGGGACGATAGCCAAATTATACCCAAAAAAGATATTTGGGTGTTTGAAAAAAAATCAGGTTTAAGCAACGATGGCCGTTGGTGGTTGATGGCTATCGAAGAATAATTTTTTAACATTTACTATCCCCCCTCGTTCTTTCAAAAAAATATAAGATGGCAGGATCCAAAAACGCCTATCGCGCCGCGTCAACCAACCATCCCGCTATCGCCATGATTGATTCAGGGGTTGGCGGGTTGTCAGTATTATTAGCCATCAAAAAATTACGCCCGTTGCTTGCTATCAATTATTTGGCGGATGCACAAAACGCCCCGTTAGGGGAAAAGCCCCACGATTTTATTGCCAACCGTGGTCAAGAATTGGTTGATTGGTTTTATAATAAAAATATTTTTGCTTCATCCCCCGCGGTTACCGTGGTGGCTTGCAATACCCTCACCGTGCATGGCATTGCTACCTTGCGCGCCAACAGGCCCGATGTCAATTTTGTCGGGGTCGAGCCTGGGTTAAAGCCTGCTATCAACCTCACCCGCAATCATCGCGTTGCTTTGCTGGCAACCCGCGCCACGCTTGATAGCCCGCATATCAAAGCAAAGATAAAAGATTATGGCGCAAGTCATCCTGACCTGAATATTTTATCGGTCGCGGGGATTGGCTTGGTGGATGAGATTGAAAAAAACGGCTTGGGATCAATATCCTTGGCAAGTTTGCTTAATCAATATTTAACCGAAGTCGATAGATTTGGCGCCGATGTGTTGGTGTTGGGCTGCACCCATTATTCTTTTTTACGGCCTTTGATTGCCATGTCGCTGCCCCATGTTCGCTTAATCGACACCGCCACCGCGGTCGCCGAACGCACGGTGAGTTTTTTATCGCATGAGGCTCTTCCCTCCCCCAACGATAATAATAGCCCACAAAGATCAACAACCGAACATCCACCCTGCCTCTTCACCACGGGGGATATTGGTGGTATGAAGAATTTTATCGCCAGCATTCCCGACCTATCCAACATGGCTATCGAACAAATTGAAAAAATAGAACTTTGATTTATACATAACCAAGGGTATAATGGAAAAAAACAAAAATGAAGTATAAAAAAAATTATGAAACCGATGTTGTTATCATAGGGGCGGGCCCCGTCGGTTTGTTCACGGTGTTTCAGGCTGGTTTGCTCGGCATGAAAACCATCTTACTTGATTCGCTGCCCGAATTGGGTGGGCAATTGACCGCGCTTTATCCTGAAAAGCCTATTTACGATATTCCAGCCTTCCCCAAAATTTTGGCCAAAACATTGGTGGAAAATTTGATAGAGCAGATGCGCCCCATGCAGCCCACCGAACTGCTCAACACCAAAGCCATCAGTTTTAAACAAACTGGCGATACAAGGCATCCCCTATGCTTAAGTGCCGAACATGCTTACCAAGAAAAAAAAGCAAACATCGACATCAAATGCAAAACCATTATCATCGCGGCGGGGGCGGGGGCATTCGACCATAAAAAACCACCCATTGCCAATTTAAGCGAATTTGAAAATACTTCGGTTTTTTACTTCGTTAAAAACCCAAAAGATTTTAAAGACAAAACAATTGTCATAGCGGGCGGCGGCGATTCGGCGGTTGATTGGGCGGTTAATTTGGCCGAACGCGGCGCGAAAAAAATTATTGTCGTCCACCGCCGCGACGACTTTCGTGCGGCACCACAGTCGGTGGCGATGATGCGGACCTTGGCCGCCGCCAATAAAATTGAATTAAAAATTCCTTACCAGCCGACGGGGCTGGTCGCGGCCAGTGGCCATGTGGATGGCAGCAACCGTGGGCAAATTGCCGCCGTGACATTACAAAGTCTTGATGGCAAAAGCGAAAATATCATGGCCGATATTTTTTTACCATTCTATGGCTTTGCTTCGTCTTTGGGCACGTTGGCCAATTGGGGTTTGACCATAACCAACCGCGGCCAAATAGAAGTTAAAAATAGCACGATGGAAACGGGCCTGCCCCATATTTATGCGGTTGGCGATGTTGTTCATTACGAAGGAAAATACAAATTGATTATGCAAGGCTTCGCCGATGCCGCCGTGGCTTGCCACCATATGTTCCCGCAGGTTAAGGGGGAAGAATTCCATTTCGAACATAGCACGACGCGCGGCCTGCCCAGTAATTAAGCCCAGACAAAACAGCTGGACAAAAAAAGAATGATTAAAAAAAATCTCTACCCCATCATTTTTTTATTTTATTGTCTTTTAGCTTCGGTTGGTTATTTTACAAGTTCTAGCTTAACGGGCGCGCAAAATATTTATCCCGATAGCCATGGGGGTTCTTCGCAACCCGATTTCAAAAATGACAAGCAAGCCGATAATCAAAACACGCTACGTATCAGCGGTCATGTTTACGTGGTCGATGGTGATACCATCTATGTCAAACCCGATAAGAATGACAAGGGAGCGCGGAGAAAAAAATTTAAGATCCGCCTTTATGGTGTGGATGCCCCCGAAATGGATACACCGCAAGGCGTGGCGTCAAGGCAAGCCCTGATGAATATATTAAGCAAAAGTCATTTTTGGACAAGTTGTCACGTTATCACCCGCGATACCTATGGGCGGTATGTTGCCATTTGCTATTTGCTGACCACCGCCAACCAACCCAACAACAATAATATTAATTTGATTATATTGCGCGCGGGCTACGCCTTTGCCTATCGGCGTTTTTTAACCCCCGACAATTACCGCGATTATTTAGACGCCGAACAGCAAGCGCAAAATAAACGCGTGGGTTTTTGGGCTGACGATATATTTGTGAGGAACTATCGGCTTAAGAAAAATTTCTAAAAAATTTTGAATAGTTTTTACTTGATTTTTTATTGGCAAATCCAGCATAGAAGAAACATGGTATCGATAAATTTGCAACCGCTCACCGCCGAAGCCTTCCAGCCATTTGGCGAGGTTTTGTTGGCCGACGACCGTGCGCAACATTACAGCATCAATAATAATCGGTGCGTGCGTTACCACCATTTGGCAACCGCCGATGCTGACAATGGTCAGGTCATTACGTCGCTGTTTCGCGGCAACCATGCGCCGCTGCCTTTTATGTTGGAGGTTATGGAAAGACACCCATTGGGTTCACAAATTTTTTTACCCATGACGACCAGGCCTTACGCCATTGTTGTCGCCAACACATTGCACGCCCCCGACAAAAAAGACCTGGTGGCATTTATCGCGCGACCATCGAACAATATTTTGGTGGGTATTAATTATCATAAGAATATTTGGCATCACCCGTTGATTGCGTTGCGCGACGCCGCCGATACATCGTTACCCGCCGATACATCCGACTTTTGGGTTGTCGATAGGCTGGGCGCGGGCAATAATTTGGAAGAGGTGGATATTAGCGCTTGGCAAATATATATCGATAAAATATAAAATAATGATTATCGGCATTGATGAGGTTGGTTATGGCCCGTTAGCAGGACCATTGGTGGTGATGGCGGTTGCAGGGGTGGAATATTTACCGCAAGCCATCAAACAACAACTTGATGATTCAAAAAACTTAACCGCCAGCAAACGCGAATATCTTCATCACCATTTGCTCAATCATGAAAAAGTTTTTTGGGCGCGGGCAGTCGGGTCGGTAGAAGACATAGAACAATATAATATCTTGCAAACCGCGCACCGCGGCATGGTATCGGTTGGCGAACAATTGTTGCCAAAAATAACCAACGAAGATTGTTGTTTTTTGGTTGATGGCAACAAATTGCCTTCAACATTCCTCAACCAAGCCAGCATGCAAAAAAATCACCACCGCGTTACGGCACGCGCCGTGGTGCGGGGCGATGGGCTTTATGCTTCCATCGCCGCGGCGGCCATCATGGCGAAGGTTTACCGCGACTCCCTTATGCTTGATTACCACCAACAATACCCCGCCTATGATTTTGCAAAACACAAAGGTTATGGCACGGCGCGGCATATAGAATTGGTGCGTGCCATGGGGGCTTGCCCCATCCACCGTTTATCTTTTTTAAAGAAAATTTTGGCAAAAAAAGCAAAAAACAAATAGCTTGACAAATGGCTCTCTTTGCGGTTTTTTAGAATTATTCTAAAAAAATAATTTGCACTTATCATGTTGTCATCGAACACACCCCGCAACAAATTGCCCAACATGCTGCTGCTAGAGAAATCTTTGAGCGCGATGATATTGCCCATTGAATTGATGTCCACCATGGGGGGCAGCAAACATCAACCCCTGTCGGTTAGGCGCAACGCGGTTATTGCCGCTTTAAAAAAAATAAAACTGGCCGAAGGGGAAACCGCCAGCGATGCGCCGCGATTGGGCACAAAATTGTCGGATGTCGCCCTCAGTGGTATTTTAAAAAGTCAGAATATCATCCCCACCAAAACGCGCTTGCTGATGATGAAAATTTTATTTCAGCGGCAGCATCATCAACATATCACCGCCGAAGATATTTTCAAAAAAATTTGTAACGAGAAAAAAGAAACAAAAGATGGCGGCAAAAAAAAGCCCCCCGCCATATCCCTGGCATCGATATACAATTGTCTTAATCTTTTTGTCGCCCATGGATTGTTGGCGCGTCATGAATTTCCACATCTTTTTTGGGGTAAAAAAAAATCTGCAACTGTTTTTTATGACACCAATATTGTGCCGCACCATCATGTGATAGATAGGTTGTCACGCCGTATCTATGACATACCGCTGGATATTTTGGCTTTTGACAAATTGATAGAGCAAGCGAGCAGCAAAATAAGAAATGAAACCCTTATCCCCAAAAAACTATGGCGTGCCGATGGCATCAAAAGGAATGTTTTTATTGCCCCGCTGGTTTTTGTGCTAGAATAATTCCTTCCCCATCAATCATCTTGCCCATCATGTTGTCCATATTATTACCACATCGCGGCTTGTTTGCTTTAAGTCTTAAGCCTGGCACGGCGGGCACCGCCAACATCATTGTCGATTTTTTAGAAAAAATTATTACCGCCGATACCGCGCCGCTACGCCACAACCAACCTATCTATTCGGCCTTGCTCACCGCCACGGGCAAATACCTTGCCGATTTTTTTATTATCCCGCCGCCGCCAGGCAACATATTGGGTGATGGGTTTTTTATCGAAATGGATAAGTCATTGATGGCCGATTGCAAATTGCAATTACAAAAATATATATTGCGTCAACCGATCGCCATCACCAACATGATGGAGCAGGTTTATGTCAGTTTTGATAAACCAATCGCCGACCCCGAGCATGCCAACATGTTTTTCATAACCGACCCCAGGCGACAAATGAACGGCGCGGATAATAAACTTACCCAGGCTTGCTATCGTATTTATGGTCAGGTTGCGACCCATGGCGAAGAACAGACGCCCTATCATCGCTGGCGTATAGAAAATATGTTGCCAGAGGGGATGATGGATTTCACCCCACAAGAATCGATGGTGGTGGAATATCATTTACAAAATACTGGCGGTTTATCATTAACCAAAGGTTGCTTCGTGGGCCAGGAAGTAACGGCAAGAATGTTTTATAAACAAGCAACCGCCCATAAATTAAAAAAACAACTTTTTCAAAAAACTTTTGACGCCGATGACCTGCCCTCCGCCCCTGACAAAATTTTATCCACCGTTACCCTCAACAATAAAAAATTAGCTTTGGTCATGGAAAAAAGACATGGATAAAAACATCATGCCTTCAAGTAGCAAAGCGATAAGGCAAAATATCATGCCTTCAAATACCTTGCGTGATAACGCAAATATATTGGTGTCGGTTATTATGCCGCTGTTTAATCACGAAAAATATGTTGCCCAGGCTATAACCTCTATCCTGGCGCAAACCCATAAAAACCTTGAACTGATAATTATCGATGATGGATCGACCGATGATTCGGGGGCCATAGCACAAACCTATGCTCGACAAGATAACCGCGTCAAATACCAATTTCAAAAAAACACTGGCGTCGCCATGGCGCGCAACCGCGGGTGTAAAATGGCACGCGGCACGGTGGTGGCGTGGCAGGACGCCGATGATTTTTCTCACCCACAAAGGTTAGAACAGCAATTACAATCTTTGCAAGGGAACATAGGCGCGGTGGGTTGTTGGTTGCAACCCGTCAACGCCGATGGAAAAAATTTTGCCGCGCCCGAATATTTGGCACCCACCCGCCCCGATAAAACGCCCGAAGATAAAACAAAATATCTAATAGGCGGCAAAGAATATGGCTACGCCAATTTGCCAAGTTTTTTAATAAAAAAAAAATACATCGGTCGCGGGTTTCGCAACCTGCGCGTGGGGGAGGACATGGACCTTATCTTTCGTGTGGAAGAAAAAACAAAAATGCTAACCATACCCCAAGCCTTGTATTATTATCGCCACCACGACAACAATAGCCAACAACGTTTGGTTAAAAAAAATATCTCAAAACGGCTGGAAATAACCTTCGGCAACTTGGTATATTTCTTGTCGGCCTATGCCCGCCGCATCTATGGCACGGATCCGCTGGCGCATTTACCAATCACCACGCCCCTAGCCCAGGGGCGTTATTTGTGCTATTTTGCATGCTACCTAAGACTTTATCGTTTTATACCACGCATCTTGCGCATTAATAAAATGTCGTGGGTTGAATTCATGGGGCGATTATTATTTATTAACCTCCAAACAATATTTTTATTTTCTAAAAGACGCAATGAAAAAAAATCCTTCACTCGCAAATCATCGAAGGCTGACCCCGCCGACAAATGTAGCTAGCACAACAAACAAACAACAACATAGCCAAGGTTCTGGGCAAAGCCGCCAACAAAAACCGTTGGTGTCGGTTATCATGGCTTTGTTCAATCATGAAAAATACGTCGCGGCCGCCATCGAATCAATGCTGGCGCAAACCTATCAACATTTTGAACTTATTATTATTGATGACGGGTCGACCGACATGTCGGCAAACGTGGCGCGGCAATATGCAAAAACCGACAAGCGTATTATTTATTATCATCAAAAAAATAAGGGCGAATATGCGGCGCGCAACCGCGGGTTAACCATGGCGCGGGGTGAATATATTGCCTGGCTTGATGCCGATGATATTATTTATCCGACAAAGTTACAAACCCAGGTAGACTTCCTCGAAAAAAATCAAGCTGTTGCCATATGCGCTGTGGGATGCGAAAGAATCGACAGCCGTGGGCATTTGCTAAGTCAAGAAACCACCGGGCCTGTTACTTTGCCTTATAAAAATAATCGTCATCAACCACGCAACCCCCTTACTGGCCACAGCAATCATGTGGTGGGTGCGACCATCATGACGCGACACGGCTGTTATAAAAAATTGGGTTTTTATCGCCCCTTTGAACTGGGGACAGATTACGACATGTTGCTAAGGATGGAAGAACATTTCACCATTGTTGTCCTACCCTATTATCTTTACGGTTGGCGTTTGCATGCCAACACCAGCATCAGCCGTATTAAAAAAAATGGCTATCACGGTCGTTTGGGGATTAGCATTAACCGCTTGGTGGTTAATTTATCATGCCTGGCGCGGCGTTATCATGGTGTCGACCCGCTTATGACCATGGTTGGTTTGCCGCTTGATAATATTTATTTTCCATCGTCTAACATTGCGCTGGCGCGGCCGCGCGTCTTTTTTCTTTTTTGGCGTCTGCCGTGCCTTTGGTTTTATATATTTCCTATTTTGCGTATCAACAAAATGTCTATCCCTGAATTTATGGCGCGGTTATTATGGGCGGGCATGGTGCAGTTATCTAGCAAAGTTATAAAAAAGAAGTAATTGCAAAAATCTTTTTTTAGACTTATATAACAGGGGTATAGTCATGACCAACCCGCTTATCCATCCCCAGAAGTGGTTTTTTGAAAAACTGCAGATGAGCCAAGAAGCCACCTTGGCCGAGGTCAAAACGGCATTGCACGGTGCCGACGATGGCGAATTATTTTGTGAATTAAAATTGAGCGAAGTTTTATCATTCGATGATAATAAAATAAAGGACGCTAGCTATAGCGATGCCGCAGGTTTTGGTTTGCGCGCCGTGGTGAACGACCTGACGGGTTATGCCCATTCGTCCGAATGGTCGCCCGCCGCGTTGCAACGCGCCGCCAACACGGTGCGCGGCGTGTTAAAGGGTTATTATTTCAACAGCGATGTTACGGGTGGCAACCAACAACCCACCGCCGCCATGTCGGCCGCGCCCAGCAAAACCAACCACCAACTTTACGGGCTGGATAATCCCATCGACCTTATCCCTTTTAACAGCAAGGTAAAATTGCTTTCGGCCATGAATGATTACGTGCGAAAGACCGACCCGCAAGTCAAACAGTTTTCGGGAAGCATCGCCATGAATTGGCAAGTGATTATGATATTGCGTGCCGATGGTGCCATATTCACCGATATTAGACCGCTGGTGCGGGTTAATATGTCGGTCATGATGGCCGATGAAAAGGGCCGCCGCGAATCGGGCGGTTATGGTTATGGTGGTCGCGGCGATATTAACCATTTGTTCGATGAAGCCAAATGGCAACATGCGTTGGATGAATCTATCCGCCAGGCGCGGGTTAACCTAAAGGCGGAGAATGCTCCCGCGGGGGAAACCACGGTGGTCCTGGGGCCAGGTTGGCCAGGCATTTTATTGCACGAAGCCGTGGGCCACGGGTTGGAAGGGGATTTTAATCGCAAGGAAACGTCGGCCTTCACCGGTAAAATTGGCAACCGCGTTGCCGCCAAGGGCGTGACGGTTTATGACGACGGCACCATGTCGGGGCGTCGGGGCAGTTTAAATATCGATGACGAGGGTTCGCCCACCGACAGCAATATTTTAATCGAAGATGGTATTTTAAAAGGTTATATGCAAGACCGCCAAAATGCACGGTTGATGAAAAAAAACATCACGGGTAATTGTCGCCGCGAATCATACGCCCATGTTCCCATGCCGCGCATGACCAACACATTCATGACCGCGGGGCAACATGACCCCGCCGAAATTATTGCATCGGTGAAGAAGGGCGTTTACGCGGTTAATTTTGGTGGCGGTCAGGTTGATATCACCAATGGCAAATTTGTTTTTTCCTGCACCGAAAGTTATTTAATCGAAGATGGCAAAATTACCAAGCCGCTGAAGGGCGCGACATTGATTGGCAATGGCCCCGAAGCATTAAAATATATTTCGATGATTGGCAACGACATGCAGCTGGATACGGGCATAGGCACCTGTGGCAAAAATGGTCAGGGCGTCCCCGTTGGCGTGGGCCAACCCACCATCAAGCTAGACAAAATGGTGGTCGGCGGCACCAGCGTCTAGGCTTCGCCTAGAACCAAACTTTTTCAGCTTCTTGATAAGGGGTCTTTTTAATTACTGACCCCCAATATAATGCGCAACCAATTCGCTGAGTGGTGGAGAAAAAATACCCCGCAAGCCCCCATTGCATAAACCGCGGGGGGACGGAAAATGAAGGAGTGAAGTGACTATCATTTTCCTAGGGGAGGCGTTATCATCGTTTTTAAACAACACAAATATTTAAAAAGCGATAACGCCAAACTTCCCTTGTGATACAAGGGAAGAAGAAAATGAAGGAGCATAGCGTAAGCGGAGCGACTATCATTTTCAGTTAGGTTAGACGCCTTGTCAGAATATTAAATAGCGTCTTTTAGAATCTATAGCGGGGTCTAACCTATCCGTAAAACATATTCGCTTCGCTCATTGTTTTTCTCCTTCCCTTGTATCACAAGGGAAGTCAGTAGCGCGCAATTTTATTCGCCACGATATTAAAGAAAGTAGTTGTTTTTAGTTGCATAGAAAAAACGAATCGTTTTAGGTGGGGAGTATGTCTAAAACCTCCCCAACCCCGATTGTCCTGACCGATGAGGAATGGGCGCGGATGACCGCACGGCGGCGAGAAGAGAATCAAAAATCAATCTCGTGGCATGAGGAGCTCATAAATCTTCATAAACTAAAAAATAAGATTTGGGGAAAAACAGAAAATACCCTTACGCCACCACCAGAGTTGTTAAAAATAGATGAGCCCGAGTATAAAGAAATGGTTGAGGCTTTTATCAATGGCACAGAGGCATGGTTCAAATGGCAAAAGTCTTTTGCTAATAATGGTTCGTCTAGTGCTCCACGCTATTATGATTTCCAATATTTAAATTTTTCTAGCTTTGAAGAAAAATTTTCTATCTTTGAAAAAAATTTTTCTATTCAATTAATTTCTATAGAATTCATTAAACCAACTTTATTTGATTATTCAAGATTTTACTCGTTAATTCTGACTGACTGCGTTTTTACAAGAAGCGTTTCATTTGAACATGCTAAATTTTGTGCCTTTGCTGGATTTGATAGAACCTCATTTTCAAAGGACGTTTTTTTTGGAAGTGCTAAATCTCATATAGCGATTAGCTTTCAGGATGTTTACATTGAAAATATTATTGATTTTTCATCTATGAATTTTGAAAATAATAGCAGCCTAGACATACAAACAAATTTTAAGAGAATGTCCTTTGGCAATAAAGGAAATTTAATTCTTGATAATGCTATTTTTAAAAGAACGATTCCTGATTTTCGTTATAGCCGTATACCTGATATTAGGCTTAATAACACATCAATTCCTGCGCCAAATAATCTAAATTGGAATAAAGAAAATGAAGATATGTATCGTAAGCTAAAAGAACTAGCGATTGCCAACCATAACCATGAATATGAATTAAAATTCAATGGTTATGAAATGGAAAGCAAAATTATCAATGCGGGCAATGCCGTGCCATTCTATCATGCCATATTTTCCAACCTGTTTTTTCCTGTTGGCTTGCTTCCTCATGCTCTACTTCGCGCCATATTTTTTTCTATGGGCAAGGGTTTTTTTAACAGATTGAAAAAATACAAACATCGGCTTTTTTCTATCTGGGCATCGCGATTTTCCATTTGGCGCGCCGAAGCAAAAAAACAAATTCTTAGCTTACCCGAAATAATTTTTTTGAAAATTTACAAATGCCTATCAAATTTCGGGCAATCCATTATATTGCCAGCATTTTGGTTGGTCGTTTTGGCGGGTGTTTATTATTTACGATTTCATCCCGTTTCTTTTGATTTAATAAAAATCATGATGCCCATTCCTTTATTCGTAAATAATTTTAATGCGAACGAGAATATTAATGAATTGGGATTTGGCATAAAATCCCTTGCCACCATCCTCTGGTTCTTGCTCGGGCTTGGTATTCGCAACAACTTCAAAATAAAATAATGGCGGAAAAGGTATAAAATTTTTGCCAATACCTATTGCCACCCCGCCCCTAAATCTCTTTTTTTTATTTGACACGGCGGGGCGAATCGCGCGACTATCATTATCCAATCCAGTGGGGCAAGGGCAATCAACTAGAAAAAAAAACGGATATTAACCAACCAAAACATAAAAAAAAGCAAAAGGAAAAAAACCATGTCATTATTAAAAGCCGAACCAATTTACAAACCATTCCATTACCCCTGGGCTTACGATGCTTGGTTGTTGCAACAAAAATTACATTGGCTACCCGAAGATATTTCACTGGCCGATGATGTGAAAGATTGGCAAGGCAAGGTAACCCCCGCCGAAAAAAATTTGCTAACCCAAATTTTCCGCTTCTTCACCCAATCGGATATCGAAGTCAACAATTGCTACATGCGTAAATACGCTGGCGTTTTTCAACCGACCGAGGTTATCATGATGCTGGCCGCCTTCGCCAACATGGAAACCATCCACGTTGCCGCCTATGCCTATTTGTTGGATACCATCGGCATGCCCGAAACCGAATATTCGGCTTTCAAAGATTATAAAGAAATGAAAGACAAATATGATTACATGCAACAATGGGGCATGAAAACCCCAACCCAAATGGCAACCACCATGGCGGTGTTTGGTGCATTTACCGAAGGGTTACAATTGTTTGCGTCGTTCGTCATGTTGATGAATTTTCCGCGTTTCAACAAAATGAAAGGCATGGGGCAAATTGTTACCTATTCGGTGCGCGATGAATCGTTGCATACCGAATGTATCATCCGCCTGCATAATATTTTTTTGCAGGAAAACCCCGAAGTCAAAACCCCCGAGTATGAAAATACATTGCTGGAAATTTGCAAAGCCATCGTCAAGCATGAAGATGCCTTCATCGACCTTGCCTTTCAAATGGGCCCCGTGCAGGGTTTAACGGCGGAGGATGTTAAAAAATATATCCGCTATATCGCCGACCGCCGTTTGCAACAATTAAACTTGAAAACGTATTTTGGCGTCGAAAAAAATCCCTTACCCTGGATGGATGAAATGATGAATGGTGTGGAATTCACCAACTTCTTCGAAAATCGTGCCACCGAATATGCGCGCGGCGCCACAACGGGCAGTTGGGATGAAGCCTTCGTTGACTTGGTTGACCGTGCCAAAACGGTTGGCCACGCCCCCAGCGCTACTTAAAAACAAAACCCCGCCATGGCTTGCGCAATGCGATTTTCGCACGGCGCGGTCATGGCGGGCTTTACCCAAAATTTTTCTTAATATTTTTTCTTAATATTTTTTTTTGACAATTCTTCCGCGGGCAACTTGATAGGAAAATTTTTATTCGCAATATTCATCGATATTTTTTGTAAATAACTATCATTTTAAACTCAATTATGCTTATTATCATTCACTAGCAACCGCCATAAAGTGGCGCGGCGTATTTTTTTACCGCTATGCAACCAAGCAGGCTCAAACGATTTATTGTAACCGTTTGATTATATTTAATTATATTTTATTTGACATTTTATAACTTTTGATTTATTTTTAATATGTATTCAATTTTAGGTTGAATACATATTAAAACAACAATTTTAACATATGGAGGAAATATCATGCAATATAATATAGATAATAACATAGAAGATAGTGCAGAAACGCTGGCTCGTTTACAAAACCTCGAAAGCAAAATTGATAAAATATTATCGCATATCGAAACTGCCCACACATCACGCGGCGCGCCGTTTGATGAAACCAACCACGCGCCGTCCAACATGGCCGAACAATTGCGCATGTTTATAAAAAATGGTTTTTTCCAAGAACCGCGCGTTGCCGCCGAAATAACGTTGGAATTAAGCAAGCATGGTTACAATGGCGATTCGGCCCTTATCAGCACCAACCTATCCAATTTGGTCAAAAGCAAATGGCTACACCGTTCGGGCAAACGCCGCAGCTATCAATATGTTATGAAAAAGAAAACGTAATATAAAAAATTTTATGAACGCAATGCGTCGATTAAAATTCTTTTTTTACCCCGCGTCAAATACCAATAATTCCACCCGTTACAACTCGGCATCTGTTCCAACTTGGCGGGCAATTGATGAATACTACCCGCCATTTCTGCTTGGCTGCCCCCCGCGTTTTTTATACGCAATGATCCATCTATCATAACCTTGGCGCGATATTTGTTATGGTGGCTTATCAATTCATCCCCCGCCTTGACGATACCTTGCTCGACCAACGCACCAAAGGCAATACGTTTTTGTTTGGCGGGGCTTTCGGTCATCTGTAAATGCTCCAGCGCGGTTGGCTTCACCGCCGCCAGGCGCGATTTGATAATCGCCACATATTTTTCTTCCTTCTCAAAACCAATATAATGGCGTCCTAATTTCTTTGCCACGGCCAGGGTGGTGCCGCTGCCCGCAAATGGGTCCAACACCACATCGCCGACTTGGCTGGTGGCAAGTATAAGCCGTTGCAACAGGCTTTCTGGCTTTTGCGTGGGGTGGGCCGATGGCGATTTTTTATTATCATTGTCCAATTGCTTGGTGATGGTTTTTATCCTTTCGCCGCCCGAACATATCGGCAAATACCAATCAGACCGCATTTGCAGATCTTCGTTCAATGTTTTCATCGCGTGATAATTAAATTGGTATTTTGCTTTCTGGCTTTTGCTGGCCCATATCAATGTTTCATGGGCATTGGTAAAACGTCGGCCTTTAAAATTGGGCATGGGGTTATGTTTTATCCACACAATGTCATTCAATATCCAATAACCCAAATCCTGCAATATCTTGCCCACCCGAAATATATTATGATAACTGCCAATCACCCACAACCCACCGTCGGGTTTTAATAATTTTTTCATGGCACCAAGCCATGCCAGGGTGAATGTATCGTATTCGGCAAAATTTTGAAATTTGTCCCAATCGTCATGCACCCCATTGACCATCGATTGGTCGGGGCGGTGAAGATTATTTTGCAATTGCAAATTATAAGGCGGGTCAGCAAATATCAAATCTATCGATTCGGGCGCGATGGTCGATGCCAAATCCAAAGCATCGCCGCAAAATACCTTGTTCAAGCTCTTCCCCAATAAATCCCGTGACGCATTTTCTGGCGTATCTTTACCACCAGCCTGCCCGCCAGGGTTGGCCAACTCCTTCATCGAAGAATAGGGCGCGGGATGGGCCGCGGAATGGGTTGGTTGGATCTTGCTCATGTAAGTTAAAAGATTTTGCAAAATCCGTGCCGTATAATGCCTGCTGTTGTCTGAAGATGATAAATATATTAACAACTATATGAATGCGTGTGCCTCCCTTGATGTATTTTTCTCTTGCAACGCCGATTGTTTTGTCTATAATTGCAATGCGTTATGAAAATAACATGCTCCTGTAATCACGCGGTAAGACGGGGACTGCTATTAAGGGGATAGTAAGGGGATAGGGGGACGACATAAGGGATTGAACAGCGGACCTGGGACGATAAGCGGGACAAGAAGGGGTATATTATTATACCAACATGAAGGAATATCTTCGTCGTTTTTTTCAACGCGACACCATTGTTGTAACCGAAAAATATAATCGCTGGCTGGTGCCGCCCTGCGCCCTTGCTGTGCATCTTTGTATCGGTATGGCCTATGGATTTTCTGTTTTTTGGTTACCGCTTTCTAAGGCCGTTGGCATAACCGCCCCCGTTGCTTGCCCCGTGGGCACCAACATATGGCAAGAAGCATTCTTAACCAATTGCGATTGGCGCATCTCAACCCTGGGGTGGATGTTTACACTATTCTTTTTATTGCTCGGCCTATCGGCGGCCATCCTTGGCCCATGGGTGGAACGGGTTGGGCCACGCACCACGGGTTTGGTTGCGGCGGTCTGCTGGGCGGGTGGTTTGTTAATATCTGCTTTGGGGATTCATTTGCACCAAGTTTGGCTGATGTGGCTCGGCTCGGGCGTTATCGGTGGTATTGGCTTGGGCTTGGGTTATATCTCGCCCGTTTCAACCTTAATCAAATGGTTCCCCGATAAACGCGGCATGGCATCGGGCATGGCCATCATGGGATTTGGCGGCGGCGCAATGATTGGCAGCCCCCTGGCCAATTTGTTGATGCAACATTTTTCTTCGGATACATCGGTCGGGGTGATGGAAAGTTTTATCGTTTTGGCGGTGGTTTATTATATTTACATGACCGTGGGGTCGTTGTTTTACCGTTTGCCACCCGACAATTGGAAACCAAAAAATTGGGTGCCAACCATCAGTAAAAAAACGTTAATCACCCACGATAATATTCATGTGTCGGACGCATGGCGCACCAAACAATTTTGGTTCTTGTGGTTTGTGTTGTTTTTGAATGTCTCGGCGGGTATTGGCCTCATCGGTATGGCCTCCCCCATGTTGCAAGAAATTTTTGCTGGCAACTTGCTGGGCACGGATAAGGTTTTTGGCGACCTGTCGCTGGATGAAAAAAAACAAATCGCCACCATCGCGGCGGGCTTCACGGGTTTGCTCAGTTTGTTTAACATCCTCGGTCGCTTCCTCTGGTCTTCGGCTTCGGATTTTTTGGGTCGCAAAATAACCTACGCTATCTATTTTGCGCTTGGTTTTGTTTTATATGCCTCCTTACCCACTTTGGGCGAATTGCACCAGGTCGTGCTATTCGTCTTGGCCATCTGCATTATCCTATCCATGTATGGCGGTGGTTTCGCCACCATCCCTGCCTACCTGTCCGATATTTTTGGCACCAAAATGGTCGGCGCCATCCATGGTCGGTTGCTTACCGCTTGGTCAATGGCGGGGATATTTGGCCCCGTGGTGGTTAATTACATGCGCGAATACCAATTACGTTTGAGCCATTCCCCTGCCCAAGTTTATAACCAAACCATGTATATCTTGGCTGGTTTCTTGGTGGTCGGTTTTATCATGAATATTTTGGTCACCAGGGTGGAGAAAAATATTGTGGCATCCTCCGCCAAAAAATTTGCTGACCTGCCCCAGGTTATTATTGATAAAGCCAAATTGCTGCTTACCAAGCAGGGTTCTGCCGATGGCTCCTCCACCGCGACCATCATCAAATTGGTGCTGTTATGGGGCGCGGTGCTGGCACCTTTGGCGTGGGGTTTTTATAAAACTATCCTATCTTCCTTCGCAATATTTGGCTAATAGATTGGACATGGGATCTGGGCAAGATATTTTCTTTGATTACGAACTTCCCGCTGGTGCCATTGCAACGCACCCGGTGGAGCCGCGCAGTTCCGCGCGATTATTATTTTGCCAGGATGGGGAATATCAACATCGCACCGTCAGCAACCTGCCCGATTTGTTGCCCGATAACACGGTCATTGTATTTAATAACAGTCGGGTTATTCCTGCCTTTTTAGCGGGGGAGGTGGTTAGCAACAAAAAAACCATCACCGTCAATTTGATTAGCCCCATGGGCCCCGCCATAAAAACCCAACATGCCCCCATGATGTGGCAAGCGATGGTAAAGGGTATGCAAAAACTCCATGTTGGTGATGTCATCAATTTTGCGCGCGACAAAAATACCGACACTCCTTTCCTTGCCACCCTCATCGAAAAAACATCCGATGGTTTGGCGTGGCTTACTTTCCATGACCGAGAATATTTTTGGCAAGGATTAGAAGAACATGGGGAGATGCCTATTCCGCCTTACTTCAAAAGAAAACCCATGGCAGAGGATAAAGACAATTACCAAACTATCTTTGCCCAACACCATGGTTCGGTGGCAAGCCCCACCGCCAGTTTGCATTTTACCGAAGGCCTCAAAGAAAAAATGATAGCGCACGGCTTCACGTTTTTGCCATTAACCCTTCATATTGGCGGGGGAACATTCTTACCCATTAAAACCGATATTGACAATCATATCATGCACCAAGAATTTGGCCGCATTAGCGAAGCCACCGCCACGCAATATAATTTGGCGAAGGAGCAAGGCAAAAATATCCTCGCCCTTGGCACCACAACCTTGCGACTTTTGGAATCGGCACTGGATAACCATGGCAAACTACAGGCTTTTTCTGGCTTCACCGATATATTTATCAAACCGCCCTATCGTATTACCACCGCCGATTATTTGCTAACCAATTTTCATTTATCACGCTCGACATTATTATTATTGGTCAATAGTTTTATTGGTGCCAAGGCGACAAAAAAATTGTATGAAACGGCCATTGAACAATGCTATCGGTTTTATTCTTATGGCGATGCCTGCTTGCTAAAAAGACAGTAATATAAGCATGAAATTTGATTTGATAAAAAACAATGCCGCGGGGCGTGCGGGCGTGGTGAAGACCGCCCATGGTGAATTTCTAACCCCTGCCTTCATGCCCGTTGCTACCCAAGGGGCGATGAAGGCCATGTCAATAAATAATTTGCAAACAACGGGGGCGGAGATCCTGCTGGGGAATAGTTACCATCTGTTCTTGCGCCCTGGGTTATCGGTGGTTGCCAAGCACGGCGGGTTGCATGATTTTATGAATTGGCATGGCCCTATCTTAACCGATTCGGGTGGCTTCCAGGTTATGAGTCTATCCAAACTTACCACCATCACCGACCACGGTGTTTGGTTTCGTTCACCGATAGATGGCAGCAAGCATTTCTTTGACCCCGCTTTGGTGATGGATATTCAACATAAATTGGATAGCGACATCAGCATGGTGTTCGACCAATGTATCGCCTACCCCGCGGATAAAACCGCTGTTGACCAAGCCATGAAAAAATCGATGGCTTGGGCAAAAATCTGTCGCTCATTATTTGTCGAAAGGTCGGGCTATGGCGTGTTTGGCATTGTGCAGGGCGGGGTGCACCCCGACCTGCGCGAAGAATCGGCCAAGTCATTATTGAACATGGATTTTCATGGTATCGCTATCGGCGGTTTAGCAGTGGGTGAGGGGCAAGAGATCATGTTGCAAACCCTTGCCCATACCATCCCGCATTTGCCCATAAACAAACCGCGCTATTTAATGGGGGTGGGGAAGCCAGACGATATTATAAAATCGGTCAGGGCGGGGGTGGATATGTTTGATTGTGTCCTGCCCGCGCGGTCGGGGCGACATGGCCAAGTATTCATACGCGGCGCGGACGGCGAATATGATTTTGAAAATTATCAAAGCATCAATATAAAAAATGCCGAGTATCGGGAGGCTCTACAACCGCTTGACCAACATTGTTCTTGCCTGGCCTGTCGTGATTACACCCGTTCTTACCTCAGCCATTTGTTTCGCGCGGGCGAAGTATTATCGATGATGTTGTTAACCTGGCACAACCAACAATTTTATCAAGACATGATGCGTTGGTTGCGCCGCAATATTCTTGCGTAATAATATCGCCGCGTGATATTTTTTCCATACCATTGTAAATAAGATTGTGGTAAAATGCTTGCATGAAAAAGAAAGAAAATCCTGTCGCCTTTAAAAAAATTGCACCCTTTGCCGCGGGGATGATAATCTTGGTGCTGGCGTCGAATATCCTGGTTAATTTTCCTATCAACGACTGGTTAACCTTTGGTGCTTTTTCTTATCCTTTTAGTTTTTTATTATCTGACCTTTGTAATCGCCTGCATGGTTTGCACGCGGCGCGGCGGGTTGTGTTGTTTGGTCTCATCGGTATGGGGCTGACTTTTGTTTTTGCCTATTTCAATATTTGGGGGGTGGGTTATCGGGTCGCGGTGGCTTCGGTGTTGGCTTATGTCGTGGGCCAGGGTGCCGACTTAACTGTCTTTAACCGCTTGCGCCGTTCATCTTGGTGGCGCGCGCCGTTGATTGCGGGGTTGTTCGCTTCGCTTTTGGACAGTGTGGTTTTTTACTCCCTGGCCTTTTATGGCGTGGTCGACAATTGGGCGCAATTATCCATGGGTGATTTTGCCGTCAAATTGCTTTGTGTTGCTTTTGGCTTGGTGCCTTACCGCTACCTGTTAAAAAAATTACTACCCAACTTGCCGCAAACAATAAAAAAGCAATCGGCGAGGGCTTAACCCCTTCCCGCGCCATGCCAACAGCGGGTTGCAGGCCAGCGTGGATTATGATAGAAATTTTATCATGTATATCAAAATTTATCCTATTATCAAAAATGCTGGGCAATCGGGTCGGGCGGGCGCGGGCCATTGGCGTTTGCAGGTAATGGGCAACCGCGGCAGCAAACCCAATTCCATCATCGGTTGGTCGGGCGGCAATGATACCCTGTCGCAAGTTGACTTGCATTTCCCCGACAAAGAAAGCGCTATCAACGCCGCCAAAAAATTGGGCATGCCATATCACATTGTTCCCAAACTTGAGGAACGCAAAATTGAACCAAAAAATTATGCCGAAAATTTTTCCTATCGCCGCAGCGAACCCTGGACCCATTGATAGTAATGCAAACAACAACGTCCATTGTATAAAAAATAAAAACCAAATTCATATAAACAACCCGCGCCATAACTTTCAAAACAAATTTATAATGTATTCGGTATATCACTTCGCCATGGTTGGGCTTATAGATCGTTGCAAAAAATTGCTGCCCGTCATAACAATGTTATATCCCGAACAACCTCACGCGCCCGTAGCTCAATGGATAGAGCAGCAGCCTTCTAAGCTGTTGGTTGAGGGTTCGATTCCTTCCGGGCGCGCCAGCTGTTATTATCCATTTTTGTTATCATAGGTCGCGCCCATGCTTCATTTTTTTTCACCAAAAAATATTGTGCGGCCTGCCATGGCTTGGTTGTTGCTGTTTTCGATGTTGCTTGCCCCGCAACCAGGTTTAACGCAAACCAACAACGCAAAAGCAAAGAAGCCAGTGGTGGTTGATGCCCCCGTTAGCATGCCGCTGATTGACAGCAACGAATGTTTAGAAACAGGACGGGTGAGCAGCACTTTTTTTAAAGTGCCAAAAACCTATGACCAATTCTTTAACAAACAAATGGATGTTAAATCCTTGGTCGATAGCGATACAAAGCGGCTACGCGTTGCTTATTTCAGCCCCAATGTTCCCAATTCGCGGCAACGCGGCACCGTGGTTATTATCATGGGGCGCGCCGAATATATAGAACATTATTGCGATGTTATTGGCTACCTGCGCGCGCTACGCTACGGCGTTCTCATTTACGATCTGCGTGGTCAAGGCATGTCGGACAGGATTATGAACAAAACCGAACCACATTTTTATGACAAGGGTTATGTTGAAGATTACAAAGATTATGTCAATGACCATGAATTGTTGATGGCGAATTTTACCTCCTCCCTCATACGGCCTATTTATTTGATTGGTCATTCGCTGGGCGGGCAAATTGCGTTGCAGGTTATGTTGCGTGAAAAAAAATATTTGGATGCTGATAAAAAATACCGTAGCCCCTATAAAAAAATGGTGGTGTTGGCGCCGATGTGGCAATTGCATCACCAATGGGCTATCAGGCCCATCCTCTTTACCATGGGGTCGCTGGCGGGCAAGAATGCCTTTTTCCCGAGCGAGGGTCCTTACCGTCCTGGAACTTTTTTCCTTAATAAAAAAACCCATTCGCGCGAACGTTTTTATCGCTATCATGCCATGATAACAAAAAACAAATCGCTGCGTTTGGGGGGCGTAACTTATCAATGGCTACGCGCCACCCTCGCCAGCAATGACGAACTATGGGATACAGTGGTTACGAAGGACGCGCTAAGCACCAACACCATTCCCCTGTTGGTGGTCAATGCGGCGGGCGACCAAATAGTCAATGCCCAGGCCGCCAGTCAAATGGCAACCCACATTGGGCTTAGCAAGACCATCAACCTTAGCAACAACAAACATGCGCTGTTGCAAGAAGACACGCCGCGCCTGCAAAATTTGTTTGACATTATGATTGATTTTTTTAATGAAAAACAATAGACAGAAAAACATTATAAAAAATATTTTTTTTGGGGTGCGTAGCTCAGCGGTAGAGCACTACATTCACATTGTAGGGGTCACAGGTTCAATCCCTGTCGCACCCACCAAAAAGCCAAGATAACCGAAGAACAAAATAAGCAAGAGGAAAAATACCATGGATAAATTTAACAAATTACACGGCGTCGCCGCGCCATTAGAAATTATCAATGTTGATACCGACATGATTATTCCCAAACAATTTTTGAAAACCATCAAACGCACGGGTTTGGGCAAAAACCTGTTTGATGAAATGCGCTACAACACCGACGGCAGTGAGAAGGAATCTTTTATCCTTAACAAACCTGCCTATCGCCATGCCAATATTCTTATTGCGGGTGATAATTTTGGTTGTGGGTCAAGCCGCGAACATGCGGTGTGGGCGCTTTCCGATTTTGGCATCAAGGCTATCATCGCCGAATCCTTCGCCGATATTTTTTTTAACAATGCTTCCAAAAACGGCATCTTGCTTATCACCCTACCCAAAGACCAGGTGCAATCCTTGATGAAAAAAGCCGAGCGTGGCCAAAACGCCACCATGACCATCGACCTGGAAAAACAAACCATCACCGACCCCGATGGCGCGGAAATAAAATTTGATATCGAAGAATTCAAAAAACATTGCCTGCTCAACGGGCTTGACGATATTGGTTTAACCAGCCAGCATGAAAAAACCATCACCGATTTTGAAACCAAAGACCAAGCAAAAAGGCCGTGGTTGTAAGCGGTAATTCTATATAGAGGGACAATCGAACGGGACAATGGTAGTAGATTTAGATGTAATAAAAGAACGCGCCGCCCAAGCCGCCAAAACCAAGGCCAGTATAAAAGCTAGCACAAAAACCGATGCAAAGGTCGCAAAAAAGCATTCGGCAAATGACTCTATCAGCATGGGGGTTTTGCTAGCAGTGGGAATAGCGATAGTTATCATCTATCATTTTTTAAAATCTTTAATTAGCCCCGTGGTAAGGGCTTCCAGAGTTAGCCTTGTATCCAACATAGGTGAATATTGGGTAAAGGAAGCTTTGGAACAATTAGACCCCGATGAATATAAAACCTTACATGATATTTTTTTACCCACCACAGGCGATATATCGCAAACCCAAATTGACCATGTGGTGATTTCAAATTACGGGGTGTTTTGCATTGAAACAAAATCTTTCAACGGCAAGATTTACGGCAACGGCAACAAAAGCTACTGGAGTCAATTTTTGTATGGCAACGAATATCTTTTTATGAATCCTTGTCGTCAAAATTATAAACATACCCAGGCAATAAAAGAATGTATTAGAAAAAAATGTGTTTTTTCTATTATTGTCTTCACCCATGTTATAGAGGTCAAGGTCGCCAACACCAGCGAGGTGGTGGTAGGAGTGGAGGATTTGATAAGAAAAATAATGTCGTTTCACAAAAAAATTTTAACCGACAACGAACGAGAAGAAATATATCAGCTACTGCTTGCCAATAACATTGACAGCCCCGACATTCGCCAGCGACACCATACAGAAGTACAGATGAAAAAAAGCCAAATTCCCACTCATCATTTTTAAATAAAGGTTTTATTGACAAGCCACAAAAAAGTTTTTATAAAAAATTATCTTTTTAATAGAGCCGCAAAACAAAAATGACCAACAACAACATCCTCATCTTGCCTGGCGACGGTATAGGGACCGAGGTCATGGCCGAGGTCATAAAGATCCTCTCCTACCTCAAATTAAAAAACCTTATCAATTGGCAATGGGAAGTCGAACCCATCGGCGGTGCATGTTACGATAAATTTGGCGCGCCCATCACCGACGCCATCATGGCAAAGGCTAAAAATGCCGCCGCCATATTGTTCGGCGCGGTGGGTGGCCCGCAATATGACAATGTGCCGCGCGATAAACGCCCCGAAGCAGCATTATTACAATTACGCAAAGACCTTGATCTGTTTGCCAATATTCGCCCCGCCAAGGTTTTTGCCCCCTTGCTCGATGCCTCGACCTTAAAAAAAGAAATTGTTGAAAACCTTGACATCATTATCATTCGCGAATTAACCGCGGGGGTTTATTTTGGCACGCCGCGCGGCGAACAAATATTACCCAACGGCACCAAACGGGTTATTGACACGCAAAGTTACACCGCCGAAGAAATCATACGTATTGGGCGCGTGGGTTTTGAAACGGCGCGCCAACGCGGTAAAAAACTTCATTCGGTGGAAAAAGCCAATGTCATGGAAACGGGGGCATTCTGGCGGCGCACCATAATCGCCCTGCACCAAGAATACCCCGATGTTCAATTGCAACATATGTATGCCGACAATTGCGCCATGCAATTGATGCGCAACCCCAAACAATTCGATGTCATCGTCACCGATAATTTATTCGGCGACGTTTTGTCTGACGCCGCGGCGATGGCCACGGGCAGTTTGGGCATGTTGCCATCGGCCAGTTTGGGCGCGCGCCGCGCCGATGGTTCGGTGCCGTCGATGTATGAACCTATCCATGGTTCGGCCCCCGATATTGCGGGCAAAAATATTGCCAACCCCCTGGCGGCGATTTTATCCCTTGCCATGTGTTGCCGTTACAGTTTTGCCAACGAAACCTTGGCGCAAAAAATTGAATCGGCCGTGGAAAAAGTTTTGGCAAACGGCATGCGCACCGCCGATATAAAAGACCCCAGCACAAAAAAAATCGCCACCACCAGCGAAATGGGTGCGGCCGTGCTGGCCGCGTTGTAAAAAATAATATTGAGGTAGGCAAAAATATTGCCCCACCCACCGCAACGCCCCGCGACTGTAAGGCCGTTTGAATTTATTGATACAAGTGATATGAAGACAATATCATGGTAGAAAACACTCCCCCGCAAGAAAGTTTCTGGCAAGGTTATGCCAAGGACGGAATGGAATTCTTTAAGGAATGGTTTGATAACAACCTCACCCTGCTCGCGGAATCATTCACCAACCCTGCTCCTTCACCCAACATGGTTATCTTCCCCACCGAAACCGTGTGGGGGCTTGGTGCTTGCGCGCTTGACAATAATGAAAACCGATTATCGTTGGATAATATCTATGAATTAAAGGGTCGCGAAAAAACAAAACCCTTCTCTATCCTTTTGTCAAACGCCCGCCTCATTAATAAAATTGCTTGCCCAACACCCCAACAAAAAGAATTATTAGAAAACATCATCCTTGCTGGTCATCTGTTTTTGGGTAAGTTATCACTTGTTTTGCCCTACGACCCCAACAACACGCTGTGGAAACTTGCCCCCCATTGTTACAGCAACCTAGATGGTGGGCAGGCCGCTGTCTGCCTCCGCCTGCCTTGTCATCCCTTAACAAGATTTTTTTTGCAAGCCATCGAACAACGGCTTGGTTCGCCGCTTGCCGTAACCTCGGTCAATATATCGGGGCAAAAAAATGAAGTAAAAAATATAACAGGGGCATCAGATTTTATAAATATCCATCCCGATTTTTTTCCGCAAACGCCCGACATCTATCCTTTTCAATCGCCCATCATCCATTCTTTTCAACAGATTTTTTCCAGCAACCCAAGCGCAAAAATTATTCATCCCACCCCCCATGCGCCCGTTGCTTACTATTTTTTTATACGAAACATCATCAAGCCGCTGTTAAATACCATATGGCCATTTTATGACTTGGGCGATTCTTATGACCTTCTCTCTCAACCCATTTCCTTTGCTGAATTGTTTGCCGATATAGATAAAAAATTAATGGCCGACAAAAGATTGCATGTTGGCCAACCCTCCACCGTTCTTTCGCTGCTGGGTGATAAGCCAACAATTTTACGCCACGGTGCCGCGTCAAAAAATGAAATAGAATCAACGCTGAACATCAACATCGATTAATTCAAATTTGGCTTTTATTATTTAATAAATTCTTTTGACAGTGTTTTTCCCTTATGCTAAATTTTTTCGATAAAAGAAAAGGAGCAGGGATGACCAACCAACAAAAATATGACGCAATAATTGTCGGCTCGGGACACAACGCTTTGGTAACCGCCAATTACTTACAACGCGCTGGTTTGTCCACTTTGGTGATTGAAAAAACGGCTCATATCGGTGGTGCCGCCACTTCCATCTCTCATTACAAAACCAAAGAGCAGGATTGGCTATACAGCAATTGTTCCTATGTCTGCAGTTTGTTTCGGTCGGAAATTTGGCGCGATTTAGAATTAACAAAATTTGGTTTGCAAGTCATTCCCTATGAAAGTGGCGGCGTCATTGTGGATAATGGGCGCGATTATTTTTCTACCTACGCCGACCATTATGCGCAACGCCGCGAAATTGCCCGTCATAATTTGCAAGACGTCGATGCCTACGAACGCATCGGGCAATTTCTAACCCGCCAAGCCAGGTTTATCAAAGACCTGTTGCTGCGCACCCCGCCCGATCCCGTCAAATTGGGCATCAGCGATATTTCCGAACTTATTTTCTTGGCAAAAAAATATGGCGACCTGGGGGCCAAGGATATGGCGGAAATGATAAGGTTCTTCACCATTTCGGCGGCCGATTTCGTGCGCGAATATTTTCAAACCTCCGCCATTCAATCATTGTATGCTGGCTCGGGCATTATTGGTTCGGGCATGTCGGTCGCGTCGCCTGGCACGGCCTATGTTTTGTTGCATCATTTCATGGGCGATGTTGACGGCGTCTACGCCGCATGGGGCTATGCCCGCGGCGGCATGGGTGCCATCACCCAAGCCCTTGCCAAGTCTTATGAATCGGTCGGCGGGAAAATAGTGGCGGGCAACGGTATCAAAGAATTTTTGGTGCGCGGCAACCAAGTGCGCGGCGTGTTGTGCGACAATGGCGATGTTTACAACGCCAAGGTTGTTGCATCGGGCATGGACGCCCGCCAAACATTTGTCAACCACATGCCCAGCGAATATTTGCCCGACGATTTTACGGCCGCGGTCAAAAATTTTAAATTTCGCGGTTCGTCGGGTAAATTAAATGTTGCGCTGGACGGCTTGCCCAAATTTTCTTGCATCCCTGACGATGCGGCCTGCCTTGCGGGGGATTTGCATATGGAAGATAATTTGGATGTTTATGAACAATCTTACGATGATTGGCGTCGTGGCAATTGGTCGCGCCGCCCCTATGTTGATATGCTAATGGGCAGCCTTATCGACCCCACCATGGCGCCCCCTGGCAAACATGTTGTATCATTTTTCGTTCAATATGTGCCCTATGAATTATCAAATGGCCGCGAATGGAATGAAGAAAACAAAAAAGCCTTTGCCGATTGCGTTATCAATTCGGCGGCGCGTTATTGCGACATTAAAGAAAAAATTTTGCATATGGAGGTCCGCACACCCAAAGATATCGAGCAAGAAGTCGGCCTAACCGAAGGGAATATTTTCCAAGGCGAATTATCGCTTGACCAATTGTTATTCAATCGCCCCGTGCCAGGCTACGCCCAATATCGCAGTCCTATCAAGGGGCTTTATATTTGCGGCGCGTCCACCCACCCAGGGGGCGGCGTCATGGGTGCCAACGGCGCCAACGCGGCTCGCGAAATTTTAAAAGATTTGAAGAAACCCCGTGTCGGCATCGCCCTTAACACCCAATAATGAAGAAAGATAACAAGATGTTTAAACGCAAAAAAATTATTATTATCGGCGGTGGGGTTAATGGCTTATCGGCCGCCCTGCAATTATCGCGCGCGCCATTCGCCATGCTACGCCGCAAAATAATTATTGTGGAGGCTGACAAAACATTGGGCGGTTTGGCGCGCCACGCCGATTATTGTTATGGCTTGCCGCGCCCCATTCGCTCGCAACTTTTTTGGGGTGGTTTTAGCCTGGGCAAAAAAATGACCAGCGTTGCATTGGGTGCCAACCAAGAGCAAGTGGTGGTTGCCCCCACCCGCCGTGGCACAAAATACGTCGGCAGCGATATTAGCCTGGCTAAAAATCATCAGGCATTAGAAAAGAAAATGAAAAAATACACCAGCATTTGGCAAAAAATCGTTAACCACGCGCCGCCAAAATTTGAAGGCGGCAACACAAGTGACCTGTGCAACTTGGCATCGGCGGGTTTGGCTTTTAAATTGATGGGCAAAAAATCCCAATATGATTTTTTAAAAGTTGTTGGACAAAATGTTGATGATGTTTTTAACGAACATCTTGCCGAAGGTAGCAGCCAAACCCTGACCAGTTTATGGAATTTCCAAAGTTACCACGGCAGTGGTCTTTACGCCACCCATTCGGGCAGCATGACCGCATTATGGTCGCGCCAAAGCCATGATAAAAATTTGGGATTATCGGCCTACGCCTTTAATCCTGAAAAATTTTTTCGTGCTTTCGAACGGGTATTAAAACGGCGCGGCGTAACCATTGAAACTGACAAAAAGGTTGCCGCCATCTTGTCCGAATTACAGGGCAAGGAACAAAAAATTACGGGCGTTAAATTGAGCAATGGCACGGTGATTGTCGCCGACGCGGTGTTGTCAACCCTGGCGCCGCACCGCACCATCGAACTGGTGGGGGCCAATAATTTTGATGGCGAATTGGTGCGCCGCACGCGCCATGTGCGCGGTCGCGCGTTGGTAACAAAAATGGTTATCACGCCAAAAACCATGCCGCAAATTTTTGCCGATTATAAAAAATCCCCCGTCAGAATAATCATCACGGGCGGTCGCCAAGAATTAGAATATCAATATCTTGATAGCAAATATTTATCCTACGCCGAAGAATTCCCGATGGCCATAACTTGGCGCGCGGGCAAATTATGGTTGCAAGTATTTAACCAACCACTGCGCGCCCCACAAAATGCCGCGCAGGTTAAAACCATTGTTTTAAAACAATTGGAAAAATATTTGCCTGATTTAACGGTGGAGAAGGTCGAAGTTATTTTGCCCAACGACATGTTGCCATATGCGGGCGGCGAACATTATGACGAGGATGGCAACGCCGATTTCCCCAAAGCCCACCCCGCGGCTTGGCATCATGCCGATCTAACACTGGACCAATGTTGGGCATGGCGTCCCATCAACGGCGTGACGTCGGGGGCGTCGATTGGGTTTAGCCATTATCGCACGCCGATTAAAAACCTGTATGTCGGCGGGGCAAGTTGCCACCCAGGCGGCGACTTGCACGGTATGGCGGGGTTGTTGGCGGCAAAAACCATCCTGAAGTCTATATAAATAAAAAGGAGAACGAACATGGTCTTAGCAAAAAATAAAAATTTGGTGATGGTGGAGCGTGGTTTGGAATCATCGGTGCTGTCGCATGTTACCGACAAATTGGCAAAATCCCATGCCTTCGAGGGTTGGGTTGGTCATCGCGCCCCCGTTTTCTACGAAAGCCTGTCTGAGGAATATTTTGCCTTGCGCAATTCGGTAGGGGTTATCGATGTATCTATCCTGCACAAATATCTTATCACGGGGAAGGACGCCGAAAGTTATGTCAACCGTTTCGTAACCCGCGACATGCGAAAGGTTAAACCGCAACGCGTTACCTATTGCCTGTGGTGTGATGAGGAAGGCATGGTGATAGACGATGGCACCATTTTCTGCCTTAGCAAAAATCAATATATGCTGACTTGCCAAGAATCACAATGGGAATGGTTGCTGAATTTGCAGGAAGGGTTCGATGTCACGATAAAGGATCTAAGCCACGATGTCGCCGCGCTGGCGGTGCAGGGGCCTGTTGCCTATGCTTTGTTAAAACGTTTGTCGGAGACAAAGTTGGAGGGATTTGAAATACCCGATATTAAAAACATGAAACCATTTGATATTATGGAATGGCGCGCCAACGCGGGCGGCGGGTTTACCAAACCCAGCGCGCAACATGGCATGGCGTTGATGATATCGCGCACGGGGTTCACGGGTGATTTGGGTTATGAATTATGGTGTCATCGCGATTTGGTGGAAACATTGTGGCATTGCCTGTTCGCGGTGGGGGCGAATTTGCGTATCAAACCCGTGGGCCAGGGGGCGTTGGGGTTAACACGGGTGGAGGCTGGCTTCGTTGCCACCAACCTCGACTTCATGAGTTCGCATGTTGCGTCGCGCACCGGGCGCGGCCGCACGCCGTTTGAATTGATGATGGGCAAATTGGTGCATTTCGATAAACCATATTTCAATGGCAAGGATGCGTTGATGCGTTTGTCGGGCGGGGGCGATGAAAACATCACCCGCAAAAACTTACGCTTCGTCTTGCACCCCATCGACATTGCCACCAAGAAGGAAGCCAAGGGCTCCATCATCTACTACAAAGAAAAAATTGAATGCGGCCATGTTACATCTTCGCTATGGTCGCCGACATTGAAACGCAATGTGGGTTATGCCGAATTAAAGGCACCATACGGCATTGACAAAAAAGAAAAATTATTCGCCGAAGTATGGACGAACAAAGAAAATATGTTCGAGAAGGTTATGGCGCCCATCACCCTGTGCGACCGACCATTCTTCAACCCGCCGCGCAAAAACCAAACGCCGCCAGGGCTTACCTAGGCTTCACTTAAATTATCAAAAAATTGCTCCCCTAGGCTTCGCCTAGAACCAGGATTTTCATCTTTGTGGTTAGGGGGGTATAGTAAATATTAACGTAAAATCCTAACCGCACCAACGGGCGTCAACAAACACCAACGGGCAACAACCGACCATGGCCGACCTGACATCGACCTGACCTGGGGCCTGACCTGGGCTTGGTTGGGTGTTTTATTTTTTACCAACCCCGTTGCTGTCGCGGTTGCCATGCGGTTATACCGTGAACGAATGAACGGGGGTTGTCATATATGAATGGGGAATGAATGGGTGGGTTATGTCATGTTTGATAATTTTTGATAGGTTGGTTGTGGGGTTTGGTTGGAACTGGTTTCGAATCCGCAGCCTTGTGGTAGGCTCTGCCCGAGCAGGGTTATGTAAGTAAAGGGGATACTGACCACGAAAAAAGGGATGGTGGATTCAAAAAACCAATTTTTGCAAATTGCTTAATAAAACAAACCCAAGCCGTTTCATTACCAGCACTTGTCATGCCATTATATTTTGCGCCGTCGCTCCATCGGAAAAAAAATGAAATGACGCAACAAAAATTTTTGACACGGAAGATTTTTTCTTTATCGCGCGACAAAAAATTCTGCCCCATGGGGACGCCATGCCCCACATCGGCAACGGGATCGCTGTTTGTGACCACGGCGATATACCCAGGGTGAATTCTTTAAGCCAGAAGCCCACCCCGCCCCGAATTGGAATTACAACACGGGGTAATGTTACGTGGTTTTTATTGCGGGGTAAGGGGACGACGACCGAGGCCTTGTTTCGCCGTTGCCTTTTTATAACGGGGTTGTTTTTAACGCAACCACCGCCAGGGGGCAAGGGGCTAGGTTTAAGCGGGCCAAACCCGCGATGATAAACATGCGCGGGGTTAACGCGGGGCAAGGCGGTCGGCCGTGTGATGAATGGTGTGCCGTTAAGCGATCCATTACCCACCAAACGGGGTGCGCCGTGCCGAATGATTGCCAAACCATCAACCAACAATAAAACCCGCGCCCTGTTGCCAACATGGATTAACAAACCCAAAAATAACAAACAAAGGCCAGGTGGAAACGCCCATTTTTTCGCGAAAAATCAACATTCCCAATAACCACTATAAGAACAAAAATAGAACAAGTCAAGCAGGACGAGCCCTGCACCCAGGATCTTCAGCTTTGTGGTTATGGGGGTATATTTTAAACGCTCGCCGATTTTTTAATCTGCCACTCGCTCATAATAGATAACCATCTAATTTACCCCTAAGGTTTTTCTGCAATCTTGCTTGCTACTTCAGCATCTGTGGTTTGTATAATACCTAGACTTTGAATAAAACCTTTGCCTTCAAATTGATTATTACTCTCTACAGAAAAATAAACTCGAACATTTTGTTTAGGATTCAAAGCAAAGCCTACCTCTTGATTACAATATGAACTTTGCCAATAATCTCGATTGTATATAGCTACAAAAATATCCATATGCTCCATAGCGCCAACTATTAAATCGCTAAAAGATTTTTTATGATTAGCATCATCTTCTAATGAGTGCTTTGCTAAATAACACATAAATTCTCCTTTTTCTTCAATAGATTTCTTTACTGCTATGGCTCTTTTCACTACAGCATCAACATCAATATAGCTAATAAAACATTTTTTCTTATCGGTATCTTGCCATTCTCTTGGCATAGGATATGTACTTTTTCTTATCCAAGCAGTATCTTGATTGTTATATTTGGTAAGAATGTTTTCTGCTTCCATTCTAATTAAATGCCTTTTAAGCGTGTTATTATCTGTGCCTTTCCCATTATTCCTACGAGTATATTCTGTAAGCACTTCACTTAAGATTCTACCATTACCAAAAAAATTAGTTTTGTATAGATTGTTTAATATAGCTCTACATTGATTTTCTTTATTGTTATTCATTTTATTGTCCTTATCATTATTCAAAAGCTTTATAAAATTGGTTAGTTAAAGAATATTTGCCACGCTTTTTTTTACTAAAAAACCACGTGTACAAGCATAGTCAAAAAAATTGCCGTCAAATTTAATTTTTTTAACATTACATTTTTTCCATCGAGTTTTAACTTCTTCGTTGGTCACTAAAGTATTGCTATTTCCTTTTGCTATTAAATAAATAAAAAGCGTTACTAATTCTTTCCCACCCTTGTCTTTTAAAGATTGTAATTTCTTGACATTTGCTCTGTCATCTAATACTAAATCAATACCATTAGGCAATATTGATAAAGAAGGTGGCGCTACCGATAGGCTACCTGATTCGACTCCCGCTAGCGATTTTATTTTATGCAATGCGCTTTCTATTATTTCAATTTGTTCTAATAATTCTTTTGTCATACTTTAAACTCCCTTCTTGATAATATAGGTATATTTTTTAGGCTTTCCTTTTTTAAGCAAAATATTGTTTTTTACTAAAGTTTTTAGGCTTTCATTTACTAATTGGTCAGAACCATTAAATTGACATTCTTTTAATCCCGCCTTTATTTCAGAAACATTTTTATCATTCTTAAAGAAGCCGTCCTTTGTCATTTTTTTTAACACATCAGCCATTGTTCTTTTGGGAGCATCCTTATTTCCTGTTAAATTGGAAGGCTCCTTCGTTTCAACTTTCGCATTTTTTAGCAGCGTATCAATTTTAGTTTCAATGCTATTTAATTTTTTTAATATATCATTATTATTCATTTTTCTTTCTCCTGAATTGGTTTCGTATTGCAATTTATACGATTCTTCGATCTAGTCCAATAAAATAAATACAACTAAAGGATTTATAAAATTTTAGTAAGGAATAATAAAAACCTAATCAGACAAGGCCAATTAATATTATCGAAAAAATACCGCCATCGCGGGCTAATGGCAACTAGTTTGGTTGCAGGCAAAGCCTGCCCCTCAAGTAGCGTTAGCGATAGCGCAAATTTAATTGGTTCTAGGCGTAAGCCCGCGCTCAAGCAACGAAGTGATAGCGCAAATTTAATTGGTGGCGTCGCCGATGGGGTCGGTGGGGGTGGGGGCCGATTTGTGGGCGTGTTTCAGGGTGTTGGGGGGAATGGGGCCGAGGATTGTTTGAATGACATCGGGGGTTATGCTATCGCGGTCGGGGTAGCGTGGGTTTTGTGCTTCGCCGCGCGCACCGTGGAGTATGGCGGTGAGGCTGGGCCCGTCGGTTCCGCAACAACCGCCAATTAAACGCGCGCCAAGGGCGTAGGCGAGTTGGCCATAATCCATCATCATGTCGGCGGTGCCGTCGAATTCGAATTGGCCATCGACATATTGGGGAATGCCGCGGTTAGCCTTCGCCACCAACAGCGGCGGGTTTTTTAATTGCATGGCGGCAAGGTGGCGTTGCCATTGCCATAGGCTGTAAACTGATTCGGCGGGGCTCTTCCCACAATTGATGCCGAATGCGACAATGTTGGGCGACATTGTTAATAATTGTTCCACGGCCTTTTCGGGGGAGATTCCCATCATGGTTTTGCCATTGGTGTCGAATGTCAGGGTGATGACGATGTTTTTTTTATTGACGATGCGGTCGGCGGCCTTGACGATGGCGGCGACTTCCTCCACCGCTGACATGGTTTCTATCCAAATAAGGTCGGCCCCCGCACGGTCGAGGGCTTCGATTTGCGCGCCGAAACCTTCTATGGCTTCGTCCTCGCTTAATGCGCCAAGCGGCATGAGCAATTCGCCCGAAGGGCCAATGTCGCCGCCGATGAAAACGGAGCGGTCGGGCGATTTGTTTTTGATGGCTTGTTGCACATTTTCGACGGCGCGTTGGTTAAGGATGGCAAGGTCGCCCTCGGCCCTATGCAATTTTAAACGGAATGGGTTTGCGCCGAAACTGTTGGTGAGGATGATGTCGGCACCGTGTTCGATGAATTCTTCATGCACCGAAGAAATTTTTTCGGGGTGGTCGCGATTCCACAATGCTGGTTCGTCGCCCGAAATTAACCCGCGGGTGAACAGGTTTGTTCCCATGGCCCCGTCAAGCAACAAAAATCCGTTGTTGCTTTTTTCTAATTCATGGCGCAGGTCGAGCATGGCGGGTTATTGATTTTTTTCCGCGGCTAGGCATTGTTGTTCGAAACCATGGCGTAATTCTTTGTCCTGCTTGAACAGACCATGGTAATGTTTGGTAATGGTGTCGACGCCGCCCTTCTCTACCCCGCGGGTTTTCATGCAAAAATGTTCGGCGGTTATCATCACGGCGACGCCGCGTGGTTTCAACGCGTGCAAAATAGCGTCAGCAATTTGTTTGGTCATGGTTTCTTGGGTTTGTAAACGTTTGGCAAAAATTTCAACAACGCGGGCGATTTTGCTTATGCCGACAATTTTGCCCGCGGCGTGGTAAGCCACATGGGCGTGCCCAATGATGGGCGCCAAATGATGTTCGCAATGGGAATGAAACGGAATGTTGGTAAGCAAAACCATGTCGTCATAGCCCGATGTTTCGGTGAATTGCTTGGCCAAAATATTTTCTGGCGACATGGCATAGCCGTTGAAATAATCGTCGAAGGCCTTCACCACCCGTTTGGGGGTGCCGACCAAACCATCGCGCGTGGGATCCTCGCCAATATATTCAAGCAACGTGCGCACCGCGGATTCGGCGGATTCGCGCGACACGGTGCCGCGCGGCGTGTTGCCATTGTTACCAACGGCGGATAATTTGACGGGGTTGCCACCGTTGATACCATGGTCATGGTCGGCCAACAATTGGTCGGTGCTTTGGCTGGTGGCTTGGTTGGTATGTTGATATGACATCAAAGGTTTGTTTTTTATACGCATCACAACATTTCCTTTTTTTGCTTCGTTGGATTATTTGGCTTAATTTTTCTGAATGGCTTTAGCTTGATTTTTAAACCGCCGTTGTTTTATGATGTAATATGATGAGAAAGCGGGGATTTATTATTTGCGGGATTGAGAAAAATCCCATAAATATAATGTAATTTATTATGCCCGAAAAAAAAGATTTTGTCCAGCTAGAAAAGCCCGCCGCCGAAGCCCCCACCAAACCCGCAAGCAACGATGCGGCGGGGCAACATGCGGGCGGGGCGGGGTTTATGCCGCATGATAAAACGGCGAGTGATGAGCGGCGCGAGGATAAGGCGGCGAGTGATAAGCAGCAGGCCGAGGCGACATTGGCATTTTATGAAGAAAAATTATTGGCGATGGCCGAAGCCCTGGCCGAAGAAAAAAAACATCGGCCACAAATTTACCCCGCCACAACCGATGGAACGGGCGCGATTGATTTTGAGCAAGCCGAAAAAACCGCGCCGCATGTTGGTAAAAAACATAGCAGGATGTGCGGCAGTGTTATCAAGGCGGCGTTTTGGTTGCATAAAAAAAATAATGACATGGTTATCAGCGCGATTTTTTTGCAACCCCAGGCATGTTTGTTGGGGCGGGTCGCCGCCGATATAACCACCAAGGTTTTGGTGGGGGAAAATTTGGCGGGGGTAAAATTATTACGCGGGTTGTTGCGCGATTTGTTACAGGGTAAACGCGACGACATGCCCAAACCATTCGATGGTTTTAATTGTTTTATGGCGGTGCGTTATTTGCAAAATCGGCATGGGGCTATTTTATTACCCGTCGATGTGGTAATAGAAACATGGGAAAAAGATTTAATAAAAAATGCTTAAGGACGAATTTTTAGCAAGCGTTAAGTTTGATGATAGGGGCTTGCTGCCCGTGGTGGTGCAATCGATAAAAGATAAGCAGGTGTTGATGCAAGCATTCATGAACCGTGCGGCATTGGAGCAAACATTGGCAACGGGGCGCATGGTTTTTTGGTCACGGTCGCGCGGCGCATTGTGGGTCAAGGGCGCGACATCGGGCAATTATCAAGACTGGCAAGAATTGTTGTTGGATTGCGACGGCGATAGTTTGTTGGCGTTGGTGGTTAGCCATGGCCCCGCTTGCCACATGGGCACCGACAGTTGCTTTCAAAGGAAATTAAGCCAGTCGCGCGGCGATTGAGCCGCCCGCCAATGAATGTTGGATAAGAGGATTAAGCCTGATTCAAGTAAGGAACGCCGCGACAAAAAATAAATGCCACGCGGAAAAATTAATTCTTAGCCTTATCAACCAATTTGTTTTTGGTTATCCATGGCATCATGGTGCGTAATTTGTCGCCCACTTCTTCTATCGGGTGTTGCGCCAAATTGCGGCGAATGGTTTTAAAACTTGTTTGGTTGACTTTGTTTTCCAACATCCAATCGCGGGTAAATTTACCATCTTGAATCTCGGTCAGAATTTTCTTCATTTCTTTTTTGGTTTTGTCGGTGATAAGCCTTGGCCCCGTGACATAGGCACCATATTCGGCGGTGTTGGAAACGCTGTAGAACATATTGGCAAGCCCACCCTCATACACCAAATCGACTATCAATTTTACTTCGTGCAAACATTCAAAATAAGCCATTTCGGGGGAGTAGCCAGCCTCAACCAATGTTTCAAAACCCGCGCGGATCAACGACACCAAGCCACCGCACAAAACCGTTTGTTCACCAAACAGATCGGTTTCGCATTCTTCGCGGAATGATGTTTCAATAATACCCACCCGCCCGCCACCAATGGCCGAAGCATAGGAAAGAGCCAATTCTTTGGCACCGACATTATCGCGCGCGGTGGCACCGTCATGCGCCCCAGCATCCTGATGCACCGCCACCAAACATGGCACGCCCGCGCCGCGTTTGTATTCGCCGCGCACCGTGTGGCCAGGGCCCTTGGGGGCGACCATCAACACACTAATATCTTTCGATGGTTCGATAAGATGAAAATGAATGCTTAAACCATGGGCAAAAAATAAAGCCGCGCCCTTTTTGATATGGGGGGCAATATCGTTTTTAAAAATATCGGCTTGCAACTCATCGGGGGCCAACATCATGATAACATCAGCCCATTTTGCCGCTTCGGCTGGTGTGACGCAAGTCAACCCCTCCGCTTCGGCTTTTTTTCGGCTGGGGGAATTTTCCCGCAAGGCAACCCGCACATCCTTCACGCCCGAATCTTTTAAATTCAGGGCGTGGGCATGGCCCTGAGAGCCGTAGCCGACAATGGCTACCTTTTTTCCCTTAATGATATTAGGGTCACAATCTTTATCGTAATAAACTTTCATTATTCTTACCTTGCTTATGTCCGCTATAACAAAGGATGAGAAAAAGTCAAAGCTATTTTATAATCAATATATTATTATCTTTGATTATTTTTTAATAAAGTTTTTCGCCAATTCCAAAAATAATTTTTTTTGGTCATTGTCGGTAATTTTATTGTAAGCAACCACCAATTCCAACACATCTTTGCGTTTGAATGGGTCATTGGCCGCCGCGCCCGTTCTTTCATAACCCCTGCTTGAATTGGCGGGGTCAAATACGCCTTCGACATTATCATTGTCTGCCATGCCCGCGGTTTGCTTGGGCATCAAATCAACGAATAATTTCTTCGTGTCGGCGGTGATATCTTGAAAAAAGAAGTCGATGGGGGTTTGCAAAATCAACGACAATTCATACAAGCGCGAACAACCAATACGGTTGCTGCCGCGTTCATATTTTTGCACTTGTTGAAAGCTTATGCCAAGCAATTCGGCAAGGTCGGTTTGCGTTAAGCGCAACATTTTGCGTCTTAAACGGATACGATCACCCACATGTTTATCAATTGGGTGAGCAGTTTCATCATCGACCAAGTCAATGATGGCTGCGAGAGATTTTTTTACCATTTTTTTATCCTATAAAAATTAGTTGATATTGAGGTATTTGCCCCATTTATGCCCTGCCCCAGTGTATGCCCGTTTGCGTCCCGTTTTAGCCCCGCGCCCTCCATGTCCTTGAATGTCCCGCCCTCATGGTTATCCCTTTTTATGGTCAGCCCAAAAAATCTATATAAAATATATAAATATTAATGAATTATTACCAGCGGGTCCCTTAATAAGCTATAAGACAAACTAAACAAATGAATAATGTCGCGAGTTACAAAACGCCATCAAACATACTATTTATTAGTTTCTTCCCAAACCGTTTTATTTTTATAGCAAAAACTTTTGATGCAATCAAGAATTTTATTCAATTTTGAATAAAATTCTCTTTTAATGCACATTTCTTCCTGTGTATAAAATATTAACAACAATGAAGGGGTATTATTTTTTAACCTTTCAAAAATCCTCTTTCGCCCATTGGGAAATCTTGCTAAAGATTTGCTACAACCTGTAAACAAAAAATAGCAGACCCTTTTCATGATACTATATCAATAATAGCGCAATATTTAGGATTAATTTCATTAAAATTCAAAGATTTATGTTAAAATCTTGAATTGTTGGTAAAAATCAAATATAATAAAAAATATCAAGAAATATTCTTATAAAAATCAATTATTTTCTACTCATTCCCTCCTGTTTTACTTCCCAACATGACTAAACTTCGTTCTCACACCACCACCCACGGTCGGAACATGGCTGGGGCGCGTGGGTTGTGGCGCGCCACGGGGATGAAGGATGGCGATTTCGGCAAACCCATTATTGCGGTGGTTAATAGCTTCACCCAATTTGTTCCAGGCCATGTGCATTTGAAAGATCTGGGCCAGATGGTGGCGCGCGAAATAGAAAAAAGCGGCGGCGTAGCCAAAGAATTCAACACCATTGCGGTCGATGACGGTATTGCCATGGGGCATGATGGCATGCTTTACAGTTTGCCATCGCGCGAACTTATCGCCGATTCGGTCGAATACATGGTTAACGCCCATTGCGCCGATGCCATGGTTTGCATTTCCAATTGTGATAAAATTACGCCTGGCATGTTGATGGCGGCGATGCGTATCAACATTCCCACCATATTTGTATCGGGCGGCCCGATGGAGGCTGGCAAAATCAATTGGAACAAAGCAACAGGCCATGTCGCCACCAATGGGGACGGCACAGTGAGGAAGGTTGACCTGGTCGATGCGATTGTTGAAGCCACCAACGACAAATTATCGGACGAAGAAATTGAGACCATCGAGAAGTCGGCTTGCCCAACCTGTGGCTCTTGCTCGGGCATGTTTACCGCCAACAGCATGAATTCGCTGACCGAGGCTTTGGGCTTGTCCTTGCCTGGCAACGGGTCGTTGCTTGCCACCCATGCTTTGCGCAAAGAATTATTTTTGCAAGCGGGCCGAACAATTGTTGACCTGTGCAAGGAATTTTATGAAAAAGAAAATAGCGCGGTGTTGCCACGCTCCATCGCCAATTTTCAGGCATTTGAAAATGCCATGACGCTTGATATTGCCATGGGCGGTTCAACCAACACCGTGTTGCATTTGCTTGCCATTGCTCATGAGGCTGGTTGTGATTTCAGCATGAAGGATATTGATAGATTGTCCAAAAAAGTGCCAACGATTTGTAAGGTATCGCCCGCCACCAGCCTTTACCATATGGAGGATGTTCACCGTGCGGGCGGCATTGTTGGTATTTTGGCCGAATTGAATCGCGGCGGACTCATCCACCATCAATTGCCCACCGTGCATAGCAAAACCTTGCTGGAGGCCTTAAACCATTGGGATATTATGGTTAGCAATCAAAAAGATGTTTCAGAATTTTACCGCGCCGCCCCTGGCGGGGTGCGCACCACCGAGGCCTTTTCGCAAAACCGTCAATACCCCGATCTGGATAATGACCGCAAAAATGGCTGCATCCGTTCGGTGGAGCATGCTTATAACAAAGAAGGGGGTTTGGCGGTGTTGTATGGTAATTTGGCGCCCGACGGGTCGATTGTAAAAACCGCGGGGGTTGATGAGAAAATTTTT
Source organism: Alphaproteobacteria bacterium (assembly GCA_965203915.1). Classification (GTDB taxonomy): domain Bacteria; phylum Pseudomonadota; class Alphaproteobacteria; order JASGCL01; family JASGCL01; genus JASGCL01. Next base: position 63,973 of record OZ241918.1, read on the forward strand.
AGCTTCGTTGGCCCCGCCAAAATTTATGAAAGCCAGGATTCGGCTTGCCGCGCCATTTTGGAAAAGAAAATTGTGCCAGGCGATGTGGTGATTATAAGATACGAAGGGCCCAAGGGTGGGCCAGGCATGCAAGAAATGCTTTACCCCACCAGTTATTTAAAATCGATGGGTTTGGGCAAGGATTGCGCCTTGATAACCGATGGTCGGTTTTCGGGCGGCACGTCGGGCCTTTCGATTGGCCATGTCTCGCCCGAAGCCGCCGCGGGCGGGTTGATAGGTTTGGTGGAAGAAGGCGACGAAATTGTTATCAACATTCCCAAGCGTCAATTGTCATTGAATGTTGCGGCGCAAGAAATTGAAAAAAGGAAAATGACCGAACAGCAACGGGGTCGTGCCGCCTTCACCCCGCGGGAGGAGCGAACAAGAAAAGTTTCGGCAGCCTTGCGCAGTTATGCAGCCATGACAACATCGGCCGCGACGGGCGCGGTGCGCGACGTAAGTTTGGTGGAATGAAATCAACAAACATAAGTCCAGGAAATAAAATTGAACATACCAACCCAACCAAATAAAAAAACCAAGCAGCCCAACCGATGAGTGATAATAAAGATCCTGTGATAGATTATGACTTGATTGTCACCAACCAATTGCGTGCCGTGGTGCCCGCGGTGTTGCGCAAGGTATTAGAAAAAAACGCCAACGCGACCGAAATACCAAGCCCGCATTATTTTTACATTAGTTTTAATACCCGCGCGCCAGGGGTGGTCATGCCGTCTTACCTCAAAAGCCAATACCCCGAGGAAATGACGGTTGTGTTGCAATATCAATTTTGGAATTTGGTGGTCACCGACAAGGAATTTTCGGTGGTTTTAAGTTTCGGCAAAACCCCTGCCGCCATCACCATTCCTTATCAATCTATTGTTCAATTTTCTGACCCCGCGGTCAATTTTATGTTAAGGTTTGATGACGAGGAAAGCGAAGGCGATGCTGCCACGCCAACCCCGCCTTTATCGAACCCCCATATTCCCCATAAACAAAGCAACCTGCCTCTGGGCTCGGCTTCATCCCATGCTTCATCCCATGGGCATGATGTATCAGCCAAGCAACCGTCAAGGGGCGCAACGCCACCAAGCGACAAGCAAAAAAATAACGAAGCGATTGACGGCGATCCCGCGCCAACATCGAATGTGGTTTCTTTGGCCGAATTTCGTCGGCAACGGCCTCATAAGAAATAAGGGACGCAACCCATGTCTCCCGCCTCTCATATTCTTGATGTGCTTGACACGCCGCCGCCCAAGCGTCCCATGACGCGGTTGGATTTGCCGCCACCCACGGTTGATAGGTTTCATGATAAGGATTATTTGCTGGTGGCGGAAGACTCCCTGACCGCCCTTGCCAAACTTGCTTTTCATGACATCAATTTGTTTTTGCGCCCCGACCATTTGGCGCAATTGGCGGGTATTTTACAAGATAACGAGGCCAGCCCCAACGACAAATATGTCGCCTTAGAACTTCTCAAAAATGCCAATATTGCGGCGGGCGGTATTTTCCCCATGTGCCAAGATACGGGCACCGCGATTGTGATAGGAAAAAAAGGCCAACGTATGATAACCACGGGCGAGCGTTTTGGCGGCGACGATCGCGAAGCCATCGCCAAGGGGATTTTTGATTGTTACCAAGAAAATAGTTTTCGCTATTCGCAATTGTCGCCGTTGGGCAGTTTTACAGAAACCAACACCAAGAGCAACCTGCCTGCGCAGGTTGAAATCATGGCGGAGGGCGACCCCGAGGCTTACGAATTTTTGTTCGTTGCCAAGGGCGGTGGTTCGGCCAACAAAAACTTTTTTTATCAACCGCCGCCTGCCTTGCTGGAAGAACAAAAAATGTTAAACTTCATCGAAAGCAAATTGCGCGAGCTCGGCACCTCGGCCTGTCCGCCCTATCATTTGGCTATTGTCGTGGGCGGCACATCGGCCGAGATGACGATGAAGGTTTTGAAACTGGCGACTTGTCGCTACCTTGATAATTTGCCAACCCACGGCGGCGATGAAGCCAAACCATTCCGCGATATCATGCTGGAAGAAAAAATTTTCAAAATAACCCAAGGGCTCGGGATTGGCGCGCAATTTGGCGGCAAGTATTTCTGCCTTGATGTGCGGGTGATAAGGTTGCCGCGCCATAGTGCTTCCCTGCCGCTGGGGATTGGCGTTAGTTGTTCGGCCGACCGCCAAGCCGTTGCGCGCATCGACCGCACGGGCATATGGTTGGAAGAATTATGCAAAGACCCCGCGATATTTTTGCCAGAAGTGGATGGCAACAAATTGTTAGGGGCCGCGGTGCCGATTGATTTAAACAAACCCATGGCCGATATATTGAAGGATTTGGGAAAATGCGGCGTGAAGACGCGAGTCAGCCTGAGCGGGACCATTGTTGTCGCGCGCGACATGGCCCATAAAAAAATATCTTTGCAATTACAAAAAACGGGAAAATTGCCCGATTATATCAAGGACCACCCTATTTATTATGCGGGGCCCGCCAAAACGCCCGATGGGTTTGCATCGGGGTCGTTTGGCCCCACCACCGCGGGGCGGATGGATGAATATGTTGAAGAATTGCAAAAACATGGCGGGTCGATGGTTATGTTGGCGAAGGGTAATAGGTCGAAACTTGTCGCGCGTTCTTGCAAAAAATATGGCGGATTTTATTTGGGGTCGATTGGTGGCCCCGCGGCGCGGTTGGGGCGCGATTGCATAACCAAGGTTGAAATGTTGGATTACGAAGAATTGGGATTGGAAGCGGTGCGCAAAATTACCGTGAAGGATCTGCCTGCCTTCGTGGTGATTGACAACCAAGGTCATGATTTTTATGATGGCTTAACCGCAGAATAATGGCATCCGACATTCATGACTGCCCCTATTACATTTACCAAAATGCACGGCATCGGCAATGATTTTGTTATCATCGACGCCAGAATAAAAAATAACAAACATTGGTTGGATGGTTTATCGCCAAGCCAATTGGCCAACAACATGGCGCGGTTGTCTGACCGTCATCGCGGTATTGGTTGCGACCAAATTATTATATTGCAAGACCCGCCAAGGGGTGATGAAAATTCAAAGTTGGATATTGCCATGGTTATTTTTAACCACGATGGTTCGGTGGCGCAAACATGCGGCAACGCCACCCGTTGCGTGGCGCAAATAATGGGGCGCGAAAAAAATAAAAAAGAAATATATATCGACAGCCATGGTCGATTATTAACCGCCGTGTTATTAGCCAACAACATGGTGGCGGTAAACATGGGGGTTGGGGTTTACGATTGGCAAAAAATCCCCCTGAGCCAAAATTGCGACACGATGAATTTACCATTGCTTGATATGGCGGCGGATAAAGGCGGTGTTATGTTGCGCGATATTTTTAAGCAATATAATTTTACCCCCCTGGCCCCCGCCATGGCGGTTAATGTTGGCAACCCCCATTGTGTTTGGTTGGTGGAAAACGCCGATGAGGTAGCGATTGAAGAAATTGGCAAGGCGATTGAAAACCACCCCTTGTTCCCCGAACGCACCAATGTTGAATTTGTTTCCGCCACCACCACGCCAAGCCAATTTCGTTTGCGGGTGTGGGAACGCGGCGCGGGGGCGACATTAGCCTGTGGTTCGGGGGCGGTGGCGACATTTTTGGCGTTGCATCGTTTGGCAAAAATAACCGATAAGCGCGCCACCATGGTAATGGATGGCGGCACATTACAATTAACCATGAATGATGACCAACAAGTTATCATGAGTGGCCCCGCCGAGTTTGTTTTTGCGGGGAAGTTTGATATTTGAGGTATAAAACATTTTTATTTTTCTAGCTAAACTTGCTTGGTTTTCAATTTTCTGTTAGCAAAAAATGACAGAAAAAATAATGACAAAGAATTCTCGGGTTTACCTGTTTGATACCACCCTGCGCGATGGTGCGCAAACCCAGGGGGTCAATTTTACCCAACATGATAAGGTTATGATAGCCACCATGTTGGATGAATTGGGGTTGGATTATATCGAGGGCGGTTTTCCTGGCGCCAACCAAACCGACGACGAATTTTTTGCCAACCCGCCAAAGTTAAAAAATGCGGGGTTGGTGGCATTTGGCATGACGCGGCGTGCAGGGGTTTCGGCCGATAATGACCCTGGGCTGCGCGCAACATTAAACGCCGCCGTGCCCCATGCCTGCATTGTTGCCAAATCGTGGGATAAGCAAATTACCAAAATTATGAACATCGACCCCGCCGAAAATTTGGCGATGATTGAATCGTCGATAAAATTATTATGCACCAGCAAGGAAGAGGTAATGCTTGATGCCGAACATTTTTTTGATGGGTTCTATTCCAACCCCGATTACGCCCAGCAGGTGATAGAGACGGCCCTGAACGCGGGGGCACGGTGGGTGGTGTTGTGCGACACGCGCGGTGCCATGTTGCCCGCCAATATTGAGGAAGTTATCAAAACCGTGGCAAAAAATATCGACCTTAGCCGTATTGGCATCCACGCCCATAACGACAGCGATTGCGCGGTCGCCAACAGCCTGACCGCGGTGCAACATGGCGTGCGCCAGGTGCAGGGCACATTGAATGGTTTGGGCGAGCGTTGCGGCAACGCCAATATTTTATCAATGATGGCCGACCTGCATTTTAAAATGGGTATGGATATTGGTGCGGCAAAAAATAATTTATCATTGATGACAAAAATATCGCGCCAACTTGACGAAACATTGGCACGCGCCCCCAACCCGCATTTGCCATTTGTCGGCGGCAATGCCTTCGCCCATAAGGGTGGTTTGCATGGCTCCGCCGTGATGAAGGACCCCGAATCTTACGAACATATCAACCCCGAATCGGTCGGCAACGAACGGGTGGTGGTGATGTCGGACCAATCGGGCAAGGCCAATTTGCGCTGGCATTTGCAAAAATTTAACCTGACGATAAAAGCCGACGAAGAAGAAAAATTGTTGGCGGCGATAAAAAACGCCGAATTCAAAGGTTTAAATTTTGACGGCGCGGAGGCATCGGTTGAAATTTTTTTGCGCCGTCAATTAAAAAAAATGGATGAGTTTTTTTCCTTAACCCGTTGCATGATTAGCCATGGCGCCATCATGACCGATAAGAATGATGACGGCGGCAGCAGGGTGCAGGCCACCACCGAAGTCAAGGTGGGGGATAAAACAACCCTTAAAACGGCCGAGGCCGAAAACAATGGGCCCGTGTATGTGCTGGACAAGGCTTTGCGCCAAGCGTTGTTGGAACATTTTCCCCATTTGGAAAAAGTTCAATTGGTGGATTACAAAGTTCGGATTATTCCACCCAACAAACAATATCAAAGCACGGGGGCGTTAACCCGCGTGATGATAGAATCAAGCGATGGTAAAAATAATTGGACAACGGTCGGCATATCGCCCAATATCATTTCCGCGTCGGAGATTGCCCTGACCGATGCTTATCGTTATTATTTGCTGAAACACACTGGTTAAGAAAATACATTGCCCCATAAGCCAACAGGTTCGTTACCCATGAATAACCCAACCATTGTTTTGGTGCGGCCACAATTGGCCGAAAATATTGGTATGGCCTGTCGCGCCATGTTAAATTTTAATTTTCAGAACCTAACCCTGGTCGCGCCGCGCGACGAATTCCCGTCGGTCGAGGCCAGCAGCGCCAGCGCGGGTGCGGAAGCCATTATTTTCCCCAAGGTAAAAGTTTTTGACGGGCTGAAACCCGCCCTACAAGATTTTCATTATATTGTCGCAACATCGGTCAGGCCGCGCGAGCAAGCCATCAGCGTGTTAAACCCCACCGATTCATTAGCCAATATAAAATCGGCGATGGCGCAAGGCAACAAGGTCGCGGTGCTATTTGGCCCCGAACGGACGGGCCTTACCAATGATGATTTGGTTTATGCCAACCATATTTTGGAATTCCCCACCAACCCCGATTTTTCATCGTTAAATTTGGCGGGCAGCGTGTTGCTTTTTTGTTATCTGTGGTTTCAATTGTTGGGCGGGCAAGATAAATTATCGGCCCCTGCCTTCACCGAAACGGCGTCGGTGGAACAGCGGCAACATTTTATTCATCGGCTTTTAACTGCTTTGGAAGAAAATGATTTTTTTAAATCACCACCCATGAAGCCCGCCCTGTCGCGCAATATTGCGCAAATGATAAATCGCGCCCATTTTTCGGAACAGGAAATGAGAACATGGCAAGGCATCTTAAGCAACTTACTTGAAAAAAAATAAGAATTCGTCTATAAGCAAACAACAAACATTGGCTAAAATCAATTAAGAGGGCTCCATGGAAAATTACCTGCATTCAATGTTATCACCCGAGGTTTTTGCCTTCTTCAGCGTGGTTATCATCGACCTTGTCCTAAGTGCCGACAATGGATTGATAGTGGGTTTGGCGGCGGCGAGCCTGCCCCCCGAGCAACGCAAAAAAGCCATTGCGGTGGGTATCCTCTTGGCAACTTTGTTCCGTATATTATTTGCCGCCTTAACCGTGCAATTGCTAAAAATTCCGGGCGTTTTGTTGGTTGGTGGGTTGCTGTTATTATGGGTCGCCTACAAAATGTGGACTGACTTACGCGGGCAATCAGGAAATGATAAAAAACATAGCGCGCAATTAACCAAAGGCAGTAAAAAGGTCGAGCGTAAATCCTTTGCCGCCGCCCTGTGGCAAATAACCCTGGCGGATATTTCCATGTCTATCGACAATGTGTTGGCGGTGGCGGGGGCTTCTAAAGAACACCCTTATATCATGATGTTTGGCTTGGGCCTATCAATTGTCTTAATGGCAACCGTTGCCACCATGATAGCCAACTTGCTTAAAAAATACCCTATCATCGGCTACATCGGCTTGATTATCATTGTTTACATCGCGGGCAAATTAACGCTGCAGGGTGTCGAACAATTGATGGGTTATTTTCAATAGCGACTTTTGCTTATTTGTAAAAAAAGTCTTTCGGTTAATAACCGACTAGGCAAGGATGATTTAACCTGGTCTTCGAGTTGTAACAATTTGCCGCGCCAAAACGGTAATTTATGGCGTTGAAACAACCCAAGCGATTTTCTGACAATGGGGCGATTTTTAAAAAATGGCACCGCCCGTTCTATCACGCCATCAATATCGCCGCCCTTGGCAACCTCGTCATGAATATTTTGCAGGCGGGTTAGCTCCATCATCATGCGGCGAATGATCTGCATCGTTTCAATTTTTTCAACGCGCAATTTTTCTTGCAGGCTTATCACCAGCGGTGTGTCCTTGGTCAGCACCGCGTTGATAAACCTATCGAGTGTTTCATGGCTAACATTGATGAAGGGGCGCACATCGTCCAGCGTTAATTCTTTTTCACCAAAACCGTAGAGGCATATTTGTTCGATAATTTGTTTGGTTTCTAATCGGTTGCCGCCCAATTGTTGGCTTAACCAATATTGCGCATCGTTGGTCATGGTTACATCGTAATGACGCAATTGGTCTTTTAACAATTGCAGGATGGTTTTTTCATCATCCTGGTAAGCGGGCAAGGCCATGGCGAAGTCGCTTGTTTCAACGGCTTTGCGCAGGGCCGACCGTTTGTCCAAATTGTTGGCGACCAACAATAGATAATTATCACCCATCGGTTCTTTAAAAAAATCTGCCAGGGCTTTTTCATAAAGCCTTTCATCAACATCGGTTATCACCAACAATCTTTTGCCGCCGTCAAATGACATGGCAAGCATTTCGTCAAAAAAACGACTGGGTTTTTCGATGATGACATTTTGCGCTAGTTGCGTGAAACGAAAGGGATCTTTGTCGGGCGCGAGGGTTGCCACCATGGTGGCTTGCCGTTCGGCGGACAGGCCAACCTCTGGCCCATAGAGCAACCAAACGCGGTAAGGATTTTTGCCCAGGTCGCGCGCAAAATTCTTAACAAAATCATGAACTTTGTAGGCAGGTAAAGATGACATGTTTTTTTACGGGGCGGCAGGCGAAACCAACAGACGATTGCGTGCCTCCAGCGCGATGGCACTCATGGCGAATTGTAATTTCTTTTTCCGTGCTTCGGATTGACTAAACCCCGACAAGGACGCCACGACATAACTGCTGTTCTGGCTTATCGTGAATTCGTCCAACACCTTGCCCGATGATTTTTCATAAAGCACGAAATTAACATTAACCACCAATTCCGCCACCTGGTTGACATTGGCGACCGAAATATCGCCGATGTTGCTTTCGTTTAATTGAATGCTGGCGCGTAATCCTTTTTTTAGGCCGCCAAGTTTTTTTCGCGGGCCAAAAGCATAATCCAATTCATTTTTTAATATTTGGCCTTCGCGCGCGGCAATATTATCAACCGCAATATCTTGCAAGATATTAGGTTTCATCTCGCCCGTTTTTTCATCAAATTGGTAGGCCGCATGCAACCCACAACCTGCCAACAATAACATCAAGGCTACGCCCGTCCCCCCCCATAATATTTTTTTGACAATGTTCATACCATCATAACCTTACAACAAATTGATAATCCGATTTGGCACATATATCACTTTTTTTGGTGCTTGCCCACCCAACCATTTTTGAACATTATCAAATTTTAACGCCATCGCCAAGGCATCATCTTGGCTGATGTCTTTTGGCAAATGCAAGGTCGCACGCAATTTGCCCTTCACCTGCACCGCCAGGGTGATGGTTTCCGCAGTGAGGTATTGTTGGTCGGCACGCGGGAAATCGCTGGTCGCCAACATATCGCCATGGCCCAACATGCGCCACATTTCTTCGCTGACATGCGGGGCGGCGGGGTTAAGAACCTGGACCAATATTTCGATGGCTTGTTTCCTTGCTACATCGGCATGTTTGTAATTATCGATATGGTTTGCCAATTCATGGGCGCGCGATATCAGCAAATTAAAATGAAATGTTTCTATCGCCTGACGCGCGGCGTCGATGGTGCGGTGGGCGAAGGATAACAGATCCTTGGCATTGTTTTCATCCAGCGAGGTGGTGGATAGGTTTTCGGGCAAGTCGACCACCATTTGATAAACCCGCGCCAAAAAGCGGAAGGCACCCAGCACCCCTGCCTCGCTCCATTCCAAATCTTTTTCGGGTGGCGAATTGGAAAGAATGAAGACCCGCGCGGTGTCGGCGCCATATTTTTCAATAATTTCTTGCGGGTTGACCACATTTTTTTTCGACTTACTCATTTTGATAGACATGCCAACCTTCACCGCTTCGCCGTTATGGATAAGGAAGGCCTTGCCCGATCTTTTTTCAACATCATGCGGGGCGACCCATTTGCCATTTTTGTCTTGGTACGTTTCGTGGCACACCATGCCTTGGGTAAAGAGCCCGCGGAAGGGTTCGGGCGGTGCATGCCAACCGCATTCTTTCAGGGCGCGGGTAAAGAATCGCGCGTAGAGGAGGTGAAGCACCGCATGTTCTACCCCGCCGATATATTGGTCAACGGGCATCCAATAATCTGCGCGTTCGTCGCTATAGGGTGCGGCAGTATTTTTGTTATCAAGGTAGCGCAAGAAATACCAAGAGGATTGAAAGAAGGTATCCAAGGTGTCGGTTTCGCGCCGCGCCGCCCCGCCGCAGGTTGGGCATGGGGTGTGTTTCCATGTTGGGTGATGGTCGAGCGGGTTGCCGACCTTATCAAACGTAATATCGTCGGGCAACAGCACGGGCAATTTGTTTTCGGGCAAGGGCACCATGCCGCAATGGTCGCAATAAACCACGGGAATGGGGCAACCCCAATAACGTTGGCGCGAAACGCCCCAATCGCGCAATCGCCAATTTACTTCGCCATGGCCCAACGATAATTTTTCCAATTCGGCGATGGCGCGTTGCTTGGCTTCATCAACCGACAGGCCATTTAAAAATTGCGAATGAAATATAACCCCGTCGTCGACGAATGGTTGGTCGTCAACAGCAAAATTGTCATCGGCCTGTTTGGGCCGCACCACGGGGATGACGGGCAAATTGTATTTTTTGGCAAACAGCAAATCGCGTGCGTCATGGGCGGGGCAACCAAACAACGCGCCCGCGCCATAATCCATCAACACAAAATTGGCAACATAAACTGGAAAATGTTTGTCGGGGGCGAAGGGGTGGGCAACCTTGATAGGCAGGGGGTAGCCTTTTTTCTCCATCGTTTCGATGTCCATGGTGGCGACCGAGCCCGCGGCGCATTCTGCTAAGAATTTTTTTAGGTTTTCATCGCCCCCCGTTGCGGCGATTTTTTTTACGATAGGATGGTCGGGGGCGAGGGCAAGGAAACTCATCCCAAACAATGTATCGGGGCGGGTGGAAAAAACCTCGATGGTTTGTTTTTCATTCATGGCATCGCCGACGATGGGGAAGCTAATACGTGCCCCCACCGAACGCCCCAACCAATTTTCTTGCATCACCCGAACTTTTTCGGGCCAGGCAGGCAATTGTTGCAACCCCGCCAACAGGTCGTCGGCGTAGCGCGTGATATTAAGATACCAGCCGTTTAATTTTTTCTTTTCCACCACCGCCCCCGAACGCCAACCGCGGCCATCAACCACCTGTTCATTGGCAAGGACGCAATTATCCATCGGGTCCCAATTGACGATGGTTTCTTTTTGATAGGCTATTTTTTTTTCTAAAAACTTTAAGAAAATTTTTTGTTCTTGGTGGGTGTAGGCTGGGTCGGAGGTTGCCAATTCCAAATCCCAATCATAAGAAAAACCCAGCCTTATCAATTCGGCCTTCATGCTGGCGATGTTGTCGTAGGTCCATTTTTTGGGGTGGACACCATTGTCGAAGGCGGCATTTTCAGCGGGCAAGCCAAACGAATCCCAACCCATGGGGTGGATGACATTGAAACCGTTGGCGCGTTTGTAACGCGCCACGACATCGCCCAATGTGTAATTGCGCACATGGCCCATGTGAATTTGCCCCGAGGGGTAGGGCAACATTTCCAGCACATAATATTTGGGCTTGGCGGTGGCGGATGCGCCAGGGTGCGCCGTGGCAAAGACGTTTTTTTCGCGCCAGGTTTTTTGCCATTGTAATTCGATTTTTTGTGGGTGGTATCGCGTCATGTTATTACCCGATAGGTGATAAGCAAACTTGCCCCGAAAATCAAGCTAGGCGAGAGAGGGGGGCGTTCGCTTGCCGCGCCGAAGTATAAGCATGGTCGCATGAGCAATATAACGAAGTGGCGAGCAATACTGTCTTAGCCTATATAAATATGCTATAAAAAAATACATAACAAGCGGCGATAGTATTCCGCTAACAATATCTTATGAAATCTTATGAATGAATCCAGCCCGACCGACCCCGCCGCCATCACCAAAAATTTTGTGGTGGAGAAATTGCCGCCCGCGCAAAAACGGCTTGATAAGTTTTTAACCATGATGATATTGTCCGACCCCGATATGGCGGGCGTCAGCCGTAACCAAATTCAGGGTTGGATAAAATCGGGCGCGGTAACAATCAACCATGCCCCCGCCCGCGACCCCGACCAAAAAATCAAGCAAGGCGACGCCATAACGGTCGTCATACCGCCGCCGCGCGACATGACCATTATCCCCGAAAAAATGCCGTTGGATATTATTTTTGAAGACAAAGATATTTTGGTGTTGAACAAACCAAGCAACCTGACCGTGCACCCCAGCATTGGCAATTGGACGGGAACATTGGTGCATGGTTTGTTGCATCATTGTGGGAAGGATCTTTCGGGCATCAACGGTATTATGCGCCCAGGGATTGTGCATCGGCTGGACAAGGATACATCGGGCATTATGGTGATTGCAAAAAACGACATGGCCCATGCCGCCCTGACTCGTGATTTTGCGGCGCGGCAAATTAAACGCCGTTATGTTGCCTTGGCTTGGGGGAACATGGCACTGCCCCTTGGGCCAGACAATGTGGGTATTATTAACCAGCCGTTGGGGCGCAACCCCCACAACCGTTTACAAATGACCGTCATACCCGTGGAAAAGGGCGGCCGCGTTGCCGAAACCCATTACAAAATATTGGCGCAGAATAACGATGTAACATTGCTTATGTGCCGTTTGATGACGGGGCGCACCCATCAAATTCGCGCGCACCTCACCCATATTAAACACCCATTGGTGGGCGACGCCATATATGGTGGGCGAGGCCGCCAGGTAAGCAAGAACACCGATACCACCACCGCCGTTGCGTTGATGGGTTTTCCCCGCCAATCTTTGCATGCTTTCGAATTGGGGTTTCATCACCCGCGCAGTGGCAAGGAAATGTTGTTCTTGCAACCCCCGCCCCACGATATGATGACATTATTCACCCAGCTTGGTTTTGCTGACAAGGTTATCGGCTTAGCAAAGAATCCTTAAGAAAAATTATTGCGCGGTTATAAACCCTCGGCCACCGATCTTAATTTTACCAAGGCATCGCCCCACATGTTATCCATCATGGTGTAATAATCTTCCAAACAATCCATTGCCAATTCAAATTCGGTTTGTGCATCATTGATTTTTTTGAAACTGTAGTTTTCATAAGCCCCAGCCCATTCATCGTGGCGGATAGAAATAAATTCGTGAAGTTTATTTTCGGCTATGGTGCTTTTTATTTCCATTACCTTGCCATCTTTATCGGGGGTGGCAAAAAATATTATGGTTGCGCCCTTATCAAATGAACCTGAAAAATCGCTGCCTTCTTTAAAAGCACTCGCCCATTTTTTATAATTGTCACGTTCCACCACCGCCTGCCATACCTTGGGGCATGGCGCATCGATGATAATTTTTTTTATGAGTTTTTTCATGAATTCATTGTAGAATAATCATGGTCATTTGCAAATTAAAATTTACATTCTACAACCTAACTAACGATACAAGAAAGTCTTGACTGCTCTTATTTAATAATATATAATGAGCCATGGAAGAAAAAATTGTTTTCTTGCCCAATTATAATCGTATTATTGATATTGTGTGCCTATTGGCGCAAAAACAAAAATCTGACGAACCATTGGGCATACATAAAACCATGAAACTGCTATTCTTTGCAGATGTTGAGCATATCAACAAGCATTATGTTCCCATAACAGGCGGTCGTTATTTAGCCATGCGATTTGGCCCTGTCCATAAAGAAGCCTATGATATTATCAACGGAAATTCTATTAATTTACCTGATGTAGGTAATGTGCCCTTTGCACGTAAAGACAACCATATTATTATTACACAATCCAGCAACGATTTACACAAGCACTTATCTAAAGACCATATTACAATTATTGAATCAATTTGGGATAAGTATGGTAAAAAAGATTTTATTGAACTTACAGAATTATCGCATCAACACCCCGCTTGGCAAGACGCATGGGGGAATCGCATTAATGATGCTCCTGAAATGGATTACGAAAAATTTTTTGAAAAAGTAATAGACAACGAAATTATAAATGAATTACGAGAATCCGCACGATTTATCACGCTATGATGTCGCCACAACCGCCTCGTTTAATGATAGGTGGCGTTTATAAACTCACCAATAAAAGTTTACATTCATCGCGTCGCCATAATAAGATGCATGTTTATATTGGCAAATACCAATCAGCCGACCAATTCTTGCTAATAAATTCAGAAGAAAAAGAAATTTATAATCCCCACCATCTTATTCTAAAAAAAGATTATCCGTTCCTTGACCATGATAGTTATATAGGGTGCAATGCCAGTGGCGGGATACAAGCCCTTAGCCCGCCATATGAAATTAATAAATTTATGGATCGTTTAAAGAAAGACGATTTAGAAAAAGCTTTTAATTTATTATGTCAGAGCGGACTTGATGATGCTAAGAAGCAATGCTTAAATTCTAATATAGAACGATATTAGACTTGACTTTACCCCGCCAACTTGGTTTTTATCATATCGGCAATGTCTTGGCCAACGAACGGCGCAATATTACCGCCCAACGATGCAACCTGCTTCACCAATTGCGATGAAATGAAATGGTGGCCCTCGCCCGCCATCAAAAAAATAGTTTCGATATTTTTATCCAACCTGGCATTCATTTCCGCCAATTGAAATTCATATTCAAAATCGCTGATGGCGCGCAAGCCACGCACAATCACCCCCGCCCCCTGTTGCTTCATGAAATCTATCAACAAACCTTCGACGGGTTGCACCGTGATTTTTTTTGCCACCGCGGCATCCATTTTTTTTAATGTCATGTTCACCATCGCCACCCGTTCGCTTAAAGAAAACATGGTCGATTTGCCACTGTGCCCCGCCACCCCAACTATCAATTGGTCGCATAATTTGGTTGCGCGCGATAACACATTGATATGCCCCAAAGTAATCGGGTCAAATGTTCCAGGATAGACCGATATTTTCATGATGCTGCTTGCTGTGATATTTATTCCGCGGCTGTTTCTTCTTCTTCGATAAAACTGATATGGGCGACCGAGGCAATTTTTTGTTCACCGTCAAGGCTGGCCAGACGCACCCCCTTTGATTTGCGCGACACACGGCGGAGGGATTTGGTTTGAATGCGAATGGTTTGCCCCGCGTCGGTGACCACCATCACCTCGTCATGTTGCGGATTAATAATGAAGGCTTCGATAATTTTTGCCGTGCTATCCATGTTGCTAATTCCCTTGCCGCCGCGGTTGGTGGTGCGATAATCGTATGACGAACATAATTGACCAAAACCCGCCTCATTGATGGTTAAAACAAATTGTTCTTCCTCGCCCATTTTTTGGAACAATGATTTGTCAAATTCTTGCACCTTGGCTTTATCGCGCGTTGCATCTTCTGACCCGCTGGCGGCATAATCTTTATCTTTTAATCGCGCCTTGGCATTGACCGCGGCAAGGTAACCATCGCGTTTTTCAGAATCCTCTTCGCCGCGATTCATAATATCCATCGCCACCACCCTGTCGCCCGTTGCCAATTTTATCGCCGTCACCCCGTTGGATGCGCGACCAGAAAAAACCCGCACGCCCTTTTCATCGCCGTCTTCGCTTTGGCGCGATATAGGAAAACGAATCGCCGCCGATTGCTCGGTCGCCAAGAAAATATCTTGTTCGGCGGCGGCTATCAACACGCCAATCAAACTATCGCCATCGTCTAACTTCATGGCTATCTTGCCCGATTTGCGTTCGTCAGAAAAATCAGACAACAGGTTGCGCCGCACATAACCCGACGCGGTGGCAAACACCATGAATTTGTTTTGCCAAGCCGCTTCATCGGCGGGCAGGGCCAGCACGGTGGTGATGCGTTCGCGCGCCGACAGGGGCAAGATATTAACCAAAGCCTTACCCTTGCTGGCGAGCGAGCTTTCGGGGATTTCATAAACCTTTAATTTGTAACAACGACCGCTGGATGAAAAAAACAACATGTCGGTGTGGGTATCGGCCACGAAGGCTTTCCAGACAAAATCATCTTCCTTGGTCGCCATGCCAGCCTTCCCCTTGCCGCCGCGTTTTTGGGTGCGATAGGAATCGAGCGGCACGCGTTTGATGTAACCGCCGTAGGTTACCGAAACCATCATGTCTTCTTTTTCTATCAAGTCGGTTATTTCCACATCTTCCTGGGCGGCAACAATTTCGGTGCGGCGCGGGGTATCAAATTCTTTTAAAATATCTTCAAATTCTTGCACCATCACCGCGCGGCGTGCCTTTTCATCAGCCAATAATTTTTCATATTTGTTAATAGCCTCCGACAATTCTGTCATTTCGTTGCCTAGTTTATTTTTTTCCAGGGCGGTTAAGCGGTGCAGGCGTAAATCCAATATCGCCCGCGCCTGTTCGTCGGTTAATTTGTAAGTGCTACCGCTTAGGTTTTTATCGGCCTTATCAATCAATTTTAAAAATGGCACCACATCGTTAGCTGACCATTGTTTGGCGGTCATTTTTTGTCTTGCTTCTTCTGAATCTTTTGACGATTTAATCATGGCTATCATCTCGTCAATATTTTCGGTGGCGATAATAAGCCCCGCGACAATATGCGCCCGCGCCCGCGCCTTGCCCAACAAAAACCGACTGCGACGTTGGATAACTTCATCGCGGAATTCAACAAAACGCCGCAACACGCGTGGCACGGGCAACATTTCGGGCAAGCCATTGTTTAATGACAACATGTTGACGCCAAAACTTGTTTCCAGCGGCGAGAATTTATACAATTGTTGCAATATAACCTGGGCCGTGGCGTCGCGTTTTATTTCCAACACCACCCGCACCCCCGTGCGGTCGGATTCATCGCGAATATCGCTGACGCCTTCGATAACTTTGTTTTGCACCAACTCGGCCATTTTTTCTATCATTGTTGATTTGTTCACTTGGTAAGGGATTTCGGTGATGACAATCATTTCGCGGTCTTTGCCAAAACTTTCGATGGTGGCGCGACCACGCATTTTTATCGAACCACGCCCCGTGGCGAAGGATTGGTTAATACCGTCGCGCCCCAATATCAACCCGCCCGTGGGGAAATCGGGGCCTGGCACGAATTTTTTGATATCATCGTCCGACAATTCGGGATTATTAACCAGGGCTATCAAGGCGCGCAACAATTCGCCCAAATTATGCGGGGGAATGTTGGTGGCCATGCCGACCGCAATACCCGACGCGCCGTTGGCCAACAAATTGGGAATACGCGCGGGCAACACCAATGGTTCGGAAATGGAATCGTCATAATTGGTGCCAAAATCGACGGTGTCGCTATCAATATCGGTCAGCAATGTTTCGGCGGATTTTGCCAAGCGGGCTTCGGTATAACGCATGGCGGCGGGCGGGTCACCGTCGAGCGAGCCAAAGTTTCCTTGCCCTGCTATCAGGGGTAAACGTAGCGAGAAATCTTGCGCCATGCGCACCATCGAATCATAAATGGCTTGGTCGCCGTGCGGGTGATATTTACCCATGACTTCCCCCACGATACGCGCCGATTTGCGAAATGGTTTGGACCAATCGTAACCATTTTCATTCATGGCGTAGAGGATACGGCGATGCACGGGTTTTAACCCGTCGCGCACATCGGGCAGGGCGCGGGCGACAATAACACTCATGGCATATTCCATGTAGCTTTTTTTCATTTCATCGCCCAAGGCAATGGGGGCAACGCCACGCACCATGCCTTCGGTTTTGGAACCCGTGTTTACCGTGTCATTTGTTTCGGCAACATCGGCGGGGGTTGCGGCATCGCCCGCGCCATCGTTATCGGTGGGTTTTTTTGTCATGGATAACCATTATGCCGATTCCGCGCAAAACACAACTGTTTAGCGGGGCGGACATAAAAAAATCCTAAGGGCGTTGGGGGAGCTGAGGGTGATTAATTTGATTGGTTGCATGGTTGCAATGTCATCTACATTAATTCGCCTTGGAAAAAATACATCACCCATTTTATTATTGTATTTTTATCGGCCGTTATTATGCTATAAATGGCGGAAAATAAGCCATGATAATAAAAATAATCATATCAACCGCTTACAAAAAGTTGCGTTATTTTTTTTAGAATGATAAAAGCAAAAATAAAATATGGAATAAAAGCCAAAAGCCAGGATAAAAGCCAGCCATGAAATTTTTACACGCCAACCCACCCCAATTTGCGGCGGAGGATATTGCCGCCGTCGCCTTGCAACATTATGGGGTGCAGGGGGCGATGAAAAACCTCTATAGCGAGCGCGACCAGAATTTTTATCTGCGCCAGGGTGATGGGGTTGGCTTCATGTTAAAAATTGCCAACAGCCAAGAGGATGCCTCGATTATCGATTGCCAAATAAAATTGTTCGACCATTTGGCGCGTATTGACCCCACATTGCCCACCCCGCGCGTGATAAGGAGTAAGCAGGGCGAGGCTAGCCTTGTCCTGACCAGTGCCAAGGGCGAAAAACATTTGTTTTATATTTTAAGTTATTTGGAGGGGGAATTGTCGCGCAACATTACCCTGACCCCCGCGATTGGCCATGAGATAGGAAAAATGATAGCCCGTTTGGGCCGCGCCATGCGCGGGTTTTTTCACCCCGCCGCGGGCGGGCGCGAATTATTGTGGGATATGCGTATTGCGCGCGATTACTTGCCCTTCCTTAACGAATTGCCCGATGTCATGGTGGGGACGGAAACCCTGGCGCAACTTGCCAGAAAACAGATCGATGTTTTTTGTAACAATACCCTGCCGAAACTTGACGCCTTGCGCGCGCAAATTATTCACAGCGACATTCATGAACATAATTTAATATTGAATAAGGAAACCCATGGTATCACGGGTTTGATTGATTTTGGCGATGTGTTGCACGCCCCGTTGATTTTTGATTTGGCCGATGCGGTGTGTGATTTTTTAAACAAACCCGAAAGAATCGACAGCATGATGAACCCGCTGGTCGCGGGTTATGCCGCCATAACAAAATTGGAAGAAGAAGAAGTGGAAGTTATTTACGATATCGCCCTGATGCGTATGATTATCGGCGTGGTGGTGAATATATGGCGCGCCGCCCAAACCCCAGGCGAAGAAAATTATTTGCACGCCAACACCGCCAATATTCTTAAAACATTAGAGGTTTTTAAATCGTTAGGCCGCGATAAGGCGATAAAAAATTTCCGCATGGCGGCGGGTATGCCCGAACAACAATTTTATCGTTTGCAAGACGGGGTGCAAACCACCGCGTCACCCGTTGCCACCGCACCCCGCCCATTAAGCGACCTGGTGGCGCGGCGCAAAAAATTCATGGGGTCGCATTTGTATGTTTTTTATGATCCGCCGTTGAATATCGTCAAGGGTGAAGGGGTGTGGTTGTATGACGCCACGGGGCGGCGTTACATGGATTGTTATAACAATGTTCCCATTGTTGGTCATTGCCACCCCTATGTGGCGGAGGCTATCAGCCGCCAAACCCGTATTCTTAATACCAACACCCGTTATTTGGGCGAAGAAATATTGGCCTATGCCGAACGCCTAAGCCAGACCACGGGGGGCGAATTGAACACCTTCGCCTTCGTCAATTCGGGCAGCGAGGCCAACGATATAGCATGGCGCATGGCGGTGGCATGGTCGGGGCAACATGGCGCATTGTGCCAGGAATTTGCCTATCACGGCGTGACCGAGGCTATCGACGCCGTGTCGCCGTCGGCCAATAAAATAAGCGAAGCCGCCCATTGTAAACGCTACCCCCATGTGCGCCCCATTTTGGCACCCGATGCTTACCGCGATAAATTTCCCAACAGCAAGAACAAAGCCATGGATTACGCGGCCGATGTTGACCGCGCCGTAGCGTCGTTGCAGGAAGCCAACATGAAACCCGCGGCTTATTTTTTGGATTCGGCCTTTATCACCAATGGTATTTTGGAAGCCCGCGCCGAACCCATGAAAAATTATGTGGCCGAGGTTTTTAAAAAAGTAAGGGCGGCGGGCGGTTTATGTATTGGCGATGAAGTGCAATCAGGTTTTGGCAGGATGGGCGAAAAATTTTGGGGTTATCAACACCATGGCGTGATGCCCGATATTATCACCATTGGCAAACCCGCGGGTAATGGCCACCCGTTGGGCATTGTTATCACGCGGCCCGACATTTACGAAAAATTTATCAAGAGCACGGCTTTCTTCTCGACCTTTGGCGGGAACAATGTTTCTTGCATGGCGGGTTTGGCGGTGTTGGATGTTATTGAACAGAATAATTTGGTGGCGAGCGCGGCCACGGTTGGCGATTATTTAAAAACGGGGTTAAAAAAATTGATGAACAAATTTACCATGATTGGCGATGTGCGCGGCACGGGGTTGGCGATTGGCATTGAGATTGTTGCCAACCGCGAAACCAAACAGCCCGACAAACCCGCCACCGACAAATTGATTAATTTGTTGCGACACGAAGGCATGTTGGTGGCGAGCGAGGGGGCTCATAACAGCCTTATCAAAATGCGCCCGCCGCTTATTTTCACCACGTCCGATGCCGACTTCGCCCTAAGCGCATTTGAACGGGCGTTGGGAAAAATGTAAAAAAACTCTGTTGCAGGGAAGATGCTAGCCGCGCTTGCTTTGGCAATATCATTATAAAAACAAGATGCCGTCAAAGCCCCCATTGCTTTAGCAAGGGGGGACGGAAAATGAAGGAGTGAGCAAAGCGAACGACTATCATTTTCCCAGGGGGGTTCGCAAAACATCTCGACATCGTTGAGGGTTAAAAGGAACATCGAGCTAGCTTCGGTTATAAAAACTCGGACGCTGTTTGCAAACACTCGCCCTTAACTTGGTCTAAGCCCGTCCTGGGAATGGTTCCCCGATATTTTTTACAAATTTATTTATAATAATATTGCTGATGCAATATGATTATATCAGGTTAAAAAATTCGAGGATGACGGGTAGAGAGTAAAAAAAGCTTGTTATAAAAAAAATACCACCAGAGCCCCCATTGCTTTAGCAAGGGGGGACGGAAAATGAAGGAGTGAGCAAAGCGAACGACTATCATTTTCCCAGGGGGGTTCGCAAAACTCCTCTCTCTATTCTTATAACTTCTCTAATAAAAAAATCACGCTGGCGAACCCCCCTTGCTAAAGCAAGGGGGGCTTCTACCCCGCCATTATATTTTTGCCGAACGCAAGTTTGAACGGTCTCTACTAGACGTTGCACGCCACGACTTATTAAGGTTTGCAATCTGAAAAAACTTTTAATCAAGAAGCTGAAAAGCCTGGTTCTAGGCGAAGCCTAGCAAACAAATTGGTCTTGCTTTTTTTTAAAAAAACTCTTAAGTGTGGCGTGAAGGAAAGGGCGGTTTTTTTCAACCCAACAATTAATTTATTATTTGCTTGTGGTTGAATCGGAATAGAACTGCCCTTTTCTTTATATTATCATTGTTGTTATCAAATATTATTTTAGGACGCACCATGGCCACCGTTCCCAGCGATATTGAAATTGCCCGCGCGGCGAAAATGAAACCCATCGTTGATGTGGCGAAGTCTTTGGCCATCCCCGATGAAGCCATCAACCCCTATGGCCGCACCAAGGCAAAAATTGACCGCCAGTTTTTAGACAAATTACCCAACAAAAAAAGCAAATTAATATTGGTTACCGCCATTTCCCCCACCCCCGCGGGTGAAGGGAAAACGACAACCTCGGTCGGGTTGCATGACGCCCTATGCCGTATTGGCAAAAAATCTATCGTTGCGTTGCGCGAACCATCGCTTGGCCCATGTTTCGGGGTTAAGGGCGGGGCGGCGGGCGGCGGCTATGCCCAGGTTGTCCCGATGGAGGATATCAACCTCCACTTCACGGGTGATTTTCACGCCATTACTTCGGCGCATAATCTGTTGTCGGCCTTGATTGATAACCATATTTATTGGGGCAACAAACTTCGTATCGATAGTCGCCGCGTTTCTTGGCGTCGCGTGCTCGACATGAATGATCGTGCTTTGCGCCAAACCATCATCAGCCTGGGCGGCGCCAACAATGGCTACCCCCGCGAAAGTGGTTTCGACATCACGGTGGCATCAGAAGTGATGGCGATATTTTGTTTGGCAACCTCGCTCGAGGATTTGCAAAAACGCTTGGGCGAAATTGTCATTGCCCAAAATATGGATAAAGAACCCGTGCGCGCCCGCGATTTAAAGGCGGAAGGGCCCATGACGGTGTTGTTAAAGGATGCCTTCTCACCCAATTTGGTGCAGACCCTGGAAAATAATCCCGCCATGATCCATGGTGGGCCATTCGCCAACATTGCCCATGGTTGCAACAGCGTTTCCGCCACCACCGCGGCATTAAAATTGGCCGATTATGTGGTGACCGAGGCTGGTTTTGGTGCCGACCTTGGTGCTGAAAAATTCTTTGATATCAAATGTCGCAAGGCTGGGTTAAGCCCCGCCGCGGTTGTGGTGGTTGCCACGGTGCGCGCGTTGAAAATGCACGGCGGCGTCGCCAAGCCCGATCTGGGTAAGGAAGATGTGGCGGCGTTGGAACGCGGCCTGGCCAATTTGGAACGGCATTTACAAAACCTTGGTAAATTTGGCGTGCCCGCGGTGGTTGCCATCAACCGTTTTCACCAAGATACCGAAAAGGAATTACAAGCCATCCAAGCCTTCACCCAAAAAATGGGCGTTAGTGCTTTCCCCTGCACCCATTGGGGCGAGGGGAGCAAGGGCACCGAAGCCCTGGCCAAAAAAGTGGTGGAGATAGCCGAAAGCAACATGGCACAATTTAGGCCGCTTTACCCCGACAACATGTCGTTGTTTAACAAAATCACCACCATCGCCCGCGAAATTTATCGCGCCGATGAAGTTCAGGCCGACAGCGCGGTGCGGCAAAAATTAAAAACCTGGGAAGAACAGGGTTTTGGTCATTTGCCGATTTGCATGGCAAAGACCCAATATAGTTTTTCGACCGACCCAAAATTAATGGGCGCGCCGTTGAACCACACCGTGCCCGTGCGCGAAGTAAGGTTGGCGGCGGGGGCGGGATTCATTGTTGCCATTTGCGGCGATATCATGACCATGCCAGGGTTGCCATCGGTGCCATCGGCGGAAAAAATTCAACTCAATAAAGCAGGCGAAGTCGAAGGATTGTTTTAATTGTTGCCAAGGAAAATAACAACAAGACAAGGCAGGGAATCATGATAATTGATCACATTGGTATCGCCATCAACGAACATAAGTAAAGCAAAGATTTTTATACCAAAGCCCTGTCGTCGCTCGGCATCGACTTGATTACTGAATTTGAAGGTTGGTTGGGTTTTGGCAAAAATGGCAAGGCTGAACTGTGGATGAAACAGACCGATAAAGCAATAACCCCCATTCACATTGCCTTGGTGGCGACAACCCGTGCTGAAGTTGATGGATTCTATAAATCCGCCCTCGCCGCGGGTGGCAAAGACAATGGCGCCCCAGGTTTACGCCCCGAATATCACGAACATTATTACGGCGCGTTTGTCATCGACCCCAATGGCCATAATATCGAAGCCGTTTGTCACAAGCCGCTATCATAATTTTATTACTGGTTGTTTATTTTTTTAAGCAGTGATTGTTGCTATTGCCTAGGCCCCGCATCTCCATGCGTTATTTATATTATAAAATTTATCAATTGCCAAAATAATTTTTTATGATAAAGCTGATACCATGAGTGGTAAAACAATTGCTTTCTTTCCTGAGGCTGCCTTTGGCCCCGCCCTTAATTCGGTGGGCATTGCCCAGGCCGTGGAAAAATTGGGGCATCGCGCCGTTTTTTTGTGCGACCCTGGCTTCACGGGGGTTTTTAAAAATTATAATTTTGCCGAATATCATGTTCCCATGTCGGAACCCATGCCCGCCGAAGAAATGGCAAAATATTGGGTCGATTTTATCAATGGCCATATTCCCAATTTTCGCAAATCGCCCTACGACCAAATTGATAATTATGTCAAAGACTGCTGGGCCGCCATTGTTTCCACCGCAACATGGGCGCAAAAATCATTGCCAAAAATTTTGCTGGAAATAAAACCCGACATGATATGCGTCGACAATGTTATTTTATTCCCCGCCATCAAACATTACAGCCAGCAACATGATAAACCGTGGGTGCGAATCATATCCTGTTCCGAAAATGAAATCCCCGACCCCATGATCCCGCCCCATTTATCGGGTTGCAGCGAACATGACAAAGCGGGTTTCAAAAAATTTGAAGACCATTTTAACCAAGTGATGAAACCCATCCACGATGATTTTAACAAGTTTTTACAAAACCATGGCGAGCCACCCTACCCCGTGGGGCAATTTTTTGAAGCCTCGCCCTACCTCAACCTGCTGCTTTATCCGACCGCGGTAAAATTCAACAGGCAAAACCCGCTGGATAGTAAGCGATTCCAATATTTGGAAGGTTGCGTCAGAAAAGAAGCCGATTATCAATTGCCTGTATTCAGCAAAAATCAAGACAAACCCCAAGAAAAGCCATTGCTTTATATTTCTTTTGGTTCGCTGGGCGCGGGCGACACGGCTTTGCTCCAACGGCTGATAACATTGATGGGGCAGTTGCCTTATCGTGCCCTGGTCAATGTGGGGGATTACATCGACCAATATCAAAATATACCCGCCAATGTTCATGTGGCGAAATGGTTCCCCCAACCGTCGGTCATTCCCCAGGTTGATGGTGTCATCCACCATGGTGGCAACAATTCCTTCACCGAATGTCTTTATTTCGGTAAGCCCGCCATTATTTTGCCCTATGTTTGGGATGGGCATGACAACGCCACCCGCGTTGCCGAAACTGGTCATGGCTTAACCCTGCATCGCTATGATTGGACCGAACAGCAAATGACCTCGGCCATTGCCACCATGCTGACCGACAAAACAATCGCCGCCAACCTGGCCAAAACTTCGCGCATGATGCAAGCCAACCCTGGGCCAGAAAAGGCCGCGGCCTTGCTTGCACAATTATTATAAATTCATTTTTTAACCATCGCTTCACGGCATCACGCCCTTACCTATCGCCCTTCATGACCAATTTGCTTTCCACCGCGCCGCATATTCATCATGCTGCTGAATATAATGACTTGGTTGATTGGGGCGCGCAACCGAATGCCCTGCCCCATGCTGGCGGGCTTGCTTCACATTCTTATGGTCGCCTGTTATGGAAAACCCCCGTCAGCCGCCCCGAGGTTGGTTTGTGGCATTGCACGCCAGGGCGTTGGCGTCTTAGCGTGCCGCGCAACGAATTTTTATGGGTGATGGGCGGCAAAGCCACTTACAAAAAAGATAAAACCAACGGCGATATAGACGAAGCAACCATAGGCAAAGATGATGCCTTGTTATTCCCCGCGGGGTGGCAGGGCGAAGCCGTGGTGGAAGAAACGCTCCAGGTTACATACATGCTTTCGGCGAGCGAGGCGCAAGCAACAACGCCCAAACATCATTTGATGTTGCGCAACCCGCTGGCGGCGACGGCGTTAAAAGATTGGGGCATTATCCCCACGATGGTCGAAGGCGAAAGCCGCACCGCGGGTTTGTTGTTGCACCGCGAAGCCAACCCGCAACCTGGGCTTACTGCCGAATGTGGTTTTTGGACCTGCACCCCAGGTTATTGGCAATGCCATGTTACCAGCCACGAATATTGTCATTTTATTGCGGGGCGGGCAACCTACACCCATGAAGAAAGCGGCGAAGTGATTGAAATCATGCCCGACACGGTTGCGTTGTTCCCGAAGGATTGGCGTGGCACATGCCGCGTGCATGAAACGGTGAAAAAACTTTACATGATAATGTAACGCCAACCATGGTGGTTATTCATCATAGACCAAGCCTGTGATAAAATGATGGAGGTGCGAGCCGGAATTGAACCGGCGTACGAGGTTTTGCAGACCTCTGCGTCACCACTCCGCCATCGCACCCATCATGTGACATTTGACATCCATAGCTAAAAAATTGTAGCACCGCAAGGTAATAGGTTTTTATAAAAATTATTTGTAACATGAACATCAGCCCCCTTATCGACAATATATTCCTTATCCGCCACGACCAAGTTGTTTTTCCGCCCCATCATGAGCAGGCGGGACGGCCGAGCCAAGGTATTATCTTGGGGCAACTTGATTACCCCATCACCACAACATGGAATGCCACGCGCCAGGGACGTTATGACCACCTGGCTCGCACCATCGCAATGGGCGAAACAAACGGCAGGGAAGGCAGGGATATTTTTTTTGCGGGTTCAGACCTAGGCCGTGTTAACCAAACATTTGATATTTTAATTCGCCATATCAAACAACATCAACCTAATCTCTTACCACCCAACCTTCATGTTGATAAAAATTTACGCGAACAACATTTTGGCCAGTGGCAGGGTTTGACCTATAACCACATCGAACAACATGACAAACAACAATATGATATATTTTGGCAAGATTACATCAACCAGGCACCACCGCCCAACCATGATGGCGAAGGCGAAAGTTTTTTTAACCTTTACCAACGTAGCACCAAGGCCATGATGGCGTGGCTAAGCCCCGCCCAGGCCGCAAAAAAAACAATGGTGTTTATCGCCCATGATGGTGTGTTGCGGGCTTTGCTGGCGTTTTTTTATTCACAAGGAAAAGGAGAAGCCTTGCCAAGCAACCTTCATGATGGTTTTGCCAAGGCGATGACTTGCCAATTGCCCTACCTTGCGATGATAAAATTACAAAAAAACACGGACTATGAAAATTGGCTGAAGCCTGTTATAGAAATAATGTAATTTTTATTTTTTATTTCCTAACATGCACCCTTATCCTCAGCAATACCTGATAAGCAACGAGCCGACGGACGAATTAGCGAAAAAAAACCATTCGGTAATTATTATCGGCGGCGACACCATGGCGTTGGCGCTGGCCCATTACCTGTCCCAAGATCATGATGCCGATAATATACTGATTGTCAGCCCCGATAGTTTGGGTGCCAATATTAAAAATCGGCAATGCGCCTTGGTGCGCGCCAATTATCAAACGGGTGCCAACACCAGTTTTTTTGAAATCAACCTAAAATTATGGGAAAACTTGAGCAGCGACCTCGGCTACAATGTTATGTTGTCGCAATTGGGGTTGATACAATTGCTTTTAAATAACAAAATGATCAAGACCGCGCGTTACCGTGGCAACGCCATGCGTTTGCATGGTATCGATGCCGATTATTTGGAATTGGCGGAAATGCGCCGTTTGTTGCCATTGCTCGATTTTTCTGCCACCGCGCGTTTTTCTATCTTGGCCAGCCTTCACCAGGGGCGGGCGGGGTTTTTTAACCCCATGGCGGCGTTTTATGCTTTTTGGCATGGGTTATCACCACGCCGCGTAAAAATTATCGAACGGGTAGAAATGAAAGATATTGTTTTTAATCAGCAAGGTCGCCGCGCGGTGGGGGTAAAGGTGGTCAAAAACGGCAAGGTTCATGAATTGCGGGGGCAAAAAATTGTGTTGGCGATGGCCGATGGTGGTGCCAACCTTCTCGCCCGTGCGCCCGATATAAAAAAATTTTTCGCCAAGGAACTAACTTCTTATTTTGGTCAAACCATGCCCAAGAACAACAAAGACCAAGCCAATATTTATCCTTTCCTGCCCGCGCAGGAGGTTGAGTTGTTATCCGAAAGCCTATCCCCCATGTTGAACAAAATTATTCAATTCCCCATGCCTATCGGTGGGGCGGCAAATTTGTCGGGCGGGGTTGGCTCGGCCTATATAGGGCAGGCGGAATTGGGCAATATCTGGCTGCGGTTTTTTATGCGCCGCCCGCCAACCAAATTGGGCATGGCCAATGGCGCGCGCGATGCCAATATTTTTTCCCATTTTGAAGATGTTGATGACATCGACGACATAAGCCTTCTCCAACAGGAATTGGCGCGTGGCGCGGTGCAATTATTACCCGCCCTGGCACGGGTCAAGATCCTTACCCAATGGCATCAAACATTTTTGTCGTCATTTGATGGTAGCCCCATCATCGATAAATTTTTTAACAAAGAGGATTTGTATATCATCAGCGGCATTGATGGCGATGGTTTCGCCATGGCACCCGCCGCCACCATGGCGATGGCGCATTTAATCGCCACCAACCAACCCCACCCCGCGGCGGCCGATTATGGTTTTCAACGTTTTGTTAAAGGACAATTTCTTTATGAAAAAGCAGTATAAAAAAATGAAAATAAAAAAGGACGTC
The DNA here is from genome assembly GCA_965203915.1 of Alphaproteobacteria bacterium. Lineage (GTDB taxonomy): Bacteria > Pseudomonadota > Alphaproteobacteria > JASGCL01 > JASGCL01 > JASGCL01. The sequence goes on from OZ241918.1 coordinate 91,539, forward strand.
CCCATCAAACAACCCACGGTCGCCGAGGGCACGCGGCATTCGTTACGCCTTGCCCCCCAGCATATTGGCAAGGGTCGACCATTTGGTTTGGCGGTTGACGCGCGGCGGCCGATAGAATTTTTCCTTGATAACAAAAAATATCATGCCTTGCATGGCGATCATGTGGCGGCGGCGTTGCTTGCCAATCAAGAAAGTTTTTTGGCGGGCTCGCTGCTTTATCATCGGCCACGCGGCATGTTGGGCAACCATTTTTATGAAAGCAATGGCTTTGTCATGGTGGGCGAACAAAAGCATCATGGGTTTAACCCCGCCATCGCGGTGGCTAGCTTGCCGCTTTCGCACGGCATGAAGTTTTATCGCACGCGCCACCCCAACAAATTTTCTTCCTCACAATTTTTTAATAAAACGCGCGAGGCTCTTTCCGCCCCCCTCTCCACCATGCCGCAACCACTTTTCATGACCAAGGCCTTCATGCCGCAAACCTCGCTTTCTAAGCAACGGGGCGAACATCGCTCGCTTGGCTTGATGAATAGTTTTGCGGGCAAAAAATTCATCGGTGCCAGTGGCGGGTTTTGGGATAAATTTTTGCGTCAAATGATGGGCTATGCCCCCGCGCCGCTGGTTAATCCTGCTTTTCAATCTTTTGGCAATGACCCTGCCTATGCCGTGTTGCAAGATAAGGCGCATCACCATGGCGATATATTGATAGTCGGTGGTGGCCGCGCGACGGCGGTTGTTTTGCAACAGTTGCTGGCCAAGATTGGTAAACAAAAATTATCCATCATGGTGGTAACCAGCGATTCGGAAGCCGTTGCCATGGCCAACATGATGGGCACCCACCCCCTAGCAACGGCAGGATCCAAGGCAGGGGCAAAACCTGGGGCATCAAGCAAATTAGGCGGCAAGCCATTTTACCTTGACCCGCGCATCACGTGGTTTTTTAACACCACCGCCACCCACGCCAAGGACTTGCGCGACCTGACCCCCAGCAAAAAAGAAACGGCACATGATAAAAAAATTATTGAGGTTGTGGCGGTTAGCCACCACGCAACCGATGCCAGCAAGTTAGGTCATTTCCTGTGGCAACAGAGAAAAAATATTTTTCATAGCCGTGCCATTATTTTGGCAACGGGTAAGAGCGAGGTCATGTTGCCGTTTGATAACAACGACCTGCCTGGTATTGTGGGTTTTGATAACGCGGTTAAATTGTTGGCAACCCATGGGGTGAAGCCTGGCAACCATGCGGTGGTGATAACCAACAATGATAGTGTTTATTATCGCTTAGGTTATTTGCATGCCGCGGGGGTTGCTATATCGGCGGTGGTTGATATTCGAAAGAAAATCGCGCCGCATTTGCTAGACTTGGCCAAGCAGGTTGGCGTCACGGTTTATGAATTTTATTATCCCAAGCGCGCCCGCGCCCTTTATAACCAGGCCGCGCCGTCCATCTTTCCCAACAGCCTTGGCAAGGTGGCAAAAATATTGGGGCGGGTGGTAAGGACAGATAACCCCAATGTGGCGTCGCTTTTGGCGGTGCAACAATTGCATAACCCCGTGGCGGGCGCGACAGGAGGGGCAACAGGGGGTGCAACAGGGGGCACGGCACCAAACGACAAAAATAAAAATGCCGCAGGCACGGAAGAAGAAACCATCGCCAACAAAATTATTTTGGCGCGCCCCGACCAAACCGACGAAGCATTATCCGCCGAAACCGAAAAAATTTTTAACAGCGATTGCCTGCTGGTCAGCGGCGGGTTTCAACCGCGGCTTAATCTTTTTACCCAACTATTGCCCAAAAATAAAAAGGAGGGGGATTATCTTATTTGGTCGGACGCGTTGCAATGCTACCTGCCAGCATTTTGGCCACCCCAAGTATTTTTGGTTGGCTCGGTGGGTGGTTGCATGCCCCATGGCCTATCGGGCGAACAAACAAAGCAAAAGCCAAAAGCTAAAAAATCACCCGAAGGTGATAGACTACTCGCCATGGCGCAAACTGTCGCCCAAGAGGTGCAGGATTTTTTATATGGCAAAAAAAATGCCGAACAATTAACAACCCAACCCCGCCATGTTTATCATGGTGGTTTCAGCATTATGCCTTATCGTTTTTTGCCCGATGCCGACAGTTTGGGACGGCATGGTTTTATTGATTACCAATATGATATCAAATTAAAACACCTTCATAATACTTTCCAGGCGGGTTATCACACACCCTTTGGTTTGAAACATTACAGCAAATTGGGTTTTGGTTTTGACCGCGGTATCGGTTCTTTGGCTTTGGGCTTGGCGCATCTTTATGAAAATAAGGCGCAAGAAATATCGGGCAGTCTTAGATTCGCGGGGGCGCGTGCTGAATCGCAGGGCGCGGGTAAAAACAATAACCCTGGCGCAACCGATACCATGACCAATATCATCAAAGAAAATAATATATTTGATGAATTGCATGGTCTGGCTTACCCGACGACGCTGGCTAGCTTGGCCTCGCTGCCGCTGGATGGTCGCAGGTTTTTTAATCAATCAACCATCAGGGGCGAAACGCCGCTTTACCCATTGGCGCATCGCCCCAAATTTTTTGATGTTATCATGCACCCCGAAAATAATATCAGCAACGACCATGGTGCCTATTGTTTATTGCAAGACGGCAAAAAAATTGCCGACCATTACCCTTATCACGAGGGGGATGAAAAAATGGGCGCCATCATGGAAGAAAAAGAACGCATCATGGATGGGCTTGGTTTCGTCGATGGTTCGAACGTGATAAGCGTCAGTTTGCTAGGAAAAAAAGCAATCGATTTCTTGCAATTCTTATCCGCCACCAAACTTAATCAAAGTAAATTAAACAGCGTTGGCGCCATAACCATGCTTAACCCCCAGGATGGTTTTATCATAGCACGTGGCCGTTATATCATAAGGGGCGATGGGTCGGTGTTGCTTAGCCTGCCGCTTGGTGCCACGGGCATCAATGCCTCGCGCGAAAATAATCATATTGTGACCCTTATCAAATCATTGGCGCGCGCCCATGGGTTTGCTGTCGCGGTGGTGGATGATACCGAACAATGGGCCACCATTCGTTTGGTGGGGCGCGGCGTTGCTATTTTTACCAGCCAATTTTTAAACAACCATCTGTTAGAAAAAACTTTCGGCAAGAATTTTACTTTGCCGCGTTTGTTTGACGGGGAGCAAAAAGAAAAATGTGAAAACACCGCGCGGCAACTGTTGGTCGATGCTTTGCCGTTGCATCAATATCGCTACATCCATTGGCATGGTATAGGGTTTTATTTATTACGGCGTCGCCTCTTGCCTAGTTATTATATCGGCGGCCAAGTTGGTGATATTGAAATAACCTGCGCCGCCCATCAAGCCGTCGGGCTTTATCAAGCCCTGTGGCAAGCAACTTTAAGCGAGGAAGATAGCGCGCCTAGCAGCCTGCCCTTTGCTCAACAAGTCGAGAAAAAAAATAAGCAGAAGGTCGCCCCCGCCCCCACGGTCGGCGCGATCTTACAGGCGGCGGCAATACGCCCCTTTGCTTTGGGTTATTCCGCGCTTGATTATTGGCGTTTGTTAAAGGGCGACAGCGCCCATGGCAGCGCGGGAGAGATTGACGGCACCCGCACCCTGCAGGACATGAGGCTTGAAGAAAAAATGAAAGCAGAAAAATTTGCGGGGCGCGAGCAAATGTTGCAACATGGGTTGTTGCAAAAAAATCGCCCGCGGCTTTGTGGGTTTGTTGCGACCATGGGCGGGGCATCCGCCATCGAAACGGGGCAGCACCGCGGCGTCATAAGGGAGGGAAGCATTGTCCAAGAAATAGACAAGGAACCGCTATCCCAAGGCCATGGCATTGGTCATATCACCACGGCTTCTTACTGCCCCGTGCGCAAACAATATATTGCCATGGGTTACCTTATGCCCAGCCTAGACCCATTATCGGGAAAATGGAAAGACCCATTTGGCAAGGAGGTCATGATAGCCGACCCCCTATTTAAAAATTATCAATCGGCGGTGGTGGTGCCCTATCATCAATTGGGCATACCAAACGAAAAAGAATAAAGGGAATATCAACATGACACAAAAACCATCATCAAACACCCAACCCGTTTCACCGCTTATATTATTAAGCGGTGGCGATTATTGGCACGAAGGCTTCGCAGGGCTTGATAACCAAGATCGCGGGCGCGACAACCATGGCAACCCCGCTGATTTTTTTGACAATAGTCAATCTGACAGTTCGGTGATGTCGCATGGTATTTTGTTGGAGGGGTTAAAACCCCTGCATCATCATGCTTTAAAATTGTTGTCATGCCCGCTTGATGAAGCCAACCCCGAAAAATTCATCAACGGGCTATTGAGCAAAATAAAGGCACCCCAACCCTTATCGGCTATCCACCCTGGTCTATATTATCAATCATCGCTGGCCATGAAAAAATCGGGGATGCTGACCATGCGTTTGTGCGATACCGAAGCCATGGTTTACATTGACAATTACCGCGCCAGCGAAAACCATGGCGTGGTAGGATTTGAATATAGCGAAGAAGCCAAGCAACGCCAGGCCATGGCCAGCCCATTTATCCACCCTGTCGGGGCGGGGTGGCAATTGTTGCGTGCGCGTGGCAAAAAACCATTGCATGAATTCCTTAGCTCCTTCATCGCCATGCCATTGAATGGGGCGCATCATGAAACCACGCCACATAATTTTTATCGTTTGAATGTTTTAAGCAAAACCATTTATCTTTTTCATCAAGGGGATGAGGCCTTATTCTTTATACCGCGCTCTATCGCAACTTCGATGCTATGCCACCTCGCCATGGTTGCCGCGACCAAGAGCCATAACCTAACAAGGGTTAGAATTTATTATTAACGCGTCGCCACGGGAAATAGTGGGCAATGGTGGGCGATAGTAGGCGATGGTTTTTATGCTTTGGAATCAACCACCATTTGATGTAATATGGGCGATGTTTAATATCGCTTTTTTTGACATTTTTATTTACCAATGACCCTGCCCAGCATGAAACATATTTTATCGGTTAAGAATCTTTCTTTGTCACTCAAAAAAAATTCGACAATCAAATATCTCCTCTCCAACATTTCGTTCGACCTAGCCGCGGGCAGCGGCGTTGGTTTGGTTGGCGAATCGGGGGCGGGCAAAACATTATTGTCCATGCTTATCCCTGGTTTGTTGTCGCCCTATGAACGTTATATCGGCACGGGCAGCATCACTTGCTTTGGCGAAGAATCCGCCACCACCGATTTTCAAGCCCGCGCCAAATTTCGTGGCGCAAAAATGGGCGTGCTGTTCCAAGAACCCCATTCGGCATTGAACCCGTTGCATCGCGTGGGCAAGCAATTTACCGCGGCGATGTTTGCCAGCCGCGGCTTAAGCGCGTTGAATGACGAACATAAAAATTTTATGGCGGGGCTTTGCGCTGAATTGGAACTGCCCATTTTTGATATCAACCATGATTTTTGGCAGCGTTATCCGCATCAATTATCGGGCGGGCAAAAGCAACGTATTTTGTTGGCCATGGCGTTGGCGGGCGAACCACAAATATTGATTGCCGACGAACCCACCACCGCCCTTGACCAACATATTAAAAAACAATTGCTTAAATTATTGGAAAAAATTATCAAGCAAAAAAATCTGTCGCTTATTTATATCAGCCATGATTTGTTGGGGTTGGAAGACCTAACCCAGGAACTATTGTTATTAAAAAATGGCAAGGTGATAGAACAGGGGCCAACCCATGAACTGCTAACCAGTCCCAAAACAAATGCGGGCAAGGTTTTTTGGAAAATGAATTACCCCGAAAAACAAACCACCCACCAACCCACCCCCACCGTGTTGATGGCAAAATCTTTATCGCTAACCCTGCCCGTCGCTAGTAAGCCTAGATTTTTTTGGCAAGGCAGCAAAACAAGCCAAAAGAAAATATTGCAAAACATCAACCTTCACCTGACGGCGGGCAACACGATAGGGGTCGTCGGGCGGTCGGGCGCGGGCAAGAGCAGCCTATGCCAATCTTTGTTATGCCTATACCCTAGAAAATATTTATCGGGGCAAATATTAATCGCCACCGATGGCAAGGATAAAACATATATTGGCGATAAACCGCAAGGACAAGTATCGGCGGAAGCCTTCGCCAACAATGATTGGCTCACTTTATCAGAAAAAAATTTGCGCCAGGCACGCAAAAATTTGCAGGTGGTTTTTCAGGATCCTTTTTCATCGTTGCAACCGCGCCAGGTGATTGTGGATGTGGTTGCCGAAGGGTTATTTCAAGATAAACAATTAACCAAATCGCTTCGGCAATCGGCCATAGAAAGGGCCGAAGAATTATTAACCGCGGTCGGCATTCACCCCAACCTGTGGCATCATTATCCCCATGAATTATCGGGTGGGCAACGGCAACGGGTTTCGCTGGCGCGCAGCCTTATCCTCAACCCAAAAATATTGTTGTTGGATGAGCCTACCTCGGCCTTAGACAAAAGCACGGCGCGCGGTATGATAGAATTGTTATTAATGTTGCAAGCAAAACATGGCATTGCTTATCTTTTGGTGAGCCACGACATTCATGTCATCCGCGCCCTGAGCGATAGAATATTGGTGATGGCCGATGGTCGCGTGATTGAGGAAGGCGAAAAAAATCAAATTTTATCATCACCCCAACAAGCGGAAACGAAATTGTTGCTGGCATAATTTTCTTGCTATTTTTTATTCATTTGATATGGTAAAAGATATTTGGGAAAATAAAAATATATGAATAATTTGTTACATAATAACCCGCCGTTTTCTGACGAAAAAAAAGAAAAATTATGGCACGGCGATAATCATCATCTTGTTCATCCATGGGAATTCATGGAATATGCGGGCCGCAATAAGCGCAGCATGATAGAACGTGGCGATGGCGTTTATGTTTATGACCAAGATGGAAAAAAATTATTGGACGCACCTGGTGGCATGTGGTGCGTGCCATTTGGTCATGGCCGAAAAGATATTGTTGATGCCATCGTTACCCAAGCCAACAAGCTAGCTTTTTATTCGCCCTTCACCATGGCGTCGTCCATCGCTATCGAATTTGCCACCGAATTGGCCAAGCGCGCGCCTGGCGATTTGAAACATGTTTTCTTTACCAATTCAGGGTCGGAGGCGGTTGACGCCGCTTTGCGGTTTGTATTTTTTTATCACAATTTGTTGGGCCAACCCAATAAGAAAAAAATTGTTGCCCGCCAAAAGGGTTATCATGGCGCAACCTATCTTTGCCAGGGTATCACGGGGCGCGAACGCGACCGCCCATTCATGGATAGCGCCAACCATTTGGCATTGTTTTTGGAAGCACCCAATTTGTATTTCAAACCAGAAAATATGTCGGCCGAGGCTTTCTTGCAAGAGCGTATCAAAGAATTTGAAACCCTTATCACGACCCACGGTGCCGATAACATTGCGGCTTTCATTGCCGAGCCTATCCAGGCTTCGGGTGGGGTTATTGTGCCGCCACCAGGATATTTAAAGGCGATGCGCGATATTTGTAAAAAAAATAATATCCTATATATTTCTGACGAAGTGGTGACGGCGTTTGGGCGCATGGGCCATGTTTTTTCGTCTGAGGATTATTTTGGTATCACCCCCGACCTTATGACCACCGCCAAATCAATCGCGGGTGGTTATGTGCCCATGGGGGCGTTGTTTATTTCTGACGCCATTTATAATAAAATTGCGGGGGCGGAGAATATCGGCGGGCAGAAGGGCGCGGTTTTCACTTCGGGCTTTACTTTTTCTGGCAACCCCTTGGCTTGCGCCGCGGGTTTAAAAACCTTAGAAATTTTGGAAAAAGAAAATGTGTTGGCCCATGTGCGGGAGGCCGTGCCCTATTTCCAAAAACGGTTGCGCGAATTGTTTGAGATTCCCATTGTTGGCGATGTGCGGGGCGAGGGGTTGTTGGGTTGTATCGAATTGGTAGCGGACAGGAAGTCGGACAAGGATGACAACGGCCTGTTAAAACTTGACCGTGGTGTTGGGCTGATGGTGGATGAACATTGTTACAATTTGGGTTTGATTGTGCGGCCGATTGTCAACCTGTGCGTTATGTCGCCGCCGTTGGTGATTGAGCAAGAACAAATCGACTTCTTGGTGGATACATTGAAGGAGGGCGTGAAGCGCACGATGATGGACCTGAAAAAACAGGGCGTTATAAAATAACCATCGCGGGCATCGCCCAAAAAACTTTGCCAGCCCGCGCCCTTCCTTCCCACGCCATGCCGATAATTTGGGCATTATAAATAATAATAATTGTATTATCTTGACTCGCGATAATGACGGTTATATTAATAAGCCCATGTTTTTATTAATAGATAATTACGATAGTTTTACTTACAACGTGGTTCATTTGTTGGGTGCAAGCGGGGTTGCCGACCGATTGATTGTTAAGCGTAACGATGAAATATCGGTGGGGGAGGCTATCACCATCGCCGACCAAGGAATCTTCATCTCGCCTGGGCCCTGCACGCCGAGGGAGGCTGGCATTTCGCTGGCATTAATCGCGGCGGCGGCGGCGGCGAAACGCCCGCTGTTTGGTATTTGTTTGGGGTTGCAGGCCATGGTGGAATCGTTCGGCGGTGCGGTCGCCACCTATCAACCGCCGCGCCATGGGAAGGTATCCACCATTGCATGCGATAATAATGCGTGGTTGTTTAAAAACACCCCAACCAAATTTGACGCCACCCGTTACCATAGTTTGGCGGTGCAAACCATGCCCGATGAATTGTTGGCCACCGCGACAAGTTGCGACGACAACCAAGTCATGGCGGTGCAACATAAAACATTGCCCATGGCGGCGGTGCAATTTCACCCCGAGAGTTATTATTCGCAACAGGGATCGAACATCGTCAATAATTTTTTAACATTTGCGCGACATCAATAACCATGACCGCGCCATAAAAAACATAGGGAAAAAACATAAGGGAAAAACATAAGGGAAAAACATAAGGGAAAATACATGAACGCAACAACAACAACCACTATTGGCCTGACCGACTTCACCGCGAAATTACGGCGCGGGGCGGACCTTGATATGGTCGAGATGACCACGGCGTTTGACAGCATGATGAACGGCGGCGTGGCGGTGGATGACATGGTGGCGTTTTTAAAATCCCTAAGCGCGAAGGGTGAAACGGTCGATGAAATAACCGCCGCGGCGCGGGTTATGCGCCAACATGCGGCCAAGATAACCGCACCCGCCACGGCGATTGACATTGTGGGCACGGGTGGCGATTTAAAGGGAACGTTGAATATTTCCACCGCCGCCAGTTTGGTGGTGGCGGGGTTGGGTTTGCCCGTTGCCAAACATGGTAATCGCGCCATTACTTCGTTATCGGGCACGGCCGATGTGCAACAGGAATTGGGTATCAACATCGATTATCCCTTGCCACGGGTTCAGGAAGGGATAGACAAATTGGGCTTTGCTTTTTTATTCGCGCCCAAACACCACGCCGCAACGCGCCATGTTATGCCCGCGCGCAAATTATTGGCCGAGCAAAAAATAAAAACCATATTTAATATTTTGGGCCCCCTTACCAACCCTGCATCGGTTATGTTTTATTTGTTGGGGGCGTATGACAAAAAATGGTTGCAACCCATGGCGATGGTGTTAAAAAATTTGGGGGCGAAGGCGGTGTGGATAGCCCATGGCGATGACGGGCTTGACGAATTATCTATCAGCGGCGGCAGCCATGTTGTCAAATTGCAAAACGGCATATTGAGCATGGAAACCATAACCCCCGACATGGCGGGGTTGCCCACCCACCCATTGTCAAGCATTAGGGGCGGCACCCCCGCCAACAACGCGCAAGTCATGATGAATTTGCTACGCAACACGCCGAGCAAAGACCAACAACAATTTAACGGGTTTCGCGACGCGGTATTATACAACGCCGCCGCGGCGTTAACCGTGGCGGGCATGGTGAACAATTTGGTCGATGGCACCGCCGCCGCCCGCCACGCCATCGAAAGCGGCAAGGCATTGCACAAATTGCAAGAATTTGCAGCTTGGACGAAATCGGGGAGCTAAGAACGGGGCGCGTTTTACCGCGGGTTTTATTTTCCCTAAAATAGATTATATGCTCGTATAATAATCAAGAAGAAATAATATTGCGGTTATTTGAAGCTGTTTTAATAAATATGCTTGATTTAAAAGAGTAAAATAGTTAATATAAAAGCATAATGGCTAGAGATACTAATAGACCTGGACCCTCTGATGGCCGCAGTATGCCTTTCAGCGATACGCCTGTCCGCGATAGATCTCCTCGCCCTACCCCGCCTCAGCCTACCCCTTCTTCTCCACCCCATTGGCCACCACAGAATACGCCTCGGCCACCTGAAAAATAATTAATGCTTTATGACTCGGAAAGAAGATAAAATAGAATTAAAGAAGCACGCCATTAAGGCAATCGAATTGGTAGTTTCTACTTATATTAATAGGTCAACTCAAGAGATGACCACTACTTATTGGGCTCTGGCTTCTACATTGGCAGTTGCAGGTTTTGCAACAAATAATATAAAACAGGTTATGGAAATTATTAAGAAGGGGACGCCTTGCTATTTATCATGTTTTTTAAGTATTTTAATGGCTATCATGTTGCTTGTTTTAATTGCTATATTTTGTCTAATTAATAAAAATATCACTTCTAAAATGGTTTCCGCGACCTTTCCTCAAGCTGATAAAAACATCTTAAACAAAACCGATTGGAATACGTATTTAGATGGAGAGATTAAAATTCTAAATAAATTTAGAGAGGGAATAGAAGATTTATGTATAATTCGTTCAAAAAATAATAAAATGATATTTACTTTTTTCTTTATTTTTATTGCGCTAGTAATTATAATTACAATTATAAGTAATATACAAAATGCTTAAACTACAAATGACTAATTTATTTGCTACCCCTCGTCCTGGTGGGCCTATGCCCTTTGACCACCGCCCTAGACCTCAGCCCCAGCCCCCAAAAATCTGAAAAGCCTGTTTCACCACCTAGGGGTTTCTAGGCATTCGCCAGTTAAATCCCAAACCTTGCCACCACGGGGGTGTGGTCGGATGGTTTTTCGGCGTGGCGCGGCGCGGCGTCAACCATGATGTCGGTCATGCGGTCGGCCAATTGCGCGGTCGCCAAACAATGGTCAATACGCAACCCATTGTTTTTTTGAAATGCCCCGCCCGTGTAATCCCAATATGTATAACACATGGGTTCGCCCGGGTGGTGGGCACGGAATAAATCGACCAACCCCATGGCTTGCAAACGGCGAAACGCCGCACGCGATTGCGGTTGCAACAACGCGTCGCCCGCCATTTTTTCGGGGTCGTAACAATCAATATCTTCGGGGCAAATATTGTAATCACCCACCATCACCATCGGGGTTTCATTTTTTATTAACCCCGCCACATAATCATGCAACGCACTTAACCAATCCAACTTATACATAAATTTTTCATGGTGCTTGCCATGTTCGTCAAACACGGGGTTGCCGTTGGGGGCGTAAATATTAATAACGCGTATGCCGCACGCCATGATGTCAATAAAACGGCTGTGGGTTTTGGTGGGTGGGTCGTTCGGTAATTGGTTAGTGATAAGTTTTGCGCCATGTTCTTTTTTCACCAATGTCGCCACCCCATTGTATGATTTTTGCCCCAAAATAAAAATATCATAATCCAAACCATCCGCCACCCGTTGCAATTCCATCAAGGGGAAGTCTTTTTCTTCACATTTTATTTCTTGCAAACATAATACGTCGGGTTTGGTTTGCGCCAACCACCCCACCAACAATGGCACGCGTATCCGCACCGAATTAACATTGAAACTGGCCACCGAAAAATTCATGACAATGGTCTATCATTCGATAGAAAAACTATGGCCACAACCACAACCACTCTTGGCATTGGGGTTTTTAATATTCAGGAACGAACCCATCAATTTTTCTTCAAAATCCAATTGCGCCGTTGCCAAAAATGGTAAAGATGTTTTATCAATCACCACCGTCACCCCGTCATTTTTAAATTCCACATCGTCATCATTCATCTGGTCGGTGAATGAAAATATATATTGAAAACCCGAACAACCACCCCCCTCAACCATGATACGAAATTTTTGCCCCGCCTTAACCTCCACCATTTGTGCCAAATAATCGCGGGCGCGGTCGCTGATAGCAAAATGAAAATCATCCGCCGGCGCAACGCCAGCCAATGTTTTTTCATTGTAAGGGGAAGAAGAAATGGTAGTCATAAGAACAACACCGATAACATGAATAATTATCAATCAATTACCACTATATACCCTTTGGGTTTTGCTTGTCAATTGGCTAAAAATCCTTTAGTTTTTTTTTAAGATGTCGGGCACTCCACAACGTCATTTTTCCCACGGGGTTTTTACCATCCATGCCAGTTTTGGTTTTGCGGCGTCGCTAAGCCGCCTGATGCTTAACCTTGCCCTGGAAAAGGATAAAAAAAATTGGCAAGCCGCCCTGGCCGATATGACATTGTATTTACCCAACCGCCGCAGTGTCGGCGTGGTGAAGGGCGCGTTGCTCCAGGCGGTTCAGGACGAACAATTGGTCGGCGGATATTTGATGCCCAAAATTATTTCGCTGGGCGACATTGTTACCGACAGCCAAGATTTAGAAATAACCAGCGACGATGACGATTTTGTAAGCGACGGGGCATTATCACCCATTAGCCAAGAACGCCGTTTGCAATTGTTGATGAGCCTGATACAAAAATTTTATCACCAAGGGTTCGACCGCCATTTAACCGCGGGGCATTTGTTGGGGTTGGCAAAAAAATTGGCAAGTTTTTTAGACGAACTGACCATTGCACAAAAAGATAGGAAAGAATTATTTGCCAAAGGCATTTTTTTAAACAACGAAGAATTGATAGGCGATGAGGCGGACGATAATAACCGCCGCACCATGGGCGATGCCGACAGCAAAGCGTTGCTGGAAACCCTTGCCGAACATTGGCAAAAAATTTTACGTTTCTTAACCCTGGTCGTCCCCAGTTATGAAAATATTTTACAAGAACGTGGCCATCAGGACCGCGAACAAATATTGAATGAACGGATTATCGCCATCGCCGATGCCTATCAACGAGCGCAACACACGGGCAAACAAACTGGCACGGTGATTATCGCGGGTTCCACGGGGTCGCGCGCCACCACCCGCCAATTGATGAGATCGGTGCTAACCTTGCCCCATGGCATGGTTATATTGCCCGGGTTTGATAAAAACATGGACGAAGATGTGTGGGATTTTTTATCGTCGTCGGTTTTGCCATCGGCAAGCATCGAAAAAAAATTATCGGAAAAAAACTCGGCTTTTTTCTTATCGGCGTTGGTGCACCCACAACGGTCGATGGTCGATTTGTTGCAATTTTTGGGCGTGAAGAAAAATGATGTAAAATACCTGCACCATGAATCCATCGGCCATAATATCCTGGCGCGCGAAAAATTGCTGGCGGAGATATTCTTGCCGCCGATAAAAACATGGTTGCAACGCGCCGATGATAAAAATTTACAAAAAAATATCGCCACCGCCCTGGGTGCGGTAACCATGCTCACCCTGCCCGATAGGAGCAGCGAAGCCGAAATGATAGCCCTGATTATCAAAAAAAATCTTATCAACCACGAAAGAAATAATGACGCCGCGCCCAACAATTCGGTCAAAAATCCTTCACAACCCACCATCGCCCTGGTGGCGCGCGACAAACAATTGATAAGGGAGGTTTTGTTGGTGTTGCGTTCGATGAATATTTTGGTTGAGGATAGTTCGGGTGTGCCATTTTGGCAAAGCCCGTTGGGGATGTTTGTTTTTATCGCCAATCTTTTTTTCAGCCGTCCTTCCGCGGCGACCTTCAAAAATCTTTTGCTACAGCCGCTGGTTTCGGGCGCGTCCAGCGAAACCAAACAATTTGTTCATTATTTGCTGGTGGATGTTTTGCCGACCATTCGCCATCACTTAACCGCGGAAAAATTACAACGCGCCATCATTGCCCCGCCCAGCGAACCAGGGAGCAACCGCCCCGACAGATTGGACGCCACGCAACGCAAAAAATTGTTGCAGTGGCTTGAGCCCATGATGGTGGTATTACAAAGCAACGAAGAAAAAACCCGCCAACCAAAATCGGTCGCCGCATGGATGGGCGAATTTATAAACTTCATCCAACTAATCACCCGCAATTCGATTGCGGACGACCGCGACAATATATTGGCAAGCAGTGCGGGAAAGAAATTTTACACCATCGTCAACCATTTTATTGCCGAAGGCGAAGATAATGTTTTTTTTATGCAACGCGAAGAATTGCACGATTGGTTTTACGAATTGTTGGCGGGGGAAACCATCCACCGACCTTTTTTACAATTGGCGCGGTTGCAAATTGTTGGCCCGTTGGAATCACGATTATTAAAAGCCGACATAACCATATTGGCGGGTTTGACCGACGGTATATGGCCCGCAACGGGCAGCCCCGACCCATGGTTGCCAAAATCCGTCCGCCGTCATTGGGGCTTGCTCAACGATGAAGAAAAATTATCGCTAAGCGCGCATGACTTCGCCACCAATTTTTTATCGCCCGAGGTTTTTTTATTAAGCCGCGAAAAAGAAAATGGCGTGCTGTGCGAAAAATCGCGCTGGCTGCAACGGTTGGAAGCCTTGCTAACCATCTATCCCCAAGCCGCCATGCAACAACGCGCCGCCCAATGGTATGGTTTGTTGGCGCGGCATCAACAATTAAGCAACCAATTCTTATCACCCGCGGCAACCACGCCGCCCGCCCCCCAACCCGCGGTCGCGGCGCGCCCCAAAAAATTAAGCGTCACCAGCCTAGAAAAATTTCAATCCAACCCCTTCTGGCTCTACGCCAACAAAATTCTTAAATTGCCAAAGCCCGATGATTTAAGCGACGATTCCTTGGTGGCAACCTTGGCGCGGGATAAAGGCAAATTGTTGCATGACATATTAAAAATATTCACCGCCGAGGCCAGCCAGCATCAAGGGCGCGAACTGGTTTTCCTCTACGAATTATGCGACAGGGCATTGGCCGATTATCAACATTTGGCGGTGGTGAAAAATTTTTGGCAACCTGCCTTCTACGCCACCTGCGATTTTTTTTGGCGCGAATATCAGCATCATGCGAGTGGCAAAATCCTGAGCGAATTTCACGGCGAAGCAACGACAAGCCTTGCCGATTATCATTTTACCCTGACCGCCCGTGCCGATAGGATAGATATAAAACCCGATGGTCGTATCAATATTGTTGATTACAAAACGGGGCCCCTGCCCACGCAAACCAAACGCCAAGCGGGGGAGAGTTTGCAATTACCGCTGGAGGGGTGGATAGCAACCCGCGGCGGCTTCACAGGTATTAGCCCCACCGCGGCGGCGCAACCCATAGAATTAGAATTTTGGCATTTGCGCGGCGACGATTCGGTTGTTGAAAATTTTAGCAAGTCGAAAAAAAATAACAAAACCAATGAAGAATTGATTGCCCAAGCCGAAGAAAAATTATTAAGCATCGTCAGCAACCTTAACAACCCCGCATTTGGTTTTACCGCGGTCGAGGGGCAAGAATACAATGATTATGATTTGCTGGCCCGCGAAGGCGAATGGGCAAGCGGCATTGTGATAGAAAAAGATGGCGATGAATCGCCCGAAGGAGCATAGAAAAAAATCCATGATAAATCAAACCATAGCACCCAGCAATGTCGCCGTGATGGACGGGCGTGACAGCACCCGTTTAACCGACGAACAACGCCGCGCCATCGACCCCAATTATTATGTTTGGGTAACGGCATCGGCGGGCAGCGGCAAAACCAAAGTTCTTATTGACCGAATATTATATTTGTTGTTGTCGGGGCAAAAACCACATAATTTGTTGGTGATTACATTTACCCGCGCGGCATCGGCGGAAATTAAAAATCGCCTGAATAAAAAATTGGCAGAATGGACGGTGAAGCCCGACAAAGAATTAGAAGCCGATATTAAAAATATTGTCGGCGAGCAATGGGAAGGCGTTGCGATAAGAAAAAAAATGACGACCGCGCGCGGGCTTTTTTTACAGATGATGGATGAAAAACAAAACCTGGTTATCAACACCATCCACGGGTTTTGCCAACAATTGTTAAGTTATTTTCCGTTGGAATCGGGCGTGCCATTTGCATTCCAGTTAGCCGACGAAGATGAAGCAAAAAAATTATTGCACAACGCGATGGAAACCACCCTGTTGCGCCAAGATGGGGAGGTAGCACCGTTGCTTAGCGAGATGAAAAGATATTGGCAAAACGATTCGGCTTTGAAGCAAAAAATCGAAGTATATTTGTCCGACCCGCTGGCGTTAGAAAACCACCAACGGCTTCACCATGATAATTTGGCCATGTGGCAAAAGCAACATGGTTGGTTAAGCGCGGCCGACATGTTGGCAAAAGAAAAACAAAGGGCGGAACTGCTGGCGTCATTTACCGAACAAAATATTATCACCAAGGATGGCAAGATTAACAAAACAAAAAGAAAAAAATTTAGCAAACAGGAAGAGGCAACCGCGCAAGCCGTGGATGCCATCAACGCCGAAATAAGCAAGGCCACCATCGCGGGGCAATCCTACATTGCTTTGGCCTTGGCGATAAAAATATCGGACCATTACAAAAAAATAAAATTCGCCAATGGTTTGCTGGATTATAATGACCTGATTATCAAGGCGGCAAACTTGCTGGCCGATAAAAACAACATCCACCCCTGGGTGCAATATAAAATGGCGGGGGCCATCAAACACCTGTTGTTGGATGAAGCCCAAGACACCAGCCCCAGCCAATGGCAGGTGATAAAAAATGTCGTCGATGGTTTCACCATGATGCAAAAAAAACGCGGCGATTATAGCTTCTTGATAGTCGGCGACGGCAAGCAATCGATATTTGCCTTTCAGGGGGCTGAAATAAAAACTTATCACGATTACAAAATATTATGGGATCGGGTTTTTGATAAAAGTTTTCTGTCGTTGCTGTTTGATACGTCCTTTCGTTCGGGTAAAAATATTTTAGAATTCGTGGATAAGGTATTTGCGGGCAGCGATTTTCGCTTGTCGCTGGGCGAGGATTCTTCGCACCGCGCCCATCACCAACAATTGCCGTCACAAATTATGGTAAAAAATTTTGTAGCTTACGAAGAAAAAGAAAATCACAAATCAAAAAAATTACAATATATCGAATCGGTGGCGCAAGATATAAAAAATTATATCGACCATGGCGTGATTGTTGAAAATAATGTCGGGCGCGCGGTGAAGGCCAGCGACATCATGGTGTTAATCAAAGAACGAAAATATTTGCAACCGCCGTTGGTGGCGGCGTTAAAAAAAATAGGTGTCATGGTGGCGGGGCGCGACCGTATTATTTTAAAAGACGAATGGTTGGTAAAGGACATGATAAACCTTGGCCAATTTGCCTTGATGCCACGGGTGGATTTTTATTTGGCGAACCTGTTGCTCTCGCCCTTTTGCAATCTTTCCTATGACGAATTGGAAACAATGGCTATCAACCGCACGGGGTCGTTATACCAATCGCTGGTCGCCCATGCCGCAACCAACCCTGACCCATGGTGGAAAAAATTGTTGCAGTGGCTGGATGATATAAGCCGCGCCGTGAATCAAAAAACCGCCTTTGAATTTTTTTATGACGGCTTGCAACAACCCTGCCCGCATCGCCATCATCAAACCACCGGCCAGCCATCTTTTGTCGCCTCGGGGCGTGCCATGTTGTTGGCGCGGTGGGGCATGGCAGAGGGGGAAACATTGAACATATTTTTTGACCGCTTGCTTGATTTAGAAAAAAAACAAATCAACAACCTGGCCATGGCGATTGATAAATTGCTTAATGATAATACACAAATAAAAAAAGACGCGGCGGCGGATTACAAAACGGGGGTACGCATTATTACGTGCCACGGCGCGAAGGGGTTGGAGGCACCCATTGTTTTCTTGCTTGATTATATTCCCGACCGTTTGGGAAAAAAAGAAGAGGCCTTTATTCGCGAACCCGACCAACCCATATTGTTCTTGGCAAAAAAAGAAGAAAGGGAAGAAGGCCAAGAAAAAATTTGGCAGCAGAAAAAAGATTTGGCGATGCAGGAGGAGCATCGGTTGTTGTATGTCGCCCTGACCCGTGCCAAGAATTATTTGGTTATCAGCGGGTTTGGAAAAAACCAGGCGGAAGAAAACAACGATGGCGAGGCGACCCTTTATAAAAAAAGTTGGTATTACCTATGCCAACGCGCCATGCTTGAGCTGCCTCACCACGAACATGACGACGGGCTTGTCTATGGCGATATGCCCGCCGTGACGAAAAGCCATGCACCCGATACACAATCTTTAGCACCCGTGTCATCACCCACCACGCGCAACGCGGGTGAAGATGATTGGCTAACCACCAAAATAAATTTTTCTTATTTGCAAGCCACCCCCGACCAAACCAGTCAAGAAGACAAGGGCGAATATAAAAAAACGGCGGCTCCCTTTGCCAAAAGAACCGAGGCAACCGCGGCAGGCGAAGCATCGGAACATGTGGCGCGCGGTGTGGCGGTTCACCGATTATTGCAAAGATTAAGCAAAATTCCCAAGGCGCAACAATTGGCGCAAGCCGAAAAAATATTGAACCAAGAATATGCTTACCTCGACCATGATAGGCGGCAGGGCGTGCTGGACGAAGTCATGGCTACCTTGGACTTCATATATGCCACAGCCGATAAATTACCACCCGATTGGCAAAGCGTTTTTATCACGGATGACCAACAACAAATATTTTTGGAGCAAGAGGTGATGGGATGGGTCGAAGGGGTAGCCATGATGGGGCGGGTTGACCGCATGGTCGTCACCCCGACCGAAGTTAAAATTCTTGATTACAAATCATCATCGCTTAACATACAACATCTGTCGCAAGTGCCGCGCAGTTATCAACAGCAAATGGCGCGTTATCGGCAATTGTTGTCTTTAACCTACCCCGATAAAAAAATTCGCACCGCTTTGTTATTCACGGGCAACCTGCAATTGATAGAGGTTTTTTAGGCGATGGCTTGCCAACGTTTAAGAATCTTATTGCGCCCCAATAACAAAAAAATATCGGCAATGGTGGGGCCGTCGAGCCGCCCCGTCAAAGACAACCTGATGGGATGAAAAAGCTCTTTGCCTTTTTTTCCTGATAGGTTTTTTATTTTTTCTAAAAATGCGTTGATGGTTTCACTGGTTAGGTCTTGCGGCAAATACGTTGCCATGGTTTTTAACAATTCTTTGTCGCCATCCTGCAACCCCGCGGGGGGGAAAAAATCATCGCCCAAAATTTCGCGCCACGCCATGACGTCCTGTTGGCTTGTGGCCGCGCCCTTTATTTTATCCCATTGCTGGTCGGTGATATGCCCCATGGTGGCGGCGCCATAAAATTCGTCCGCCGATGTTTTATCAACCTGCGCCAAGAATTTTTTATTGATGGTTTGCAAATCATTTTCAAAAAATTTTGGTTCCGATTTGCCAAACTTGCTTATGTCGACATGGGCTATCAGGTCGTCCATCGTTTCACTGCTCGTGGCGGCCTGGGCCAGGCCAAGATGCGCAAAATAAGCAAGCAAGGCGCGGGGGTGGATCCCCTCCGCCCGAAAATCACGGATAGATTTCGCGCCCAACCTTTTGGATAATTTACCGCCCGCGCCGTCAACCATGCGCGGCAAATGCGCCAGGCGCGGCACCCTATACCCCAAGGCTTCGAACAATTGAATCTGCGCCGCGCTGTTGGTGAGGTGGTCATCGCCCCGCAAAATTAAACTGACGCCCATCAAACCGTCATCAACCACCGACGATAAAATATAAAGTGGCACCCCGTCGCCCCGCAACAAAACAGGGTCGGACACAATATTTTTGGGGAAATGCACCGCGCCCTTGCCCATGTCTTGCCATGCCATGTCTTTGTCTTCTAACAAAAAACGATAATGCGGTTTGCGCCCCGCCTGCTCAAAGGCGGCAATTTGCTGAGCGGTTAATTTTAAAGCCGCGCGGTTATAAAGCGGCGGCTGGCCACTGGCCTCTTGCGTTTTGCGCAACAATTCCAATTCTTCCTTTGTTTCGTAACAAGCATAAAGCCTGCCATTTTTTTTGAGGGTTTCAACCGCGGTTGCATAAAAATCCAACCTATCGCTTTGTCGGTAAATGGCGTCAAAAGAAAAACCCAACCATAGCAGGTCTTGTTTGATGGCTTCTTCGTAAGTTGCCTTGGACCGTTCGGTGTCGGTGTTGTCGATGCGTAAAATAAATTGTCCGCCATGGCGCCGCGCGTATAAATAATTTAACAAGGCAACGCGCAAATTGCCTGCGTGCAAAAACCCCGTGGGGCTGGGCGCGAAACGGCAAATAATTTTGTCGGTCATGATAACACTAGCCGCGATCTATCCCCCATTATGCCAACCAGCCAGGCACGGGAAGGTTTTTTTCGCGTAAAAATGTTGGGTTAAAAATTTTGGATTGATAACGCGTGCCCGAATCACAAAGGATGGTAACGATGGTTTTCCCCTTGCCCAATTTTTCCGCCAATTTGACGGCCCCCGCAATATTGATGGCGGCAGAACCGCCAAGGCACAAACCTTCTTCCTGCAGCAGGTCAAAAATATAGGGTAGAGCCTCGCCGTCGGTTATTTGAAAAGGATAATCGATTTTCAAGCCCGCCAAGTTATCGGTGATGCGCCCTTGGCCAATGCCTTCGGTTATCGAGCTCCCCTCCGCCGTTAACTGCCCATTTGTGTAATAACTATAAAGCGAGGCGCCCATGGGGTCAGCCAAACCAATTTTTATATTTTTATTTTTTTCGCGTAATTTATCGGCAACCCCAGCCAAGGTGCCGCCCGTGCCCACCGCACAAATAAAACCATCCACCTTGCCGTCGGTTTGTTGCCAAATTTCTTCCCCCGTGGTTTTATAATGACCAAGTTTGTTGGCAAGGTTATCAAATTGATTGGCCCATAACACGGGCGCGCCGCCCATGTCGGCCAAATCCTCGGCCATGCGGCGCGATGTGTGAACATAATGTTTGGGGTCGCTGTATTTGGTGGTGGGCACTTCGACCACCTCGGCACCTATCAGACGCAAAAAATCTTTTTTCTCTTGCGATTGGCTGTCGGGAATAACGATGATGGTTTTGATACCAAGGGCATTGCCGACCAAGGCCAAGCCAATCCCCGTGTTGCCCGCCGTGCCCTCGACAATCGTGCCACCCTTCCTTATTTTGCCCGTTTGCAAAGCATCCTCGATAATGGCTTGCGCCGCCCTATCCTTCACCGAACCACCAGGGTTCATAAATTCCGCCTTGCCATAAATATGGCAACCCGTCATTTCGGAAACCTTGCGCAGTTTTATCAACGGCGTGTTGCCGATGGCATCAATAAAATTTTCTTTTATCTTCATGGTGATAATATATATGAATCCTTTATAAATTACGATAACTTAATAGCATGGTGATAAAGCAATTCAAGTTCCAAGGCAAGGGGTAGCGGGTGTTGTTGCAGCCAACTTGTCATGATAGCCTGCAATTTTTTGGGGGCTTGAAAATGACTGGGCAGGGTTTCTAAACTGTTTGTCAAAGCCATGGCCCGCATGTCGGCCAATAATTTGTCGATTGTTTGATAGGTGATGGTCATCATGTCGGTATCGGCGACAATACCTGTGAATTTTGCTTGGTGCAGGCTTTGCAATATGTCGCTTACTTGGTGGCGCGGAAAAAATCGCGGCGCGGGTTCCTCGCCCAGCATCACCTCGGCCCGTTGGGTTAATTGTTCCATCGCTACCAACCCTTCGCCGCCTATCACCACGGCTTGGAAAAAACCATTTTTTTTCAGGGCGCGATGATAAAGTTGTAAACGGCTTGCTACATCGCTTTCATAATGCAGGCTCATGAAATCGATGATGGCATCGTAAGCATCAACCTCGGTCGGCAGGGTGTCTTGCTCGACAATAATACTATCGGGGTATTGCGCCCGCAATATTTTTTCACAACGAAATCCATCAACAAAAAGGTTATAACAAAAAATATTGTTCGGCGATAATTTGATGGGCAGTAAATGATCCATCACCCCGTCCAACGCGTGGGCGAACAGATAACGGTCGTGCGGTTGTTGGGTGGCGCGGGCAATTTTGGCGCGCAATTTTTCTGGGCCACAAAAATTTTTCATAGGGTTTGTATCAACGCTATAGGCGATTTGTTATGTAGCAACCATCAAAAAAGTTTCATCAGGGTTTTGCCTTCGGTTTTTAACCATTCTTCGGCAACCTCGTAATTGGGGAAAATTCTTGCCACCAAATCCCAAAAATTTTTTCCATGGTTGGATTCCTGCAAATGGCAAACTTCGTGCGCCGCCAAATATGCCAACACCAACGGCGGCGCCAAGGTTAAACGAAAAGACAACATGATGCGCGCCCGATCGCCATAGAGAAAATGTTTTTGTTGGATGCAACTGCCCCAACGGCTTTTGGGGTCGCGAATGGAAATCTCGGGCATGGGCAGGGACAGTTTTTGGCAATAATGTTCCACCACCGCTGGGAATTTTTCTTCCGCAACCCGCCACAAATATTTTTTCAATTTGGTTTCATGATGACGCGGTGGGGCGGGCACCACAATATTGTCGCCCGTATCCTTCACCCGCCCATTGCCCGTCATCCATTGCAGTATTTTTTTCTTACCCAAAATATTGATGGCGCCACCATGTTGCAGCCAATTGTCTTGCTGAAATTTCTTTTCTTTTTCTACTTCTTGCAAAAGCCAACCCAAAGAATTTTGCAAAAATTTTTTTACATGGGTTTCCTGGGTAAAGCGCGGCAGGGTGATGGTTGCCACGCCTTTTTGATAACGCAATATCAACCGCCGCGCCCGCGGGTTATAACGCGCCCGCCACGCAACATGATCGGCAATATTTTCCACAACATCGGCGGTCGCCATATTATTATCAAGCGGCCTGTCGCGATAGGCCGTCAAAAATAACCGCCCCATGGTAGCATCATCGATAGGTGTAAAAAGTTTTTTAATAGGCATCACAAACAAGCCTTGATAATGAAGGGAAGAAAAAAGTTAATGGTGGGCAAAAACATCAACATCCTGCATGCCATGTATATCAAGCAAGACTCGGGTTGATAAAAATTCATGGCATGCCGCCACCCATTTTTTTTGTTCGTCATTTGCCATGGATTCTAATTTTTCTTTTATCTGGTGCAAATACAAAACGTCGCTGGCGGCGTAGGTTAATTGCGCATCGGATAATTTTTCTAATCCCCAATTGGAAACCTGTTGTTCCTTATCCAGCGTCATGCCGAGCAGGTCTTGGCTCAGGTTGCCCAAACTATGTTTTTTGGCATCGGGGCGAATAATTTTGGAAGCAATTTTGGTGCAATAAATATTCAACGGCATGGTTTGCAAATAAAAATAAAGCACCGCCATGTCAAATCGCGCGAAGTGAAAAATTTTGACAATATCTTTGTCCTGTAGCAATTTTTTTATATTGGTCGCCTGGTAATTGACAATATCATCACGCGCCGAAAATTTTACCAACAGGGCGCGACCATCACCCGACGACAATTGCAACAAACATAAACGGTCGGTCTTAACTTGCAAGCCCATGGTTTCGCTATCCATAGCTACCATCCCTGCTTGCTTCATCGATTGCAATTGTTCATCGCTTATGTCATTTTCTACCAAATCAAAATTCATGGCTTTACCATAATCGATTCTTTATTTTTTACCAGCCATTTTCGCGACTATATTTTACAATGTCTTTGCCCGAATATGCCACGCGCGCTACCCATCAACCTGCCATCAAACCACCATCAAACTACCAATGGAAATCTGCCTTCTTGGGGAATGACAGTGGTTTCATGTCCTCAATTTTTTGTAAATATTTTTCATAATCAAGCAACATTTTTTTGCGCCCTGCCTCATCGCTGTAGGGAACAAAATAGGCGGTGAAGGGTGGCAAAACATCGAAACCAACATAATAAAGCGTGCCGCGCAAAATCGGGCGTAGCAAGGTTAACCAATCGCCGTGCAGGGATGTTTCGTCTTTAAAAAAATCTTCGCGCGACCCCGCGGTGATGGTTAACATGGCGCGCTTCCCCGCCATCTTGCCAGCCTCATAAAAATTTTTACCGCCATAACAAACGCCCGACAACAAAACGCGGTCAAACCAACCCTTCATGATGGCGGGCACAGAAAACCAGTAGAGTGGAAAATGGAATATAACCATATCGCACCATAATAATTTTTCAACCTCTGCCATGATATCGGGTGCCAAGGTTTTTTGTTGATAATTATAACGTTGCTCCAACGCATAAACCAAATAATCGGGGTTTTGGCGCGCCGCAAAATCGTCCGCCGCCGCAACGGGATTAAAATTCATGGCATAAAGGTCAGATGTTTTAACTTCATGCCCCAGGTTGGTTAAAACATCGACAGCGGTTTGAAACAAGGTGTGGCAAAAAGATCGCGGTTCGTTGTGAGCATAGACTATCAATATTTTCATCGTTGTTGCTCCGCCTTGATAAAATTATTGGTAGTCGATAATCTTGCCCGTTAATTTATTTTTATCATGCAAAAACGGTAAGGTAAATTTTGCAACGGCTTCGGGCGATTTTAAAGTCGCGGGGTCTTCGCCAGGCACGGCGGCGGCGCGCATTTGGGTGCGGGTTGCGCCAGGGTTAATGGCGTTGACCGTGATGTTGGTGTTTGATAATTCCACGCCCCAGGTTTTTACCAACCCCTCCAACCCTGCCTTGCTGATACTATAGCCGCCCCAAAAAGCGGGATAGTTTTTGGTGACGCCGCTGGTAAAAAAAACAACGCGGCCATTTTTGGCTTGGCGCAACAATGGTTCGCCATAACGCACCAAGCGATGATAAACGCTCAAATTCAGAAAAAGAGTTTTCTCAAAATCTTTTTCTTCCAAATGCGCCAACGGGGTTAAATCGCCCAGCCGTGCCGCCGCCCCCACCATAATGTCCAACCGCCCAAAACGTTGCATGATGTTGGCAAACAACAGGGGGATGGTTTGAATCTCTTTCGTATCCACCGTTAGGTCGGCGGTGATGATGGCGATATGATTTTTGTTATCGGTGGCGCGGCGCACCGCGTCATCCAATTCGGTCAGTGCCCCCGCGGTGCGTCCCACCGCCAGCACCGTCGCCCCCGCCATAGCCAAATCAAACGCCACCGCCCGCCCAATACCGCGCGACGCCCCCAAAACCAACGCAATTTTTCCTGTTAAATCAGCATTTTTCGCCATGATTATCACCCCATATCATTGCTATCAAAAAAAGTAAAAAGGAATAATGGTTGCGAATCAAAAAAACTTGTGCAATAAAAATGTAACATAAAAATTGATTTATCACTGCTTTTATCTATAAATCTTATGCCACAAAACAAATTCTTTCAACCGCGTGGCCCATTTTATTTGCGCGATTTGCTTGGCCCCATCCAACAGGATATTGGCCTTATGACCGAACTTGATAAGGTTAAAAATATCGACAAGGCCTTGCTTACCAATATTGCGGGATTACAAGTGGCGGAACAGGGGGAGGTATCATTCTGCCAGGTGGGTAAATATCGCCAAGACCTGCGTGCTAGCCGCGCCAGTGTTATTTTCGTGACCGAGGATCTGGCGAAGGATGTTCCCCAAACAGCCATCGGCATTGTTATGAAATCGCCGCACCTTGCCTATACCCTTGTCGGCATTGCTTTTTACCCGCGCCAACCCGCCACCCAACATTCTATCCACCCAACCGCAATCATTGATGCCACGGCCGACATTGCGACGCCCGTTGTCGTGGGGGCCTACGCCGTTATTGGCGCGGGGGTAAAAATTGGCAAGGGGTGCATTATCGGCATTGGCACGGTGATAGCCGACGGGGTGGAAATGGGCGACAACAATATCATCGGCGACCATTGTTCGCTGGCCCATTGCATCATGGGTCATGATTGCGACATTGATAACGGGGTGCGGGTTGGCGGGCGTGGTTTTGGTTTGGCCCTGGGCCGCGGTGGTATTTTACGCACACCGCAAATAGGCAAGGTTGTGATTGGTAACGGGGTAGGCATTTCATACAACAGCGTGATTGACCGCGGCGCGATGGATGACACCATCATCGCCGATAATGTCCAGATAGATAACATGGTGACGATTGGTCATAACACCCATATTGAACGGTCGGCGATTATATGTTCGATGGTCGGGGTGGCGGGCAGCGTGAAAATTGGCACGGGCGCGGTATTGGGTGGCCAGGTCGGGGTTTCGGACCATATCAACATTGGGGCGGGGGCAAAAATATCCGCCCAAAGTGGCGTGATAAGCAATATAGAAGCTGGCGCGGTGGTGGGCGGCACGCCCGCGGTTAATCAAATACAATATTTGCGCGCGCCGAGCCTGCTAAAAAATTTGGAGAAGACGGTAAGAGATTTAAAAAATCTTAAGAAAACTTCATAAAATAATACTAGTATTTTTTTAAAATTTTTCATAAACAACCATGACTAAAACCATGACAAATAATATCATCAAAAACATCGATAGAAGTGGGATTGAGAAATTAATTCCGCATCGTCCACCATTTTTATTCGTTGATGTTATTCATGAAATTGTTAAGGACGCATCGGCGGTTGGCGAAAAAACATTTTCACCCGATGAAGAGTTTTATAAAGGACATTTTCCCCAAGAACCCGTGACCCCAGGGGTTATTTTGGTTGAAGCCATGGCGCAGGTTGCCTGTTGCATGGCGGCGGCCAGCATTGGCGAAATTGGCAACAAGGTTGTGTATTTTTTATCCATCAACGATGTCAAATTTCGGCAAAAAGTTTTGCCAGGCGACACGGTAACCATGCGCGTCAAAAAATTACAAAGCCGTGGCGGTATTTGGAAAATGTCGGGCGAGGCATGGGTAAAGGATAAATTGTGCGCCGAAGCCAATTTTGTTGCCATGGCGGCCGATGCCCCAAAATAAGTTTGCTACCCACCGCGGGTAGCGATAATATGGGTATCATGCGGACAGCAATATAAAAATAAATCCATTAACAAAATAAAAAACCACATGAGCAAAATAGATAAAACCGCAAACCTGCACGCCACCGCGATTGTGGAAGAAGGCGCGACCATTGGCAAAAATGTTACCATTGGCCCATTCTGTGTTATCGGCAAGGATGTGGTGTTGGGGGATGATAATATCATCCATAGCCACGTGGTGATAAATGGCAAAACCACCATCGGGCAAGGCAACGAAATTTTTTCTTTTGCCGTGTTGGGTAATAAACCACTTGATAAGAAATATGCGGGCGAACCAACCGAACTTATCATTGGCAACCACAATCAAATACGCGAGCAGGTAACCATGACCACGGGCACGCCAAGCGGCGGCATGATAACCAAGGTGGGGGACCGCGGGCTTTTTATGAATGGCGCCCATGTGTCGCATGACGCGCATGTTGGCAACGATGTTATCATGGTTAACA
The DNA here is from genome assembly GCA_965203915.1 of Alphaproteobacteria bacterium. Classification (GTDB taxonomy): domain Bacteria; phylum Pseudomonadota; class Alphaproteobacteria; order JASGCL01; family JASGCL01; genus JASGCL01. The sequence goes on from OZ241918.1 coordinate 119,070, forward strand.
ATTCTACCTTGGGCGGGCATGTTATCATGGCCGATTATGCTATTTTGGGTGGGCATTCGGCGGTGCACCAATTTGTGCGGGTTGGCGAACATGCCATGATTGGCGGCATGAGCCGTGTGGTCGATGATGTGCCGCCATTTTCGTTGGTCAATGGCCCCAACGCCACGATGCAGGGGTTAAATTTGTTGGGATTAAAACGGTGGAAAATTGATGTAGCAAAAATAAAATCGTTGCAAAAACACCTGCATTATTTGTTTTCTAAAAAAGAAGTTTCAAACAAATCATTGGATGAAAAGGTGGCGGAGGTTGCCCGCGACCAAGATATGTTGGTGCAAACATTGGTCAAATTTTTACAACAGCGCACGCACCGTGGCATTGCCGAAGCCGATTTTTAGAAGGGACGCCGATGCTAGAGCTTCGTTCATTAAAAATAAACCTTCATAAAAAGAAAAAAAATATTGCTTTGTTTTCAGGCATCGATAACATGCCTGTGTTATTGTGGAAAAAAGCCAAGGCGCGCGGCGACAAGGTTTTTCCCATTTTGTTTTCAGAATTTTCCAGCCTCTACCCAAGTTTTTGGCAAACCAAAGACAAAAATTTTATGCCCATTGGGCAATTGGGCAAGATTATTAGTTTTTTGAAGGACCATCATATCAGTCATTTTATCATTGCGGGCAAATTACAAAGATTGCCGTTAAAAAAATTACAACTGGACCTAACCGCCAAGATTTTTTTGGCAAAAAATATTGGCATTTATGCGAAGGGCGATAATGCCCTGTTGCTAGCCCTGGCACAATTTGTGAAGAAAAAAACCAACAGCACCATGCTATCCCCCACCGATTATTTGCAAGATAAAGAGGTTTTGAAAAAGGGGCTGTTCGCGGGCACCACGCCAAAAAAAATGGCCTGGCAAGATTTTAAGAAGGGGCAAAAGATCCTGGCAACCCTGAGCAAATTTGACATAGCCCAAGGCATTGTCATGGGTGAAGGGTTGATTTTATCTATCGAAGCCATGGCGGGCACCGACGCCATGATAAGGGCAGCCAAGGATTTTACCAAACAACGCGAAGCCGTGTTGGTCAAGGATTTTAAAAAAGGCCAAAGCAAAGATTTGGATGCGCCATCGATTGGCCCCGATACTATCAACGAAGCAAGGCGGGCTGGCCTGCAAGGTATATTCCTTAACCATCGCGGTAATGTTATTGAACCCGTGAAAGTTAAAAAACTTGCCGACAAATATAAAATATTTGTTTGGTTGTTTTAATCAAGCCGAGGGTATTTTATTTATCGGTTGGTTTGCCCAAATCTTGGGGTGCTTCCTTTTGATATAATTTTTTCCATTGGTCATAATCCATGCCGTAGATTAATTTTTTGGCGGCGGCCACATCAAGCTGTTTGCCCATTGTTGTCATTTCTTCTTGATACCATTTTGATAAACAATTGCGGCAAAACCCCGCCAAATTCATCAGGTCGATATTTTGAACATCGGTCCTATGTTGCAAATGCTTGACCAAACGCCATAAAACCTTGGCGGCGGCGGCTTCGCTCACCACATTGCCTTGCGGCATAGCATCTGGGGTTGCTTTGCCAAGGGCATTATTTCTTGGCGCGTTGGGACGATTGCTTTCTGGACTCATGATAAAATTTTTAGGGCTGACGCTCGCGCCTTTCTTTAAATTGTTTGGGGTAATCATCAACCGCATTTTTAACATCGGGGGCCAGAATCCATTGGCTGACCGCAATGAATGGGTCGGTTGCGCCGCGATAAATCCTATCTTTTTCGGTTAGGGCGCGATAGGGCGAGCGCAAACCAAAATTACCCGCTATCAAATCGCCCGTCATCATTTGCAACCCCAACACCGCCATAATTTTTTTCTGGTTGGTATCCAACAAATTTAATTCGTTGTTTAGGTTGCTGTTGGCGGCCTGCATCAATTCCAGCAGGGTTTTTTTGCCCGTGTTATATTCTATGTTGGCGGCGCGCAACGCCAAGCGTGACGACCTGACCGCATCGGTGTAGGCTTGCTCCGCCAGGATAGCCGCTTGGTAATCTTGGTAAGATTTATCAAATTGCACTTTTAATTTTTGGGTGGTGTCAAGAAATTGTAAATCGGCCGATTTGGCGGCGCTGATGACGGCTTGCGAGCCCGACAAAAAAGCCCCCTGCACCCACAGCGGCGCGGTTACGGTGATATTACCGCCAAAATTTTTGGTTTCGCGCGCGGCGTTGGGTTGGTTGGTATCAATCAAACTCGCCGTCAAATTAAAATCAACCTTCGGCAGGGCGCTAACCAATTGGCTGTCTTTTTGAATATTGGCAATGGTTTTTTGCAAACGCGCTTGCTGTAGGTTGGGGTTGCGCATTTGAAAATCTCTCACCCAACTTTCTTTGGAACCATCGTTCCTTTGGTTGATAAATTTGGCAATATTTTCCAATTGCGGTTCGATGGGGTCTAAATTGTTGCTGGGCCTATCGCCAAACAACCGCGCAAATTCTTCGCCCGCCGCAAACAAATTATTTTGCGCGCTAATCACCGCCGCATCGTTGCCCGACTTCAGGGCTTCACTTTGCGCCAGGTCGCTGCTGGTAATAATGCCCGACTTAAATCTTATCCGCGCTGCTATCAGGGTGCGCGTCATCATCTCATTGTTCCATTTTTGTAATTGATAGGCTTTGCGTGCCTTGATAACATTGGTGTAGGCTACCGCCGATTGCAATATCAGATCCTGCTCCTTGGCAAGATATTGCCATTCGCTTAAATGGAAAACCGCCCGCCCCTGCTGTATCGCCAAACTATCTTTACCGCCGTTAAAAAGATTTTGAGTTAGCTGCAGGGTCTGGGTATTGCGATAATAGGTGGCATCGGTGTTAAAGATGGCACTCGCCGCACCCGTGCTGACCGAGTAGGCCTTGCCATAGGTGCTAATCAACGCAACCGTGGGGTTGACCATTTGCGAAATAGAAACATCATACAATTGACCTTTGCTATAAACATCGTAGAGCGAGGCCTGCAAACTAGGTTGATTGTTAAGCATGTTCGCCAAATAGCCCGCAAAATTTTCAGCCCGCCCCGCCCCAGGCAAGGCAAACAAGCCAGAAGAAAGCACAACCGCGGGAACAAAAAGATTTTGTGCAAAAAATCTTTTTAAATAATAATAATAAGTCATAACAGGGTAAAATTTTACTTTTTTATCCTAGCAGAATATATTCCGAAAATAAAGTTGGCGATTTTTTCGGGCGAAAGATTAGCTATAGCAAGCTGATTATCGGGGCTGGCCTGTTCGATAAATTTGTCGGGCATGTAGCAACCATAAAGCGCGACCCGATGTTGGCTTGCCGCCTCTTCACCCGTTTGAGGTTTTTCTGTTTTATGAACCTCTAGATTTTGCAATGTGTCGTCCATGTGGCTGTGGAAACCGCCCATCGCCCCTTCCTCCAACGTTATAAAAATACCATGGGTTGCGGATAATTTTTTTACCATGGCAACATCGATGGGTTTGGCAAAACGGCTGTTGATAATGGTTAGGTTGTGCAGCAGGTCGTCGGGCTTGTTCTGCTTCTTTAAAATATCAACCGCCGCCAGCGTTTTTTGCACCATCGAGCCCAAAGCCCATAGAGCAATAAGGGGAGAATGTTGTTGCGCGGGTTGTGCGGCATTTTTCGCCATTGATAATATTTCCCCCTGGCCCAATATTATTTTTTTGGGTTGGGCGGGCATGGCGACACCCAAACCGTTGCCGCGTGGAAACCTTATGGCGATAGGCCCCTGGTCATAACTTGCCATGAAATGAATCATGGCGCGCAATTCGGCTTCATCCTGCGGCGCCATCACCACCATGTTGGGAAGGGAGAGCAGCATCGTCAAATCAAACGAACCATGATGCGTTGCGCCGTCGGCACCAACAAAACCCGCGCGGTCGATGATAAACCTGACGGGCAGGTTTTGCACCGCAATGTCATGCACCACCTGGTCAAAGGCGCGTTGTAAAAATGTTGAATAGATGGCGACGAATGGTTTTAAGCCACGGGTCGCCATGCCGCCCGCGAAGGTAATGGCATGTTGTTCGGCAATACCCACGTCGAAAACATGATGCGGGAATTTTTTTGCCACCGCATCAAGCCCCGTGCCGTTGGGCATAGCAGCGGTGATGGCCACCACTTTTTTATCCACCGTTATTAATTCGTTTAAACTTTGCGAGACAATGCTGGTGTAGGTTGGCTTGTCGCTTTTGGTCGATAATGATTTGCCCGACAAAATATCAAATTGGCTGACGCCATGAAACTTATCCACCGCGGCCTCGGCGGGGGCGTAGCCTTTACCTTTTTGCGTGACGACATGCAACAAAATGGGCATGGTGAGTTTGGATTTTTTAATATTATGAAGCACCGCCACCAAATGGTCGAGGTTATGACCATCGACCACCCCCACATAATAAAACCCCAAATGTTCAAAAAAATTACCACCGCTGGCCAAACCGCGCACATAACTTTCGGTTAATTTTAATTTGCGTTTGATGGCTTTGGGTAAAAAATCAAAGGTGTTAAATGTTAATTGCCGTAAACCCAAAAATGGTTTGCTCGACATCAACATGCTTAAATGGTCGCTCAATGCGCCAACGGGCGGGGCGATAGACATATCGTTGTCATTCAAAATAACCAACAAAGGCATTTTTAAATGCCCCGCGTTGTTCATAGCTTCGAAGGTTAGACCCGCGCTCATCGCGCCATCGCCCACCACCGCTATAACTTTATCCTTGGCCTTGCCCATTTTTTGATTCGCCACCGCCATGCCAAGCGCGGCGGAGATGGCGGTGGAGCTGTGCCCCGCGCCAAAATGGTCATAGGGGCTTTCGCCTATCATCGTGAAGCCCGACAACCCATGTTCTTGGCGTAGGGTATTCATGCGTTCGCGCCGCCCCGTTAATATTTTATGGGGGTAGGATTGATGACCAATGTCCCACACAAGCAGGTCGCGCGGCGTATTAAAAACATAATGCAGGGCAATGGTTAATTCAACCACCCCCAAGCTCGCGCCCAAATGCCCACCCGTTGTGGCGACCGAAGCCACCATGTCGGCGCGAACCTCCGCCGCCAATTTTATCAGGTCGGCGATAGAAAAATCGCGAAAGTCTTTTGGGTCATGGATGTTATCCAACAAACGCATGTTGTGATGTTCTTTATTATCTTTTTCACCACGTTTTTTGTTTGGCTTTTGATGGTTTTTTTTTGACATAATCATTCATCCTATTTATCAAAAATTATTGTGGATATACCCCAGCCGCCCTGCCCCTGTCGCTATCCTATTTAACTTCTCTGTTGTCGTTTATAAACCGAGGTCGTTAAAAAACTCGGCAGGGCTTCATCAACTTCGGCTTCGGGCATGCTGGCATTATTGGGCGAGCGATAATTTTGTGAGCGCGATTGCCCTGACGGTGCTTGACGGCGTGGGTCGCCTCTTGAATCTCTACTTGAATCTCTGCCTGAATCTCTACTTGAATCCCTGCCTGAATCTCTACCTGAATCTCTGCCTAAATATCTGCTCGAGCCTCCTCTTGAATCTCCTCTGGCGTCTCTTCTTGAATCGCCCCCGCCCCTCGAATCGCCCCTCGAATCGCCCCTTGAATCGTCTCGTGGATCATTTCTTGAGTCTCTTTGTTGTCCTCTGTCGGGGTAGTCTCTATAACCGCCTTCGTTTCTATCCCTGCCGCGCTGGTAGGGTCTTTCCCTGCCACCAGAGGAAGGAGCATAGGACGAGCGATGAGCCCCCATGTCGCGCGACCCTTCGCGAGATGAACCGCCCAATGAACCGCCCGAGGAACCACCCGACGAACCACCCGATGAATGATGGGGGGCGTAGCCGCGCCCACCTTCCCCCGCATGAGTATCCAAGGGCAGAATTTTCTGCTTAATAAGATTTTCCACCGCTGCCAAATATTCTACTTCATCGTCGGCAACAAAAAGGATAGCCTTACCCGCGCGCCCCGCGCGCCCCGTGCGCCCGATGCGATGCACGTAATCTTCGGCGTTGGTGGGAACATCCAAATTAAAAACATGGCTAACCTCGGGAATATCTAACCCACGCGCCGCCACGTCAGAACAAACCAACAATTTTATCACACCATCACGAAACCCTTGCAGGGTGCGCAAACGTTGATGCTGGTCAAGGTCGCCATGCAATTCTTCGGCTTGAATACCGCGCCCCTTCAGGGCTTTCATCACCATGCCAATATCTTTTTTGCGGTTACAAAATATCAAACCATTGTTAATATTTTCGCTTTGCAACAGGCTTATCAAACTTGGCAATTTATCACGCTCGGCAAGGCGCAATTTACGCTGGTCGATGGTTTGCGCGGTGCTGGCGGGTGGGGCAACCTCTATCTGTTTGGGGTTGTTCATAAATTGGTGGGTCAGGTTTTTTATTTCGTTGGCCATGGTGGCAGAAAAAAGCAAGGTCTGACGCGATTTTGGCAAGAGTTTTAAAATTTTAATAATATCGGGTATGAAACCCATGTCAAGCATTCTATCGGCTTCATCAATCACCAACAAATTGATGTCGGTCAGGATAAGGCGACTGCGTTCGATATGGTCCAGCAAGCGACCAGGCGTGGCAATAATAATATCGGCACCCGCCATCAATTCTTTTTTTTGTGGGTCGAAGGCAACGCCGCCTATCAACAAAACCGACCGTAAATTACATTCTTTGCTGTAGGCGTTGATGCTATCCAACACTTGGCTGGCCAATTCGCGGGTGGGTTCCAATATTAAACAACGCGGCATGCGGGCACGCGATGCCTGGTTGGCCAAAATATCTATCGCGGGCAGGGCGAAGCTAGCCGTCTTACCGCTGCCCGTTTGGGATATAGCAATAATATCCCGCCCCATTAAAATGGCGGGAATTGATTTTTGTTGAATAGGGGTCGGCGTATGATAACCCAGTGCGGTCACAACTTTTGTTAGTTCAGGTGAGATGCCACAATCGATAAAGCTTGGCGCGGGTGGCTCGTGATTCATTACTTTTTATTTTTTTCTTTCTATAAATATTTTTTAAACTAGCATAAAGCCAAATAATAAACAACCACAACCATCAACGGTGGTTGCACCCGTTGCTTAAGAAAATAATAAATATTTGCTATGAATGTTGTGGAGGCTTCCTATCGTCGTCTTTTTTGGTGGGATGCGGAAAATAATTGATGATAAGAAAAACCACCAACAACAAGATGGCGGGTCCAAACATCACATACCACCGCTCCACATGGTTGCGCACATAATTATAAGCCACCAAATGAATAACAAAAAACCCCACGGTTAAAAAAAACAGCAGGGCTGCAGCCTTGCCATAGCGCCCCGATTTATCAATATTACTTTTCCATAAAACACCCGTCGCGAATAATGGGAAAAAAATTCCTAACAACGAATAAATAATCCGCTCCATTATCAAAGAAAGATTATAATAATAATCAGGGCTAAACAAGACAGCATTGCGCATTCCGCGCCACGCCGTGCTTACATCCATCTCGTTGCCGCTACGCCTTTGGTTCTGGCTCTGAAATACCGAAACATCCATGCTATAACGGTCAAATTGCAAACTTGTAACGCGTGGCCCGCCTACCTGGAATTCTATACCGCTATTAAGTGTCAAAATATTATTGTTGGTCATGGCGCCCCTTTGCGCACTGATGGCCGATGTGCGGTCAGGGTTGCGATTATCCAAAATAAAAATATCCGCCAGCGCGCCGTTAAAAGTTTTCTTGCCGATAAAAATGGTGAAGCCCGTGCTGGGGCTAAAAAACCTTCCTTCTTCCAACATGGCGCGGGCAATATTTTGGCTGGCAAAAAATTTTACATCGCGGTAACCGCGCTGCCCCCATGGGGCCAGGTAACATTTTAGCACCAACAACAAACCAAAACCTATCAAACCCAATTTCCAAGCAATTTGTAGCAATTGTTTTTCTGACACACCAAAGCCGCGGGCTATCAACATTTCGTGGTTTTCAAATTGCCGCCGCGTCACCAAAAAAACGCCAAAGGAAAGCACAAAGGGCAAAATAATAGTGAGGGCTTGCGGGCTGTAGCAAATAATTATTTTAAAAAGAATAAGTAGGTTAAAGCCCGAAGCAATGATAGCGGGCAGAGAATAAATAACCTGACCCAACAACAATACCGCCAACAATATACCGCTGCTAACGATAATCACCCGCTGGTAGGTGCGAAAAAAATACCGCCCCAACAACAACTTGGTTGAAAAGCGATTCATTTTACGCGGCGGATAAAGCAAGGTGTCATTCATCATATATTATTCATGGAAAAAATTAATCAATTATCTGCCTTACCACTTTTTTCATAATCGAGGGAAGGGGCATGAGCATCAATTCATCGCGCCCCACCCACAGGTTATGGCTTTGGTTATTGTCATCTTGCAAATTCTTATCATCGCAAAAAACCAATGATAAAACCAGCCGCCGATGGGTTAGGTCATGCACCACATCCATCGTTTTGCTTTCGGTTTTTTTGCCTGAAGATAACAATGGTTTTTTATTATTGGTTTGAAGGTAGGAATGCAGATCTTGCCTGTCGCGCACCAGGGGCGATGTAGGAAATGTCAGCAAACCGCGATACAACCCGCCCCAATGGTCGGCGATAGGTTTGGGCGAATGGTTATGGGCGGGCGTGGTTGAAGGAGGCGTGGTTGAAAGAGGCGTTGGTGGCGCAACACGGCGTTGCAACAAATATTGACCTTGATTATTTTGGTATATCATCACCGCGCCGTATAATATTGGTTTCACCGTTTTTATTTTGGGGCGGGGATAGATGCGCCAATTTTTTTTACCCTGGCAACCGCTGGCCACGGGGCAAATAGCACAACTGGGTTCGGCGGGGGTGCAGATGGCGTTGGCCAAATCCATCATCGCCTGCACCCAATCTGACACAACAAAATTTTTTGGCAAATTGTTTTTGGCAAACATATTTTTTTCATACCTTGCCAATATTTTTTGCACCGCGGGTTTCTTGGTTTGTTGAATATCGCGTTTTATGTAACGCGATAAAACGCGTATCATGTTGCCGTCATAAGGGATGGTTGGTTGTTCAAAGGCCAAGGTCAGCAACGCGCGCCCCGTGTAATCACCCACCCCTGGCAATTGTTTGATGCTTGGCAAATCGGTGCGCCATTGGCCTTGCCAATCAACAGCAATTATTTGCGCGGCGGCAAATAATTTGTGGGCGCGGCGATAATACCCCAAACCCGCCCAAGCATCCAACACCTTGTCTATGCCCGCCGCCACCATGGCGTCGGGGGTTGGAAATTGTTTGATAAAAACAGGAAATCGTTTTGCGATGGTGGCAACCGTGGTTTGTTGCAACATGACTTCGCTCACCAATACCCACCATGGGTCTTGCGCCTGGCCCAGGCGTCGCCATATCAATTTGTTATCTTGCCTTTGGTTGCGGTCATTGTGATAAAACCAAGCAAGCAAATTTTTTATAATCTTCTTATCCATTTCCTATTTCACCCTATCCCCCGCTTCATGATCTATCGATTGCTTAGAGGTTGCTTAACCCGCTAGCTAATCAGATGGGTAATCGTAAAAACCTTTTTTATTTTTCCTGCCTAGGCGACCATTCGCCACCATGGTCGACAACAATGCGGCGGGTTGATAATGGGCCTGGCCCGTGGCGTCCGCCAGGGTTTGTAAAATCGATTGGCAGGTATCCAGCCCAATAAAATCCAACAAGGCCAACGGCCCCATTTTATAACCCGCCCCCAGCATCATGGCCTTATCAATATCTTGCGCGGTTGCAATTTTTTGTTCCAACAATTTTACCGCCTCGTTCAGATAGGGTAATAACAAACGATTGAGAATAAAGCCTGGCGTATCTTGCAATACCACCGCTTGTTTGCTCAATCTTTTTTCGATGATGTCTTTGATAAGGGAACCATGGCCGCCCGCGGTTTTTTGGGTGGTGATAATTTCCACCAAGGGCATCAAGGGCGCGGGATTCATAAAATGAATCCCCAAAAAATTTTCTGGCCGCGGGCTACATGATTGTAAGTCTGCGATAGACAGGGCCGAGGTGTTGCTTGCCAAGATAGTCGTGGAGTCAGGCGGCAGGATGGATTGTAATTGTTCATAAAGCGATTTTTTAACTTCCAAATTTTCAACGATAGCCTCAACCAGCAAGCCACTATTTTTAACATCCTGCAAAGCTTGGCTAAAGGTAATATGTTGCAATATCTTCGAAGCGGTCATGTCGGCGGGCAAGAGATTCTTGCTTTGTAATTTTTCTAACGATGTTGTTATTTCTTTTTTGGCAAGGGTGAGGGCATCTTCCCTGACATCTTGCAACACAACATCAAACCCGCCCGTGGCAAAAACTTGGGCAATGCCGCGCCCCATTTGCCCCGCCCCTATAACCCCGACCAAAGAAATGATGTTATTTTTCATGTTCTATATTTATCAGGCTTTCAATATTTTGTAAAACAAAAGGGTAAAGTTCATGTTCCAACGCCAATATTTTTTCCGCCAAGGATTGCGCGGTGTCATGGGGCGAAACCTTGACGCTCCATTGTGCCAGCAAGGGCCCCGCATCCAATGTTTCATCAACCACATGCACCGAACAACCATGTTCGGTGTCGCCATTGTCGATGGCGCGTTGGTGGGTGTTTAAACCGCGATATTTTGGCAACAAGGATGGATGAATATTGATGATACGATTTTTATATTGCGCCACAAAATCCTTTGACAACAGGCGCATAAAACCCGCCAACAAAATATAATAGATATTTTCTTGGCTTATCAATGCTTGCAATTTTTTTTCTGCCGCTTCTTTGCCGCCACTATAATCAAGCAAGGTGATGGGAATGCCATGGGCGCGGGCATGTTCCAGCCCCGCGGCGGTGGGGTTGTCGCTGGCCACCGCAATGATATGATGATGCGGGTTGGTTTTTAAATGTTGCGCCAGGGCCAAGAAATTACTGCCCCGCCCCGACAGCAATATCATGATACGGGTTTTATCGGGTGCTTTATTTGATGCTTTATCGGGCATTGTGTTTGCGGCGGGCGGGGTAATGTTGGGTGAAGACATCGGCTACAGGGGCGACAGGGGCTACATGGACGACATGGAACATCATCAATATTATTCTATCACCACCGCGGGGGATTCGGCGGTTTTTTTTGCCATGATGCTGCCCAGGCTTATCACCGTTTCGCCGCGCTTTTGTAATTTTGCTTTCACGCTGGCTTCTTTGTCGGGCTTAACAATCATGACCATGCCTATGCCGCAATTGAAACTGCGGAACATATCGTTATCGCTTATCTTGCCCAATGATTGCATCCACAAAAACCTTTCGGGCATGACCCACGATGCTTTATCGATATGCGCCATCAAATTTTTATCAAACACCCGCGGTATATTTTCCAACAACCCGCCACCCGTAATATGGGCGGCCGCGCTTATATCCATCGCAATATCATCGAATATTTTTTTATAAATGCGGGTGGGGGTAAGTAAGTCCATGCCCAAATGACTAGCGGTGGTTTGATAGGGTGCGGGCGCGCTGTCATCAATTTTATTTTCTTTTAACAAATGCCTTATTAAACTAAAGCCATTGCTATGAAACCCCGACGAGCAAAGCCCCAACAATTTATCACCCGCCGCGGGTTTGGTGCGGTTGTCATAATCGGCGCGTTCGACCGCCCCCACCACAAAACCCGCCAGGTCCAATTTGCCGCCGTCATAGAATCCTGGCATCTCCGCCGTTTCGCCACCGACAAGGGGGCAGTCAGCCTCGACACAGGCCGCAACGATGCTGGTCATCAATTTTTTTGAAACAATGGGGTCCAATTTTCCCGTGGCATAGTAATCCAAAAAAGCCAAGGGCTTCGCCCCCAACACCAAAATATCATTCACCGCCATGGCCACCAAATCAAAACCAATGCCATCGAAATATTGGTGGCGCAATGCCAATTCCAATTTTGTGCCAACCCCATCGCAAGACAACATAAGCATGGGGTCGCGAAACCCAGTTTTCGCCATATCAATCACCGCGGCAAACCCGCCGATGCCCGACCGTAAAAAAGGTTGGTGGGTTTTTTGCGCCATAACGGCAATATCATGCGCCATATCGTTTCCCGCGGTTATATCAACCCCTGCACGGCTGTAGGCATCGGGGGCAAGGGGGGGGCGGGCAGTCATGGTTATGTTACGAATGATTGTTAACACTTATGCTTGATTGATAAAATGATTCTTTTGAAAAGAAAATGGTTTTTTGTTAGACAATAATAAATTTTACTAGCTTGGGGTTATAGCAAACGCCAACTTCTTTCTTAGGCTTTATCACAAAACCATTCAGCAAACATCTTTTATATACATTCTTTAGCAACATGGCCAAAAAAAATCTATCAACCACGCACCAATTATTGTTAGAACTCCCCAAGAAACCTGGCTGGCATCATTTGCCATTGGTGGTATCGGCGGCTAATCAAAAAACAATTGCTGTCTTGCAACAACCGCATCAATGGCAAGATGGTATTTTGGCATTAACGGGCGAGCAGGGTTCGGGGAAAAGTTTTATGGCTTGGTATTTGTTTGCCAAGCTATCGCACCATGGGTTGTTGATAGAAAATAACAACATGGATTGGACTGGCAACCGCGCCCTGACCCCGCAGCATGTTATTATTTGGGATAATGTGGATGAAAACCTTGCCCATCTTTCGCAACTTGCCGCCGAACAATTATGCCATTTTTTTAATCAAAGCAAAGATTTGCGACCCAAACTCTTGCTGCTTACCCAACAACCGCTACCCCACATATTGCAATCACAGGGCGGTAAAATATTGCGCGATGTCATATCGCGCCTCTCGCTCGTCTCTAGCTTGCATTTGCTGGCCGATGATGCGGGGTTGCATGCCCAAGCCCTGGGGTTTTTTGCCGAACGGCAAATTGCCATCGATGACAAAACCGTGCAAAGCCTGTTGCGCCATGGGCCGCGCGACCATCGCGCCCTTTACCAACTTTTGTCAAAACTTGATGAATATTCGCTGCAGACAAAAAAGCCCATTGGACCAAAAATGATTCAGCAATGGTTGCAAGAAGACACCGAAAAAACGGCGAGCGATTAAATAGACGTTATATCTGGCTCAACACATATTCGGCCGAGGAAACCTTATATTCGCCAGGCCCTTCAACAAATAAATGGCTAACCTTATGCCCGTCGAGCACCATGGCGTAACGTTCGGAACGAAGCCCAAGCCCCGCCGCAACCAGGTCCAGCACCAGGCCCCATTTTGTTGTCAACTTACAGGATCCATCGGCTATCATGGTGATTTTGCCCGCCGATTCTTGCGATTTTTCCCAAGCCTGCATGACAAAAATATCATTCACCGACAGGCATATAATTTTATCAATGCCCTTGTTGCGCAACGCCGCTTCATTTTTTACATAACTGGGCAGGTGTTTCACGGCACATGTCGGGGTGAAGGCGCCAGGCACCGCAAACAAAACAGTGCGTTTACCCAAAATATCGTGCAGACCCGTCAGGCCTTCCTTGCCCACCACCATGACATTTTCATTACCAATTTCATCGCCAACTTTTATCATGATATTTATTCCTTCATTTTTATTTTATGATGATTCTTATTTTTTTATTGGTCATTTCTAAACCAATTGTTTTTTGATGCTAACAGGTTTATTATCAAAAAACAAAACAAAAAGTAAGAATCGATGAAGACAACCGTGGACAAAAATACTGCTGCGCCAAAGCCCCTAGCCATCATACCCCTTGCCCCACTTGCTATTGGGCGGGGGGGCGTGGGCGTGAAAAAAGGCGAAGGGGATGGCATAACCCCGCTGGGCGATTTTAAAATAACCGAAGTATTATACCGCGCCGATAAAATGCCCAAGCCATCGACCAACTTGCCCTGTCATGCCATCGACCAACATGATATTTGGGTCGACGACCCCTTGTCGCCCGATTATAACCAAAAATTACGAACAGCCGATTATCAATTCTCTCACGAAAAATTATGGCGCGCCGATGATGTTTATAACCTTATCGCGGTGCTGGATTACAACATGAACCCCATTGTGCGCGGCAAGGGTAGTGCCATTTTTATTCATTTGGCGCGCAAAATAAACGATACCGATGTTGCCGCGACCGAGGGTTGCCTTGCCCTTGATAAGGATGATTTGTGTAGATTGTTAAAGCAAGCCCATCGCGACAGCGTGGTTCGTATCGGGCGCGATGGTTTTTACCTCCTGCCCTGATATTTCGTTGCTATCTTAGTATTGCCGCCTGCCCATCGCTTAACCACTTGACAACAACGATTTTTTACGCGATAGAAATAATTATGAAAGTTACATCATCACTCAAAACACTTCGCAATCGCGATAAGGATTGCCAATTGGTGAAACGCCGTGGGCGCATCTACATTATTAATAAAAAGAACCCACGCTACAAAGCTCGCCAAGGCTATTAAAACTGGGTTTTCATTCGGTTGTCATAACTGGGGTTATTAAATCTAACTGTTAATTTATATTGCGCCTTACCAGGTGGGATTGAGGCGATTCCTGGGATACTTCCCCCCTTAAAATTTTTTGTTGCTGTTTGTAGCATGACCATGGTGGATATTATACTTATATTACAATCATATATGGGGTTTGGTTTGTAAAAAATTTCATGTTATAGCCAAGCCATGACCCCGAACTTGCCTTCCCATCCGCTCAATATTTATTTACCGCAACCCATTGCCTGGCAAAAAACAACTGGCTTGGTGGTTATCACGGGGGGTTTGGGCTTCATTGGTTCGTGCCTTGCCAATTTTTTTATGCTGGCGGGGCAACCAATATTAATTGTGGATGACATCACGCCCGAAAAATTATTGAACATCACCAGCCTGGAACCGCCGTTCTTGCTTTCGCAAACGCCGCTTAAACACGCCCCCACCACACCGCCGATTATTTCGCCCGATGAATTTTCAACCCTAGCGCGGGCACATTACGAAGGGCAAAATATCGCGGCCATCATCCATTTGGGGGCGATAAGCGACACGCGAAGCAAGGACGAAGACATGGTTTTCGAAAAAAATACCGATTTCAGCGAAGGCCTGTGGTATAAGGCGTCCGAATGGGGCGTGCCATTTATCTATGCTTCCAGCGCCGCCACCTATGGCGATGGTTCGGCGGGGTTTAACGAACCAAAAATGTTGGACGATTTAAAAAAACTAAAACCTTTGAATTTGTATGGGTTGTCAAAACAATTGTTTGACATGGTGGCGTTGCAAAACAAAGAAAAAGAGAAAAGGCGGATAGTAGAAAAAAGACAAACCAGAGATAAATTTGTCCCGCCGTTTTTTGCTGGTTTAAAATTTTTTAATGTTTTCGGGCCAGGCGAATATCATAAGGGCACCCAAGCATCGGTCATACCGCGGTTTTATCAACAGGCTATTACTTCGCAAACCATAAGGCTTTTTAAATCCACCCCGCAAGCCTTGGCGGAAGGAATCAACCATGGCGAACAGGCGCGTGATTTTGTTTGGGTGATGGACGCCGTGTGGGTTATTATTTCTTTGCTACAACTTTATCAAAGCAAAAAAACAAGTCGCTACCTTGATAAGGCTTTTTTAAGAAATTCATCGGGGATTTTTAATGTTGGTGCTGGCCATGCCTTAAGTTTTAATGAATTGGCATCCTTTATTATCAAACAACTTCCTGCATCAACGGGTGATGCAACGATTGATTATATCGACACCCCGCTTGACCTGCAAAGCCATTATCAACATCATACTTGCGCTAGCATTAGCAACCTGCAACAATTAATACATTTTATACCAACCGACATTGCCAAGGCGGTTGGTTTTTATATCAACGATTTTCTTAAACCCGCGGTCGCCATCCATAAAAAAATATCCTAGATTTTATTTTTTTTATTTTCTCATGCCCTACATCCATCATCTACAACCCATTGCTTTTCATATCGGCAATTGGTCTGTGCATTGGTATGGTTTGGCCTACATGGTTGGGTTTTTATTTTGCCGTTATTGGATAGCGCGTTGTTATAACCAAACCATGCCCGTAAAAAAACCGCTTGGCAATTTTGCGCCGCCGCTTGCTAGCAAGGATTGGGATGATTTTTTGCTTTATGGTATTTTGGCGACGCTGGTTGGCGGGCGGCTTGGGTTTATATTATTATATCATGCTGGTTATTTTTTAACCTTGCCCCCCGACCAATGGTGGCAATGGTTGGCGGTATGGCAAGGGGGCATGGCGTTTCATGGCGCGGCGTTGGGGTTGGTGTTTGCCGTCATGATATTTTGTCGGCGCAAAAAAATTGATCGCTGGTTTTTCGCTGATAATTTTGTGCGGGCGGTGCCCTTGGCTTTGTTTTTTGGTCGGGTTGCCAATTTTATCAATGGCGAATTGGTGGGTCGCCCCATCGCAAGTGCATTTTGGCAACAGAAAATTGGCGTTGTTTTTCCCATGGTTGATGACCAAATTCGCCATGCCAGCCAATTGTATGAAGCATTGTTTGAAGGGTTGGTTTTATTTTTTTTACTGCATGTTGTTGCCGAATATAAAAAGCACGCGCCAAATAAACGGGCACAACAATGCTTGCCCAACGGTGTGGTTTTTTGTTGCTTTCTATTTTTTTACGGCCTGTTCCGCTTTGGCGTTGAATTTTTCCGCACGCCGCAGGACGGCTTCATTGGGTTTTTAACCGCGGGGCAATTTTGGTGCGGCGCGATGATGCTAATCGGCGTGGGAATTTATTTTGCCCGCGTGGGAAAAAGATTATAAATATTTTGCAAATTCTTGGAACAATGTTTTGTTTTGTGGGTCGTCAATGACTATGTCAACTTCGGGGTGCCATTGTAATGCCAGGAAGAATCCATCATGGTTAATCGGCGAAAATGCCTCTATCACGCCATCGTCCGCCACCGCTTCGACTCGCAAATTGCTCGCCAATTTATCAACCCCTTGGCCATGGGCGGAATTGACCAACCATTTTTTCTTGTTGGGGTCAATCTTGCTGTAAATTTTTTCTAACCAACCGCCTGGTTGCACCGTCACATCATGCACCGCGCGGAATCCATAATTATAACTTTTGCCTTTTGTATATTGATAACGGTGATCCATTTTGCCTGGCAATTCTTCGATATGTTGATGCAATGTTCCGCCCATCGCCACGTTTAATTCTTGCGCGCCGCGGCAAATACAAAGCACGGGTATCTTCCGCTCCATCGCCATTTTTAACATGGGCAGGGTGGTGCTGTCGCGCTTCTTATCCTCGATATTATCGGGTCGCGGTTGTGGGCCGCCATAATTATTGGGGTGAACATTGCTGGGCGAACCTGTGAATATCAAACCATCCAATTTTTCAAGCAATGGCAACATGGCCGCGCCCAACGGGGGAATAAGAATGGGCACCGCATTGATGTCGTCGCGTTGACAACAATCCATCACCCGTTGCGAATAACGAAATTTCTCGACCAGCAATTCAACACCATCTATCAAACCATAATCTTTGATAAAGCTGTTATCCATCATGTAATTGGTGGTTACACCAACCAGTTTTAATTTTTTTGCCATATGCGCGTCCCACCCCTTTTTTATATTGATAAACAAATATATTTTTCATTAACATATTCACGCAATCCCTGCCAGCCACCTTCGCGCCCTAATCCCGATTCTTTCACCCCGCCAAATGGCGCCAGTTCGGTGGTTATCATGCCTGTGTTAACCCCAACCATGCCCGTTTCTATCCCCTCAGCAATGTTAAATATGCGCGATATGTCTTTGGCGTAAAAATAACTGGCAAGGCCATATTCGGTGTTGTTAGCCATGGCAAGGGCTTCTTCGTCCTTATCAAATTCAAATATCGCCGCCACGGGGCCAAAAATTTCGTTGGTGGCGATAAGCATATCGGGCGTCATGCCCGCCAACAATGTTGGTTCAAAATAAAAACCACCCAATTTATGACGCTTCCCGCCCAAAATAACTTTCGCGCCTTTGTCGGTTGCATTCTTTACCAATTCTTCAACCTTTTCCACCGATTGTTCGTCAATTAATGGGCCCGTGGTCACGCCATCGTCCGTGCCATTGCCGACCACCATTTTTTCCATCGCTGCTTTCAATTTTTCGGCAAATTGTTTGGCGACCGTTTTTTGCACGATGAAACGGTTGGCGCAAACGCAGGTTTGCCCCGAATTACGAAATTTGGATGCCATGGCGCCCACCACCGCCGCGTCCAGATCGGCGTCATCAAAAACCAAAAATGGTGCATTGCCGCCCAATTCCATCGACATTTTTTTTACCGTGCTGGTGCATTGCGCCATCAACAATTTGCCAACCTCGGTCGAGCCAGTGAAGGAAAATTTCGCCACCCGTGGGTCGGTGGTTAAAACCTTGCCAATGTCGCGCGCGGTGGTGGATGTTACGATGGACAATAATCCCGCGGGGAGTCCTGCCTCCTCCGCCAATTTTGCCATGGCAAGGGCGGAAAAGGGCGTTTGTTCGGGCGGTTTAACAATTTGCGCGCAACCCGCGGCCAGGGCGGGGCCAGCCTTTCGCGATATCATCGAATGGGGGAAATTCCACGGGGTGATGGCGGCGGTAATACCCACGGGTTGCAACACCACCAACAATCTTTTGTCGGGCAAATGGCCTGGAATAACCTCGCCATAGGCGCGTTTGGCTTCCTCGGCAAACCATTCGATATAACCCATGCCCGATGTTATTTCCGCCAATGATTCGGCGATGGGTTTGCCATTTTCCCAAGTAAGGATAAGGGCAAGGTCGTCCTTATGTTTATCAATCAGCGCAACCCATTTTCTTAAAACGGCGCAACGTTCTTTGGCGGTTTTTTTCGCCCATAATTTTTGTGGCGCGACCGCCATGGTGATGGCGCGTTCGGCGTCGGCCCCATTGCAATCGGGCAGGGAGCCAATCACCGCCCCCGTGGCGGGGTTAAGGACTTCATATTTTTTGGGCGAGTCATACCATTCCCCGCCGATGAAGGCGCGGGAGCACAATAGATCTTTGCGGGCTAATTGCTTTGCCATGTCTTTGGTTTTTATATATTTTATTTGCGAGGGCTTTCTTTTTTCACCCTTTGTATTTTTTTCTAGCATAAAGAACAGCCTATAACAACACCTAGGTCGGTGGCATAGGAACCAGACTTTTCTGCTTTGTGCAGAAAGCCTTCTTTCCTCTCTTCCCGTCATCCCCGAAGCCCGCAAGGGCTATCGGGGAACCATTCCCTGGACGGCGTGGGTCGCTATCACCTTATTGCCATGCTTTGTTTTTGTTTAAAGATAGCTAAATGTTTTTTGTGAATCGACCGAAGCCAGGGAATGGCAATTTATTCGCCCTACCACTTCGCTGTTTGAGGGCGGCTGATAATTTTGCCAAGGCAAAATTTCAGGAATGACGGGTGGAGGGGCAAGAGGCCGATTTCAAAAATGACGGGTGGGGCTACGTCGGCGACCTAGAACCAGACTTTTCTGCTTCATGCAGAAATCCTTCTTGCCTCTCTACCCATTATCCTTAAAATCGCGTCTCTTACCTCTCCCGCCGTCATTTCCGAAATCGGCCTCTTGCCTCTCTGCCCGTCATCCCCGAAGCCCGCAAGGGCTATCGGGGAACCATTCCCTGGACGGCGCGGGTTGCTATCACCTTATTGCCATGCTTTTTTTTTGTTTAAAGATAGCTAAATGTTTTTTGTGAATCGACCGAGGCCAGGGAATGGCAATTTTTTCATCAATTTTTATTGCCGCCCCAGCATAAGTCTAACATTCTGTAAGGCCGCGCCCGAGGCACCCTTGCCCAAATTGTCGAAGGTTGCGTAGAGCGTCAGGCAATTGGTTTTTTCATCGCCAAACACTTGCAACAATATATCATCGCGGTTGGCAAACGCGTCAGGCGATATTTTCACCCTATCGCTTGCGCTGCTTGAGGGCGATATTTTTGCCCTATCGCTCGCGCTGCTTAAGGGCGATATGTTCGCCCTATCGCTGTTTATGTTTGGGGGCGTTGCCCCGCCATCATCCAACAAAATTTTTTCACAACCGCGGTATGTTTCTGCCCAAATTTTTTCTATTGTTTTTTTATCCACGCCCTTTAACACCCGCCCGTCAAGCGGCACCATGACCACCATGCCGCGGGCAAATTTGCCCACCACGGGTTGGAACATGGGCGGGTGGGGCAACAAACCATAATCGCCCATTTCCGCCAAATGTTTGTGGGTTTGCCCCAAACCATAAACATGACCATTCATGTTTTTGTCGGGCGATTCATAATCGGCTATCATGGTTTTGCCGCCACCCGAATAACCCGATATGCCAAACACCGTCATGGGGTAATCATCGGGGATAAGCCCCATGCGTTTCAACGGCGCGACCAACAAAATAAAACCCGTGGGGTAGCATCCTGGGTTCGCCACGCGTTTTGCCTTCGTAATTAATTCGGGTTGTTTGTCGTTATATTCGGGCAAACCATAAACCCAACCGCGCGCCACGCGGTGGGCGGTGGAACAATCCAATATTTTTACCTGTTCGTTTTCAACCATCGCCACCGCTTCCCGCGCCGCGTCATCGGGCAAACATAATATGGCAACATCGCAATCGTTCAAATTAACATAACGATGTTTTCTATCCTTTCGTATTTCATCGGGCAGGGTTATGACATCGCATGAATCGTGTAGAGCCGCTAAGCGATCCCTTATATCCAATCCTGTGGTCCCCTCCGCCCCGTCGATAAATATTCTTTTTTTGGTCATGTTGTTTTGCCCTATCACTTCGTTACTTGAGGGCAATGTTATTTTGCCCTATCACTTCGTTACTTGAGGGCAATGTTATTTTGCCCTATTACTTCGTTACTTGAGGGCAATGTTTTTTTGCCCCATCACTTCGTTGCTTCAGGGCAATGTTATTTTGCCCTATCACTTCGTTGCTTGAAAACGATGTTATTCTACCTTACAACTTTGTTAGCCCGCACGCTACTGGCGCGCGCGCCATTACGCCACCTAAGATAAGCCAAGGCCAGCCCCATTAATAGCAGGGCGGGAATGGCAACCTCCACCACCAGCGCGAAACCACCGCTACGCACCAACCATGCCGAAACCATCGATGTTGTAAATACCAAACCGTATATCAAGGTATCATTCAACCCCTGCGCCATACCACGTTCGCTGTCGCGATAGGTTTCGGTCAATAGGGTGCTGCCCCCGATATAAAGTGCATTCCACCCCAACCCCACAAATATTAATGATACATGGAAAAGCACGCCACTGGTGCCGAGCAACCCCGCAACCACCGCCACCAAACCACATGCCACCCCGAAACCTATCATGGTAAAAACGCCAAACCGCCGAATCAAATTGCCCATGAAAAATGACGGAAAAAACATGGCGATGATATGCCAGCTTAAGGCCGAAGCCACCATGTTAAAGGAATGACCCGCGTGCATGATGGCCATGGGCGACGCCACCATTAACAAATTCATCACGCCATAACCCACCATGCCCGCCAACACCGCCACTTGGAATTTTGGTTGGCGAATAATAACGCGCAGTGAACGCGCGGGTAGGCTATGACGTATTTTTTTAACATCGATTGTTGGTAATTGTAAACAAGCCGCCAACCCCGCCGCCAACAATGACAACCCCACCAAAGCAAGGTAGGTCGCAAAAAAATCAGGTTGCAACAGCGCGCGACTATATTCCACCAAATAACGCCCAGCAAAGGCGGCAACAATGCCCCCCGCCAGAACCCATGAAATGGCGCGGCCATGCCAGGCTGGGGGTGCGGCCTCAACCGCGGCGAAACGATACATTTGCCCACTGGCGATGTTAACCCCAATGGGAAAGGCCGCCAAACAAAAAAGCCAAAAGTTTTGATGCACCATGGCAAAGCCAAGCAAACCCATGCCAAGGGCAGAAATGATATTGGTTGCGACAAACACCCTGCGCCGCCCATAATATTGCATGGCGCGCGCCAGCGGAATAAGCATCAACAAAATGGTTAAAAATTGTAATGAAATTTCCAATGTTGCCAAGTTGGGGTTGGGCGAAAATGTCGCGCTGACCAGGGCGGTGGTGGCAAATAAAACACTGCTACCCGTTAGCAACAAAGCCTGCAAAATGGCCAAAAGCAATAAATTATAAACCATGGGTGGCAACTATTTTTGTTCGTTGCCAATCCCTTCGCTTGATTCCGCGCCAAGCGCGATGTCTTCCTCGCCCATGTCGGCGGGCTTCTCCACTTTTTTAATTTTGCTGACAACCTTGTCCAATTCGTCTTTGCTGCATAATCCCAATTCAACGGGGTGCTTGGCACTTAAATTGGCCATGTTCCAATGGGTGCGATTTTTGATGGCCTTGATGGTGTTCAAGGTTGTGCCTATCAAACGACCTATCTGACTGTCTGACAATTCGGGGTAATTTTTTAACAACCACACCACGGCTTCGGGTTTGTCGCCGCGTTTGGCAATGGGGGTATAGCGTGGCCCTTTCCTTTTTTCCATCAAATGGTCATAACTTTCGACCTTGTTCAATTGTAATGATTGCTTATTGTCTTGCTCGCAACGTTCAATTTCTTGTTTGGTTAATTGACCATTGAGTAATGGGCTGGTGCCTTTTAGTTGGCTGTCGTCGGCGTCGGCGAGCTTCTCAACCTCCAACAGATGGAGGCTGCAAAAATCGGCTATTTGCTGAAATGTTAAACCAGTGTTGTCAATCAACCACACGGCGGTTGCGCGCGGCATCAAAATAGGTGAATGAACGATTTTCTTTTTAGCCATTGTTTTTTTAAAATTTGGACGGGTAATTTATATTGCCTTATCATATCCCATGGTCATTGTAAAAAGAAAAATCTTGTCAAACCGTTAAAAAAGTCATACCTTACAAATACAAAATGGATGAAAAAAATAGCCCTTATCAAGCCCCTGCCAAGCCCCTATGACTGAAAAAAACAACAAAAATAGCATCACCATCATTGATAACCGCACTGGTAAAAAAATTGATCTACCTATAGAACATGGCACCTTAGGACCAGGGGTGGTGGATTTAAACGGTATTAAGGGTGGTATTTATGAAAACCTTGGTCTTTTTACACTTGATTCGGGCTATAGCCAAACCGCCGCTTGCCAAAGTGCCATAACATTTATTGATGGCGATAAGGGGGTTTTGTTGCACCGCGGTATTCGTATCGAAGAATTGGCCGAAAGGTCGGGGTTTTTGGAAACCGCCTATTTGCTAATACATGGCAATTTGCCAACCAAAAAAGAATATGAAAATTTCTGCTGGGAAATAAACCATCACAGCATGGTGCATGAACAATTGCTTAATTTTTATCGTGGCTTTCGGCGCGACGCGCACCCTATGGCAACATTGGTTGGGGTGGTGGGCGCCTTGTCAGCATTTTATCAGGAGGAAACCAACATCACCAACCCCCAAATTCGGGAGAAGGCCATGATACGCATCATTGCCAAAATGCCCACCCTGGTTGCCATGTCTTATAAATATTCCATTGGTCAACCGTTTGTTTACCCGCGCAACAATTTAAATTACACCGAAAATTTTATCAACATGACCTTTTCGGTGCCTTGTGAAGAATATCGCGTTAACCCCGTCCTGTCCCGCGCCTTGCGCAAAATATTTATCTTGCACGCCGACCATGAACAAAATGCCTCGACATCGACCGTGCGTATGGCGGGTTCGTCCAAGGCTAATCCCTTTGCTTGCGTGTCGGCGGGTATTTCATGTCTTTGGGGCCCCAGCCACGGCGGTGCCAACGAAGCGGTGGTAAAAATGCTCAAAGAAATAGGCAACAAAAAAAATATTCCTGACTTCTTAGCCAAAATAAAAAGCAAAGATGGCGGCAAACGTTTGATGGGTTTTGGTCACCGTGTTTACAAAAATTATGACCCCCGTGCCGCGGTGTTAAAAAAATCTTGCCACGAAGTTTTGTCCGAATTAAAAATCAACGACCCATTGTTGGAATTGGCGCAAGAGTTGGAGCAAATTGCTTTGAAAGACGATTATTTTATCGAACGTAAACTTTTCCCCAATGTTGATTTTTATTCGGGGATTATTTTGCAAGCCATGGGTTTCCCCCTGTCGATGTTTACCGCGTTGTTTGCTTTGGCACGCACCGCGGGGTGGGTGGCGCAATGGAATGAAATGATGGGCGAGGCATCATTAAAAATTGACCGCCCCCGCCAACTATACATCGGGCAACCCGAACGCCCCTACGTACCGATAGAAAAACGTTAGGCAAATGTTGGGCGTCGACTCCGCTACGCCGTCAACGATTATCGCCCATCAAAATTGATAGCCAAGTTTTAACCCCGTTTCGATGGTGGAGCTGTCGGTGCGAAGAAAATAAATACCCCCATAAGATAAGCCCGTTTGCGCGCCAATATATTCCCCCCTATCAAGTTCGGCGGTGCTTATCCATAAATAATTAAAAAATGGCGTGATGCTAAAATTATCTATCTTAAGTTCGATATAACCGCGCGCACCATAACCGCCAGGTTGCCCACCCCTGAAGTTAATATAGGCATATTCATATTGCCCACCCGAATCGGGTATGGGAACAAAATTGCGGAGGTTGCCACTGTTGATAGCATTAATAAATACATCATATTCGCCATGTAGCAGGATGGAGAAAGCACCTTCGCTATATTCAAATTGCGCCGCCAGGGGCAGGTAGAAATATTGACGTCGCCTGTAATATTGACGGTCGTCCATGGTGTTATTACGCGTGTATTTATAACCCGCCCCCACCAAAATTGTAGCGCGGTAATGATTGGCAAAAAACACGGTAGGCCCCACCAACGACCTTACTTCGACTATCAAAGCACTGTCGGTATGGGCAGTGGTCGATGGGTTGACATGCCCAACATTGGATTCATAACGAAGTTCCGCCCCGCCATAAAGTGCAAAATCAAACGGCACCACGATAAACCCAAAATAGCGCGGATAAAAAGTAAGCTTGAGGTTGGTGGCAACCCCCTGCAAGAATCCGCTAAAAGCGGTAATGATATTGTTGGGGGTAACCTGGTTGTAAAAAAAGGCAGTAAAGGCACCAGCAATGGTAAAAGAAATTTTAATATTATCCGCGCCAACATCTTGGCTGGCATTGCCACAGTTGCAACCTATCCCCGAGGTTATCCCCGAGGTTATCATTGAGCGCAAAGGTGCGGTGCGGCGCGGGCGTAATCCTTGCGCTTCGCGCGCTTCGCGCTCTTCACGCTTCAAATCTTCATCGGTGTAGGTGCGGGCGGCGTGGGCCATCGGCGCGCTATGAAGTCCCTGGTCAAGCGTCGCCACAAGCAACAATATCTTTACCAACCTATAACAAAAATTTCTTTTTACAATAACTGGTCGGTAAAATAATTTTTTTAGCTTAGAGCCAGTTGAAACTGGCAACCCCCTGTCCGCCGCTTGGCGCGGCAACATCATCCATCCCTTTTTTCTTTCTTGTCCCGCTATTCCCTAATAAATTATTTTTAAAATAAGCATCAACACATAGCAAGCTGTATTATATTTTTGGTTATTTCTTTGGTATTTATTTTTTTGAGATGCTTATCAAAATTGATAACCAATTTTTACACCCGTTTCGATGGTGCTGTTTTTGGGTCGCTGATACTTAACTGCTCCAACATTGCCCGTTTGCACGCCAACATATTCTCCCGCCGATGGGAGTGAGCCATCTATCCATAAATAATTAAAAAATGGTGTGATGCTAAAATTATCAATTTTTATTTCAACATAACCCCGCCCCCCATAACCGCTGGTTTGTGGTATCCTAAGGTTAACCTTTGCATATTCATATCCGCCGCCCAGCGCGGGGGAAATGGGGGTAAAGAGGCGTTGGTTCACGCTGGCAATGGCGTTGATAAATATATCATATTCGCCATGAAACAGGATGGAGAAAACGCCTTCGCTATATTCAAATTGCGCCACCAGGGGCAGGTAGAAATATTGATGTTGCCTAGAAAATTGACGGTCGTCCATGGTGTTATTACGCGTGTATTTATAACCCGCCCCCACCAAAAAATTGATACGATAATGGTTGGCAAAAAACACGGTTGGTCCAACCAACGACCTTACTTCGGCTATCAAAGCCGTGTCGGTATAACTTGTTGTCGATGGATTAATGTGCCCAGCGTTGGATTCGTAACGAATTTCCGACCCGCCATAAAGCGTAAAATCAAACGGCACCACGATAAAGCCCAAAGAGCGCGGGTAAAGGGTTAGCTTAAGGTTGGTGGCAAACCCCTGCAAGAATCCTGTAAAACTGGTGATGATATTATTCGCATCAAACTGACTGTAAAGAAAGGCGGTAAAGGCGCCAGCTATCGTAAAGGAAATTTTAATATTGCCGCCAACGGGCTCTTCGCTTGCCCTGCCGCAATTGCAAAATTCGCCCGCGGTTGTCGTCGCGCGCACAGGCGTGGCGCGGCGCGGCGGCAAGCCTTGGGCTTCGCGCTCCTCTCGCTTTAAATCTTCATCGGTGTAGGTGCGGGCGGCGTGGGCCAGCGGCGCGTTATGAAGCCCATGGTCAATCATCACCACCAGCAACAATATTTTTATCAAGCTATAAGAAGTATTTTTTAGCTTAGAGCCAGTCAAAACTGACAGCCATTTGCGCAACACTTGGCGGGGCAAAATCATTCATTCTTTTTGCTTTCTTGTCCCGTTGTTTTATAACGAAGAATTTTTTAAAATAAGTGCAAATACATAGCAAGCTGTATTATGTTTTTGGTTATTGCTTTGGTTTTGTTTTCATTTTTTTTCATGGACTAAAATAAAAAAACTTTATAGCCCTACCCACAACCACGGTTATTAATAAGCCACCATGTTGCTTGTTTGATTAACCAAATAAAAAGGCTTGCAAGCGATGCAAGGCCGCGGGGGTCATGCCCTGTATCTGATTGGCGGCGGAAAGATTTTTGGGGCGTGCGGCGGATAATTTTTCTACCGCCTCGGCCGAGAGGCCAGCTATTTTTTTGTAATCAATATTATCGGGTATGGTAACATGTTGGTCGCGTTCAAAAATTTTTATTTCTTGCGCATAACGCGGTTGATAACCGCTGTATAACGATTCCGCCATCAGGCTAAAAATAATTCTGCGGTCGGCTTCTGCCAATCCATCATACACCTTGCATAATATTTGCCAAACACCCCCGCGCCAGGTCGGGCGCGCGGCACGTTGCGCTTCGCCAGCAGTTCCCATATTTTCTTTGGGCGGGGCTCCTTGGTTATTACTTTGTCCCTGCTCGTGGTAAACTATCGCCAACATATCCAACCCCGAACGTCTTTTGCCGTCTTGGTTCAAAACAATACCATGTTGCCCCCATTGTTGCGGGGTTTTGGCTTGGGTTTGCAATTGGGTGCGCCAACCATCCATCTCTGTCATCTTTTTTTCAAATATCGCCTTTTGCTTTTCATCCACCAACCCAAGTTTTATCCCCCACGGGGTAAGGCGTGCATCGGCATTGTCGGGGCGTAAAAACAATCGGTGTTCGGCGCGGGCGGTAAACATGCGATAGGGTTCTGACGCCCCCAACCTTGTCAAATCATCCACCATCACCCCCATGTAACTTGTGGTGCGGGGAAAAATAACCGCGGGTTCGGCCAACACATGTTGCACCGCATTGATGCCCGCTATCAACCCTTGCGCCGCGGCTTCTTCATAACCCGTTGTGCCATTAATTTGCCCCGCCAAAAATAACCCGCTGGCATTTTTTACCGCCAGGGCAGGGGTTATTTGCCGTGGGTCAATAAAATCATATTCGATGGTATAGCCCGCGCGTAAAATGGTTGCCCTTTCTAAACCTTTCATGCTGTTAATATATTCTTGCTGCACCGTCAGGGGCAAACTGGTCGAAAGCCCATTAGGATAAATGGTATCATCGTCATAACCTTCGGGTTCCAAAAAAACTTGGTGAGAGGTTTTGTCGGCAAACCGCGTTACCTTATCCTCTATCGATGGGCAATAACGCGGCCCCTTCGAATCCAACACCCCGCCATACATGGCCGAGGCATGCAAATTTTTACGAATAATATCGTGGGTATGTTGGTTGGTGTGGCTGATGGCGCAACTAATCTGGCGTTGCGCTATTGTATCATGGATGAAAGAAAATGGTTCAGGGTGGGCATCGCCCAATTGTTGTGGCAAAGAATCCCAATCGATGGTTTTTTTCGACAGGCGCGGCGGCGTGCCCGTTTTTAATCGGCCCAGGCTTAACCCCAGCTGTTCCAAACTTTTTGATAAACTATTTTCCGCGGCTTCGCCCCAACGCCCCGCCGAATATTGGTTATCAACGCCAATATGTATTTTGCCGCGTAAAAATGTGCCCGTGGTCAAAACCACCGCATCGCAATCAATCACCGTTTGGTTATCATCGCTCGCCTTATCCGCCACCGCCACCCCTATCACGCGTGATTGCTTATCAAACAGGATTTGTTTTACTTGGCCTTGCTTCATCACCAACCCCGTGGTGGCGTGCAACAACCCTTGCACGGCTTGTTTATAAATTTTGCGGTCGGCCTGCGCCCGCGGACCAAACACCGCAGGGCCACGGCTTTGGTTCAATAACCTAAATTGAATCCCCGCCTTATCTATCGCCCGCCCCATGATGCCACCCAGGGCGTCTATTTCCTTCACCAAATGCCCCTTGCCCAAACCGCCAATCGCGGGATTACAAGACATTTCGCCAATCGTCGATACATCGCCCGTCAGCAACGTCACCGCAAGCGATGGATGATGTTGGGCAAGGCGCGCCGCCGCCGCCGCCGCTTCGGTGCCCGCATGGCCACCACCGATGATAATTATCTTTTTTATGCCGTCTTTTGTCATGTTGTTTATCTATTTGGCTTATTCTATGTCGCCAAGTTGCATTTTGGCGGTGCTTTTAACCTCATTATTAATTTTTGAGTGTGATTTTATCGCTTATCTTTCATTTTACCCCTACCATATCGTATTACAAAGGGCAAAATTCTAAAATAGTCGCCAAAAACCACCCATTTGCCATAAAACCAGCAACCAGTGATTAGAGAAAATATTAAAAAAAATAATATTTATTGAAAATAATTGTTGCAATGTTCGCTAGAATGGATAAAATAAGCAAACAGAAAACAATTTATTTAGTAGAAAATAATATATATATAGAAAACAGCCCATCTTTTACCCCATCTTTTACCCACGGACAAGAAGCCACATCATCATCCTATAACGCCTATAGATAGTTATATATAAAATATCAATTCAAACAAGATTTTTCTATCGCCCATCAATATCATTTTTAAGGACAACAAAATTTAAAGGACAATAAATTATGGAATCGCGAAAAACATCGAAGTTAGGGCAACGCGTTGCACTGCGTTCTCGAAAAACAGATGTCGGCTACAAAGGGCGTGCCAAGAATGGCATGATGCACGACGCTACCTCGCGTGGTTCCGACCATGGTGCTCGGTCTGACGTGACGCATACTATGACCAAACAACCCTCGTCCTATGGCATTTTACGCATGTTCGATTTTGACAACCTGCCTTGGCGTGGGGTGGGGCTTATATCGCCAGCCCTGATCTATGCTTTGTTATTTGCCATCGTTCCCTTAATCAGCCTGATGACCATAAGCCTGTGGCAGCAGGAGGGGGTTAGTGGTTATAATAAAGTATGGGATTTTACCAATTACATCAAGGTTTGGAATGATAATCTTTTTCCTTATTTAATAGTGCGCACCATCATGATTGCCGCGCTGGTGACGCTCGGCACCGTCTTGGTTTCGTTTCCTGCCGCTTATTATATTTCTTTTTATGGCGGCGAAAATAAAAACACCTGGCTGTTTTTTATTACCCTGCCATTTTGGAGTAGTTATCTGTTGCGCGTTTTTTCTTGGAAAATAGTTTTGGGCTATGGCGGGGTGCTGGATTCGGCGTGGATAGGCTTACTTGGTATTTTTTTACCCAACGAATCGCTTGATAATTATCACTTAACTTTCTTGCTTTATAATATTAATTCGGTGGTTATCACCCTGGCCCATGCCTATGCCCCCTTCGCCATATTACCGATATTTATTTCATTAGAAAAAATTGACCGCAGTTTGTTGGAGGCGGCCAACGATTTGGGCGACAAAGCCTGGGTTAGCTTCTTCCGCGTTACCTTGCCATTATGTTTTACAGGCATTATCGGCGCGTCGGTTATTGTTTTTATCCCCACCATGGGCGATTATGTGACGCCGAAAATGGTTGGCGGGTCGGAAGGCATCATGATATCGAATCAAATAGAATGTATGTTTAAAACCTGCGCCGATTGGCCCATGGGTTCGACCCTATCCATCATCACCATGGGTTTGGGCATCATTTCCTTGGCGGCATTTATTTTCTTGGCGCGCTTTACCTTCAAAAGAATTAAATAGGAGATAACATGTCGATATTAAATAAAATTAGAAGGAAAAAATCCACTGCCGTTCCCAACAGCGGTAAGCGCGACAACAGGGTTTTGCGCAATTATGCCATCGGCTACATGATATTCCTCTACGCTCCCATGATATTCATTCCGCTTTTTTCCTTTAACACGGGGGCGGTGGTGGCCTTCCCTATCGAAGGGTTTGGTTTGAAATGGTATGCCGAGCTTTTTAGCACTCCTGAAGTTGGTCGCGCGCTGTTAAATAGTTTGAAGGTCGCTATTCCTGGCAGTATTATCAGCACGGTTGTCGCCATTTTGGCTTGTCGCGCCCTGACCCGTTATAAATTGCCATTTAAAAATGGTTTAACCGCCCCCATCATGTTGCCATTGTTCCTGCCCGATATCATGATGGGGCTTTCCATCTTGCAAGTTGTCAATCAATTTAGGAATTCCATTGCGCCCCATTTGCCCGAATCGATGCAGGGCGTGTTTGCCGATTATTTTCCATCGCTGCTCACCGTGGCCTTGGGGCATGTTTTGATTTTGTTGCCCTTTGCCATGACGGTTTTGCTCTCGGCTTTTGAAGGGCTCGACCGCAGTTTGGAAGAAGCCTCGGCCGACCTAGGCGAAAGCGAATGGCAAACCTTCCGCCGCGTTATTTTGCCCTTGGTGATGCCTGGCATCCTTTCCAGTTTGATATTATGCTTCATCGTTTCCTTCGATGAATTTATCATTGCCTTCTTTGCTTCAGGCACCGAAAATACCTTGCCATTATATTTATGGAGTCAATTGCGCTTTATTCAAAAATTACCCCATATCTTAGCATTGGGTAGCCTTATTCTTATGACTTCGGTCATATTAATCTCCATGGTGGAGTTTATTAAGAATCAATCCTTGAAAAAAACCGGCATGAAAGGGGGCGGAGGGATATGGTAAGTAAAAAAAATATTCTCGACATACGTGGGGTGGGCAAAAATTTTGGCTCAACCCAAGTATTGAAAAAAATTGACCTGCAGATGAAGGAGGGGGAATTCTTCTCTCTGCTTGGGCCTTCGGGTTGCGGCAAAACAACTTTGTTGCGCATCATTTCTGGCTTTGAACAACAATCATTCGGCGAGCTATTCATCGACGGGCAAAACATGGTCAATGTTACCCCTGACCGACGCCCGACCAAAATGGTTTTTCAATCCTACGCCATATTCCCGCACCTGTCGGTATTGGACAATGTGGGTTATGGTTTGCGCCGCGAAAGTGCCACCAGCCGCAAAAACAAATCGATGACCGCCCTGCAACAGGTTGCTTTGGATCATTTGGCAGAACGTATGCCCCACCAATTATCGGGCGGGCAACGGCAACGGGTTGCCTTGGCGCGTGCCATTGTCATGCAGCCAAAGGTTATGTTGCTTGATGAGCCTTTATCGGCGTTGGATAAAAAATTGCGCGACCAAATGCGTGACGAATTGCGCAAATTGCAACGCAAATTGGGCATTACCTTCGTGCTGGTCACACACGACCAGGAAGAAGCCTTAACACTGTCCGACAGGATAGGCGTTATGTTCGGCGGTGAGTTAACCCAGGTTGATACCCCCAATGGTATTTACCAACGGCCAAAAAATAAAACCGTTGCTGATTTTATCGGCGGCATGAATTTTGTCGAGGTTGCGGTTGAAAAAGCAACCGACAAAGAATTGCAAGTTACGATAAACGGCTTTGGTAAAACATCGGTTATGAAACCTGAAAACTACAAAGGTGAAAAAACCTTGCAGGCGGGTATTCGCCCTGAGCAATTGAGTATTTTAAACAATACTGGGCTTAGCGCAGAAATGAAAACCAATGGCAAGATAACCGATGTCGTTTATTACGGCGAGTTAACCTATTACTCTGTCCTCCTCCCCAATGTAAAAAAACCATTCGAATTGTCGATGCGTAATATCATTGGGCGGCGGGTGTTTGAGGTTGGCGACACGGTGGATATTGGCTGGTCGCCCCAAGCCTTCGTGGTTTGGGCTTAAACTCCTTGCTTAAGGGTTTTTGCTTGTTGCTCGGTTAGCATCGCCTGCCTTTAACTACCGCTTTATAAGCCAATTGCTTTGCGGCGGCGTTGGTGGTATTTCTGATTGGGTGGGTTGTTGTGCTACGGGGGCTGTATTGTGCGCCTTATCAATAATCCCATAGAGGAGTTGATGGGATCCATGTTGCGGCGCAAAACCAAAACAACCAATATATTTAATACCCAAGGCGGGTTGGGCCAACGTAAAATACCGCGTGGCCATGGTGAGCCAGGCTTTCAAGGGCTCATCCCCCGTTATTTTGCCAATGGGCGACCGCGCATATTGCACAATGCCGTCCCGCCCTATCGGTATTTATATAACAAACCATCGATGCAACGGGTTGGAAAATGGTTAGCCGACCAAAACAATTTTTTTAAACGGGTGGTGTGGTGGCGCGAAGTCGTGATGTCGGGGTTTTGGTTTTTCAGCGGGGTGGTTGCGACCATCGTCATGTTGTTGGGGGTTTGGTGGTTTTTAACCCTACCCGTTTTTAAAAATAAAAAACCAGCGCAGGTTTTAACCATCGTCAGCGAAAAATTAAAAACGCGTTCAACCACGGTAATAAGGAAAACCCATCGTGCCATTCGCACCCATACGCCACGGATGATAAAGGGCATCATGAATTAGCAAGGGCAATAAAAAAGCGCGGGATAAAAATAAGCGGGCGACAAAAGCAAATGAATAGCAACCTAGTTTTTATTCATTTGTGTTTTATATTTTTATCGGTAAAAAAATAGCATCCATCGCGCAAAAAATAATATGACAACCAAAAATGTAAGCCTTAGCAGTATCATCCCGATAATAAAGGAGTTGGGTTTTTACCATGCGGCGACTTCGCCCATTGATGTTCCATCACCCATTATCGAACGCTACGATGAATTTGTTGCCAAGAATTATCATGGCACCATGGGTTGGTTGGCAAAAAATCGTGAAGCACGCCGCGACCCACGCAACATTTTTTCTCAAGCAACCTCGATATTAATTTTAACCCATCCTTATCCATTTGTTGACGAAGCAACGGGGGAGGATGCAAGCGCAGTTGTACGCCACAACCCGCCACAAAATAATATAGGCGGCGTGGTGGCGCGTTATGCACGCGGTGTCGATTATCATGTTGTGATAAAAGAAAAATTAAAAACCCTGCAAACATGGTTGGCAAGCCACCATATCGAATCGCGGGTTATTGCCGATTCGGCGCCATTTTTTGAAAAACCCATGGCGGCGCGGGCGGGGATTGGGTGGCAAGGCAAACACACCAATTTGTTAAACCGCGAATTGGGCAATTGGTTTTTTTTGGCGGAGGTTTTGTTATCCGCCAATATAATTGACGACAGGGATGATCCACCATCCAGCACCATGGCTCCGCCATCTAAAAACATGGCTTTGCCATCGAAAACCATCGGCTCTTGCGGTTCATGCCAAGCCTGTTTGGATTCTTGCCCGACCCAGGCCTTTCCCGCGCCATACCAACTTGATGCACGCAAATGTATTTCTTACCTGACTATCGAACATCGCGGGTTGATTGATAAAAAATTTCGGCGCGCCATGGGCAACATGTTGTTTGGTTGCGATATATGTTTGGCGGTTTGTCCATTTAATAAATTTGCCGAATCGGCAAGGGATTTGAAGCAAGACAAAATATTGCAGGGCGCGGCGCAATTATCGATCCATGATATTTTAACCATGACCACCGAAGAATTTGCAAATCGTTTTTCCCATTCGCCGATAAAGCGATTGGGGTTGGTGCGGTTGCAACGCAACGCGCTGGTTGTGTTGGCCAATTATTTTTATGAACGTTTTGACAAAAATAATGACGCGGCGATTCAAGAATTCTTACCCGTGGTTTTATCATTGTTGGCGCATGACGACATGGCGGTGCGAGGGTCGGCCATATGGTGTTTGCGCGCCATCAGCCCCAATATTTTTATAACGGAAAAAGAAAAATTCTTACCGCAAGAAAAAAACCAAGCGGTGATAGCCGAATGGCAAGAAGGGTAATTATTTTTGCTACCCGCGCAACACCAACAATTGGTCCACCGCTATGGCGTTATGTTCTGAAACCAGCAATGGGTTAATATCCAGCGTCAACAATTTATCTTGGTGCTGCACCGCAAAATTGTTAATGGCCATGGCGGCCGCCACCACTTTTTCTATCGCCAAGGGTTTTTGACCACGGAACCCCGCCAACAAGGGATAAATTTTACATTGGCGCAGGGCGTTTTCAATTTCATCTTGCGTGGTGGGCAGGGGGATTAAAATCATATCGCCACGCAATTCGGTTAAAATGCCGCCTTCGCCTATCATCAAACTTAACCCCATCACGGGGTCGCGATTCACCCCCAACAACAATTCCAATTTTTTGTCGACCATCATTTCTTCTATCGTGATGCTTTGCGCCATGGCAAATAATTCCTCGGCATGGCGCGCAATGGTTTCATCATCTTGCAAATGTAACCGCACCGCGTTGGCTTCGGTTTTATGGGCGATGCCTTCGGCCTTTAACACCACGGGTTTGGCAAATGTTTTGATGGCCGCGGCGAATTGTTTTTTATCCACCGTTTGGCTTTTGGGAAATTGCAAACCAGCCGCCGACAACAATTGTCGTGCCTCTTGGGTGTCGACCATTTTTTCTTCGCCCGCACCACCATGCCCCATCCCCACAGGTTGGTAATAGGCTGGCTGAATATCCAACAATGGTAATAATTGCAAGCAGGTTTTAATCCCCGCCATGGGGGCAATACCCTGGGCTAATAATTTGTGGCAAATGTCTTCGCTGGGCAGGGTTTCAACCAAACTTGATAACAAAATACCGCGCCGCCCATGTTCCTGGCACGCCGCAACAAATACTTCGTATGTTTCATGCCAACCCCATGGATTCATGTCGCCACGGTTGGGAATGTCCAATATCAAAATACCATAATCGAGTTTCCCCGCGCCTGGGGTTTTGTCGAGGGCAAGGGCGAGGCTGAAATTTTTATGCAGCGATTCTTTGTTGCCCCAAATATAGGTTTGATAATCAAATGGGTTGTTGATAAAAACCAACCCGCCGTGCAATTCATCCAATGCGGGTTTGCTGGCCGCGGGAATGGGTGGGAAAATAATTTCATGACGGGGCAGGGTTTTATTAACCGCCTCGGTCAGGTCGGCCATCAAGGTAGCCTCCCCCCCCGAACAAGAAAAAGACATGATGCCAACGGGGGTTTTGCGGGGGGGAGTTTTGCGGGGGCTCGGGTTGGCGGGATCTTTTGCTTGTTGTGCAGGATTTTTTTGCTTGGCAAAAGCCATTTGCAATTTCAACATTTCCAAAAAATCGGGCACGTCAAACAATTGTGGCACGCCAATTTTTTGCAAGAATGCTTGCGCCGCGCCGCCACCACCCGCCAAGGACGCGGTGTGCGACATGGTTAGTTCCGCCCCCTTTGACGATAAACCCGTTTTCAACACCGCGATTGATTTGCCGCGTTGGTGGCAATAACGCACCGCGTCGATAAAATCGGCGACATTGCCAAAACCTTCGATATGCAAACCAATGGCGGCAACATTTTTATCGTCGGCCATGACGCGCATGACGTCGGCAATGGTTACCATGGCTTGGTTACCCATGGTCATGATGTATGAAATGGGCAAACCGCGGCGTTGCATGGTTAGGTTAATACCGATATTACCGCTTTGGGTAATCAGCGCGGCCCCCTGCTGATTATCGGCAAGGCGCGTAAGACCCTGAAAATCGGGCCACATAACCGAACCCAGATTCATATTGATGATGCCGTAGCAATTGGGGCCGACGAATGGCATGGCGCCAAGTTTATCATGTTGGCAAGCGGCGATAAGCCGTCGCTGGCGATCGACACCTTCCTCGCCAACCTCGGCAAAGCCCGCGGCAAACACAATGGCGCCACCCGCCCCCATGTCGTTTAATTGTTTGATAACCTCAATCGTTTTTTCATGTTTGATGGCGATGTAGCAGGCATCGGGAGCCTCGGGCAAATCAACCACCGACCGATAACATTTCACCCCCGCCAATTCATCCTTTTGGTCGTGGATGGCGTAAATTTTCCCCGCGTAGCCAGATTTTTTGCATTCCTCAATAACGCGGGTGCCCCACGACCCGCCAACAACAACAATCGATTTGGGGGCAAACAACCGTTGCAGGCGCGCGGTTGAAAACTTGGTTTTTTGCGATTTTTCCATGGCGTGTTTGTTGTCAATTATTTATTTAAGCCCGCCATAAAACAGCGGCGGCATTTTTTCAACTTATTTTATTCATTCTTAGGATTGATTTTTGTTTTTATAAAACAAAAAGATGTGTTAAGGTTTCAGCAAATAACCATGAAAATTCAAGGGCAAAAATGAATAAAACTTATAATATTTCTTTTCAAGTTGATATGGGCAGTGATTATATATCGCAACTACGTCATTTAATAAAAAAACTGTCGCCACAAAAAACCAATTACCCCCTTATCCGTGTTGGTGGGGCGGGCGATGGTGGTTATTTGTTGCCCGACGATCTTGGTGGTATCACGGCTTGTTTTTCACCTGGCGTGGGGGAAACTTCTTCTTTTGAACATGACATGGTTGGGCGTGGGGTGCCGTGTTTTTTGGCTGATGCTTCGGTGGAAAAGGAGCCCGCGCCCCACCCATTGATTCATTTTGAGAAAAAATTTTTGGGTTTGGATAATGATAACAAATATACAACGTTAGAAAATTGGGTGGCGCGCCATGCAAAAACGACCGACAACCAATTGTTGTTGCAAATGGATATAGAAGGGGGCGAATATGACGTGTTGTTGCAAACCCCGTCCGACATTTTAAAACGTTTTCGTATTATGGTCATGGAATTTCATGGGTTGAGTTTTTTATTTACATTTTTGGGCGTGAAGCTTTTTATAGGGTTAATGGAAAAATTATTAAAAGATTTTATCGTGGTTCATGCCCACCCCAATAATTGCCAGCCGCCGCTTACGATAGAAGACTTAAGCGTGGTGCCCGTGATGGAATTTACATTTTTGCGGCGCGACCGCGTGGCGGGGCAAACCCTGTCCCCCGTTTTGGCATTTCCCCACCCGCTTGATAAAGATAATGTGCCCGATAAACCTTCGGTGATACTGCCCCCCTGTTGGTATGGCGGTTAAGGGCGTTACGCCAAGCGGAAATAATATTGGGGGCAGGTTACCCTAAGTTTTTTTGGCTAGTTACCTATTTCTTTTTCTACGCATTATTTATGCTCGCCATAAAAGTACCGCCAGCGCGCCTTCATTTTTTTGTGACAAATTGTTCATAGGCCACCATGAGCCAGCGCCGCCATTTTTTCAACTTGTTTTTGGGTTATTAGTTCTCTATTTGATTCTCTGATTTTTGAATTATCAACATTAAATTTATACTATAATTCTTGACAGAGTCATGAAAAAGGATTCTTATAAAGATTCAAAATAAATTTTATGTTAGAAACGATTGAT
This sequence comes from Alphaproteobacteria bacterium, assembly GCA_965203915.1. GTDB lineage: Bacteria > Pseudomonadota > Alphaproteobacteria > JASGCL01 > JASGCL01 > JASGCL01. The sequence goes on from OZ241918.1 coordinate 156,988, forward strand.
ATAAAAACCGATAAAAAAATACATGGGCGATTTTACACCCGTGCCAATCCCTTTTATTCTGCGTTATTTCAAGAATGGTTAAATCGAATTCCTAACTATCAGCAAAGAACCATTCTTGAGCCTTTTGCAGGTGAAAATCATATCATTGCTTTGTTGCGCTCTGCCAATATCAACAATCCTTTTATTGCCTTTGATATCAAAGATCCAATAAAAAACGAAACGCCCGACATCACGATACATCAACAAGATACTATAAAAAATTTTCCAAAAAACTTCTCACTTGCTATTACCAATCCGCCCTATTTAGCAAAGAATTCGGCTACGCGAGGCAAATTGCCCTATCCTCAAACTCATTATGATGATATATACAAATTATCGCTTGATGTTATGTTAAACAATGTTGATTATGTCGCTGCGATTGTCCCCGAATCTTTTATCACTGCCAATATTTTTCATCACCGATTGTATGGCGTCATTTCATTAAATTATGAAATGTTTTCAGACACGGATTGCCCTGTTTGCCTTGCGCTTTTTGTGCCATTGAAAGATAAAACGGAAAATCCAAAAGATTTTATCATCTATTGGGGCAACGAAAAAATTGGCTTTTATCAATATTTGGCAAAGAAAAAGATCGTTGCGAATCATAAAAACCATTGGCGGTTTAATGACCCCCGTGGCGAGGTTGGACTGTTCGCTATTGATAACACCAGCGCCGCTACTATCAAATTTTTATATGGCGATGAAATAGATAGCAATGATATTAAACATACCAACCGTGGTATCACGCGCATTGGCGGATTGCCCAGGGGGCAAAAGCTTGATGACATTATTAATCAGGCTAATCATGCGCTTACCATTTATCGCCAAGAAACGCGCGATGTTTTTATGACTGCTTTTCGTGGATTGCGCAAAGATGGTTGCTACCGACGACGCCTTGCTTTTGCAGATGCCTATCAATTGTTAAACCATGCGTTGGATAACTTAGAACCAGGGGACAAGAAACATGCTGGATTATCTTTCTTATGAAAAGCAAGCTTGGCAAGAAAATGTTAATTTGTTGAGGCAACAAATTACGTCTGACAATCTTCCTGTTGATGTTATTAAAAAAATAAATAACTTTGCTGAAAGGCATGGCTTATCCGCTGATGAAGTGAAAAGAAAATTACAAATAGAAGATCTGGCTTGTTATTTTTTTGCAAAATCACCCGCTAAACAATCAATTCATCAAAAATTGGCAAGCGATTATATTCAAAAAATTGTTGGGGTGAAAAATTTTGAACAATTGCCAAGCGCGGGGAAAAATGCACTTTATATTCATGGCGGTAATTTATTATTTGGCAAACAATTAAACACGCGCAAAAAAGGTAAATCGATTGATTTTGAATGGGAGTTTTTAGGAAAAAAAGGCAAACAAAAATGTTACGCCAGTCACAAATACACAAAAGAAGGTGGTGGGGCACAAGACAACCAATTCAAAGATTTACAAGATTATGCAAATTCGGTGAAGGATTATCGTAATGGTGCTTTTTTCTTCATCATCGCGGATGGTGAGTATTATCAACAACCCTATCAAAAATATGCGACACGCACTGAATTCATGAATGAGGAATATCACAGCAAAAGAATGAAGGCTTTAGCCATTGACGACCTAGAAAAATTTATGAAAGATAATTTCTAATTATTATCTTATCAACAAAAAAATAAACCAGCAGCCAAAAAGCTGAAAAGTCTGGTTGTAGACGCCCCCCGCGGCTTATGCCAGGGGGGCTTTGGGGGCGGATGAGACAAGATAGCGTTTTTGGCTAACTCCATGCTTTATTTTTATCTATTATTTATACCCAGCGTAAAAAAGCGCGTCAATTTTTTTAGATTTTTAATAAAAATAAGCGGGACAAGCGACGCTTAATTAAACAAAAAATGGAATAAAAATTGCAACAAACTAAGTTATTATTAAAAAAAATTTTAATTCATTTGTTGCAAACCTTGCAAAAATGATTCAATGTATATCAATATACAAATAACAAAATGTTAAAATTAGCTACAGCCTTTAGCGGAATTGGAGCGGTAGAGCACGCTCTCTATCGCATGGCCATTCCTTATGAAATTGTTTTTGCGAGCGATTGTGATAAATTTGTTAAACAAAGCTATTTTGCTAACTATGATATAAACGACCATAATTGGTATGACATGGTTGAAAATATTGATGGCAATAAATACAAAAATCATATCGATTTATTAGTTGGTGGCACTCCGTGCCAATCATTTTCTATGGTAGGGAAAAGAAAAGGATTTGCCGATAAAAGAGGTAATCTTTTTTATGAATTTATAAGATTAATTGAAGAAATCCAGCCAAAAATGTTTATTTTTGAAAATGTTAAGGGGCTTATCAGTCATGATAAAGGCGATACTTGGAAAACTATTCAAAAAGCCTTTGATGGCTTGGGCTATAGTTTTTCATATTCTGTTATGAATGCAAAAAATTTTGGCATCCCTCAAAATAGGGAACGATTATTTGTTGTTGGCTCGAGAGATAAAAACAATTTTATTTTTCCAAATCCAGTGCCATTGTACTTCACCATGAAAGATTTTCTTGATGATGAAGTAGAATCAAAATATTTTTTACCTGAAAAAGGAATAAAATTCGTAACGAATGATAAAAATTTGAAAAAAAAATATACCCAAATCGATGGCGCGATTGCATTATGTCAAAAAGCTAACCAACAATTTAACTGGCATGGTGATTTTGTAATATCTATTAAAGGACATGTTGATAATAAATATTTTTTATCTAAAAAAGTAAAAAAATATGTTTTAAGCCCTGGAACAAAAAATTTTTATAGTAAGCCCGAGATAGATTTAAAAATTGCACGTCCTATTTTATCTACTATGAGCAAAATGCATAGAGCGGGGGTTGATAATTATATTTCTCGTGGCAAACATATAAGACGCCTAACCCCAAGAGAATGCCTAAGATTAATGGGATTTGATGACACATTTAATATAATTGTTAGTGACACCCAAATGTATCGTCAAGCTGGCAACAGTATTGTCGTTAATGTTTTAATGCATATTTTAAACAATATGGAAGTTATTAATCAAAAATATAATAATAACAATCCTGCAGAAATAAATAAAAATATAGAATATTCTTATGTCTAATGTATTTATCATTGATGGACAAGAGTATGAATTCCAAGATGCTCTTGAAAACATAACTATCCCTGATTCTTTTGTTAAAAAAAATAAATTAAAAAAGCACAGGGGTGCTGGTGAAGCTCGTTTATATGTTGGTTCATATAACAAAATTAAAAACAAGGGTTTTTTTTCTGATAATTTAGAATCTTTTGAAGCTAAGGCCTGTTTCTTAAAAAAGGATTTTATGATTTATTTAAAAGAAGCAGAATTTGAATATAAAAATCAAGAACAAGAATACAAGAATAATATTGCAAATTCTTTACAAGGTTACAATGATGCTCTATCAATAAAAAATGAGGTTGAATATTTTAATATTGAACCTGCTCTTGACACAAGAGATCATCAACGTCTTTACATAAGACAAAAAGAATATAGAGTTAATGATACTATTTGGACATTTTTTAGAAGTGTTATGCTTCCAATAATATCCTTCGTTTCAATTATAAAGTTAAAAAAATCTAAAACTGGCGAGATTATATTCTTATTCCGCCCATATTTAGATTATGCTTACAACAACTATTACAATCCTAAAAAAATAGAACAAGTAAAAACAGCGATTGAAAAGAAAACAAATGAATCCGCAGCTACCAAAAAAACTTTAATAGATGCCCGTATTGGTCAAGGAAAGTTTAGAGATAAATTATTAGAAGAATCGGCGGAATGTATTATTACTAGGGTTAATGATGAAAGATTGCTTATTGCTGGGCATATTAAACCATGGGCAGTCGCTAATGATGCTGAAAAAATAGATTCTAATAATGGGCTAATGCTAACGCCAACCTATGATAAAATGTTTGACCAAGGATTTATTACTTTTACGGAAAATGGTATTTTAATGATTTCTCCTCATATTTCGCCTTTAAATATTAAAAAACTTAATATAAAAAATGGGGATAATTATGCAACTAGAATAAAGTTAACTGATAAAAGAAAAAGTTTTTTAGCGTATCATCGAGAAAATATATTTAAAAAATAAAATAACCCAACAACCAAAAAGATGAAAAGCCTGGTTGTAGGCGAAGCCTGCCCTCAAGTAGCGAAGCGATAGGGCGAATTTTATGCCTATGCGCCAAGCGGGCGGAGTAGTTCGCGGCTGATGATGTGTTTTTGAATTTCGGTGGTGCCGTCCCATATACGTTCAACGCGGCTGTCGCGCCAAATACGTTCCAACGGAATTTCGTTCATTAACCCCATGCCACCGTAAATTTGAATGGCCTGGTCGGCGACGCGTGTCAACATTTCGGTGGCGTAATATTTGGCGGACGCCACTTCGCGGTTGGCGTCGAGGCCTTTATCCAACCTGTCGGCGGCGGATAATGTTAACCAATCGGCGCAATCGATCTCGGTTATCATTTCGGCCAATTTAAAACTGACGCCTTGGAATTTGCCAATTTCTTGGCCAAATTGTTTGCGGGTTGCCGCCCAATTAAGGGCAAGGTCAAACGCGCGGCGCGCGCGCCCCACCGCCATGGTGGCAACGGTCAGGCGCGTTGCGTAAAGCCATTTGTTCATGACGTCGAATCCTGTCCCCTCCGCCCCCAAAATTTGCCGTTTGTTGACACGGCAATTGTCGAATTTTAAAATACTGTTGTGATAACCACGGTGCGAAACCGATTTGTATCCTGGCAAACATTCAAAACCCTTGGTGCCCTTATCAATCAAAAAGCAGGTGATTATTTTTTTTTCGCCGCGTTTGGTTTGTTCAACGCCCGTGGCGGCAAACAAAATAACAAAATCGGCAATGTCGGCGTGGCTGATAAAATGTTTGGTTCCGTTGATAACAAAATCGTCGCCGTCTTGCTTGGCGAATGTTTTCATGCCCCGCACGTCCGACCCCGCGTCGGGTTCGGTCATGGCTAAGCAGTCAAATTTTTCGCCCGACACACAGGGGTCTAAATAATTTTTACGTTGTTCGGAGGTGCAGGCGCATAAAATGGCGGATGGTCGACCAAAATAAGTCGCCAAGCCATAATTGGCGCGGCCCAATTCGCGTTCCAACAATGTAAATTCCAAATGGTTTAATCCGCCGCCGCCAAATTCGGTGGGAATATTGGGGGCGTAAAAACCCAAATCCTTTACTTTTTTTTGAATGGCCTTGCCCAATTCGGCTGGCACGCGGTCGGTGCGTTCCACTTCATCTTCCAACGGGTAAAATTCTTTTTCAACAAAAGTTCTAACCGTGTTGACGATCATTTCTTGTTCGGGGGTAAGGGTGAAATCCATAAACAATCTATAGCTCAAAATTATAAAAAAAACAATTTCTCTCTTGAATATTTTTTTAATTTATAATAAGGGGAATGAAATTTATCAACTATTAATGAAAGGGATAAAACTCATGAACATGTCTATGACTCACTACATGGAGCTTTTGGCTACCAATCAACCGTGGAATTTGCTTATTTTTATGGCTATTCCCATTGTGTTGGCCGAAACGCTTGCCATCACCGAATTGTATATTTTGCTGACAAAAAAATACAAGGGCGTGGTGTGGAAAATCAACCATTGGTCAGGCAAATTGGTCGGGGCTTATTTTATTGGCATTATCTATTACATCATGGTTAATGCGGTTATTCCCCTAACCTTAAGCGGTGAATGGCGCGGCGTGGTTGATATCATTGCCGTCTTGTCCTATGTCATTGCTGGTTTGCCCTTGGTGTGGATATTTCTGCAATCGGTCGGGTTGGTTAATCGCAAACTTAAAATGGAAAAAAAATTGGCCATCCACGCGACTTGCGTTGCGTTGTTTTTGGTCTTTGGCCATGTTGCGATGATCTTCGGCATGATAGACCCAACTGTCTTTGGGCATGCTGGCCATCAAATGTAATAACTGGGCTTTGCGCCTAGAACCAAACTTGACAGCTTGATACAATATCTTTCTGGTTTAGGTCTTAAAAAGCCCTATCACTTTGTTTATAAGTGGTGGGGCTTTTTTTCTAGGCCTTGCCTACGGCAAACCTTTTATCGCTTCTTGATGGAAAGTTCTTTTTTATGGCTAGTGGCAACCAGCCTGGTTATAGGCAATGCCTATCCAATTTTGCGCCCCGCCCGTTCGGGTTTGGGAAGGGTGCTTTGGGTTTTTATCAATTGATGCAATTTACCCAACAATGGTTCGTGGGCGGGGCATGATCTTTCATCGGCATGGTTAACATGCAAGCAGAAATGTTCGGCGGTCGCCACCACTTCGCCCAATTTATCGCCCCTCAATTTATCGCCCATTGTTTTGTGCATGGTGTGAAACAAATGCAATTTTTTATCGCCGCCGCCCAATACCTGGGTCAGGATCTGAAATTGCTCGCCCACCCGCAATTGGCCAATATGGCAAATATGCGATTCAACGGTGAAGAAGCTAAACCCCTTCGCCAAATAATCGCCGTCCATGCCAATATGGCGCAACACCGCGTCGGTCGCGTTGCCAAAATTTTCTAAATAAGCACTTTCGGTCATGTGGTCGTTGTAATCGACCCATTTGGGCACCACGCGACCACCAAACAATGGCATGGGTTTGGTTTCATCAATTTTTTTATCGTGGTGGTGCGCCGCGGTGTATAACCGTTCTTCGTGCGATTTTAATGTTTTGCCCGACGCCATGTCTAACCCACGCAATGCCTGCATGATGCCAATAATGGCTTCGTCGCGTTGCCGTTCCATGTCGCGCAAATTTTTACTTTTCCAATCCTTATCCTTGGCAACCTGGTCATCCGATTGGGTTACAATTTTATCCAACAATTCATCGGTCAGGGGCGGGGCCTTCAACCTTGTCCAATTCCATTCCAACGCGGGGCCAAATTGCGCCATGAAATGCCTCATCCCCATTTCGCCGCCCGCCAAGCGATAGGTCATGAATGTTCCCATGAAGGCCCAACGAATACCGCAACCAAACCGCACCGCGTCATCCAATTGGGTGGCGGTGGCTTCGTTGTTTTCTATCATGTGCAATGCCTCGCGCCACAGGGTTTCCATCAAACGGTCGGCGATAAATCCTTCAACCTCGCGCGTCATCATCAATGGTTCGAAACCCAATGTTTCATAAAATTCCTTGGCGCGCATCAACCATTCTTGCGATGTTTTTTCGCCTGGGCAAATTTCTAACAACGGCAACAAATAAACCGGGTTAAAAGGATGGGCGACAAAAATACGTTCGGGGTGTTTAGCCTTTGATTGAAAAACCGACGGCAAAATGCCCGATGTTGAAGAACCAATGCCAACATCGGCGGGCAAAACCTCGGTCAATTGCGCCATGATTTTTATTTTTAACGCGGGGTCTTCGGGTGCCGATTCTTGCACCCAATCGGCGCGTTGCGCCAATTCCTCCAACGACTTAACCAATGTAAAATTCCCCTCGCGCGGCAGGGGGCTTAATGTTAATTGTTGCCACGCCAAACGGGCGTTGGCCAAAATTTGCATGAATGATTTTTCGGCATGTGGCGCGGGGTCAAACAACACAACATCCAACCCATGGATGATAGCCCGCGCGCCCCACGCACCGCCAATCACGCCGCCGCCAATCAATCCTAATGTTTTTACTTTCCTCATGCTTGTGGCTTAACAAAACTTAAAATCTATTTCAATTATTATTTGCTTAAACAATAATTTTTTATAATATTTATTTAGGAATTTTTTTTGTGGCATCAGCATTCAAAAAATTTATTATCGCCATTTATGATGGCCATGGCATTATTAAATTTTTCTATCAATTGTTTATCGCTATGATTGGCCAACAGGCAAAAAATAACTTTGTGCCCAACCTAACGATTTTTTAATTGCGCCGACAGCTGTTGGTTAAGCTCTTCGAGATTTTGATTTTTTGGCTCATCAACCATTGTCATAACTGGCAAGTGGCGTTGCATTCTTGTTTGATGGGCTTTAACATTTGATTCAAAATTGGATAGATAAGCGCCAGGGAAGCTAACTGATTTTTGTCCTTCAAATGACCAAATAGACAACATCTTATCTTCTTCATACGTTACCGCATCGATGCGATGACCAATTTTCGCCGCCAGATCAACATATCGCGCTGATTCAGCGTCAACATTACCCGCCTTGTAATAACCGCCACGTTGAATGGTTAAACGAGCATTGATGGGAATGTCTTGATAAAAATTAATCCCTTCAGGATATAATTGAAAAACATTGTTGGGGAAAAGCCCAACATAAAACCATGCTTTTTTGGTTTTTTCAGGTATTGCCTTCGCATGTTTAAGAGCACTAAGATAGGCACGCACCGACCAATAATGTGGTTCGCGTTCTTTGGTGTCCAAAAAAATACCACGGGCAAGCGATATACCATTCTCATCATATTCATCTTCAGAATATTGTGTGCCATAGAGGTCGCGCAAAAAAGTATGAACCTTGGCAACGTGATAGCCTTCGTTATCGACATCGCGTGCCGATTTCCAATTGGCGTGAAGTGGATTGCCTTCCAAAAGATCTTTACCAAAACGGCGCAACGGCACCGCGGTTTCCAATTGATACATTTCAAATAATTTTTCATGGGGGGCAAAAATTTCAGCCACCGATGGTTGAGGCCCTTTTTCAAAACGAATAAAAACAAAGCCTTTCCAAATTTCCGTTTCAAGCTGCTTCAAGCCAAATTTCTTTTTATCAATTTGGTCGTAAGCCCCCGTTTGCGCCACGCCCATCAACGAACCATCCAAATGATAGGTCCAACCATGGAAGGGGCAGGTAAGAATGCGCCCGCAATTACCATTGTCACGCTCCACCAAATTGGAACCGCGATGGCGACATACATTATTAAATACCCTGACTTCGTTATCATTGCCACGCAACACCAATATCCTGTCACCAAACATTTCATCGGTGATAAAATCGCCGGGTTTTGGCACATTACTAACATGGCAAATAATTTGCCAATGGGTGCGAAAAACTTTTTTAATTTCTAATTTATTTAGATCTTCGTTATGATATGTCCAACCAGGCAAGCCCCATCTATCTTGAGAGGTTTTAAAAATACCCTTGGGGTTGGTGTTGTTGACCAAATAAGAATCAAAATCACGTAATGGCGTAGTAGAGGCCTCGCCACCCGCCATGCCCATCATGCCGCCTGTTATTTCTTGGTTCAAACCTTCTTCGTATAAGCCACTGGTTATATCGTCATTGGTAACTTTGTTAAGCCAATGTTGCGGTTTATATTTATTCCATCTTTTATCCATTGCCGTTCCCTATTCTATTTATGCCTATTTATGCTTACTAAAGATAATTCTATAATAGATTGTATATATTTATATTAAGTTTTTTTAACTACTTGTTATTGATATACTATAAAAAATCATCGAATTCATGATAAAAAAAAATAAAGTTTTTGTCAAATTAAAAAATAGGAAGTAAATCTACCTACCTTACTAATCCCTATTTGATGAGTAAGTAATAATATTAATATTATTTTAAATAAATTATTATTGTTTGTTACTGGGGGGTATTTTTATTGTATATAACTTATTCAGCCAACAATAATAAAAAATTTATATAAATCATTGTTTTTTAAGCATATTTAACAAAAGAAGTTATAAAAAACAAAGACAAAGGTATAAAAAATTTATTAATCATAAATCATTGTAAAATAATCAATAAATTATCTTGTCCCCAAGTTAATAACAGGATAATCACAATCTATTAAAAAATAATCATCTGCATAACTTGGGAAAAACTTCATAAAAACGTGGGAGCGAATCGGGAGCGAATCGGGTATGAATAAGTGGTCATGGCGTCATAAAAAAATAAAAGGTAAAAACCAGGATAATATGATAAGCTTATGATAATGTTATAGGGCGCTTATCCACAGGGGTTAGCACAAGAAATTTACAAAAATAATATTAAAGAATAACAATGGTGGATACAAAAAAAATCTTACTTATTTCCGATTCGACGGGCGAAACCCTGCAGTCCTTGGCCGCGGCGGTGAAGGCGCAGTTTGCTTTTTCTATCGACGATGAATTGGAACCGTTGATTAGAAGTCGTTTGGCGTTGGAAGCATTGTTGGGCAAAATTGGTAAAGAAAAAAAAATACCCGACATGATCCTTTATACATTGGTCGACCAAGATCTGATAAAAATGTTGCATGATTTTTCGGTGATGCACGATATTCCCACCATCGATGTTCTAAGCCCGCTGATAGATAAATACGCCATGGTATTTCACGCCGAAAGCCTGTTGACACAAAAAAAATCGGCACCTGGGCGACAGCATAGTTTGGACCGCGCTTATTTTGAACGGATAGAAGCCATGGATTTTGCCAAGGAGCATGATGACGGTATGCATGGCCAAGGGCTAGACAAAGCAGACATTGTTATCTTGGGGGTATCGCGTAGTTCGAAATCCCCCACCGCCGCTTACCTTGCCAATCATCGCGGGTTAAAGGTTGCCAATATTCCATTCCTAACCCGTCAACAATTGCCCGCCGAGGTTTTTCAACTTTCCAACAAAATAAAAAAAGGCGAATGGAAAAAAACCATGATAGTTGGGTTGATGAAACGCGCCGAAGATCTGCTTGAGATAAGGAAGTCGCGCCTGCACCTCTTGGGGCAAGTTGGCTACAGCGATTACACCAACATTGAAAAAATTATAGAAGAGGGCGAAGATTTTAAAAAATTATGCCACGAAGAAAAATGGCCCATCATCGATGTCACCCACAAATCAATCGAAGAAACCGCCGCCTATATTGTTCGCAAATGGCAAGACCGTCAGGCCGCCATGCAAGAGTAGCCTAATAGAATATAAGGCAAAGGCAGAAACCATCAAGCAAGTCATGCACAAGGTATCATGGGAAAAAATGAGCATAGGAAAAAGTATCATCGATAAGAAAATTATCTTGGCCTCGGCCAGCCAAAGCCGCCTTCGTATCTTGCAGCAGGCAGGGTTGGATGTGGTGGCGAGCCCTGCCCATATTGATGAAGCCATGATTAAAAAATCGATGACATTGGCGGGGGCAAATGGCGAAGAGGTGGCGATGAAATTGGCAGAATTAAAAGGACAGAAAATAGCGCGCCAACATAACCAACAGGCATCAAGCGATAGCCCGCATGATGGGCGCGACATGGTGATATTGGCGGCAGACCAATTGTTGATATTGCCCCACCAGGCAGAAGGCGGGGCGCAAGGCGATAACCAGCGTGGCAAAGTTGGCGGCGAAACAAGCGGCGAAACGTGGTTTGATAAACCCAGCGATATGGCCATGGCGAAGCAACATCTTAGGACACTTCGTGGGCGCACCCATTATTTGGCGACGGCCTTGGTGATGCTTCAGGGCGAGCAAATAATTTGGCGCAATTTGCAAAAACCCGCCCTAAGCTGTTGGCAATTTTCTGACGCATTTATTGATGACTACCTCGACCGCGCGGGCCCAGCCATTTTATCGTCGGTGGGGGCCTATCAGCTGGAGGGGCTTGGTGCCACGCTTTTTTCTGAGATCAAGGGCGATTATTTTTCTATCCTTGGCTTGCCGCTTTTACCGCTGCTACAGCAATTAAGGTTGATGACGGCGGCGGGGCGGGGTTAGATGTTTCCCGTGAAACCTTCGCCCTTTATAGCGCGTAGGATTTAACCAAACAGCACCCAATCGATGATGGCCATTTGGGCGTAGATTCTGTTTTCCGCCTCGGCGAAGACGCGCGACCTATCACCGTCGATAACATCGGTGCTTACTTCCTCGCCACGGTGGGCGGGCAAGCAATGGGAAAAAATGGCTTTTTCATCGGCCAACCCCATCAATTTTTCATCAACCGTGAAGCCTGCAAATTTTTCTAATCGCGTGGCGCGGTCGGAATGATTCATCGATACCCAGGTATCGGTGATGATGACCTGTTTGCCTTTAACCGCTTCGGCGGGGCGGGGGGTGAAAATAACGCCGTCGGGGCGGTGCTTGGGGGCGTAATCTTGCGGGCTGCTAACCGCCATATCCATGCCGAGCACGGCGGCGGCCTCCATCCACGATTGGCAAGTGTTATTGCCGTCGCCAACCCACGCCAAACCGATTTTATCAAAACCGCCAAACTCTTCCCAAATGGTTAGGAGCCCCGCGACAATTTGGCAGGGATGACTGTCGTCGGTGAGGCCATTAATAACGGGGATGGTGGCATGTTGCGCCAAGGTTTTCAAAGTTTGATGGTGATAGGTGCGCACCATCATGCCATGGGCCAGCACCGACAACACGCGGGCGGTATCGGGCAATGATTCGCCGTGCCCCAATTGCATTTCCCCGCCCGTGATAGACATAAATTTGCCACCCAAATAATTCATCGCCATGTAAAAACTGATGCGGGTGCGGGTGGATGGTTTATCAAAAATCCCCACCAAGGTTTTGTGGCGATAGTCGTTGCTGGCGGCGGGTTTGCCCGCCTTCACCGCTATTTTCATGTTATGGGCGCGCTTCACCAAGGATAGCAATTGGTCGCGCGAAAGATCGGCAATGTCGAGGAAATGCCGCGTGGTGGTGCTTGTCATTGCGCTTTTTAACCCTTTTATTTATTTTTGTCAAAATTGTTATGGGCAGTCATAGGCGTCATGACTCACAAAGAGGTGGGGGGGGGTGATGGGGGGGGATAGGCGGACGGATGTTTCACGGGAAACCTTTCAAGAGTCCGCCGCCTTAAGCATCATTTTGCCTTTGCTAAAGATAAAAAACAGTCTAAAGAAAAACATAAGAATCAAACATGGCTATTACAGTTGCTTTTACAAACCAGAAGGGCGGGGTGGCAAAAACCACCACCACCGTCAACCTTGCCACGGCTTTGGCTGCCAGTGGTAAAAGATTGCTGGTGATAGATTTCGACCCGCAAGGCAATGCCGCCACCGCCCTTGGTTTGTCCAAAGAGCAAACCTTGACTATTTATGAAGTATTGACCCAACAAACATCGATGCGCGAAGCCATTATCAAAAGCGCGGTGCCAGGGTTATTGTATGTTTGTTCGTCTTTTAATTTGGCGGGGCTGGACCACGAACTTTACGGCACTGAAAACCCCGAACAACGTTTAAAAAATGCCATCAACACCGTGGCGGATGATTACGATTATGTTTTTATCGATTGCCCACCCAGTTTGAATCTGTTGACGGTGAATGCCATGGTGGCGGCCAGCGAATTGATTATTCCCATGCAATGCGAATTTTACGCGCTCGAGGGGTTATCTTATCTTTTGCAAATGGTGCAGAAAATACAAAAAAATTTGAACCCTGGTTTAAAAATCGAAGGCATTGTTTTCACCATGTATGACGAACGTTCCAATTTAACAGGGGCGGTGGTCGAGGATGTTAAACAACATTTTAAAAAAGAAATTTACCAAACATTTATTCCGCGCAATGTTAAGGTGGCGGAAGCCCCCTCTCACGGTAAATCGGTTTTGCTTTATGATTTAAAATCGGCGGGCGCGCGCGCCCATGTGGCCTTGGCGAAAGAATTTTTGTCGCGTCATTAGGGCAGGGCAAGTTTATTTGCCCTATCGCTGACGCTACTTGAGGGCAAGTTTATTTGCCCTATCGCTGACGCTACTTGAGGGCAAGTTTATTTGCCCTATCGCTGACGCTACTTGAGGGCAGGTTTGTTTGCCCTATCGCTGACGCTACTTGAGGGCAAGTTTGTTTGCCCTATCGCTGACGCTACTTGAGGGCAAGTTTATTCGCCCTATCGCTGACGCTACTTGAGGGCAGGTTTATTCGCCCTATCGCTGACGCTACTTGAGGGCAGGCCTATTTCTTTTCCAACCGCGCCACCACACCGCCCGCGTCATTATGCGCCAAAATTTTCATGCGCCATTTTTGTTTTTCCATCGTGTCGGTGGCTTGCCATTCGTCATGAATCTTTTCCCCCTTTAACAGATACAGCGGTAATTTTTTTGGCATGACGGACGACAATAGTGGCAATAGTTTGGGCAAGGGGAGCAGGGCGCGTGCCGTCATGAAGCCAGGGCGATGTTGCTTGACGAGGCTTGGCAAGACCTCCTCCATCGTTCGGGCCACCACCACACCATCAAGCCGCAGGTCGGCGACCATCGCCTGCAACGCTGTCGCCTTTTTATTTATTTTTTCCACCATGATAAATGCTTGACCAAAAGACAATGCCAAGGGGATGGCGGGCAAACCATTGCCCGACCCCAAATCGATGAAGCGATGATTTTGTCCTATCGCTGACGCTGCTTGAGGACGATGATCCTTGTCATGTTCATTGTTATGCCCCTGCCCAGGCAACATACCAGCTAAGTCGCGTTCAATCACCTGCCCCAACCACAAACTTGGCGCAAGGTGATGTTGGTTAAAATAATCAAAAGACGCAATTTGGTTCGGCGCGATAAGGTTTAGTTTGTCATTCCATTGCACCAATTGGTGATAATAATTTTCTAAGGGGGGCAAGCCAGGCATACAAGAACAAAAAGCGAATTAAAATTTTGTAAATTTTTCGATGGTCAAACCAAAGCCCGCCAAGCCAAGATATTGCTTTTCATGATGCGCCAAAAGATTAAGACTGGTGATGCCGAGTTGTTTCAGCATTTGCGCCCCCAAACCAATTTCGCGCCAGATCTTTTTTCTTTGCTTGTCGCTATTTTGATGGGTGTCGTCCTTGCCACCATTGTTGTCGGCATGGTTGCCAGCATCGTTGCTTTCCACCCCCACCGCACCACGGCGCAGGTATACTAACACCCGCGGTGCTTGCTGGCTTTCAGGGTCCTTGCTTAAAATTTCCAAGGCTTGGTTTAAATCATTGGTGCTATTATTAAAAATATCATCGGGCATGGTTTCGATATGCAAACGGGTCAGGGTGGGGGCCTTGCTGGCTTGGCTGGCATCGCCAAACACCAAAGCATAATGCGACACATCGTCAAAAATACTTTGGTAGGTATAAAGGGTAGCAGGGCTTTTCTTGCCGCCTATCACGATGTCGATATTTTTTTTGTCCTTAAGGGTCAGCAATTGCTCGCGGTCCTGGCGATAAGAAATAATTTCATCGATGGTTAATATCGGCAAGTTATGTTCCTTGGCAAAATCTATTAACTCTTCACCTTTTTTCACCGTGCCATCGTCGTTGACCAATTCGCCTATCACCCCAACATGGGGCAAACCCGCCAAAGCCATCAAATCGACCGCGGCCTCGGTATGGCCCGCGCGGGTTAAAACGCCGCCGCGTTTGGCGATAAGCGGAAAAACATGGCCAGGGCGCACAAAATCATCGGCCTGGCTATCCTCGGCGGCAAGCAACCTTACCGCCTGCAATCGCTCCTTGGCGCTGATGCCCGTGGTGACATGTTGTTTGGCATCGACCGAAATGGTGAAGGCCGTTTGGTGCGGCGCATCATTGTTTTGCCCTGGCACCATTTCATACAACCCCAATTGCTTGGCGCGTTCGCCCGTTAAGGGGGCGCAAATAATGCCCGATGTATGACGGATCATAAATGCCATGGCTTGCTCGCTCATGGTGTTGGCGGCAGCTATGAGGTCGCCTTCCCCCTCGCGGTCGTCGTCGTCCTTCACCAATATCATCTTGCCGTTTTTCAGGGCTTGCAAGCCCGCCGCAATTTTGGAAAAAGTTTTGTCGTTTTCGGGTATCATAAAAAAACTACGCCGCCTTACTTTTTGCTGGTTGGTTGGCTAGCGTTCGCCAAATATCGATTGGTGGCCGACATGATAGCCTTAAGCGATGAAACATCAATACTACGGTCGCGGCCCACGCCATGCAAAACTTGTCCCGCGCCATCCCCCTGGTTGTTGCGACACTCCATGTAGGTAATGGCAACCGCATCTTTCCCCTTGCCCAAAGCATGTTCGTTGTAATCGACAATATCCAATTGCAGTCCGCTATCGCCATTAAGGGCGGGGAGGAAAGCCTGCAACATCGTCTCCCCCGTTCCGCGCAATATTATTTCTTTGCCGCCCTTGGTTAGGGTAAATTCGCAAGCCATGGTGCCGTCGTGGCTTTTTTCAATGATGGTGAAATGTTGCCATTGATACAAACCATTTTTATCATTCAGGTAAGTTTCAAAAAAAGCCTGGTAAATTTCGGTCGAACTTACTTCGCCCAAATCCATGCCTTCTTTGTCTTCGGATAACCTCTGCACCACGCCCGAAAATTCTATCTGCAAACGGCGCGGTAATTTTATACCATGGTCGGTTTCCAAAACAAATGACACGCCGCCCTTACCCGATTGGCTGTTGATTCTAATCACCGCTTCATACGTTGCGCCAATGTCGGCGGGATCAATCGGCAGGTAAGGCACTTGCCAAATGGGGCTGTTGCCTTCCTTCAATGCCTTTAAACCTTTGTTGATGGCATCTTGGTGCGAGCCTGAAAAGGCGGTGAAGACCAATGCCCCCGCGTAGGGATGACGGTCGGCAACGGGCATGCGGTTGCAATATTCCGCCACCGCCACCAGGTCGCGGATGTTGGAAAAATCGATGCCAGCATCAACCCCCTGGGTGACCAAATTAAGCCCCAAGGTTACCAAATCGACATTGCCCGTGCGTTCGCCGTTGCCAAACAATGTGCCCTCCACCCTGTCGGCGCCCGCCATCAACGCCAATTCGGTGGCGGCAATACCCGTGCCGCGGTCGTTATGCGGGTGCAAAGACAAAATAATTTCCTCGCGTTTTTTAAAATGTCGGTGCATCCATTCTATCATGTCGGCGTAATGGTTGGGGGTGGCAATTTCAACGGTGGAGGGCAGGTTAAAAATAATAGGCTTCTGCTTGGTGGGTTTGATAATATCCTGCACCGCTTCACAAATCTCTAAGGCATAATCCAACTCGGTTTGGGTAAAGCTCTCGGGGGAATATTGAAAGCGAATGTCGCTGTTTTGACATTTGTCGGCATGGGATTTAACCAAGGTGGCACCATGGCAAGCAATTTCTTTTACTTCTTTTTTGTCGGCTTTAAAAACCACGCGCCGTTGCAGGGTCGATGTTGAATTGTAAAAATGCACGATGGCGCGGGGATAACCACGCAAAGCCTCAAACGTTTTTTCTATCAAATGGTCGCGGCATTGCACCAACACTTGGGGCCAAACATCATCGGGGATGAGGTTGTTATCGATAAGGTGGCGTGCAAAGTCAAAATCGGGTTGGCTGGCGGCGGGAAAGCCTATCTCAATTTCCTTGTAGCCAATCTCGCAAAGTTTTTTAAACAGGCGAGTTTTGCGTTCTATCCCCATGGGTTCCACCAATGCCTGATTACCATCGCGCAGGTCGACCGAACACCAAATGGGCGATTTGGTAATTTGCTTGCTGGGCCATTGCCTATCGGGCAGGTTGATAGGGGCAGTAGCCTCGTACTTATAGAAAGGCATGGCGGCAGAAGAAAGCGGTGGGCGCGACGACATGGTAGAATAGAAAAAGTAGCCTGCAGGTTTTTTTTAGATATAATCCATTGTAGCAATAGATTCAACCGCCAAAGCAAGCTAAAAATGGCAACTATAATATTGGTAAAAATTTTGCTTTTTATAAGTCGAATCGGTTATAGGGTAGGATAGGACCAAAAGATGAAAAACATAACACCCAAAAACCAAGGGCAAAAACCCGCCATCACCCCACCCGCTAATAAAAAGCAGGTTTTGGGGCGGGGCTTATCGGCCTTGCTTGGTGAAATGGCGACCGAGGTTCCCATTGCGGGGTATCAATCATCCACGCCCCCCGCCGATGCGGCGGCAAGAAATATCGATGGCACAAGTTTTAGCGCGGCGCGCGACGGTAGCAAAAATAATATGATAGCCGCGATGGCGGGCACGGGGGTGGTTGAACAACGAAAATATCGGGAGGTTTCAACCGCCAGCATCACCCCCAACCCCAAGCAGCCGCGCAAAAATTTTAACCAAGAAAAATTGCAGGAGTTGGTCGAATCCTTGAAAATGCGCGGGGTTATTCAACCGCTGTTGGTGCGGCCACACCCGCAAAACCCCGATGCCTATGAATTGGTGGCGGGGGAGCGGCGATGGCGCGCGGCGCAAATGGCGGGGCTTCACCTGGTGCCCGTGATAGTCAAAGATTTGGACAATGCGCAAACCCTGGAATTGTCTTTGATTGAAAACCTGCATCGCGATGATTTAAACGCCATCGAAGAAGCCGAAGCCTTCCAACGGTTGATAGACGAATTTCAGCATAGTCATGAATCCTTATCAAAAATATTGGGAAAAAGTCGTTCGGCCCTGACCAATGATTTAAGACTTTTAACCCTGCCCAGCGGGGTTAAGGAATTGATAAGAATTGGCAAATTGTCGGCGGCGCATGGCCGCAACCTGGTTGGGGTGCCACGCGCCGATGATTTGGCGATGAAGGTTTTGGCCGAACAATGGTCGGTAAGAAAGTTGGAACAGGAAGTAAAAAATTGGAAAGGGGCGAGCGATGATAAAGCCACGGCGAGCAAACCCATGATGGGAAAGGACGCCCAAGTGAAAGATATAGAAAACAAATTGGAAAAGATTTTGGGGTTGAAGGTTGCGGTGCAGTTGAAAAAAAATAAATCGGCGGGGGCCATGACCATTTGGTTTGATAATGGCGAACAATTAACCAAGGTGGCGCAATTGTTGTCGAAAAAATAATCGCATCGACATTTTGCCTTGAAGCATTATCAAAAAAAATCATGCCCGAATTGCCCGAAGTCGAAACGGTAAAATTGGGTTTGGCACGCCATATCATTGGCAAGGAAATAAAAAATATTTTTTGGTCGGGCAAGCCCATGCGCCGCGCCATCACCACCATTCCCAACAACCAAATCGCGCCCACAGCTAAACAGACAAAAGATTTAGAAAAAATATTGCAAAGCCGTTGGCGTGGCAGAAAAATTATCGATGTCAGACGCCGCGCGAAATACCTCATCATCGATGGTAGCCCCATGGTGGATAATACCGCCGCCACGCAATCGCAACCAAGCGCGGGGGATACAAAACGGTTGTTGCTTTGCCATTTGGGAATGAGTGGGTTTTTTCGTTTTTGGCAACCAAGTCATAACGGTTATCATGACGCCGAAGACCAAGATATTATACGTTGCCAAGCATGGGCGGGGGAAGAGAATCCCAACCCAGCATTAAAAGAAATGATGCAACAAAAACATTTGCATGTGTTGATGTTGCTCAATAATGGCTTGCTGGCTTTTTATGACCCGCGGCGTTTTGGTTTTGTGGCTGACATGGCTTCTGATTCCTTACCATCCCACGCGGCGATGGTTGTTTTGGGGCAAGAGCCCGAAGAAGCCAAGTTCGAATATTTATGGCAAGCATTACAAAAATACAAATTGTCATTAAAAAGTTTTTTGTTGAATCAAAAAATCATTGTCGGCATTGGCAATATTTATGCGGCGGAAATTTTATGGTTGGCGGGGTTATCGCCCACGCGCCTTTGCCATACATTGAATCAGGGGGAGGCAAAAAAATTGTTAGCCGCCATCAAAAAAATATTGCGCCAAGCCATCAAGAAAGGCGGTTCCAGTTTTTCTGATTTTCGCCATCTTGACGGGGAATTGGGTTATTTTGCCAACCATTGGCGTGCCTATGGCATGGCCGAACAACCATGCCAACAATGCGGCAGGCCGATAAAAAAAATCTTGCAAAATGGTCGCACAACATATTATTGTGATTATCATCAAAAATAATTTATCAACATCGGCTCATGACTTATATTTTACAAAAAGAAAATGCGGGGGTTTTGACCCTGACGCTTAATAATCCCGAAAAACTAAATGCCCTGTCGGACACCATGATGACCGAGCTGGATGGATTGTTGGTCGCGGCGGATAAGAATGATAAAATCAAGGTTGTGTTGTTGCATGGTGCGGGGCGCGGTTTTTCGGCGGGTGCCAATATTGGTGAAATGGCGGCGGAATCGGCAAAGGGTTTGGCGGAAAAAAACTTTATCACCAAAAATTGGGAAGGCTTGGCAAGGTTTTCTAAACCAACCATGGCGGCGGTGCATGGTTTTGCCTTTGGTGGCGGGTTGGAATTGGCGATGATGGCCGATGTGATGTTTGCCACGGCGGATTGCGCCCTGGCCCTGCCCGAGGTTACCTTGGCCGTTATGCCAGGGGCGGGGGGTTCGCAACGTTTGCCAAAACTCTTGCCGCCGCAACTTGCCCATTACATGATATTAACGGGGGAGAAAATCACGGGCGCAACCGCCGAACAATTTGGCATGGTGGCAAAAACCTTCCCTGCCGAGAGCATATTGGGGGAGGTAGAAAAAATAGCGCAAAAAATAGCAACCTATTCCCTGCCCGCCCTGCAAGCCATCAAATCATCGTTGCGCGATGCGGCACAATTGCCGCTGGCCGAGGGTATTGCCAAGGAAAGACAGCGATTCTATTCTCTGTTCGACACCGCTGAACAAAAATTGGCGATGCAAAAATTTTTGCATAAGAAATAAAAAAGGGCGGTTATTGCTAACCGCCCTTTTTATTTTCTTGAAAGGAAAATAACCTAGAAAGTATACTCAACCTTTAAAGTTGCGCTATATAAGAAAGCATCCTCATAAAGATCGCCGCTGCTCATGGAATAATCGCCAGTTAAGTCAGGAATGTTCTTTTCGGCACCATCGGTATCAAAAAGCCTACGATTAAGTGACTTAGGTCTGATAAATGCTGTAAACTTATTATCTAATGCAAAAACGAGATTTGCATTATAATGATAAGTAAGATCTAAACCTGCGCCCACGGTGGGGGAAAGCATAGTTTCAATCAAAACATCGCCCTTTTGCATGTCGTAGTTATAGACATCAGGCAGGAAGTTGTTGGCTTGCAAAGCTGTGATTCTGTATTTTTCAATACCAAAACCAAAAAGAAAATTAGGCGTTATAGAAAACCTACGCGAGAAATTTATCTCATAGCCTAATTTTGCATAAATATTATATTTTTGAGAAGATGCCTCATAAGTAGACGATATGTCTTCGCTATAGCCTTTCCCAAATAATGCATTGGCACCCAAGCCGAATACAAAATTATTATATTTATAGTTTATGCCGCCGTCGAGCCCGCCCAATATCAAAGCACCAGAGGATGTTTTTGATGTAAAGATACCTATACTGGGGCCGATATTGATGCCGAAGCCGTCGAGGGCTTTTGCTGTTGATAGAGATGTCAGCGATAAGGCCGCTGACAAGGCACTGGTTAGTAATATTTTCTTCATGGTTTTTGTCTCCTTCCATCTACTAAAAATAATTATAGTAAGAATTTACCATTTATAATATATATTGTCAAGGGATTTTCTACCTTTGCTTGTGATTAAGTTAGGCTTAAATAATTGATATTGATATGTATTTTATAAACCGCGGGTTGCCAGCAACCATAGAGACGGATCATGACCAAATGATGTCATTTAGTAAAATATAAAACAAAAAAAAGGGCGACCCCTAAGGATCGCCCTTTTCTTGTTTTTATAATGTTGCAAGATTAAAAAGCAGCTTTTAGCCCGATGCTACCCGTATAAATAATGGGCGTAGCAAAAGATTGAACATCGTAGCTGCCAAAATTTCTGCCAGTAAGGTAGCCATATTGTTGTAAGGTGATTTCTTTGCTGGCTATAAGAGCCGATATACTATTATCAATGCTAAAAGAAATATTATCATTGACCTTGATACTCATATTTACCTTGGCACCCACATCAAAATATAATGTTGATAGTTCGACATTGCCAAGTGGGGCAGCGCTGCCTGTTTGGCCGACATTAAAGGTGGGGGCATGGAAGTTAATATCAAGCTTGCTATGTTGCCAAGCAACACCGAGCAGGGCCGCGGGGGTAATAGAAAATGTTTTTCCTATGTTGATTTTATAACCAGGAGAAAATAAAAACTCCACAGTTTGTAAACTTCCCGTTATATAGTTATAATCGGAACTTATAATTCCGTCTCTAAAATAGCCGAGCCCTAGAAGCCGGTCTTTAAATAAGACGGGCTTATAAGTACCTTGCTCTCTTAGCGACAGGTCTGAAGTGGTGTAAATAGTTTCTAAGTCAAAAACCCAATTTTTATAATTATAGCCCAAAGCAATTTTTGCCCCATAGCCAAAAAAACCATTGCCAAAGAAGTCTTGTTGATAAGACACCACGGGGCCTATCGACATGGTAAAACCATTCTTTGTTTGGCCCGTGGGAACAATGATCCTTGCGGTTGCGGGAACATTTGTTGTTGGCTCAGTCGACGTTTTTGCTGGTGTAGCCGACGTGTTCTTTACTCCTGCAGCGTTGGGGTTTTTTGTTGGCTTGGTAACCACGGTCCTGGTTAGCGTGGTCGTTACCGTCGTTATTCCTGCATTGGTGGTGCTAGACGCGTTGGTGGCGGGAGCAGCCAAGGCCACAAGGGGCGCCACAAGGGGTCCCAGGACAGGCGCCATGATGAGCGATGTTAAAAATAACATAGCGCGTGGTGATATTTTTTGCATGAAGTATAGATCCTTTCATATATTAAAAATAATTATAAAAGTTATATACAATTTTTAGTAATCATTGTCAAGCTACCCAACCATAGCAATCCAGCAACATTTGATAACATTATTTATTTAATACTATTTTAAATAGTATTAAAGCCCGAAAACAAAGGGAAAAATCGTTCAAAGCCCCTATTTAAAAATCATCGCTAATTTGGCGATAAAGAATGATGAAAATGGTGGCGGGCGCGATAAATATGGTTGGCCAATGTTCCCTATAGCAAGATATAATAAACCTAGCGAAGGCTGGTGCCGTGGAAGGGAATTGAACCCCCGACCCACGCATTACGAATGCGTTGCTCTACCAACTGAGCTACCACGGCGTTTTTGTTGTCCCAGCATTTTTTACTTTGATAGGTGTTTTTAACAAACAGTGCAAGGATTTGGAAGGGATTTAAAACTGATTAAAAAAATACTTTGTAAGGCAGTTAAATTCATGATTATCTGAAGCAAACCGCATAAGATTGATTTTTTTTGTTGCCGATGAAAAAAAATGACCAACTTGGCGCGGCTTAAGGTAAAAGCCCAAGCTAAAACAATCACCTAAAGGGATACATCTTTAAGGCTTGCCAGGTTTTTCGCTAAAATGGTCCTGTAATTTGTTGGGAACGTCTTTCCATTGTTCGGCATCGGCGGGCACTTCGCCCTTTTTTAAAATATTGGGCCAAATTTTGGCATATTTTTTGTTTAAATCCAGCCATGCTTCGGCTTCCTTCACGGTGTCGGGCAAAATGGCGTCGGCGGGGCATTCGGGTTCGCACACGCCGCAATCGATACATTCATCGGGGCTGATGACCAGCATATTTTCCCCCATGTAAAAACAGTCAACGGGGCAAACTTCCACGCAATCCTGATAAAGGCATTTGATACAATTTTCATTAACGATGTAAGTCATGATAACCGCTCTACAATTTTTTTTTGTTTTTGTCTATTGCCTGTTGTTAGATTTTGCTTGCAACCCCCGCGGTTTCAAATGTTGCCATGCCATGATGGCACGCCAACGCGCCGCGTAAAATTTGCAACGCCATAACACCGCCCGTCCCTTCACCCAAACGTAGGCCAAGGTCGACCAGCGGTGTTTTTTGTAAATGTTTTAATAGCAGGCTATGACCATGATAAGATGATTGCGATGAAGTTGCGCCCTGTATAGGCGATTGATGCCAATCGGCGGGGCAATGGGGCGTCATGATTCCCGCCAATGCGGTTTGGCTGTTTTTAACATGCTGGGCGAGGCAGGCTAGGCTCGCCACCGTAACATAACTATCCAAAATAATGGGTAGGTGATGATACAACCCCGCCGCCATGGCACCCGCCATACCCGCCATTTCAAAACCACCCAAAAATTGCAGCGCGCTTAAACCCTGCCCCACAACTTGGTTGGGGTTTACGGCTTGTGCGGCGCGGTATTTTTTATATTGCGCAACGCCATGTTTTACCGCCTGTTGCTTATTGCCAAGCATGGCATCGTCGATACCCGTGCCGCGCCCCACCCAACTTTCAACTTCCCCGCCATATAACGCGTGGCATATGGCGGCGGCGGCGGTTGAATTGGCAATGCCCATTTCGCCCAACACCACAACATGGGAATTCTTATCAACCGACTGGAATCCTAACTTCATGGCATCACAACATTCCTGTTCGGTCATGGCGGGGGTGGGCTCCTCGGGGTTGGTAAAATTCTTGGTGGGGTTCAGGTTGTTCATGCTTATCACTTGCAAGTTGGCATGGGCGTAGGTTGCCAATTGGTTGATGGCCGCGCCACCACCCACAAAGTTTTTTACCATCGCCGCGGTAACAATGGGTGGAAAGGCCGAAACTTGATTTGCCGCCACCCCATGGTTGCCCGCAAAAACCAAAACATGCGCCAACAATTTTTCAGGCGACAGGTTATCATAAACCCCGCGCGTGCGATAAAACCATGATGTCAACTCTTCCAACCTTCCCAATGATGCGCCTGGCTTGGTCAATATACTTTCGCGTTGACGGCAATCCTCGGCCGCTGCATCTTGCCGTGCCGCGAACGATGCCTGGCTTGATTCACATTGTTGTAAAAAATCATGCCAGCCCTGTAAGGAATGAAGGTTATCTACGGCAGAAGACATAACGGTGGGTGCAATAACGATGATGGGTGAATGATTGTTAGCTAACAGATAAAATTTTTTGTCGCAACCTATTTACAGCAAATATTTTAATAAAAATATTATCAATTATTGATTGATTATTTTCTTGACAAAATTTCTTGGATTGTTAGTATATTCATTATGATAAAACTCTATGGTCGTATTGGCACGGGCGTCGCATCGGTTGAGGCCTTGATGAACGAGCTCGAAGTGCCGCATGAATATATCGAGGTTCCTGTCAACAAGGACGATGCCTATCGTAGCGACCCCGCTTTTTTTGATATCAACCCATTGGGTCAAGTGCCCTATATTTTATGCGAAGACGGCACCATCATGTCGGAATCGGGCGCGATGATGATAGCCATCGCCGACCGATTTGGCCGCAACAAAATGGTTGACCATGGGCTTTATATCCCCAGCGCGGACGACCCGGTGCGCAACACCTACATTCGGTTTATGTTGTTTTTTGCCACGGGCATTTATTATCACCATTTGTTTTATGCTTACTCAAACCGTTATGTCTCATCGCCCACCGCTCAGGGTGAACTTCGCACCAACGCCCTGAAGGAATTGGAAAAATTATTTCGTTTTTCCACGACACAACTTGGTAATCAGGCTTATTTTTTGGGCGACGATTGTTCGCCCTTTGACCTTTATGCTGCCATGTTGTTTACTTGGTATCCTAACTTTCCAGAATTTGCGCTAAAAAATCCCATCATCAAAGAATTTTGTAAAAGGGTTATGACAAGGCCCAAATCAAAAAAGATTTGGGAAAAGCACGAATTGTTGCCGCTTGTTTCGTAATTGATATTATAAAATTGTTAAGGGGCTTTTGTTTGGCGATGCCCCACCCAAGTGGGCGACCAATGATAGATGGCTACCAACGGTGATGGCGCGGTGATAGCGCGGGATAGCGATTGACAAATTTTATAAATCACTTTAAACACATAAAATGGAACAGTCGGATAAAAACAAGACTCAATCATTATCCCCCAACTTCCCCGCGGCAATGTTGGCTCTAACCTTTGACGATGTTTTGTTGCTACCAAGAAAATCCTCGATATTACCAAAAGATGCCGAATTGGCGACGGCTTTAACCCCCGACCTTATTTTACAATTGCCGATAATATCGGCGGCGATGGACACCGTCACCGCCAGCCGCATGGCTATCCTGATGGCGCGGCGCGGCGGGCTTGGCGTGATACACAAAAACATGTCTATCAAGGAACAGGCCGATGAAGTCAAAAAAGTAAAACGCGCCGAAAGCTTGATGGTTGAAAACCCCATCACCATTGTCGAAGACATAACATTGGGCGCGGCGCGCCAATTGATGCGCCAACATAAGATAACGGGATTCCCCGTGGTGGATAAAAATGGAAAATTGGTTGGTATTTTAACCCACCGCGACGAACGGTTTTGCGATGACGAAACATTAAAGGTTTCGACCTTGATGACGCGCGACCTTATTACCGCCAAAAAAAATATTACCAAGCAAGAAGCCGAAAAAATTTTACACCAAGAACGTATCGAAAAATTATTGATAGTCGAAGGCGACAAATGCGTGGGGTTGATGACCGCCAAGGATCTATCCTCCCTGACCGAAAATCCGCGGGCTAACAAAGATAAAGAGGGGCATTTGCGCGTTGCCGCCGCCACGGGGGTTGGTGCCGCGGGGTATGAACGCGGCGTTGCGTTGGTTGCGGCGGGGGTGGATATGTTGGTGATAGACACCGCCCATGGCCATGCCCAAGGGGTCATAGACCAAGTAAAAAAATTTCGTGGTGAATTTCCAAAACTTATTATTTGCGCGGGCAATGTTGCCACCGCCAGCGCGGTGCAAGACCTGCACCAAGCGGGCGCGAATGTTATCAAGGTTGGCATTGGGCCTGGATCCATCTGCACCACCCGTATTGTGGCGGGGGTGGGCGTGCCGCAATTAAGCGCGATTATGAATTGCGTGGCGGTGGCAAAAAATTTGGGGGTGAGTATTATCGCCGACGGTGGTTTGCGCCATTCGGGCGATATAGCCAAGGCCTTGGCGGCGGGGGCGCATGCCGTGATGATAGGCGGGTTGTTGGCGGGCACCGACGAAAGCCCAGGCCAAGTTTTTGTTTACGAGGGTAGGTCTTACAAATCCTATCGCGGCATGGGGTCGATTGGCGCGATGGGCGCGGGCAGTGCCGACCGATATTTCCAAGAGAATATTAAGCAGCAACATCATGATAACGGCGACCATGGTGGCGAAGAAAACGAAGACGGCGAAGGCCCGCTACGCAAGGGGCTTGATAAATTTGTTCCCGAAGGGGTGGAGGGACGCGTGGCCTATAAGGGGGCAGCCTCCGCCGTGTTGTATCAATTGGCGGGCGGCGTCAGGTCGGCGATGGGCTACACGGGTTCTAAAAACTTAAGCGAATTACGCACCGCCGAATTTTGTCGCATCACCACCGCGGGCATTATTGAATCGCACCCGCACGATATTACCATCACGCGCGAACCATCGTAATTTAATGGGCAAGACGCCAATTTTTGCCCACGCCATTTTCAACGGGGAAGAATAAAAAATCATGTTCTTGGTCGTGCCAATCGATGCCCGCGAAAAT
The DNA here is from genome assembly GCA_965203915.1 of Alphaproteobacteria bacterium. Classification (GTDB taxonomy): domain Bacteria; phylum Pseudomonadota; class Alphaproteobacteria; order JASGCL01; family JASGCL01; genus JASGCL01. Next base: position 184,299 of record OZ241918.1, read on the forward strand.
ACTGTCGCCCGCGCCCTTGCAAAATTGCCCTTGCCATTGCTGGCGATGAAAACCAAATAATGTAACCTCCGCCATTATTTTTTTGAGCGCGGGGGTTATGGTTTCCACCGCTTCTTCCGCCACTTCGAACAACAATTCGTCATGCACCTGCAATATCATTTGGCAATCTTGGCTAAGTTTATTGTCTAACAAATAATGATGTATTTTTATCATGGCACGTTTGATAAGGTCGGCCGCCGTGCCCTGCAACGGGGCGTTCATGGCTTGGCGTATGGCGTAGGCTTTGGCGGGACCTTTGGTAAAAATGGCGGGCAAATAAATGCGCCGCCCAAACAATGTTTCGACAAAACCATTTTTTTCGGTGCTGGCAATAACGCGGTCCATGAATTCTTTGACGCCTGGCAATTTTTCAAAATAACGGGCGATGATATGTTTGGCATCGCTTTGCGGAATTTGTAATTGGCGTGCCAAACCAAATGCCGAAATACCATAGATAATGCCAAAATTAACCGCCTTGGCACGGCGGCGTAATTCGGGGGTGACCTTATCCATCGGGGTTTCAAAAATTTCGGATGCCGTCGAACGGTGGATGTCGTCGCCAGCCAAGAAGGCTTTTTTCAGCGCGGGCGCGCCCGATAACAAAGCCAAAATACGCAATTCGATTTGGCTGTAATCCAGCGACAACAACAATTTATGCGGCGGCGCAATAAAACATTCGCGCAACGCCGCCCCCTGTTCGGTGCGGATGGGAATATTTTGCAGGTTGGGGTTGAGCGACGATAGGCGACCCGTTTGCGCGCTGGTGGAAGAAAAATGGCTGTGAAGGCGTGGTTGCCCCGCGGCGTCGCGCCGCGCCAAAAGCGGCAGGGCGCGAATGTAGGTGTTGTTCAATTTTTCCAAATGGCGATGTTGCAAAATATCGGCCACCACGGGATGGTCGTCAACCAACGATTCCAATACATCGGACGATGTGGAAAATTGCCCCGTTTTTGTTTTGGCAATTTTGTCGCCGCCGATTTTTTTTTGTGCAAACAAAACATCGCCCAATTGTTTGGGGCTGCCCAAATTAAATTCTTGGCCCAAACTTGCAAATATTTTTTTTTGCAGATCGGCAATGGCTTGGTCGGTTTGTTTGCCCAACATAGCAAATTTTTCCATGTCTATCGCCACGCCATTTTTTTCTATCGCCGCCAATATGGGCAACAATGGCTGTTCGATTTGATAATAAATACGGCTTAATTTATCGGCCACCAATGTTTGTTCGTAAAAAATTCCCAAGCGCAATAACCGATAGGCTACGCAACTTAATTCTGCCAACAATTCTTGGCTGGCGGCTTGGGGTGCGGTGCCCGCTTGGCTGGCCGAATCTTTATTTTTATTATTTTCTTTAATAATTTTTTCATAATATTCTTGGTTGCATTCATCCATGTCTTCATTTTTTGCCCCCGCGAACAAACAAAAATGCAGCACCGATACATCGCCCATGTTATCCACCCTTGCCAACCCCTGTTGTTCCAGGGTGATGATGTCGCTGGCAACTTCGGGGCTGTATTTTTTTATGGCGTCGTTGGCAAAAATTTGTTGCAATCCGTGGGGCAAGGTGGGTGGCGTGTCGCTGGCGAAAAGATTATTTTTTGTATCATCCATTGTTTCGTCATGGCGCGGCGCCAGGGCGGTAACAAATGCCTGGCCATTTTCTAAACCCATGACCAAATAATCGCCCGCGATGATAAAGGCCAAACGTCCGAACTGTTCAACGGCATCAACCAACGCCGTTATGTTTTTTTCATCCAACATGGTGATAACCATGTCGGCGGGGGTTTTGCTGGGTAATTTGCTGGGGGCGGTTTTTTTTGTATGGTCGGTTGTTGTTTGCGCTGGCTTGGCGGCATCATGCCCGTTATCTTTTTTTGCTGTATCGGCGGGCGGCGGATTATCATCGGGCAGGTTAAATTTATCGCGCCATTTTTTTGCCAATTTTTTAAATTCCAATTCTTCAAAAAATTTTATGGCGGCTAATTGTTGGTCCACATTTGGGTTCAGCGGCGCCGCCAATTTGTCCAAGCTTAATGACAGGGGGGTATCTTGGCGTAGGCGCGCCAATTGATAAAAAATTTTGGCTTCGGCCACATGGGTTTTGACAATTTCTTGTTGGCGGGCATTTTTTATTTTATCGACCTGTTGCAACAAATTATCCAAATTACCAAATTCATTGATAAGGTTGGCCGCGGTTTTGGGGCCAATCCCTGGCAAGCCAGGAAAACCATCGGACGAATCGCCCATCAGGGCTTGCACGTCCGCCACCAACGCGGGGGTGACGCCAAATTTTTCTTTCACCGCGGCTTCGTCGATTGCTTTGTTTTTGAATGGGTCGATGAGCGAAATACCGTCGCCGATTAATTGCATCAAATCTTTGTCTGACGAATATATTTTCACCTCGAAGCCTTGCTTGGCGGCCTGGGTCGCAAGGGTGGCAATGACATCGTCGGCTTCAAACCCCGCGGCCTCGATAATCGGCAGGCTAAGGGCGGTGGCGGCGGCGCGAAAATAAGGAAATTGGGGGATGAGATCCTCGGGCGTTTCGCCGCGGTTATGTTTATATTGGGGATAGATATCATGGCGGAAATTGTCGCGCGCCGAATCAAAAACCACCGCGATGTTGGTGGGTTTTTTATCCATAACATTCAATAACATTTGGCAAAAACCAAAAATGGCACCCGTGGGCAAGCCGTCGGGGCGGGTGAGCGGCGGCAAGGCGTAATAGGCACGAAAAATATAGCCCGAACCGTCAAGCAGATACAAATCCTTCTTATTCATGGATAACCATTATCATGTTGCGAAGAAACTTGCCACCAGGACAAGACAATGTGTTGAAAAAATAATACAGCGATGATACGATGGTTTACCATGCATTGGTCAATCGTATCTGGTATATTATCAGGGATTTTATCGGCGGGCGCTATCGCCACGCTGGCCGCACTGATTAATTATTATTTTGGCAATATAAAGGATGAAAAAACCTTCATCCGTTCACAGAAAATAGAAATTTATGTCGGCTTAATGAATACTTACAAAAAATTAAAAGCGATGCGCAACCAACGCCATCACGAAGTAAGTATTGAGGAACATAAAAATGTGGCGGTGGATTATGAATTGTATCAATTTAAATTGGCGTTGTTCGCGCCCAAAGATATTATTGAATTGAATAAAAAATTGGAAGCGGGTGATGGGCGTTTGCGTTTTAACAAATCGCGCATCGAAGAAAAATTAAGACGCAAGATGCGCAAAGATTTGGGCATAAGGGAGTAGCGGGGCGGGGCGTATTTTTATTATTTCCCCCACCCGTCATTCCTGAATTTTTTGCCAACATCAATAATGTTGCAAAAAATATCAGGAAACCATTCCCTGGACGGCATGGGTTGGCCATGACGCCATTGCCTTGCTTGCCATCCACCATAAAAACCCAGCTAAATGTTTTTTTATGAAACAACCGATGCCAGGGAATGGTTTCCTGATAATCGCTTCGCGATTTCAGGAATGACGGTTAGAGAGCAATGAAAAATCTTAGCCCCGCCCCAAATGATAATAATGTCAATCGACGACATTGCCAGCAACAAGATAAACAATATATTTGCTAAATCGATGATGCTTTCATAGTATTTTTCTATGAAGGAAAAATTAAGACGCAAGATGCGCAAAGATTTGGGCATAAGGGAGTAGCGGGGCGGGGCGTATTTTTATTATTTCCCCCACCCGTCATTCCTGAATTTTTTGTCAACATCAATAATGTTGCAAAAAATATCAGCAAACCATTCCTTGGACGGCATGGGTTGGCCATGACGCCATTGCCTTGCTTGCCATCCACCATAAAAACCCAGCTAAATGTTTTTTTATGAAACAACCGATGCCAGGGAATGGGTTCCTGATAATCGCTTCGCGATTTCAGGAATGACGGTTAGAGAGCAATGAAAAACCTTAGCCCCGCCCTAAATGATAATAATGTAAATCAACGACATTGCCAGCAATGTGATAAAAAATACCTTTATTATTTCCCTCACTCGTCATTCCTGAATTTTTTGCCAACATCAATAATGTTGCAAAAAATATCAGGAAACCATTCCCTGGACGGCATGGGTTGGCCATGACGCCATTGCCTTGCTTGCCATCCACCATAAAAACCCAGCTAAATGTTTTTTTTATGAAACAACCGATGCCAGGGAATGGTTTCCTGATAATCGCTTCGCGATTTCAGGAATGACGGTTAGAGAGCAATGAAAAACCTTAGCCCCGCCCCAAATGATAATAATGTCAATCGACTTCATTACCTAGCAATAAGAGAGCCAGCAAAGATGTGGTCTTTAAATATTAAAAACATCTTTATTACCCCCCCCATCCGTCATTCCTGAAATTTTGCCTTGGCAAAATTATCAGGAAACCATTCCCTGGACGGCATGGGTCGGTATCAGGTTATTGCTTTGCTTGCTATCCGCCATGAAAAACCCAGCTAAATGTTTTTTTATGAAACAACCGATGCCAGGGAATGGGTTCCTGATAATCGCTTCGCGATTTCAGGAATGACGGTTAGGGGGGGATGAAAAACCCCGCTAAATGTTTTTTTTATGAAACAACCGATGCCAGGGAATGGTTTCCTGATAATCGCTTCGCGATTTCAGGAATGACGGTTAGAGAGCAATGAAAAATCCAGCTAAATGTTTTTTTATGAAACAACCGATGCCAGGGAATGGGTTCCTGATAATCGCTTCGCGATTTCAGGAATGACGGTTAGAGAGCAATGAAAAACCCAGCTAAATGTTTTTTTATGAAACAACCGATGCCAGGGAATGGGTTCCTGATAATCGCTTCGCGATTTCAGGAATGACGGTTAGAGAGCAATGAAAAACCTTAGCCCCGCCCCAAATGATAATAATGTCAATCGACGACATTGCCAGCAACAAGATAAACAATATATTTGCTAAATCGATGATGCTTTTATAGTATTTTTCTATGAAGGAAAAATTGGTTGGCAAATTGCCCGCGGTTTATATATTGGCATCGCAAAAAGGCGGCACTTTATACATTGGTGTGACCTCCGACCTTGGTCAGCGCATGGCGCAACACCGCAACGAAACCATGAAAGGGTTTAGCCAAAAATACCAAGTAAAACGATTGGTTTATTATGAAACATACGACGATATGACCATGGCCATCAAACGCGAGAAACAATTAAAAGGATGGAAAAGAAATTGGAAAATAGAGTTGATAGAAAAACAAAATGAAGCATGGCAAGATATGACCAACAGGTTTTATAAAAAAGAATATGGTTCTGCTAGTTAAAAAACGCTAGGCCAAAATAAAAAAAGGCGGAACTTTATACAGCCGAAAAGCCTGGTTCTAGGCGCGAGCCTAGGCGGTTTTTTGATAAATCGCCCCGCAATAGGGGCATTCGATGTCGTTGTGTTTTTTCAAACTTAGGTAAACCGCAGGGTGGTTGCCCCCCACCACGACCGAACCGTCGCAACAAACTTGGCTATCTTTGACAATAATTTTGTCTTGTTTTTTTATAGAAGGGGAATGTGCCATGATTTTTTATAAAACGACAAGTTAAAAAATGCAAGGGGGACAGGGGCGAGGGGTTGGCGCGCGGGCGAATGATTCATTATACCGCGGGTGGTTCGCCATAGCGATTGGGTTTTGAACTGCCCGCCAACAGGTCAATCACCAAACCAATAATTTCAGGAATAAAAAACAGGGTGAAGCCAGGCAACCCGCGGTCATGAAAACGCCGCACCGTCAAAGCGATAGAAGGTGGCAAGAGGTAAAGCGTTGCCAACAACACAGGGATAGCAGGCACAAAAACGGGGGTAATAAAACGCCAAGCATGGGAGATGAAGTTATGGATAGATTGCAATAAATCGCCCAATGGCATGATGGCCAAACCAACAAACCCCGCAATAAACAATAAAAACACAATACCCAAATGCCGCCATATGTAGGTCGGCAAAGAAAAAATAAAACATGCCGCCACGAATCGCAACCCCAATTCCGCGCTACTGTCAGGGGTGGGCAACAAGGTTTCCGAAAAAAAAGATTTAAAAATAAAGAGAGACAAAGATGCCGCCGCCGCATGGATAAGCCAAAAAACAAATTGCCCCACCCAATATTCGCGGCGCGACGCGCGCCCCGATAAGGTAAAATATTTTTTTATAAAAATACTATCAATAACATCCAACATCACATTTATTCCTTTTTTTTATTTCTTGCCGTTTGGCAATGTATTATTCACATTTTTTAATTCCATGACCAAAACTTTAACCCCAGCCATAATGTTTTATAAAAGGATAATGATAAAAGTGCAAGGGGGGTTTGAAGGGGGCGGGGTTTGGAAAGGGGAGGGCGATAAGGAGACCGCCATTATTAGCCGAAGGCTGACTTTGTGTTTTATACTTCGGGTGGGTTGCCGAAACGGTTGGGTTTGCTGCTGCCCGATAGCAGGTCGATAATCAAACCCAACATTTCGGGAATAAAAAATAAGGTAAAGCCAGGCAACCCGCGGTCATGAAAACGCCGCACGGTCAGGGCGATGGAGGGCAGCAATAGAAACAGCGTCATTAATAAAACGGGGGCAGCATACCAGCCAACGGGGCTAATAAAGTTAGAAATGGATGTTAGGGTATTGTTAACAAACTGCAGGAGGTCATACATTGGCATAATGGCCAAGCCCACGAACGCGGCAACAAAACCAACAATAAGAAGCCCCGCATGACGCCAAAGATAGGCTGGCAAACTGAAAACAAAACAAGCGACCACAAATTGTATACCCAGGAGATGCACCGCGTGTAATGTGGGCGGGGCGGCAAAATTTTTAAAAATAAACAGCGATAGGCTGGCGGCACCAGCATGCAACGCCCAAAAAATAAACTGCCCCACCCAATATTCGCGGCGCGACGCACGCCCAGACAAGGTAAAATATTTTTTTACAAATATACTATTGATTATATCGAGCATTGTTGTTTGTTCTCGCTTGAAGCGCGGTAACCATTTTTGCCCAGTTCTATGCCCCCTGGATCACAACCTGAATACTAACAGGTTTCTTATTAATATGCCAGTTCGATTAATTCTTCGAAATTTTTCAATTCCATGGGGCGCGAATTGCCCGATGTGTTGGGGTCGCGCAGCGCATGTTCGGCCATGATAGAAAATTTGTCCTTGGTTACCTTTAAATCGCGCAAACCCTTGGGCACGCCCAATTCTTCTTTAAATGCCACCAACCAATCAATAAAACCCTTGTTGCTGGTATCCTTTAGCCCCAATATGCTCGCCATGGTTTGATAACGATCCTTCACATAACCTTGGTTATATTCCATGACGTAGGGCAACAACACCCCGTTGGTTAAACCATGGTGAGCGTTGAAAAAACCGCCGACGGGGTGGGCGATGGAATGCACCGCCCCCATGTTTTTTTGAAAAGCCATCGCCCCCATCGCCGAACCCAACAACATGTGGGAACGGGCTTCGATATTTTTGCCGTCTTTGAAAGCTATGGGCAGGTATTTTTTAATCAACCTCATCCCTTGCAACGCCACGCCATCGCATATGGGATGAAAATTGGGGCAGGCAAAGGATTCGATACAATGGGTCAGGGCGTCCATGCCCGTGGCCACGGTTAAAAATGGTGGTAAGTCAAATGTTAACTCGGGGTCTTGGATAACAATGCTGGGCAACATCAAGGGATGGAAAATAATTTTTTTCTCATGGGTGGTTTCGTTTAAAATCACCGAAGCACGGCCAACCTCCGACCCAGTGCCCGCGGTGGTGGGAATGGCGATGGTTTTGGCAATGCCGCTGGTGTCGGCGCGCGTCCACCAATCGCCAATATCTTCAAAATCCCACATGGGGCGGGTTTGCCCCGCCATGAAGGCAATGGTTTTGCCCGCGTCAATGCCCGAACCACCGCCGAACAAAATAACGCCGTCGTGTTTACCCGCCCTGAAAATTTTTAAACCATCGTTGACATTGGTTTCGGTGGGGTTGCCTTGCACCTCGGCAAAGAAACCAAAATTGATTTTGGCGGCCGATAAAATATCCTTCACCAATTTTACAATGGGCATGGTTGCCAAACCCTTGTCGGTGACGACCAACGGGTTTTTAAACCCTAGTTCCTGCACCGCGGCGGGCAAATCTTGGATTCGCCCCGCCCCCGCCCAAATTTTGGTGGGGTAAGAAAAATTGCCCCGTCCCGTAAAATTATTCATAAAATATGTTGCCTTATTTTTTTGGTTGTTGATGATGTAAAACTTATAGCTTCTTCAGGTGGAAATTTTTGGGGCGGGTAACACTGTCGAAACCACCCATGCCAAGCGAAATGCCACGGCCTGTTTCTTTAACCCCCGTCCAACCCAAACCTGGGTCGACATAATCACAACGATTCATGAACACCGTGCCCGTTTCAATTTGGCGGCCAATGTTGGTTGCCCGTTCAACATCGTTCGTCCAAAGCGACGCGGTCAAACCATATTGGCTGTCATTCATCAATGGAATGGCTTCGGCATCGCTCTTCACCTTCATGATACCCACCACGGGGCCGAAGGTTTCTTCGCGCATCACCACCATGTTATGGTTAACATCGGTTAAAATTTGCGGCATGACATAACAATCCGTGCCATTGTCTTTGGGGAAAAGTTTTGCATCGATATGGGCCTTGGCACCCTGTTGCAATGCCGCCGCAACCTGCTCGCGCACCGTTTTGGCAAAACGGATATTGGCCATGGGACCAATGGTGGTTTTTTCGTCAAGCGGATTATCCAACACGTATTTTTTGGTTAATTCTATCGCGCCCATTAAAAATTCATCGTAAACTTTTTCATGAACATAAATACGTTCGATGCCGCAACAACATTGGCCCGAATTAAAAAATGCACCGTCGACCAAACCGTCAACCGCGGCCTTCACATCGGCATCCTCCATAACATAGGCGGGGTCCTTGCCGCCCAATTCCAAACCGACACCAGCGAAGGAACCGCCAGCCGCCTTTTCAATGGCACGGCCACCGCCGACCGAACCAGTAAAATTGACAAAATTAATATCGCCGCTACCCAATAGTTTTTCGGTTTGCCCATGGTTAAGCACCACGTTGCTGAACAAACCCGCGGGCAGGCCCGCCATGTCGAATGCTTTTTGAAAACGCTCGCCCACCAAAATGGTTTGCGCCGAATGTTTTAATATAACTGCATTGCCCGATAACAGGGCGACGCTGATGGTGCTGTTCGCTGTTAAATAAGGATAATTCCACGGTGCAATGACCATCACCACGCCAACGGGTTCGCGGGCTTGGAAACGGGTAAAGCCCGCTTTGGTTTTTTCGTCATTGTCGGGGGGCAAACGGTCGGCCAAGGCAACATCGGCATATTTCAGCATGAATTGCATACGTTCTTCAAAACCACGCCATTCGCCGCCAAAACGCACGGGGCGACCCATTTGTTGCGCCAATTCGGGAATAATTTCTTGATTCATAGACTGCATCGCCGCCAAGAATTTTACCATATATTCTTTGCGCGTTTTTAATGGCGTCGCCGCCCATTTTTTTTGCGCCTGCTTTGCTTGGGCGACAATTTTTGCCAAATTATCGTCGCTGGTTACATCGCGGCTTGCCAATAATTTGCCGTCGATGGGGGAGATACATTCTATTTTTTTCATGATTTTATAGCCTTTTTTGGTGTCAATTCGTTATATTGCTTAATATTAAATATTATCTTTTTGCAGGTTATCATGGCATGACCATGCTTTGGGATTAATTTTTTACAGTATTTTCTTCCTTGTTATATCTCTTTTGTAAAAAAAAACATGGTTTGTCAAATGAAAAATCAAAATATATTACGAAAAATGGATGAAAATAGCTACGAAAACGGGAATATATAGAAATTTTATTTGCAAAATATTTTTTATCTGATTAAACTTGCATGAACAAAACACCAAATATGGGTGGTTGGGACAAATTGTTTCGGACTTATTTTTCTCTGCTGCCTTTGTTTGAATTATGTTTTCTTAATAACATTGTTGAACTTAATATAAAGGAGAGAAACAATGGCAAAAAATAAAAAAATGGGCTCGGCAGACGATATAAAAATGCTGCACAGCATGGGTTATGCCCAAGAGCTCGATCGCAAAATGTCTGGATTTTCCAACTTTGCGATAAGCTTTAGTATCATCTGCATTTTGGCGGGTGGTATCAACAGCATTGCTTGGGCAACCAGCGGTGTTGGTGGCGCGGCGATTGGGATTGGTTGGCTGGTTGGCTGTCTTATCTCGGGGTTGTTTGCCCTATGTATGGCGCAAATTGCTTCGTCCTATCCTACGGCGGGCGGTTTGTATCACTGGGGTTCTATCCTTGGTAATCGCTTTGTTGGTTGGTTAGCCGCTTGGTTCAACCTGCTTGGTCTTATCACCGTGCTTGGTTCCATTGATGTTGGCTTATGGTATTTTTTCAATGGTGCCTTTGGCGAAACATTGGGATTAACCGATAACTATTTGGGCAAATTTGGCAAGGTGGAAGTCATGGGCTTCGACGCCAATTACTTAAACCAAGTTACCTTTGTCGTCGGCGCGCTGGTGGTGCAGGGGATTATCAACCATGTTGGTATCCGCTTAACCAGTTTCTTAACCGATATTTCGGGTTATGTTATTTTTGCCACCGCGGCTTTTTTAACCGTGATGTGCCTGTTGTATGCGCAAAGCTATGACATCAGCCGTTTGTGGTCGTTTCATAACTATTCGGGTGAAGCGGGTGGTGGCGTTTGGCCTGACAACAGCAACATGTGGTTGCTGTTTGGTTTGGGGCTTTTGTTGCCCATCTACACCATCACGGGTTATGACGCTTCGGCCCATACTTCGGAAGAAACCCATGATGCGGCTCGTGCCGTGCCTCGTGGCATTGTCACTTCGGTCTTTTGGTCGGGTGTGGCGGGTTACATCATGCTGGTGTCTTTCTTGCTCTTTATCCCCAACATGGATGATGCGGCAAAACAGGGCTGGAATGTTTTCTTCTGGGCTATCAATAGCTTGCCTGCTTGGTCGGCATTTTTGATATATCTTGGCATAGCCATCGCACAATTTTTGTGTGGCTTGGCGGCCTTGACCTCAACCTCGCGCATGATATTTGCTTTCTCGCGCGATGGGGGTTTGCCCTTGTCTAAAATATGGCGCAAAGTTTCCACCAATTTCCGCGTGCCCGCCAATGGTATTTGGCTGGCCGTGCTGCTTGGTGCGTTATTCACTTCCTACACCAAGGTTTATTCCGTGGTGGTGGCGGTTTGCGTTATCATGATATTTATATCCTACGCCATTCCTGTGATTGCGGGGTATTTTGCTATCGGCACAAAAAAATGGAACAAGATGGGACCATGGAACATGGGCGTTGCCAATTACAAATTGGTATCGGCTTTGGTGTTACTTGCCATGTTGTTTATTTTTTATCTTGGGGTGCAACCCCCCAACAATTTGGCGTTTGACATGACGATTTGGTTCGTTGTTATCACCGCCATTGTATGGGTGTTGATTGAAAACAAACGATTTAAGGGTCCGCCAATTGGCAAAGACATTCAAAAACGGATGTCAGCCATTAAGCAGGCCGAAAGCAAATTCAAAAAATAACTTTTTTGGATAAAAAACGATGGTCAGTTCCCCGTCCTTGGTTTGAAAGAATTGAGGACGGGGGATTGATTTTTTTAAATTGAAACAATAGATAAGTTATTCAAGTCAATAAAGAAATTAACAGGTAATAAAATAATGAATAAGAAGATTGATATACCCAAAGTAGCAAATGCCGAGGATGCCAAAAAATTAATCACGGCACGCGGGTTATCGCATGTAAAATTAGCGGTATCCGATATTGATGGCGTGTTGCGCGGCAAATGGGTATCGCGCGAGAAGTTTTTCTCCGCCCTTGATAGCGGTTTTGGTTTTTGTGATATTTTGTTCGGCTGGGATAGTGCCGATGTGAATTACAGCAGTGGCGTTTTCACCAATTGGGATAGTGGCTTCCCCGATAGTTTGATGATGGTCGCCCCCGAAACGGCGCGTAATTTGCCCACCGAACCCATAGCGGGCGATGGTGCGGATAGCGGCGACAACCCAATGAATTTACTTTTTTTGGCGGAGGGTGGCGCCGAACGTATCAGGCAAGTTGACCCCCGTTCGGTGCTGAAAAAAATTATCAATTGGGGCAAAGACATGGGTTTGCATGCCACGGCGGCGGTTGAATATGAATTTTTTATGTTTCGCGAAACCCCCGAATCGGTGCGCGAAAAGAATTACCAAAATCTCATCCCCTTAACCCCAGGATTTTTTGGTTATTCGCTGTTGCGCGCGGGGAAAGAACATGATTTTTATGACCAATTGATGTCGATGTGCGCCACCATGCGCATGCCGTTGGAAGGGTTACACACCGAAACGGGCCCTGGCGTTTTGGAAGCGGCGATAGAAAAATCAGAAGTGATGGAAGCCGCCGACCGTGCCGCCATTTTTAAAACCTACGCCAAAATTTTGGCGCAAAAGAATGGTTTGATGGCGACCTTCATGGCGAAATGGTCGAACGAATACCCTGGTCAATCGGGGCATATCCATCTCTCCCTCACCGATAACAATGGCAAGGGTGTCTTCTTTGATAAAAACAACGAACATAATATAAGCGACACCATGCGCCATTTCATTGGCGGGCAAGAATTGTTGTTGCCCGAATTTTTGGCCATGGTTGCGCCAACCGCCAACAGCTACACCAGGCTTATCCCTGGCTATTGGGCACCCAATTATGCCGCGTGGGGTATTGAAAATCGCACCACGGCCTTGCGGGTGATAGGTAGCTCTGAAAAATCTATCAGGGTTGAATATCGCGTGGCGGCGGCCGACCAAAATCCTTATTTGGCTTTGGCGGCGGCTTTGGCTTCGGGCCTCTATGGTATTGCCAACAAAATTGAACCACGCCCCCGCGTGATTGGCAATGGTTATGAAAATGTTGATGCCAAGAAACATCCCCTGCCCAGCACCTTGGGCGAGGCTACCTCGCGCTTTCGCGCATCGAAAGTGGCGCGTGAAATTTTTGGCGAATTGTTTGTCGAACATTACAGCATGACGCGCGAACATGAACAACGCGAAGCCTTGAAGGCCATTACCGATTGGCAATTAAGACGCTATTTCGAAATTATTTAATATGGCGAAGGGGACTGCAACCAACATCAGCAATGATAAGTTGTTGGGCGTTTTTTCCAAACGCGGTCTTGCTTTTGGTTTTTTATTATGGGCTGTGATGTTTTCTATCGGCCTTATGCTAAGGTTAGAGCGCGAGGCGGGCGTCATCAGTCCCTTGACCATGAAGTTGCTGTTGATAGCGGGGGGCAGCGGCCTGGCTTTTATTTTTTATCGGTTGTTGCGTAGCCAAGGGTTGCTTCATCGTAGCATTGCCCATAGTTTCATACTGATTAATAGTTTGCTCGACATTGTTATTTTGATGGGTATTTTTCAGCGCAACATGGTCGAATGGTTGGGCAGCGTTTTTATTTTTTACATCGTGGTTTTTTACGGGCTTTATTATTTGCTACGCAAGCCACTGCCTCGTCGCTAGGTCATTTGTTCCCCCTATTGTTTTTTTTCTTTTTGTTGTAAAAACCCCTGATGACAAAAGAAAAAGGCAATATATTCCCCGCCGCCAATATCATTTCTTTGTTTGATAAAAACCTTGCGCCGCATGGTGAACATCATCTCTTGGCGGCCAGTCCCTTTCAAAAATTAGAAAACTTGTTGGCGGGCATCACGCCACGCCAATCAATTTTGTCGCTTCATTTGGGCGAACCCGACGGCGGGTTGCCTGACATTGTTAAGCCTATCTTAAACCAGCCAGATTTTTTCGATGGCTTCGGCAAATACCCCGAATTGTTGGGCAGTGTTGATTTTCGCCAAGCGGTTAAAAATTGGGCGGAACGGCGTTTTCACCTGCGCCCAGGGTTGCTGGCGATAACACCGCCGCATAATAATATCTTGCCCACCACGGGGTCGCGCGAAGGTTTGGCCTTGGCGATAACCTACGCCGTGAAAAAAAAACAACCGCAATGCAAAAACAAATTGCCCGTTGTGGTTATCACCAGTCCATTCTATCATGTTTATCATGCGGCGGGGGTGATAGCAGGGGCGGACGTGGTGGCGATTCATTGTTATGATGAAACAGCGATAGACAAAAATCATGCGGCCAAGAATCTATCGCTGGCGGCGGGAATCAATTCTTTGCCAGCCGATGTCAAACAACGGTTGGCGGCGGTGGTGGTCTGCACCCCCGACAACCCCACGGGGCGCGTGCTGACCATGACCGAAATGGAGCATTTGCATGATGTGACGGCGGCGCATGATGCCATGTTGATTAGCGATGAATGCTACAGCGATTTGCATTATGGCATTCCGCCCATCAGTTTTTTGAACCATGTTGATAATGGCTTTGGTTGGCGCGGGGTTATTATAAGCAACAGCCTGTCGAAACGGTCGGGCGCGCCAGGTTTGCGGTCGGGGATTTTGTTGGCGGATGCCGCGGTGGTGAAGGAATTGGCAACCTTACGCGCCCATTTGTCGGCCATCCACCCGCGGTCGTTACAACTTATCGCCACGGCATTATGGAATGACGATGACCATGTGGCGGCGAACCGCGCCAAATATCAAGCAAGGTTAAAAACGGCGAGCGAGGTAATAGGTCATTCGCCGTCGTTTCAAATGCCAAGCGCGGGATTTTTCCTGTATCTACGGTTTAACAATGGGGCCGAAGCCGTCAAACAAATTTTTGCCGAAACGGGCATAAAATTATTGCCCGCCGTTTTTATGGCAGGGGGCGAGGCAAGCGATAAAAAAAATCCCGCCAGCCCCTACGCCCGCTTGGCCATGATTATCGGCGGCGACGAATGGCGCGATGCCTTGGCAAGACTCAAACCATTTTTATTACCGACATCATAATGGGTAGCAAGGGTGGCATCATGCGCCATCTATTGCTAAAGAAGACAAACAGGCGCAAATAGATTTATTAAAATAACGAATCCTGTAAGGTGGTAAAAAGATTATATTGGAAGTTATCAAGAAAGATTCGAAAAAAAATGGCAAGAAAAAAACTCGCAAAAAATACCAAGCCCAGCCCTTCGCAAAAACATTTTTTAGAAAGATGGCTGGGGCGTTACCTCGGCGGGAAGGCCATCACCCTGTCGCAAAAGGGGTTGGGGGCGGGCGCGTTGGTGGCGGGGGTGATGATATTCCTTGCGTTGCTTAGCCACGACGCGGGCGACCCATCGCTTACCACCCAATCGTCGGCCGAGATTAAGAATTGGTTATCTTACTTCGGGGCGATTATTTCTGATGTGCTTTTTAGTTTTGTGGGGCAGATCCCAGCCTACGGCGTGGTGGTTGTTTTTTTATTGTGGGGCATGGCATGGTTAAGCCCGATAGAAAATGCAAAAAACAAACGGGCGATATTAAAAAGATTATCGCTTATCCACTTCCTGCTTTTTTGTGCCTTCTTATTTTTTGCGGGGGCGATAAAAATAATGGGATTGTTAATGTGGTCGCGTTATATCGACAATGCTATCGATTTGCATAACCCGCAATATGCCAGCGAATATTCTTTGTCGGTGTTAGAAAATTTTTGGGCGCAAATGTTGTTGCCGTCGTTGCAAAACCACGCTTTGTTGCCGATAATATTTTTCCTCAGCCTGGTTTTTTTGGGGCTGCTGCTTTTTTTGTTGTCGGGCTTAACATTTTTTGAATGGCAATTGTTGGGCGGGTGGTGCCTGTCGGTGCTCGGCTTTGTCGGTTATGCTTTGTTTTATTTTGTGGCCAGCGTGGTGGGTGGGTTGTTCACCTTGGTCTATCGCCTGTTGGTGATGATATGGCCGATGATGAAAGTTTTCTTGCCGCGACCATCCAAATTAATGGGGCAACAGGCCCTATGGAAAAAAATTTGGCAACGTCTATGGCATAATATTGTCAGCATGCCGCAAATCAAGGTGAGCGAGGGCGAAGCCCCTGACCACGCCAGTTTGTTGCGCCGTTCCTTCACCAATCAGGGCGAGGTAGAGGATGAGACCATGGTGCCCAGCAAACCAACCGCCAAACATAACCGCGCGTCAAGTTATAAGGGCAAAGAATTTCCGCCCATAGAATTTTTGGCAACCCACGATGCCAGCGGACCACGCCACCAAAAAAATAAGCAGGAGCAAGAAGCCGATGCCAAACAAATGGCGGGTCGCCTCCACGAGGCTTTGGCGCAATTTGGCGCCACGGGCAATATCACCGCGGTGAAGATGGGGCCCGTTATCACCCTGTATGAATTTGAACCCGATGTCGGAATAAAAAATGCCCAGGTGATAAACCTGGCGGGTGATTTGGCGCGCGCCCTGTCGGCCACCGCGGTGCGGGTGGCGCCCATTGCGGGGCGCAATGTCTTGGGCATAGAGGTTCCCAACCAAACGCGCGACAAAGTTTATTTGGGTGAGTTGGTGGCGAGCAAATTGTTCCAAGAAACCAACATGGTGTTGCCACTTATTTTGGGGAAGAATATTTTTGGTCAAGCCATGGTGGTGGATTTAAGCCAGATGCCGCATTTGCTTATTTCGGGCACCACGGGTTCGGGCAAATCGGTGGCGATGAATGGGTTTTTGCTGTCGCTGCTTTACAGTCACACCCCCGATACCTTACGCCTTATTTTGATAGACCCAAAAATGTTGGAGCTTTCAATCTATCAAGCTATTCCGCACCTGTTATCGCCCGTGGTGACCGACCCGAAAAAAGCGGTGTTGGCATTGTTGTGGGCGACGCGCGAAATGGAACGGCGGTATAAATTGCTGTCAGAACTTGGGGTGCGCAATTTGGCCGATTATCGCAAAAAAATCGCCAACGATACCGATGCTGAAAATTTGCCCTATATTGTTATCATGGTGGATGAAATGGCGGACCTGATGTTGGTGATGGGTAAAGATGTCGAGGTGTTGGTGCAACGTTTGGCGCAAATGGCGCGGGCGGCGGGCATCCACCTTATTATGGCGACGCAACGCCCGTCGGTCGATGTTATCACGGGCACCATCAAGGCGAATTTTCCGACAAGGCTTAGCTACGCCCTGCCCACCCGCACCGACAGCCGTGTTATTTTGGGCAGCGAAGGTGCCGAACAATTATTGGGCATGGGTGATTTTTTGATAATGAGCGGCGGCCGTATCGAGCGTGGCCATGCCCCCTTCACCACCGAGGAAGAAGTAAAAAAAGTTACCGATTGGTGGCGCGACCAGGGCGAGGTTGATTATTTACCAGCCGAAGCTATGCAACCCGCGATGAGCGGGCGTGGTGCGGCGGACGACATGATGGGCGGCGGCGAAGATATATACCAACGCGCCGTGGAATTGGTCAGGCGCGAGAAAAAAGCCAGCACCAGTTTTTTACAACGCCATTTACAAATTGGTTACAACCGCGCCGCAACATTGATGGAGCAATTAGAAAAAAACAACGTAGTCTCACCCCCCAGCCACAGCGGCAAACGCGAGGTGTTGTAATTTATCGCTTATAAGTTATTTATCGCGCAGCCAATTTGTTTTTGAAATAATAATACCAAACCCGCGGATAGGGTAGAAAGTAAAGCACATGTCGCCAGCGTGCCACGGGGGTTGCAACCCCAATTTTATCAAGCGGGTCGCGGCCGTATAATCGCCGGGTGTAGCACGACAGGGTGATGAGCATATGCCCCAAGCCAATTTTTATTTTGCCAAATATTTTATTTTTGGTGCGTTTGGTGGTTTGTTGTTGGTGGGTGCGCACCAAATGGGGAGAGACAATACTGTTGGTCAATATGGCAATTTGAAATTTTTCTTGTAATCGCCAAAACATATCACGGTCGCCGCATGCTTTGATATTGCGGTGCCAACCCACCATGTCGTAACATGATCTGCGAAACATGGTGTTGCCATAAAAAAGGTGGAATGTTTTTTTTATATTGATAAGAAAGCGGCGGTCATCGTAAGAAAGATTCATGTCGCGCGGGTTTATTTTTTGTTTTTTATATTTTTCTATATTCATATGCGGCGTGTGGGGAAAATTATTTTCCCCGTCTATGGCATCGTAACTCACATTAACACCGCCGATGTCTTTGTTTTTTTCTAACAATTCATATTGCCATATTAATTTTTCGGGGTGGGAAAAATCATCGGCATCTTGCCAAACCACATAACGTCCGCGTGCCAATCGTAATCCTTGGTTACATGCCATGCCAAAACCGCCGTTGGCTTGCTGGTGCAACCTTATCCTTTTGTCTTGCTTGATATATTTTTTAACCACCGCCGCCCCGTCGTCGGTCGAACCATCGTCGACCACAATCAATTCAAAATCTTGAAAGGTTTGTTGTAAAATGGAATCAATCGCCATGCCGACATATTTTGCATGGTTATACAATGGCATAATAACCGAAACCGCGGGCGCGGGCATAGCTTCAGACGGTGTTTTGGACAGGGGTTTGCTTCGCGGCATAATAACCGATTTATTTCTTGCCATTTTTATCGATTCGATTTATTTGTTGCTTGGGTTTATAAGAACCCTACTAATATTAGTAATATTTTTTTGTTTACTAGAATACTTACCCGATAGCAAGCCCCGATAACGAACCGCCATTTTACGAATATCGATAAAAAACAACATGACCGACAGCAAACCGCGCCAAAAAATTTATGAAGGAAAAGCAAAGATCCTCTACGCGGGGGAGGTTGAAGGCACCTTGATTCAATATTTTAAAGACTCCCTAACCGCCTTTAACAATGTGAAGAAGGACGAAAAATTGGGCAAGGGTATCTTAACCGCCAGTATTTCAGAACAATTGATGGGGGTGGTGGCCGCGGCGGGCATTCCGACATGTTTTATCAAACGCCTGTCGGCGCGCGAACAATTAATACGCGAGGCCGATATTGTGCCGATTGAGGTCATGGTGCGCAATTATGCCGCGGGGTCATTGGCCAAACGTTTGGGTTTGACGACGGGGGTAAAATTGGCGCGGTCGATTGTGGAATATGCTTACAAAAACGACGCCTTGGGCGACCCATTGATAGGCGAAGACCATATCACCGCCCTGGGTTTGGCCAGCCCGCAAGAATTGGACGATATGATGGCGATGAGCCTGCGCATCAATGATATTTTAACGGGTTATTTTTCCGCCATCAATTTGAAACTTATCGATTTCAAATTGGAATTTGGTCGGGTGATAGACAACGAAGACGAAATTCGTATTATCCTGTGCGATGAAATTTCGCCCGATACTTGCCGTTTGTGGGATAAAACCACCGATGAAAAATTTGACAAGGATCTTTTCCGTCAAGATTTGGGCGATGTCATGGCGGGGTATCAAGAAATTGCCCAGCGTATGAAATTGGTTTTTGAATTACCAAAAAAAGGCGAATAACATGGCCAAATTTTTTATCACCCTGTCGGTTATGCCCAAACGTGGGGTGCTCGACCCCGCGGGCGTGGCGGTGAAAAACACCCTTGACGATTTGGGGTTTCACGATTTGCAATCGGTGGTGTTGGGGAAATGTTTGTATCTGACATTGGAAGCGACCGACGAAGTCGCCGCCAAGCACATGGCGCAAGCCATGGCAAAAAATTTGCTGGCGCACGAAGCCATGGAAGAAGCCGCGGTGTTGGCCATCAAGGAATTAAAATGATAAGCGACATGGGAACGCCCTCTCTCATTCATCCCTCGCTCGCAAGCAAAAGCAATAGGGAGTCGGTGGCCGAGGTATCGTGCGAGGATTGTTTTGATATGTTATCACGTATTGAAGACAAAACGGTTGATATGGTTTTAACCGACCCACCTTACTTCATTGATGGCATGGGTAATGATTGGCAAGATGAAAGCCTGAATAAAAAGGTTCATCGTGCGGGGGTGGTGGGTAGCCTGCCAGTTGGTATGAAGTTCGACAGAGAACAGGGCGTTCAATTATATGAATTCATGTTGCCCGTGGCAAGGGAATGGTTGCGTGTGCTGAAACCCGCGGGCTTTGTCTTATGTTTTTCACAACCGCGTTTGGCACATAAAATGGCGGCGGCTTTGGAAGATGCTGGATTTGATATAAAAGACGTTTATGCTTGGCAAAGACCAGGGCAAGCCAAAGCCTTTTCCCAAGAACATTTTGTTCGTAAAAATAAAAACCTGTCAGACGTGGAAAAAGAGGAAGTTATAAAAAATTTACAAGGACGCAAAACCCCGCAATTGCGCCCAACCATGGATTTAATCGTCATGGCGCAAAAACCGAAAGAAGGAACATTTGTCGATAATTGGTTGCAATACCAAGTTGGGTTGATAGATGTTAATGCAGGGATTTTGGAAAAAGATAAATTTCCCGCGACCATCATGCCATGCGCCCATGAAGCCATCCGTTATGACCATATTACGCAAAAACCTGTCAATTTATTGCGCCATTTGATCAGAATTTTTACCGCCGATAGTAAAAACACAAAAATTCTTGATTGCTTTGTCGGCACGGGTTCAACCGCGGTGGCCGCGGTGAGGGAGGGGCGACAGTTTTTTGCTTGTGATAGAGAAGAAAAATACGTGGAGATAGCCAATCGAAGATTACAAGAATTATGTTAATATAAAGTTTAATGAAGAAAATAAAAGCTGATGGGCCTGTCGCGCGTGCATCAAAAACGGTAAAAAAAATGATAATGGATAAATTATTAAAAGAAATATCATGAGAGCAGTCATCGTTGTTTTTGATGGTAGCAATCGGCAGGACGATCTGGCGCGCGCCATTTTTTTGGCAACCAACAATACCCCCATATTTGTCCCCGCGCGCGAAAGCACCCTGCCCGATAAAACCGATGTTGTTTTTTTGCCTGGCGGTTTTTCTTATGGCGATTATTTGCGGTCGGGTGCCATGGCGGCGAAAACCCCCATCATGCGCGCGGTGACAACATTTGCGGCGGGCGGCGGCCGCGTGATGGGCATTTGTAATGGCTTCCAAATATTGTGCGAAGCGGGTTTGTTGTCGGGGCTGTTGCGTCCCAATCATGACGGGCGGTTTATCTGCAGTTGGCAACGGTTAACCCCCGCCCCAAGTTTCGAAAAATTATTTGCCGCCCCCCAGGTTGTTTTCCCCATTGCCCACGCTGATGGTAATTTTCAAATCGACGATGACGGTTATAAAAAATTGCAAGACAACCAACAAATATTGCTGTCCTATGATTCAAACCCCAATGGCGCGCGCGGGGATATTGCGGGTATTTGCAACAAAACAAAAAATATTTTTGGCATGATGCCCCACCCCGAAAATAATATCGAAGATTTCCATAGCGCAAAAAAAGACGGCTTGGTGTTTTTTAAAAATTTTTTATCCATGTAAAACGAAAGAAAGAATATCATGACAACATCCCCCACCCGCGATAATATTTTTGCCCTGGCGCGATCTTATGGGCTTAGCGCGTCTGAAACCGAAAAATTGATAATCGCGCAACAACAGGCGCGTGGCCAATTACCCACCCCGACCGAGGTCGCGGTGACGGGCGCGCTGTGGTCAGAACATT
This sequence comes from Alphaproteobacteria bacterium, assembly GCA_965203915.1. Classification (GTDB taxonomy): domain Bacteria; phylum Pseudomonadota; class Alphaproteobacteria; order JASGCL01; family JASGCL01; genus JASGCL01. The sequence goes on from OZ241918.1 coordinate 205,872, forward strand.
GTTCTTATAAATCCAGCAAGTTTTATATCAAACAACTTCATTTCAACGAACCATGGGTGATAACCGCGGCGGGCGAAAATGCGGGGGCGATAGATATTGGCGACAACCAAGCCATTATTTTTAAAATGGAAAGTCATAACCACCCAAGTTATTTGGAACCATTTCACGGCGCGGCCACGGGGGTTGGGGGAATCCTGCGCGATATTTTTACCATGGGCGCCAAACCCATAGCCAATGTAAATGCCCTAAGGTTTGGCGATGTTGACGATGCCGTGTTGGCAAAAAAAATGCGCGGCCTGGTGCGCGGCGTGGTGAAGGGGATAAGCCATTATGGCAATTGTGTCGGCGTGCCGATGGTGACGGGCGAAACCGAATTCTTGCCATGTTACAATGGGAATATTTTGGTCAATGCCATGACGGTCGGGTTGGTCGAGCAAGGCAAGATGGCGTCGGCCATGGCAAAAGGAATTGGCAATTGGGTGATTTATTTGGGCAGCAAAACCGGGCGCGACGGGGTGAAGGGGGCGGTGATGGCCAGCCAAGAATTTTCGGGTAGCGACGAAGAACAAAAACCCGCGGTCCAGGTCGGCGATCCCTTCGCCGAAAAATTATTGTTGGATTTGTGTTTGCAACTTATCGCCGATAAAAAATTCATCGCCATTCAAGACATGGGGGCGGCGGGGCTTTCATCTTCATCGGCCGAAATGGCGGATAAGGGCGGCGTGGGTATAGAAATAGAATTGTCGCAAGTGCCGATGCGCGAAGCCAACATGCGCCCCGAAGAATTGATGTTATCTGAAAGCCAAGAAAGGATGTTGGCGATTATCGAACCCAAAAATTTTGATGTTATCAAAAAATTATTTTCGCAAAGCCATTTGGATTGTGAAAAAATTGGTGAAGTGATTGCCGAGCCGCAATTGATAATAAAAATGAATGGCAAGGTCGAGGCGCATTTGGCAACCAACCTGTTGGTGGGCCAGGCGCCGCTTTATACCGCCGCCGAAAGACCATTGGCCCCCTTGCCAACATACAACCTGTTGCCCGACAACATGAAGGGTGGTTTTTTTGCCCGACATGAAACCCGCGCCAAACAAGAAAACACCAACCCCGCGGGCATGACCACCATTACGAATCTTCCTCACCTCGATATAAAAAATTACTTAGAAAAATATTTTGCTTCATCTTTTGGTGCCGACAAATCCTTCATTTACGAACAATATGACCGCTTGGTCCAGGGCAATAGTATTTTTACCAGCGGTCAGGCTTCGGCGGGGGTGATAAAAATTCCCCATGGTAAGAAAGCCTTGGCGGTGTCATGCCATGGCGACCCATTGTTGTGCCATGCCAACCCCGCCATTGGTGGGCGGGCGATTATTTTGGGATCCTATCGCAAACTTTGTGCGGTGGGGGCGCGGCCCTTGGCTTACACCAACAACCTTAATTTTGGTAATCCAGAAAACCCGACCATCATGGCGGCCTTCGCCACTATCTTGCGGGCGATGGGTGATGTATCGCGTGAATTGCACTTTCCCACCATTTCGGGCAATGTTTCGCTTTATAATCAAACCGCGGGTAAAGATATTTATCATACGCCCGTTATCGGCGGCGTGGGGGTGATAGAAGATTATAAAAAATCGGCGGGTTATATTTTACCGCGCGAACCACAAATATTATGGTTGCTGGGCGACGGGGAGAAGGTTGACTTGGCCGCCAGTCGTTATGGTTTCTTACAGCTGGGTGAAAATAATTATTCACCGCCAGCAGGTATTTTTGACATAGCGATGGAAGAAAAATTGGGCAGTTTCGTTCAAAACCTTATTATCGAGGAAAAGGTGAAGGCCTGCAAAGCGGTTGGGGCGGCGGGTTTGTTGGTTGATGCCATCACCATGGCCTTGCCAAATATGCTAGGCCTGCGGGTAGTCGAAACCCCCTCCTGGCCACGATATTTTTGTGGTATTGGTGGCGCAAGATATTTGGTGGCTGGCGGCACCGATATTGAAAAACAGGCGAAGGCGGCAGGGATTGCCATCACCAAATTTGCCGATATTTTGTCCGAAGAAAATCCGCAGTTGAAAATAGGCGAACAAATGATTATGTCCCTTTCAGCAATAAAAAATATTCGTCAGCAACTTAAAAATAAAATCATATAAAAAAATAAAGAAGGTTTTGCCCCATGCCAGTCAGCCGTGAAGAAATATTGAGCGATTTAACCGCCGCCTTTCCCAAGGCGGAGATAGAATTGATAGCCCTGGTTGACGACGACGACCATTGGAAATTAACCATCGCCGCCAAAGAATTTGCGGGGCTAAATCGCGTTGCGCAACACCAATTGGTTTACGCCGCGTTGCAGGGTAAAATGCACACCCGCTTGCATGCCTTGCAATTAATTACCAAACTGTTATAATAATACACGGATACATGACAGACATTAAACAAGAAATCGCCGATACCATCAAAAATAATAAGGTGGTGTTATACATGAAGGGCAACAAACAAATGCCACAATGTGGCTTTTCGGCCGCGGTGGTTGGCGTGTTGAATCACTATGGTGTCGATTTTCAAGATATTAATGTCTTGGCGGACCCCGCCCTGCGCCAGGGTATCAAGGATTTTAGTCAATGGCCCACCGTGCCGCAATTGTATGTGGCTGGCGAATTTGTTGGCGGTTGTGATATTGTGCGCGAAATGGCGCAATCGGGCGAATTAACCGCCCTGTTCGAAAGCAAGGGTATTGCGGTTAAAACGCAAGCATAGGGGCTGTTATGTTGGCGGATATGCAACCTTCATACACTTATAAATTTTAGGAATATTGAACGGGGCGCGTTATTATCCTACCATTAGATAAGGTAATAGCTTGTGGTAGTAAATGTTTATTTAGAATTCTTCTATTTATTTTGCTTGATGTATTGGCAAGATGTTTTAGCATCGGTTTTTGGTGAGGTGGGGTTAAAATAACAATTTTTTTGTTATGTAGATTTTTTATTTTTTCGAGGGCAGGTGTAAAATCAGTATCAGCACTAATAACCATGATAGTATCCATTTTATTTTCATAAGCATCTGCAATTATCTCTATACCAATTTTGACATCAGTTTCTTTTTCCTCATGGGTATATAATTCTGTATTACATACCACGCAATTATTATGATAATTATATTTGGTTGGTTTTTTTATATCTTTTTTATTCATTTTACACATTGATTTGAAAACATTCCATAACCATTTTGGGTTGTCGGTGTTTATCCATTTAGCAATTTTATTGGATATTTTTTTAGAGCATTTTAAACAAATAATTGCGTTTAGTCGCTTTTTTTTGAAGTGGGATTTAAAACAAATGACGCCATGATGGCTTAGAGCACTTATATAATCCTCATGTCTTTTTTCTTTTTCTTGGCCATGCCAATAAGGAATAGCAGTAAAATATTTCACTGCTACCAAATTACCAAGGTTAAAAGATTGACAATATCCTTCACATAAAGAATATAAATTAAGCCACTTTAATTTGTCATCTTGGATTTTATTTATGCCGTGGTATAAATTTAACCCGTCAATATAGGCTATAACTTTCATCAATGTATATTTTAATAGATGCTAAAAAAAAGTCCCACTGGTGCTAAAAGCACTGTGGGACCAACAATAACACCATATGATTTAACATACTATGCTAAAGCATTCATTTTACTTCTACTATAAATTTGTGATTTTGTCAAATAGGGTTGCAGGTGTTTTCATAAGGATTTCTTTATTAAGATTTTGGCGTAACAGCTTTGCTCTTTATAAAATAACTGGCGAGGACCGCGAATTCGTAAAGCAAGATAAGCGGCACCGCCAAGGAAATTTGGCTAAGCGGGTCGGGTGGGGTAAGAATGCCCGCCATGATGAAGGCTATCACGATGGCGTAACGCCGTTGTTTCACCAACCATGCCCGCGAAATAACCCCCAACCGCAACAACAATATTAACAAAACGGGCGTTTCAAATGAAAGACCGAAAGCCATCACCAAATGCAAAACCAACGACAGGTAATCGCTGACCTTGGGCTGAATTTCCACCACCATCGAATTGTCGGGCATGGGTAAGTTAGAAAATTGTTCGAAGCTTAAGAAAAATTTCCACGCCAGCGGAATAACCAAATAATAAACAAATGTCGCGCCCAACATGAAAAAAAATGGTGTGGCAAGAAAGAAAAATAGAAAACTCTTTTTTTCATGGCGATAAAGCCCAGGCGCAATGAACAACCAAACTTGCAACAACCAAAATGGTATGACCAACACCATCGCGCTGTAAAATGCCAAACGCACATTGGTGAAAAAAACCTCGGTCAGGCTGGTGGCTATCATTTTATGGTTGATGTCGCTGCCCTGTTTTTGCCAAGCATCAAACAATGGCTCCGCCAAAAAACCATAGATGCGCGGCGCAAAATAATAACAAACAAGGAACGCCACCAACAACGCCCCGACCGACCAAAACAACCGCCGCCGCAATTCCAGCAAATGATTGATGAGCGACATCGTCATCAATTTTTCTTTGCGCGATGGCGGCGGTAAATGATGTTGGGTTGTTTTTTTTGCCAATATTGTATCCTCGCGCTATTTTTACTTTAAAATTTTTTCATGAAGATGACAGTTTTTTATTGCTCGATAGTTTTTTGCCACGGCGCGGCGTTTTATTTTTTATCGGACGTTGTTGGTTTTGAACGGCCTTTGGGTTTGGCCGTTTTTTTCTTAACGCTGGTTTTGCTATTATGGTCGGCGGTTTGTTGAATAATTTCAACCTCGCTCAATGTTTTTTTGGCTTGCCCCGCGCCCGTTTCATCCAGGATCTTATTTTTTATTTCTTCGGCATATTTTTTGGCATCCATTTCGTTGGCCATGTCTTCAAACGCGGTTTGAAATTCATGCGCCAACAATTGCAATTTGCGCCATAACGCCACAACGCCCCGCACCAAGGGGGGCAGGTCGCGCGGACCAATAACCAACAACCCGACCACCAATATAACCAATAATTCTATCCCGCTTAAGCCAAAAAAAGCCAAGTGATAGGGGTAGATGATTGGCATAAGAAATTATTTTTTCTTATTTTTTGTGTCGCTGCCGTTAAGGTTCTTTTTAAAATTTTTTAAGCCTGTGCCCAAATCGCCCATCAGCGACGATAATTTACCGCCGCCACCGAACAACACCAACACAACGATTAAAATAATTAACCAATGCCAAATGCTAAAACTGCCCATGATTTTTGTGCCTTTCTGCTACAATGTATGTTTATTGTTTGCTCTAAGCCTTACCCTGTTTGCAAGATATATTATTATACCATTGTCCAGGTTGTAATACAAAATGGCTTATCACAAAACATGGAAAAAATAAAGCACCCTGCCCCAGGTTTATTTTATGATGCCCAGGGGGCAAGGGTTAATAAATAAATTTATCTAGCAATAGTAGTGTCGCCTTTGGTTGATTTTTCTATTTTTTTATGATAGGCATGTGTTTCATGTTTCAAAAAATATTTTGCCACGCGAAACAAATGGAAGAGGGACTTTATAATATCATTTTAGGTGCAAAACAAAAAGCAACGGGGTGTGCTTTAAAAAAACGCCAAAAGTAAGCAGGGTATCTCAATCACGGGCATGAACGAAAAAGAAAGAGGATTAATAAGGGGTTTATCATTAACAAGTCAGCAAGGCCTACCATAACCAGCAACATACCAAACCTGCTGGCAATCAAAGCATAAAAACAATGAACAAAATAAAAACCGCCGCTAAGGTGCTTGACCGCAAAAGCCTTGCCAAACATTTGGCGGGGGCGGGTAAAAACATGGGCGCGGGTCGCGGCGGCAACAATGGCCGCGGTATGAGCAGTGGTTTTCGCCGCGCACCATTAAAAAAGGAAGACCTGCAACGTGGTCCCATCGACCCCAGTTTAGAAACAAAAGACCTAACCCGTGATAATTTGCAAGACGGCAGTTTGGTGGTTTACCCCAGCCATGGCGTGGGTAAGGTATTGCGTATCGAACAACGCGATGTCGGCGGTGGCATGACCGTGGAATTGGTGGTGGTGAATTTTGACATGGAAAAATTAACCCTTAGCCTGCCCATCGAAAAGGCCAAGAAAGATGGTTTGCGAACCTTGCTATCAAAAAGCCAAATGGATTCGGTGTTAAAAATTTTACGCGGCAAAGGAAAAATAAAAAGAATCATGTGGGCAAAACGCGCCCAAGAATACGAAGCCAAAATTAATTCGGGCGATGCCAGCTTGGTGGCGGAGGTGGTGCGCGACCTTTATCGTCCGCCATCCAAACCTGAACAATCATTTTCAGAAAAGCAATTGTTCCAAATTGCGGTCGAACGTTTGGCGCGCGAAATTTCGGCGATTGACGCGGTCGACCTGCCTACCGCTACCGAAAAGGTGCATGGTATTTTGAATCGCGCCAACGCCTAACGGCGTGCGATTTTTAACAAATTATATTGTAAAAATAATAATCATCCAGCAAGAACAATGGGTCGCGACCCGCCGCCCAATCTGGGTGTTCCTCCATATGGTGAAAATGGGTTGGGTTGCACCGCGCGCCAGGACCATCATCAACAAAAAATTTTATCCGCGGCGACAGGGTGATAACATTTTTTACCGCACGGCGCGCGATGCGCTGGCAAATTTCGAATTCTTTTTTTTGTTGGCTGATACGATAAAAATTTATCATGGCGCGACCAAATTCTTGCCAGGCGCGGTATTGATTTTTTTTCAAACAAACCGCCACCACATCATCGCCAAACAATGTTTGGTAATAGTCCGAATCCTTTGCCAAATGAACCCGCGTCATGATGGACAAGGCCACGGTTTCTAACAAAACAATATTGCATGGAAAATGCCCGCCAAACAAAGTCAGGGCGAGGATTTCTTCCTTCAACGTCAGCCATTGTTCGTCGGTAAAAAATTTACGTTGGGTGGATGCCGTGGGAAACAGGTTGAGGATGGTTGTCATGATTTTTTCTTTCTGTAAGGGTTAAAGTGGGTTGTGAGGTTTTGGGGAGGGTGAATAGTTGCCATTATATCCCATTATATCCCATGGAATTTATAAAATTGACTTTGGATGCAACCTGCCACCGCATCCAACCCGTCGTCGTGGCCACTGCCTTGTAATTGAAAATCTTTCATTTCATGATAAAACCGTCCAACACGTAGGCGGCGATGAACATGCAACGCCCCCGCCGACAACAAACTATCGAAGGCCGCAAATATACGTTCGCGTTTGTTTTGGCGGTGGGTTACCTCATTGACCGCTATCAACTTGCGCTGTTTTTTTATTTCTTGGCGTAACAAACTTGGCAAGAATTTTCCCAACCCGTTATTTTCAATCGTGATGCCGCGGGCAAAATTCTTTTCCATCAAGGCCATGACCTGTTTTATTTGTGCCATGGCTGGGTTGTCATCCCCCGTGGTTTGTAAATAATGCAGGTCATGCAAATAAAAATGCCCATCATTATTTTTCATCATCACCGCCACCACCGAACCGTCCGATGTTTTATCGCTGACGCCAAAGGCGGGATCCCAAAAACAACCTATCGATTCCACCATCGTATTCAGTGTCGTGCTTTTTGTCAGGTTGTGTCCAACCAATCTTAATTGCCCCACGTGATTGCTTTCGCCATATATTAATTCGCCGTCATATTCTTGTATCAGGCTACTATCCAGCCCATGTTGGTGGTTGTCATCCATCCGCAACATCATTTGGCTTAAGAATTTTTTTGTGCCATGGCGTTGTTGCAAATTTTTGATATGGCTGGGGGTAAATTTTTCGGGCCAAACCGAATGGCCGTCTTTGTCCAATAATGGCATCAACAGAGCAGAAAACCCCGCCAAATATCCATCGGGCGCGGTGTTGTAAATACTATCTTGGCCATGGGGCGTGCCAACAAACAATTGCAAACCCCCATGCCGCATATCACGCGAAGCATCGCCGCCCGCGGTCGTTTCATGGTTGGGCATGGCGGGTGGTGGGGCCAGGATAAAGTCAACCTCCGCCAAGCGGCGGCGCAATTCGTTGCGTTGGTCGCTGTGATAACTGTTGTTGATAACCTCAACATCGTCGCAAATAATAACATCGGCGCGAAAACCCGTTATGTTGCCATATATGCCGCGCGCCACCATCGACGGGTCGCGCAACAGCAAATTTCGTTTGATGGTAAATTCATCGCGCGCCCATTGGTCGGGGTTATCGGGTTTAAGATTTTTTAACAAAGGATGGCGGTCAAACAATTGTCGCACCGCCCTGACCATTTTGGTGGCCAGGTTTTGTTCGGCGGACAAAACCAAAATACGCAAGTTGTTATCTTGGTAAAGCAACCAAGCGCAAAACAAACCGACCAAAGTCGATTTGCCCGACGAACGAAAAGCCATCAACAGCAATTGGTTGTCGCCGCGTTGCCAGGCCTGTTCCAGGAATCTTGCCATGGTTTGTTGATGTTGGGGAAAGGGGCGATTTTCAACCACGCACCATAGGGCCGCAAACAGGCAAAAACCAATTGGCTTAGTGCCATGTTGTTTGGCCTGTTCTTCGGTATTGGCTTCAACGGTTGTTTGATTTTTATGCTGCATGTTGGCGTGATGATGGCTAGTCGTTGTTGTCGGGGCTATGGTTGGTTGCGCTGTCGGCTTGGTTCATGGTTGATGAATCTTGGGTTGATGAATCTTCTTCAAACCTCGCAGGGCTAACAATTTTTTTTTCGATTAAATGTTCGGCACGGGCTAGCAAATTGCTGATTTCATTTTTTTCTTTTTCGTTGCCGCGCGGATTCAATTCCAATATCAGGCTTAGGTTTTGCAAAATAATTTTTAAGGTTTTATGTTTTTCGCTTAAGGCTTTTAAAAACCTATAATGTGCGGCCGTTGCTTCTTCATTTGCCGCGGCGTTTGATTCATCGCCCAATAATGGCTGGATAGAATTGGTGGAAAGGTCTTCAATCTCCCCCAGCAATTTGTTCAATAAATGCGGCAAGGCATTGTTAAGAATTTTTTTTATCGATGGATTGCATTCTTTCACATCAAGCCGTTTTTTATCTTCGTTTTTATCTTGGCTGGCGGCGGCGTGGTTGTGGTCATGGTCATGGTTGGTGCGCCATGCGTTTTATCGCTGGGCGGCGAAGCGCGGTCGGCTATCGTCCTCTTGTTCTGCTGGGTGATGGGTCGGGTCATGGTTTGGGTCATGGGTTATGTTCGGCTTTCTTTTATTTTTTATGGGGTGGCTGGCTACAGATCCTTGGCAAGCTCCGCCAAAGGATCGCTTGGTTTATTGTTTTGCTCAACATGGTTGGGCGGTTGGCGGTTGAATGGGGTTTGGTTCGCCCCGTCGGGGCGCAATGTTGGCGATGGGTTTTGGCGCGCCGTGGCGTTGCGTTTGTCGGTGACATTGGAAATTTGCACCACGCCGCCAAAAATTTTTATTTGACTGCCAACATGGTCGGCAAGCGCGCCCGTGCCAATAAAATAATCGCGGGTGGTTTTTATATTGATGCTGCCGCCCACGGCGGCGGTTGCGGCGGAAGCGGACATGTAGCCCCCTTCAGGGAATGTTTCGAAAGGCATAAGCCAGACCCCGTCGCTATCTTTATCAAAAGCAAAGGCGTTGATGCTGAATTTGGGGGTGTTGTTGGCGGCGTAGGAAATAATAAATGGGTTGATGGTTTCATGACAAAGCAGGGTGCCGAGGGTGGTATCGGCAACCTTGATATCCCTTACGGTGGACGCCGACCAAGCATGGATGGCGAAGGCGAGGCTGTTGCCTTGCTGGTCGTAAATATCAATCCGCCCTAATTCGGGGGTTGATGGTGTGGCGTTGGGGTTGGCGGGGTAGGCTGGCTTGATAACCATAATAGCCCCCGTTGTTTTGCCCCATTGGCAACTTATCAACCGAACATCATCGGCATGAAGTTGATAGTTGCCAGTTAAAGATTTTAATATGCTCATGCCTGGGCGTCGCGTCAAACTCCCCTCCAACCTTACTTCAAAATTTTCCAGGGCGCGAACGCCATGTTGGTATAGCAGGCTGGCCACTTGTGCATTGTAATCGGTATCAACAACACCAGTTTTAAAATCGGTTTGTTCGAAAATTTGTCTTATCGTCATGGTGGGGTTTCCTTAAGTTGTTGGGCAAGTTGTTATGCTTGGTTAGCGTTTTTCGGTTAAAACAAAACGCGCGGTGATGGGTTTAACAGCGGTCAGGGCGGCATCCTGCGCGCGCGCTTCTTTGAATTCTTGGTTTGCTTTGCGAATAAGAAAATCGGCGCGGGTGATGTCTTCGGTGATGGGCAATGCCATTTCGGCCATCAGGAACGCCACCAGCAATTTTGCAAAATAAATGGGAAAAAATTCTTCGGATATTTGTAACAAACAATCGATGAGCGGCGCGGACCTTTTGCTTAATAAAATACCATCCGCCATGATATTATCATGATTCTTGTCGCCCAATGGGGTGAGCAGTAACAAAAGATTGGCGGGTAATTGATATTGCTGGTAATCGGGATAAAGATTTTGCCAGGTGGCGTTTTTTGTTATCACCAAGGGCAGGGGTAAATTTTCTTTCAATAAAAAACGCCAGCGATGCCGAGTCGCCAAAGCACCCAGCACCAAGGGGTAAAGTTGCTTGGCAATATTGGCTTCTAATTTGTTATCATCAAGGCTGGTTAAACCATTGCTGCCCAACCCAAGCAAGGCGCTGTTACAAAAATAAAGGGGGCTGTAGGTAATATTATCAATCATGTTTTTTTAGAATTTTTTATCAAAAGTTAAAGGCAAAAAGTTAAAGGCAAGAATTTTCATGTGGGGTGGTTCTTTAAGGGGGGTGCGGAGGGCGGAGAAAAAAACCTCGAGCAATCCCCCCTTAAAGAATTCGTTTAGTTGGTGTCGGCGCAACGCACGCGAACGATGCCGTTGCTATCCAACACGCCAGCACCGATGCTTATCATGTTGCTGACAAACCATGCAGCTTTGTCGCCATGCCATGAAATATCGGTTTTGATATCCGACCCCGCGGCCACGCCGATAGAACGGCGGTGATACCAATAACATTGGCGGGCACCATTGTTGACGGTTAGGCCGCTGTGCGGGATAAAGGTCGAGCCAAGCCATTTTTTGGCTTGGGTATTTTGCCATGGCAATTGGTCGGCGGACACATATTGCGCGTTGGCAAATTCTGGAATGGACATAAGGTCAGACCATTGTTTCCAACCAATGATAAAATAACGGTCGCCGTCATCGGGAACATCGTTTTTACCCATGGTTTGAAAGGCCGCCAAAACTTTTTCTTTGGTCAAGCCAACCGTATCGGCCAAATTGCCACTGCCCGTCACGTTAATCGTGGCGGCAACCGCGTCAAAGGCACCAATGATAATATCATCGGTTTTGCGACCCAGGGCGTAGGCGCCATTTTGCGCCGCCACCATACGTTCATCGACATTGGTTTTTAATTCGTCCAAGGCATCAACCCATTCGCCGCAATAATAATCGGTGAGGGGGATTTCAACGACATCGTGGGCCAGGCGCATGACGGGAACATCGCCATTGCGGGCTTTGGTGTCGGCGGCGCCTTTACCAATTTTTGGAAAAATGGCAGACATACCGCGGACATTGTTTTTGTAACGCACCGTGGGGCGCAATTTTGAACCCTGGCGTTGGAAGGCCTCGTTGACCTCGGCTTCGTAATATTTAACGAAGCTGTTGGAAATGGTGTTGGTAGGGTTTGCAGGCATAAATTCTTTTCCTTTCTTGAAAAAAAATGAAGGGGTGGGCATCGACCGCGGTGGCGGGTTTGTCGCACCATGTATGTTGGGTTGACCACGACACAAATAAATGCCAGCAGAACAACCCAAAAAGATTGGCGCAAGCACCGCACAATATTGCGGGGCAGATGACCAGTTAGGGAATGAAAGAAAATTGACGGGTGCGGGATGAAAAAATTCACCCAAAACATTGCCGTTGATTTTTGCCCCCGCCCGAAAGCCATGGTGAAGCAAATATTGCCAAAACCAAGGTTGTTTAGGGGCGCGAGGCCAATATATCGTTAGTGTTTTAATCCGCCGAATCGATCGGTTCTAATCGGTAAATACAGAACATATAACGAACATAATAAGAATAATTACAGAACAAAATGGTTGTTGTCAAGGATTTTTTTTTATTTTTTTTAATCTTGGTTTGTCGCCCGCGGTTTGCTATAAGTTGCTTATGCTCAAACCCGAACTTTCCCCTTTTCAATGGCAAGATCCCTTTTTGCTGGATGCTACCTTGAACGAGGAAGAAGCATTAAGCCAGCAATCGGCGCGGCAATTTGCCACCGAAAAATTATTGCCCATCGTTGAAGAATGGTATTTGCAAGAAAAAACCGACCCCGCCATTTACCAAGAGTTTGGCAAGGCGGGTTTGCTCGGGGTTACTTTATCGCCCGACATGGGTGGCATCGGCGCCAGTTATACCAGTTATGGGTTGATAGCGCGCGAGATGGAGCGGGTTGATTCGGGTTTTCGTTCGATGTTGTCGGTGCAATCTTCTTTGGTTATTTATCCTATTTCGGCCTATGGTTCGCGCGAACAGCATGAAAAATTTTTGCCTGATCTGCTTTCGGGTAAAAAAATTGGTTGCTTTGGTTTGACCGAACCCACCGCGGGGTCGGACCCTGGCGGTATGAAAACCCGCGCCGAACCCATCACCCAACATGGTAAAAAAGGTTATTTGCTGAACGGCAGCAAGACATGGATAACCAACAGCCCCTTCGCCGATGTGTTGGTGATATGGGCAAAATCGGCGGCGCATGAGGGGCAGATAAAAGGTTTCATTTTGGAAAAAGGCATGGCGGGTTTGCATTGCCCAAAGTTGGAAGGAAAATTGTCATTGCGAACATCGGTCACGGGGGAAATTCATTTGGGCGATGTTTTCGTGCCCGAAGAAAATTTGTTGCCCAATGTCGCGGGGTTGAAGGGGCCGTTTGGTTGTTTGAATCGTGCGCGTTTTGGTATTGCATTTGGCGTGATTGGCGCGGGGGAAGATTGTTGGCACCGCGCGCGCGATTACGCCCTGACCCGTCAACAATTTGGTAAACCGCTGGCGGGTTTTCAATTGGTGCAATTAAAATTGGCGCAGATGCAAACCGAAATAACATTGGGCCTGAACGCGGTGTTGCGCGTTGCCCGCATGATGGATGATGGCACGGCGTCGCCCGAAACCATATCGCTGATAAAAAGGAACAATTGTATAAAAATGCTCGACATTGCGCGGTTGGCGCGCGACATTCATGGGGGCAATGGCATTCAATCGGCTTATCATGTTATGCGCCACAGTCAAAATTTGGAAACGGTGAATACTTACGAGGGCACCCACGATATTCACGCCCTTATTTTGGGTCGGGCGCAGACTGGCCTGCAGGCATTTTTTTAAAAAAATTAACGGCAATGACGGGCAAAGCAAAACCACTGGCGGGGATAAGGGTTTTGGAATTGGCGCGTATTTTGGCGGGGCCATTTTTATGCCAAATCTTGGCTGATTTAGGGGCCGAGGTGGTGAAGGTTGAAAACCCCAGCGGCGATGACACCCGCACGTGGGGCCCGCCATTTGTGGGCAGTGATGATGACGACAGCAAAACCGCGGCTTATTTTCATGCTTGCAATCGGGGCAAGGTTTCCCTGACCGCCGATTTTACCAACCCCAGCGATTTGGAAAAAGTTAAAACCTTGGCAAACCGCGCCGATATTGTGGTTGAAAATTTTAAGGTCGGCGGGTTAAAAAAATTTGGGCTGGATTATAAAAACATCCACCAACATAACCCCGCGGTTATTTATTGTTCTATCACGGGTTTTGGTCAAACGGGTCCATATGCCGCGCGGGCGGGTTATGATTATATTATCCAGGCTATGTCGGGGTTTATGGACATAACGGGGGCGCGGAGCGGCGAACCGCAAAAAATTGGTGTTGCCTTGGCCGATATTATCACCGCCCTGTATGGGGCGACCGCCGTTACCACCGCCCTGTATCATCGGGCGCAAACGGGGGCGGGGCAATATATCGACATGGCGTTGTTTGACAGCATGGTTGGGGTGTTGGCGAATCAGGCGTCGAATTATTTTGCGTCGGGTGTGGTGCCGACCCGCCTTGGCAATATTCATCCCAACATTGCGCCTTACCAAGTTTTTTATTGTGCGGGGCGGCAACCATTTGTGTTGGCATGCGGTAATGACATGCAATTTCAAAAATTGATGGAATATTTGGGCCATGGCGATGTGGCGCGCGACAAACAATTTGCCAGCAACGCGGCGCGGGTGAAAAACCGCGATGGGTTGATAGAAATTTTATCACCGCTGTTTGCGACCATCGAACGCAATATATTGCTACAGGGTTTGGAAAATATCGGGGTGCCCGCGGGGCCGATTAATACGGTGGCGGAGGCCCTGGCCGACCCGCAAATTATTGCCCGCGCCATGCAATTGAATTTGCCCATTGGCAACATGGGGGATAAAGCGGGTGGGGCGGACGATGGTTCGGCGGGCGGCAAGATGGGGAATAGTTCGGCGGGGGGCAAGATGGGTGATGGTTCGGCGGGGGCAAGGACGATGGATTACCTGCGCACGCCGATAGTTTTCAGCGACCTTGACCTCGCCCTCGACCACCCCGCCCCGCCCCTCGACAAAAAAAACAAGGAGCAGAATTGGGAAGAGGTTTTGAAAAAGTGGACAAAATAGACAATCATTCTTGCAAAAAGAAATAAAAAAATATACACAATATTTATGACCGCAAAAATAATTTCTTTATTTAACCACAAAGGTGGTGTTAGCAAGACTACGACAACTTTTCATTTGGCACAGATGCTGACGGAGCTTGGGAAGAAGGTTTTGATGGTAGACGCCGATCCACAGTGCAATTTAACAGGTTTAACCTTGGGCGTTTTTGAACACGATACGCTTTTTGATTTTTATAATCAAAGAGGCAACCATGATATATACAATAGTTTAGCTGCTGCATTTGGTTTTCCTTCTGATTTAAACGATGCATCTTTGCAGGGTATAGAGAACCCAACGCCGACAAAGAATAAACAATTATTTATGATTGCAGGGCATGTTGATTTTGCTCAATTTGATTTACAGATAGCGACCGCTATGACAAGCAGCGGGTCTATACCTACTTTAAAACCATTATTAGGAGCAATAAATCATTTAATTAGAAAAACCGCGATTAGGGGTAATTTTGATATAGTTCTCATTGATATGAGCCCTAATATATCAGCAACTAATATGTCTATTTTAATGTCATCTGATTATTTTATTATTCCTACATCGCCCGATTTTTTTTGTTATCAGTCAATTGAATCTCTCTCTAATGTTTTGCCTGTTTGGAAGAAACAGCTAAGTCATTTTAAGGACGCTATTACCTTGCCAAAAGACAACCCAAAACTGCTTGGTGTAATATCTCAAAATTATAGGTTTTATAATTTAGAAAGAAATGAAGATGGCAGTGTTATTGATAATACTAGCGAGGGTATGACAGAAGAATTTAAATTATGGTCAGATAAAATTAAAAAAATAACGAAAGATAAATTAGTTCCTTCTTTAAAGATGGAAGAGATGATTATCGACGAAAAGATATTTAAGAGAAATGTTAATTATGATGAACCTTTTAATTTAGCTAATATACCTAATTTTAATTCATTGGTGCCAACTTCACAACGAACTTCTAAACCGATATTTTCATTAGAACAAAATGATGGAAATTGGCAGGGAGCCTTATGGGAATCTGAAAGAAATGGTAAAAAATATGGAGCGTCAGTAAATATTTTGATGGCTAGAGATATTTATGCCAAAATGGCAAAAGCCATTATTGGCATGATTGAATAATGAAAAAGAAATTAAAGAAATATAGGGTTTCGGTAACGGTGGTTGCTGAAGCCATTGTTGATGTTAGGGCTGAAAGCGAAGATATGGCAAGGCATATTGCCAAACAAAATTTTGATATTGAGAAGCACCCTATGTTATTTTTAGATGTAGGGGCGGTCGATTATTACCCCGTCAGAGAAATTAAAAAATGACCAAGATTAATTTGGATAGGGAATGGGAATTTATCGTGCGGGAAATGCGGGCGGTGCCGCGCGAATTCCCGCCCATGGTGGTGGCTTATCGCCATCTGTTGTTTGTGATGCGCGATATATTAAGCAATGGCAACCCTGGCCAATATGCCCTTTATCAAGATTTTAAAAAAATTTACAAACGGCACAAAAAATTTGTGCTTCCATTCTTTCCCCCCCCAAAAACCAAATAGATTTTTTCCTGATTTTGTGGCATGGGGAATGCTATATTGATTGATAATATTGCAACCACACGCCATGTCGCAACCCTATCACTTCCCCCTTGCCGATACATCGGGCAAGATAGCATTCCAAGGTCGCCTTGGTGCCTACAGCCACCTTGTTTGTCAAACCTGTTATCCCCGTTATCAACCTACGCCATTTGAAAATTTTGAAAGCGTTTTTCATGCGGTGGCGGGCGGCCAAGCCGACCTTGCCATGATACCCATTCAAAATTCGGCGGGCGGGCGCGTGGCGGATATTCATACCCTCCTCCCCCAAACAAAATTATTTATCATCGCCGAACATTTTCAAAAAATTAACCATTGCCTGTTGGCACCCTACAACGCCACCGCGCAAACCATCCGTTATGTTTATTCGCACCCCCAGGGCCTGGCGCAATGTAAAAAAAATATCATCGCAAAAAATTTTACCCCGATAGAATTTTATGACACCGCCGCCGCCGCCGCCCATGTCGCCGAAAAAAATGACGCCACTTGGGCCGCCCTGGCATCCGAAATATGTGCCGACATCTATGGTTTAAAAATTATAGAAAAAAATATGCAGGATAGCGATAAAAACATCACCCGTTTTTTGGTGCTGTCGCGCGATGAAATAATACCCGCCGCCACCAACGACAACATCATCACCGCCATGATATTTTCATTAAAATCCATGCCAGCCGCCTTGTATAAATGTTTGGGCGGCTTTGCCAGCAATAATATCAATTTGCTAAAATTGGAAAGTTATATCCCCATGCTGGAAGGGGAAGGGGTTGCCGAATTTTATGTCGAGTTTGCAGGTTCGCCAAAAGATAAGACGGTGCAAAATGCGTTGGAAGAATTATCCTACTTCACCACCGACATTCGCCCGCTCGGCAGTTTTGTAAAAAACAAAGTTTAATAATGAAAACCGAAAACCCCGCCCTGACAAGGCAGCTGGCAGGCATCATGAACCTGCACCCCAAGCGGCTTGATAACAGCCCGCTGGGGCGCGGCGGCATCGACCTTTCCCTGGCGCGTATCAACAAATTGCTGGCAAAATTGGGCGACCCGCAAAAAAAAATGCCGCCAACTTTTCATATTGCGGGCACCAATGGCAAGGGGTCGGTGTTTGCCAACCTATGCTCCATATTGCAAACCGCGGGTTTATCTTACCATGGTTATTCGTCGCCCCACTTGGTGCGGTTTAATGAACGTATTATATTGCATGGTAAGGAAGTGGCCGATGATACCCTGATGGCCGCCCTGCAAGAAGTGATGGATGTTAACGGTGATGATGAAATAACTTTTTTTGAACTAACCACCGCGGTGGCATTTTTGTTATTCGCGCGCCAGCCTGCGGATTTTTTGGTGTGCGAGGTTGGATTGGGTGGGCGGTTGGATTCGACCAATGTCATCACGGGGCAAAAAATGGTTATCTTCACCCCGATTGATTTGGACCATCAAGAATTTTTGGGCGACACATTGGAAAAAATAGCCTTTGAAAAATCGGGCATCATAACCGCCGCCGCCGCCACGAACATGGTCAGCGCGCGGCAATTACCCGCCGCATCGACGGTGTTGCAACAACAGGCGAAACTTCATGGCAAAAAAATACACATGGTCGAATATGAAGTGGTCAATGGCGATTTGTTGTTGCGGGGGGATTCGCAGGGCAAAACCATCAATTTGGGTAAGCCAGGATTATTGGGCGCGCATCAATATACCAACGCCGCGGTGGCGGCCAAGGCCGCGATAGAATTTTTTAAGGTTCTAAACCGCCCGATAACCGACGATGTTTTGCGAGCAGGCATTGCCAACACAACCTGGCCTGCTAGGTTGCAACCATTGCCCGCCAAACAGATAATGAATAAGGTGGCGGGGGCGGGCTTGCCGTTTAAAAATCAAGCCCTGGCAGGGGATTTTCCAGGCGGCATGTGGCTTGATGGTTGCCACAACCCCGCGGGGGCGCGGGCGTTGGCGGCATGGTTGCAATCGTTGCCCGCCATGCGCACCGCGGTGCTGTTCGCCATATTAAACAACCGCTCGGCCCAAGATTTTCTGGCCGCATTTGCATCGCTCGACAAAGAATATTTTCATTTTTTCCCGACAAGTTTTCCAGGCGATCACCATACCCACACCCCCGAACATTTAAAAAATACAGCAAGCCAATTGGGTTTTGTTGCCACCATGACCGACGATTGGCGCGACGGGTTAAAAATAATCGGCGAGCAAGATTACCAACGCGTCATCATTTGTGGCAGCCTGTATTTGGCGGGTCAGGTGCTGACTATAGTATAAATATAGGGATAACACGGGGTTATTTTTGCCCTATTATTTAGAAAAATAATAATAATAATAATACTTGACAGGCCTATCTAAAGAGTAGAAAATAATAAAAAATCGCTGATGGTTTTATTAAAAAAATATATATATTTATATTTGAAATAGGACAATGAGCAATAACTTTGTCATCTAACTTATTATAAAGGAGAGAACATGGCAAAAGAAAAAGGATTGGCCGCGGGCGTGCTAGGCACGTTTGAATCGGTCGTCATGGGTATCGCGGGCACCGCCCCAGCATACAGCACGGCAGCAACCGCTGCGGTGTTGGTCGCTGCGGTGGGGGTGTTATCGGTGGGCAGTTTACTTTACTGCGGCATCGTAATGTTCGGCCTGATGTATGCCTATGTCCATTTGCATAAAATGGAAGCTAATGCGGGGGCATCCTACACTTGGGTGGGTCGCGTATTTGGCAAAACCTGGGGCTTTTTCGCTGGTTGGGCGTTGATGGTGGCTTCGGTCATCTTCATGGTTTCGGCCACGGTGCCCGCTGCAACATCAACCTTGGCGTTGGTTGCTCCTGATTTGGTTGAAAACACCACTTGGGTTGCTATAACCGCTGCCATCTGGCTTACGTTGGTTACTTTGATTGTTACCAAAGGCATCAAACACGCCAGTGTTGCACAAATTGCCTTCACCATTGTCGAAACAAGCATCATTATTGCTTTGATAGTTGGGGCTTTTTATCAATATTGGGGTCAACCTATGCACGCGCCATCGCTGGCATGGTTGTCGCCCTCTGCCTTTACCGCACAAAGTTTTGCGGATGGCGCATTGATAGCCGTCTTCTTCTATTGGGGGTGGGATGTCACCATGAGTTTGGGTGAAGAAACCAAACCAGGGACCCCCCAACCCGCGGGCAAGGGTGCTTTTTGGGCCATGATAAACCTCATCTTGATGTATATCATCTTGATGATAATCATTTTGTTGGTTTTAAGCGACGATGAAATCAAAACGGCTAGCTCGAATGTGTTGTTGGCGGTTTCGACCAAATTGTTTCCTGAACCATGGAACTATGTCGGGTTGATAGCTGTTATGTTGTCAACGGTTGGCACGCTTGAAACGCAAATCTTGTGCTTCACGCGCAGTATTTTTGCTATGGCGCGCGACAAAGTGCTCAGCAAACGTTATGCTGTCATCCATCCCGAATGGCAAACACCTTATGTCGCCAATATCATGATATGGGCCATGGGGTTGGTTTTGCTATTCTGCTCGTCCTACATGCCCTCGGTAAGTGGCATTTTGAATGCTTCAGTCCTCGCGATTGGCTTTCAAATTTGCTTTTACCTCAGCTTGGCTGGTTTGGCTTGTGCTTGGTACTATCGCGATAAATTTAGCGATGGCCTCTGGCAAGGCTTTACCCACATTGTGTGGCCAGGTTTGGCTGGTATTTTTATGGTGTTTATCGCCGTCTATACCGCCTACACCACACAAACGGCAGAACCCGATCCAGAAAACCCAGCCGTCATGGTCATGGGGATTAACCTCGTTATCGTGATAGGTTTTGGCGCTATCTTGCTTGGCTTCGTGCCCTTGTTGCTTAATCGTTTAACCAAAAGGTCGTAATTGACTCGTTTGCGATTACTATAACAAGTAAAAATAAAAGGGGGGGTGAAAGAAATTTCATCCTCCCTTTTTTTTATTTATATATTTGTTTTTTATATATAAACCCCGCGTAGATCACGGTTAAAATAAAAAACGGTTGACATTTTTGTTTTGTTCTTGTTATTATAGAACAAATAAAGAACAAAATAGCAACAAAATATCTAGCTTAACCCTCCCTTAATACAAACCTCCCCTCAAACAATTTACAAAAAACCCCATCATTACTTTGATAAAAATATGAAAAAAAATACTTCTATTGCGAAAGAACCCACCCCCACCCATCCCATTTTTAATAATCACCCGTTTGATACTAACCCCGATGATGTTGATAAAATGGGGCAGGACCAAGCCCCCATCAGCGATGATTCAACCCCCGCCTTGCTAGCGGCCGAATTGGCAGCAATAGAAAAACGTTATCAAGTTGCTTTGCAACAACGCCAAGAATGGATGGAATGGTGGCGCGAATGTTATCAATATGCCTTGCCCCAATATGATAAGGCTGACGGTTTTGCCAAACAGCCAAGTGTTATTTATGATTCCACCGCGGTTTTGGCGGTGGAGCAATTGGCATCAAACCTGGTGCATGATTTGTTGCCAAATTCAAAAGGGGGAAAAACATCGTGGTTTGATATGTCGGCGGTTGATGGCGCGCAACATATTAATGAATTGTTGGCAGCGGTTAGCAATGATATTAGTCAGCAATTACAACAGGGTGATTTTTATTTAGAAGTTCATCAAGCCATGTTGGACCTTGTGGTGGCGGGCACGGGGGTTTTGGCCGTGGAAAAAAATAATGCTGGCGGAATTAATTTTCGCGCCTTACCCCTTACATCGATTGTTTTAGAAGAAAAGGCCGACAATCATCACGGTGGCGCGGTTTTTAAACAATCCCGCTTGCCGTGGGATAAAATAGAAAATCTGTTGCTCGCCAACAATGATGGCGACGCCACCATCACCACCCAGCAATTAAAAAAATTGCAGGTTGATGATGAAGGTATGGTGGCTGTGGTCGAAGCACTCCTTCCCAATGGCAACCCCTCATCGCCAGAAGAAAATGGCGCGGTGGATTATATGTTGTTCGCGCCAGGCAGCGACGACGATGCTGTTAGCCCCAACGCGGCAAGCGGGCAATTGGCAAGCCAAGGTGAGTCGGCGGGAAGCCACGGCCCCTTGCTTATCAGCCAAGGGCGATTTCGCCAAATGCCCCTGTTGGTTTTTCGCTTCACGAAAGCGCCAGGGGAAAATTATGGTCGGTCGCCCGTGATGCGCGCCCTGCCCGATATTATTACTGCCAACCAAGTGGTGGAGCTTATTTTAAAAAATGCTTCGCTCAATGTTTCGGGCATATGGTTGGTTGACGATGACGGCGTTATCAATGTTAACAATTTAAAGCTGGAGCCTGGCGCCATTATTCAAAAAGCGGTGGGGTCGCCCGGGCTTACGCCGCTACGCACCGCGGGGCTGGATTTATCGCAAGTGGTGTTGGCCGAATTGCGCCAAAATATTAAAAGAGCATTGCTAAGCGACACCATATTAAACAACAATGTTATCGGCACAGGCCTGGCCAGCAAAACCGCGACCGAGGTTCGGCAAATCAATGAAAGCCAAACACGTGCCATGGCGGCAAGTTTTAGGCGATTAGAACATGAATTGCTGCAACCGCTTGTCCAGCGTTTGTTGGGGCTGATGGTCGATGAAGGCCGCGCCCCGCGATGGGTGCTGGATAAAAAAATAGTGCGGTTACAAATGTCATCGCCCATTGCGCGCCGCCAAGAAATGCAGGAAGCCGAGAATATGTTAAGCCTGTTACAAACGGCGGCGGCGGTTGGTTTGGACCTGACGCAATATGTCGACCGTGGCGAATTGGTAAAAAAATTATTTCATTATTTTCAATTGCCCTTGTCGGTGGCTCCATCCATGTCCGTTGATCATTTGCAAAATGTTGCGGCGGTTGATGCCGCCCTAACCCCCCAACCAACCGTCAACACCAACCCAACCAAGAAAGCATAGCATCATGACTCAACAGGAAAAAAATAATATCGAACATAATAATGAAAAAGCCATCCTTACCCTGCGTAACAATTCACCCGAAGCGGCGCGACCAGAAAACCTGCCCGCAAAATTTTGGGACGAGCAAAAAAAAACCGTGCGCTTGGATGAAATGGCGAAGTCTTATAAATTTTTAGAACAGCAACATAGTCGCCTGCAACAAGCCAACGAACAAGCAAACCTTCAGGCCAAAAATTTGGCAGAACAAAAGGAAGCATTGGAAAAAGAACGCGACGCCATGGCCACCACGGCGCGCGACGCCAATTTGTTTGGCGGTGATTGGCAAAGCCAAAAATCATCAACCGTGGCTTGGGCTGAAAATATCTTTGGTAAAAAAATTGCCGCCGAATTAACCGCCACCGCCGAAGGGGTCAACGCCTTGCAATGGTTGCGGCGCGGTATGGCCGAACCCCATTTGTTGCCAACCAGCGGCGCGGGTAATGGCGGTAATCCTAACCTTGATGAGGCAGCCTTGCGGCGATTGATGAAACGCCCCAGTTATTGGCGCGACAAAAAACCCGATGTTTTGCAAAAAGTTGAAAAAGGCTTCGACAGGCTTTATGGCGCCGTCGCCAACCCGCGAAGAAAAATATAAACAATGATTATAAAAAACCAAAACCCACCAACCACCATAACAAGAAAGGAAACATAACATGACCAACCCTTCCGCTAACCCCGCTTCCAACGCTGCATCATCCCCGTCCAACCTAGCAAATAACCCGAGCCCAGTTTTGGCGATGGCGTCGACAGGTGCAAAAAAATCATCGCCACCCTTACCAACCGACCAACAACGTTTGGCAAGCCTGGCCCAGGCGGTGCAAAATCATCCCGTCACCGCGGTGGCGGCGGCATTAAGCCGATTGAGCGACAAAGAATTGGCCGAATTGGGCAAAACCATCACGCCACAGGTTGCACAATTATATGAAAAAGCATTTGGTCCCGCCATTTTGCATGTTTTGTCGCCCCTTACCCATGGCGACGACGGTGCCAACAATACGGCGCCATCATCCACCCCCGAAGATATTGTAAAAAATAATCAAGCGGCGATGGATAATCATGACGAGAAAGTTGGCGATAGCCAGCCCGAACAACCTGGCAATAGCCTTGCCGAGCACGGCGGTGAAGACAATAATACCAGCAACAAGCAGACCAACAAGGGCATGACCGCCGAGGAAATTGCCAGTTTGGAGCAAGAGATAAGAACCCTGATGCGCGACCCGCGTTATTGGCGCGACCATGAACCAGCCCAATTGGCGAAGGTAGCCCAAGCCTTTGACAAATTATATGGCTAGATAATAGGTTTTATCCTTATCAACAAATCCCCCATCCTTGTGATAAAACCATGATGGTGGGGGATTTGATTTTTCAAGCCTTGTTATTTTTTCTTAGCTATCTTTCGCGTGATAGTTTTCCAACCGCCATGTTCCAACCAATGGACGGTGGAAATAAAAAATTGCGCCCATAGGATAAGACTGGCGATGCTGGCAACAAAAAGATGTTTAATAAGTTCGGACTGGCCATCGGCGGTGGAAACAAGAATATCGCAAAATAAAATAGATGATATGAGGAAGGCAAAGTGCCGATTAAAAGAAAAATCATGGGGCAAAAAATGAAATGGCCGCCACAACATTATCAAGCCAATAAAAAAACTAGCGATAATATAACCCGCGCCATGCAGTGCGCTACTCAAAGCGGGCAACAACATCAAATAAAATGGCGGATAATTATCTTTGGTCACGCCCAATTTACCCTCTGTATCACGGTTGGCCGTTAACCCATATATCATTCCTAAGCCCCATTGTTCCAGATGTGGCCTGGGTGACCATATCTCACCCCAATGATGATATATCATATAGAAATTGCCAACCTGACTGGCATTATCAAATAAAAATTTTAAGTAGCCCAAAGGTTCGGACAAAACCACCTTCACGGCTAAGCGATATCCAAATATATCGCGTGGCAACTTATCATAACACCATGAACCACCATCGCCGCGAGCACGTGGCAAATCAAATTTTTCCATGGTTGCTTGGGGGGATGTCGCGAAATGTAACGTGCCCTGATATGTCATGTGACAAGCGTTGATAGGTTTCCAATCATCGGCATATTGATTTTTATTTTTGTTGATGATAAAGAAAACAAAGGTAAGGGCAAGAAAGCTGCAAAGAAAGACCTTAACGGGCTTGGTTAGGTTGATGATAGAACGCGGAGCAACGCGCCGAGAAAATAAACACTTACCGAATAAAATGGCAAATAGGGGGGCAATGATGACAAAATAAATATATTGCATTTTGCCAAATGACACCAAGCACAATAAAAAAAGCAGCAAGCAGACCAATATGTTGTGTGGGTTTTTTTCTGTCGCGCCCATATAATTCTTATTGCCGATGGCGGCGGCGTAGAAAGCAAATAACCCCATCATGGTTATAATGCCCAAGGGTTCGGCGTAAAATGTATTGTAGAAACCCGTTATGTTGGCAGCGGTTAATATTAAAAAAGAAAAAAGCAATACCGCGCAATTGGTAAGCGGGGCAGATTCGCGAGCATGTGGCGATAGGGATATTTTCTTGCGCAATAAAAAAATGCAAGCAAAGAACAACCCATGGATAATAAAAAGCGGCAAAGAATAGATTTTTAAATTGATGACATAGGGAGTGTATAATATTTTGTTCAAGGCAATGCCCAATGTCCAAAATGCGCGTATGGTGGTGAATGTATAACGGCCAGAGGCAAATGAATTTAATATTCCCACATCCACATTTGGCGTCCAATAAAAATAAGGTTGGGTATTAAACCTTATCATAAACGGAAAAAGTTTTATTTCGTCAAACCACCAATCCGTTGGTTCTTGGGGTAATTCAACGGGCTTGACAATCGCGGTGTTCGTGCCGAGCGGGTGAATATAGCGATGTGAATCAGAATTATCAGCAACACCAAATTCGCGATTGATAACAAAAATAAGAAACAGGCCCAAGATTAATAAGAGCCAATATAGTCTAGCTTGGTTTATGGCAATAATTTTGCCCAAAAATTTTAATTTTTGTTTTGCCATTTTTATTTTTAAAACCGACTATATAATAATATAAAATAAGACGCAATTAAAAAATTATTTAATTATAGAATGAAGGTCAGTGGCGTTAGTCCTGTCTGTTACATGCTTATTACGCGCTTATGATTGGACTTATTTCGTGCCCTTGGTTTTTTGACAGCAGCTATTTCTGCTTGCTTGCTTTTACTGTTATTCTTTTCCAACCGCCATGCTCTAACCAATGAATGGCGGAAATAAAGAATTGCGCCCATAGGATAAGACTGGCGATGCTGGCAACAAAAAGATGTTTGGGCAAGTCCATTTGACCATCAGCGGTGGAAATAAAAATATCACAAAATAAAATAGATGAGATGAGGAAGGCAAAACGGCGATTAAAGGAAAAATCGTGCGGCGAAAAATGAAATGACCGCCACAACATTATCAAGCCAACCAAAAAACTGGCTATAATATAACCCGCGCCATACAGGACGCTGCTTAGGGCGGGCAACAACATCAAATAAAATGGCGGATAATTATCTTTGGACACACCCACTACACCCTCCGCGTCGCGGCCAGTCATTAATCCGTATATCATTCCCAAACCAAATCGCTGTAATTGCGGCTTATTTGGGTCGAGCCGCACAAGGGGATTAAACATATAGAAATTGCCTACATGACTGGCGTTATCAAATAAAAATTTTAAGTAGCCCAAGGGTTCGGCAAGCGCGACCTTCATTGCTAAGCGATAGCCAAATATATCGCGTGGCAACTTATCATAACACCAATAACCACCGTCCCCGTTGGCGGTTGGCAAATGAAATTTTTCCATGGTTGCTTGGCGGGACGTCGCAAAATTTAACGTGCCCTGATATGTCATATGACAAGCCATGATGGGTTTGGCTATATCGGCATATTCATTTTTATTTTTGTTGATGATAAAGAAAATAAGGGTTAGCGCAACGAAGCCGCCAAGAAAGATCTTAACGGGCTTGGTTAGGTTGATGATAGAACGCGGAGCAACGCGCCCAGAAAATAAATATTCACCGAACAGAATGACGAAGAGGGGTGCAATGATGACAAAATAAATATATTGCATTTTGCCAAATGACACCAAGCACAATAAAAAAAGCAGCAAGCAGACCAATATGTTGTGTGGGTTTTTTTCTGTCGCGCCCATATAATTCTTATTGCCGATGGCTGCGGCATAGAAGGCAAACAACCCCAGTATGGTTATAATGCCCATGGGTTCGCCGTAAAATGTATTATAAAAACCCGTTATATTGGCAGCGGTTAATATTAAAAAAGAAAAAAGCAACACCGCGCAATTGGTAAGCGGGGCAGATTCGCGAGTATGTGGCGATAGGGATCTTTTCTTGCGCAACAAAAAAATGCAAGCAAAGAACAACCCATGGATGATAAAAAGCGGTAGGGAAAGGATTTTTAAATTGACGACATAGGGGGTGTATAATATTTTGTTTAAAGCAAAACCCACCGTCCAAAATGCCCGCATAGTGGTGAATGAAAAATGACCCGAGGAAAATGATTTTAATATTCCGACATCCAAATTGGGTGTCCAATAAAAATAGGGTTGGGTTAAAAATCGCACCATAAATGGAAACTTCTTTATTTCCTCGTCCCACCCGCCGACTGGTTCTTGGAGAAATTCGACAGGTTTCATAATGGCACTCGTTGTACTCGGAGCATGGATATAACGATGTGTATCGGCGTTATCAGCAACGCCAAATTCGCGATTGATAACAAAAATAAGAAACAGGCCCAAGACTAGCAATAGCCAATATAACCTAGCTTGGTTTATGGCAATAATTTTGCCCCCCAATTTTAATTTTTGTTTTGCCATTTTTATTTTTAAAACCGACTATATAATAATATAAAATAAGACGCAATTAAAAAATTATTTATTATGGGTCAGGGATTAGTAGGGGTATTGAAGCCAAATGAATTTGTTGAGCAAGATTTTGTCAATGATATCGACAATTAAAATTTGAAGGCGAGGTTAACGCCGAGGCCGCCCCCTTCATAAGTAACGGGCAGGAAGAAAATATCGGGGCGGCGTTGTAATTTTTCTTCATCCTTTAATGGCGTAACAAAAAGATAGGCAAATAATAGCGACAGGGCGGTTGCGCCCAAGGTGTCAGTAATAAAATGCCTCTGCCCTGCCACGCGCGAGTAGGCGGTGAAAATCCCCAATCCCCAAAATGGTATCGATTCCAAAAATCCATAACGCACGGTAACAAACGCCGCAGGCCCCATGGTCGCCGCCGTATGGCCCGATGGAAAAGATTGAAAGTCCGTGGCGCCGTTGGGCCGTTGGCGCATGGTCGCGCTTTTTAATATAAACATCGAACCTAAGGTGCCCGCCATGGTTGTCGTGCCTTGCCATAAACCTTCATAATCCCAATGGAGCGCGATAAGCCCATACATCAGCGCGGGCGAAACATATTGCAAGGCATCGCCGACCTTCACCACCGCGCCAATGGTGGCGGGGTTTTGATGGGTGATGAAGGCGGGGGAATCAACCTCCTGCCAATTGAATGCTTTGCTATCCTGCGCGCCGCATAATGCAATCACCGTCAGCAAGACGATAAAAAAGCGTAAGATTTTTTTGCTTATCATGTTATGGGTGTTTTTAACGCGGGGCATATGTTGTTGAATGAAACGAAGGATAGAATGTAAATAACCGATGGTTGGTGTATAAAAAAGGCAAGCGGGTAGTAAGAAATTTATAATAAATGGTTTTTTATTCCTATCACTGGTTTTTATGAAAAACAATCAGCTTTATTTTTGGTTTATTTCTGGTTTATTTCTGGTTTATTTTTGGGCATAAACCTATTATCACAAAAACGGCATATAGAATCATGGCAAACCAGCAAAAGCAAATAACCATTTTGGGGGCAACGGGCACCATTGGCCAAAACACCCTGGCGGTGATTGACCAGCATGGCGATAAATTCGCCCTGCATGGTTTGACGGCGCATCGCGATGCCGCGGGCTTGGCAAGGTTGGCAGAAAAATACAAACCGCAGATATTGGCCCTGGGCGACGATGGTGCCGAAACCCGCCAAGCCTGGCAAGCAGAATTGGCGCGCAATAAAAACCTAAGCACCATACCCATGGGGTGGGGCGCAGGTGCCCTAGATAAAGTGGCGGCCAGCAAGGTCGACATGGTGGTGGTGGGGATTGTGGGCATGGCGGCGTTGGCACCCATTTGGCATGGGTTGCGGGCGGGCAATTCTATCGCCCTTGCTAATAAAGAAGCCATTGTTGCGGCGGGGCATTTGCTGTTGCCATTGTATAAAAAAAATATCATCCCCATCGATTCAGAACATAATGCTATTTTTCAATGTCTATTGGGACAAGACATGGCGGCGGTGGCGAAGGTTATTTTGACAGCCTCGGGCGGGCCATTTTTACAACGCGACAAAAAAACTTTTGCCAGCATCACCCCCGCGGAGGCCATTGCCCACCCGCGCTGGCAAATGGGTAAAAAAATATCGGTCGATTCGGCGACCATGTTTAACAAGGCCTTAGAAATGATAGAGGCCGCCTACCTGTTTGACCTGCCCCCTGAAAAAATTGATGTGGTCATGCACCCCGAATCCCTGGTGCATTCTTTTGTTTTGTTTAACGATGGCGGGCATTTGGCGCAAATGGCACTGCCCGATATGAAAATTCCTATCAGCTTCGCCCTTGGCTACCCCGAACGTTTATCTTTGACGGGGTTGCAGCCTGCAAAAAATTATTGGCAAGCCACGAACAGTTGGCATTTTTTACCGCCCGATGAAGAGAAATTTTACGCCCTCGCCCTGGCGCGCCGTGCCTTACAAACCGCGGGCACCGCACCGTTGATATTAAACAGCAGCAACGAAACCTTGGTGGAAAAATTTTTGGCTGGCATGATACCCTTCACAGCTATTGAAAAGGGGGTCGAAGCTATGCTACAAACAATTACCTTGCCCTTAGCCACCAGCATGGAGGAAGTTATAGACCAAGACATCATGGTAAAAAAACAAACGATGGCATGGATAAAAAATTTGGGATGAGTAATTAACCCCGCAACAAAAAATGAAAAAAACAGAAGGATAAAAAAATGTTTGATAAATTGATTCAAGGGTTGGGAATTGGCAATTTCTTTTTGGTGCTGACCCTGTTGGTTTTTGTTCACGAATTGGGTCATTATGCGGTGGCGCGATTTTGCCGTGTTAAGGTGCTGGCTTTTTCTATTGGGTTTGGTCCCAAAATATTTGGTTTTTTTGACAGGGCGGGCACCGAATGGAAATTATCCTGGCTGCCGCTGGGTGGGTTTGTAAAAATGTTGGGGGAAATGTTGCCCGTGCCGCGCGAAAAACAACGGCAACTTGACGCCACCATCAACCGTGCCGACCTGCCCTTTGCTTTTCATAAAAAGGCAGTATGGCAAAGATTCCTTATCGTTGCCGCGGGTCCCATCGCCAATTTTTTATTTGCCTTTGTGCTGTTGACCATCATGGCTTTTTCTTTTGGTGTTGTCACGCCGCAACCCCCCATTGATACCAACAAGGCAGCGACCGAATTTGTAACGGTGGGGCAGGTGATGAGCAATTCCGCCGCCGAATTTGCAGGATTAAAAGCGGGCGATAAAATTGTGATGATGAATAAAAAAATAGTGAAAGCCCCCGAAGATATTTTGCATTTTATGGAAGCAAGCAACGGCGATAAAATAGCCATGACCTTGCTGCGTGATGGCAAAAAAAATATCATCACGGTGAAGCCAAACCCCGCGGGTTCGAAAAACGGCAAAACAACCTATCGGCTTGGCATTTCTTTTCAATCATTGGGACAGGGAATTGTTTTACAAAAAACCAATTTTTGGGGGGCGGTCAAACATGGCGCATGGCAAACGGTGTATTTGACGGGCGAAACCATCGGCGGGTTAAAGAAAATATTCACGGGACAAATTGGGCTGGATCAATTGGGTGGCCCCGTGATGATAGCCAAAATGTCGGGCGATGTGGGCGCCGCGGGTGGCTATGCCTTTTTATCCTTCATGGTGATGTTATCATTGAATTTGGCGATTATTAATTTGTTCCCCATTCCTGTGTTGGATGGTGGGCATTTGGTGTTGCTGACGATAGAACAAATTTTTCGCAAACCCGTGCCGCAAATATTGCAACAGGGCATGATGATGGCGGGCATGGTTTTCTTGGTGTTGCTGATGATTGCTGTCACCGCCAAAGATATTTGGCAATTGTTTTTGCAATAATTTTGTTGGCTTGGCTTGGGGGCTTGACTCTTGGTTTGTTATCGGCTACGCGGGATAATAATATATATTTCAGCCCGAAGGGGATAGAGCGAAACAATCACCACCAACGGGTAACAATAAAAAAATAAGGAAAAATAACATGGCGCGCATTACTGTCGAAGACTGCATCAAAAAAATAAACAACCGCTTTGAATTGGTGGTGTTGGCCTCGGCGCGCACCCGCGAGATTTGGAAGGGTAATGAAACCCAAGTTAAAAAAGACAATGATAAGCCGCCCATTATTGCGTTGCGCGAAATTGCCGATACCGATGTTGATTTTGAAAAATTGCGCCAACAAATTATTACCGCCCTGCAACGGGTGACGGTGCGTGAAGAAATAAGCGACAAGGAAGTTCGCGAAGTCTTGGCGGAAGAATCAAACCGTGGCCTTAAGGACGATAAGGATATGGATGCGCTAGGCGATAGCTCACAAATTTTTGAAGATGCCGACGTTAGCAAGTTGGAACATTAATATATTTTTTTAATATAAAAAAAAGCCTAGCTAAACGGCGAAAGATAAAAGCAATCATTTGAGAGAATAACATCATGGATATGAGCAAAATATCGGTGGGGAAAAATCCACCCGAAGATATCAATGTCATTATCGAAATTCCGATGATGATGCCCATCAAATACGAATTTGATAAGGAAGCGGGCATGGTGATAGTGGATAGGTTTTTGGCAACGCCGATGTATTACCCTTGCAATTATGGTTTTATACCCCACACCCTGTCGGGCGATGGCGACCCAGCCGACGCGTTGGTGGTGGCACCCTTTGCCCTGATGGCGGGTTCGGTTATTCGCACCCGTCCCGTCGGGGTTTTGCTGACCGAGGATGAATCGGGCAAGGATGAAAAATTGATTTGTGTCCCCCATGGTAAGGTGACCCCGCTGTATGATAAAATTCATGAAGCGACCGATTTGCCAGAAATTTTGTTGGCGCAAATAAAACATTTTTTTGAACATTACAAAGATTTGGAAAAAGGAAAATTCGTTAAGGTAACAGGGTTTGCCGATGCCAAACAGGCCAAGGCAATTATTGACACCGCTATCAAAAATTATAAATAATTTTTGGCGCGCCGCGGCTTGGTTGAAGTCTTGGCTTCATTTGGTTATCTTGTCGCCCCTTGGGGCTTTTTTGGTTGCTATGTCCCTCCCTCCCTCTTCCCCCCCGATCCACCAACGGCTTGATACCTCTGGCCTTTTGTGCCCCTTACCCGTGTTAAAGGCACAAAAAATATTACGCAGCATGCAGCCAGGCGAAGTATTGGAAGTGCTGGCCACCGACCCCAAGGCTTGGCACGACTTCCCCATTTTTTGTGAAGAACAAAATCATAACCTTTTGCAACATAATATTTTGCAAGGCGATAAAAATAATGGTAGGTTTGTTTTTATTATTCAAAAACAAACATGACGATTCAAAATATTCGCCAACAAATTGATGATATTGATAAAGAAATTGCAAGCCTATTAAAAGCGCGATGGCAGTTGGTGACCAACATCAGCAAATTAAAAAAATTGGCAAAGCAGGAGGCTGGCTATCGCCCATTCCGCGAGCAAGATATTTACGACAAATTGCCGCACGATAAAAATATATCGCGCGATGAATATTGGACAATTTGGAAAGAAATCATGACCACCACGGTGATGCGTGAAAATGAGTTTGAGATTGCGGTGGGCAAAATATTTTTTCGCGAACATGGTTTTTTATTGGCGCAAGAATTTGGTCGCAGCACCCTATGGCGCACCAGCACCGAGGCGTCGCCCGATAAAAAAAGGCGGGGAGGCAAAGAAATATTGACCGATAACAAACTAACCGATAAGGGGGCGTTGCGATTATTATGGCAAAGGCAGGTTGGCTTGGCCGTCATCCCCATGAAGGCGGTGCATAGTTTTTTCACCTTTCATAAGGAATTGGCGATTGTGAATATTTTTCCTTCCTTTCGGTTTGCGCCCGACAAAAAAATCTCTAACCAGGATATTTTGGGCGTGATAGTGGGTTGGCAGGCGATGGAACAAATTGATGGAAAAGAAACATTGTTGGTGATATTAAATAAAGAAAAAAATATATTTGAAGTTATCAGCCTAGAAAAATTATCGGGGCAAACAGTTTTGGGTCGCGTGCCGCGCCCCCATTATTGGCAAGACAACAATGAAAAAAACTTAAGGTAAAGGCATGACAAAAAAAGACTTTACCCTGCAAGCCAACAGTTGGGTGACGGAAATCCCCGATTATATCCCTGGCAAACATAAGGGTGATGGGGTGGGGCCGCGCGTTGTTTTGTCGGCCAACGAAAACCCCTGGGGATCAAGCCCCCAGTTAGAAGCGACAAAAAAAATTGCCAACCATCGCTACCCCGACAGTTTTGCAAAAAAATTACGCAGCGCGCTTGCCACATTTTATAATATTGAGGATAATCAAATAAGCGTCAGCGCGGGCAGCGATGAAATTTTGTTGGCGATTGCCAAAACTTTTTTGTCGGTTGGTCGGTCGGGTATTTACAGCCGCCATGGTTTTTTGGTTTTTCCCATAGCCATGAAGGGTATGGGGGCCAAGGTTATGGTCGCGCCCGAAAAAAAATTGCCATCGGGTAATTTTCAAACCGACCTTGACGCTATCTTAACCATGGTTGATGACACCACGCGTGCGGTGTTTTTGGCGAACCCCAACAACCCAACGGGCACCATGGTTTCCCTAACCGAAATAAAAAAATTCTTACAGCAATTGCCGCCGCATGTTTTGCTGGTGCTCGATGTTGCCTACGCCGAATATGTCACCGACACCGACTATAACCAAGCCGTCATGCAATTGCCCAATGAATTTCCTAACGTGGTGGTGGTGCGGACATTTTCCAAAATTTATGGCATGGCAAGTTTGCGCTTGGGGTTTTGCGTGGGCGATGCACGGGTGATAAGAAACATCAACAAATTATGCGGCGTCTTTACCACTTCGCAAATAGCGCAAGATGCGGGGGTGGCGGCGATGGCCGACCAAGATTTCATTGCCGCGTCGCGCGCCCATAATTTTTCTGAAAAATCGCGAGTCCAGGGGGTGTTGCGCCAGCAAGGTTTCAAACCCTATGACTCCGAAGCCAATTTTTACCTGATAGATTTTGGCAATGCCGACGATGCCACGTCTTTCTTAGAATTTTTGGAAAGCCATAATGTCTTCGTGCGCAGCATGAAGGGTTATGGTTTGCCCCATTGCATAAGGGTGACCGTGGGCACCAAGGAAGAAAACGATATTTTCCTGCAATGGGCCCTAGCCCACAAAAGCGGCAAGAAATAATAACAAGCTAGTTTTTTTAATAGGCGCGGAAAATTTTATAAGGCGCGTTACATAACCGCGGCCATCGCCAACAACACATCGACCATGCGGTGTGAAAAACCCATTTCATTATCATACCACGCCAACACCCGCACCAAATTGCTTTGCTCGCCCGCCTTGGCGCGTGCCGATGTTTCCAACAAATCAACGCAACTGCTTTCTGCCATGCCGTTGAAATCAACCGATACCAGCGGCAGGTTGCTGGTTTTCAAAATATTTTTTAATTCATGTTGTTCGGCTTGTTTAAATAATTCATGTAATGCGAGGGTGCTGATGGGTTTTTTTAACAACGCCACCAAATCGACGCATGATACATTGGCGGTGGGCACGCGCATTGACGACCCATCCAATTTTCCTTTGAGGCTCGGGATAACCTCACCGATTGATTTGGCGGCCCCAGTCGAGGTAGGAATCATCGACAGGGCGGCGGCGCGCGCACGGCGCAGGTCCTTGTGGCTGCTATCCACGATATTTTGATCCCCCGTGTAGGCATGGATGGTGGTCATGAAACCATTTTCAATGCCCACATTATCTTCTAATATTTTTGCGACGGGGGCCAGGCAATTGGTGGTGCAGGAAGCCGCCGAAACAATTTTGTCGCCCGCGGTGATGGTGTCATGGTTGACGCCGTAGACAATTGTTTTGTCGGCACCTTTGGACGGGGCTGACACCAAAACTTTTTTCGCGCCCGACGCCAAATGCACCACAGCTTTTTCTTTGTCGTTAAATTTGCCCGAACATTCCAAAACAATATCAACCCCGTGCTTTTTCCAATCGATGGCTTGTGGGTCATTTATTTGGCTATAGGCTATGGGGCCATAACCAATGTCGATGCTGTCGTCGCTGGCGGTGACATTTTTTTCATATATGCCATGCGCCGAATCATATTTGAACAAATGCGCCATGGCACTTGCGCTGCCTGGGCTGTTGATGGCGACCAATTTTATTTGTTGGTTGAAGCCAGGGTGTTTAACCATGGCGCGCAACATCAACCGCCCAATACGACCAAAACCGTTGATGGCTATTTTAACATGCGGGGTTGTTGTCATGCTTTTTTAAGTTTCCTTTTTTTCATAAGTTTGCGTCGGTAGCTTTTTTCTTTTAAAGGGTCAAGGCTGATATGTGGCCAAGCTTTCTTCAAATAATCATAACCCGTGATAAGCGTCAAAACCGCCGCCACCCACAACAATACAATGCCTGTCGCACGAATGGCAAGGCCATAAAATTCTTCCACGCCAACAATCAAAAATCCTAAGGCAAACATCTGCACCGCGGTTTTCCATTTTGCCAATTTGCTGACGGGCACTTTCACATTTAAATTTGATAAAAATTCGCGCAGGCCTGACACCCCAACCTCCCTTATAAGGATAAGGATAGCAGGCATAAGATGAATGCCGTAAATGGTTTTGTCGGCGACCATCAACAACAACACCGCCATCACCATAATTTTGTCAGATATCGGGTCAAGCATTTTGCCAAAATTGCTGGTGCGGCGGTCGCGCCGCGCCAACCAACCATCAAGATAATCCGACAAACAAGCCAGGGTGTAGATAGCCAAATTGACCCAATCGTAAAAGACATTTTGCAAAGACCAATAATAGGCGAATAGGGGCACCGCCAAAATACGGTAGAGCGTTAACAAATTAGGCCAATAGCGTCGCTGTAAAAAAAACATGGTGATATTATTCCTTATCAATGTTGATATAAATTTTTTTATTCAAGATGTCATTCATTTATTTTATTCATGTAACTAACCAGCGGCCCCGTTGATTCGCCGCCCAAAAGGTGGATATGGAAATGGGGAACCTCCTGATGGCCATGGGCACCATGGTTGCTGATGATGCGATAGCCCGTTTCCTCAATGCCCAAATTTTTGGCGGTGGTTTGCACCAATTGCCAAAACCCGATCTGTTCGTCGGGCGATGCGTGGCGCGTGAAGTCAGCAAAAGAAACATAGGCACCCTTGGGAATGACCAAGGCATGAATTTTCTTTTTGGGGTAAAGGTCGTAAAAAGCCAAAGCCACCGCGTTGTCAGCAATTTTTTTGCAGGGAATGTCGCCGCGTAAAATTTTGGCAAAAATATTATCGTGGTTGTATGTCATGAGCAATTCTTTTCATTA
This sequence comes from Alphaproteobacteria bacterium, assembly GCA_965203915.1. GTDB lineage: Bacteria > Pseudomonadota > Alphaproteobacteria > JASGCL01 > JASGCL01 > JASGCL01. The sequence continues at coordinate 241,931 of OZ241918.1, forward strand.
TCAGCAAAACCTCTAAGCAACGGGCTTGTTAGGTGATACTAACTAGCAGAGCAAGCTGAAGATTTCAATATTATGATATTTTAGCCTGGTTTCAATCGGGGGCGCGTTACGGGCCAACCGTTTTTAATCAACGGCGATGTTGTCAATCAACCTGGCGCGGCCCAAATGCGCCGCCACCAACAGGCGCGATGGTTTGTCGGCATGCTGCATGGGGGACAGGTCATCGCTCGCCCGCCATTCCAAATAATCAACTTTTTGAAAACCCTTGGATAACAAATGACTGATGGCAAGGGGGAAAATATCGCGTTGGTCATCGCCATTTTTTATTTGTTGTGCAACGTGCGACAGGGTTTGAAAAAGCACGGGGGCAATTTCCCGCTCCCCCGTGGTAAGATATTGATTGCGCGAAGACATTGCCAAGCCGCTTGCCTCCCTCACCGTTTCGGCACCAACGATGGCAATGGGAAAATCCAAATCCTTCACCATTTTTCTTATGATGGTTAATTGCTGGTAATCTTTTTCACCAAACACCGCAACATCGGGCATAGTTTGCAAAAACAACTTGCTGACAATCACCATCACGCCGTCGAAATGCTGGGGGCGACTGGCACCGCATAATATGGTGGAAAGATTCTCCATCGTGATGTTGGTTAAAAAACCTGGCGGATACATCTCGCTCGGGCTGGGGGTATAGATAACCGCCACGCCCATGCTGGTTAATTTGGCAATATCTTGTTGCAATGGTTGCGGGTAACGTTCGATATCTTCCTTGGCAGAAAATTGTTTGGGATTAACAAAGATGGAGGCAAGCACGGTGTCTGACAATTGCTTCGCCTTGGCGATAAGCGATAAATGCCCGTCATGCAGCGCGCCCATGGTTGGCACCAAACCAATGCGTTTGCCCTGGTTTTTTTCTATGTTAATAAATTGGCGCAACGCGGCAATGTTGTTAATAATTTTGGGAGTCATGATTTTTTTCTTATAGCAAGTTTTTTTATTTTTCTTTGTAACTTTCTTCGGCACGGGGGTAATCGCCATTTTTGACTGCCTTGGCAAAATCGGCCGCGGCGTGGCTTATGACCTTATCAACCGCGGCAAATAATCGCAAAAAACGCGGGCGTTTTTGCTGTTGATAAGTTAACCCAACCATGTCATCGGCGACCAAAATCTGGCCATCGCAACCCTGGCCCGCGCCAATGCCAATGGTGGGTATGGCGACGGTTTTGGTAATGGCCTCGCCCAACCCCGCCGCCACCGATTCTATAACCAGCGCGAATGCCCCCGCCGCTTCGACCGCCTTGGCGTCATCAATAATTTTTTGCCAATCGTTTTTATCCAACCCTTGGGTTTTAAACCCGCCCAATTCTTTGGCGCGTTGCGGCAACAAACCAACATGCCCCATCACGGGTATTTTTTGCGCGGTCAGGGCGGCGATGGTTTCTGCCATTTCTTTTCCCCCCTCTATCTTCACCGCCGCCGCACCCGTTTCGTCAAGGACGCGTTGGCAATTTTTGATAGCCTCCCCTCTATCTTTCTCCACCGTGCCAAACGGCATGTCAATAACACATAGCGCATGTTGGGTGTGGCGCGCCACGGCGCGGCCGTGGGTTATCATCATATCCAGCGTCACATCCACCGTGCTATCAAAACCGTAGAGCACCATGCCGAGCGAATCCCCAACCAAGATAATATCGCTCGCCCCATCGCATAATTGCGCCATCGGCTTGGTGTAAAGCGATAGGGCAACAATTTTTTCTTTGCCCTTCATCGATAGAAGTTGGGGAATGGTGATGGCGGGCAAGTGTTTTTTTGGGGAGGGGTGGCGAGGGGGCTTTTTTTCTAAAAAATTCTTAGGCAACAAAACTATACACTATTTTGTTGCTTGGTTTCAATTATCCAAGCAAAGGATTATAAAAAAATATGGCGAAGTTTTATAGGTGCGGCGCAGGGTTTAAAGCGATATATTTTCGGCAAGCAGTAGTTTCCTTTTTATACCCAAACCCCCACCATAACCGCCAATCCCACCATTTTTACTGATAACCCGATGGCACGGCACAAAATAACATATATGATTTCGCCCCACGCCATTTTTGGCAACCGCGCGATGGTGGCTGTTTATTTTTTTGGCCAAATCGCTGTAGGATATAGTCTTGCCGCTGGCGATGGATAAAATGGCGCGCCATACCCGTTGTTGAAAATCGGTGCCGACCAGACGCAAATTCATCGCGGCTTGGTTGGTTTGCCAATGTTGTAAGGTGGCTTGCCAATATTTTTTTTGTTTATCGGTCAAAGGCTTAATATTATTTTTGTTAAGCTGTAATTGCTGAACCAATTTATCGCTGACCTCAACATGGGTTTGCTGGTCAATGAATTCCAACGCCAGCAATTGTTGGGGCAGGTCAGGCGTAGCATCCTCGCCTCTACCATGGGTGGTCATCATCACCGCGGGCAGGATTTGCTGGCCAAGGTTAAAATCAATGACGGCGTAATAGACAATTTCCTTTTTGCCTAAGGGACGCTTATCAATAATGGGGGAAAACATGGTCGATATGAAATAAAAATAATAAAAAACCGAAGCCACCGCCAGGCAAAAATTCAGGTAAATGATATTATAATTATAGCGCGATTCGACCTAAGGGCAAGGCCGAAATATAAAAAAACAGCAGCCTTCGCCCCGCCAACAAAAAATGACAAATCTTATTGTAAGAATTTACAGGCTCTTAATAATCCTTCATTTTTTTGTGGTTGAAATGCGGGGTGATTTTCATTACAGGTAAAAACAATAAAAATGGCAAAAGAAAAACCAATTTATTTTTTCCAAGAGGGCCGTGCCGAAGGCAAGGCCAGTGATAAAAATTTGCTAGGGGGCAAGGGGGCAAACTTAGCCGAAATGTGTAACCTGGGCTTGCCCGTTCCCCCTGGCTTCACCATCACGACCCAGGTTTGTAATAATTATTATAAAGATAACAAGCAGTTGCCCGATAGTTTAAAAAAAGAAGTGAGAACCTATTTGGCGCGTTTAGAAAAGGCAACGGGCTTTGATTTTGGTTCCAGCGATAACCCCCTGTTGGTGTCGGTGCGTTCGGGGGCGCGTGTTTCGATGCCAGGGATGATGGACACCGTGTTGAATTTGGGTTTGAACGACCAATCGGTTTTGGGGTTAAAGAATAAAACGCGCGATGGTCGCTTCGCCTTTGATAGTTATCGCCGTTTCATTCAAATGTATGGCGAGGTGGTTTTGAATATCGCCGAAGAACATTTTGATAATATTGTCGAGGCGGCCCGCGCCATCAAAAATGTTCAATATGATTCCGAATTGAAGGAAGAAGATTGGAAAAAAGTTATCGATGATTTCAAATCGGTGGTCAAAAAATACACGGGCCAAGATTTCCCGCAAAAACCCGAAGAGCAATTGTGGGGGGCGATAGCCGCGGTGTTTGAAAGTTGGATGTCGCACCGCGCCCAGGTTTATCGTAAATTATACAATTACCCCGCCGATTGGGGCACCGCGGTCAACGTGCAATCGATGGTGTTTGGTAACATGGGCGAGGATTGCGCAACGGGTGTTGCCTTTACCCGCGACCCGTCAACGGGCGAAAATATTTTTTATGGTGAATTTTTGGTCAATGCCCAGGGTGAAGATGTGGTGGCGGGTATTCGCACGCCGCAAGCTCTAACGAAAAAGGCGCGTTTGCACCGCGGCGAAGAAAAACCATCGATGGAGGAAGCCATGCCCGCGGTTTACAAGGAATTATGCCGCATCCGCGACCTGTTGGAAAAACATTATCGCGATATGCAAGACATGGAATTCACGGTGCAGCGTGGCAAATTATTCATGTTGCAAACTCGTAACGGCAAACGGTCAACCGCCGCGGCATTAAAAATTGTTTGCGATTGGGTGAAGGAAGGACTCCTAACCAAGGAGGAAGCCTTGATGAAGATAGAGCCAAGCAGTCTTGACCAAGTCCTCCACCCCATTATCGACCCGCGTGCCGAAAAAACTACCTTTGCCAAGGGGTTGCCAGGCAGCCCAGGTGCCGCGTCGGGGCAATTGGTTTTCACCGCCGACGAGGCCTTGCAATGGGCGGAAGAAGGACGGCAAGTTATGTTGGCGCGGGTGGAAACATCGCCCAAGGATGTCCATGGTATGAATGCCGCGGCGGGTATTATCACCGCGCGTGGCGGTATGACGTCGCATGCGGCGGTGGTGGCGCGGGGCATGGGGCGGCCATGCGTGGTGGGGGCTTCTGAATTGCATATCGATGTCGAGCGCGGCATCATGACCGCCAAGGGCAAGGAATTAAAAAAGGGGGATTATGTAGCCATCGATGGCTCGAGCGGTGAAATTTTTGTTGGCAAATTGACAACCATCGAACCCGCCATTGGTGGCGATTTTGGCACGGTGATGAAATGGGCCGATGAGATACGCCATTTAAAAGTTCGCACCAACGCCGACACGCCCGACGATTGCAAAACGGCTTTACGTTTTGGCGCCGAGGGGATTGGGTTATGCCGCACCGAACATATGTTTTTTGAACCCAGCCGTATCAAGGCGGTGCGCGAAATGATTTTGGCCGATTCGGAAGAAGAACGCAGGAAGGCCCTGGCGAAAATAGAACCCATGCAACAAGAAGATTTCACCCATATTTTCACCATCATGGCGGGGATGCCCGTGACCATTCGGTTGCTGGACCCGCCGTTGCACGAATTTTTACCGAAGGAGAGAGATGATTGCCAAGAATTGGCAGATAGTTTGGGCCTGTCGTTGGAGCGTATAGAAAAACGCGTGCTTGAATTGCACGAATCAAACCCAATGCTTGGTCATCGCGGTTGTCGCTTGCTTAATTCCTATCCCGAAATTTGCGAAATGCAGGCGCGGGCGATATTTTCCGCCGCGGCCCAGGTGATGAAAGAAACCAAAAAAACATTGGATTGCGAAGTCATGGTGCCGTTGGTGGGGTTGGGGCTGGAATTAACCAAATTGGCAGACATCATCGACCGCGAAGCCGACAAAGTCATGAAAGAACATGGCGTCACATTGCGTTATAAAATAGGAACGATGATTGAATTGCCACGCGCCGCGTTGATTGCTGGCGAAATTGCCAAACGCGCTGAATTTTTTAGTTTTGGCACCAACGATTTAACCCAGACAACTTTCGGTTTGTCGCGCGATGATTCGGGTAATTTCTTGGAACATTATGAAAAAAAGGGGATTTTGGATAGGGATCCCTTCGCAACCTTAGACATTGTTGGCGTGGGCGAATTGATGAATATCGCGAAGGAACGCGGGCGCAAAGTGCGCAAAGATTTGAAATTGGGTATTTGCGGCGAACATGGCGGCGACCCCGATTCCATTATTTTTTGCCATCAGATAGGTTTGGATTATGTTTCCTGTTCGCCCTATCGTGTGCCGATAGCACGCCTGACCGCGGCGCGGGCGGTGATTGCCGAAAAATTACAAAAAAAGATTGCAAAAAAAACTGGGGCAAAAAAATAACCGCCAGCAGGCAAGGTTCATTATGTGATAGCAAGCTATGAAATAAGAGCGCGTATTGATATAGTAAGCAAAGCGTTTTTGAAAGAAGTTGATGGTAGGTAAAAAAATTGAAACATTAAATATTTTGGTGACGGGCGGGGCGGGCTTCATCGGCAGTTGTTTCTTGCGCGATACGTTAGCAAAAAACCAAGCCATATTGCCCGTGGGCCGCGTGGTTAATTTGGATAAGTTAACCTACGCTGGCAATTTGGATAACCTGACCCCGATCCAAGACGACGAGCGTTATGTTTTTCACCACGGCGACATTGGCGATAAGAATTTGGTAAGCCGTATTTTACAACAAGAAAATATTGCGGCGGTGGTGCATTTTGCCGCCGAAACCCATGTCGATAGGTCGATATTGCATGCCGATGATTTTCTGACCACCAACCTGTTGGGAACGGGGCGATTGTTGGAATCTTGTCATGGTTATTGGCGCGACTTGCCAGCTGACAAAAAAAATAATTTTCGTTTTTTGCATATTTCAACCGACGAAGTTTTTGGCTCCCTAACCATCAATGACAAACCATTCGATGAAGATAGCGCCTATCGCCCCAACAGCCCCTACGCCGCGTCAAAGGCAGGGGCCGACCATTTGGTGCGCAGTTATTACCACACCCATGGGTTCCCCAGCGTCATTGTTAATTGCACCAACAATTATGGGCCTTATCAATTTCCTGAAAAATTTATTCCCATGATGATAACCCGCGCCCTGATGGGGGAAGAGATGCCCGTTTATGGCAAGGGGGAAAATATCCGCGATTGGTTGTATGTGCAAGACCATGTTCGCGCCCTGATGTTGGTGTTGGCCCAGCCGATAGAAAAAATAATAGGCCAAGTTTTTGGTGTCGGCGGTTTGGCCGAACGGGATAATTTATCGGTTGCCAAATTGGTCGCCAATTTGTTAGATAAGATGCAACCAAAGGAATCTAGCTACGCCCAGCAAATAAAATTTGTCGCCGACCGCCCAGGGCACGACGTACGTTACGCCATGGATATTGCAAAAATAAAACGCCAGGTCGGCTTCGCCCCGCAATTAAATTTTGAGCAAGGCTTAAGCGAAACCATTGCTTGGTATTTACAAAACCAATCATGGACATCGCGCGTTATGAATGGCGATTACCAATCATGGCTGGATAAAAACTACACACATAGGAAATAATAAAAAAGGAATCATGAGCCATGACAAATAAAAAAAGAAAAGGCATTATTTTGGCGGGCGGGGCGGGCACGCGCCTCTACCCCATGACCCATGTTGTTTCAAAACAATTGTTGCCGATTTATGACAAGCCGATGATATATTACCCATTAAGTATTTTGATGTTGGCGGGGATTAGGGAACTGTTGGTTATCTCCACCCCCGAAGATACCCCGCGTTTTCAACAATTGTTGGGCGATGGCAAACAATGGGGCATGGTGATTGATTACAAAATTCAAACCAAACCCAATGGCTTGGCCGAAGGGTTAATATTGGCCGAAGATTTTTTGGCGGGCGCGCCCAGTGCCCTTATCCTTGGTGATAATATTTTTTACGGCCATGATTTATCCGATATTTTGCAACGCGCCGACCGCCAAACCACGGGCGCGAGTATTTTTGCCTATCATGTTAACAACCCCGCGGCCTATGGCGTGGTTGAATTTAATGAGCAAAACAAAGTTATCAGCCTGGAGGAAAAGCCAAAAAACCCGCGTTCGAACTATGCGGTGACGGGGCTTTATTTTTATGACAACACGGCGAGCGCGCGCGCCAAGACCATCAAACCGTCGCCGCGTGGCGAATTGGAAATCACCGATCTGAATATTAATTATTTGCGCGATGGACAGTTAACGGTGGAGATATTAAGGCGCGGCCAAGCTTGGCTTGATACGGGAACACCCGATTCCTTGTTGGCGGCGGGGCAATTTGTCGCGACCATAGAAAATCGCCAGGGGTTAAAAATTTCTTGCCCCGAAGAAATTGCCTGGCGTAGCGGTTGGATAGACGATAATCAGTTAGAAAAATTGGCGCGCGCGCTTGCAAAAAATCAATATGGGCAGTATCTTTTATACCTGCTAAAGAAAGATGTATCGTGATGGCAATAAAAAAAACCAACAAAGTTTTATCGGTGGTGGTGCCCGTTTATGAAAACGCGGGCAGCCTGCCCGCTTTGTTTCCTGCCTTGCTTGATGTGGAAAAAAAATTGCAGGCGATAGGCATGAAGTTGGAATTGATATTCGTCAACGATGGTTCCAAAGATAATTCGTTAGAAAAATTATTACAATTTAAAAAATCGCGCCGCGCGACCAAGGTTATCAACCTAAGTCGTAACTTTGGCGAAATGTCGGCTATTAAGGAGGGGACAAAATTTGTAACGGGCGATTGTTTCTTATCCCTCGCCGCCGATTTGCAAGACCCACCGCATTTGATTGTTGATATGGCGCAATTATGGCTCAAGGGTGAAAAATATGTCATCGCGGTGCGAAAATCGCGCCAAGACCCATGGACCAGCAAATTACTATCGCGGATATATTATTGGCTGTTTCGTTGGTTGGTTATCAAGGATTTTCCCAAGGGCGGTTTTAACATTGCCCTGTTGGATGGATTGTTTTTGCCATTTTTTCAAAACAGCAACAAAGGATTTTATCATTCGGTTTTTTCCTATTGGTTTGGTTTTACCCCCGCGATTATTTATTATGACCGCGTGAAACGATCGTCGGGCAAATCAAAATGGACCCTGGCAAAAAAATTTGTAGCTTTCTTGGATGTTTTCCTTGGCTATTCGGCGAAGCCCATCAGGTTTATTTCGATTCTCGGCCTGTTGGTTTCTTTTTCAAGTTTTTGGTTTGGCATCTACACCGTGGTGGAAAGATTTTATGGCCCGCAGGTGGTGCCTGGCTATGCTTCGCTCTTTGCCATGATAGCCTTTTTATTGGGGTTGGTGCTGTTGATGCTCGGCATTATCGGCGAATATATATGGCGGATATTTGATGAGGTTAACAAACGTCCCTCCGCCGTGGTGCGCGATATTTTTGATTAACTATTTTTTATGTTTTGCTATTTTATTTTTCAGTCCGCGCCTTATCCCACGCCCCTAGCAAGCTTAACAACATAACATCATGACCATCGTTTTTAATCGGCCATTCTTAACCGAACAATGTTTGGAATATATCAAGCAAACCCTTACCGCGGGGCATTGGGCGGGCGACGGCGGTTTTACCAAAAAAAGTCAATTGTGGTTGGAAAAAAATTTGGGCTGTCATAAAACCCTCCTTGTTCATTCTTGCACCGCCGCGCTGGAAATGGCGGCTTTGTTGTTGGATACCCAAGCGGGGGATGAAATTATCATGCCGTCCTATACTTTTGTTTCGACCGCCAATAGTTTTGTGTTGCGCGGCGCGGTGCCCGTTTTTGTCGATATTCGTGCCGACACCCAAAATATAAATGAAGGTTTGATAGAGGCAGCCATCACCAAAAAAACAAAAGCCATTTGCGTGGTGCATTACGCGGGGGTGGGTTGCGAAATGGATACAATATTGGCCATAGCAAAAAAACATAACTTGGCGGTGGTCGAGGATGCCGCCCAAGGCTTGATGGCGAGTTATAATCAAAAACCATTGGGGGCACTGGGTGGGCTGGGCGCGGTTAGTTTTCATGAAACAAAAAATATAGCCTCGGGCGAGGGCGGGGCGTTGGTCATCAACGACCCGCGTTTTACCGAACGGGCGGAAATTATCCGCGAAAAGGGCACCGACCGCAGTCAATTTTACCGCGGCATGGTTGATAAATATACATGGCGCGATGTTGGTTCGTCATTTTTATTATCCGACATATTGGCGGCGGTATTATATAGCCAGCTGGAGGAAGCAAAAAACATTACCCAACGGCGTTTAGATATTTGGAATAATTATCAGCAAGCATTCCAAGGGTTGGAGGAGCAAGGGCGGTTGCGCCGCCCCGTGGTGCCAAGCCAATGCGAACATAACGCCCATTTGTATTATGTTTTGTTGGCAGAAGATATTGATAGGGGCAGGGTGATTGAAAAAATGAAGGCGGCGGGGATTCAAACGGCTTTTCATTACCTGCCGCTTCATAGCTCGCCCGCGGGAAAAAAATATGGCCGCGTATCGGGCGACATGACCAACACCGATAGGGCGGGGCAATATTTGTTAAGGTTGCCGTTATGGACGGGCATGACGGCCGAGCAACAAGTTAGCGTTATCGACGTATTTTGCGCCAGCCTGGCGCGTTAAATAATAGGCTTGATTATAATTCGATGACTTGCCCGTCGTATAACGGGGCGACATGCGGCGGGCAAATGGCCGTTGTTTTTTCATGGTCAAGGAAAATACTTAAATGGGTCAGGTAAGCACGCTCGGGCTTGACGCGTTCTATCCATGCCAGGGTGTTGCTCAGGTTGCTATGGCTGCCGTGGGGTTTTATTTGCAAGGCATCAACGATCCATAATTTGATTCCCGCCAGGCTGGCGAAGGCTGCATCGTCGAGTTTTGAAACATCGGTCGAGTAGGCAAAATCACCGATACGAAACCCGGTCGATATACTTACCCCATGTTGTTGTTGGAATGGTAGCACCGTGGTGTTGCCCACCAAAAATGACTGTTGATGGGTGATGATATGTGGCGTTAATAAGGGTGGATAAAATTGGCGTGGCGATGAGCCCGTTATTGCTTCGGTGGCGGGAAAAATATAATCAAATTTTTTTGATATCTTGTCAAAAGTTTCTTGGGTGAAGAAAGCGGGCATTGGTGAGCCCGCTTGCAAAATAAATGGCCGCAGGTCGTCAATACCATGGCAATGGTCGGCGTGGTCGTGGGTAAAAAGCACGGCGGAAATATCGGTTATTTTTTCGCGCAACAATTGGGAACGCAGGTCGGGGCTGGTATCGATAAGGATCTTGTCCGCGCCATGTTCGATAAGGATGGAACAACGGGTGCGAATATTTTTTGGGTTATGGGGGTCGCAACCGCCAAAACCAAAAACAACATTGGGAATGCCCGAAGATGTGCCAGAACCTAAAACAGTGATTTTCATAAAAAATACTATAACACCTCCATGACAAAAATTATATATTCATGCAAGGATGCTTTGGGTGGGCTTTATAGTTTTAGCTCATGCAAAGGGCCAGGGAAACACAGGGAAACACCAGGGAACCAGGATCTATGTTGCCAACATCGGGGTTGGTAGCGGATGAGGGATTTGAACCCCCGACCTTAGGATTATGATTCCCGCGCTCTACCACTGAGCTAATCCGCCATATATTTATTTGTTAAATAATATTACCCGCTATTGTTCTTATGAAAGGGTGGGCGAAAAGTCAAGCAAAACCCCACCAAGATAGAGGCGCAACGTGCTGAGAAAACTTAGCAAAAGTTCTTTAATAGCAAGGGGCGCAGCCTGTAAAGATTCTATTTTAGCGAAGCAAAGTAATTTTTGACGTTAAGAAAAAAATATTTTTATGTGGGATTAAATAGGCTTTGTTTGTAAAGGTGGGTGGCAAGTAAGGGGGCAAAGAAGCATCGGCGGGTGATAGGGCCATTACCTGGGTAAAGTTCATGGTTTGTAAGTTATTAGGGAATAGAAACCTATCGGCTATTTGTTTGATTGAACTTGTGGAGGATAATAAAAGAAAGATAACCGTTATTGCTTGTAATAATTTTTTGCCCGTGATGAGAATTTGAGTCATGATAATAGCTAATATACAAAGGCTTACCGCGGTGGCGCGATAAAATTCAGTGCCCACCACGGGTATCGTCATTATAAATAATATTCCGCTGATGATAAATAATAGATGGAGGTTTAGCTGCCGTTGTTTTGCAGGGGTTATAAAATAATGGTAAAAAACGATGGCCATCGGTGTTGCCACATATAAAATAAAAAATTTTAATGACAGGGCACTAACATGCAAAGAAAACAGGTTGCCGCTACCGCCTGCATGCAAATAAACCAAAATGGGCAAGACAAGAATGGCAAGGGATAGGATATTTTGCTTGTCCAGTATATATTTTACCAACTGTGATTTGGTAGGTTGCAGAAAAAGATGACGGCAAAAAATGATAATCATGAAAGGTAACATGCCCACAAAAGAAAAAGGCGACCAGAATATCATTGCGGCAGCCAATAAGCCAAAATAAGAAATGATGGCGGGGGTAAATGGCTTGTGGTCAATTTTTTTGTTGATAATTGTTGGCCATAAGATACCCAACCCTAGCCATGAGGGCAAGGTGTGTTGGGGCGCCCAAAAAAGCATGCCAGCATTCGGGGAATATCGCATATCACTAAAAAGAAAAAAAACCAAAGGCGCGATGATGAGCCACTGATATTTTATTTTTTTTGTAGGATAAAAACCGACAAGCATTTGAAAAAACAAAGACACCCCTAATGCGGTCCAGATACCCATTATTATTTGCGCGCCAATGGTCGGAAAGGTTTTTAATATAGCGGCAGGGACAAGGTAGTAGCCAAGGTAATAGCGCAACATAACATCACCCAAAGGATCGACCGTAGCCCGCAATAAAAAATTATTGTCAGCCAAAAAATTGACCACCGCATAATGTTTATACCAATCGGCCGTTTGCCCTGCGCCCCCACCAAAATAACCACCCAAGTAACACCATAAAAAAGACAAGAATAAAATATAGGCTAGCTGCCAGGTTAAATTTTTTTTCGATGATATTTTCCAATCGGTTTTAATTATTAATTGATAGCCTACATAAATTATTAATAAGGCGGCGAATATAGCGATGCGCCAATTGACGAAGCAAATAAAAAATATTAATAATGGTGTCGCCAAATAAAATATAGCCAAGCTAGAGGCAGGCGAAAATATTTTTTGATGTTCTTTGCCCATGTGATTATTGAAATATATTAAATATTTCAAAAAATTTAATTCAATATACGCTTGGCGGTTTTTTCTTGTTGTTCTTTTAACGACAACCAATCGCCCCTATCGGCCGCGGAATCTATCAAATGCCGTAGCGCGGTGACGGTTTCTTGGTGCAGGGGTAATGTTGCCTGCATCTCTGACGAAGAAACGGTGAATTGCACAAACTCATTATTAAATACCGCTTCGACCTTGTCTATCAACAAAGGTTGGTCGCCAAATATTCTTACCAATTCTTCTTGCTTGGGATAATTAACATTAAAATTCTGTTTGGCCAGGGTGTTTTCTTTTTGAAATTCCCGTGCTTCCTCGCGGCTTGCGACGGGCACCTTGGGGTCAATCACCACTTGTTTTTCAATATTTTCAAACATGTCAGACATTTTTTTATAAAGCCGTTGCGTTATCCAAAAACAAAATTCGCGCGATTGGTTGGTGGCGATTTTCAAATTCAAACGGTCTTCGCGCGTGTCGTAACTAACATTAAGCAAGGTGATAAATTCGCGCCCCGTGGCTTCGCCGCTGCCCGCGCCATCCTCGCCCGAACCATCGGCTGGCTTGGGGGCTTTTCTGCCATCGGGGGCAACAAATATCGGGGAATTTTTTTTATCGTCGGCCATAACAAAATACCGTTTTTTATAATTTAGCTAAAGGCGAGATGATTGATAGGCTGGGCAGGGCGCGGCAGAGGAAATGAGCGGCATGGTTCATAAAACAATGATTAATAATTATTATTTTCAAACTTCTTTATCCCGTTTATTTTGGTGAAGGGTTGCTTACCCCTTTACCTGATTTGCTACATGCCCAATTCAAATCCAAGCAATATTGTACCGTGAAATCCAAGCATTGCTAACATAGTTTATTTTTGCCATTTTATCAAGCCGTGTTTTTTTTTGCCAACCGACAGTTTGATGGTCTGGTCGGGTTGAAAATGCTCTTCGCCCAACATGAAAAAAACATCGCCCACCGCTTCATCATTCAATTTTACCCCTCCTTGTTCTATCAAACGCCGTGCCTCCGAATTGCTGTCGGCAAAACCAATGTTCTTAATAACCTCCAACAGGCCCGTTTTTTGTGTCAGGTTAAGGGTAGGCAGGTTATCATCGCTCGCACCATTTTGAAAAACATTGGCGGCGGTTATGGCGGCTTGTTTGGTGGCATCCGCCCCATGGCATAGCATGGTGACGGCGCTGGCCAAGGTTTTTTTTGCTTCGTTGATTTCTTGCCCTTGCAATTTTTCCAAACGGGCAATTTCGTCGAGGGGTAATTCGGTAAAAAGCCTTAAGAATCGTCCTACATCAGCATCGTTAACATTGCGCCAAAATTGCCAAAAATCATAAACGGGCAACTTCTCCACATTTAACCACACCGCGCCGTTGGCGGTTTTACCCATTTTCGCCCCCGTGGCGGTGGTCAGCAAGGGGCAGGTTACACCAAAAACCTCCACGCTGTTAACGCGCCGCGTCAGGTCAATCCCCATGACAATATTGCCCCATTGGTCCGCGCCGCCCATTTGCAAAACACAACCATGCTGTTTGTTCAACATCATGAAATCATAAGATTGCAACACCATGTAATTGAATTCTAAAAAAGACAAATTCTGTTCGCGGCTTAAACGTGACTTCACCGAATCCATCTGCAACATTTTGTTGACCGAAAAATATTTGCCAACATCGCGCAACATATCGATATAGGGTAAGGTTGTTAACCAATCGGCGTTGTTAAGCATCAACGCGCGGTCATGGGAAAAATCGATATATTTATCAAAAATTTTTTTGATACCCGTGATGTTATTGGCGATGTCGCCCGTGGTGAGCATTTGACGGGCTTCGTCTTTGCCCGACGGGTCGCCGATAAGGCTGGTGCCGCCGCCCATTAAAACTATCGGCTTGCCACCCGTTTTTTGCAACCAACGCAACATCATGATGGTGGTTAACGAACCAACATGCAACGAAGCAGCGGTGGCGTCAAAACCAATATAGCCCGTGCGATTTTTATCCTGCTTGAGGAGGGCATCAAGCGCAACCAAGTCGGTGGCTTGGTGCAAGAAACCCCGTTCGGTTAGGGTATGTAAAAATTCAGACTGGGGAGCAGACATGATGTTTGTGGGCAGGTTTTTTTTAAGGTTGCAAATTGCTATCGCGGTTAAGAATAGTCACCAATTCTTTGCTGGGGTAGCCATCGGCAATCATGCCATGGTCGTCCTGGTATTTTTGTATGGCTTGGCGGGTGCTGGGCCCCAACACGCCATCGGGCGTTTTGTCTTTAGCCAAATAATGAAGTTGTTGCAAATTCTTTTGGATAGCTATCATCTCATCCGTTTGCCAATCGGGGATATTGGGGTTGATAATGATAGGGGTGGTCAGGCGGCCGCTGATATAATCCGCCAATAAACCAACCGACAGAGCAAAGAAATTGGAGTTGTTCCATTTTTTAATGACAGAAAAATTATTTTCGGTCAAAAAAATCGGGCCTTGCGCCGACATGGGAATAACCACGGTGGCTTGATAGAAAAAATGGTCGGGGATAAGATTATCGTTGCTGTCCTTGACCCCCAATGTCCGCCAATAATGGAATGAACGAATAGTTTTATCATTGATATCGCGATAGGGGAAACCGCTGGGCAGGGTCACAACCTGTCCCCAATGGTTTTTTTGATCCCACCCCAATTGCGATACAAAATTGGCGGTCGAAAAAATAATATCGGCAGGGGTATGCCACAGGTCGCGCACCCCGTCGCCGTCGCCGTCGACCGCATATTGCAAATATGTTGACGGCATGAATTGCACCTGGCCCATCGCGCCCGCCCACGAACTTAAAAAACCCGACCGCACAAAGGAAGCATCAAAATGATTCTTGTCAATAATTTTTAACGCCGAAATTAATTCGTTGGTAAAAAATTCGCGGCGTCGCCCTTCAAAAGCCAAAGTCGCCAGGGTTAAAACGCTGGGCGATCGCCCCATGTTTTCACCAAAGGTGCTTTCCAAAGCCCAAAATGCCAAAATAATTTCGCGTGGCACGCCATATTTTTTTTCTGCGGCTTCTAACAAATCTTTATGTTTGACAGCATAATCCTTGGCGCGGGCGATACGTTCGGGCGTTACCGTGCGACTAAAATAAGTGCGAAAGCTTAAAATAAATTCGCCCTGCGCCCTATCCTTGGCGATGCTCGCCGCCAAGGGGGTTTTTAAGGTGAGCAGGTATTTGTCGATGGTGGCCTGCTCTACCCCTTCCTTACGCGCGCGCAACCCCGTCGAATGTAAAAATTCGGCGAAGGAGGCCGTGGCTGGTGCTTTGGTTTCAGCATTGGCCGCGACGGGGGTTTGTGAATTTTGTGGTTGGCTGGTGGCGGGCTTTGAGCTTGGATTATCGGTTGGATTGTCCGAGGTTGATGGTTTAACCAAGGGGGTGACAAGGGGTGTGACAAGGGGCGCCACAAGTGGCGTGGTAGAGGACGGAGCGGGTTTAGTCTTAGCCGAAGGTTCGGTTTTTTTCTTGCTGGGTGAAACGGTTTTTTTTGCTGGCGCGGCGGGTTGCTTTTTTATTTTTTTCTTTTTTGCATCGGGGTCGGCTTGCTTCGGCTTATCTGATGTTGCTGGGTTGGCATTTTGCGCCATGATGGCGATGGGCGCGGTATTTATTTTTGGTTGAGAATAATTGCTGTCGTCATGCCCATTGGTTATGGTGTCGGCCTGCGCATCCATGGTGGCAATGGTCAGCGTGCTGGCAAGGATTATTTTTTGACCGACAGAGAATATCTTGCGCATGATATTTGTATATTAAGAAAGAAAGAAATAATAATCAAAGTGAAGGGCAGCTTATTTGTTAGCAGATATTATGCCAAGCGGATAGCTTTTATCGGCAAAACCTCGCCCGCCATGAATGGCACAACCCCCACGGGGCTGTTGGCAATATTGATAATATCGGGCACTTGCCATTCTTGCTGCGTGATGGCAATTTTTCCGCGCGGTGTAGTCGTAGAATTTGCGCCCTTGTTAAGGGCAAAAAAATCAGCACCATGGTGGCATAAAAATTTTTCCAAGGCCGATGTTTTGTTGGCTTCTTGAAAAGCAAGGTAGTAGGCCTCCACCGCCACGGGGGCGGAAAAAATCCCCGCGCAACCGCAACTTGATTCTTTTTTATCGCGGGCGTGCGGCGCGCTGTCGGTGCCGCCATAAACACGTGGGAATCCGCTGGTTGCCAATTCCAATAATGCTTCGCGGTCGGCGGCGCGTTTGGCAACGGGCAAACAATAATGGTGCGGGTTTAATCCCGCAACCGATGCGCCGCCACTTTTTTTATAAAACATGGCATTGCGGTCGATTAACAAATGGTGGGCGGTGATGCTGGCCCCGACATGATTGCCCGCGGCGCGTAAGAAATTGACGGCATGGCGGGTGGTGATATGCTCCATCGATATTTTTAAGGCGGGAAATTTTTCTAATAACCAAGTCAACGCCCCTTCGATAAAAACCTTCTCGCGGTCAAAAATATCGATAGGCCTGTTGTCTTTATCGCGGCCCACCGCTTCACCATGGATAAGCAGTGGAATTCTTGCCTGCTCTATGGCTTGCAAAACGGGCGTCATGGCAACCATATCGTCAATGCCTTGTTCGCTGTTGGTGGTGGCACCCTTGGGATAATATTTGATGGCAAAGAATTTTTTGGCGTTATAATCGGCGATGATTTGTTCGGGGTTCATGCTGGCGTGCAAATACAATGTCATCAGGGGTGTGAAATCCTGCCTCTCTTGCCCTTGGGTCAGGTTTTGCTCGATAATAGCCTTATAATCCTGCGCCATGTCGCCGCTGGTAATGGGCGGGATAAGGTTGGGCATGATGGTAGCCCGCCCAAAAATATTGGCAGAAAAAGATAAAATGGAGGATAACATATCGCCCGATATGCCATTTTGCCTAAGATGCAGGTGGAAATCATCGGGGCGGGGCAGGGTTAGAAGAACGCGGGGCATATATTATAATACCTAATACTGGTCATAGCCGATAATCGTGGCAACAGCAACGGGGGGCAATATTATTTACCCTACCGCTTCGCTGCTCGAGGGCGGTATTATTCGCCCTATCGCTGACGCTACTTGAGGGCGGTATTATTCGCCCTATCGCTGACGCTACTTGAGGGCGGTAGCCTTACCAACATCTTGCTTGCGCCTATTTTCTCTCTAACCGTCATCCCCAAAAATTTTTTTTCAATATTTTTTCCTGATAGGAAAAAATAAATATATCTAAAAATTTATCGGGGAACCATTCCCAGGCCTCGTTGGATTACATAAAAAAAGGTTGAGCGGGCTTTCAAGGATGACGGGTAGAGAGGTGGGGGCGAGATATTGATAAAATAGGCGCGGGTATACTTAAGCCAATTCAAAAAAATGACGGCACCAACGCCTATATTTTGACCTACCGCTTCGCTGCTTGAGGGTGGGGCGCAAGCAAGGTTTTGGTTTTAATAGTTGCAGGTGAAGTATGGTGCTTGCAATTCATCACGGCTTTGCCGCGATGAACAATATAAAGCTAGTTGGGGTCACGAACACCGCGTGAGCGGTTTTCGTAAATAATTGTGGTGCGGGCGGAGGGAATTGAACCCACACTCTCCAAAGAGAACTAGATTTTGAGTCTAGCGCGTCTACCAGTTCCGCCACGCCCGCCGAAAAACAACGCCGTAAATATGCTCACAGGTTGTAGGTCGAATTAAATAAGCCAAAGGCATAAGAAAATCAAGCGATAAAAAACTTGCCTGCTTGCACGATTTTCTTTATAATCAATTTGTTATAGTGATAAAATACCAAGCAGGCTTATCATTTGCCAGCGGCTGTAAACAGCAAATGCCAAATGATGAAAAGTAATAAACAAAAGGACACATAAGGGACTTCGCGGACATATAAGGTGGCGGGAATGACAACAAATAGGGCAACAAAAATAAGCGATAACGGTCATGATGGCCGCACCGTATCCTTCACCCAAATGAAGGATGGCACAAAACAAGATTATGAAATGCTTCGCCAATTCGAAGCACCACATAATGCCTTGACCGCCGACCGCATATTGCGCGAATTAAAAATGGCGCAAGACGAAACGTTCCATGGTTATAAAATAACGCGGCTTGACCATGCCTTGCAATCGGCAACGCGGGCGGTGCGCGATGGCGCTGACGATGATTGGGTGGTGGCGGCCCTCATCCACGATATTGGCGATGGTTTGGCGCCCCAAAATCACGACCGTTTTGCCGCCGAAATACTCCGCCCCTTCGTGCGTGAAGAAGTGGCCTGGACGGTTGAACACCATGGTGCCTTTCAAATGGTTTACTACGCGCACCATTACGACGGTTGGAATCAATACGAACGCGAAAAATACAAAGATAGTATTTACTACCAAACTTGCGTTGATTTTTGTGAAAGATGGGATCAGGCATCGTTTGACCCTGATTATACCTCGGAATCGTTGGATTATTTTGAAGGGGCGGTGCGTCGCGTTTTTGCGCGCAAAGCCTACGACAAAGACATTATCCAGGAAGGGACTGTTTTGGGTTTATCGCCAAAACAAAAAACCATTCAGCAAAATCATTTATATAGGATAAACCAAAATGAAAAGACAGTTACGGACTAATATTGTAAACACCACCACTGCACGCGCTTTTATATTATTCACCAGTTCTTTGTTAACAACCCAGCTAGCCTGGGCACAGGAATCGCAACCACAGCAGCAACAACAACAATTGCAACCACAGCAACAATTGCAGCAACCACAGCAGCAGGTTCAGCAACAGCAAGAACAGATCATCACCCAAACCAAAAAAACCGAGGATGGCAAAACATCTATCAGGGTGAAGATTAACATACCCAAGGATCAAGTCATTAGGACCAAGGTTCAAGGAACCGAGCAAGAAATTTCTAGGGAATATTACAATAGCAATTTTTTGTTTAACAAAATTAATGGAAAAATTTTTGTAACCGCGGGGGGTGGTTTTTTCTACCACCAAACCAACATCCAAACTTGGACAGGCTCAACCATCAGCTCCCTACAGACCGCTGGCTTTGCCTTTGGTGCGTCGACAGGTTATGAACATGCTTCGGGCTTTGGGGTTAGCATGGATTACCTTGGCTTTTACAAAACTTGGCGTCACCAATTGCTTGTTGCGGACGGCACACCCAGGGAATTTACATTTGTTAATTGGTCGCATATTATAAGCCTTACCCCAACCTATAGACTAGGGTTTGGCATAACAAAATATATCGGCATGAAATTTGGTTTTGGTCTTGGGTTGATGATACCGAATTTGCAAGTGACGGCAAGCGACGTCAAAGAAAATTTTAAGGGTAGTATTGGCTGGGTTATGTTGCCCACCATAGCTATTGAATATGATAATGGTATTTTTCATAGCGACCTTACGGGTAAGTATATCTATGCTTTTAATGATATTACTTATGGCGGTAACGCTGGCAGCCGCACCAAAGGGGGCGAAGTTGGGTTTTATGCGGGCGTCGGGCTTGGGTTGAATTTTTAATCTTAGTCTTTTTGTAAGTATAGGTAATCCCCAACCAATATTTGTTAAATAAAATAATAAATATATTAAGTTCGCTTGACTCAAGTATTGTTATTTTGCTAGGGTGCGATGCAACATAAATAATAATAAATTTTATATATAATAAAATACATTAGGGGAGAATTACCATGCTCATCGGTTGTCCAAAAGAAATTAAAAACCATGAATATCGCGTTGGCATTACCGTGGGTAGTGCCGCCGAATACATCCACCAAGGCCACCAAGTCATGATTGAAAAGGGCGCGGGTTTGGGCGTTGGTTACAGCGACGAAGAATACAAAGCGGTGGGTTGTCAAATCATTGCCACGGCCGACGAAATTTTTCAAAAAGCCGACATGATAGTCAAGGTGAAAGAACCCCAAGCGGTTGAAACCAAAAAACTACGCAAAGGGCAGATCCTTTATACCTACCTACATTTGGCGGCCGAGGAAACCTTGACCCGCGAATTGTTGGCATCGGGTTGCATCGGCATTGCCTATGAAACCGTGACCGATAGAAATAATCGTCTGCCCTTGCTCGCCCCGATGAGCGAGGTTGCGGGTCGCATGTCGATTCAAGTTGCAGCCCATTGTTTAGAAAAACGCCAAGGCGGCTCGGGCACTTTGCTCGGCGGCGTGTCGGGCGTGTTGCCCGCCAAGGTTACCGTTATCGGCGGCGGCGTGTCGGGCACGGCGGCGGCGCGTATGGCGCTTGGTTTGGGGGCGGATGTTACTATTTTTGACCGCAGCGGCGAACGCCTTTCTTATCTTGATGATGTTTTTGGGCCGCGTTTAAAAACCGCCTATTCGACCAAGGGCGAATTGGAATATGCCATAAAACATTCTGACGTGGTTATTGGCGCGGTGCTTATCCCTGGGGCGAAGGCTCCTAAATTGGTGACCAAGGCCATGTTGAAAACCATGCGCAAAGGTTCGGTGTTGGTGGATATTGCCATTGACCAGGGGGGTTGTTTTGAAACATCAAAACCAACTTCTCACCAAGATCCCATTTATGAAGTGGATGGTATTATTCATTATTGCGTTACCAACATGCCAGGGGCGGTGGCAAGAACATCGGCCCATGCTTTGAACAACGCCACCTTGCCTTTTGGCTTGGCGATTGCAAAAAAAGGTTGGAAGCAAGCCTTAAAAGATGACAAACATCTTCTCAACGGGTTAAATGTTTGCGAAGGAAAAGTAACATACAAGGCGGTTGCCGACCAATTTGGTTTGCCCATGACCGACCCCATGTCAGTGTTATAATTTGTCAGTGTTATAATTTTTGATTGATATAAAAAGCATGACGAATCTTACGCCCGAACAAGTTATCGATATTTCTAGGGCGCGTTATACTTGCAAATCTTTCGATAAAACAAAAAAAATCTCGGCTGATAAAATTGCGGCCTTGAAGGCGGTGATGAAGAATGCACCGTCGTCGGTGAATTCTCAACCATGGCATGTTGTGATTGCCAGCAGTGAAGAAGCCAAACAAAACGTGGCGCAGGCCACGGCGGGTGATAATTCTTACAACACACAAAAATTGCTGGATTGTTCGCATGTGGTGGTTTTTTGTCGCCATGTACATTTGGGCGATGACCATTTGCAAGCCGTGCTGGATAAGGAAGATAAAGATGGTCGCTACCCCAAGCCCGAAGGGCGCGCGGGAATGGATAAGGGGCGGCGTTTTTATGTCGGCCTGCACCATAATGAATTACACGATTCATCCCGGTGGATGGAAAAACAAATTTATTTGTCCTTTGGCATGTTGTTGGAATCGGCCATGAGCATGGGAATCGATTCTTGCGCAATGGAAGGGTTCGACCCGAAAAAAATGGATGAAGTGTTGGGTTTAAAAGCCAAGGGCTTGGCGTCGGTGGTGGTGGTCGCGCTTGGCTATCGCGCCGAGGGTGACTTCAACGCCAAATTACCAAAATCGCGCCTTGGCGATGATAAGATATTTACCGAATTGTAAATAAAAAAATACCCGCTGACAATTTCTTGCCAAGCGGGTATTTTAAAATGATTTTTTTGCTTAAAAAGTAAATATTTTTACTCCAAGCTCAAAAAAATTATTGTGTCTTTGACACTTATTGTCCTGATTTAATTTTGTTAAATTCCTCAGAAAATAAGGCCCTCAGGTCATCGCGCAACGGGGTTTGAAACACCTCGCGCTTGGCAACGGCACCAACCGCCATATTCTTCTTGATGAAGAGTTTGGGGTCAACGGCCTTCATGCCAACCATGTTGGAATGGCCATAACCAAAAATGTCAACCAAAGCTGCCGCCGATTCTTTCGAAATAACCGCATTCAGGAAGTCATAGATTTGGTCAGGATTGGCTTTGGCCGACTTGGGTATCATGTAACCGCAAGCATAGCCCGTGAAGCCTTCCTTCATGCCAAAGGCAAATTTCACATTCACCCCTTCGGCTTGCAAGCTGGTTGGCGCATCGTTCCATGACCATGCCACCAACACTTCGCCATTTTTCATCGATTGTGCCAGGGTGGCGGTATCGCCCCAATAGAATTTTACATTCTTATGGGCGGCGCGCAAGAAATCCATAGCTTTTTTAAACTTGGGATCGTTGGCGTCCTTGATATCGTTCCAATCTTTCACCCCAGCGGCGACAAGTCCTAACTCCACCCAATCGGCCATGTTATCAGCTATTGATACCTTGCCTTTGTATTTTGGGTTGGTGAAGATGCTTAACGAAGCGATGTCAGACGCTGGAACTTTGTCAGCATTATAAGCCAAGGAGGTTTGACCATTGTCATAGGGTATAGCCCACACCTTACCATCGACAACAAACCCTGACATGTTTTTCAAACGCGGCTCAAGGTCTTTGTAGTTGGGGAGGCGGCTAACGTCAATCGGCTGCACCAAGTCTTGGCTGCGCCAGCTGTTCATGGCGTAGGCGCAAGGATGCACCAGGTCGGCACGAAAGCCAGTTTTTAATTTTGACTTGGCTTCTTCCTCGTCTTGATAGAAGGCAAATTTTGGTTTGCCGCCATATTTTTTGACATAATCGCCAAAAAGCGACGGGTCATCATAGCTCGCCCAATCATAAACAAACAGGTCGCTTGCCTTGGGGGCCGCCAACACTGTTTTGCTGGGCAAGATAGTTAACAAAGAACCAGCAACCAACGCCAGCCCTAATAACAGTTTCTTTTTCATTGTTTTTTCCTTATTTTTTAATATTATTTTTAAGGGGTTTATTTGTGCAAGAATCTAGGCTCTTTTTTTGACACCCGCAAGTAAATAATTAATTAAAATAACGGGGCAAGTGTATATTATATATTGTTTTTTTATATTATCTTACTTGTTTTACTTCATACTGCATGTTAAAGTCGTAAAAATTTTAATAACAAGAGGGACAAAAAATGGACAATAGGGACAATTCTTTTATTCACCCGCTGGACCCGCTGACTGCTGATGAAATAGCCCGCGCCAGTTCGATTATCAAACAACAGGGCGGGGTTAGTTCGGGCGCATGGTTTGAAACCATAAGCCTGCATGAACCAGAAAAATCCTTGGTGCGGGGGCTGGCGGCAAAGCCCGCGGGCGCGCCATCAACCAGCCAGGGCGAGCGTCGCGCCTATGTATGTTGCTACGACCCGAAAGACAACCGAACCTTGAGCGGGGTTGCCAACCTCACCACCCAGAAATTGGAATCGTGGCAAGCCGTGACCGACGGTGGCCAAGCCAGGATAGTTGCCGACGAATATTTTGCGGCGGGGGTGATGGCGATAAAGGATGAAAATTTTATTGCCGCTTGTAAAAAACGTGGCATAACCGACATGAGCCGTGTTTTGGTGGAACCATGGGCGGCGGGCAATTTCGGCGTGAAGGAGGAAGAAGGAAAAAGAATAGCCTATGGCCAATGTTGGTATTCTGACGAAAGTTTGGATAATCCTTATGCTCGGCCCATCGCGGGTTTGCACCCGATTATCGATTTGCAAAACATGACGATATTACGCATCGACGATTTTGGCGTCGCCCCCTTACCGCCCGACACGGGTAAGTTAACGGTTGATAAACCGCGTAGCGATATCAAACCATTGCAAATTGTTCAACCCGAAGGGCCCAGTTTTGAAGTCGAGGGGCATTTGGTAAAATGGCAAAAATGGCACATCCGCATTGGGTTTAATGTGCGCGAAGGGATTATTTTGCATGATATCAAATATGAAGATAAGGGGCAATTGCGTCCCATTATCTATCGCGCCTCCATGCCCGAAATGGTGGTGCCCTATGGCCACCCAGGCAAGGGGCATTTTCGCCGCAATGCCTTCGACAATGGTGAATATGGCGTGGGGCAGTATTTTGATTCATTATCATTGGGTTGTGATTGCGTGGGCGAAATAAAATATTTTGATGCCGATATTCATGATTGGCGCGGCAACCCCAAAAAAATTAAAAACGCCATTTGCATGCACGAAGAAGATTATGGCTTGTTATGGAAATTCACCAACGCTTACAAGGCTGATTTGCCAACCTATCGCGCGCGTTCGCGGCGGCTGGTTATTTCGGGCCTGTCGACCATTGGCAATTATGTTTATGGTTTCTTTTGGTATTTTTACCAAGACGGCACCATCGGCGTCGAAATAAAAGCCACGGGGATTCCCTTCCCCTCGGGCTTGCATCAGGCGGTGGAAAATGATTATGGCGAAACGGTGGCACCGTTTGTCGCGCTGCATAGTCATCAACATTGTTTTTCATTCCGTTTTGACATGGCGATTGACGGCGATAAAAACGCGGTGCGCGAAATGAATTTCGCGGGTGAGAAAATAGGGGCGAGCAACCCCTATGGCAATGTCATTCATGCTTTGGAAACTCCTTTGAAAACTGAAAAAATGGCGCAACGCAATCTTGATATTGCCACCGCGCGTTATTGGCGGGTGGTCAACCCCAACAGCAAGAATGCCATGGGCAAACCCGTGGGTTATAAATTGGCGGCGGGGATTAACGCCCTGCCATTTTTGGATGAAAATGCCCCCGTGGCACGCCGCGCGCAATTTATGTTCAAACATTTTTGGGCAACGCAATATCACCCTGACGAAATTTATCCCGCGGGCTGGTTCCCCAACCAACATGCGGGGGGTGACGGCTTACCCAAATGGACCGCGGCCGACCGTAATTTAGAAAATGAAAATGTTGTGGTGTGGTATACCCTCAACCTGCACCATTTGGCGCGGTTAGAGGATTGGCCCATTCAACCCGTGCTCTATGCCAATTTTCATTGGATGGCCGATGGATTTTTTGACCAAAACCCAGGGATGGATGTTCCCGCCCCGAACAAGGCTGGCCATTGTCATTGATTCTTCATCATAAATATTGATATGATTTATGGCGGTTGCGTTATAAAAAAATCATGTCATGAAAAGCGAAGAACATTTTTTTACCATTGGGTATGAAGGGCGCAAGATAGAGGATTATATAAAATCGCTATTGACACATGGTGTCAAGGTTTTGATTGATGTGCGGCGCAACCCCATCAGCCGTAAAAAAGGCTTTTCCAAAAATTCTTTGGCGGGTTTTTTACGTAATGAGCTCATTGACTATATTCACATGCCCGAATTGGGAATTTCATCCGACCAGCGAAAGAATATAAAAACCGATGATGATTATAAAAAATTATTCATCCATTATAAAAAAAATGAATTGGCGGAAAACAAAACTTCATGGCCATTTGTTGGTGGAGGATATTTAAGGGTTTCTTGCGACCAAAAAAACTCTTCGCTTGATGGGTTTACACAAACCCTACCCCCGCCGCCTGGGTCTTTCGCTGGCTTTGCTAACCATGCCATGTTCGCGGCGTCTTATTTTTAATTGTTGCAATATGTCCCATTTTTCTTGTTCGGACGCCGTTGACCAAACTTTAATTTCGGGAATGGTGCGCAAACAACCGCGGCAATATTTGCGTTCGGCATCCATTTCGCAAATCCCCATGCACGGGCTGGGCAACGCAAAACTTAAATGGTTGACTTGTTCGTTGGTCATGATGGCGTTGGTTAAGGGCGAAATGGTTTGCGAATAATTTGTTTATAACCCCGCACGGCGGTTGTGCCCCATTTTGCTGCGGGTGCTGGTTTTCATAACCTTGGCCGCGCAAAATTTAAATTCGGGAATTTTCCCAAACGGATCCAATTTTGGGTTGGTAAGCATGTTGGCGGCCCCTTCGGCAAAGCAGAACGGCACAAACACCGTGCCTGGCGCGACATCGCGGTCGGCGCGCGCCGCCACGGTTATGGTGCCGCGCCTGGTCGAAATGGTTACCGCATCGCCCTGCTGCAATTTTTTTTGTTCCATATCACGCGGGTGCAGGTGTGCCACCGCCCCTGGCTCCATGCCGTCTAAAATTTTTGCACGGCGCGTCATGGCGCCCGTGTGCCAATGTTCCAACAAACGCCCCGTGGTTAAAATGGTGGGGAATTGTTTGTCGGGCAATTCGTCGGGTGGCAACAAATCAACGGGTATCAATTTCATTTTGCCCGATGCGGTGGGAAAGCCATCATCAAAAATAACCGCCTTGCCTGGTTTTTCATCAACGCAAGGATAGGTCACCGCACCTTCGCGCTGTAAACGCTCCCACGAAATGCCTTTTATCGATGGCATGGTTTGGCGCATTTCTTCGTAAACTTCGCTTACATCTTTATATTGCCAATCCAAACCCAATTCGCGGGCTATCAATTGAATAATTTCCCAATCCTGTTTGCACTCGCCCATTAATTTTAACGCGGGATAACCCATTTGAACTTGGCGATTGCTGTTGGTAAAGGTTCCCGTTTTTTCGGGATAGGCCGACGATGGCAAAATAACATCGGCGAAGAAGCAAGTCTCGGTCAGGAAAATTTCTTGGCATAATAAAAAATCAAGTTTGGCCAAGGCTTGGCGCGCATGCTCGGCATCGGGGTCGCTCATCGCGGGGTTTTCACCCATGATATACATGGCGCGAATTTCACCCTTTAATATTTCGCCCAAAATTTCAACCACGGTGAAACCGCGTTTGGGGTCAAGTTTGGCGTGCCAGAAATCTTCGTAAAATTTCCTCACCGCGGCATTTTCAACCAACTTGTAATCAGGAAAAAACATGGGGATGAGCCCCGCGTCCGAAGCCCCCTGGACATTGTTTTGACCGCGTAATGGGTGCAGACCCGTGCCAACCTTACCAATTTGCCCCGTGATACCCGCCAAAGCAATCAAGCAACGGGCGTTGTCGGTGCCATGCACATGTTGAGAAACCCCCATGCCCCAAAAAATAATCGCCCGCGGCGCGGTGGCGTAGGCACGTGCCACCTCGCGAATTTCTTCGGCGGAAATACCACAAACCTTTGCCATTTTTTCGGGCGTGAAGCCTTTGTTTCGTTCTTTGACCGATGGGAAATGCTCAACATTGTTTTTGATATAATCGTGATTAACCAAATCTTCTTCGATGATGCAATTTATCATGGCGGAGAGTAACGCAACATCCGTCCCCGATTTAAATTGCAAATGTTTCCAAGCATGGCGCGACAAACCACTGCGGCGGGGATCCATAACGATTAATTTTTTGCCAAGTTTGGCGGCTTGTTTAAAAAAGGTAGCAGCCACAGGATGATTTTCGGTTGGCCGCGCGCCGATAACGATAATAAGGTCGGCCGCCAAAGCATCGGTGAAGGGTGCCGATACCGCGCCCGATGCTATCCCCTCCATCAAGGCGGCGACCGATGACGCATGGCACAAACGGGTGCAATGGTCGATGTTGTTGTTATGAAATCCCGTCCGCACCAATTTTTGCAAAAGATAAGCCTCTTCGTTGGAACCCTTGGCCGAGCCAAAGGCGGCAAAACCTTTCGGCCCTTGGGTTGCCATGACCTTGGCAAATTCTTTGCCGATGATACCAATGGCTTCATCCCAACTGCCGCGGCGAAAATATTGG
Organism: Alphaproteobacteria bacterium; assembly: GCA_965203915.1. Taxonomy (GTDB): domain Bacteria; phylum Pseudomonadota; class Alphaproteobacteria; order JASGCL01; family JASGCL01; genus JASGCL01. The sequence continues at coordinate 269,788 of OZ241918.1, forward strand.
TCAATATTTTTTTGGTTTATTTGGTCATCCCACCTCTTCGCTGGGGCGTCGGCACGGCGGATAAGCGGGTATTTCAAACGGTCGCCATGGCGGGCGTAATCCATGCCAAATCGGCCTTTGACGCATAATCGGTTGTGGTTGGCTGGGCCATCGCGGCCATCAACCTTAACAATAAAATCCATGCCCGTTTTTTTATCTTCGCTGGTGCTGATGGTGGTTTGGCAACCAACCCCGCAAAATGGGCAACCGCTCTTGGTCTCGGTTAATTCCATATGTTTAAAATCGCCAACCTCCAAATTTTTATATGCTGGCACCAATTTATCTTCGGCCTTGACGATTTGCGTTTGTGGCAACAACGCCCCCGTGGGGCACGCCGCCACGCATTCGCCACAGGCAACGCATGTCGAATCGCCCATGGGGTTATGTTGGTCAAAAATAATTTCGCTATCAAAACCGCGTTGCGCCATGCCAATCACATCGTTGACTTGAACTTCGCGGCATGCACGCACGCACAAATTACATTGTATGCAAGCATCCAACTGCACCGCCATGGCGGGGTGCGATAAATCCTCGGCCATCTCGGCGCGCGCGGCATTTTTTGGGAATCGGCTTTCGGTTGGGAATTGGTGGGTTGCGACCATTTTGGCAAATTGCCCGTCGGGATTTTTGAATTCGTTGTCTTTATCTTTTGGTTGGTCGGCCAACAACATTTCAAACACCAATTCGCGCGATTTTTTTGCACGCGCGCTGTTGGTGGTGACAACCATGCCTGGTTGCGCCTTGCGCAGGCATGATGCCGCCAAAACCCGCTCGCCCTTAACCTCCACCATGCAGGCGCGGCAATTACCGTCGGCGCGATAACCAGGCTTGGGCAGGTAGCATAGATGCGGGATCTCCACCCCGCAACGTTGGGCGACTTGCCAAATTGTTTCGTCCTTTTCAAAAGGAACAGTCTGGTCGTTTAAAGTTAGGGTATTATTGCTCATGATGGGTGCTCGTGCCGATGGAAATTATCATAGACTTTTTTATTACTAAAGGGAAGTGGGCGATAAAACAAGCATAATGAATCGAAGTAACCTTGACCGATATGCCTGGACAGCCATAACAGATGCGTAAGGATGCAGCGCGGGGCTAGCAGTTGTTTTTTTTCTTATAATGGTCTAGAATGAAGGTGGAAGAAGCAAGCATGACAGACGATAAACTCCCCCCCGATTCTGATATTACCTCAAAAAAATCAGTCGAAAAGCCCGATGGGACAAAGACACCCGAAGGTTCATCGTCCAGCGACGCTCCCCAACATAGCGGTAAAAATGCAAAAGGCAAGGGTAAGCAGGCTGGCGACACGGTTGATAAAAAAACCACCGATGTTAAAAATGCCGACGACAAAGATTCCAAAACCGATGATAAGCATGGTAGCGAGGCTGGCGAGGAAGCAACCCATGAAGCTGGCGATGATGTTAAAAAGATAAAGGCTATTTTATCCTGCTCCTTTTGCAGTAAGAAGCAACAGGATGTTCAAAAATTGATAGCGGGACCTGGGGTTTATATTTGCAACGAATGTGTCGCCCTGTGCAATGACATTGTTGCCGAACAAAAACCGCAATTGCGTTCGGTGGATGGCGCGGGTTTTTCTGACCTGGTGGCCCTCACCCCGCAAAAAATTGCTGATTTCCTCAACCAATATATCATTGGTCAGGGTAAGGCCAAAACCATTTTGGCGGTGGCGGTTTACAACCATTACAAACGCCTGAAACATTTGGAACAATTAATCAGCAGCGGGGCTAAAAATAATAAATCATCCACAACCCCCGAATTGCAAAAATCAAATATCTTGCTGTTGGGCCCGACGGGCAGTGGTAAAACCCTGCTGGCGCAAACCCTGGCCAAATTGCTCGACGTGCCCTTTACCATTGCCGATGCCACCACCCTGACCGAGGCTGGCTACGTGGGCGAGGATGTAGAAAATATTCTGGTCAGGTTGCTGCAAGCCGCCGATTACGACATGGCGCGGGCGGAGAAGGGGATAGTCTATATCGATGAAATAGATAAAATCAGTCGCAAATCGGAACATCCATCCATCACCCGCGATGTTTCGGGCGAGGGGGTGCAGCAGGCTCTGCTCAAAATTATTGAAGGCACCGTGGCGTCGGTCCCACCCCAAGGTGGGCGTAAGCACCCACAGCAAGATTTTTTAAAAATGGACACCAGCAATATTTTGTTTATTTGCGGTGGTTCCTTCGCGGGTATAGAAAAAATTATTGAGGCTCGCTCCACCAAGACCAGCATAGGTTTTCACGCCCAGCCGTTGGTGCGCGACAAAGACATTGCCGACAGACACAATGAATTTTTGCAAAAGGTCGAGGCAGGGGATTTGATAAAATATGGGTTGATTCCCGAATTTGTTGGGCGGTTGCCCGTGGTGGCGGTGTTGCATGATTTGGATAAAAAAGCCTTGATAGAAATCCTCACCAAACCCAAAAATGCCCTGTTGCGGCAGTATCAAACATTGTTTGATTGGGATGGCGCGACATTGACCATGACCGATGAGGCGTTGGAAAAAATTGCCGACCTTGCCCTGAAGAAAAAAACGGGGGCGCGGGGTTTGCGATCTATCTTAGAAAGATTATTAACCGACACCATGTTTCATTTGCCCAATTGGCAGCAGGCCGTGGTCGACGGTGGCAAAAAAGTTACCGAAGTTATTTTCAATGGCGAAACGGTGGAATCCTTAAGCAAAGACATCATCGATGACAGCAAGGATAGCGAACAAAAAAACAATGACGCCATGAACAAGGCTGCTCGCCCGCTTATTATTTATGATAAGGGCGAAAAGAAGCCAGCTTAAAAAAAGACCCAAAAAACAAACGGCGGAATAACAACAAAAAACATAGTATTTTTATTTTTTGATGAGGGTGGCTTTATACCCCTTGTAATTTTTATATAGGATAACTATCTTAGGGTTGTTAAGGATGTGATACGGTGCTTGTTTGAGGCTTCTTTGGGCATGGTATTTGCAAATTAACAAAATGATAACCAAGTTAAGACAAATTATATTATAAAAAAAACGGAATAAAAATAATCAGGTATAAATAGATGACCGATAGTTTAAACAACCCCAAAACCGCCGATTCGAGCGACCCCTTGGATAAAGGGATGCTGGCGATGAAGCGGCTTATCCCCGTTTTGCCATTGCGAAACCTGGTGGTGTTCCCTTCGATGGTGGTGCCGCTTTTTGTTGGGCGTGAAAAATCTATCGGCGCATTGGAAGAAGTGATGCGTTCTGACCGCGAAATTTTGTTACTAACCCAAAAGGCCGAGGATATCGAAGACCCCAAACCAGAAGAATTGTATGAAGTGGGAACATTGGGCAATGTGTTGCAATTGTTGCGCTTGCCCGACGGCACGGTGAAGGTTTTGGTCGAAGGCGGCAAACGGGTTAAAGTTAAAAAATTTTACCAGGGCGAACAATTTATATCGGCCGAGGTAAGCGAATTAAAAGAAGAAGTAAAAAATCAAGCCGAGATAACGCCGCTGATGAAGGCGTTGGTCGAACAGTTCCAAGAATTTTTTCAATTGGGCAAACAAATGCCAAGCGAATTGGCTTCGTCGGTCGAGAAAATAACCGACCCAGGAAAATTGGCCGATACGATTGCACAAAATTTAACCATCAAATTGTCTGAAAAACAGGCCTTGCTTGAAATGTTGGTGGTTGACCAAAGGTTAGAAAAAATATTGGGCTATTTGGAAGGCGAAATTTCGATGGTGCAGGTTGAGAAAAAAATTCGCAACCGCGTCAAACGCCAAATGGAAAAAACGCAACGCGAATATTACCTTAATGAACAGATGAAGGCCATTCAAAAAGAATTGGGCTCGGGGGAGGAAGGCTCGCCCAAAAATGAAATAGAAGAATTGAAAGCCAAGGCAAAAAAATTAAAATTGCCCAAGGAAGCGCAAGAAAAATTTAATGCCGAATTAAAAAAATTATCCTTGATGGGTGCCATGTCGTCCGAGGCTACGGTGGTGCGCAATTACCTTGATTGGATACTCTCACTGCCCTGGCAAAACCCCAGCAAATTATTGACCAACCTTGACCAGGCCGAAAAAATCCTGAACGAAGACCATTACGGTTTAGAAAAGGTTAAAGAACGTATCTTAGAATATTTATCGGTTCTGCAACGGGTAAAAAAAATGAAGGGGCCTATCCTTTGCTTGGTTGGGCCACCAGGGGTCGGCAAGACGTCGCTTGGTCAATCCATCGCCCGTGCCACCAATCGCCAATTCGTCCGTATGAGTTTGGGCGGGGTGCGGGATGAGGCCGAGATTCGCGGTCATCGCCGCACTTACATCGGTTCCTTGCCTGGGCGTATTTTGCAATCGATGAAGAAGGCAGGCACCAGCAACCCATTATTTTTATTAGACGAAATTGATAAATTGGGTGCCGATTGGCGCGGCGATCCCTCTTCGGCATTGTTGGAGGTTCTCGACCCCGAACAAAACAACCACTTCCATGACCATTATTTGGAATTGGATTACGATTTGTCGCAAGTTATGTTTATTGCCACGGCGAACAGCCTGCGCATTCCGCCCGCCCTGTTGGACAGGATGGAGATTATTCGTTTGCCAGGTTATACCGAAGATGAAAAGGTTACGATTGCTGAAAAACATTTGATACCCAAAATCGCCAAGGACTATGGTTTTTACAATGGTGATGGCGATGAAGCCACCGATGCAAAATCGGGCAAAGCAAAGAACAATGCCAAATTGAGCGATGATGGTGCAGCCAAATTGGCGGGCGAACTTAAACTTGAAGATAAGGGCGAAGGTGGCACGGCGGATGCCGAGCTCGACCTGCTTGATGCTGACAAGGTTGAAGATAACAAACAAGATAATGAAAAAGCGGCCACCGCCAAACCCAAAGGCGTGAAGGGGCAAGAAGAATGGGTGGTGAAGGAAGATGCCGTGCGTGATTTGATAAGATACTACACGCGTGAAGCGGGGGTGCGTAATTTGGAACGCGAATTACAAAAATTGGCACGCAAAGCCATGCGCAAGATTCAACAAAACAAATTATCCAACATCGTTATCGATTCGCAATCGCTTGAGGATTATGCGGGCGTAAAACAATTCCGTTTTGGTCTGGCCGAACAAAAAAGTTTGGTGGGGGTGGTGTCGGGCTTGGCCTGGACCGAGGTTGGCGGCGATATTTTGGTGATAGAATCTATTCTAAAACCAGGTAGCGGCAAGGTTAGCAAGACGGGTAACGTGGGCAAGGTCATGCAAGAATCGGTCGAGGCGGCAGAAAATTATATCAAATCGCGCGCCGCGTCCTTTGGCATTGACAAAAAAACCATGAGCAAAAATGACGTCCATGTGCACGTGCCCGAAGGGGCAACGCCCAAGGAAGGGCCATCGGCGGGTATTGCCATGTTGACGTCGCTGGTTTCCAGCCTGACGGGCATTCCTGTGCGGCGCGACGTGGCGATGACGGGGGAGATAACCCTGCGCGGGCGGGTGTTGCCCATCGGCGGCTTGAAAGAAAAATTGTTGGCGGCGTTGCGCGGTGGCATTAAAACGGTGCTGATACCCAAAGAAAATGAAAAAGATTTGATAGAATTGCCGCAAGTAATTAAGGACAATTTAAAAATCATTCCCGTGGAAACCGCGGACCAAGTTTTGGCCGAGGCCTTGACACAAAAAGTAACCCCCGTGGTATGGGATGATAAAGATGAAGAGGTTGATAATAAAAAATCAGCTGGGCAATCCATAACCAAGGCGGTGGAAGAGGATGAAGAAAAATCGAAAGATATTATTCATCAATAATGCTTGCCAAAATAAATAAAATTTAATAATAAAATATTAAGGAGAACAGGTAATGAGCGAAAAACTGACCGACCAAGATTTTAAGCAAAAGGTTTTGGGAAACCCCTTGCCTGTGTTGGTGGATTTTTGGGCCGAATGGTGTGGCCCATGCAAAGTTGTAGGCCCCATTTTGGAAGAAATTGCCAGCGAACAAAAAGATAAATTGGTGGTCGCAAAATTAAATATTGACGATTACCCCGATGTGGCCGCCGAATATAAAATTCGTTCCATCCCCACCATGCTGTTATTTAAAGGCGGCAAAATGGTTGATATGCGCATTGGCGCCATGGCCAAAGGCCAAATCGAAACCTGGCTGGCTAGCCAGATATAATTTTATTCGATTGATTTAAGAAAGCGGTCAGCATCAAGTGCCGCGATGCAACCCATGCCCGCCGATGTGACGGCTTGGCGGTAAACGCTGTCGGCTACATCGCCCGCGGCAAACACCCCTTTGACATTGGTGTCGGTTTTGCCGGGCGTAACCGTGATATAACCCGTCTTATCCATGTCTATTTGTCCTTTGAAAATCTCGGTGGCGGGGCTGTGACCAATGGCGATAAAGATGCCCTGCACTGCCAGGGTGGTTTGTTTTTTGTCTTGTACATTCTCAATCACGGCTTGCTCCACCACCGCGGGCTCGCCCGAACCCTTTATATCAACCAATTGGCTATTCCAAATGATCTTTATCTTGGGATTATTTTTGACGCGGTCTTGCAATATTTGTTCGGCTTTGAATCCTTGACCACGGTGCACCACGGTAACGGTTTTGCATAAACCCGCGAGGTATAAGGCTTCCTCCATCGCGGTGTTGCCGCCGCCAACCACCACGACATCTTGGTCTTTATAAAAAAATCCATCGCATGTCGCACAGCCCGAAACGCCAAAGCCTTTAAATTTTTCCTCGGCGGCTATGCCCAACCATTTGGCAACCGCGCCCGTGGCAATAATAACCACGCGCCCGTGGTATGTTTTGCCGCTGTCGCCCACCAAAGCAAAGGGTGCGCCGTCCTTGGGCTTAAAATCCACCTTGGTGATGGTGTCGTTGATAATGGTGGCCCCCGCATGGATGGTTTGCTCGCGCATCTCCTCCATCAGCCATGGACCCTGGATGGCGGCGCGAAAGCCAGGATAATTTTCAACATCGGTGGTTATCATCAATTGGCCACCTGGCTGCAACCCGCTTATCACCAATGGTTTGCGTCCTGCCCTTGCCGCGTAAATGGCGGCGGTATAGCCCGCGGGACCACTGCCAATGATGATCATATCATGGATGGTGCTGTCATTCGTCGATGAATTCATAGCAAATTATTTATTCTACTTGATAACTTTGTTCGATGGCGTCTTTTCTTTTAGACTATTCCTGATAAATGTTCCAGCTTTAAACAACACAACACGCCGCGCGGGTATTATAACAATTTGCTTGGTTTTCGGATTGCGTCCAGGTCGCGCATTTTTATCGCGTAAAATAAAACTGCCAAAACCTGCCAACTTCACACCGCGTCCTTGCGCCAATTCGGCCGCGATGATAACCATCATGTCGTCCAGAATTTTTTTGCAACGCAAAACCGAAAGATTATTTTTGGCCGCGATAGCATTTGCCAAATCTTTTTTAATGATGATTTTTTTATTTGCCATGATGTGTAGAATAGAGTAAGATTTTTTGCAGTTATAAAAAATAATTTAAGCAAAAGAAAACCAAAAGTAAAGAAAAAACACAATTCCAAGTGAATAAAAAAATAAAAAAATATCGCCAAGCGGTTGCGGAAACGAATCCGATAGGGCGAAGCAACCGTTGGCAAAGCAACGGATTGGCGCGTTTTCGCGCGTCCATCACCCATTCGTTGAACGGCTTGCGTGCGGTCTTCATTTCGGAGCAAGCCTTTCGCTGGGGAGTCTACCTTGGAATAATATTCTTTGGTGCATTATTTTTTATTACGCATATTACGCGTTTGACTCTACATACAAACGATTGGTTGTTCCTTATAGCCGCCTATTTAATTTTGTTAGCCTTTGAACTTATTAATTCGGCGATTGAGGTTTTGTGCGACCTGGTGCACCCAACCTATCACCGCTTGATTAAGGCCAGCAAAGACATGGCGTCGGCGGCGGTGTTTTTGTCTTACCTGTTTAATGGGCTGGTTTGGTTGGTGTTGGTCGTATGGCCGCTGTTCAATATTATTTTCAGAAGAAGTTAGCTTTTTTATTTTTTATTTTTTTGTTCTAACGTGGCAATATCGGACCGCAAAGCGTGGATGGTTGCCTCCAGCGATTTGTTTTTCAATTCCAACGATGTGACGGCGATGCCTTGCCGCTTGCTAAATTCTTTTAAGGCTTCAATATCTTCGACCCTCATGCCAGCCAACACTCCATTTTCAGGCGCGGACTTTATTCCGACCGACGCCTTTAATTTATCAAATATCATGATCATGGGGCGATGGTTAGGATAGAAAGTTTTATAAGAAAATATCAGCAAATCAAACAAACGAGCTTTTATTTTATCTTTTAGCATTTTTTTTCGCGGTATAATATTGGGTGATAGAATTCCCTAGGTTAAAAATAATCGACGTTGTGCAACCTTACGCATCTTTATTATTTTTCTTTTTCTTATCAACCTCTTGCTTCGTTTGTGGTGCGGCACGTCCTTTGCCAGCAAACAGGCTATGCCATTTGTTGACCACGCTATCCTTCATGGCAACAGTACGTTCTTTTACCTTATCACAAACCAAGCCCAGGGGGTTCCGCTTGGGAGGGAAAATTTTATAAAAAAACCTTCCCGCATCAAACAAACAAGCTTTTATTTTATCTTTAAACATTTTTTCCTCGCGATATAATCATGGGTACATATAAATCCCTAAGTTACATCATCGGCGGCGACGTGTCCTCTCCCTGCTTATTTTTATTGGCATCATCATCTCGCTTTGCGCGGGGGTTGTCGTGTCCCTTGCCAGCAAAAAAATTTCGCCACAGATCCTGTATATCGGTTATTATAGACAGATAAGAAATATTTTGCCATAGGCTATTATTAATATTTATCTTGCTTTGCAACCAATCCATGATTTGCTGCATAATGTCTGTTAATATCCGTTTGCGTGATTGCTCGCTTTCCCTATGCCAATGTTGCAACAGATAAATTAATCGCGCCTGCGGTGTATAATTTTTTCTTAACCAATTTTTCATGAATGGTTCTGACAATTGCCAAATATTCTTCTTGGTCGATAATTGGCGCGACAACCCTTCGGCCATCATGATTGTTTTATGCAAAAGCAAAAGGTGGGTGCGTGGCCGCATGCCAAATTGCCGAAGGATCTGAAACAAATGTGGCAAAAATTTTGCCAAGGATATTTCGCTGGTATTTTTTATCAACCAAATTTCACCAATACCGCGCAACGCCGAAACGAATTCTTGGTGGATGTGACTGTTGTTTTTGTCGTTCGGCAACAAACCTATCTTTTCATGGGCGCGCGCCACCTTTTCATAATCTCTTTCTAAAAAACCTGACATGGCTTCGGCCAAAAAAAATTGATAATCACGGTTGATACGCCCCATGATGCCGAAATCTATCGGAATAATCTGCCCCGTTTTGGTAAAAAACAAATTACCAGGGTGCAGGTCGGCATGAAAAAAACCATCGCGAAAAACCTGTAAGAAAAAAACGTCTGAGGCTATGGCCAATAATTTTTCTTTATCCAAATTGTAACGTTTAAAACTTGCCTCATCATCCAAACGGAAACCATCAACCCATTCCAAGGTTAGAACATTTTCTGATACCCCTTGCCAAAAAATCTGTGGCACATAAAATTTTTCGTGAATATCATTGCTGGTATATTCTTTATAATTTTCTTGCGCTTGAAAATTATCGCGCAATTCGGCGGCCGACGATGCTTCGTTTCTTAGGTTTAATTCTTTGGCGGTTATATCTTCGAACGTTTTAACCATCGACGCAACATTTATCAATTTTGCGAAGGAAGAAAATTTTTCTATCCATTCTGCAAAATTTTTTAAACGTCTGACATCGCGCAAAAACAATTGCCTAATACGTGGGCGCAGTATTTTAACCGCCACCTTCCTGCCTAAAAACTCGGCACTATAAACCCCCGCGATGGAGGCCGCGGCTATCGGCTGGCTGTTAAAACTGGTGAACATGGTTTCGACGGGCATGCCAAAATCTTGTTTGATAGTCCTTTTGACATGGGCGAAGGAGAAGGCAGGCAACCTATCTTGTAAACTAGCCAGGGCGAGGGCGACATCGTGCCCGACAACATCGGCGCGCAAAGAAAGCCCCTGGCCAAATTTGATAGCAATCGGCCCAAGGGCGAGCAGGGCGCGATTCAAATTTTCGCCGCGGTCATGGCGCAAGCGAAAAAAAATCGATAGCGGAAAAAACACCACCACCAGCCCATGGTAAAGGATAGGTTTTAAAAAAGGGCGAAACACCCACAAGGAATCAAACAAGCCAAAGACAAAAATAATTTTGCCCAGGAAACCAATGGCGTCGAGCAACGAAAAGAATTTTCTTATCATATTTTTTTTATGGTTTGGGTGGTTAACAGCGGCGCCAGCAGGTCCCTAGCATAACAGCCGCGGTCGCGAAATATAAACCATGGCTTCAAATCAAGCAACGGCTGCAAAACAAAGGCGCGTTCAAAAGCCAAGGCATGGGGAATGGTAAGGTTATCGGACGCAAGGGTTTGTTCGCCATAGGCAATAATATCCAAATCTATCGGGCGGGGTTGGTTGCGGGCGGTGGTTTCCTCCCGACCCAAAGATTTTTCTATGGTTTTTAATTCGGCGAGCAATTGATGGGGTTCTTGCGGCCCATGATATAGCAACGCGCCGTTTAAAAAATCCTGTTGGTCTTGGTTATATTGCGGCGCGGTTTGATAAAGCGGTGATATTTTTTGCACCTTACCAATTTTATTCAAGGCGGCAACGGCGCGCCGAATATTTTTTTTCCTATCGCCCATGTTGCTACCCACCGCAATAATATAGTCAGGTTTTTTTGTAAATTGCAGTGCGCCGATGATGTTGGCCATGTCAAAGTTGGCGGCTATATCGTGAACGCGGATGATGGCACCAATATTTTTTTGGAACAATCTTTTATGGGTTATATGTTGCAGGGCGGCGGTTTGCAACGCAACGCCGCCCATCACCCGCTCGCCAACTTTGCGCCCCAACAATTTGCCGATAAAACTCTTGCGGCTTAATCCCAATAACAACGGCACGCCAAATTTTTTATAATCGGCCATATGATTGATAAGGTAGAGCGAATCCTCGATTGATTTGCCAAAACCAAAACCAACATCCAAAACAATCTTGCTTTTGGGTAAGCCCGCCGCGGTAAATGTTTTTATCGCGTGGCGAAAAAAATTATTAATATCCTGTAAATTTTTTGACCGTGGTTGCCCCTGGTAACTATGGCCCAACTGATTATTTTTTTCTACCAACATCTTGTCGGCGGCATTGTGCATAACGATGTAGGCTAAAAGTTTTTCTTTATATTGCTTCAACACCGTCAACATTTCTTTGTCGCGTTCAAGGTTCCGCCCAAACCCAACATCATTAATAATGGTGGCGCCCATCGCCAACATGGTGGCGGCGACCGCGGGTTTTTGCGTGTCAACACTGATGGGCAGGGATGGAAAATTTTTTGTGATAATTTTTACAATGGGCATAAGCCGCGCTATTTCTTCTTCCATCGCCACGGGGGTTGCCCCTGGGCGCGTGCTTTCGGCCCCGACATCGATAATATCCATACCCTGACGCAAATTATCGGTGATAATTTTTACCATCATGCCTTCATTCCACTGATGGCTGGTGGGTTTATTGATGATGGGCGACGTAATATTTTTTTCGGCGGGCATGGGTGTGGTTAGGTTCTTAACAACGCCATCGCCCGAAAAACTGTCGGGCGTAGCATTAAGGATAGCCATCACCAAAGGGCGTTGTTGGGTAGACAATAATTGTTGCAAGGTCATTAAATCTATGGTTTATTTCTATAGCATGGCAGATTATAAAATTCATTTGAAAAACATACGGCTGATGATGTCGTTGGGTATTAATCCCGAAGAAAAAACGCGCCCCCAAGCGGTGCTGATGGATGTTGCATTGCATTGCGACCGACCACGCCAATTTGTTATCGACCAAGTGGTGGATTATGATTCCTTGTTGCAATCGATTACAAATTGTTGTGGCGCGCGGCATTATGATCTGGTGGAAGAATTGGCGGATGTCATCGCCGACCATTGTCTAAGTCTGCACGGCGTTCAATCGGTCAAAATAAATATTACCAAACCCGAAGCCTTGCAAGGCAAAGCCATGCCCATGATAACCTGGAAAAAATCGATATAATTGATGGGTTTGGCGCGGTATGGCAGGGATTACCCCGCGCCATGCAAATAACGAAGTGGCGTTAAGAAAGTTTTTTGACAAAATCTATCAAGCCTATTTGGCGGTCTAATTTTTGGCGTTCGGCATGCAAGATGGATTGCACTTGATGGATAGAATTTTCTAAATTATCGTTGATGATGCAATATTCATATTCTTGAAAATGCGCCATTTCTGCCGCCGAATCCTTCATGCGGCGTTGCACCACGGCTTCATCATCCTGGGCGCGTTTTTTTAACCGCGACAACAATTCTTGGCGTGACGGCGGCAAAATAAATATCCTGACGACATCCTTGGTCATTTTTTCGTGCAATTGTTGGGTGCCCTGCCAATCGATGTCGAATAACAAATCGCGACCATTTTCCAATTCTTCTTCGACCACTTTTTTGGGGGTGCCATAATAATTATCAAACACTTTGGCCCATTCTAACAATTCGCCTTTATCGCGCATTGCGATAAAATCGGCTTCGTTGATGAAACGGTAATCAACGCCATCAACCTCACCCGCGCGTGGTTTGCGTGTGGTGACCGAAACCGACAAGGTTAAGTTTTCCTCGCGCCCAATCAACGCACGGGTGATGGATGTTTTGCCCGCGCCCGACGGCGATGACAACACCAATAACAAACCACGGTATTTTATAAAATCTTGGGGCAATCTTGCGGACATTATCAATTCTTTCACGATATAACAATTAGGGTTTACCAATAATATATTTATTAATATTTTTTTGATGGTCAGCAAAATTGGTGGCAAACTCATGCCCGCCTTTGCCATTGGCAACAAAATACAAATAGCTGTTTCGTTCGGGCCTGGCTATGGCGCGTAAGGTTTCTTTGCTAGGGCAGGCAATGGGCGTAATGGGCAAGCCGTAATTGGTGTAGGTGTTCCAAGGACTTTTTTTCTTGAGGTCTTTGATGTAAAGTTTGCGATTCAATTCGCCCAAACCATTGCTTAAACCATAAATCACGGTGGGGTCGGTTTCTAACCTCATTCCTTTTTTTAAACGGTTGATAAAAACGCCAGCCACCCGTGCTTTTTCGCTTTTGATAGCCGTTTCGCGTTCGACCAAACTGGCAAGGGTCAGGAACTCTTTTTGATTTTTGATGTAGAGACTGATGCTAGGATCCCGCAACGCCCAATTATTTTCCAATTCATCGTTCATCGCCTTGGCCATTTTATCAATCAGGTCTTGTTTTTTTGTGCCGCGGCGATAGGCATAACTATTGGGTAGGAGGCTTCCCTCGGCTGGCAACTTGGCTATATTGCCAGTTAAATAGCGGGTGCGCTGCATTTCTTGCACAACTTTTTTGACCGTCCAACCTTCTATCAACACAAATACTTCTTCGATGGTGCGCCCCGCAACGATATTATCAAGCACCCGATAGGCTGATACTTGACCATAAAATCGGTAGTCGCCCGTTTTCAGAAGATTCTGGTCGCCCTGCATATAAGCTAGGATCTTAAAACCGAGATTCGACCTGATGACGCCATTGTTTTTTAAAATAGTCGCAACATTATCAAGCGTGGCACCGTTGGGGATAGAAACCTCTTTATCAACCCTTACATTGCCAAAAAAATAGCAGAGCAAAAAAACAAGCAGCGCGATGCTGGTTTGCAAAACAACCAACTTCCTAGAAAATAATGAAATTTTTTGCTTCATTGCCAAGCCATAGCAAGGATTCTTAACCTAAGCAATTTTTGCTTAATCCGTTATTATACCCGCCCAAATATGACCGAGGCATTGGTGCCGCCAAAACCAAAGCTGTTCGACATGGCAAAATTGACCTGCCTATCTTGGGCGACCTTGGCAACCAAATTTAAATCACAACCTTCGGATGGGTTATCCAAATTGATGGTTGGTGGCAAGGTGCCAGTTTCGATAGCTTTCAAAGTGAAGATGGCCTCAATCGCGCCCGCCCCACCCAACAAATGCCCGGTGGCCGATTTGGTGGAAGACATGGCCAATTTGTAGGCATGGTCAGCAAATAATGACTTAACCGCCTTAAGCTCAATTTCGTCGCCCAAGGGGGTTGAGGTGCCATGGGCGTTGATGTAATCAATTTTTTCTTTGGCAAGGTTGCCCATGCTGAGGGCTTGGCGCATGGCGCGGAAACCACCGTTGCCATCGGGCGGTGGCGCGGTTAAATGGTGGGCGTCGCCCGACAAACCATAAGAAACCACTTCGCCATAGATTTTGGCACCGCGTTTTTTGGCATGTTCATATTCTTCTAACACCATCATGCCCGAACCTTCACCCATGACAAAACCATCCCTATCTTTATCCCACGGGCGCGATGCCTTTTCTGGGGTTTCGTTGTATTTGGTGGAAAGGGCGCGCGCCGAACAAAACCCCGCAATACCGATAGGGCAGATGGCGGCCTCCGCCCCGCCCGCCAACATAATATCGGCATAACCGTCGCGAATAAACCTCATCGAATCGCCAATGGCGTGGGTGCTGCTGGCGCAGGCGGTGGCAACCGCATGGTTAGGCCCTTGCCAACCATATTTTATCGAAATAAAACCAGCCACCAAATTGACCAAATTGGCGGGAATAAAAAATGGGCTCAAACGCCGTGGACCTTTTTCTTTTACCTCTATCGAACCGCTTTCGATGCCTGGCAAACCACCGATGCCCGAACCAATCATCACCCCCGCCCGTTCGCGGGTGGCGGCGGGCAAATCGAGCAAGCCAGCATCCTCCACCGCCATGCTGGCGGCGGCAAACCCATATTGGATGAAGGGGTCCATTTTTTTCTGTTCTTTGAATTCTATCCATTCGTTGGGGTCAAATTTGTTGTCGGCCTTGCCGCCGCGGGGAACCTCCCCCGCGATACGCGACGCCATGGATGAGGCGTCAAAACGGGTGATTTTACCAATACCCGATACGCCCTTTAATAATTTTTCCCACACATGGTCAACGCCAACCCCAAGTGGACTGACTATTCCCATACCTGTTACCACGACGCGTCTTGACATAATATTCTCTCAATCAATCATTCATTACTGGATGGTTATATTGTTGTTTTTAAATTTTTCGAACTATAATCTAAAACATGGCGAAAATCAATATAGTGGGGCAATGCCCCTGATATAAAAAAAAACAACAACGGCACAAAATGCCGTTATTGTTTTTTTTTGAAAAAAATGAATAGCAGAACTATTTAGCTTTTTCAGACAGCAATGTAATTGCATCGCCAACCGTGGCAATTTTTTGCGCGGCTTCGTCAGGAATTTCGCAATTAAATTCTTCTTCAAAAGCGAAAACCAACTCAACAGTGTCAAGCGAATCGGCACCCAAATCGTCAATAAAGCGCGCGGTGGGAATCACCTTCGCTTCTTCGACGCCCAAATGATCGATAATAACTTTCTTAACACGACTTTCAATGTCACTCATGATACGATACCTCTTGTGAAATAATAGTAATATGTTGGTTTGGCATGATAATAATTATTATAACAATTTATGTCATAACGACTATCAGTGGCCATTCTAAAAAAGCAACCAGCGATAGATTAGACCGCTTGCGGTGATTTTTCATAGAACACCTATTTAATACCCACCTTTAGGGCAAAAAGCAAGAAAAAAAACCTTATGAATTTTTGACGGTAATAAAAAAATATAATAAAAAAAAATTTTTCTATATTTTAATATTTTTTATTAAGCAGGCAAACGACCATAAAGGCGTAGGCGCGACACCCCACCGTCGGGGAATATTTTTAACCTGATGTGCGACACGACATCGATATTTTTTATATTTTTTTTATCAAACATATGAATATGGTCGGCCTGTAATTTTTGGGGTGGTAACAGCAATTGCCAATCCAGCTTATCATTTTTTAATAATTCTTCGTCGCTTATATTGTTATTTAATCTGACGCCTTCCAAGGTGCAACTGTCGGGGTAATTGCCTTTGTAATGGGCGGTATCAACCATTACTTTTTCAATAATCCCTTCATGCGCCAGGGCCAGTATCAACCAATCATGGCTGGGCAAATTGCGTTGGCGACGCGTTTCCCACCCGTCACCCATGTTGATGGCGCGCCGTTCCGCCAACAATGACGAAACATTGCCGTAATGGGCGTCGTTATAACCAACCACGCGCCCGCCATATTTTAACGCCGAAAGTTCAATATCGTGATGCCCCTTTTTTGCTTCCCAGTCGCATTTTGGTTCGCCATAAACCCGAAACCGCGCCACACCCCCGTCGGGGAATATGGACAGGCGCAAAATATTAAATTCATGGGGGTTATTGATGGTAAAGAAATGATACGAATCGCCCTGCAAACTAACCTTCGCCAGCAACGGTTGCCATTTGATATTGTCCAGGGTTTTTTGGCAATCTTTTTTATTGGCTAATTTTTTGTCGTCAACAATGGCGGCCTCCACCATGGCTTCGGGTGGAAAATTGCCCGTGAAGAAATGGGTATGGATTCCCAAACCGTGAATAACCCCGCGCGCGCCCAAACGCACAATCGCGTGGTCGTGCCCGCCGTGGCGGCGGCGGCGGGTTTCCCACCCGTCCATCCATTTGCCATGGTCGTCATATTTATCGGGGAAAAACAATGGTTCGTGGTCTTGAATCATGCGCGCGCCGTTGGCAAAAAATTCGTCGCTGACCGCCATGACCGCGGCCCCCATGACGGGGCTGGCCAAATTGTGATGGCGCGTGGTGAATGACGGCGGATTTTTGGCGGGCGGCGGGGTTAGGGCGGGGCGTTGCGGCGCGGTTGATAATTCGGGTTGGTTATTTTTTTTATTGGTCATGGGTGTTGTGTCGCCAGATGCTTTATAGCCAGTTTTGTTGATATTCCGTGGTTTGTAATATATTTATTTCATTCCCCTAACAAAAATTTACCTTGAAAGCAATCACCAGAAAAACTATAAATCAAACCATAGATAAAACCTTAAGCTTAAAACAAGCAAAAACCATGAGTAACAAATTAGCCGAAATTTTTGCCAGCAAAGAAAAGCAGGTGATGAACGCCATGCAACAAACCCCCATGGCCACCATGATGGAGCAAGCCCATGCCCGCCCGCGTGCCGATGGCACGGCGCATGTTGATACCATGGCGCATGGCCCACGAAAAATCGGTCGGAAATTTCATTCTTTGCACCATGCGTTGCGCGACGCCGCGGCGGCGCAAACCATGCCGTTGATAGCCGAATTAAAAAAATCATCGCCATCGCGCGGGGTGATAAGGCAGGATTTTTCGGTGATTAATTTGGCGCAAGATTATTTGTCGGCGGGGGCAACCGCCCTGAGCATTTTAACCGAAACCGAACAATTCCATGGGTCGATGCAATATTTGAAAGATGTTGCCAGCATGACCCAAAAACCCATTTTACAAAAAGATTTTATTTTTTGCGATTACCAAATTTACCAGGCGGCGGCGCATGGCGCCGATGCTATTTTGCTTATCCTGTCGCACCTTGACGATAAAACCGCGCGCCAGTTAGAAAAAACCGCCCTGACCCTAGGGCTGGATGTTTTGTTGGAAACCCATTCGCCCGACGAAATTGCCCGCGCCAACGACATGGAATCAAGATTGGTTGGGGTGAATAATCGCAATTTAAAAGATTTGACGGTATCGCTAAACGATGGCGAAAAAATGTTGGCGATGATAGGCAAAGAAAAATTGCCGATAGCCGAAAGTGGTTTGTCATCCCCCGCCGATATAAAAAAAATGTGGGCGGCGGGGGCGCGCGGTTTTTTAATCGGCGAATATTTTATGAAACAGCCCGATGTGTTTGTTGCCTGTCACGCCATGATTCATTCGTCAAACCCATTGTTATTTACATAAAACCACGCGCCCAAAATCATGACCGATAAAAAATTACCCGCCGAAGCATCACCACCATCATCGCCCCAGTTGTCGCATGTAACCCCAAGCGGGAAGGCGGCGATGGTCGACGTATCGCAAAAACCCGAAACCGCCCGCATGGCGCGCGCCATGGCACGGGTGGTGATGAAACCCGAAACCATTATCGCCATCAAAAATAATAATATAAAAAAGGGCGATGTTTTAACCGTTGCCAAATTGGCGGGCATCAACGGTGCCAAAAAAACATTCGACCTTATTCCATTGTGCCACCCTTTGGCTTTATCCTACATCGATGTTGATGCAATAATTGACGGCGACCAAGCGGTGGTGATTACCGCCATAACCAAAACATTTGGCCGCACGGGGGTAGAGATGGAGGCCATGACCGCGGTTAGCGTGGCCGCCCTCACCCTTTACGACATGGTAAAAGCCATCGACAAAACCGCCACCATCACCGACATAAAATTGTTGGAAAAATCGGGCGGCAAGTCGGGGCATTCATTATATGAGCCCTAACGCTGACGCTACTTGAGGGCGGGTTCTGCCCTAACGCTTCGTTGCTTCAGGGCGCATTATATTAAGCCCTATCGCTGACGCTACTTGCTAGGCGTTGCCTAGAACCAAGCTTTTACCGCTTCTGGGCTTCGGGGGTAATTATTTTATTGCTATCCTAGGACGAATCTTTTTATGGTTGGGGAATGACGGGACAAAAACCACAAGCGGAAACAAAACCACAAGGGGAAGTGCAAACCAAGGCGCAAGGGGCGGGGGCGACCATCATCACCAGCTTGGATGGTTATCTTAGCTGGCTAAAGAAAATTCGTAGTGAAACCCCTTGGACAAAATCTGCATATCGTGGGGTGGGGTGGGGGGAAGACACCATAGAAAAATTTAAAAACCTGCCAAAATGTTTGTGGAATGGCAAGGGATATGAAGAAAAATATAACTTGCTACAGATGCAAAAAGATTTGTTGGCGGAATTTCGTATGGCGGGTCATAGCAAAGACAAAAAACCTGATTTAGAATTATTGGCGGATATTCAACATGTCGAACCCCGCACCTGCTTTATTGATTATAGCTTAAATCCCTTGGTGGCGTTGTATTTTGCCTGCCTTGATGATAAAACCAATGGCTTGGTGATAGCTAATGATATTGATGCAGAATATTTTCGTAATGTGACTATAGATGATATTGATAAAAAAATAGATGATTTTTTTATTGAGAAAGCAAAAGTAGCAGACAATATCGTGTCGCCAGAATATCAAAGCAATAAAAAATATTCTTTAGTGAAAGCTTTGCCATGGGTTTGGCAATTACCCACCGCCGACCACCCACCACCCACGCATGATAGCGCAACAGGCGATAGTGTTGTTTGGTCATAACATACCAGATTATGATGAATATTGTTTTATTAACCAAGATAAGAAAAAAGTAATAAGCAATCAATTGGAAGAATTATTTGCTATCGATGGCAATAGGCTATTTCCTGATTTTGATGGTCGTGCTAAATATATTGTTGTTATCAAAGACGCCAAATATTATTTTAAACAGGCTAATAAATTTCTTGAACAAATGGCTTATGAAGAAGCCATCAAGGATTATGATAGGGCGATAGAATTGAACCCGCAATCTGCCAATATCTATAGCAATCGTGGCGTGGCAAAGAGAAACCTTGGTCATTATGAAGAAGCCATCAAGGATTATGACAAGGCGATAGAATTGAACCCGCAATCTACCGCTGTCTATGTTGTTAATCGTGGTGATGCGAAGGGCAAACTTGGTCGTCACAAAGAAGCCATCAAGGATTTTGAAGAAGCAATAAGAATAGACCCGCAATATGCCGACGCTTATATTAATCGTGGCGTGGCGAAGGGCAACCTTGGTCATCACGCAGAAGCCATCAAGGATTATGATGAGGCGATAGAATTAAACCCGCAATATGCCGAAGTCTATGTTAATCGTGGCAATATGAAGGACGAACTTGGTAGTTATGACCAAGCCATCAAAGATTATGATAGGGCGATAGAAATAAATCCGCAATATGCCGAAGCCTATATTAATCGTGCCACTGTGAAGGGTAAACTTGGTCATTATGAAGAAGTCCTCAAAGACTTGGATAAGGCAATAGAAATAAACCCGCAAGATGCCGAAGCTCATTATAATCGTGGCTTGGCGAAGGTTGGTCTTAAGCTATATGAAGAAGCCATCAAAGATTATGATAGGGCGATAGAATCGAACCCGCAATTTGCCATGGCCTATAATAATCGTGGCTTGCTAAAACAGGATTTGGCGAAGCAGGAAAGGGCGAAGGGTAATGAAGAGCGGGCGCAGGAATTAGGAATATCCGCCGAAGAGGATCTTAAAAAACATCGCGAATTGCTCAATGAGCAAAGATAAAAATGCACCGCTTGCAAAAAAAACAAAACCAACTTCCCTTGTGTACAAGGGAGGAAGAAAATTAACGACACGAAGTGGAGTATAATTTTCAGGTAGGTTAGCGGGGGTTGGCGATGTAAAATATGGCAGGTGAATTTATCAAACGCGTGTTGGCTTACGGCAAAAATATGGTTGGGTTTGTTCCATTTTTTCTTTTTGCGGGCGGGGAAGGAAGCTAAGCATACTTCCCTTGTGTTACAAGGGAGGAAGAAAATTAACGACACGAAGTGGAGTATAATTTTCAGGTAGGTTAGCGGGGGTTGGCGATGTTAAATATGGCAGGTGAATTTATCAAACGGGGGTTGGCTTACGGCAAAAATATGGTTGGGTTTGTTTCACCAAACGGTGTCTAACCTACCCGAAAAATATGGTCGGCTTTGCCTCCCTATTTTTCTCCCTCCCTTGTATCACAAGGGAGGCTGGCTAGCCCCTCCCTGTTTTTCTTCTTCCCTTATGTCGCAAGGGAGGCTTGACATAAATCCACTCCATCGGATCATAAATTGGCAAACCTGCTGGCTCTAGCAGAAAGCCTTAAGCAGGGTTTTGCTGGTGGCGACCATTTGGTCGCGGTTGCGGTTGGCGAAATGAAAAATAATTTTTTCGGTGGTGGTTTTGCCGTTTGTTTCTTTTATCATGCGTGCCTTTTTTTCTTTTAACAATGTTAACAATTTATCGGGGTTTTTGACTTGGTTGTTGTAAAACATGACGCTGGTGCTGTGGGGCGATATTTTCAATTCGGTCACCCCCGCGGCGTAACATAATTGTTTTAATTCAATCACCGCCAACAGGTTTTTTGTTTCGGGTGGTATAACGCCAAAACGGTCGGTCAATGATTCCTCGATATTTTTTAAATTTTTTTCATCCACCGATTCCGACAATTCTTTGTATAATGCCAACCGCACCATGTCGTCGGGAATATAATCTTCGGGTATGGCAACCGCCAAGGGCAAAACAATATGCGGCGACCAATCACGCAAGATGTTTGTCCTATCGCTGACGCTACTTGAGGGCAAAATATTGGCCCTATCGCTAACGCTGCTTGCTAGGCTTCGCCTAGAACCAGACTTTACAGCTTCTAGGCTTGAGGGGACATTATCATTCGCCCCACCTTTTTCCCCTACCGCTTCGCTGCTCGAGGGCGCGCGGGTGATTTCCAAATCTTTGGCGGATAATTTGGCAATTTCTGCCATCACCATTTTTTGGTATAGTTCAATGCCGACCTCCCTCACATGGCCCGATTGTTCTTCGCCCAACAAATTGCCCGCCCCCCGCATATCCAGGTCGTGGCTGGCAAGCAAAAACCCCGCCCCCAAGTGGCTTAAATCATCCAACAATTCTAATCTTTTTTTGGCATTTTTTGTTATGACTTTATCTTTGGGGTAAGTGATAAAACAATAACCCTGGCGGTTGCCACGCCCCACCCGCCCGCGTAATTGATACAATTGCGCCAACCCAAATTGGTCGCCGTGAAAAATAATCATGGTGTTGACATTGGGCAAATCCAAACCGCTTTCAATGATATTGGTCGACAACAACCCATGATATTTCCCGTCGGCAAAATCGGTCATGGCTTGGTCAATATCCTCGCTCGGCATTTGGCCATGGGCCATGGTGATATTCATATCGGGAATAAGTTCGTGCAATGTTTTGTGAATGGTCGCCAATTGGTTAACCCGCGGTGCCACCAAAAAAATTTGCCCGCCGCGCGCCATTTCGTTGGCGATAACCCGTTTCAAATCAAACGGGTTTAAATGCGCCACCATGGTTTTAATCGGCAACCGCCCAGGCGGCGGCGTGGCGATAAGCGACAGATCCTTGATACCATGCAACGACAATTGCAAACTGCGCGGTATGGGGGTGGCACTCATCGATAACAAATGAACATTTTTTGCCAATTCGCGGGCGCGTTCTTTTTGTTTAACGCCGAAGTGATGTTCCTCATCCACCACCACCAGTCCC
Source organism: Alphaproteobacteria bacterium (assembly GCA_965203915.1). GTDB lineage: Bacteria > Pseudomonadota > Alphaproteobacteria > JASGCL01 > JASGCL01 > JASGCL01. The sequence continues at coordinate 292,250 of OZ241918.1, forward strand.
AAATTTTTTGGCGCGATGGAACGGTGCAACAAACCATGGGTGCCGATAACAATATCAACCCCCCCCCGCGACAATTCTTCTTTGGTTTTTTTAATATCGCTGGTGGTAACAAAACGCGACATTTGTTTAATACGCACCGCAAAATTTTTAAAACGTTTCACAAAATGTTGATAATGTTGCCGCGCCAACAATGTCGTGGGAGTGATAACCAAAACCTGTTTGCCCGCCATCACCGCGCAAAAACTGGCGCGCAACGCAACCTCGGTCTTGCCAAAACCAACATCGCCGCAAATCAATCGGTCCATCGGGCGTTCCTGCGCCAAATCATTTTTGACGATATTGATGGCTTGCTCCTGGTCGCGCGTTTCGGGGTATGGAAACAATGACGCAAATTCTAAATAATCGCTGTCTTTGGGTATTAAAGATTCCGCCTTAATCGTTTGGCGCAAAGCGGCGTTGCGCGCCAACTTGGCCGCCAATTCTTTTATCCGCGCGCGGGTTTTGGCCACGCGGGCTTGCCAATCGGCCGAACCCAATTTATCCAATATATTATCCAACGGCGGCGCGGGGTCGGGCAAATCGCCGTAACGCTGTAACCTATCCAAATTTTCTATCGGCAAATATAATTTGTCGCCACCGCGATAACTTAACGACACGCAATCGTGAATTTGCCCGCCCGCGGTAATGGGTTTTAACCCCAAAAATTGTCCAATGCCATAATCCAAATGGGTAATCAAATCGCCTTTTTTTAAAGTGGTAATATCCTTGATTAATTTTTCGATGGTCGATTTGCTGTTTTTGCCAGTAAGGGGCGGCGCCCATTGAAATTCCACCTGAAAAATATCGTGGTCGGTAATAATATCAATATTATTATTTTCGCCGCGCCAACTTTCGCCATGTTGCAATGGCAACACCGCCAGCAAAATTTTTTTTACGCCATCTTCTATTACCTCATCTATATTTTTTTTGTTTTCTGGGGTCGACCTATTGGCTTCCAAAACAATCACGGGCGGCAATGTATCATCGGTCAATAATTTTTGCCAACGGTGCAGGCTGGCGATGTTATGCGCGGCTATCAAAATACTATGCGGTGATTTTTTTATCATCGCCAACAATTTTTCTTGGAATGTTTCGTCGGGCGCGTCGGCGTTATTTTTTGCACCCAACACGGCGTTGTTCACCGCCCGTCGCGCCTGAACCACGTGGGTGGTAATAAATTCTTGCCAATTGGGCATGTTATTTTCTCCCATCGCTTCGCCGCTTGCTAGGCTTCGCCTAGAACCAGACTTTACAGCTTCTAGGCTTGGGGGCATGTTATTTCCCCCCATCGCTTCACTGCTTAAGGGTGCGGTATGGGACGAGGCAAGGCGACCAGCGGGCAGGGGAACGACGGGCATTGAGGTAGCGGATGTAAGATGGGCAGCCTCATTCATTTTTTCATGGATGCAAAAAAAATCTTTTATTTTTTGTTGCCAGGATTCGACCGACAAAGAAGATTTTTCAGGCGGCAACGGCGGATAAATAAAATGGTTGGGATTTTTTTTATGTTCTTGTTTTTTAATGGCAAATTCTTCTTGTCGCTCCTCATAATCCTTTTGCTTGATGGCAAATTGTTGGCTTATTTCGGTGGCGGCGCGCCCGTGAAAAAAGAACAAAAAGTCGTCATGCAAATAATCAAAAAAATAACAACATGAATCAAAAAACAAAGGATAATAATATTGCAGATCGTTTTGGGTTAATACATTGTTAGAAAAAATTTCGCCAGGCAAAGACAAAGAAAATTCTTCGCGCATGTTGTTTAAAAATTTTTTCTGGCTTGCGGTATCAAGCGGTATTTCCGATATAGGCAAAATATTAACCACCTCTATTTTTTCCAAATTTTTTAACCGCCGTTGGTCCAGCGGCGAAAAATAATTTATCTGTTCTATTTTATCGCCAAAGAAATCTATCCGAATGGGCATGGCTTGCCCTTGGTTGGACGATAAATTCATGATGGGGAAAATATCAATAATCCCGCCGTGGCGCACCATGTCGCCGAATGTTCGAACCTCCGCCGTGGTTTCATAACCCATTGTTATTAAATTTTTTAACAATGCTGCCATGTTGTAATCCTCACCCGTTTTTATTGACAATATTTTTTGTGCAAAAAAGGAAGGCGGCGCAATAGGGGCCAGCAACGCAGCGTAGCAAGTGACAACCGCGAAGTTAGCGTGGTTTTGTTGTAATGCGAATAAAGTCAGGGCGCGTTCGCGGATAATATCGGGGTTGTCGTCAAACGGCAGGAAAGAAAAAATTGTTAGATGCGGGCGATGAAACAACAACCATTGTTTTTGCATCAACATTTCCTGTTGGTCGCGACAAACAATGACCAATTTTTTTTTATTTGTTTCGTTGCTGGCCAAACGCGCCAACAACCCCGCCATGGCCAACGGTGGGGGAGATGCCCCGCCAAGCGTTTGATTATGAGCGTCCCCAAATTCCTCCACCAACCCCGAAACCAAAGTAATGTCATGCGAATTATCTTTGCCAATTTTTTTTCTAAAATCTTGGAAATGCTGGTCGATGATATTTTCAGCCGTGAAAAAAATATTGCGGGTCATGTTTTGTATCGATGAAGCATGTTGCGCAATGTTTGCTTGGTGGGGGCGGCGATAAAAAAATCCAGCAAATCTTCTTCATCTTGTTTTAAAAAATTAATAAGCATGTGCAATTGGTCTTCTTGCCAACCATCAAAATTGGTTTCAATCTCTTCCGCAAAAAAATTGGTTAATTGCATGGTTAATTCCTTGGTGCCGCGTTGTTTACAGCGCCAAACAATTTCTGCAACCAATTGACCATGCAATGGGGAAGGGGTCATGACATAATGCCAAATGGTTTTTTATGAATAAACATGCCAGCTAGTCATTTTTTCAAAATAAAAATGGTAGGCCTGGCAGGAATCGAACCTGCGACCAAACCGTTATGAGCGGTCCGCTCTGACCCCTGAGCTACAGGCCTATCAAGAAAATGATTAGAGCATGCCGCTTAAAAATTCAAGCGGCAATACGATTGAAAGGATTATTTTATAATATAAAATATTTCATCGAATTCTATCGGGTCGAAAAGCCCCAGGTAACGCCGACCATCTGTTTTGCCGCTGGCTAAATAACAATTGCCTGGGGTTAACTGCACGCGTTTTACATTGATACGATTGCTCAAAACATTAATAAGGTCGCGCATCGATTGACGTTCGGACGCCTTGCCCTTGCATAGGTAGGATAACATTTTGCCTTCTTGGCCAGCCTCCAACTGTTCGCGAGCGGACAGGTTATGCCCGAGGGTGAGGGAAAGGATAAGGGCGAGGCAAATAAAATATTTTTTCATGGGTGATTAAGGTTAAGCTAGTCGATAGGTTTTTTTGAGTGGTAAGCCATGATAATGGCATGGGTAAATTGCCTTACGGCATATTGTCAAACCCTGTTATTTATAATTTTTATATTATCAAAAATAGCCGCGCGAGTCAAAAGAAAAATCCCTGGCTGCGTAGGATGAAAGGTAATAAAAAAGGCACCTGTTTAAACAACAGATGCCTACAAAAAATAAATTTTTTGTTAATGAAAAAAATGAATTACATTTTCATCATTTTTTCGCATTTTTTCATCATTTTTTGGTCAGCGGCACTCATGGATGCTTTATCCATTTTCATCATTTTGTCGCAATTTGCTTTGTTGACTTCGCCTTCGCTCGCCATAACAGCCGAGGTAAGAAGCAAGCCAGTGATCATGGCGAAAGATAATTTTTTCATGATTGTTTCCTTTTCTATATATAAATTAGGATGTTGCGATAGGCGAAATTGCCAATCAATCCCCCTATAGGCTAATTTTAATTTTTTTGCAATATAATTTTGAATCGTTTGCTTGTTTTCCTATAGTATATTTTTGGTTCATAGTATTGGCGAATCTTGCGGTGGTTTGTTCGGGGCAAGGTTGGTCGGCGCGCCAAAAAATGGAGCAATAAAAAAGGCATCTGTTTAGAAAAACAGATGCCTTCAAAAAATAAACTTTTTTGTTAATCAAAAAAACGAATTACATTTTCATCATTTTTTCGCATTTTTTCATCATTTTTTGGTCAGCGGCACTCATGGATGCTTTATCCATTTTCATCATTTTGTCGCAATTTGCTTTGTTGACTTCGCCTTCGCTCGCCATAACAGCCGAGGTAAGAAGCAAGCCAGTGATCATGGCGAAAGATAATTTTTTCATGATTGTTTCCTTTTCTATATATAAATTAGGATGTTGCGATAGGCGAAATTGCCAATCAATCCCCCTATAGGCTAATTTTAATTTTTTTGCAATATAATTTTGAATCGTTTGCTTGTTTTCCTATAGTATATTTTTGGTTCATAGTATTGGCGAATCTTGCGGTGGTTTGTTCGGGGCAAGGTTGGTCGGCGCGCCAAAAAATGGAGCAATAAAAAAGGCATCTGTTTAGAAAAACAGATGCCTTCAAAAAATAAACTTTTTTGTTAATCAAAAAAACGAATTACATTTTCATCATTTTTTCGCATTTTTTCATCATTTTTTGGTCAGCGGCACTCATGGATGCTTTATCCATTTTCATCATTTTGTCGCAATTTGCTTTGTTGACTTCGCCTTCGCTCGCCATAACAGCCGAGGTAAGAAGCAAGCCAGTGATCATGGCGAAAGATAATTTTTTCATGATTGTTTCCTTTTCTATATATAAATTAGGATGTTGCGATAGGCGAAATTGCCAATCAATCCCCCTATAGGCTAATTTTAATTTTTTTGCAATATAATTTTGAATCGTTTGCTTGTTTTCCTATAGTATATTTTTGGTTCATAGTATTGGCGAATCTTGCGGTGGTTTGTTCGGGGCAAGGTTGGTCGGCGCGCCAAAAAATGGAGCAATAAAAAAGGCATCTGTTTAGAAAAACAGATGCCTTCAAAAAATAAACTTTTTTGTTAATCAAAAAAACGAATTACATTTTTTGGCATTTTGCCATTGTTTTTTGTTGCGCAGGAGTCAATGAGGCTTTGTCCATTTTCATCAACTTATCGCATTTGGCGTTCATGTTGCCAGCAGAAGCGCTAGCGGCAAGAACCAAAGCAATAGCGATCATGAGAGATATTTTTTTCATGAGGTATACTCCTTAGTTTTGTTAAGATTGTTACGACCGACGGGATTGCCAGGCGTAGGAATGATGTAAAGCAATTGTTGAGGCGTAGCAACTTGTATTATCGCTAACTTGCTACCAATTATAAAAAATGGCTAAATAAAAAAGACATCTGTTTTAATAAAAAACAGATGTCTTTAAAAATAAATTTTTTTTATTGTGCGGGCGTCAATAGTGTCTTACCCATTTGTGTCAGTCTATTGCATGTGATGTCGATGTCGATGTTGGTGTCGCCAGCGGCAAGAATCATGGCAACAACAATCACGGTCAATCATTTCTTCGCATTTTTCTATTGTTTTTTGTTGTGCGGGCGTTAATAAATCTTCGTCCATTTTCATTAACCTATCGCATTGGGCTTTCATGTTGTCAGCCGAAGCATTGGCGACAAGAACCAAAGCAATAGCTGGCATGAGAGATAATTTTTTCATGAGGTATATTTCTTATAGTTTTGCTAAGATTATGACGAATGACAAGTTTATCATTCGGATAAGTTATGCAAGTTAATTTTTGAAGCACAGCAAGTTATGCTATCACTGATTTACTAACCATTATAAAATATTGGAAAATAAAAAAGGCATCTGTTTTAAGAAAAAACAGATGCCTTCAAAAATAAACTTTTTGCTAGAAGTTAAATATTATAGTTTTGCTTTTTTGCAATCTTCTAAATATTTTTTATCTTCTGGAGTCATGGTGGTTGTGCCAGCAGTATCCAATAGTTTCAATTGGTCGCACTTGGCTTTGTCAACCTTGGCAGCTTGGGCAGCAACCGCGGATGAAGTGATAATAAAGGTCAGAGCTAAAAGAGCAAAGATTTTTTTCATGTTCGTTTCTCCTTTCATGAGTAAAAACGATTGTAAATAAAAAATGTTCCAAACATTATTGTCTGGAACATTTTCGAATATAAACTCTTTTCTTTTTAAGGTCAAGCAAAGTAGGAAATTTTTTTTATTAAATCGAAATTTTAAAAAAATTTTGCATTTTTAGACAAAAAATAGATATTTATTCTTGAATTTCCTCGATTCGCTACTTTCTATTTACTTAATTACTATTTGCGCTGTATTTTGCATTTTATTTCTGTTTTTGCTAGGTTTTTTATCGGTTTTTTATTGGTGATATTACGCGTTTGGATTACGCTTATGGGTGGCGCGCGAAGACAAATTTATGTAGCGAATGGCAAAATGGTGCGGGTTGGCAACCATGAAAGGGTGGGCGTTGGAAAAAGCCACGCACACAATATTTTTATAGTGTAAAAAAATTAGCCCTTGGTGCGGGGATAGGCGTAAGAATTTATTTTGCTGGTGCTAAGCCCAGCGCCGATGATGGCTTCGCACATCTTCACCGCGGTTGCCACACCGTCGATGACGGGCAAGCCGCAGGCCTTGCTCAAATCCTTGGTCAGGTCGGCCATGCCCGCGCAACCCAATATAATGGCTTCGCAATTATCTTCGCGCACCGCGCGCATGATTTCATCTTTAATTTTTTGTCGGGCTTCGTCGCCCTTGCGTCCTTCTTCTTCTAATTGTAACACGGGAATATCGGCGGCGCGCACCTTGCGGCAAAAATGCGCCATGCCGTATTTGTGTGCCAATTCTTCGATAATCGGCACCGACCGTTGCAAAGTTGTCACCACCGAAAAAGACGTTGCCAACATGGAAGCAGCGTGCATCGCCGCTTCGCAAATGCCCAGCACGGGCCCCGCAACAATTTCGCGGCAAGCACCAAGCCCAGGATCATCGAAACAGGCCAAGACAAAACCGTTCGCCCCCGCGGCTTCGGCTTTTTTCATTTCGCGTAACAGGGATGGCAGGCTCATGGCCTCGTCATAATGCCCCTCGATAGAGGCAGGGGTGTCGGTGGGGTTGCTGGCAATAATTTCGGTGCCAGGGTTTTTTATTTTTTCTGCCACCAAGCGACATTTTTCTGTCATGCTGGCGGTTGAATTGGGGTTGATAATGGCGATTTTCATTGTTGAATGCTATCCGCCCAAATACATTTTTTTGATTTGCGGGTTGTTGCGTAATTTTTTTGATTCGCCGCTCATGGCTATTTCGCCCGTGCTGATAAGGTAAGTGTAGTGGGAAATACTCATGGCCAATTGCGAATTTTGTTCGACCAACACCACCGACACATTGTCATCGCGATTAATGCTGATGATGGAGCGTGCGATGTCTTGCACCAATTTCGGGGCAATGCCCAGTGATGGTTCGTCCAGCAACAATAGTTTGGGACGCGCCATCAGGGCACGGCCAATCACCAACATCTGTTGTTCGCCACCGCTCATGGTCGAGGCCTGCTGGTTAAAACGTTCTTTGAGGCGCGGAAACTTCACCAACATTTTTTCCAAATCATCGGCAATTCCTTTTTTATCATGCCTTGTGAAAGCGCCCATCAACAAATTGTCCTTCACCGACATGAATGGAAAAACATGGCGACCCTCGGGCACCATGACGATGCCTTTTTTAACCAAAGTTTCCGCCGCCAGGCCGTTTATTTTTTCACCTTGAAAATAAATTTCACCGCTGGCAATGGGGCGAAGCCCCGTGATGGCGCGTAAGGTGGATGATTTCCCCGCGCCGTTTGTTCCTATCAAGGCGACGGTTTCGCCCGCCTTCACCTCCAGCGATACGCTTTTCAAAGCCCTCACCTTGCCATAATTAAGGATGATATTTTTGATTTCTAAAATATTTTTTGTCATGTCTTTGTATTCCTTTTTTATATGCCGATGCTATCGTCCTTGACGCCCAGGTAAGCCTCAACAACCCTCTCATTATTTTGAATATCGCGCGGCGAACCTTCGGCGATTTTTTCACCAAAGTTTAAAACCACAATACGGTCAGAAATTTGCATCACCGCGTGCATGTCATGCTCGACCAACAAAACCGTGATGCCTTTTTTTCTAATGGCATAAACCATTTTGACGGCGGCGGCGGTTTCTTCCATATTCATGCCAGCAAATGGTTCATCCAACAGCAAAACTTTTGGCGCGGCCGATAACCCAATGGCAATACCCAGGGCGCGTAAATAACCATGGGGCAGGTTAAGGGCAAATTCGTTCGCGACCTTTTCTAACCCGACCAGTTTTAATATCTCCATCGCCGAATCTTGGAATCGTTTGTTATCCAACCTGGCATTTTTTGAATTGATAAAAAATCCAAACAAATTGGCTTTGGCTTGCAAATGGTGCGCGGTGATAACATTATCCAACACCGACATGTTGCGGAATATGGTGGTTTCTTGGAAAGTTCTAATCACGCCGCGCCGCGCCGCCAAATGGGGTGCCAGGCCCGATATGCGTTTGCCTTCAAAAATAACCTGGCCCGAGGTTGGCAATAAAAATGAAGAAATAAGTTTAAACAATGTCGATTTCCCCGCCCCGTTGGGACCAATCACCGACAGGATTTCGTTCTTTTTCACATCGAACGAAATTTTATTGACCGCGGTCAAACCACCAAATTTTTTGGTAATTTCTTTAACGCTAAAAAATTCGCCGCTCATTTATTTTTTCCCCCTTGTCGATGTTGTCGATGTTTTTTTGGATTTTTTATTCTTACTCTTCGCGCCCGACAGCCCTGTATTACTTTGCATCATCTCGGTGCTTTCTTTACGTTCGCGGCGCGCGTTTAATAATTCAGACCAACTAATTGACAACAAGCCATTGGGTAAAAATAACATCAGCGATATCATCATGGTGGCGTAGATAAACAATTGATAATCACCCATGACCGACAACCAATCCCATGCAAAATAAAGCGCGCTGGCCCCGATGATGGGACCAAACACATTGCCCAAACCACCCACGAAGCAATAGAGCATGAAATCAACCGAATCCTTCACCACGAAGGCGGAGGGAGAAATGGATTGCAAATGAGCAATGAATATCGCCCCGCCAACCCCGCCAAGGAATGACGAAATAGCATAAGAAATAAGGCGGAGGCGCGCCACATCAACCCCGATGGAACTTGCCAATTCTTCGTTTTGCTGTAACGACCGCGACAAAATGCCTTGGCGCGAATGCACCAAGCGATACATCAATAAAATAGCAATAAGCAGCACGATAACCGCCAAATAATAAAACCCAACCTTAACATCGGGCAGGGTGGCAAAATCAGGAAACAATGTCACACCAAAAATGGTAAGGGCACTGGGGGTGGGCAAACCCGTGATGCCTTGCGATGAACCGGTAAAACGCTGCATGGTTTGCGATAAAGCCAACAGGGTGGTGACCTGGGTCAGGGTGAGGGACACCATGGCAAAATAAACCCCGCGCAAACGCAAAATGGGAAAGCCAATCAGCAGGCTGATAAAACTGGCGCCCAAACCCGCAAGGGGTAGCGATGCCCAAAAGGAAAAACCCATTTTCGAAACACAATAGGCCGAAATGTAACCGCCCATCAAGGCAAATGCCCCTTGGCCAATATTGATACGCCCCATGTAAAAAGTCAACCACACGCCCAGGCTGATAAAACTAAGCAAGGCAATATCTATCAAATTGCCCATGACATACCAATTTTTGTCGGCAATCAAAATACTGGGAACGACGAACAAAAACAAAACCACCGTCACAAGGAAGGTAATAAATTTTACATTAAAAAATATTTTTTTCATGATGATGCTTTGTTGTTAGATAATAATGAATAGATGATGGTGTGGTTGCGTTCAACCCCCCTAGTTTAACCCCATGGTTTGCCCATCAAACCCTGGGGCCTGATGGATAAAAACACCATCAGGGAAGCAAAAATAATAAAATGGGTTAGGTCGCCAAGCCCAATCAGCGGCAACAATGATAACAAAACCGATTCCAACATTCCCAAAATAAACCCGCCCCAAATCGCGCCCGATACCACGCCCGCGCCACCAAGCATAACCATGGTGAAGGCCTTGATAGATGTTGGGTCGCCCAAGCCAGAATTGATACCCGTTACCAAAAACAATAACCCCCCGACCACACCCGCCAAGGCGGCACCAAAGGCAAAACCCAGCATGGTATAATGGTCGACATTAACGCCCATTAAGGTGGCGGCCATTTTGTCTTGGGCCAAGGCGCGCATGGCGCGGCCCGTCTTGCTCCATTGCATATACAAAATAAAAGTAACAATCATTAATATAGAAATACCAGCTATCAACAACCTGTCATAGGCGATGCTAACATTATGGAAATGGAAAATGCCTTCTATCAGGTTTTTGCCGTCGGGCATCCCCTTTTGCTGTTGGCCAAACATAATCAAAATGACGCTATCAAGCAAAAACGCGGTGCCCGCCGCTAACAACATGGTGCTTTCGTCGCGTTTGGAACGTTTCATCACGGTGCGGAATAATAATCTTTCGAACAGTGCCCCCACCACCATAAGGACAACAACCGCGCTGAGCAGACCCACCGCAAAAGCCACGGCAAGCGGCAATTGAAAGGCGGCAAACAAATTTTTCGTTACGGTGTAGGTTACAAAGCCACCCAACACAAACATTTGCCCGTGGGCAAAGTTAAGCACATTCATCAAACCAAAGATAAGGGTCAGCCCCAGGGCGATGAGCGCGTATTGCGCCCCCAAATAAAAACCATTGACGATAATTAATTCCATCGCTCGCTGTCTCCCTCCCTTAATATAGCCCCACACGTCAAAAATTATTTTGCCTATTCGTGTAAAGCGGCGCGATTGTGCTATATTTTTTTTGATTTGTAAACAATTTTATTTATTTTACATAAAATATCCCCCACCATTTCTAAACAAAGTGGTGGGGGATACACATCTTCAAATAAATGTAAGATGATTTTGATTAGTCAACTTTACCAATGAAGAGGGTTTTGAAAGACCCGTTTTCATATTGGTTAACCACCATGGGAACAAAAATTTGTTGTTTTTTCCCAAAATACGCTTTGCCGACAAAGGTCATGGGCGCATTGGTTTTGACAAAGGGATTTTTAACGCTAAATGTTTGAGCAGTTTTTTTGAACTCTGCAACATCGTCAACCGCTTTAGGATTGGCTTTTAAGACTTCAACGATATATTCCAAAGCATAGACTTTGGTATTTGATTCGTCGTCATACACGCCAAATTTCTTTTTGTAACGGACAGCAAATTCCTTCATGGTGTCTGATGCCAATTCGGGGGTGGAAGCACCGCCCAAAGAAATAAAGCCATTCGCCGCTGCGCCCGCGCTTTTTAATTCGTCGGCGTTTTGTGCGGTTTCGGTGGATAACAATCCTTTGTAGCCCAATTCACGTGCTGATTTGATCAACAATGGGGCGGCCGCGGGGGCAACACCAGAAAGAACAATCAAGTCAGGTTTTTTTTGCAAGACAGGGCTGATGATAGGATTGAAGTCCGTGGTGCCCGATTTATAAGTCGTTGAACCATCAACCACTTCTAAGCCGAGGCTTTTTGCTGCCGCAACACCACTATCACGTTGTGAAATGGGGTCAGAATCGTTGGCAGCAACAAAAGCGACTTTTTTGACGCCTTTGTTTTTGCTTAACCATTTGTAAATGGTTGGGCCAGATTCATAATTAGCTATCATAGCTAAATATGCGTTGGAGTCACCCTTGGTGTAAAGTTGTTTGGCAAAAGCGTATGGAAAATACACAATACCGCGTTTTACAGCCACATCGTAAGCGGGGATAGCACCTTCGTCGGTGTTAGGACCCACAACATAGCGAACGCCTTGGCTCGCCATTTTTTCAAAACCAGCAACAGCCAATTTTGGATCTTTTTTGTCGTCAAAGGTAACGATGTTGATTTTGTAAGTATCGGCACCAATTTTGACGCCGCCTTTTTCATTTAACCAATCAGCGCGGGTTTGCATCGAACGAACGTTCGACGTGCCCCATGCCGCGGCAGGACCCGACGTAACGCCGACAAAGCCAATTTTTAGGACTTTATCTGCGGCGGCGGCCACCGAGGTCATTGATAAAAGACCGAAAGACAGGGCAAAAGCACTGACCCCCAAACCTTTTACAAAGTTTTTTCTATTTAGCATTTTTTTTCTCCTTATATTGTGAAAGATAATTGCTATTTGTTATCATCGAGAAATTCGAAGTGCCATGTCTTGTAACATTTTTCTCATTTTCTATGTTGTTGCTAGCATGGTGGTTTATGCCGCTAATATTTCTATTAGTTTTTCGGAATGACCTACAAATACTATTATAACACGGACTAAGGAAAAGTTTTAGAAAAAGCCTCCCACAACTCTCAATTTTACTATATCTTAGACTGGATAATATTTTCTTGTCAATATTATTTATTATTATCTAGGGGGGTAAATTTTTGCACATTTTAGTTGCGCAGGCTGTTTTTAGGCTGTTGCCACTGTTTATAGAAGGTTGATATATATTACAAATCAGCAATAAATAGATAAAATATAGATGATAGGTATCAAGGACAGCATCAACAATCCATCACCAAGATAGAATGATGGATAAGATGCCTAGAAACAACATCTACCAACCCTGGATTCTGGCTTGATAGTTTGACTTTTATATGGCTAACTTTTATAGACAGGACTGTTGATATTTTATCAGGAGTGTTTATTCTTGCCTTATTTTTTGCCCTTTTCCTCTTCATCCTCCGCTGCTGCGCCAGCCGATGCCTTATCTTCGACGGGCGTTGAGGCAAATAAAACACAAAAAATGGGTAGTCGCCGCGCCCGTTTGTTGGGGTTATCTTTGTTGCATAGTTTGATAAACCCGCAAGGCGGATGGCATGTTGTTAATGGTTTGTTTATAGGTGCCGCAAGCGTGGCGGCGGTGGCGGGCATGATGGCGAGCGAGGCCCATGCCCAAATTGGTGCGCCCGCTGTGCAAAAACCAGCCATTGACTCCATTCAACCTAATGCGCAACCCAAAAAAGACGATAAAGGCCAGGGTGCGCCGTCAACCCTTCCCATGGGGACGCAAAATGTTGCCCCGCCAAGTTTTGGTAACGATGGCGCGCGTAATAATCAAAACACCACGGGCAATATCATCAAAACCGTTCGCGTTCTTGGGGCGCAAAAAATAGAACCCGCAACCGTGCTGGCTTATTTACCATTTAAAATCGGCGACCGTTGGTCGGATACGCTTGGCAATGATGCGTTGCGTATCCTTAATAACACAGGGTTGTTTGCTTTGATAACCTTGGAAGAAAACAATGGCGTGGTGACGGTAAAAATTATGGAAAGCCCCGTGATTGACGAAGTTGCCTTCGAAGGTAACAGCGAAGTGGAAGATAAAGATTTTTTGATGGTGTTGGCGCAGAACAGCAACATCAAACGCCGCGCCATTTATTCGCGCGCCGCGGTGAAAAAGGCGGTTAATATTATCCAGCAAGTTTATTTGCAACGCGGTTTTTTCCAAGCCAATGTGTCGCCCAAATTAATAGATATTGGCAACAACCGCGTGCAATTGGTTTTTGAAATCAATGAAGGCAGGGCACCAAGGGTTGGCGCGTTTGAATTTTATGGCAACAATAGTTTTTCTGATGGAGCATTGCGCAACAATTTGCTTTCAAGCGTTTATAACCCCTTGCGTTTTTTCAGCACCACCGACCGTTATGACCCCAACCGTATCAAGACTGACCAAGATAACTTGCTACGTTTTTATCGCGAAAATGGCTTTGTTGATGCCGCGGTGACATCCGCCACCACGCAATTAAATAAATCGCGCGAAGATTTCACCATCACCTATTCTATCAAAGAAGGGCCACGTTATCGGGTGGATAAGATAAACCTAACCAGCAACATCAAACGCATACCGATTGATAAAATGAAAAGTTATATCGCGGTGCGCAAGGGAAATTATTATAAAATATCTTCGGTCGAAAAAACCGAACGCGATATTGTTCAGGCGTTGCGCGATGATTATAATTACCCATTCATGAGGGTGGTAACCAAAACCGTCACCCACCCCGACACCCAAACGGTCGATGTATCGTTTGAAGTAGTCCAGGGGCAAAGGCAATATATCAACCGCATTGTTATTCAGGGTAATGGTCGAACGTTGGATAGTATTATTAGGCGCAAATTATCATTCGCGGAGGGCGACCCGTTGGATGAAGATGCCGTGCGCCGCGGTTTCCAAGCCATTCAAAATACTGGATATTTTAGCAGTGTTGAGCCAAAATTGGTCCCCGTGCCTGGCCGCCCCGATAGGGTTGATGTTATCTTGAAGGTGCAGGAAACCTCCACGGGTGCGCTTAATTTCAGCGCGGGTTATTCGACAAAGGATGGGATTATTTTCGGCGTGACCTTTGGTGAAAATAATTTGCTGGGCACGGCGCGGATATTAAATATCTCGGGACAATTTGCCATTCCTATTACCTCGGGACAGGGTAAAACCTTTGGACAATCTTACACCATTGCCTACACCGAACCATTTTTGGCGGATAAAGACCTGGCGATGACGACCAGCCTTTATCGCACCGTTAACACCAACACCGCCAACTTACTTACGCAAACCCGCACGGGGGGTTCGGTTGGTTTCCGCTTCAATTATAATCGCTACTTCTCGCAATATTTTTATTATAATATTTATTATAATCAATTAAGGAACGCGGCGGGCGGTTCGAATGCTGAAGGCAATTTTTTAAACTCTATATTTGGTCAACAGATATCTTATGATACGCGCGACAACCCCAACAACCCGCGGTCGGGGTTGTATGCTACCTTTGGCAATGACTTGGCGGGGCTTGGCGGCGACATTTATTACCTGCGCACTTCGGCCACGGCGGCGGGTTACATGCCTATTGCTATCGGTTTGACCAACGACCCTGTTTTGGCGGTTGGTATCGATGCGGGTTATATTTTCCCCTTTAATAGCAAAACAGTTTCGGTTGCCGACCGTTTTTACCTTGGCGGGCAAAACCTACGCGGGTTCCAAGACAATGCCGCAGGCCCCAGCTACACGGGCTTTAATGCCGCGGGCAATACCGCCCGGGTTTTCGTTGGTGGACGGCAATATTTCACACAAAGCACCGAATTGCGCATCCCGATAGATTTCCTATCCGACCTTGGTGCTAAATTTATTGTTTTTAATGACATTGGTATTTTGTCCTTGCCCGATGAAAAGGGTTTGGCTGGTATTGCCGACGACGGTGGGTTGCGGGCTTCTTGGGGTCTTGGCGGCAGTTTTATCACCCCCATTGGTCCTATCGTTATTTCTTGGGCATTTCCTTATAAAAAAGGTCCGAGCGACGTTGTGCAAAATTTCCGTATAGATTTCAAAAGTAAATTCTAAGTCATTTTATTTTTTATAATTTATCAAAAATAAAAAATTGCATCGGCAAAAAAAATATATTACATAATAACTTATGAGCGCCGATAAAAAATCACCCGATAAAAAAATGCGCGACGCCAGCGGTCATAACCCCGCTCACAATCCTGCTTATAACCATGGGCGCGGGCAAGCGGTGGAGGGCGACATGGACGCGCCCAAAAATGCCACCGAACAATTACGGATGGAGGCCATAGCCTATCACAAGCAAAAACCAGCGGGAAAATTGCGGGTGGTGGCGTCGAAACCATTGAACAGCCAGCGCGATCTGTCCTTGGCCTATTCGCCAGGGGTCGCCGCCGCTTGCGAGGAAATTGTGAAAGATCCCCTGAATGTTTCTGACATGACGGCGCGTGGTAATTTGGTGGCGGTTATATCGAACGGCACGGCGGTGTTGGGTTTGGGCGATATTGGCCCCCTGGCCAGCAAACCCGTGATGGAGGGGAAGGCGGTGTTGTTTAAAAAATTTGCCGACCTTGATGTTTTTGATATTGAGATAGAAGAGAAAGACCCAGAAAAATTAATCACAATTATCAAAAGCCTAGAGCCAACATTTGGCGGCATCAACCTGGAGGATATCAAGGCCCCCGAATGTTTTGTTATCGAACAACGGTTAAAAAAGGAAATGAAAATTCCGGTGTTCCATGACGACCAACATGGCACCGCCATCATCGCGGGGGCGGCGATAAAAAATGGTCTGGAAGTAATGAAGAAAGATATAGGGTCGGTGAAAATTGTGGCGTCGGGCGCGGGGGCGGCGGCGTTATCTTGTTTGCATTTTTTGATAAGCCTGGGGGCGAAGAAAGAAAATATTTGGGTATGCGATAAAGAAGGTTTGGTTTGGGCGGGGCGTAACAAGGGGATGGATGAGTTCAAACAACAATTTGCCCGCGCCGATGTGAAGGAAGATAGAAACTTGGCATCGGTTATCAAGGACGCCGATATTTTCTTGGGGTTGTCTTCAGGCAAGGTGGTAACGGGCGATATGGTGAAATCGATGGCGAAAAACCCGATGATATTGGCGTTGGCCAATCCCGAACCCGAAATTCGCCCCGAAGAAATAGAAAAAGTTCGCCAAGACGCCATTATCTGCACGGGGCGGTCGGATTATCCCAACCAGGTCAATAATGTTCTCTGTTTTCCATTTTTGTTTCGCGGCGCGTTGGATGTTGGGGCGACAGAAATTAACGAACCCATGAAGCAAGCCGCGTCGATGGCCATTGCCGAATTGGCCAAGCAAGCGGTCGAAGAAAAAACATTACGCGCCTATGGCTTGACCGAATTATCTTTCGGTAAAAATTATATCATTCCCAAACCGTTGGATGAGAGGTTGATTGTTGCGGTTTCGTCGGCAGTGGCGGAGGCGGCCATGAAGACGGGCGTTGCGACCCGCCCCATCGCCGACATAAAACAATATCGCGAACAATTGGCGGGCATGACCACCCGCACCCACCAAATTATGCGCCCCATCAATGTTGCGGCACGCCAGTCGGACAAGCGGATAGTTTACGCCGAGGGGGAAAACCCACGGATATTATCCGCCCTGCCGATTATTATTCAAGAAAATTTTGCGCGCCCGATATTGGTGGGCCGCCCCAAGGTGATAGAAGATCGGATCAAAAAATTAAATTTGAATTTAACCTTGGGCAAAGACGTAGAGATTTGCGACCCCGAGCAAGACGATAGGTTCCATGCCTATTGGACGGAATATCATCAGCATTTGGGGCGGTCAGGCGTGTCGCCCGAATATGCCAAAACGATGGTGCGGACGTCGAACACCGTTATTGGGTCGTTGATGGTTAAACGCGGCGAAGCCGATGGTTTGATATGCGGCACCATTGGGGTTTTTCATCGCCATTTAAAACATGTTCGCAATATTTTGGGGGTGAATGAAAAATACAAAGACATGCACAGTCTTTATATGTTGGTGCTGGAAACATTTGGTCAACCCACCCTGCCGCTGTTTTTTACCGACACCCATGTTTCGCACAACCCATGCGAAGAGGAATTGGAAGAAATGACATTGATGGCGACCGATGTGATGAAATTGTTTGGCATAACGCCAAAGGTTGCGTTGCTTTCCCATTCTAACTTTGGTTCGTCTGAATCGGATTCGGCGAAAAAAATGCGCCGTGCGGTGGCGCGTTTGAAAAAATCTTGCCAATTTGAGGTCGAGGGCGAAATGCACCCCGACACCGCGCTTGATGAAACCATTCGCGCCAATTTTTTGATGGATAATCGATTAAAGGGCGCGGCGAATTTGATGGTTTTCCCCAACCTGGATGCTGCCAATATTTGCTACAACATGGTGAAGATGGTGGCGGCCGAGGGGATTTCGACAGGACCAATTTTGATGGGTTGTAACCATGTGGCGCATATCATGACGCCCGCCGCCACCACCCGCGGCATCATCAACATGACGGCCTTCACCGCCGCCGAAGCGGCCAACCGCTAGGCTTCGCCTAGGTGCTGCGCACCGCAACTTTCTAGGCTGCGCCTAGAACCAAGCTTGTTATTTTGGAGTCGAGGGCGAAATGCACCCCGACACCGTGCTTGATGAAAGGCTTTTTCTCTCTCCATCGCCAAACAGTTCGGTTCTAGGGCTTGCCCTAGCTAGCGTGTGCCAAAAACGCCCGTGCCGATGCGCACCATGGTGGCGCCAAGTTCGATGGCTTGGGGGTAATCGTGGGTCATGCCCATTGATGCTTGGGGCAATTGATATTTTTCTGTTAGTTGTTTTAACAAAACGAAAAAGGGGCTGGGCGGTAAGTCGAGCGGCAAAATCGCCATCAAGCCAACAATGGGTAGCGCAAGTTGGTCGCGGCAGTAATAAAAAAATTTTTCAAGGTCTTCGGGCATCACGCCGCTTTTTTGTGGTTCCTTACCCACGTTAACTTCGATAAGCAATTGGGGAAAGGGTTTGGCTTCTTGCCAATTTTCTTTTTCCTTGGCAAGGGCTTCGGCAACCGATGGTCGGTCGACACTGTGGATGACATCAAAAAACCTGACAATTTTTTTGACCTTGTTGCTTTGCATATGACCGATAAAATGCAAAGTTATTTTTTGGCGCAAATCGGCGTCGGTAAATTTATCCATCGCTTCTTGCAATTTGTTTTCGCCAAAATGCACCAAGCCCTGTTGGTGGGCGATGCGTACTTTATCCAACCCATGGTTTTTGCTGACCGCGATGAAGGTTATATCCTGCGCGGTGCGCCCCGACGCTGTTGCGGCCTGGGCTATGTTTTTTTTTATCTGGGTTATGTTTTCTTCTATCACGTTTTCTATGCTTTAAAAAAATCTGATGCCTGTGGTTGGTTGTGGTAATGGATGGTGCGTGGCGCGCCCTAATATTTTTTCTATGAGGTTTATCTTAATATCATCTTAACATGAAGGCAAGATGATGAAGGCGCATGAAGCCCCATGCTACATCATTGGCTACATCATTTACAATCAGGGTTTTGGCAATTATTTTTGGCGCGCCCCATGAATGGCACGATGATTTTTTTTCTAGAATGGAATATCGTCATCCATATCGGGTTTGCCCTTGGCGCCGCCGCTGTCCATACCGCCGCCCATGCCACCACCTGATGATCCCCCGCCACCGTTGTCGCGGCCACCCTCGGCCATGCCGCCCGCACTGCCACGGCCGTCAAGCAAATGTAATTGCCCGTTGAAGGCACTTACCACAACCTCGGTAATGAATTTATCTTGGCCAGATGTTTGGTCTTGCCATTTGCGGTGGCGCAATTGGCCTTCTATCATGACGCGGCTACCTTTGTTTAGAAAACGTTCGGCGATGTTGGCGGCCTTGCCAAATATAACAATATTGTGCCATTCGGTGCGTTCTTGCACATTGCCTTCTTGGTCTTTCCATCGGTCGGATGTGGCGATGCGGAAACTGGCAACTTTTTCACCCTTTTGCGTGTTGCGGATAACGGGGTCGGCACCCAAATTACCCAATAAAAATACTTTATTTAATGCGGTCGTCATTGCTATTTCTCCTATAATAATAATTTTATATAAAATCAGTAAATATAACCAATAGGCTTATTCTGTCTTAAACCATTGTTATAAAATAGCAAGCAATAAAGTATAGATTTTTTGATAAATGCAAAAACCGTTTGCGGGGTGATTTTAGCGCGGGGTGTGAACAAAACCTGGCTTTTCGCGAAATACAATACGCCCTTTGGTCAAGTCATAGGGGGTCATTTCCACCGTAACCTTATCCCCCACCAAAATACGAATACGGTGTTTGCGCATTTTGCCCGCGGTATGGCCAATGATTAAATGACCATTTTCCAAGGTGACGCGAAACATTGCGTTGGGTAATTTTTCGGTTACCGTGCCTTTAAATTCTATCAATTCTTCTTTGGACATAAGTTTTTTTTCCTTCATTCTTCTATAACAAGTAAACAGCGGGCTTGACAAGCGAAAGATTCTATCTTCTATCTATTTTTATGAGTTTTCATTGCGGTATAGTCGGTTTGCCCAACGTGGGTAAATCGACCCTTTTTAACGCCCTTACCCAAACCCAATCGGCGGAGGCTGCCAATTACCCATTCTGCACCATCGAACCCAATGTTGGGCGGGTGGCGGTGCCCGATGATAGGCTGACCGCCCTGGCGCAACTTTACCCATCGCAAAAAACCATCCCCGCCCAGATGGAATTTGTTGATATTGCGGGGTTGGTGAAGGGTGCTTCGAAAGGCGAAGGACTTGGCAATCAATTTTTGGGTCATATTCGCGCGGTCGATGCCATTGCCCAGGTGGTGCGGTGCTTCACCGACGGTAACATAACCCATGTCGCGGGTAAGATAGATCCCTTAAGCGATTTTGAAACCATTCGCATCGAATTGCTTTTGTCGGATTTGGAAGCCTTGCTCAAACGCAAAGACAACATGGAAAAAAAAGCCAGGGCGCAGGATAAGGATACCCTGGCGCAAATGCCCTTGCTACATAAATTGTTGGCGTTGGCCGAGGCGGGGGATGATATGTTGAAGGGGGTCAAGGCCATGAACCTTTCGCCCGAGCAGATGGCGGTGTTGCAAACTTGGCAATTGCTGTCGTTAAAACCCACCATGTTGATATGCAACGTGGCCGAGGATGAAGTGACGCAAGGCAACGCATTAAGCAAGCAAGTGCAAGATTATGGCAAGCAACATAACATACCCGTTGCTATCATATCGGCTAAAATTGAATCAGAAATTGCCATGTTGCCCACCGCCGACCGTATAGAATTTTTGCAAACCCTGGGTTTAGAAGAAACAGGCCTTAGCCAAATTATCCGCCTTGGTTATCAATTGTTGGATCGCTTGTCTTTCTTCACCGTTGGGCCAAAGGAAGCCCGTGGGTGGAGCATTCAAAAAGGTTCAACGGCGCAAGAAGCGGCGGGCACCATCCATACCGATTTTGCCCGTGGTTTCATTGCCGCCGAAACCATCAATTATCGTGAATTGCTTGATTTGGGTTCCGAAGCCGTGGCCAAGGAGCAAGGAAAAATAAGGTTAGAAGGAAAAAATTATTTGGTTCAAGATGGTGATGTCTTTCATTTCCGATTTGCTGTATAATCAACATGAAGATACATCATGTTGAGGGAGCGGGAAAAAAAATAATCATGACGCAAAAATTAATCATTGCCAATTGGAAAATGAATTTGCCAATCGGTGGCATAGCGGCGTTTGCAGAAAAAATAACCAAGCCGCGGCCTAGCAACCTTATCATTGCGCCGCCTTACCCTTTTTTATCGCAAGTACGTGGCCAGGGTTTTCGCATCGCCGCCCAAGATGTTTCGGCCAACGATAACAAAAATGGCAAGGGGGCATTCACGGGGGAAGTTGCCGCCGACATGTTGATGCAACTTGGCGTTCAGCATTGCATCGTGGGGCATTCGGAACGGCGGCAATATTATCATGAAGACCATGAATTGTTGGCAAAAAAAATAATTCAATTGCTTAATCACCACATCATTCCCGTTTTTTGTGTGGGCGAACAACGCGCCGATTATAAAGACAAAAAAACCAACGAAGTTTTATCGGCGCAGTTAAAAGCCCTCAACGGGTTTAAAGGAAAAGAAATTATCATTGCTTATGAACCCGTGTGGGCGATTGGCACGGGGGCGGTGGCGACCACCGACGATATGGTGCGGGTGCATGATTATATAAAGGGGCGTTTGGGCGGCGAGGTAAAGGTTTTGTATGGCGGGTCGGTTAATGCCAGCAACGCCGCGGCAATTTTATCGTTACGCGAGGTTGATGGATTATTAATCGGCGGCGCCAGTTTAAAGGCGGATGAGATGATGAAGATATTGGCGGGATAGAAAACCTGACTTTACCTCTTCTAGGCTTGTGCCTTTTTTATAAAAAATAGGCATGGCAATTTTAGAGATTTAAATAAAAGAATTGACAAATAACTAAGAATTGGATAGGGTTAAGAGGATATACCCATCCCTGCGGTTTAGAGCAATCTAAACGAGGGGTGGGGTTTTTTATATGGTGGCTGTATTTTATCATGGGACAAGGTTATAACAACTCTTCAAAACTAGATTACACCAAACCTTTTTTATCAGTTGATGGCCAGCTCGCGCTTATAAAATCAAGGGGACTTGTGGTAGGTGATGACAATGAAGCAAAACATTATCTTAAAACTATAGGTTATTATCGTTTAAGCGGTTATTGGTATCCTTTCCGTAAAGAAGCTAGCGAATATTTTATAAATGGCACAAAATTTTCTGATATTGTTGAATTGTATGCTTTTGATAAAAAATTAAGGCTGATTGTTTTAGATGCGATTGAAAGAATAGAGGTTGCTGTTAGGGTAGCTATGGTTTTGTCTTTAGGCAAAGATAATCCTTTTATACATTTAAGTAGTAATATATTTTTTAATGAAAATAATTACAAAGAATGGAAAGAACATTTTGATAAAAAATATAAATCTTCTAAGCAACCATGGTTTATGACCGCAAATAAAAAATATAAAGAATTGCCAATTTGGATGGTGATAGAAACATGGGATTTTGGGTTGTTATCTTATTTCTTTTCGGGTTTAAATTCTAAATATAAAGATATTATAAGTGGCAATTATGGTGTGGATCCTACTGTATTAAAAAATTGGTTAGCAAGTATCAATGAGATAAGAAACATATGCGCTCATCATCAACGATTATGGAATTTTTCATTAAACAACGTAGTAAAAACACCAAAAAACTTACCTGATATGGATAATATTAGAACCAATCAAGCGGCAAGAGTCAAAATATACGCTACATTAATCATCATACAATTTTTATTAAAAAAAATTAATCCCACCACAAAATGGCATCAAAGATTAAAAGAACATATGAATCAATTTCCTAATAATCCTAACATTCATATTCAGCAAGCTGGCTTTCCTCAAGCTTGGCATAAAGAAAAAATTTGGCAATAAATAAGCAAATTAATTTTTTCTTGCCGCGTCATGGATAGATTTTATCATGATGAAATCTATCTTTTCCCCGCAAAAAAATCCTTCATCAATTGTTCGCAATCGTGGCGCAAAATACCGTCTATAACCTCTGGCCTGTGGTGGCAATGGGGGTTGGCAAAAACCCGGGCGCCCGATAATACCCCGCCCGATTTTTCGTCATAACCGCCAAATACCAATGTTTTTATCCGCACGGTCGATATCGCCGCCGCGCATAGGGCGCAAGGTTCAAGCGTCACCAACAATGTATGGTCCGATAAAAACTTCTCACCGCATTGCTTGATGGCTTTATCAATAACCAACATTTCGGCATGGGCCAGGGCATTGCTTGTTTCTTCAACACGGTTATGGTCAACCGCCACCACCGCGCCATTTTTATCAATCATCATGGCGGCCACGGGCACCTCGCCGCGCTCCGCCGCGGATTGGGCGTGGGGCAACAATTGGCGCATCAAATGGATGTAATCAATAACCATGGTGTGATGGCGTTACTGTTTTTTATCGCTACATATTAACAATACTGGCGAGGAACGGGGTAATGTCGTCGATAACCGCATCGATATAATCGGGGGTGGAAGTAGCCAGGTGAGGCAAGGATGGCGGGTTGTTGGGGTGGCTGTCAACCCGCAACCAAATTGTTTGCATGGCGAAGGATTTGGCGGTTTTTAAATTATCGGCAATATCGTCTATCAACACCGATCTTTCCTTGATTATTTTGGGGCATTGCGCAAAAAAACTTTCGTAGGCTACATGCTGCGGCTTGGGTATGTAATTGGTATCTTTGATAGAAACTATCTTGGTAAAAATATTGTTGGCAATGCCAAGTTGGTTCAGCGTTTGGTGGGCATGGTCGGTATCGCCGTTGGTAAAAATATATTTGTCGCCCGGCAATTTTTGTAAATGCTGAGCCAATATTTCATTACGCGGCAAAACAGTATAATCAATATCATGCACATTGCGTAAAAATTCGGTGGGGTCAATATCATGGTTTTCCATCAAACCGCGCAATGTTGTGCCGTAATGAAAAAAATAATTTTTTTGTAAGGTTCGGGCGTCATCAAACGGCAAAGACAATTTTTCCATAACAAATTTTGTCATTAATTTATCAACCTGGGAAAACAAATTGAATGAATGGTGATACAATGTATTGTCCAGATCAAAAACCCAATTGTCGATGGTTTGATGGTTGATGCGGTTGGGATTTATGCTGTTGCTCATGTTTTCTTTTCTAATTCCTCTAGCACATTTTTGGCGCGCGCCACCACCGTGGCGGGCACGCCCGCCATGGCGGCAACTTGAATACCATAAGAATGGTTGGCTTGGCCTGCTATCAATTCATGAAAAAATACCAATTTTTTATCCCATTCTTCAACCTTCATCGTGAAGCAATCCATCGCGGATAGGCTCGCCGCCAATTTGGTCAATTCGTGATAATGGGTTGCGAACAGGGTGCGGGCCGCAATTTGATTATGCAAATATTCGGTGATGGCGATGGCCAAAGACAACCCGTCAAAGGTGGCGGTGCCACGACCAATTTCATCCATAATGATTAACGATTCCGCGGTGGCATTTTGTAAAATATTGGCGGTTTCCAACATCTCAATCATGAATGTCGATTGCCCCCGCGCCAAATCATCGGCCGCGCCAACCCGTGAAAAAATTTTATCCACCACCGATATAACGGCCTCATCGGCGGGAACATAAAAACCCGATTGCGCCATGATAACAACAATCGCCACCATACGTAAAAAAGTACTCTTACCCGCCATGTTGGGGGCGGTTAGCAACATAAAAAATTTGTCACTATCCAAAGAAACATCATTGGCGGTAAAATGCTCGGCCGATGCCGACAATGCTTGCTCGACCACGGGGTGGCGCGCACGTCGCAATAATAATTTTTTGTCGCCCGCCGCAGTGATGGTTGGCCTGACAAAATGTTGTTCGCGCGCAATACGCCCCATGGTTTGGTTAAGGTCAATCACCGCCAACAAATCAGACAACAACAACAACGGCGCATGTTGCGCCATCACGCTGGCGACCAATTCATCAAAAATTTGCACCTCCACCGCTACGGCATGGTTCGCGCCCCGTTCAATATCACCGCCCAGGGTGATTAATGCCGCGCTGTTATAACGCACCAAGGCTGATAAGGTTTGGCGATGTTGAAAAATACTATGGGCGGTCATTTTATCGGCATGGCGCGCAGAAACCTCGATATAAAAACCCCAAATATTATTTTGTTTTATTTTCAAATTATCAATATGGGTCAATTGCCGATATGTATGTTCCAGCAAATTCAATTGCCGCCATTTTTCTTTTTGCCCCGTGGTAATATCATCAAGGTCAGCCCGAAAGCCAGGACGGATAAAACCCCCATGCCGCGCCAAAAGGGGCAGGTTGTCATGAAGCAAAGCATTGCCAAGCAGTTGGCTTAAAGGGGCAACATCGAGAAATTTGTCAACCAGCATGACGATAGGATGTTGCGGGTTGGCGGCTGACCCGTCGGGCAAAAATTTTCGCAATGTTTTTTTGATGGCAGGGATTTTTTCCAAAACCTGGGCAATGGCCGCCAAATCGCGTGGCCCGCCCTTCTTTGCCGACAGGCGCGATAAAGCCCGCGACAGGTCAGGCATGGCGGTAAGCAAGCCGCGCAATTCTTCGCTTATAGTTTTGTTGTCGACAAAAAATTGCAACCCATCAAGCCGCCCATTGATTTTGGTAATATTTTTTAATGGCTGTTGCAAACGACTGCGCAATAACCGTGCCCCCGCCGCCGTTTCGGTTTGGTCCAACAGGGCAAGCAAGCACCCTTCGCGCCCGCCGCGGTGGCTGTTGCTTAAAATATCCAGCGATTGGAAACTCGCCCTATCGATACTCATGTTATCAGATTGGTCTATTTTTTTGGGTGGTAATAATTTGGGCAAGGCATTGATTTGCGTGCGCTTGAGGTAAGATAAAAGCCCGCCCAAGGCCGACAATTCATCAGACGAAAAATCACCAAAGCCTTCCAAACTTTTTACCTGGAATTGCTCCTGCAATATTTGCACGCCGCGTTGTTTGTTAAATACCGTGATGGATTCGGGGGTAATTTTTTCGTAAAAATCGCGCAATTCGCTGGCGACCGTTTCATCTTTTAACAAAACATCGGGGGTTAGAATTTCGGCGGGTGATATTCTGCCGATAAAATTGCTCAACGCGCTTAGGGGCATAACCTCCACCGCAAGGAATCCCGTCGACACATCGGCGATGGCAACCGCCAATTTTTTCTCATTGTTGTTTTTTATGGCGGGGTTGTTGCTTGCAGGGCTCGAACTTGCGAAGGTCAGGGCAGGAGAGAGGGCTAATAAAAAATTATGTTGTTTTTCGGGCAACAAATTTTGTTCAACCACCGTGCCGCGGGTGATGATACGCACCACCTGGCGCGTCATCAAATTTTTGCCTGGTGCCTTGGCGGGGGTTTGCTGCATATCGCCCACTTGTTCGCTTGCTTGTTCGCTCACCTGCTCGGCCAGGGCAATTTTTTTGCCCATGGTGATAAGTTTGGCAATGTAATTATCGGCGGCATGGTGCGGCACACCGCACATCGGAATATCTTTATCGCCCTGTTTACCGCGCCGCGTCAGGGTAAGGTTTAACAATTGCGCGGCCTCCACCGCGTCTTCAAAAAACAATTCATAAAAATCGCCGAGGCGAAAAAATAATAGGCTGTCAGGATGTTGGTCCTTCAATGACCGATATTGCGCCATCAGCGGGGTAAGGGTCGCATCGCTCAAGTTGCCAACCTTGCCATCAACCTGCCCATCGCTTGGGCCAGGGGCTTGATTGTCAGAATGCACGTTCGCACCATCAAGCTCAGACAAAAGGTCGGGTGGGGTAGGCTTTGAATTCATATAGTTTTGTATGATGTTTTTTATGATGTTTAAGCAAAACTAGCAAGGCTCCACAAGCCCATATTTTGACGCTATATTTTGGTTTTTTTTATAATTAAGGGAAGGAATGATGATGTCAGGGGCAAGGCGTATCATGAGAAAAATCTTGCCTTTTGTAAAAAAAAATGACAAAAGGGAAAATAACCATTTATCAATATAGAATAATAACAAAAATAATGGCGGGCGTGGCGAAATGGCAGACGCGCCAGATTTAGGTTCTGGTGAGGTAACTCGTGGGGGTTCAAGTCCCTCCGCCCGCACCAAGCATAAATCAAGAAACAAGAAATAAAACAGTAACAATGAATTACTTCAAGTTTTTTACAACATTTCATTTTTATAACATCTTAAGGAAAAAACATCATGATTAATATTAAAGAAATCAGCAAAGAAAAATTGGCGCGTCAATATCAAATCCATGTCAAAAAATCTGACATGGCAAAAAAATTGGATGCCGAATTGGCGTTGGCGCAACCCACCGCGCAAATGCCTGGCTTCCGCGCGGGTAAGGTGCCGCTTGATATTTTGAAAAAAAATTATAGCGATAAGATTATGGCCGATGTTATCCAAAAATTATTGCAAGAGGCCTTAGAAAAAATTCAATCAGATTTTTCAATCAAAATTGCCGACAGGCCCGATATTGTCAAAATTAATCACGAGGAAGCCATCAAATTGACCCAAGATTTGGAAGCCGTGGTCGCGCTTAATTTGTTGCCGCCTATCCCCAATTTGCCCATCGATAAAATTTCCGTCACCCGTTATCGCCTGGTGATGGACGACAAACAAAAGAAAGAAAAAATTAAAACCAACCTGGAAGAAATTGCCAAGGGGCATCGCGAAACCAAAAAGGTCGAAGGCCGCAACCAAACCAAAAAAGGTGATGTGGTCGTGATGGATTTTGAAGGATTCGTCGACGATAAAGCCTTCAGCGGTGGCAAGGGCGAGGATTTTGAATTGGAATTGGGTTCGGGGCAATTTATTGCTGGGTTCGAAGATCAATTGATAGGCAAAAACCTGAACGAAGAATTGTCGGTCAAGGTGACATTCCCCAAACATTATCATGAAGAATCGCTGTCAGAAAAACCAGCGGTGTTTAAAACAACCATGAAGGCCATCAAAGAATATGTGCCCGTGACAATCGACGATGATTTTGCAAAAAAACTTGGTTTAAAAAGCCTGCAAGAATTGGAAGAGATGATGGGCAAACAGCTTGATAATTCTTCTGACCAACAAAGCAACGACCTGTTAAAACGTCAATTGCTCGACCAATTGCATCAATTGATGCAATTTGAATTGCCCGAACAAATGGTGGAAAATGATTTTCAATCGGTGTTCCATGATGTCAAACATGCCTTCGAACATGAACATTTGGACGAAGAAGACAAGGGCAAGGATTTAAAAACCTTGGAAAAGGAATATCGTGCCATT
Organism: Alphaproteobacteria bacterium; assembly: GCA_965203915.1. GTDB lineage: Bacteria > Pseudomonadota > Alphaproteobacteria > JASGCL01 > JASGCL01 > JASGCL01. The sequence continues at coordinate 320,475 of OZ241918.1, forward strand.
GCCGCGCGCCGTGTGAAGTTGGGCTTAATCCTGAATGATGTGGGCGAGAAAGCCGCCGTCAAGGTTTCAGAAAATGAAATGCGCCAGGTGATTATGAATCGCGCCATGCAATACCCACCCAAAGAACGCGAACAATTTTTGAAAGCCATCGGGCAGAATCAAAACCTGCAGGTGCAATTATCCCTGCCGATTTTTGAACAAAAGGTGGTGGAACATTTGCTTACCCAAGTGACCATCAAGGACAAAGATTTGTCGCCCGAAGAATTTGTTAAAAAATCAGAATCAATCCATAATGCGGCAAGTTTTTAATAAAACGCGCTAAGAAAGATACAACGATTGGCAACATGACAGATAGAGCCGAAGCTATTTACAACAACCTTATCCCGATGGTGATAGAACAATCGGGGCGCGGTGAACGGGCTTATGATATTTATTCGCGTTTGTTGCGCGAACGGGTTATTTTTATCACGGGCGGGGTGGAAGATAACATGGCGTCGGTGGTGATAGCACAATTGTTATTTTTGGAAGCCGAAAATCCGAAAAAAGATATTTTCCTTTATATCAATTCGCCAGGCGGTTCGGTGACGGCGGGGCTTTCCATCTACGACACCATGCAATTTATTCAGCCCGAGGTTTCGACCATTTGCGTGGGCCAGGCGGCTTCGATGGGGGCGATGTTGTTAACCGCGGGGGCGAAGGGGAAGCGATTCGCCCTGCCCAATGCGCGTATCATGGTGCATCAACCATCGGGCGGCACGCGCGGGGTGGCGGCCGATATTGCCATTCACGCCCAAGAAATTTTGCGCATTCGCGAAATTTTGAATCAGTTGATGGTGAAGCACACGGGTAATGATTTGGCGACGATTGAAAAAGCCGTCGACCGCGATAATTTTATGTCAGCAACGGAAGCAAAAAAATTTGGCTTGATAGATGACATCATGCCCAAACGCCTCACCCCCAAGGAATAATTTCAAGAAAAAAAAATCATGTTGCACGCCGTTCGCGCCCTTGCCCGCAATCGCCCCTTTCAAATTGTGTTGGGCATATTGTTGGGCGTTGGTTTTATTTCCTTTGGTGCCAGCAATTTTTCGCCAGGCGGCAAACCATTGGTTAAGATGGCGGGCCAGGATATATCGGCAAGGCAATTCCAAGTTTATTACCAAAACAAATTGGCTGAAAACAATTTACAAAATCTTAGCCCCGCCGACCAAAAAAATTTGCAACTGCCCCAAAAATTTTTGCAAAGCCTAGTCTTGGAAACATTATTATTAAAAATGGCGCAAGATATGAATTTGCAAATCGCCGATTCGGTGGTGGCGCGCGCTATCAAGGATAACCCAATATTCAAAGACCCAACAACAGGGCAATTTTCAAAAGATCGTTATTTGGCGACCATCAAACAAAATGGTATCAGCGAAGGAGTCATTATCGAGCAGGTGAAAAAAAACCTAACCTTGGCTTGGTTAAAAAATTATTTTGCGGGCTTATCGTTCGATGTTCCCGCCCTACAACCCATGTGGCAGGGCGACAAGGCCCAAGTGCTGTTGGATTATCTAACCCTTGATGTTGCTCATGTCGGGGGTAAGGTTGCCGCGCCGAGCGAGGACGACCTTAAAAAATATTATGGCGCGCATGTGGCGCAATATCAATTGCCCAATTATCGGCGATTCCAGGTGCTGACCTTATCGGGCGATATGTTGAAAACCATGGCGAGCAAAAAAGCCAGCGTCAGCGACAAAGAAATAAAGGAAGCCTACGAAGCGCGCCGCGATGAATTTCAAACCCAGCCAGGGTATCAATTTGAACAATTGTTATTTGCCGACAAAAAATCGGCCGATGATTTTTATGCCCGCCAAGCTAGCGCATCAACCGCCGCGTGGGACAAACAAAAACCAGCGGGGGCAAAATATAACCTTATCAATTTAAACCAAAGCGATTTGGCGGCCTATGGTTTTGAAGCCAACGATGCGGTGGGCAAGCAATCAAATGTGGTGGAAACGCCGTTTGGTTTTGCCATGGTGCGGTTGGTAAAAAAAATGGGTGGCGGGGTCAGGCCATTGGCCGATGTTGCCCCAACCCTGCGCGCGCAATTGTTGGGGCAAAAAACCAACCAAATTTTTAACGATACCTATCGCGCGGTCAGCGACCAATTGGCAAGCGGCAAAAATTTTAACACCGTGCTAAAAGAAAATAATTTGAATGGCGCGATTGTGACCACCAATTTTATGGATAATCAGGGGCGTGATAAAAATGGCCAAAAAATAAAAGGCCAATTATATTTGGATAAAATGTTGGAGCAAGGTTTTGCCGAAAATATTAAACATAGCCCCCTATTGTTGACCGACAATAACAATGGACAGTCCAATATTGTCGCGATTGGCATGATAGCCGACGAAGCCACGGTGTTGCCGCCATTTGATAAGATAAAAAACAAAGTAGCCCAAGATTGGCGACAAGGCGAAGAAGAAAAAATATTGTCGGCGGAAAAACAAAAGATAGACGAACAAATTACCAATGGTAAATTCGATTTTGCAGCCTATCAAGCAAGCAAGCAATTGCCCGTCGCCCGCAGCATATTTTTACAAAAACAAATTCTGGCCGAACAGCCATATTTAAACAAATTGATAACAGCAACCTGTTGCAGGTTTTATTTACCCCCGCCGTGACGGTGTTGACCAACGAAGCAGGCGAGAAAAAATTGTTGGTGATAAAACACAGTGCGCCACCCAGCAAGCAAACCAAATTATCAGCCAAGGTATCAGTCAAGGACGCCGCCGATTTTACCAAACAATTTCAAACCGCGATGGGTGAAGGTTGGTTGCTAGACCTTTATCGGACCAATCGCGTCGATATCAATTGGTCGCAGTTGGATGTTATCTTTAGCCAATAATGTTTTACAGGCAATTTTTTATAGGAAATTTTTTTATAGGGGATGAAGCATAAAAAATGGCATGACTTGCCCCAGTTTTTTGCTATAAAAAAATAATGTTACATACCATTACCAATCAAGAAGAATTTTTGAACCATTACAACAATGGGCAAGATGCCTTGTTGTGTTGTCAATTATCTATCGACACCATCACCCCCGTGGCGGCGGTGATGAAATTGCAACATGCTTCGCGCCATTTGTTTTTGCTGGAATCGGTTGAACAGGGCAAAACCCGCGCCCGTTATTCTTTTTTGGGATGGCAACCGATATTGTTGTGGGAAGCCCGCGGCGGCGAAGTGTTTCATCGCGATGGTGACGAAGCCCCATGGCAAAAAATGGCAAGCAAAGAAAAAACCAACCCGCTGGATGACCTGCATGATATTCTCAATCGTCATGCTATCCATTTTCCTGCGGGGTTGCCCGCGGCGGCCTCGGGGTTTTTTGGTTTTTTAAGTTACGACGCGGTGCAGATGATTGAAAAAATCCCACCGCATCGCGAAGACCCACATCATTTGCCCGATGGTCGGTATTTTTTGCCCAAGCAAATATTGATATTTGATAATGCCACGGACAAGGCTTCCTTGGTCGTGCGTTGCCAATATAAAAAAGACACCACGGCGCAGGATGCTTTGCTTGCCACCCAAAAAACCATCAATGACACGCTGGAAACCTTGCGCCAATCATTGCCCGCCAACACGGCGCGCGCCCACGCGGCGGTTGCCGCTCCGCAACAACCCAAACACCTAACGCCTGAGGGCGACTACCTAACCGCCGTGAAAAAAACCATCGACTATATCAAGGCGGGGGATATTTTCCAAGCAGTCATCAGCCAAGTTTTTGAATATGATAACCCGCATGGTTCGCCCCTTAATTTTTATCGCGCCTTACGCGCCACCAACCCCGCGCCCTACATGTTTTTCTTTCAATGGGAAGATTTTGCCTTCGCGGGGGCCAGCCCCGAAACCCTGGTCAAGGTTGAAGATAAAAAAATGTCAGTCTACCCCATTGCGGGCACGCGCCGCCGTGGCACCACCGAGGATGAAGATAAAAAATTGGCAGAAGAATTGTTGGCCGACCCGAAAGAACGCGCCGAACATTTGATGTTGCTCGACCTGGGGCGGAATGATGTCGGCAGGGTAGCCGAAATAGGAACGGTCAAGGTTGTTCAAGAATTTCAAGTCGAGCGTTATGCGTTTGTTATGCATTTGGTGTCGGAAGTCATGGGGCAATTGGCAAAAGATAAAAGCAGTTTGCAAGCATTATGCGCGGGCATGCCCGCGGGCACCGTGTCGGGCGCGCCAAAAATTCGCGCCATGGAAATTATTGCCGAATTGGAAAAAACCCGCCGCGGATTATACGCGGGGGCGGTGGGATATTTTTCCAGCAAATTAAACAGCGACAAAACAAAAGAAGATTTTGTCAACCAAGCCGACATGGACCATTGCATTGCCTTGCGCTGCGCCTTGCTCAAAGCCGACAAAGTCACCATTCAAACGGGGGCGGGTATTGTTTACGATTCGGTGCCCGAAAAAGAACAGGAAGAATGTTTGAACAAAGCGCGTGCATTATTCAAAGCCTTCGACCGTGCTCACGAATTCTCAGGCAATTAATTCGCCCTACCGCTGACGCTACTTGAGGGCAACTAGGGCAAGCCCTAGAACCAGGCTTGTTGCCACCAGTGGTAAAAAAGTATATTTTAACTTATTAAGAATTTTTTTGGTAATTCATTTGCCCATTTTTATTGCGCTATCACTTCGTTGCTTGAGGGCGATAGGTTTCGCCCTAGAAACGAGATTTTCAGCTTTGAGAATAAAGCCCTGAAGAAATTGTAAGTTGCGGTGCGCAGCACCCAGGATTTTCCGCTTTGAGAATAAAGCCCTGAAGAAATTGTAAGTTGCGGTGCGCAGCACCTAGGCAAAGCCTAGTTGCTTTTTTGTTTTTTTTAGGATAGATAGGCACAATTATTTTATAAATAAAAAAATGCCTCAAAGTAATTCAGCCAAAGAACGGGATATTGCTAATATTTTGCATCCCTACACCAACCTTGCGGTGCATGAAACGCGAGGCCCCACCATCATCGAACAGGGTAAGGGCGTTTATGTCAAGGATAGCGAAGGCAAAGAATATATCGAAGGATTATCAGGATTATGGTGCGCCTCGCTCGGCTATGGCCAAGAACGATTGATAAAGGCCGCCGAAAAACAATTACGCATTTTGCCCTATGGTCATTTGTTTGCCCACAAAAGTCACGACCCCGCCATTGATTTGGCTGAAAAATTGGTCAACCTTGCCCCCAAAACACCCAACCGCATGGCGAAGGTTTTTTTTGCTTCCTCGGGTTCGGAAGCCGTCGACAGCGCCATCAAAATAGTTTGGTATTATCACAATGCTATCGGCAAACCAAAGAAGAAACTTATTTTGTCGCGTCATCATGGTTACCACGGGGTGACGGTGGCGGGGGCTTCGCTGACGGGTTTACCCGCCCTGCATAAGGGTTTTGACCTGCCGATTATTCCCGTGAAGCACCTCACCGTGCCGCATTTCCCACGTTTGGGCAAGGACGGCGAAACCGAAGAACAATTCACCGACCGATTGATGGATGAGGTCAAGGCGGTGATTAAAGAAGTTGGCGCGGAAAATATCGGCGCGATGATAGCCGAACCGTTGCAAGGCGCGGGCGGGGTGATATTGCCACCCAAAGATTATTTCAAAAAGCTGCAGCCTATCTTGCAAGAAAATGATATTTTGTTGATAGCCGATGAAGTCATCACGGGTTTTTGTCGCACCGGCAATTTTTGGGGGTCGGAAACCTACGGCATTAACCCCGACATCATGACCATGGCGAAGGCCTTGTCGGCGGCTTACCTACCCATTTCGGCGGTGATGATAAATGAAAAATTGGCGGCGCCGATTATTAAATTGGCGGGCGAATTGGCAACCTTTGGCACGGGCTTTACTTACGGTGGGCATCCCGTGGCTTGCGCTGTCGCCTTGGAAACATTAAAAATTTATGAAGAAGAAAAGGTGTTAGACCATGTAAGGAAGCTAGCCCCACGGGTGCAACAACATTTGGCAACATTGCGCGACCACCCGTTGGTTGGCAACACGCGCGGCGTTGGTTTAATCGGCGCGGTAGAATTATGGCAAGATAAAACATCCAGGAAATTTTTTGCCCCCGAGCTAGCGGCGGCGGCGAAGGTTGCTGCCTTGGGTGAAAAACATGGGGTGATATTGCGCCCCTTGGTGTTTGATTCGGTGGCTTTCTGCCCGCCGTTAATTATTTCTGAAAAAGACCTCGACGAATTATTTAAACGTTTCACCGCGGCGTTGGACGAAGCCGTTTCTGTCCTTAAACCTTAAACCAACATGAGCATTGATTTCTTCGAGAATTCAATAAAAGAAACCCTCGTTAAAATAAAGAACGAGGGGCGTTATCGCGTGTTCGCCGATCTGCAACGCATCCCCAGCAAATTCCCGAAGGCCCTTTATCATAACAAACAGGGCGTGGAACGCGAAATAACAATATGGTGTTCCAACGATTATTTGGGCTTGGGGCAGGACCCGCGGGTTATCGAAACCATGAAAGAGGCATTAGAAAAATATGGCACCGGGGCGGGCGGCACGCGCAACATCGCGGGTTCGCACCAATTGCATCAGGCTTTGGAAGAAAAATTGGCGCAGCATCATCACAAGCAACAGGCGTTGCTTTTTACCTCGGGCTATGTTGCCAACTTAACCGCCCTGTCGGCCTTATCGGCCTTGAATCCTATTATTTATTCTGACGCCTTAAACCATAATTCGATGATAGCTGGCATGCGCTATGGCAAGGCAACCAAAAAAATATTTCCCCATAATGACATGGTGGCGTTGGAAAAATTTTTGGCGGCCGACCATAAGGCCAACCCCGACCGCCCCAAAATCATCGCCTTTGAATCGGTTTATTCGATGGAGGCAACCTTTGGCAAAATAAAAGAGATAGTTGCCCTGGCAAAAAAATATTCGGCGATAACGTACCTTGATGAAGTTCATGCCGTTGGGTTGTATGGCGAAACGGGCGGTGGTTTGGCCGAACAATTGGGGGTGATGGATGAAATAGATATTATCCAAGGCACGCTGGGCAAGGCCTTGGGGCAAATTGGTGGTTATGTTGCGGGCAAGAAAGAAGTGATAGATTACATTCGGTCGATAGGTCATGGGTTTATTTTTACCACGTCCTTACCGCCGCATGTTGTGGCGGGGGCGATGGTGGCACTTGATATTATTCGCACCACGCCATTGTTGCGCCAACAATTATCAACCCAAGCCAAATATTTACAAAATACTTTGGAAAAATTTAAAATCCCCAGCATGCCATCGCAATGCCATATTGTGCCCGTGGTGATAGGTTCGGCAAATCAATGCAAGGTCATAACCGACAGAATGTTGACACGCCACGATATTTACATTCAACCCATTAATTTCCCCACCGTGCCACGCGGGTCCGAACGTTTACGCTTAACCGCCAGTCCGTTGCATCATGATTCATTGATAGACGACATGGTTGTTGCCTTGGACAAAGAATGGCAAGATTTCCAATTGCCGCGCTTGGCATAGCAACCCCAATGTGATAATGTGGTGGGTGTTGGCACGATAAGATAACGGCCACATAGCAAACCCGCCTGTCGCCTTTTGTTTTTCGGGCAAAACCTTGATAAAAAAAACCATGGTAAAAAATATTGATGTTATTATTTCGGGCGGCGGCTTGGCGGGGCAAACCCTGGCCTTGGCTTTGGCACAACATCATTTATCGGTTGCCTTGATAGAACGGGGCAAGATAGAAAAAACCTTGCAACCAAATTTTGACGGGCGGGCATCGGCACTGTCGTTGGCGCCATTACAATTTTTGGCGCAATTGGGTTTGTGGCAAGAATTAAAAAATCACGCCACGCCCATCCATGATATTCGCATTGTCGACGGCGATGTGTTGCGCGGCGCGTCGTCGCTGACCGCCCATTTTAACCACCGCGACATTGGTGCGGGGGCGGGGGGGAACGGTACCCCTAGCTTTCAACTTTACCCCGATGCCGCCCAACAACCATTTGGCGCGTTGGTGGAAAATCGTTTTTTGCGCCACGCGCTGATGGCTGGCATCAAGCAACAGCAAAATAACATCGCCCTGTATGAAGAGGATTCGATGGTGCGCAAAACAATCAACCCCGATAAGGTCGAGGTTGAATTAGCATCGGGTGAGGTATTGACCGCCAAATTGTTGGTGATAGCCGAAGGAAAATTTTCGGCGGAGGCAAAAAACATCACCACTTTTTATGAAAACCAATATATGCAAACCGCCGTGGTGTTGTCGGTCAAGGCCGAGCGTCATCATCACGGGGTGGCGGTAGAATTTTTTTATCCCGCGGGGCCATTTGCCATGTTGCCATTGCAAGACAACAAAATGAATGTGGTGTGGACCGAACACCCGCGGATGGCCGAAAAATTATTAAAATTATCACCCCAAGATTTTCATTCCCAATTGCAACAACGTTTTACCGATTGGCTGGGCAAGATAGAAATAGCGAGCGATATTTTTTCCTACCCCCTTACCGTGCGGCACGCCCGCCAGTATGGCAAAGACCGCCAATTGTTGGTGGCCGATTCGGCCCACACCATTCACCCCATCGCGGGCCAGGGTTTTAATTTGGGAATAAAAGATATCATGGCATTAACCGAAATATTGGCGCAGGCCAAACGCGCGGGACAAGATTGGGGCAGCGACAGCGTTATCAAAAATTATGAACGGGCAAGGTTTTATGACAACCAAAAAATGTTGATGGCGACCGACGCCCTGAACAAATTATTTGCCACCAGCCATGACATGGTGACCGCGGTGCGGCGTTTGGGGTTATTTGGTTTTGACCAATTGGATTTTTTAAAAAAACAAACCGTGCGTTATGCCATGGGGTTGAATAAACCTTAAGGCAACGCCAACAACAAACATGCCTGTTACTTCGCCTCGCCGCAAATTTATTAATTTGCCCACGCCCGTGACGGCATGGGCCATGGTGCAGGTTGCTATCTTCATTGTCTTATATTTTGTGCACCATATTTATCAAGAAAAAATAATCCAGCAATTTATTTTTGTGCCGTTGCGCGACATGGGGTTTTTATATGGCGCGCCCATCAACCTGCCATGGCTATTATCATGGGATGGTTTGTTGCACGGCGGTGTGCCCTATCAACTTATTACCTATGGTTTTTTGCATCATGACATGAATCATTTGGCATTTAATGTGGTGATAGGTTTGGTATTTTCAAAAATGATATATCCGCAATTGGGCGGTGCACGGTGGTTTGCCGTTTTTATTATCGGCCTGTTGGGCGGCGCGGCGTTGCATATCATGACTATTGGTGCCGCGGGGGGGGGGGTTGGTCTGATGGGTGCCTCGGGCGGGGTGGCGGCGTGGTTGGGCGCGGCCCTTTGGTTGGTGTTATTTAACAAATCCTTGCCGCCGCCATTCCAACAACGACGTTATGCTTTATTTTTTATTATATTTTTTATTGCCGTCAATTTTTTGGGGGCATTGCTTGAAAATAATTTTGGCAACCAGGTTATTTCCAACGCGGGGCACCTTGGCGGTTTGTTATTTGGTTTTATTGGCACATGGTTGCTGATGTTAAAAAAATTTAGATAACTATCGCGCAGGGCGGGTGCCATCGCCCCTGTTGCTATCTTTGGCAATGGAAGACAGATTCAAAAAATTTATATATTGAATAGGCGTTTGGCAACACCACTATCGAGGCGCGAATCAGCGTTGGCTATATATTCTAAATTTTTTTATCGCCATCAATTTTTTTAAGCTCGCGGCTGACATTTTTTGGCTTGGTTGTTGTGCATCATTGCCCGCGCGTGTTATGATGCTGTATAATTTTATGACAATACTCAGAGAAAAAAGCAAAATATCTGAGGCAATTTCTTTTTGCGGGGGTTTAGCATGCAAAACACTTTAGGCTTGCTCTTTTCGTTCCTCGTGTCAACCATGCCGAATGATGTTCCAATTAGCTATTATAAACAAAATATTTCATTCATATTGGGTTATTATAATTATAGCCAGGTTGGAAAGGATGATGGTTATTTTACATCGATGGGTGCCGTCACCCCAGGGATCAATTACACGGGGCAATATCATTTTGGTTTGAGCAATGTGGGATCTTTTTTTATAGGGCCAGATCTTAGTATTTATGGTGGCGCATTACGCTATAGTTCAAAAGTTGCGGGTGGTAATGATGGTGGCGTCTTTGTGGCGGATATAAGAATTTTGGGTGGTTATGGTTTTAAGCTTGCCGAAGGGCATCGTCTTGATATAATGACTGGTGGTGCTTACCGATTTGCAAGCCACAGCAGCGAAGATAAAATAACCGACACGGGACATCGTGGTTTGAATCATGCTAATCATTTGGGCTATATTCCATTGGGGATTGGCTATACATATAATAATGGAGAAGTTATGTTTGGGTTGTTTGGTGAATATGATATTTTTTTACGCGCGTTGCAGTTGCAATATCGTCGCACCACGGGCGTGGTCTATGGTAGCGTGGATGGCAGTTTCAGTCGTGTTAGCCATTACGAACCTAATAATCCTAAAAAATATAATCAGACAAAGGGTTATGGATTCAGAACGCGCATGATAGCGGTTTATAAAAATTGGTTGGTGGAACCATTTTTCAATTATTGGGATATTGCGGCCAGCGACGCGGTTGAAAACGCCGTGGCCTGTTACACAGCTAACCCGACCGAACGGACGCCCTGTATCGGCAACCTATTGGTGGGTGATGGCAGCCTTGAGCAAAAACAAAATATTTCTGAAATAGAACCTGCTAACAAAACTATCGAGACAGGGGTTAGGATTGGTTATGTCTTCTAATTTTTTTACCAACATCACCAGCAATCGTAAAGATTTCATTGGCCGCCTGCCCACCGCGCCAGGCTTGGGCGCGCGGCCCAGGGTGGGGCGCGTTATGGCACTTGACCTTGGGCTTAAACGCACGGGCGTTGCCTTGTCCGACCCATCGTGCAAAATTGCCAGTCAATTTGGTATTTTGCAAAAATTTATTCCCGCCAATCAAAAAAATAATTTTTCTCACCAGGCTGATATTATTTTGGCCTTAATAAAAAAAGAAGGGATCGTTGGGTTGGTGGTCGGCTTGCCATTAAACATGGATGGTGGCGAAAACAAACAAACCCAACGGGCGCGGCAATATGCTCAAAATTTGGTGAAACATGGCGTGACCATACCATTGTTGATGATGGACGAGCGTTTGACCAGCCAAGCCGTGGATAAATTATTGGCCGATGAAAAAAGAAAAGACGATGCAAAAATATCAACGCGCCAAAAAAACAAAGTTCGCGACCAGATGGCAGCAAGTTTTTTATTACAGGGATTGTTAGATGAAATAAATAATTTTATTTAATGACCAACATATCAACAATATTTTTTCTTTTGATAATGGGTTGGTTGCTTCAGCCTGGCGCGGGTGCGGCGCAACAATTGGTGCCCGATCTCCCGCTGGTGGGCGATGGGGTGATATCGCATCTGCAACCACTTTATCCTGTCTCGCCAGCAGGCATAGCAAAACATACCGAAATTATTTTGCCAAAGAAAATTGCCAAAAATAGTTTTAAAAAAATAAAAGACAGCATGTATGCCGCCGATAAAAAAAATGGCAAGATCCCTTTCGTTATTATTTTGGAAAGCAGCGGCGGCGGCGACAATGCCTTGAATAAGCAAGGCAAGTATGACAGGAATACGGATAGCTTCACCCCCTGGTCGGAATGGTTTTTGGAAAATGGGGTCGCGGTGATTCAGGTGCATAGCGCCAAGGCGCGTGGTTTCACCAATTGGGAAGGGGATGAGGACGTGGGTTGCGATGCTTATCGCCAAGATGCTGCCATGGCTTATCAATTTGCTATCAAGAAAGAACAGAAATTAGACCCCGATAGATTTGCCCTGGTTGGTTTTTCAATGGGGGGAAGGCAGGCCCTTAATAGTTATCCATTTTTTAAAGACAAAAAACCAAGCGCGATATTTTCTTTTTATAATGCTTGCGTGCGTTTTCAACCCGAGGAAGACCAAAAGATGGTGGATTGGTGTCCCATCACTTACCCGCCAAGGAGCACAATGCAAATTCATATATTATATGGCGATGAGGACGCGTTTGGTAAGGTTGCCAATGGGCGCGGCGAAACGACTTTTCTAACTTGCAAAAAGAAAGCCGATGAAAACACAGATGGTAATATTTATTTTCATGGTTTGCGGGGTGCCCTTCATAGTTTTGAAAATGAAGCTGACGTGATTGACGATGGCGATGGCACACCGCCCATTCCTTATGGCCATAACAAATCGTCGCGCGCCGCCATTAAAAGATCGTCCGACATCATAGCAAAAAGTCTTTCAAAGCTATGGCGTGTGAATATAAGAAGGGATAACATAGATGTTGACCATGGCGCACCCGACAGGTAAGCCCAAAAAGCAAGCATAAGAGCGAGGATGGTTTTTTCAAAACAAGGGATTCAAGAGGGATTCAAGAGGGATTCAAGAGGGATTCAAGAGGGATTAAATAGGGATTAGGCAGGCGGACTAGTCTATGGTATATTTAACAATATTTTTTTAGGTAGCAAGCATGTGGTGTAAAAGAATTATTTTTATGACGATGGTCGGGCTGATGTTGGTTGCGCCGCGTGGCGCAATGGCCGATGGGTTGGGACGCGCATGGCCTGTAACAGTGGCGCAGTTGGAAAAAAATATTGATATTTTTTTACCCAAAGCCACCGCGGAAAGCGATTTCCAAAAATTAAACCGCAGGCTATTTCCTAACAGAGAAAGAAATAAAAAACTCGCCCAAAAAATTCCTTTTGTTATTCTTTTGGAAAACAGCGGCGCCAGCGAGAAAACAACGGGCGAGGATGGACAATATGATGATAGCCAGGATGTTTTTTATCCATGGACAAGGTGGTTTTTGAACAATGGTGTCGCCGTGGTTCAGGTGCATAGTGCCAGGGCGCGAAAATTAGATGATTGGGAAAAGGCGGGTCAGGCAGGTTGCGACGGTTATCGCCAAGACCCAGCTATGGTTTATGACATTGTTACCAAAAAAATAGAAAAATTAGATCCCGATAAATTTGCCCTGATGGGTTTTTCGATGGGCGGAAGGCAAGCCCTTAATAGTTATCCATTTTTTAAAGACAAAAAACCAACCGCCATTTTTTCGGTTTATAACGCCTGTGTTAATTTTGAACCGAAAAAAGACCTGAAGGTTACAGATTGGTGTCCGATTAATTACCCATTAAGAAGCCCAACCCAAATTCATATATTGTATGGTGATGAAGATGATTTTGGCAAGGTTGTTAATAGCCGCGGCGAGACGACCTTTTCTATTTGTAAAAAGAAAGCCGATGAAGACAAACAGGATAATTTGTATTTCCATGTTTTGCCTGGCGCCCTCCATCTTTTTGAAGACAGGTATAGCCAAGACGATTTTACCGAACCCTTCCGCTATGGCCGCAATGACGCATCGCCCGCCGCCATCGCAAGATCGGTGCATATTATGTCGCGCGTTTTATCGAAATCATGGGGCATCAAGCTGAAAGAAAGCAATATCGAAACCGAAGGCGGCCCGCCCGCTGATTAAATATGACATGGTGTACGTAGGTTTCTTTATTTCAAGCTAGAGATACTTGCCGCCAGCCGCGCCATGGTTTCACCCTGGCCATAGGCGGCAAGCAGATCGAAACAGCCAGGCGAATGTTCCAAACCCGTGATAGCCAAACGAATGGTCGGGGCGATATCCTTTATTTTTAATTGTTGGGCTTCGCCCCACTGCTTCACCGCGTCATGCAATGCCTCTTTTGTCCAATCTTTTTGGCTTGCCAAGAAATCTTGAGCAAGGATTAATATTTCTTTTTTGTTTTGCAATTCGACTTTTAACTTTTCTTCCATGGTTTCATATTTTGGCGGGGTTGCTAGATCCTGAACCATGGTTGCCAATTCTTTCACATTTTTGGCGCGGGTTTTGACCAGGGTGATGAGCTTATCATGCTGTGGGGTTAATGTTGCCAATTGCATGAGGCGTTGATTGTCGCATCGCGACAAATAATGTTGGTTAAGATATTCCAGTTTTTTATTATCGGTGCGGGCGGGGCTTTTACCAATCGCGGCGATATCAAACCATGCAACCGCCTGGTCCATGGAAATAATTTCATCGTCGCCATGCGCCCAACCCAAACGCAGCAAATAATTCATCATGGCTTCGGGTAAAATACCCATGTCCTGATAATCGGTGATGGCCGCCGCGCCATGTCGCTTGGATAATTTTTCGCCCTTGTCGTTGTTGATTAAGGGAATATGGGCAAAGGCTGGCATTTTTTTATCATCGCCCAAAATAGCGCGAAACAAATGATATTGGCGAAAACTATTGGTGAGGTGGTCGCTGCCGCGGATGATATGGCTGATACCCATGTCAACATCGTCCACCACCGCCGACAACATGTAGGTTGGGGTGCGGTCCGAACGTAGCAAAATAAAATCGTCAAGTTCGTTATTTTGCACCGTAATCTCCCCCTGGACCATATCGTTAATTTTGGTTTGCCCCTGTTGCGGCATGCGAATGCGAATGGTTGGTTGCACGCCCGCCGCCGCCATTTTTTTTCTATCGGCTTCATCGCGGTCGCGCCATTGACCGTCATATTTTAACGGCAATTTTTTTACCACCTGTTCTTGGCGTAATATTTCTAATTCCTCTTGCGTCATGTAACATTCATAGGCCAAACCTTTTTTTACCAATTCGTCCGCCACCGCGACATGACGTTCAATATTGGCTGATTGCAAAATGTAATCGCCATCATGTTTGATGCCAAGCCATGCTAACCCTTGCAAAATCACTTGGATTGCTTCGGGCGTGGAACGGGCGCGGTCGGTGTCTTCTACCCTCAATTTATATTGTCCGCCATGATGACGGGCAAACAAATAATTGAACAGGGCGGTGCGCGCCCCACCCAAATGCAAATAGCCCGTTGGCGACGGCGCAAAACGAACGACGATTGGTTGGGTCATCGTCTTATATTAATATTATTGTTGGTTGATAAATGAAACATTGTTTTTGTTGTGCAAACAACATCTGTTTGTTGCCCACCTTATCCTTGTGATAAAAAATATTATTTTGCTTTTATGGGAATGGCCGAACGGACGGTGTAAACACTATCCTGGCTGACGGGTTTTACCAACCATTCGCGGTATTCGACCAACATTTTTTCGCGGGTGCCAACGGCTTTTTGTAATTCGGCGCAAGCCTCGGGCGAATGGCGCGGCACACAAGAAATCTCGATAACATTTAATTGCCCCTCGTTCATAATCATGCCTTCAATCGGCAAGATCAAAATAAATTCGTTTGATTTAAAAATAACCCCTTTGACCGAATATTTTTGCACAATTCCCGCCCTGACGCCGTTGCTATAATCAGGCAAAAACCCAAATATCATGATGGATAAAAAAACAACCAACGAAGTTAAAGCCAGCCCAATGGCGATAGGAACAAAGCGACGTTTGATAACAGCAAACACCAAAAACACGGCGACAATTCCCAAAATATATAACGGAGTCATGGTGGCACTTTATCATGCTTTTCATAAAAAAACAGCTAAGAAATTTTGTTAATGAAAAACCTTTCGTTTCATGATAACGCTGGTTTTTAAAACGGAGTGTAGCTCAGACTGGTAGAGCACTGCCTTCGGGAGGCAGGGGCCGTAGGTTCAAATCCTGCCACTCCGACCACAATATGATGGATCAAAAAATTGCTCCGCAATTTGTTGATAAGGCGTTATTTTCTTATCTTGTTCATGGCGGCAAAGCCACCATGAATTCCAGGCGGGGGTGGCTTCACTATCATTGATAAAAAAAATTACCCTGCAATTTGTTGATAAGGCGTTATTTTCTTATCTTGTTCATGGCGGCAAAGCCACCATGAATTCCAGGCGGGGGTGGCTTCACTATCATTGATAAAAAAAATTACCCTGCCATTTGTTGATAAGGCGTTATTTTCTTATCTTGTTCATGGCGGCAAAGCCACCATGAATTCCAGGCGGGGGTGGCTTCACTATCATTGATAAAAAAAATTACCCTGCCATTTGTTGATAAGCCATAAGAAATAATTACGTTATTTCAGTTTGTTAAATTCGCGCGCCAAGGCTTCGAGGTAGGCATCCTTAACATTCATCTTTTTCAAACATGCCACCATGTTCAAAAAATAATCACGGTTGGTGCCACCCATGCCTTTGGCGGTGGCGATTATTTTTGCCTTATCGGCCAAAGAAAAACCAAGGTCTACATATTGGTCGTTATCAGGGTTGAGGGCAAAGGCCAGGGCGCGCACGGGGCGAAACTTCGCCACCGCGACGTTGGAAACAATCGGCAGGGGGTGGGGGTGTGATAAGCCAGGGGTTTCATCGCCACGCAGAAAAGTGGGCTCGGGCGCGATAGGTTCATCTTCCCTGATGACGGCGGTGACCGCGACAGGGCTGTAGGCATAGGAGATCATTTCCCTATCCCATAAGTTTTTTGCCACGATGGCGCGGTCCTTGTCGGCTACCTTAAAACATACGCCGATGCAACTGCCGCCCTTATCAATGCCCAAAACCAATCCTGGCTGTTCTTGGGTGCCGCGATAATGCACCGACCACATGCCAAACCGCCGATGAAAACCCAAAACGCGCGCGTGGTATTTTTTTTCAAAATCAAATTCGGGTTTCCAAATAAGCGAGCCAAAACCAAAAACATAAAAAGGCTGCAGCGATTCCACCAATGCCTCATAATTTTTATACATTGCTTCCTGCATCATGACGCCTTGTGTTGTTATCTTTTGAATAAAAAGATTTGTTGGGCCTGTTGGGTTTTATTTTTTTTGCGATAAAAATTGAGATGGGTTGACGGGGTGATTGTTTTTTCTAATTTCGAAATAAAGTTGCGGGCGCGATGTGGTGCCCGACCGCCCAAGGGTGGCGATGGCTTGGCCTTTTTTTATTGTATCACCCTTTTTTATCAAGGCGCGTTGCAAATGACCATAGGTCGAAACAAACCCGCCAGCATGTTTAACCAACACCAACAACCCCAATGGTTTTATATCGGTGCCGACATAAATAACCGTGCCGCCATTTGCCGCCAAGATATTTTGCCCCTCTACCCCGCTCAACAACAAACCGTCGGGGCTGTCGCCATCGCCAAATTTTTGTAACACGGTCGTGGGGTTGGCGGGCCAAACAAATGTGCCTGGCTTGGCGCTGTCATCATCGTTACTGGGAAGTTCGGTTTGGGTAACGGCGTCGGGTTTTTTGACGGGGGTTATTGAATCGTCCCCTTCGGTTGGGCCCGTGACGGTTACTTTTTTGGGTATGACGATATTTTGCCCAACCTTTAACTGGTCGGTGATTTTTAAATCATTGCTTGCCGCCAAATCGGCAACCTTGATATTATTTTTACGCGCTAAGGAATATAAAGTATCGCCGTTTTGAACCTTGTAATCTATTTTCTTTTCAATGGTGCGGGTGACAATTTGTTTTTCGGCTGGTTTTGCGGTATCTGACTTGGCATTCGCTGCTTCGACTTTTTTTTCTTTGCTGGTTTGTTTTTCAATAAGGTCCTCGGTGGTTAAGGATTCCCCCAAACGAAATGGCCAAGATTGACAACCATATAGCAACAATGGTGCCGCACACAACAGAAGATATTTTATAGTCGTATATTTTTTTGACATGATGTTATCGCTTCATTATTTTTTTAGACCCATTCATGTAAGATTGCAACAGCGTGGGCACCGTAATATTGCCATCTTCGTCCTGATAATTTTCCATCACCGCGACCAAGGCTCGCCCCACCGCCAAGCCCGACCCATTTAAGCTGTGTAGAAAATGTATCATGCCGTCTTTGTCCTTGTAACGTCCTTGCAAGCGGCGCGCCTGAAAATCGCCAACATTGGAACAGGATGAAATTTCGCGGTAACAATTTTGCGCGGGCATAAAAACCTCTATGTCATAGGTTTTTTTGGCGGTAAAACCCATGTCGCCCGCGCATAGCACAATGGTGCGATAGGGCAATTCCAATTTTTGCAAAATGGTTTCGGCGCATTGCGTCATACGTTCTAATTCGGCGGCGGAATTTTCCGCGCTGGTCATGCTGACCAATTCCACTTTTAAAAATTGGTGCTGGCGTATCATGCCTTTGGTGTCTTTGCCCGCGGCGCCAGCCTCCGAACGGAAACACGGGGTAAGGGCGACAAATCTTTTTGGCAATTCGCTGGTTTGATAAACCTTGCCCATCATCTGCGCGGTGAGGGGAACCTCCGCCGTGGGTATCAACCACCTGTCGTCGCTGGTATGGAAAAGATCGTCGGCAAATTTGGGTAATTGCCCCGTGCCGTAAACGGTGGGCGACCTAACCAACAATGGTGGCGATGTTTCTTCGTAACCGAAATCGTGGGTTTGGGTGTCGAGCATGAATTGCGCCAAGGCACGTTCCAACCGCGCCAGGTCTTGACGCAAAAACACAAATCGCGCCCCCGATATTTGGGCGGCGGTGGCAAAATCCATCATGCCCAAGGCCTCGCCCAATTCATCGTGGGCTTTGGGTTTAAAATCAAAGGTGCGGGGCGTGCCATGTTTGCGAACCTCGATATTGTCTTTTTCATCCTTGCCCTCGGGCACCGAACCTTCGGGAAGGTTGGGCAGGGTCGCCAAAATTTTTTCTAATTTTTCTTGGTTGGCTTGCGCCAATTCTTCCAATTGGGGGATGGTGGTTTTCAATATTTGCAGTGCCGCCATTTCCTTGTCAGCGGGCTGTTTATTTTTTTTTAATTGGGCAATAACCACCGAGCCTTGGTTGCGTTGCGCCAAGGCTTCTTCCAAACTGCGTTGTGCTTTGCGCCATGCTTCGTCCAATGTTAAAATGGTTTGGCTTTGCGCCGCCAGGCCGCGGCGCATCAACCCCGCGTCAAAGGCGGCGGGGTTATCACGAATAAATTTTATATCATGCATGGTTGGTTATCTAAAGCTTTTTCATAATAAGGTAAATCATTTTCTGTTTGCGCGGTCGCCATAGTTTTTTATCACCCAACAAAAACGCCGCAGGTTATAACCATAGCCCCAACGCCACGGCAATGGCAAGTAAGGCGTGCCAAACAAACGCACCATGCAATAGGCGAAATAAGCAAACCGCGGGTAACCACGCTGGGCAATCGCGCGGCGCAATATTTTATCGGCGTCAAGCCGCGCCCGCCAAGACCCACCGCGCCAGTATATTTTATCATGCTTGATGCAGTCCCCCTCCCACGGCAAGGCTACGCCAAGCCAGCCCGCGCCTAGGCTTAAGAATCCAGAACAACCATCGCTGACGAAAGGTTTGTCGGGCGATGATGGATGTAACGAAGAATATTTTTTTGGTTTGCGCATGGGTTTTTTTATTTCGCATCCCTGGTTGGTTAATAGACAGATGACATATTAACCAACCTTTTATTATTGGAGCGGGTAGAGGGAATCGAACCCTCATCTTCAGCATGGGAAGCTGACATTCTACCACTGAACCATACCCGCGGTAAATCGAACCTGCTCTATCAAAAAAACGCGATAAAAGGAAGGGTTTTAAAAAATCAGCAATAGATGGTGATATAAAAAAATCAATAGCTTACGATATAAAAAAATATTGCTAGTCAATCTTACTCTTGTTATACAACGCAAAGATTTATTATTGTTATATAACGCAAAGGATTGTTTTTACATGTCTCCAAAAGAATTTTATATTTATATGGTGATGAAGTGGCTTCGCCTGTTGGAGTATCGCTGCGCCTTGGGGCGGGGCAAGGGTTATGGCACGGCGACCATTAAGCAGGAGGTTCGTTTGTTGTCTCAATTATTAAAAACCCCACCCCGTCTTGCGGTTGATGTTGGCGCAAATATCGGGGATTACACCGCCACCTTGCAGCAATATTATCCGCAGTTAGAGGTTCATCTGTTCGAACCATCAGCGGTTAATGTTAAAAAATTAACCAAAAGATTTGATAACGATAAACTTATTCATATTTGCCCCATGGCTTTATCAGACAAGGCGGGCAAGGCGACATTATTTGCTGACCAAGCGGGGTCTGGCATGGCTAGTTTGACCAAGCGGCGGCTTGACCATTTGAATGTTCATTTTGATAATAATGAAAAGGTGAAGACCGTAAGGTTTGAAGATTATTGGCGAGACAGCTTGGCGTCGCGCCCATTAGATATTGTTAAGCTGGATATAGAAGGGCATGAGCTGACGGCTTTGCAAGGATTCGGCAAGGCGATTCATGCCGTTAAGGTTTTGCAATTTGAATTTGGTGGTTGCAACATTGATACCCGCACTTATTTTCAAGATTTTTGGTATTTTTTTAAAGAGCATCATTTCTCCATCTATCGCGTTACCCCGTTTGGTGCCGAGGCAATTACCAAATATCGGGAAAAAGATGAATTTTTTTCTACCACCAACTATATTGCGGTGCGCCAGCAGTCATAAAGAAAAAATATTGAAAGATTGATAACCAAAACATAACATCAAAAATTCAAACCCAAAGATAGCCCCGCCGACACGCCGCCAGGCGAAGACATGCTGACCGTCATATCATTGATTTGCCCGCTTGCGCCAATGGGCAAGTAATACCGCGCATAAAGCCCCAAGGCAAAAATCTCGTTGATTTGATAATCAACCCCGAATTTAAATGGTATGACAACATGGGTGCTGCCGTAATTGTAACCACCCACGCGACCATTGGTTATCCACGCCCCAAGGCCGCTGCCAATATACAAACCAAAATTTTTCAACCCCCATTCGCGACCAAAACGATAACCAATGTTTGCCAAAGCCAAATGGTTGGCGACATAAAAATTACGCGCGGGAGCCATACCCAGGGCATCACCCGATGGCACATCGGCACGGTATTGTAAGAAAACATATTCGGCGGTTACATCCAACCCATATAAAAACCGATAACCAACCAAACCAAAAAACCCGCCAGCCTTATGATTGCTGATAATGGTTTGTTCGTTATTGTGGGTGATGGTTGTTTTGAATGGAATAAAAAGTTCGGCCCCGCCCTGCACCAACCATGCGGCATGCAACGGCCGCGGCGTGGCAAACAGCCCCGTCAACAACATGGGCAACAAAAAACCACGCAAAGTTTTGCGCGCCACGTATTGTGTCGGCAAGAAAGAAAATATTTTTTGTAAAAAATAATGGATAAGGCTCATATAATTGCCTTACTCCACCGTGACCGATTTGGCAAGGTTTCTTGGCTTATCGACATCTTGCCCCTTTAGCACCGCGGTGTGGTAAGCAATAAGTTGAATTGGAATAGAAAAAACCAACGGCGACAAAAACATATCGTGGTTGGGCACGGTGAAGAATCCTTTGACCGCCAGGTTTCTTTTTCGCAATTCTTGTTCGCCCTGTTCATCGGTTAGGGCGAATATCATGCCGCCGCGCGCAATAACCTCCTGCACATTGCTGATATTTTTTTCAAACAATTCATCACTGGGGATGATGGCGATAATCGGCATACCTTCCTCTATCAGCGCAATGGGACCATGTTTCATTTCGCCCGCCGCATAACCTTCGGCATGGATGTAAGAAATTTCTTTTAATTTTAACGCCCCTTCCAACGCCAAAGGGTAGCAACGACCGCGCCCCAAATAAAGCACCGACCGCGCGGTCAACAATTGGCTGGCAATTTTTTTGGCCGCCGCGTCATCTTGCAATGTTTTGGTCATGATAAAGGGCAAGCGTAACAGGTTTTCCACCATGGCTTGTTCGGCTTTTTTATCAAATTTTTTATTTTTTACCTTGGACAATTCGATAATCAAAAATAACAATGTTAACAATTGGGTGGTGAAGGCCTTGGTGCTGGCGACGCCAATTTCGGGCCCAGCGTGGGTAAATAATGTGCTGGTGGCTTCACGCGCGATGGTGCTTTGCAAAACATTAACAATAGCAAGGGTCGGCAATTGCCGTTCGTGAAAAAACCTTAGGGCCTCCAAACTATCCATCGTTTCGCCCGATTGGCTGATAATAAGCCCGACATTATTTTTTAAAAATGGCGGCTTGCGATAGCGCATTTCTGACGCCAGGTCGCATTGAAATGGAATTTGCGCCAATTGTTCCGCCCAATAACGCGCGGTTAACCCCGCGTAAAATGCCGTGCCGCAAGCCGCCATTTGAACTTGCTCGATATTTTTCAAACTGACGTCCAACGGCGGCAAGGTGATGCTCAAGGTTTCGCGGTGAATCATTTCCTGCAACAAAATACCGATGACCGTGGGCTGTTCATGAATTTCTTTTAACATAAAATGTTCATAATTGCCCTTGCTGACCAGTGTTGCCTCCGCCAGCGATTGATGAATGGCGCGCGTTATTGTGTTGTTATGTTTGTCGAACAATGTTGCTTCTTGCTTGGTTAATATCACCCAATCGCCTTCTTCCAGAAAACTGACGCGGTCGGTAAGGTGCGACAGGCTAAGGGCGTCCGACCCCAAGAACATTTCATCATTGTTTTTGCCATAACCAATGGCAAGCGGGCTGCCGCGGCGCGCGCCGATTAACATGTCGGGGTAATCGCGGAACAGCGCAACGAAGGCGAACGCGCCTTGCAACATCGGCAACATTTTTTCTATCGCTTGCACGGGCGACAGGCCGCTGTCTAAAAAACTGGTGAGGAGGTAGACCAAAACCTCGGTATCCGTTTCGGACGCAAATTGCGCCTGGTATTTTTTATCCAGCGAATTTTTTAAAGCTTGGTAATTTTCAATAATGCCATTATGCACCAACGCCACCGAATCGCTGACATGGGGGTGGGCGTTTTCTTCGTTCGCGCCGCCGTGGGTCGCCCAGCGGGTATGACCAATACCCAACGACCCGACGATAGGATTTTTTTCAAATTGATGGATGAGGTTATCCAACTTTCCCTTGGCGCGCAGGCGATAAAATTTTTTGTTATCAAGCGTCGCAATCCCCGCCGAATCATAACCGCGATATTCTAACCGCCTTAAGCCTTGTAAAATATCTTGCGCTACCGCTTGTTTGTCCCCGCCTACAATACCAATGATACCACACATGTTAACTGCCTTTTATTTTTTATTTTTCCATTTTTTTTGGCGATAGCCGTTGATAACAACCTGCTGGCCACGCGCAATGGCAAGTGCATCTTTCGGAACATCGGTGGTGATGGTGCTGCCCGCGCCAACCACCGCCCCCTCGCCAACCTGCACGGGCGCGACCAGGGCGGTGTTGCTGCCGATGAAGGCATTTTTACCAATGATGGTTTGTGATTTTTTTTGACCGTCATAATTGCAAGTGATGGTGCCCGCGCCGATGTTGGCGCCGTCGCCGATAACACTGTCGCCCAAATAACTTAAATGGTTGGCTTTGGCGCCATGCCCCAGCGTAGCATTTTTAATCTCGACAAAATTGCCAACATGGGCTTCGCTCAAAATTTTTGCCCCTGGTCGCAAACGGGCATGGGGGCCGACAACCGCATTTTTGCCAACCGTCGCCCCCTCCAAATGGCTAAAGGATCTAATCACCGCGCCTTTTTCTATCGTGACGCCTGGCTTAATAATAACAAATGGTTCGATGGTGACATCGGGTTCGATATGGGTGTCATAGCTGAAAAAAACCGATGACGGGTCGGGCAAATGAACCCCCTGGGACATGAAATGTTCCCGCCAGGTATTTTGTAAAATACCGTTAGCCACGGCAAGGTCGGACTGGCTGTTTATTCCCAAACATTCTTGTTCGCTGGTTAATTGGTGGGTTACCTTCATTCCAGCCTTGCTTAATATTCTTGCCAAGTCGGTTAGGTAATATTCCCCCGCCTTGTTATTGGGTTCGATGGTCGATAACATATCGAGCAAATTTTTATCACCCAATTGCCATTTGACCGCCATGATACCCGAATTGAAAATATTACTTTTTTTATCTTCGGCGGTGGCGTCCTTCGCCTCCACAATGTCGACCACCTGGTTATTTTTTATTTGCAAGCGACCGTAATTGTAATCTTGCGTGGATTCAAACGCCAACAGGGCTAAATCGCTGTCCTCCAGCTTGGCGATTAATTGTTCGATGGTGTTAAGCTGAAACAATGGGCTGTCGCCGTATAAAAAAACCACCACCGCCCCCTGCTTAATATTTTTTTTGCTGAATTCTTCGGCGGCCAATTTGGCGGCGTGCCCCGTGCCCAATGCTTTATCCTGGATCAAGGGGCGATGGGGGTAGAACAGGTTTTTTAAACCATCGTCCTCCTGATTGCCTGCAAACGGCGGGATAAGGCATAAAATATCGGCGGGGTGAAGGGCTTCCGCCAAATTGATGACATGACCACCAATGGGCAGGCCGCCCAGCGGGTGCAATATTTTGGGCAGGGCGGATCTCATCCGCGTGCCGCGGCCGCCCGCCATAATAACAACAAATATTGATTTTTTGCCCATGATATATTTTGGTTATATTGTCTTTGCAATTAGATTGCCAGTTTAGTTTTATGAAGAATTTTTAAGCAACACCCCATCATCGCCGTTTATAACCCCATCATCGCCCCATTATATTTTGCATATGGGTAAAATCATAGTTGAAAATTAATAATTATATAATAAATAATTGACAACCATAAAAAACTCACCCACAATTGCAATTAAATTATTTTGCTAAGCAAGGCAATTTCTTTATCAACAATCACGGCAATGGCATTACCAGTTTGCATAATAGGGGGAGGGGACGATGGCCAGCATAAGAAAAATATTAATCAGCATACTAATCATTTGGAGCTTAAATATCTTTTGCCAACCAGCTTTAGCAAAAAATGAATCCGTAAGCCCCGCGCCCAACACCGCACCCAATACAAAACCTGACAAACCATGGGTGGCGATTGATTTTTCCTTATCGCCGTCCATCGCTTATTTTTTCTATCAAGAATATTCGCGCCTTACCAAATATGGTATTTACGATGATATTGCGGGCCTGATCTATGGCGGGGAAAGCGCGTTCAAAATTAATATTAACCCAGGCGGCATGGGTTTCATGGTGGTGCCGTTTGACGTTGCTATCTATGGCTCTAAAAATTTACTTTACACTGGCACATCGGGCAAAGATGGCGAACCCTATGGCTCGTTGGTTACCCATAACCAGGGAATTTTTTTATTCTGGTATCGCGGGTTGGCGGGTCCATCTTGGACATTTCTTGACCATTATCGTTTTAATTTTCTATCGGGCTATGGTTATAAATATACCAAGCAAGAAGGGATCGTTGGCTATATCAGCCGAAAAAATCAAATAAGTTACATCCCCCTTGTTTTGCAATTTCAATATAGCAACGGCGCGCTTCGTTCGTTGCTGCATCTTGAATATGATATTTTTTTACGCGGCGTCCAGGAATCGCAATTTCATGGCGATGCCGCCAATCAAATTGATTATCTAAAAAACAACCAAGATAAGGGCTATGGCATCAGGGGTTTGGCGGAATTTTCATTCCATGGCGTGACCATTGCACCATTTTTCAATTATTTTTGGGTGGATGATAGCCAAATAGCCATCATCACAAACAACCTAAATACCAATGCCAATGTGGCGGGTTTCGAACCCCGCAACATCACCATCGAAACGGGGGTGAAGGTGGGGTATCAATTTTAATCGCGCGGATTTTTTGTTTATTTTTGCATTGCCGAAAATTGGCTGGTGACAGAATTGAAATGGAATGGAATTTTATCGGTGGGGCCGTGGCGGTGTTTGGCAACAACAAGTTCCGCCAAATGCTCCACTTCCTTCAAACGTCTTTGAATACGTTGTTCTTCCTCCTCGTTCTCGGGCTTTTCATTTTTTAAATAATATGCTTCGCGGTAAAGAAACGCGACAATATCGGCGTCTTGCTCGATAGAACCCGAATCGCGCAGGTCAGACAATTGCGGCATTTTACCCGTTGGTTTATTGGAACGTTTTTCCACATCGCGCGACAATTGCGACAGGGCGATAACGGGAACATGAAGCTCCTTGGCGATGACTTTTAACCCGCGGGATATTTCGGTAACCTCCGCCACGCGGTTGTCATGACGGGTTAGGCCCGACGGTTGCAACAATTGCAAATAATCCACCAAAATAAGGTCCAGCCCGCCCATCATGCGTTTGGCGCGCCGCGCCCGTTGCCGCAACGCGGTGATGGAAAGCGATGCACTGTCGTCGATATAAAGATTGGAATCCTTCAGGTCGTTAAGGGCCTTGCAGAATTTTTCAAAATCATCGTCGGTCATTTCGCGCCGCACGCTGATGGACGACACGCCCGTCATTTGACATAAAATACGGTTGGTCAATTGTTCGGCCGACATTTCAAGCGAAAAAAACAACACGCGGCGTTTGCTGGTTTGGCGCGACGCCATTTCATCCTCGGGGATAACATCCATCACCAGCGGGATGCCCGCCACCTGGGCCGCCAATGAAACGGCGAAGGCGGTTTTGCCCATGCCCGGGCGCGCCGCCAAAATAAACAGATCGGAAGGATTAAGCCCGCCGAAGAAATCATCCATCTGGGGAAAGCCCGTTGGCACGCCCGCGTATTTCGATTTGTCTTGGCGTCTTTTTTCTATTTCCTCTATCAGGTTGTTGCCAAACACCGACAGGCGATTAAATGATTTTTCCGCCACGCCATATTCCGCCAATTGAAACAATTGTTGTTCGGCATGTTCAATTTGTTTGGTCGATGTGGCGTTGTTGTCGGCTAAATCGCAAGCGCGGGCTATCATATCCTCACCAATGGTTATCAATTGCCGTTTACGATAAAGGTCGCTGACCACCGCGGCGTAATCGCGCACATTGATAAGGCTGGGGACGTGGCTGACTAAGCCAGCTAGGTAACGGCTTATTTCGCCGCCGCCAGCTTCCTCCCCCTGGAACAAATGGCGCATGGTGGCGGGGGTGGCAAGTTGCCCGCGATTTTGCAATTCGATAAAATAATGGAATATCCGCCGATGCAAAGGGTGATAAAAATAATCAGAGCTGGCAATGGTTTCCGCCACCAAACCATAAAGGTCATTGTTGCGTAACAACGCGCCGAGCAAGGCGGCTTCTAATTCGATGTTATAGGGGACCTCGCTCGGCAAGGGGGCGGTGGATTGTTCGTAAGATAAGGGGTTGGCTGCGGCGGCATTGCCGATGCTAGAAGAGGGCAAATTGTCGTTATGATGCGGCAAGTTATCGTTGCCAGGGGATGAGGGATAATCAACCATGATGTCTATTCTATATATAACGATTCGCCCTTATGTATGCTATTACAAGGTTATTAACAGGTTTCTTTTTTCGTGGCGGTGGGCAGGGTGGGGATAAGTTGGGGATAAGCTGGCGGCTTTTTTATTGCAAAATGCAATGAAATGTTTTAAAAGGAAGAACATGTGTCTTTGACCATTAAAGGGGGGTTGGTTCGCCAGCCCCCCTTTCTTTTAACCCGCTGTTGATCATGCTTATTGCGAATGGGGGAATAAAATTATCCCCGTGCCTTTTATTTCTCCCTTATGGCTACGAATTTTCGATTCTACTTCTTTAAGCACCTTCATGCTAAAATTATTTGTAAGATTATGAAGATTATATTTCGAAAGAATAAAAAACTTCATGATGGTAGCCAGCATGTCGGATATTTCTAAACCAACTTCCATTTTGTCCTTTGTGTAAAATAAAACATTATCAGCGAGATGGTTTTTTATTGTTGAGGTATCGATGTGCTGACGATTGTAGCCACCGTTTTTATAATATGATAGGTAGGCTTGTTTTAATTTATTATTATCTGTTTTATTTCTTGATTCTATAATGATATTTCCTGTGGATGAGTTGCTTTTTAAGAAATGGATATACCCATCCAGCAATATTTTTAAGGAAGCACCGTAAGGATCATCTGGCGTGGCATAGTTATCAAAAATTTTCTGTTTATCAATAACGATGGCTATAATAGTTAGCGGCGCGGCCGATAAAAACGCTAGATACAATTTATTAAAGGACTCCTGAATCTCTTCATTTCGCAAGATATTAAAACATCCTTGCTTATTGATGACATCATGAAAATGAAGGGGCGGTATTTTATTATTTTTATCAATAAATAATTTTCTTAAGCTATTCCATTGATTGCAAATGTCAGGGTATTTATTATTTGCGATGATAACACCGTTAAGACACAAATATCGCTTTTTTATATTGTTCACTGCACCAGGATTATGGTGGTCACCACTTTCATCAAGGTAGATAGTATGTCCCATTCCAAAGCGATGCTAAATAATAAATAAATGAAAGTCAAAATAAAACGACCGATAAAGTTGGTAATTTTTTTAGATAAGAAGTTGAGGTCGTAATAGACAACATTTTGTCTTGCCAAGCCCCCAGCAAAGTCCTATAAAAATAACAGAAATGAATAATTCAATAGTTCCAGAATAATTGAACTAACATCATCCCATACATTATCCCATGGCAAAAAACCCAACCAACACCAAACGTTTCGAGCAGTTAAAAGACGATTACCGTCAAATGTTGCTTATCCGCCGTTTTGAAGAACGGGCGGGGCAGTTATATGGTTTGGGGCTTATCGGCGGTTTTTGTCATTTGTATATTGGGCAAGAAGCCGTGGTGGTGGGTTTACAATCGGTGATGAAAAAGCAAGATTGCATCATCACCAGTTATCGCGACCATGGTCATATGTTGGCGGCGGGCATGGCGCCCGCGGGGGTGATGGCGGAATTAACGGGGCGCAGCGCGGGTTATAGCAAGGGAAAAGGCGGGTCGATGCATATGTTTTCGCGCGAAAAGAATTTTTATGGCGGTCATGGTATCGTCGGGGCACAGGTTCCGATAGGCGCGGGCTTGGCCCTGGCCTTGCAATATCAACATGCCGAGGCCAATAACAAAAAAGAAAAAATGGGTGCGGCCTTTATTTATTTGGGCGACGGGGCATTGAACCAAGGGCAAGTTTACGAAACATTCAACATGGCGGCATTATGGAAATTGCCCGCCATATTTGTGATAGAAAATAATCGCTACGCCATGGGCACGGCGGTCAACCGTTCGTCGGCCAACGACACGCGTTTGTGCGACCGCGGTATTGCCTACGGCATTAAGGGCACCCAAGTTAATGGCATGGATGTCGAGGCGATGCGCGCCGTGGGCGAAGAAGCCATCCAACATGCCGAGGATGGCCATGGCCCATTTATTATCGAAGCACAAACCTATCGCTATCGCGGCCATTCCATGTCTGACCCCGCCAAATATCGCACGCGTGAGGAAGTTGACAAAATGCGCGCCCAGCATGACCCGATAGAAAATGCTAAAAAATTGTTAAAGGATAATGATTACCTCGATGATAAAACCGAAAAAGAAATCGAACAGGAAATCAAAACCATCGTGGCCGAGGCAGTGAAAATTGCCGAAACATCGCCCGAACCCAACGAATCCGAATTATGGACCGATATTCTGCAATAAAAAAAGCTAAACAAATATAATAAGGAGACTCTCAACCATGCCACATATTTTAATGCCCGCCCTGTCGCCCACCATGACCGAGGGTAATTTGGCAAAATGGGTGGTTAAGGAGGGCGATAAAGTATCCCCAGGCCAAATCATAGCCGAGATAGAAACCGATAAGGCAACGATGGAGGTTGAAGCGGTTGACAGCGGGACACTTGCCAAAATTCTTGTGCCAGGCGGCAGTCAAAAAGTTCAGGTTGGCAGTCCCATAGCCATTATTTTGGAAGAGGGCGAAACATTGGAATCGGTGGAGAGCGCGCAGGTGGCAAGCAAAGATAAAACGCCCGAAGCCACCCCTGCATCACAAGAGCAAACCCCCGCGCAAGAATCAACCCCCGCCATGGCCCCAGCACAGGTTGCCAGCAACGAAAACACCGCCGAAGAAAACGAATGGACGGGCACCACCAACATGCAAACCGTGCGCGAAGCATTGCGCGACGCCATGAAGGAAGAGATGGAACGCGATGACAAGGTTATTTTGTTGGGTGAAGAAGTTGGAGAATACCAAGGGGCTTACAAAGTATCGCAAGGTCTGCTTGACCAATTTGGTAAAAAACGCGTCATCGACACGCCGATAACCGAAATGGGTTTTGCGGGTATTGGGGTTGGCGCGGCATTTCATGGTTTGCGCCCCATCGTCGAATTCATGACCATCAATTTTTCGATGCAGGCCATGGACCAAATTATTAACAGCGCGGCCAAAACCCTCTACATGTCGGGTGGGCAAATAAATTGCCCGATAGTTTTTCGTGGCCCCAACGGTGCGGCGGCGCGGGTTGCGGCGCAACATTCGCAATGTTTTGCCAGTTGGTATAGCCATGTGCCAGGGTTAAAAGTCGTTGCCCCCTACAGCGCGGCCGACGCCAAGGGATTATTGAAATCGGCCATTTTGGATAACAACCCCGTTATTTTCTTAGAAAACGAAATACTCTATGGCCAATCATTTCCTGTGCCCGATGATAAAGATTGGCAAGTGCCGATAGGCAAAGCCAAGGTGGTGCGCAGCGGGCAGGATGTAACGATCGTCACCTTCTCCATCATGGTTGGTAAGGCATTGCAGGCCGCCGATGAATTGAAAAAATTGGGGATTGAAGCCGAAGTGATAGATTTACGAAGCTTGCGCCCGTTGGATGTTCCCGCGATAGTCAAATCGGTTAAGAAAACCAACCGCGTCATCACGGTGGAGGAAGGCTGGCCACAATCGGGCATTGGTGCCGAAATCATGGCCATCGTCAACGAACAATGTTTTGATTGGTTGGATGCCGCGCCCATCAGGGTTTGTGGCAAAGATGTTCCCTTGCCCTATGCTCAAAATTTAGAAAAATTGGCATTGCCGCAAATGGGTGATATAATCGCGGCGGCGCGTGCTGTAACGGGAAAATAAATCATCAACCATCAATTTTACAAAATAAAAAATATCCATCATGACCAGTCATCAACCCCGTATTTTTATCAGCCCCCTGGCCAAAAAATTGGCGCAAGAACGCGGGGTGGATATTGCGGGGTTGACGGGGTCGGGTCCCCACGGTCGTATTATTAAGGTCGATATTGAAAAGGCAGGAACGGGCGGCGCGCGCGGTGCGGCGGTTAATAACAACCTGGCCCCTATCAAATTGGATAGTAATTTTGAACCACCATTCCAATTACAACCCTTGACGGCGATGCGCCGCGTCATAGCCGAGCGTTTGACTTTGTCCAAAACCACGGTGCCGCATTTTTATTTGACGGTTGATTGCGACCTAAGCCGTATCACCAGCCTGCGCCAAAAATGGCAAGAGATGGATAATATCAAGGTTTCTATCAACGACATTATTATCAAGGCACTTGCCATGGCATGCCACAAAGTTCCCAACGCCAACGCTAGCTTCACCAAAGACGGCATCAAGGTTTTTCAATCGGTTGATATTGCGGTGGCGGTGGCGATAGAGGGCGGTTTGATAACCCCCATCGTGCGCCAAGCCGAAAGAAAATCTTTGCAGGCTATTTCCGCCGAAATGAAGTCGTTGGCGGGCAAGGCGCGCGAAGGAAAATTAAAACCCGAAGAATACCAGGGCGGCACCATTTCGCTTTCCAATTTGGGAATGTTTGGCATCAAACAATTTGACGCGGTTATCAACCCACCTCAAGGGGCGATATTGGCGGTGGGGGCGGGGATTGAAACGCCCGTGGTGCGCGACGGGCGTGTGACGGTTGCCACCATCATGACCGCAACCCTGTCTTGCGATCATCGCGTGGTTGACGGGGCAATTGGCGCGCAATTGTTAAAATATTTTAAGCTGTATGTCGAAGACCCAGCCTTGATGTTTTTTTCATAATCCTATTTTTTTTTGCTAAAGGGTGTGCTAAGATAAACTTAACAAGAAATAATAAAGAAACAATGACAATGAATAAATATTTTATAAGTGGTGATAAAGAATCTCCCAACAGTTAATGGATGGGTGGGGGACAGCAAGCACCAATGGGTATATCAGAAACATTATTAGCCTTGCAAACGGGGATAATTTTTATATCGGTGGTGGTTGCTTGGTTAACATTCAGGGACGCTCAAAAACACACCCGTTATACTTCCACCATCAATCAAATAACGGGGCAAAAATCTAACGAGAGGTTTATTGCGTCCTACTATGCTTACCGTGATATGGTGAATGCAAATTTTGATTTTACGAATTTATTGAATATCAAAGATTATAAAGAAAAAAGACGTGACGTAAGTTATGTTCTTAATCATTATGAATTCATTGCTTTATGTATTAAAAGGAAAGCATTCGATGAAAGGCTTTACAAAGAATTACAAGGTGATAACATCATAGACATGTATCATACAGCTCAAGGCTTCATCAAGGCTATTTGGCAGAAAGAAAAAAATACAAAAACATTTGAGGGTTTGGTATGGTTGATAGAAACAAAATGGTGTAAGGAATATGAAAATTA
This sequence comes from Alphaproteobacteria bacterium, assembly GCA_965203915.1. GTDB lineage: Bacteria > Pseudomonadota > Alphaproteobacteria > JASGCL01 > JASGCL01 > JASGCL01. The sequence goes on from OZ241918.1 coordinate 352,902, forward strand.
TAAGAGAGGATTAAAAGGAACAACATGAGTGATTTTGATTTGATAATTATTGGCGCGGGGCCTGGGGGCTACGTTGCCGCCATTCGCGCCGCGCAATTAAAATTAAAAGTCGCAGTGGTCGAGTCCAACCATTTGGGTGGCATATGCCTTAATTGGGGTTGCATCCCCACCAAGGCGTTGTTACGTTCGAGCGAGGTTTTACGCCTTACCAAACATGGTAAAGATTTTGGCGTCATCGCCGACAATGTCAAACCCGATATGCAGGCGATGATAAACCGTTCGCGCGGCGTGGCCGATAAATTATCGCAAGGCGTTGCCTATTTGCTGAAAAAAAATGGGGTGGAGGTTATTAATGGCTACGCAAGCTTGGCGGGCGGCACCGTGGGTAATCGGCAAGTATCGGTTAAGATGGCGAGCGGCGTAAAAAATATTAGCGCGAAGAATGTCATCCTTGCCACGGGTGCCAGGCCGAAGGAGATAAAGGGTTTTGAAACCGACGGGGTGATGGTGTGGCATTACAAACACGCCCTTAAGCCACCCAAAAAACCAAAAACCATGATTATCTTGGGCAGTGGCGCCATTGGTATCGAGTTCGCAAGTTTTTACAATGAAATTGGTGTGAAGGTAACCGTGGTGGAATTGCTGCCAAGGATTTTACCGCAAGAGGATGCAGAGATTTCCGCCATGGCAGAAAAAATGTTGGCGGCCCAAGGCATTACCTTTAAAACAAATTGCACCGCCGAAAAATTGACCAAGGATGCCAATGGCGTTGCCTTGCATGTGAAAACCAAAACGGGGGTCGAAAAATTGGAAGCCGAAGTGTTGTTGTCGGCGGTGGGTATAACCGCCAACAGCGAAAATATTGGTTTAGAAAAAACGGCGATAAAAACCGACCGTGGATTTGTTGTCACCAACGAATGGGCGGAAACGGCGGAGGCGGGGATTTACGCCATCGGCGATTTGGGTTCGCCCCCGTGGTTGGCGCATAAGGCCGAACATGAAGGGGTGATAGCCGTGGAACATATGGCCAAGGTGAAAGACATCCACCCCCTTAACAAAGGAAATATTCCCAGTTGCACCTATTGCCACCCCCAGGTGGCCTCGGTCGGTTTGACCGAAGAAAAAGCCAAAGAAAAAGGCTTGGCGGTAAAAATTGGTCGCTTCCCATTTCAAGCCAATGGTAAGGCCATCGCCCTGGGCGAGGCGCAAGGCATGGTTAAAACAATTTTTGACGCCAAAACGGGCGAATTGTTGGGGGCGCATTTGATAGGAACCGAGGTCACCGAATTGATTCACAGTTTCACCCTGTCGCGTGTTTTGGAAACCACCGAAGCCGAATTCATCCATACCATTTTCCCACACCCAACCTTGTCGGAAATGATCCACGAATCGGTTATGTCGGCTTTTGGTCGCGCCATTCATATCTAAAATATTTTTTATTAACACGCGGGGCGATTGTTGATTGCAATGTTGGCGGCGGCGGTGCTACGTTGTGAAAAAAAATAACGCGCTCATGATTACAATGAATAGAAAAAAAACCACGGATAAATTTGCGATAAAAAACCGACAAGCGATTGCGCAAGGTTTCTGGCGAATGGCGGGGCGGGGCCTGTTGGTGGGTTGTTTGACTTTCGGTATGACGGCGGTGCCGTCCATATCCCACGCCGATGGCTATCAACAAACTATTTCAGCGTTGGGCGGTTATTATAAATATAACGAAGTCAAAGCCGATGGATCATTTTTTATTTCTCACACGGGGCCTATGTTCGGGGTTAATTATGTGGGGCGGTATCATTTCGGGGTGACCAAATCGGGGTTGGGTTACGTTGGGCCTGACATAACATTATATGGCGGTTCGTTGTATTACCATTCTAACGGCACGGGTGAATTTACTGGCTCCAGCCATATTTTGGTCGACGTCCGCATCCTTCTCGCCTACGGTTTTAAACTTGCCAATTATCATCATATCAATTTGTTGAGCGGTTTTTCCTATCGCTTTACTGGCAATTATGACGCTGGCAAAATAAGCAGCACGGGGGCATCCGCCTATAACCGCGAAAATCATTTGGGCTACATGCCGTTCGGCGGGGCGTATGTGTATGACGATGGCAAATTTTTGTTTGGTTTGGCGGCGGAATATGACCTTGTTCTGGGCGGGTTACAATCAACTTATTTTCAACCCGTTGGGGTGATGCGCACGGGGCTACAAATTAATACATTTGGAAATACCAACAGCGCGAAACCTTTCCAAACCCGACAAACGGTTGGCTATGGGGCCAGGGGCAGCATGACCCTTGGCTATAACAATTGGCGGGTGGAACCATTTTTTAATTATTGGGATATTGGCAAGAGCGATGAAGCAGTCTACCAGCTAGCTTGCTATGACGCCGTTGACATTTCAACGCGTGTGGCATGCACGGGCGGTCAGGTGGTTGCTGACGGCACGGGGTTGGGAAAATTGGTGGTCCGATATTCCGAACCCGCCAATTATACTATCGAAGCGGGCTTAAAGCTCGGTTATATTTTTTAACCGCAACCATCGCACCGCGCGGCTCGCGTTGTAACGGGCGTTGTAACGGCGCATCGCCAAATTATTTCCAACCGCGCCGATTTACCGCACGCAAAGCGCGCGATGGCTTTTAAATCAATTATATTATTTAGCTGTTATTATTATTTTTTCTTATTATAATAGTTTTGAGAAAAAAATCATGGGGGATTTCGGGCATTCACTTATTGGCGTGTATTTGAAACAATCCATGGCCTTATGGGTTAATACTGTTCCCGTTTTTTTGATTTTGTTGTTTGCTTTTGCAAAACTTAGGCAACGGTGCAGGCAAGGGATTATAAAAAGCAAAGCTAGCTTTCATTTCGCAGTCTTCATACGTATGGTGGTTGCATTAACGGTGATAAACCTGCCTTTACCCCTTATCCTGCATTGGGATGATAATATAAGATTATTCTATGGCGCGGTTACAGGCTTTGCAGGCTTGCTTATATTTTTTTCAACTATAAAATCATTCAATCATCAATATACTGATGTTGGTGAAGTGATGGTTGACGGCATCAATTGCAGAAAAATTCTTGCCGTTACGGAAATAGTCCTTGGCACCCTATCATTTCTTATGATGGATAAATCCCTTGATAGATTTTTTTATTTTATGTTTGCCGCCATTTTCACTTTGCCCATGTTTTTACGGGTTTTTCGGTCAAAAAATTATAGCAACAATGATGATTTTGACGAAGCGGTAAACAACCCAAAAAATGATAGCAACAATGATGAATTTGGCGAAGTGGTATATGATTCAGAAAATGATGGCAACCATGATGATTTTGACCAAATGGTGAATAATTCAGAAAATGATAGCAACAACGAGGCTTTCGAGGAAGCAATGAACAATGAAGCCAACCCCAGGAAAGAAATAATAGCAAAGATAATAAGAAGGGAAATAAAGAATTTTATATGGATTTGGGTAGGCATGCCACTGATGGCGATGTTTCTAAGCGCGTTCTTGGTGGCGTTTTTGGTTATCAATTTCTAATAATAAATAAACACATCGAGCTATGGTTTTTAATCCCCTTCTTTACCCTGACCAGCGGAACAGCCCCACGCCTAGGCCCCGCCGATTTGCCGCCCATCGCAGGCGGGTTTTTTTAATGTATTATATTAATTAGTTGTTATTATTATTATTTCGTATTAAAATAGCATTGAGTAAAGACATGCAAAGTATATTTTCTTCAATTTTAGAATATATTAAAATGGTTTTCGGCTATTCGTGGGTGTTGGCTATAATAATTCCTGCATTGCTCTTCGTATTTGCAATTAACAAAATTGGTCAATGGCGTAAAAACGGTATTATAAAAAGCAGGGGTATTTTTAACCTGGCTATCGCACTGTTGGCGGTGGTCATGGTGGTGGGTTTGAGCATCATGCAGATATTTCCCTATATGAATTCTTGGCTTCATTTTGTGGCATTTTTGGTTTTTATAGCTGTCTTGTTTTTTGGTTGGTTTATATTTCGGTTTGTTAAATCAAAAAACCTTCATGGTAAGAAGGATGCGATTGGCGGACATCTGCAAAATGCCTATGAAGCTACTATCAACGAATTTACATTATTTTTTATAATTAGCGGCCCCATCATTGCCTATTTTTTTCTCATGATCCCTTTTGAAAAAAACAATTCGGCAATTGCCTATTTATTTCCAATAATTATTTTGGGAATAGCAATAATTATCACTAAGTTTTTTAATCTCTTTAAGCTCTTTAAATAAAAACAAATCGCCCCATGGTTTTTAATCCCCTTCTTTACCCTGACCAGCGGAACAGCCCCGCGCTTAGGCCCCGCCGATTTGCCGCCCATCGCAGGCGATTTTTTTAATGTATTATATTATTTAGTTGTTATTATTATTTTTTCGTATTAAAATAGCATTGAGTAAAGATATGAATTATTTTCTAATTGACCAACCCATTTGGGACTTGCTGCTTATAGTAATTCCTTCCCTTATGTTGCGATTTGGGATGGCAAAAACGAGGCAATGGTGCAGGAATGGCATTATAAAAAGCAAAGGTATTTTTAATTTAATCACCCTCATGCTGATTATCGCGGTGGTTGTACCAACAGCTAGCTTGTTTATATTGTTATTCAATAGAACCTATTCCCCTCATGGCGTGATAATAACAGCAGCGGTTATTGGTTTGGTTTTGTTTTTGGCCGCTATACAATCACCCAATGATAATAGCGATGCTAATGTTGATGAAGCGGTTACTAATAAAAATAACCGTAGAAAAGAAGCCATAACGAATATATTAAAAACGCAAATGCAATCTTATATGTGGTGGGGGATTATCCCATTATTAGCGACCATCCTTACAGTAACCCTAGGCATGATTGTGTGGATACTCATAGTTCTTGATGAATCTGGTAAATAAAATACTAGGCAAAAAAACATCGACCCATGGTTTTTAATCCCCTCCTTTATCCTGACCAGCGGAATAGCCCCACGCCCAACCCCGCCGATTTGCCGCCGCGCGAACGACCACTGGATAGTATTAACCCTGATTGGAAAATACCCAATTGGTCCGATTGGCAATTGCCATCACCATCCACCTGGTCATTACCATCACCATCCACCTGGTCATTACCATCCTTGCCCAGCTGGCAACCATCAACGAATCCCGCCAATTTACCACCCGTGGAACGTCCGCTTGATAGCACCAGCAGTTGGCCATTCCCCACCCAAATACCATTGCCCATCCAATTGCCACCGCAAGATAATGTGCGTAATGGTCGCGGTCTGACTTATGGCAGTGGGCTAAATGGTGAAACAATATATACTGGTTGGGGAACAATTACGAAATATTATAATATAATTAGCAACTTTGTTTCACCAGAAGTTCCCAAAGCGCAATATCTTGGTTACCTTATTCACGAAAATTTTCCTCAATATTATGATACCTATGCAAATGCAGTTGGCATAGCGCAGCAGAGTTGCCAAGTCATAGAGAGTCATGTGAACCTTAAAACTTTAGGAGACAAACTAGATCAAGCAAGAAACGGGTTACAAGTTTTAAAATGGGCAGGAAAAGCATTTTCCATAGTAGAGCCCCTTGCAAAATTTGTTGAACCGTTTGACCGCCCACTGCGTGTTCTCGGCACAGCGACCGACATAACCGAGGCTATCTGCAAAGACGTCCAAAATACAACTTTGACCGATTTTGATAGGGACACCAATTTTTTTACCAGCAATTTGTATGACGACCAAGCCAACACCGCTTTGACGCGGGGTTATGCAAGCATTTATATACAATTGCTACAAAGCCATGGCTGGCTTTATGATTCTGACAAATTAACCAAAGAGCAACAGGAAGGGATGGACGCCGCCGCCATGGCGAAATTACGCACCTACCTTCCTCAATTTGCCAATGTTGAAGATGACTTAACATCATTATATGTGCAAAAATCCCACGAGCAAGCTGCATCCTTTGTCGACCATAATAAGGAAGACCTTCTCAATTTTGCCATAGATGATATCAATACCGATTTTATCACACAACAATTTTCAGAATTGGTGGTGATTCCTGACCACCCAGCTATTTGGACAGAAAGTCGCCCAGGGGATTTTATGTTAAAAAATATTAACCAGCCAGATATTGCCATAGCCTGGTTCCAAGCCGACGACAGCGATAACCAATTTATCAGTTATAATATTGATGGCGATGATTCGCATTATTTCAGCATTGATAGCGATACTGGCCTTCTCTCCATTCGTGGTGTTATTGACCCCGCGGCTGACAACCACGACAACCATTATACCATTTTGGTGCATGCCCATAGTTACGGTGGCACCACCCCGCTTAATGCCCCCGCGGCAGAAATCACCCAATTGTTTATTTTATCAATGGTGGATAATTGGACTGACTTCTTCCCCACTTGGGCAATGACCCCAACCGCAACCTTGACCGTGGATGAAAGCACCGACGCCAATGTTTCGCTCGCCCAGTTTCAGGCAACGCCAAGCAGTATTTATTTTAATTGGGGTATTCAATATTCTATTGATTCTGGGCTAGGAAACCATGATAAGGATTATTTTGCGATTGACGGCAATGGACAATTATCATTCATCAGCCCGCCCGATTATCAATCCGAACATGGAGCATTTTATTCTATTTCGGTTTTTGCAACCTGCGGCCCTATGGGCGTATATGGCCTGCATGAAAATTTGGTGATTCGCGTGCAGGACATAATTGGTTTATAACAACATGCAAAACATTCTCTACTCAATTCTAGAACATATTAATATTAAAAGCAGTTTTAATTATTTCTGGCTGGTGGGCATTACCATCCCGCTGGTGCTCTTCGCATTTGGGACCAGAAAAATTAGACAATGGTATCAGCATGGTATTATACAAAGCAAAGCTATTGTAAATTTGCTTAGCTTTCTGTTGGCCGCAGTTGCGTCGGCAATTGGCAGCAGCGTGTTTATACTTCCCTATAGTGCTTTTCGGCTTCGCGCCTTGGCAATTGCTGTTTTTATAAATACATTATTTTTGGCCTGGGTTATCGCTGGTTTAGCTACAAAAAAAAACTCTAATAGTAAAAAAGATAAGATTGATGAAAGGCTGCAAAATGACTATAAAGATGAGATAAAACAATTTATATCAATTGTTATAGCTGGACCTATAGGGGTTTTTTTATTCTTAATCATTCTTGTTGCAATAGTGGTTATTCAAGCTAAGTTCTTTAAATAAACAAATCGCCCCATGGATTGTAACGCCCTGCATGAAGATTTGGTGATACGGGTGCAGGACATAATTGGTTTATAACAACATGCAAGATTTAGCTTTACCCTATTTTTTAACCAGAGGCCTTTGGGGGGCAGGGACAATTTTTGCTACCTTCCTCTTGACGGTTGGTATTATAAAAATTAGAAAATGGCACAGGGAAAATATCATAAAAAGCAAAGGCATGTTTAATCTGGCTATCTTCATGCTGATTGTCGTTGTGGTCGTAAGCATAAATATTTTCTTGGTTTTGGCAGTGGATTGGTCTTATAATAGTAGGCTCCTTTATTTTATGGCCAGCGTTTTTGTTGGGTTGGTGGTATTTTTTTCGATTACCAAACTACTCATTGATAACAAAAATATCAATTTTGATGAATATCCAGTCGTCAATGCAAAAGATCATAGGCAAGAGGTTATGGACATTATATCCACAAAGCGGTTAATAGACTTTGCATGGTGGCGGATAATCTTGCCATTAACAGGTGCCTTGCTCGCATTCATAGCAGGGTTTATCTATTTCCTTGCATCTCACCATCCCTAAATGCCCCTGTTTCTGGTGCGCATCATCGCCCAAACTCGCAAATATTATTATTATTATCCACTTGCGATTTTTGTTTTTTTGCCATAATATGCAATTATTAAGAACCATTTTTTATTAACTTATATTATTATTTTATTTTTTTTAAAGGGGGCACAATATATCATGACCATGTTAAGCAAAGCCGAATGGCAAAAAAAAGCCGCATCACTCAAATTGGAAACCAAAGCCTTCATCAATGGCAAATTTGTTGATTCCTTAAGTGGCAAAAAATTCAAAACCATCAACCCCGCAACCGAAGAAGTCATTACGGAAGTCACGGAATGCGATAAGGAAGATATTGATATAGCGGTGAAGGCGGCTCGGAAAGCCTTTGACAGCGGTGTTTGGTCAAAAATGTTGCCCGCCGACCGCAAAAATATTTTGTTAAAATGGGCCGATCTGATGGAAAAACATCACGAAGAATTTGCCTTGATAGAAACATTGGATATGGGCAAGGCTATCAGCTACGCCTACAACGACGATATTCCTTTTTCCATCGGCACCATACGTTGGTATGCCGAGGCCGTGGATAAAATTTATGATGAAATAACCCCAACCCCCGCGCCCAACGCCATCGCCATGATCCGCCGCGAAGCATTGGGCGTGATTGGTGCCGTGGTGCCGTGGAATTTCCCGCTGCAAATGGCTATTTGGAAATTGGGCCCCGCCTTGGCGGGTGGTAATTCGGTGGTGTTAAAACCCGCCGAACAATCGCCCTTATCGGCCTTGCTCGCCGCCAAATTGGCGTCGGAGGCTGGCCTGCCCGATGGTGTCCTCAATGTCGTCAATGGCTTTGGTCATACCTGTGGCAAGGCGATTGGTTTGCATAACGATGTTAATGTTGTTGCCTTCACGGGCTCGACCGAGGTTGGCAAATATTTCCTAGAATATGCGGGGCAATCGAACATGAAAGCCGTGTGGTTGGAATGCGGTGGCAAAAGCCCCAATTTGATATTCGCCGATGCCGATTTGGAAGCAGCGGCCGATAACGCCGCCCGCGGTATTTGGTATAACCAAGGGGAAGTATGCTCCGCCAATTCGCGCCTGTTTGTCGAAAAAAAGATAAAGGACGAGTTCATGGCATTGATGGTGGCGCGCGCCAAAAACTACGCGCCCAAGGATCCGCTTGACCCAACATCGATGATGGGCGCGGTGCTGGACGGCACGCAACATAAGCGTATTTTAAGCTACATCGACAGCGGCAAGCAATCGGCGAAACTTATCGCGGGTGGTAATGCCGCCAAAATTGATGGCAAGGGATTCTTTATCGAACCCACCATTTTTGGCAATGTGAAAAACGACATGAAGATAGCCCAAGAAGAAATTTTTGGCCCCGTCTTGTCGGTGATTGAATTTGCCAGCGATGAAGAAGCCGTGAAAATGGCCAACGATTCCATCTATGGCTTGGCGGGCAGTGTTTGGACAAATAATTTGTCGCGCGCCCACCGCTTGGCCGATTCGTTACAGGTTGGCACGGTTTCCATCAACAATGTCGATGCTGGTGGTTACACCATGCCATTTGGCGGATTCAAACAATCGGGTTTTGGTCGCGATCTATCATTGCATAGTTTTGATAAATACACGGCGTTAAAAACCGTTTGGATTAGTTATTAAATTTTATTTTTTTTACCTGTTGCCCATGACAACCGAATTGGTGTATAGTTCGGCTTGTTATGGGTAAGAGTGCTAGGGATAATAATTTTCGATTGGATACCAAATTGGTGCTGGCGGGGCGCGACCATGAGGATAATAAATATGACGGCGTGGGGATAGTCAACCCGCCGATATACCGCGCCAGCACTGTTTTATACAAAAGCCTTGACCATATATTGGGTCATAAAAAACAAGAATTCACCTATGGGCGACACGGCACGGTGCCCGCGGGCAATTTGTGCCAAGCCATCACCCAATTGGAACATGGCCATGGCACGGTGCTTACCCCATCTGGCTTGAATGCCATCACGACTTTGTTTTTTTCTGTCTTGCCGTTGAAAAAAAATCCCGCCGTTTTGATTACCGATAATACTTACGAACCCGTCAGGAATTTTGCGCGCGATATGTTGACGCCGTTGGGGGTGCAGGTAATATATTTTGACCCGATGGATTTGCCAACCTTAGAAAAAAAAATTGCCGAGCATGAAAAAAATTTGGTGCTGGTATGGTTAGAAAGCCCGGGCTCACAAAGTTTTGAAATATGCGATGTTCCCGCGATTGTCGCCCTGGCGCGGGCAAAAAATATTTTGGTGGCGTCTGACAACACTTGGGGCGCGGGGGTATTTTTCAACCCGATAAAACACGGCGTGAATTTTGTCATGCAATCCTTAACCAAATATGTGGGGGGCCACGCTGATGCCTTGATGGGCTCGGTCACCGCCGATAATGCAGAAAATTATGCCCTGCTTGACAGGGCGCGGCGCGCCCTGGGTATTTCGGTTTCGGCCGATGACTGTTACATGATGTTGCGCGGCCTGCATAGTTTGACCATTCGCCTACGCCACCATGAATCATCGACCCTGTGGCTGTTGGAAAAATTAAAAACAGTAAAACAGGTGCGCCGTATTTTGCACCCCGCCATGCCCGACAACCCAGGGCATAGGTTTTGGCAACGCGATTTTTCGGGTTCGGCGGGTTTGTTTGCCGTGGTGATTGATGATTTGCCAAAAAACAAACTGGCTGATTTTTTGGATAAGATGCAACTTTTTAAAATGGGATTTTCCTGGGGCGGGATGGAAAGTTTGATTTTGCCGCAATGCCCCGTGCGTAGTGTTAAGCCCTGGACCATGTCATCCAGCCTAGCCAATATGTTGGCTGATGGCGGCGGGGGCGAAGGGATTCTCCTACGCCTGCAAATCGGGTTGGAGGATAAAGAAGATTTGTGGCAAGATCTGCAAGCAGCGTTCGAGCGAGCCTATCATTAACAGGATGCCTTAGGCGGGGAACAAAAAAAGGAACAAGAACAAAACAGAGCCTGGGTGTATTTTTTCGGTGATTTCTGTTATAGCATAATACCATCGGCCATCCATTTTTATAACATCATCATAGCATCAAAAATTATAGCAAGCACATGGTTCAGCAATCCCCGCGCCATCCCGAAAAAAATCATCGGCCCGACCAAGTAAGCGTTGATAAACCCGATTGGTTGCGGGTGCGGGTGATGGCAACCCCGAGCGAGGCATGGCGCGCCACCGAAAAAATTGTCAAGGATTACAATTTGCACACCGTCTGTGCCGAGGCAGCCTGCCCCAATATTCACGAATGCTGGCAAAAAAAACACGCGACATTCATGATAATGGGCGATACCTGCACCCGTGCTTGCAGTTTTTGCTACGTGAAGACTGGCCGCCCAAAATTTCTAGACGCGAAGGAGCCAGGCAATATCGCCACCGCGGTTAAGTTGATGAATTTGTCGCATGTTGTGATAACATCGGTCGATAGGGATGATTTGGATGACGGCGGGGCCGAGCATTTTAAAAAAGTCATTGTCGCGGTGCGCCAAGAAAACCCCAACACCACCATAGAAATCTTAACGCCCGATTTTAAACAAAAACGCGGCGCGGCACAAATCATAGCGCAATATCCGCCCGATGTTTTTAATCACAATTTGGAAACCGTGCCACGTTTTTACGCCAGTTTTCGCCCTGGCGCGCGTTATTACACATCGCTGGCGCTGTTAGAAAAAATAAAAGAAATGGTGCCAAGCATTTTTACAAAAACGGGCTTGATGTTGGGATTGGGCGAAGAACGCAACGAAGTCATTCAAGTGATGGATGATGCGCGGGCCGCGGGGGTGGATTTTTTAACCCTGGGGCAATATTTGCAACCAACCAAAAAACATGCCGCGGTTAAAAAATTTTGGTCGCAACAAGAATTTGACGACTTGGCAAGCCTCGCCCGTGCCAAGGGTTTTTTGATGGTGTCGGCCAGCCCCTTCACGCGGTCGTCTTATCATGCGGGGGATGATTTTAAAAAACTGCAAGCAGCCCGAACCGCGCAACAAACAACCGAAAACAAATTGTAAACATGTTCAAACGAAAAAAAAACCTAAGCGCGCAACATGTCGCCCATGCGGCCCATGGTCAAACGGGGCAACCGCCGATAAAAAAAATATCGCGTTGGCAAGTTTTTTTTAAACTACTGGCGTCCAGCTTGCCCTATTACCTTCCTTTGGTTATTTATTGTTTTGATCTATGGTTAAAAAAATATTTTAACCAACCAAGCCTGAATGATATGGCCGAATATTTTTTAAACACGGGTTGGGGCACGGTGGAACGCGATGTATATTTGACCTTTATTTTATGGGTGCTGATTATTCCTGGGGCGGCGGCTTTTGGCTTCGCCCTGGCGATGGTGGTGGTGCGGCTTATTATTTATGCGGTGGCGCAAATTGCTTTTGGTATGATGATGCCAGCCTTCCTCACCAACGAGCAAAGCTTCTTTTACGCCATTTTGAAAAAGATTTTGCCGCCCCATGTTATTACACCCGCGACCCCCCTGGTTAATAATGTTTTGTCAAAATTGGTTAACCATGTTGTTTTTTTAATCAAATGGTTGCTGATAATTATTTTTATTGCCATCAATGGCGTGCGGTTGACGCGCGATATAAAATTAAAAGAATTTTTGGATGGCCCGCAAAAAACCATCATTATTAATAATATCCAAGACCGCATGACCGACAGGGGGCGTGGCTTTTTGAAACGTATCTTGCCCTTTGCCCATGACAGAATTGATAAGATATTCCCTGTCCGAAACAAAGACGACCAGCAAAATAATGACCAGCCTGATAATGCCCCCAACATGGCAACCCCACCCGCGCCCAGCGACCTTGCCCCAACCAATAATTCACCCGCTGCACCAGTGGGCGACCCTGGTTCGCCTACAACGCCTGCCGCGCCCCATTCGCCTATGCCATCCGTAACGCCGCTTAATCCTGCGCCGCTTAAAAATTAACGCGCGCCTTAAATAATAAAAAAACCCACATTATAAAGTAATTTGACAAAAATATCTTTATAACTTACAACCAGGACATGCAGGCAAATAATAAAAGGCCATTAAAACGCAACAACCCTAAATCTTTTAGCGATGTTTCCGCGGGACGCTCCTCTAGGTCGCGCCCTGCATTTCGTATAAAAACCTTGGACTTGTTGGTGGGGCTGTTGCCCTATTACTGGCCCCTTGCCCTCTATGGTTTTCACCGTTGGCTTTGGCTGAATTTTAGCGGCCCGACCATGGAAACCATTTCCATGCTCTTGATGTTCGGCTCCAAGGGTTTGGAGGCTCCTGCCTATTACACCCGCACGGGTTTGGTTTACATGGTGTTGGTGCCGTTGGTGGTAGCTTTTATTCTTTCGTTGTTTGACCAATGGCTGCGCGCATGGTTAAAAAATCGCGCCACCAGCGCCAGCGCAGTGAAAAAAATTGTTCACACTGGATGGTGGATAAAATTTTTATTGGCCGTGGTTTTATGGGTGGCGAGCATTGCGATATTTTGGGTTGGGGCGGCGGGAACGGACTACATGCGCAACCACTTTGTTCTTAAGAAGCATCCCGATTATTTTCAACAAAATTATGTTGACCCAAAAAAGGTCTCGCTGACTGTGCCGCAACAGAAAAAAAACTTGGTGATAATATATATCGAAAGTTTGGAAGATAGTTTTAAAGACCCCGCCTATTATGGTCGCAATTTGTTAGCGGCCCTCCAAGGGGTGGAGGATAAATCCCTTGTCCCCCATTTTAATACCGTGGGCACCGCCGTCCATACCCAGGCTGGTCATGTTGCGACGCAATGCGGACTTCCTATCAAATCGGTTTTCTTTACCAATATTAACAATGCCCAGGGCGAGGTTAGTTTGTTACAAAATGCAGTTTGCTTAAGCGATATTTTAAAAAAATATGGTTATTATAATGTCTTCATGCAATCGGCCTATCGCAATTCGGCGGGGTTGGGCGATTTTTACACCGCCGACCACGGTTTTGATGAGGCCTATCATATGGAAGATTTCCAACGAAGCGGCTATGGCAAAGAAATTTCTGAAAAACAGGGGCAGTGGGGATTGCACGATAAATATATTTTTGAAGAAGGCTATAAAAAATTGGCGACCTTACAAAATAAAAGAAAAGCCGATGGTTCGCCATTTTTTCTTATTATCACCACCATCGACATGCACCTTCCCGCCAACAGTTCTTGCACCGCCAACCTATCCTACAAAATTGACAAACTTGATAAAGTGGTGGAATGCACCGCGCAATATGCCAACGAATTTTTTAGCAAAGCCGACAAAAATGGCTTGTTGAAGGATACCGAAGTTTTGTTCATGGGCGACCACCGCATGGCGGCGATGGCGCATGTTGATATTAATCAATGGAACAAAGATTATCCGCGCCGCGAGGTTTATGGTTTTTTCTATAACCACAAGGCAACCCGCGCCGCCCGCCAAGAAATAACCCACTACGATATTTTCCCCAGCCTGCTCGACCTGCTCGGGTTTAAGGTGGCGGGCGGGCGTTTGGGTTTTGGCTATTCGCTGTTTCAGGATATTCCCAATGTGCCAACCATTGCTAAGCAACGCGAGATTGTGGCGAAGTCATTATATGTCTCGCCCTTTTATTTACGCCTCTGGGCTTTGCCCGATGACGCCATGAAGAAATATATGCAACCTGTGTTGGTCCCGCAACCGAAGTTAAAAAAATAAAAAGCAACGCCCCTAGCAAGCCGAGCGCGCCCAAACTGATTACGCCCGAACCAAGCATGCCCGATGCCAATTAAAAAATGAAGAATGAGAAATAACAAGTTGCATTATTGCGCAAATCATTTTAATAATGGTGGGTTATAATATCACAACAATCATTCATACAAGCATTTTAATATTTGGATAAATTTATATGGGGCTTCATTATTTCTTCCGCCTATCACATCGCATGATTAAAAAACCCGCGCCACGCGCGTTGGTTATTGCTTTGGTGTTTTCATTTTTTTCGCCAGGCAGCGGCGATTTTCAAACTTCGCGCTTTCAGGCGTGGCTTGCCCCCACCGCCCAGGCGCAGGAAGTTATGAAAAACGACAAGCCCAATAACCCCGCCAGCCCCGCGCCGATCAGCATGACATCAAGCGATGTTCCTTTGCCCGAAGCATCGAACAAATGGGGCTTGTTTTTAAAGGGCGGTCTGGCGATTGTTGTTCCCTTCAACGAAACGGGTTATTTGCGTGGCGTCAATGATACGGCTGGCGCGCCAAGCAACCGCGTCACCAACAGTTTTGAACTTGGCTATGCCCCCAGTATCTCGTTGGGTTACGATTTTAACAAAAATTATTCTGCCGAAGTTAATTTTCTTTATTATGGCAACAACGCAACCATGTCCCTCACCAGCGTGGGGCAGGTTAGCAATGTAACGTTGGCCAATTATCTGGTGACGGTTGACCAATCTTATCATGGTATCAATATTTGGCAATTTGCATTCCCATTGCGTTTGGGCGTTGGGGTGATGGCGTGGCGCACCGAGGGGATACATACCTACGCTGGCAAGACATTCATCCCCACCAATCCTGATGTTAATAAAAGCGGCACCAATTTTGTTTTAAAGGTTGGGGCGGGGGTAAAATTTAACATCCTACGTAATTTTTCAGTATTCAGCACGATGGATGTTGAAACAAGATTCGATTATTATTTTGTGTTTGGCGACAGGCGCAACACCAATATCGGCTCGGGTTCGGAACTGCTCTTGGCTAAGGATTTTGGTTCGGGCGGCATTGGTTCATTCCTGGTGGATTTTAAATTGGGGTTTTAGTCGCGCAAGGCTTCTTTGATTTCATCTATCAATAAAGCGCAATTGCCTATTAAACTTAAAAAGTGTATAATTTTTATATAACCAAAACAAAGAGAAATAAGGAGACCCCATGCCCCAAAAAATCATCCCTGAATATTTTGCCGATACCACCATCAACCTGTCTTTGACCAGCGGTATGGTTCGTATCGATTTTGGTTCGGTTCAATCCGACCCCACCAATCCGCAAGCCGACCCCGAACTTTTGCCTTGCCATCGCTTGGTTATGCCGCTTAATGGATTTTTAAAAATGTTTGGCGATTTAAACGGCATGGTGCAGAAATTGGAACAAAATGGTGTGTTGGGGCGCGCCCAGCAGCCCGCCCAAACGCCGCAAAATCCTCAAAATCCGCAACCCGCCGCCAACATGGCCAGCGATTTTAGACTGGATAGTCGCGGCTTACCCGAATCGGGCGCAAAGAAATAATCTCTGATTGACGATATTATTATGGAAATATCGCATTTAGAATTTTTGCATTCTCTCACCGCTAACACCGCGCGCAGCGTTTTGCCATGGTGGGGCAGTGGCGACAAAGAAAAAGCCGATGGGGTTTGCGTTCATTATTTGCGCAATGGGTTTAACGCCGCGCCATTCCAAGTTAGGGTGGTGATTGGCGAGGGGGAAAAAGACAACGCCCCCGCCCTTTATCGTGGTGAAATGCTTGGTATAAAAACCGCGCCGCATATTTATGATTTGGCGGTTGACCCGTTGGAATGCACCAGTTTTTTTGCCAATGGTTTGGGGAATAGTTTGGTGGTGCTGGCGGTAACGCCAAAGGGCAGCATGATGGATTGCGGGCAAAGTTATTACATGGATAAAATTGCCCTGCCGCCCTTGGCTAAAAACAAAATTGATAAAAATTTTTTAGATGGCGCGATGGATTATGAAAAATTTTTGCCACACCTGGCCGAGGTGTTGGAAAAAAAAACCAAAGATTTGGTGATCTACATGCTGGATAAAGACCGACACAGCAACATAAAAAAAGCCATCATCAAACACGACGCCCGTATGATAGCCATCCCCGCGGGGGATATTGCGGGGGCGGTGCTGGCCATGACGGGGCACCCCGCCAACGCCACCCAGGGCAACCATGGGGCATTGCTGGTGGATGGGTTGCTTGGCATTGGCGGTTCGCCCGAAGGGATCATAGCCGCAACCATCGCCAAAATTTTGGGTGCCGAATTTTTTGGTCGCTTCGCCCCCCAGTCAGAAAAAGAAAAAGCAATGTTGACAAAAGAAAATTATAATTTTGAAAAATGGTTTGGGGTTGATGATTTTATAACGGGCGACAACAAACAAAACATGGCGGTTATTTTAACGGGCATCACCAACGGCATGATGGTGCAGGGGGTTGCGGCAAAAAAAGCCCAAAGCCTTATCGTCGCCCATGGCGCGGCCACCACGACCGATTATTTTTTTAAGCAAAAATAGGCTTAAAAAAATCTTGACCAACATGGCAAACTTAATTATGAAAGTTTAAGAAAAGAAAACAATAACATGACCGCCATTTCATTACGCCAATTGCTTGACCATGCCGCCGAATATACATACGGCGTGCCCGCCTTTAACATCAACAACATGGAACAATTGTTGGCCATTATGCAGGCCGCCGACAAAACCAACGCCCCCGTTATTTTACAGGCCAGCCGCGGCGCGCGCAGTTACGCGGGCGACATGATGATAAAAAAAATGATGGAGGCTGCCGAATTTATGTATCCCCACATTCCTATCTGTGTTCATCAAGACCATGGCAACAGCCCGCGCACTTGCCTGTCGGCCATGCAATATGGTTTCACATCGGTGATGATGGATGGATCCTTAACCGAGGATGGCAAAACCCCCAGTGATTATGAATATAATGTTGCGGTGACAAAAAAAGTTGCCGAGCTGGCCCATGATATTGGCGTTTCGGTGGAGGGGGAATTGGGTTGCCTGGGCTCGCTTGAAACGGGTAAGGGCGACAAAGAAGATGGTCACGGATTCGAAGGAACATTGTCGCATGATATGTTGTTGACCGACCCCGACCAAGCGTTGGATTTTGTCAAAAAAACTAAGGTCGATGCCTTGGCGGTGGCGATTGGCACGTCGCACGGTGCTTACAAATTTACCAAAAAGCCCGACGGCAAAGTTTTGGCGATGGATGTTATCAAAGAAATAAATAAAAAATTACCCACCACCCATTTGGTGATGCACGGTTCGTCGTCGGTTCCCCAAGAATTGCAAGACATCATCAACAAATATGGCGGGGTGATGCCGCAAACCTATGGCGTGCCCGTGGAAGAAATTAAGGTTGGCATAAAACATGGGGTGCGCAAAATAAATATCGACACCGATTGTCGCATGGCGATTATTGGTCAATATAGAAAAATTGCCATGGAGAAAAAAGATGAAATAGACCCGCGCAATTTTAATAAACCCGCCATCGAAGCCATGAAAAATTTATGTATAAGCCGTTTCGAAGAATTTGGCACCGCGGGCCGCGCCGAAAAAATTAAAGTCATACCGCTAAGCGATATGGCAAAAAATTACGCCGCGGGAAAACTTGACCCAAAATTAGCTTAAGGGCTTCAAGCTTATTTTTACATTGCCCTGCTGGTTTTGCGCGACAATTATCGCGGGATAAAAAAAACTTGTCATTATTTTTACAACAATATTTTTACATCAAAAAATATCGTGCCGATTAATGGCGGTATAAAATTTTATATTGGCTAAAATGTAAGAATGCGGCATCGCCCTGCATTGTTGTTTTTATCATGGCGCGGTTGTGCGGATTTTTTTTCTAACCACCCCGAAAAAAATTGTTGCTAGCTAACAATTGTTTGGCTGCTTTGCTTTTTTACCACCTTGCCTTGCTTGATATAAGAAATATAAAAATCTATGCTCGCGGTTAATAAGCGGTAAGGTTTGGGCTGATACATAACTGGGACACTGTCAACACCGTGGGATAATACCAGTTATTATAATGGGCGAAGTAGTTTCCCCGTTATTCCCCCTCAGCTAATTATATCATATTTTTATAAAGGAGATATAATGAACAAAAACTTTACACGCGCCTTTTTGGCGTCCACGGTTGTTGGCTTAACGAGCATGTCTATTGCTCAGGCCGCCACCCAAATCACAGCAGCCCCAGTCGAAACAACAAATAAGGCGGCGGACACGCAATTGGGCTCGTCTTCAAAATCGCTTCTTGCTAATCGCAAGGGTCTTTACATAACCCCCAATGCAGAAGTTATTTTTGTTAATGGTCGCTACACCAGTGGCGCGGCGGCTATCGGCGTGGGCGGCGGCGGTGGCTTGGCGATTGGTTATCAAATAAATCGCTTTCAGCTCGAACTGGCGGCCAGTTATCACTATTACGGTGGAACGGGTTCGACCACGCAAACCTACAATGCGGCTGGTGCAAGTTCGGCAGGGTTTGCTGCCATTCTTGAGTTGCCGATGGAGCAACGCGTAGACGCCATTCAAAAAGGTTTCGCTATCGCGGGGCTTAGCTCATCGCTTAATGGTAAACATCTTATTTCCAGCGCGAAAAGCAACGAAGGATTTATCCCCATCACCTTGGGCTTGAATTATTCAGTGCCACTTAATGCGCGTGGTTCGTTAATTTTAACGCCAGGTCTTGCGGGCGGCGTTTGGTTACATACCATCGATCGCAAAATTAGCTATCGCGATGACGCCGATGGTCAGTTGGTCGGTTTGGGCGACAGCTTTGCCAGCATCTTTGGCGGCACCAAACCAACCACCGATAAAGGTTTCGAAGTCAAAGGAGTTATCGTTCCCAGCTTATCGTTGGATTATGCGCTGAATGAAAACTTCACCTTACGTTTTGCGGGTAAATTTTATATTGTGCCAGGTGGCTACAGTGAAAATTACGCCAGTTTGAATCGCTCGGTGGCGGCGACACGATTGTCGGTGGCGTCCTTCACCCCCGCCCACACCATTGTTAACCAAAATTTTTGGTATGGTGGGTTAAGCGTTGGGGGACAATATAGCTTCTAATATTTGAAGTTATATGTGCATCAACAAATAAGTCATGGGTGCAGAGGTAGGCTTGCTATTTTCTTCCTTGCTTAAAAAAATCCTCGTCTGAAAAATGCAGGCGGGGATTTTTTTTAATTGCATCTATAGTAAGAATATAGTAGCATATATACTATGATACAACTAAAAGTAAGGATTTTATCCACCTGGGCGGTGTTGAATATAATGACCGCTCTGTCCACATCGATATTTTGTGCAACATCGGCCAAGGCCAGCGAGGAAGATGGATTATATATAACCCCCAATGCCGAGGTTATTTTGGTCGACAAATCCTTCACCAAGGGCACGGCATTGATTGGCATTGGCGGCGGCGGCGGTTTGGCGGTGGGTTATCAAAAGAAAAATTTTCAAATTGAACTGGCGTCCAATTATCAATATTATGGTGGGAAGTCGGTCGTCAATCAATTGACCAACGCCTTTAGCCAATATAGTCTTTATCAGCGGTCGCTTAGCACCACGGTTGACAATGATGAATATTTTTTACCTGTCACGCTTGGTTTGAATTATGTCATTCCCGTTAACGCCAGCGGTTCGTTGGCCATGACCCCTGGCATTGCGGGGGGCGTGTGGTTTCATGAAGTCAAACGCAGCTTAAGCTACAGCTCGTCCGACCCTGATGTTAGCCAAAAACTCAACCAATTTTTTACCAATCAATTGGATACGAAGCTGAATCCCGTTTGGTATTCATTCCCCACCAAGGACCAAGGCAGCGAAATCAAAGCAGTCATTGTCCCCAGTTTGAGTTTGGATTATTCACCAAGCAGTAATTTTACATTGCGTGTTGCGGGCAAACTCTACATTGTTCCCGCGGGCTACAGCGATAATTACAGCGCGACGACCCAGGCGGTCATCGCCGCGGCTGATAAAATAAATTTACCTGCCTACAGCGCGGTGAACAAATTATTTTGGTATGGCGCCCTTCATGTTGGTGCGCAATACACATTTTAAGAGTTATTTTTTATTTGCTATTGTTATAAATTTGGCGTAGCAAGCGCGCTGATAGTGGGACATTTTCTGGTAAATTCTTTGATAAGTTTCGTTAACAAAATTTATCAAGGGGGACAGATCAATCACAAAATTGGAGAAAAAAATTATCACCTGGGCGTGCGGAGGCCCGTGCGCCCAGGTATATCCACCCACAATTCCACCCATCATTCCCCAAACCGTTAAGGACAGATAGCAAAGCAAAAGCCCCGCCCCCATAAGCGGCGCGAAGCGCGAGCGCGCAATGACCAAGCCCCACGGCTATATTAAACTATAAGCCCTAGCTACAAATGAAGAAACCAGTCGCGCCTTGCTTTAATAATTTATAGTTACATTTGGCATCCATTTTTTTTAAAAGCACGGCGCGTCATGCAACATTTAGCTAAAAAAATTCCAATGATGTTATTTTGGATGGCGTTGTTGTTTTGGTGTCAACCAAGCAACCAGGCCCATGCCAAAGATGGTTTTTATATAACCCCCAATGCGGAGGTTATCATGGTCAGCCCAACATTTACCCAACATACAAATAAAATTGGTATTGGCGGCGGCGGTGGTTTGGCCATGGGTTATGAAATAAAAAAATTTCAGATAGAATTGGCAACCAATTATGAATATTATGGCAGCCAAACAAATTTGCAGCAAGGGTTAAAAGCATTCGCCAAATACCCCAACAGCGAAAAAATAAAAACCAGCACCGATAACAGCGAATATTTTTTGCCCATCACCCTTGGTTTGAATTATGCCATTCCCCTTACCCCCAGCGATTCGTGGGCCATGACCGTTGGTATGGCGGGTGGGGCGTGGATTCATTATGTTAATCGCGCCACCACCATCGATACATCGGCCCTAACCGCGGTGTCGGGGGCGGGCCGACCCATGGGAGGACCAGTGGGCGGGCCATTGGATAAGGATACCATCATTCAAAAAACAACCCAAATAAGGGGTGTCGTCGTGCCCAGTTTAGGCATCAATTACGCCCCCGCCACCAATTGGATATTAAGTTTGGCAGGAAAATTTTACATTGTGCCATTTGGTTACAGCGACAATTACACCGCGGAAAGCCAAGCCGTAGCCAATAAAACAGTTCGGTTTTTATCGCCCGTTTATAACGCGGTTGATAAAATATTTTGGTATGGCGCGATAAACCTGGGCGTCGGTTATAGTTTTTAATCCTTTACCGACCCGTTGTTGGCGCGCCATTAACCCGCCATGACCATATGGGTTATAAGCCATTAACCCGCGCCGTTACCAAAACCCATCAAATCTACCTAAAATTGCTAAATTATACTATAGGACTTATTATATTATAAAATACAATATAAAGTTAATATAGTTATTTTTACTATTAATAGTTGCTATTAACAAAGAATTGTGCTAAAAAGTAAAGATAAGAAATGAAACAATTATTTAGAATATTTTTACTTACCGCGGTGATGGTGGATGTTGCCGACATGGCGTTGGCGCAAACCAACAACAACGGGTTTAATAACGCCCCCACCAACAACGGGGTTAATAACGCCCCCGCCAACAACGGGTTTAATAACGCGCCCACCAACAATGGGGTTAATAACGCCCCCGCAAATCCAGGCGCGGTCGTTGGCCCCGCCGTTCCCAGGGTAAATACCCCCAGGGTAAATTCCCCGACTTCACCCGTTAGAAACAACGTGCAAAGGACGGTTGCCCCCCCAACCAATTTGGTAATTGATCAAGCGGTCGTTAAGCAAAATACTTTGCTTACTGGTGCCGCCCCAGCCCCAGCAGTGCAGCCAGCAAACCAACGCCTTGCAAGGGATGGATTCTACGTCAGGCCCAATGTTGAACTTCTGCTTGTTCCTTCGATGTCAGCCTTTACCAAAAATGTCGGCTCGATAGGACTTGGCGCGGGTGGTGGTTTTACATTGGGTTATGAAGTTAGCAAATTCCAAATCGAGTTGGCAGTCAATTATCAATATTACGGCAGCAAAGGCAGCTTTGACCAAACTGCGCAATCCGCCGCAAGCAAAGTAAAAATAACAAGCACGGTGGACAGCGGGGAACAATTCATTCCCATTACCGTGGGCTTCAATTACGTCATTCCGCTTACTTCTTCGGGTGTATTTGCCATAACGCCAGGGTTGGCGGGCGGTTTGTGGGTTCATAGGGTAAACCGCGTTATACGCCAGAATGGTTATAATATTGCCACAGGCCTACCCATCGATCTTGGCACTGTGGGCCTTGGCGATTTACCGACAAGCGACAGCAACATCGAAGTTAAGGTATTGATAGCGCCAAGTTTGGCGTTGGAGGTTCAACCATTCGACAATTTAAGTTTTCATGTTACGGGTAAAGTTTATATTGTGCCAGGTGGCTACAGCGATAATTACGCCGCCACCACCCGCGCGGCCCTTGCCGATATTAGCACGTTTAATTTAGAACCAGCATACAACACGGTGGATACCATGTTTTGGTACAGCAGCGTTAATATTGGCATGCAATATAAATTTTAATTGCTATTGTTTTTTATCCGCCGCTAGCCTTCCTTGTGATACGCGGGGAGGGAGAAAAATAGGGAGAGGCTAGCCAGCCTCCCTTGTGATACAAGGGAGGGAGAAAAATAGGAAGGCGGAGCCGACCATATTTTTCGGGTAGGTTAGACCCCGCTTGCTGAATGACTTTTGTTTTAAAATCGCTATCCGCCGCTTGATAAATTTACCCGCCATATTTAAAATCGCTATCCCCCGCTTGATAAATTTATCCGCCATATTTAAAATTGCAATCCCCCACTAACCCACCTGAAAATTATACTGCGCTACGCTTCGTTAATTTTCTTCCTCCCTTGTAACACAAGGGAGGTATCTTTAGCCTTCTCCCCCATCAACCCCGCCCGTGAAAAGAAAAAACCAGGAACGCACTTAGCCAACCCGCTCGCGACATAAGGGAAAAATAGAAACAGGGGGGAGTTTAGCCAGCCTCCCTTGCGACATAAGGGAAGCAGAAAAATAGGAAGGCAGTTAGCTAACCTCCCTTGTGATACAAGGGAGGGAGAAAAATAGGGAGGCATAGCCGACCATATTTTTCGGGTAGGTTAGACCCCGCTTGCTGAATGACTTTTGTTTTAAAATCGCTATCCGCCGCTTGATAAATTTACCCGCCATATTTAAAATCGCTATCCCCCGCTTGATAAATTTACCCGCCATACTTAACATCGCCATTCCCCGCTAACCCACCTGAAAATTATACTGCGCTACGCTTCGTTAATTTTCTTCCTCCCTTGTAACACAAGGGAGGTATTTTCATCTTTCTTCCCCACCACCCCGCCCGTGAAAAGAAAAAACCAGAAGCGCAGCTTAGCCAAACCCATTTGCGACATAAGGGAAAAATAGAAACAGGGGGGAGTTTAGCCAGCCTCCCTTGCGACATAAGAGAGGGGAAGAAAATAGGGAGGCGATTAGCTAACCTCCCTTGTGATACAAGGGAGGGAGAAAAATAGGAAGGCGGAGCCGACCATATTTTTCGGGTAGGTTAGACCCCGCTTGCTAAAATAAAACCGACATTATTCTTGCCGTAAGTTAACGTGCGTTTGATAAATTTACCCGCCATATTTAAAATTGCAATCCCCCACTAACCCACCTGAAAATTATACTGCGCTACGCTTCGTTAATTTTCTTCCTCCCTTGTAACACAAGGGAGGTATCTTTAGCCTTCTCCCCCATCAACCCCGCCCGTGAAAAGAAAAAACCAGAAGCGCAGCTTAGCCAAACCCACTTGTAACACAAGGGAGGTATTTTCATCTTTCTTCCCCACCACCCCCACTTGCGAAAAGAAAAAACCAGGAACGCACTTAGCCAAACCGCTCGTGACATAAGGGAAGCAGAAAAATAGGGAGGCAGTTAGCTAGCTAGCCTCCCTTGTGATACAAGGGAGGGAGAAAAATAGGGAGGCATAGCCGACCATATTTTTCGGGTAGGTTAGACCCCGCTTGCTAAAATAAAACCGACATTATTCTTGCCGTAAGTTAACGCGCGTTTGATAAATTTACCCGCCATATTTAAAATCGCTATCCTCCACTAACCCACCTGAAAATTATACTGCGCTACGCTTCGTTAATTTTCTTCCTCCCTTGTAACACAAGGGAGGTATCTTTAGCCTTCTCCCCCATCAACCCCGCGCGTGAAAAGAAAAAACCAGGAACGCACTTAGCCAACCCGCTCGTGACATAAGGGAAGCAGAAAAATAGGGAGGCAGTTAGCTAGCTAGCCTCCCTTGTAACACAAGGGAGGGAGAAAAATAGGGAGGCATAGCCGACCATATTTTTCGGGTAGGTTAGACCCCGCTTGCTGAAATAAAACCGACATTATTCTTGCCGTAAGTTAACGTGCGTTTGATAAATTTACCCGCCATATTTAACATCGCCATCCCCCACTAACCCACCTGAAAATTATACTCCGCTAACGCTTCGTTAATTTTCTTCCTCCCTTGTAACACAAGGGAGGTATTCTCAGCCTTCTCCCCCATCAACCCCACCCGCGAAAAGAAAA
This sequence comes from Alphaproteobacteria bacterium, assembly GCA_965203915.1. Taxonomy (GTDB): domain Bacteria; phylum Pseudomonadota; class Alphaproteobacteria; order JASGCL01; family JASGCL01; genus JASGCL01. The sequence continues at coordinate 378,119 of OZ241918.1, forward strand.
AACCAGAAGCGTAGCTTAGCCAACATCCCTTGCAACACAAGGGAGGCATCTTTAGCTCGCCCCCCATATCGCCGCCTATATCGCCCCCCCCATATCGCCCCCCATATCGCCCCCCATATCGCCCGCCCATATCGCCCCCCCATATCGCCCGCCCATATCGCCCGCCATATCGCCCGCTCATATCGCCGCCCATATCGCCCGCCATATCGCCCCCTGCGCCCACGTCGCACGGCATTATTATCATTAATTTATAATGGTTAACGACGCAATATAAGAAAAATACCCAGAAAACATATATTATTTTTCGTTTGCTATTGGTTGCAAATTGGGCTAGATAGCGGTGGATAGAAGGTGGCGTTTGGGATGGGACTTTTTTTATAAAAATGCTTTCATAATTTACATCGTAAATTATATCATTCGGGACATTACCAATTATCATATTACAGAACAAATTGTTGCCGTGGTGCGCGGGCAACCGCACACCGTGGTGGTAATTTACATTAGCAATTTATATCAAATATTTTTAAGGAGATATAATGAAACAATCATTTAAAAAAGCTCTGCTCGCCTCCGCGGTTATCGGCCTTGTCGGTTCGTCGTCGGCGCAAGCAAGCATGAAAGACGGTCTTTATTTGACCCCCAATGCCGAAGTTATCTTTGTTAACTCAGCTTTCACCAAGGGCGTGACTTCGGTCGGCGTCGGTGGTGGCGCGGGTTTGGCGTTTGGTTATCAAATCAAAAAATTCCAAATCGAATTGGCAGCCAATTACCAATATTATGGCGGTAAAGGCACTGTTGAACAAACTGTTAGCGCAATTCCTGGCGGTGCAGGAAAAATATCGACCACGGTGGATAGTTCAGAACATTTCATTCCCATTACCTTGGGTTTGAATTATGTCATTCCCGTTAATGCAAGCGGTTCTTTGGCCTTGACCCCAGGCATCGCGGGTGGTGTGTGGATTCATAAAGTGAACCGCACCCTTGCTGTTACTCCAAACGCAGTTGTAACCGGTGCCGCTGTCGCTAACCCTGCATTAGGCGCCTTAGCTACTGCACCAAAATCTGACGAAGCGACCGAAGTGAAGGGCGTTATCGTCCCCAGCTTGTCTTTGGACTATGCTCCATCGGCCAATTGGACCGTGCGTTTTGGTGGTAAATTCTACATTGTGCCAGCTGGCTACAGTGATAATTACGCCGACTTAAATCGCACCTTGGCTAATGCTGGTGTCGCTTCATTGACGCCATCATACAATGCAGTTGACACCACCTTTTGGTATGGTGCCATTAACGTTGGTGCGCAATATACATTCTAAAATTTCTTAAAATTTTTTTAGAACACAGGTTTTCTGTTTAACAAAACCCCGCTTGGGCAAACCCCAGGCGGGGTTTTTTTTATAATATACGTTTTTTTTCACACCGCTTAGGCAACCCCCAGGCGGTTTTTTTATCATCTCCCTTGGTTTTTTTTATCCCGCTTGGCCATAACCCGATGTGGTTTTTTTATCATCCCGCTTGCAATACAAGAGAGGGAGAAATAGGGAGGCAACTTGCTAACCTCCCTTGTGATACAAGGGAGGGAGAAAAATAGGGAGGCGCAGCCGAACATATTTTTCGGGTAGGTTAGACCCCGTTTGGTGAATGATTTTTGTTTTAAAATCGCTATCCTCCGCTTGATAAATTTGACTGACCATATTTAAAATCGCCATCCCCCGCTAACCCACCTAAAAATTATACTCCGCTAACGCTTCGCTAATTTTCTTCCTCCCTTGTAACACAAGGGAGGTATTCTCAGCTCTCTTACCCCGCCAACCGTTCGCGAAAAGAAACAGGAACGCACTTAGCCACCCCCGCCCGTGACGTAGGAGAAGCAAAAAAATAAGGGAGGTGATTAGCTAACCTCCCTTGTGATACAAGGGAGGGAGAAAAATAGGGAGGCGGTTTGCTAACCTCCCTTGTGATACAAGGGAGGGAGAAAAATAGGTAGGCATAGCCGACCATATTTTTCGGGTAGGTTAGACCCGTTTGGTGAATGATTTTTGTTTTAAAATCGCTATCCGCCGCTTGATAAATTTACCCGCCATATTTAAAATCGCCACCCCCCGCTAACCCACCTGAAAATTATACTCCGCTAACGCTTCGTTAATTTTCTTCCTCCCTTGTAACACAAGGGAAGTATGCCTAGCTTCCTTCCCCACCACCCCCGCCCGCGACGTAGTAGAAGCAAAAGAGGGTGGGAGGTTAATTGTTTGCCTTCCTATTATTTTTTCTTCTAAAAATATTTTTTGCCAACTTCTCACAATGGGTTTGAATATCTAACTTCACCAATTCAAAACCATTGTCGCCCGCAACGTCCGTATTGTCATATCTTATCACGGCAATACCCATGGCGGCTAAATCATCGCTACGTTTTTTATCATAGGCTTTTTTATCGATATGGGTTATGCCATCAACCTCTATCGCCAATTTTAATTGTGGACAATAAAAATCAACAATATAATTTTTAATTGGTTTTTGCCGCAACCAACGAAAACCCATTTGGCTTTTTGCCAAAAATTGATACCATAGTTTTTTTTCAAAATCGTTGGTGTTGTTGCGCAAATAACGCGCCCGTTTTTTTATAACCATTGACGGTTTTATTTTTTCCATGATAAATTCTATCATGGTTATTTTTAATCATCAACCTCATGCACCGCTACCCATGATATAAACCAGAAAAAATTATTGCATTCATGTCAAGGAAAAAGTCGATATTCATACAACCTTGACATTTTTTCTAAAAAAACATAGGATGGTTGCATAGTATAAAACCAATAAAGAGAAAAAACATGACCAGTATCGCTATAAAACGTAATAATAAGCAGCCTTTTGCCAAAGAAAACCGCCCTGTTGATAGGCAAGGGCAGGTGGCTGATAAAATGGCATTGGAAGTGGTGCGTCGCGCCCATAAAGATTTTGGCCCAGTTTTTGAACGGCTTTCAAAAGAATAGAAGCTTGACGAGGCAAGCCATTGCCATGCCCTATTTTTGGCTATGAATTGCATTTGTTTTTTACATGACCAGCCAAATTTTAGAAATAACGCTAGCAGATGTTGAGATTATAGTGTTTTCTTTATCAAAGAATTGCTATTTAAAAAACAATAATTCATGACCAATAAAAATAAAGACGATGTTGTTATTGTGGCGGGGAAGCGCAGCGCCATTGGCTCGTTCCTTGGCGGGTTGTCGGGCTTGGTCGCGCCGCAACTTGCCGCACCCGTTATAGGCGGGTTGTTGCATGCCGCGGGTGTGCCGCGTGAAAAATTTGCCAATATTGGCGAAGTCGTGTTGGGGCAAATTTTGGCGGCGGGATTGGGCCAAGGCCCCGCGCGCCAAGCCGCCATGGCGGCGGGCATACCGCAATCGGTCCCCGCCATGGGCATCAATTTGCTTTGCGGTTCGGGGTTAAAGGCCGTGGCCTTGGCGCATGATTACATAAGATCGGGAACATACAACATGGTGGTGGCGGGCGGCATGGAATCGATGAGCCGCGCCCCCCACAGTATTTTAATGCGCGCGGGGTTGCAAGATTCGGTAAAAATGGGCAATGGCAAATTGGTCGACACCATGTTGACCGACGCCTTGACCTGCGCCTTTCATAACTATCACATGGGGCAAACCGCCGAAAATATTGCCAAGCTTTTTTCTATCGACCGCACCGCCCAGGATGAATTTGCATTGGCAAGCCAAACCAAAGCCGCGGCGGCGATAAGATCGGGCGCGTTCAAAAATGAAATTATCCCCATCACCACCAAAACAAAAAATGGTGACGTGATATTTGAAACCGATGAATACCCCCGCCAAACCAGCGCGGAAAAATTGGCGGGGCTTAAGCCAGCCTTCATGAAAGAAAATGGCACGGTGACGGCGGGCAATGCCTCGGGCTTGAATGACGGGGCGGCGGCGTTGTTGGTGGCACGGCGTGATGCCGCCGAAAAAAACAATTTGGCGACGCCGTTGCAATCGGTGTTTAAAATTTTATCCCACGCCACGGTCGGGGTCGACCCCGCCATCATGGGCGTGGGGCCTATCGATGCTTCGCGCCAGGCCCTGGAACGGGCGGGTTTAAAAATAACCGATATGGATCTGATAGAATCCAACGAAGCCTTTGCCGCGCAAAGTTTGGCGGTTATCAAAGAATTGGGCATTGCCAAGGATAGGATTAATGTGAATGGCGGGGCCATAGCCCTGGGCCACCCCGTTGGGGCGTCGGGCGCGCGGATATTGGTAACCCTTATCCATGCCATGGCGGCGCAGGGTGCGCGTTATGGTTTGGCAACATTATGCGTGGGCGGCGGCATGGGCGTTGCCATGGTGGTCGAACGCGAATAAAAAAAAACGACGGTTAAAAAATATAACCGTCGTCTTTTATTTTTTTTTAGTTAAGATATTTTAGAATCGGTAAGACGTACCAACAGCCAAACTTCCATACCATAACAATTTATTGCTGGTGATGGTTTGCCCCGCAGCATTGGCAGCGGCAATGGCATTGGTGCTGTAAAGATCGCTAAAGCCATTGAAGATTAAATAAAATTTTCCAGCAACGGTCAGGGTTAAATTATCGGTGAGGGCGTAATCCAATTCAACCTTTGGCACCAACAATGCCTTGGCAACGGTTGCCGAATCGTTGAATGCACCATTGGGGCTAAATGTTTTATCAACCTTATAAATCATAACACCGCCACCCAGTCCGAGGGTGGTATCGATACTTTGTAAGAAAGGAAAGGTGTAATTAATACCCGTGTAGATGGGGATGAAATTTTCGCTAATATTGGCGGTTTGTGACAAATTGCCAATTTTTTGCACAACGTTTTTGCCGCCCGTATAATGCCAACCGACATTGGTTTCCCACTGCCAAGCGTCAAATTGATAACCAAAGCCAAATGATAAACCGCCACCAATGCCGACCTTACCCAGGCCGCGCGTAAAATCCGCGGGGGTGAAGGTTAATTCGGCTTCGGGTCTTACGAACCAGCCTTTTTCAGCCTTCGCCACAGGGGCGGTGGTAAGGATGGTGGTTAATAATAAACCCGCCAAGGCAACCTTCGCGCTCGTGTTAATTTTTTTCATGGTTTGATAAGTTGCAGGTTGTTTAGTCATGATATTCCCCAATGTTGATAAAGATGTTGATAGATTTTTTTGCCCCGTTTTGTTCTTGTTGCATCCTACTTTATTGATAGCTGCTTTATGGCAATTTTCATAATTTGCTAAGACGCTTAGAACCTTATTTATAATGACTTGACAATGATAAATCAATAGTCCTGTCGCCGATTTTTGTAAAGATTTATGAAGCTAGCGTGATTGGTGTCCCGTCGCGGTCATAGCCTTAACCATACTGAGAATGCCGTCCCTGCTATTATCAATAATTATCAATCATATACTACCACTGCCGCTTATGCGAAGCAAGCGTAAATTGTTTGAGCAAATTTTGAGCAGGGGAATCGGGAAAAAAACCCAAGGCCTTCATGGCCCGCGCGACAAATTGTTCGATATGATGTTGCGCCATGTCAGCAATGTTGTAGCCCTGAAATTGTTGCAATATCCAACTTAAGTCGCCGCTGGTTTTGGCGGGGGTGCGTTCGGTCAAGGGAATATCCAACGAAGTATCAACCACAAAATAATCATTCAATTTTTCTATGATGGTGCGGTCATTTTTGGCGGCAGTATATAATAATAGGATAGGCAAGGTTATTTTCCCTTCATAAAAATCGCTGCCAATTTCTTTTTTAATAATATCTGGGTTACCAAAATAATCCAACCCATCATCAACCAATTGAAATATCATCCCCAAGGCTTCGCCCAGATCATGCAACGCACGGTTAGACGGTTCGGCAGGATCCTGGTTTTGCAACAAACCCGCCACGATAAAACTGGCCGAAAACAACGCCCCCGTTTTGGCAAAAATAATTTTTTCGTAATCGGCCATGGTTAAAAAACTTTCTTGGTAATGCAATTGGTGGCTTAGCTGCCATACCTCCCCCATGGACAGGGTGGCGGCGGTGCCCGCCAATTGGGTCAGCACCGCCTGGTTCTGGGTTTTGACCATCAATTGAAAAGCCCGCGCGAATAAAAAATCCCCCACCAAAACGGGCAAGTGGTTGCCCCAAACATGGTTGGCGGTTTTTTTGCCGCGCCGCGTTGTTGCCTTGTCTATGACATCGTCATGGAATAATGTTGCGCCATGAATAAATTCCACCGCCGCCGCCAAATATACAATGGGTTTCACGGTGTCATTCATCACGGGTTGGGTGCTGCGCCCCAACAATTTTTCGGCGGTTAAGCACAGCAGGGGGCGAATTCTTTTACCGCCCGCGGTTAAAAGATGGTTGGCAATTTCTGGCAACAGCGGCAATTTGTCAAATTCTTCACCCGTTAGCTGCCCCGTCATCACCCCCTCAACCGCTTGCCAATCTTCGGCTACCGCGGCCTGCATCGCTTTGACAACATCGTTTAAATTGCTGTCGACACCACTGGTGGGATTAGGTGCGTTGGGCGAAGAAGAAAGGGGCATGGGCTAGAAAAGAAAAGATGAAGCAGGAGATAAAATTTTGCTAATGCAAAGTACTTATTATCATACTATAACGACAAAAACAATTTTATGAATTTCGCAAATTCGCCCAAGCCATCGCCTAACAAGCCGCCCCACCCGCCCGCCGCAACCAGCCGTGATTTTATTTTGAATAGGCAGGTTGTTTTGCATCAATACCGCCATGGCTATCGCGTGTCGGTTGATTCGATACTGGTTGGTGCCATGGTTGATAAAAACGCCAAGCGATTGCTCGACATGGGGTCGGGGGTGGGGGCGGTTGCCCTGACCGCCGCCTTTTGGAATCGCGAAGCCGAAATTCATGCGATAGAAAACAACGATGATTATTTTGCTTTGTTGAAAAAAAACCTGTGGCAAGAAAATATATTCTTGGGCGGGACGGCAAGAATGCGGCTGCATCATGATAACATCAACCACAGCCACATATTTGGCAATGAAAAATTTTGCCAGGTTTTGATGAACCCGCCGTTTGATAATGTTGATGATAGCACCGCCCCGCCCGATGAATTAAAACGTGCGGCCTTCGTTTTTGCGCGCCATGACAATATTGCCCAATGGTGGCGCGCGGCGTTGAATTTGTTAAAGCCCGCGGGGTCGTTGGTTTTTATTGCGCGGCCCCATTTGCAAAAAAACATCGAGGATTTTTTTGCCGCCCCACCCATGTCCATGCCCACGCCCACGCCCATGCCCATCATCATCCAACGGGTGATGGCGGGCGAACGTTGTATCAGGCTGTTGGTCAAGGTAACAAAAACAAACTTAACAGAAGATTTAGCAACCATCATAAGGGCGGAAGATTTTATCTTGCAGGAAAAAACGCCTGCCGCCATGCAACAGGCCATGCAATATACCCCAGGCGCAGAAAAAATACTGCGGGGCAAGGACTGGCTACCTTTTCCCTTTTTGGCGGAGTAATGGGCTTATGCTATGCTCTTGACAAATGGGGTAAAAATAATTATATTAAGCTTAAGAATGAGAGAAAAGCCTGTCATTTACTAGTTGGCTTTGAGGGTATGTTGGCTACAACGGACAATCATTTGCCTAACTATTCAAGAAATATCTTAAAGAAACCCCCATCAACAATAATATCAACCTGATAAGGAGTCACAAAAACAATGAGTGATAATTTTTCATTTTCCTCGGTCGCCAGCAAATCGAAGGTTACTTACGATGTTGGCTTGCGCCGTTTCATGCTGTCAACTTTTAATTACATGGCACTGGGTGTGGCTTTCACGGGTTTGGTTACCTTGTGGCTATCGGTCAACACCGAGATCATGCGCAGTTTATCTTTGGGTATTATGTCGCTGGTCATCTTTGGCGCGACTCTTTTGTTGGGCGTGTTTGCGCCCCGCATCATTTTGCAAAGCCGTAGCATCGTTAGTGCCCATTTGGCCTATTGGGGCTATGCCGCCATGGTTTCAATTTTGATTAGCCCGCTGATTTATTCATTTTTGAGTGTTGAAGGTGGCGTTGCCGATCTGGCGCGCGCTTTCTTCATCACCTCGGGTATGTTTGCTGGGGCAAGCCTTTATGGTTATGTTACCCGCAAAAACCTGCAAGGTATGGGTGGATTTTTAGCCTTGGTGTCTATCGGTATTTTGATAGCCCTGGTGGTTAACATGTTTTTGAAAAGCACTGCTTTTGGTTTGCTGTTGTCGGTGGCCATTGTGGTTATCTCGGCCTTGGCAACTGCCTTCCAAACCCAGATGTTGAAACAACAATATGACAGTTTCTACGCCGCGGGTCCCGCCATGGTGTCGCGACTTGGTATCTTGGGTGCCTTGATGCTCTATGGGTCCTTTATCAATATGTTTATTAACATATTGCAAATCATCGGGCTTTCAAGACGCGAGTAGGTTATAAAAATAAAAATATTATGGCGGTTCGTGATAACATTCATGAACCGCCATTTTTTTATTCACCATTGATGATAAGGAAATACTCAACATGTCTTTAAATATTCTTAAACGGGGGGAACGGGCGGCTATTCCCGCGCCCTATGGTTTTCAAGCATCCTTGCTTGATTTTGAACAGCCCTTGGTGGCACCCCTGCAAAAGGAATTGAATGAATTGGAAGAATTACAAGAGAAAAAGGGCAAGCAATCGGTTGCATTGGAAGCAGAAATAAAATTGCTGAAAGAAAAAATTTCGCAGAATTTAAAAATACTTTACGAACAATTAACCCCCTGGCAAAAGGTTCAGGTGGCACGCCACGCGCAACGCCCAAGGTTTTTGGATTTTGCCCATAATATTTTTCAAGATTTTACCCCGCTGGCGGGTGATAGATATTATGGCGAAGATTGCGCCATTGTCGGCGGCATGGCATTTTTTGATAACCAGCCTTGCATTTTGGTGGGGCAAGAACGCGGCAACGATACCATCAGCCGTATCAAACATAATTTTGGCATGCCCAAGCCCGAGGCCTACCGCAAAGCCATCAGGCTTATGAAATTGGCCGACCAATTTTCTTTGCCAGTTATTTCGCTGGTTGATACGCCTGGTGCTTTTCCTGGGGTCGAGGCCGAGGAGCGTGGCCAGGCCGAAGCCATTGCGCGCAATATTGACGCGGGGTTGGCGCTGACCGTGCCATTTATTTCGATTATCATTGGCGAGGGTGGCTCGGGTGGTGCCATGGCGATAGCATCGGCCGACCGCGTGTTGATGTTGGAACATGCGGTTTATTCGGTTATTTCGCCCGAGGGCTGCGCTTCGATTTTGTGGCGCGACGCCAAAAAGGCGGAAATGGCGGCGACCGCGCAAAAAATTACCGCCAGCGACATGCTGCAATTTAAAGTGATAGATAAAATTATTTCCGAACCCGTTGGTGGTGCGCATCGCGAACCCGCCATAGCCTTCAGCAATACAAGATCGGCGATTGCCGAGATGTTGGGGGAATTAAAGAAATTGAGCGCCAAAGACTTAATTGATAAACGGCGCGAAAAGTACCTTGTGATTGGCAAGATAGTGGGTTAGAATTGTTGTTGGTAGAATCATAAAATTTGTAATAGTTGGTTTTTCTATCAAGCATTATTTTGGGAAACCACATCAGGGCGCGGATTAAAAATCATGGTAAAAAAAATATCGAAGGTTGCTTTTCATCAAAAACCTGGTTGGCAATTGCCCGAAGCGGCGGTAACCGATGAAGCCCTGTGGCATGATTATCATCAAAATCGGCGTAAATTCTTAAGCCTTTCGGCGGGCATGATTGGCGGTGCGGCGGCCTATACCATTGCGGGGTTGAACAACAAATCGATAGCCGCGACGGGCGATGACATGGTGGGCAATGGCGCGTGGATGGCGGGGGCAAAGCGTTTTTATCCCGCGCAAAAAAACGCCACCTATGACAAGGCGAAACGTTTTGCCATAACCAGCGAGCATGATGTTACCCATTATAATAATTTTTACGAATTCGGCAGCGAGAAAGATGTATGGCGTAGTGTAGAAAATTTTACGCCCTATCCTTGGACCGTGGTGATAGATGGCATGGTGGACAAACCGCAAAGGGTCGATATGATGGATCTGATAAAAAAAATGGGGTTGGAAACCCGCGTTTATCGCCACCGCTGTGTCGAGGCATGGAGCATGACCGTGCCGTGGTCGGGGTTTTCTTTGCGTAAATTGTTATTGTCGGTGGGCGTTAAGTCGGACGCCAAATTTGTTGCCTTCGAAACCAAGGCGGATAAAAAATCAATGCCTGGGCTAAGCCAGGTTTGGTATCCATGGCCATATCAAGAGGGGGTGACGATAGCCGAAGCCATGAACGACTTGCCCTTTATGGTGGTGGGGGCTTATGAAAAACCTTTACCAAATCAAAATGGCGCGCCGTTGCGGTTGGCGTTGCCGTGGAAATATGGTTTCAAATCGACCAAATCGATTGTGCGTATTACCCTGACCGATAAAAAACCAAAAACTTTTTGGTCACAAATTGCCAGCAACGAATATGGTTTTTATGCCAATGTAAACCCCGAAGTTCCCCACGCCCGTTGGTCGCAAGCCACCGAACGCGTGTTGGGTAGGGATGGCGAACGCGTGCCCACGTTAAAATTTAATGGTTACGGCGAATGGGTGGCGGATATTTATAAAAACTTGCCACAAGATCGCAATTTGTTTTTTTAGCTTGGCGCATTATATTTGCCCTATCGCTGACGCTACTTGAGGGCAATATATTTGCCCTATCGCTGACGCTACTTGAGGGCAATATATTTGCCCTATCGCTGACGCTGCTTGAGGGGCGGGCAATATATTCGCCCAAATATTAAAATGAAAAAGAATCTACGATAAAAATAAAAATCCTAAACTAGGTTGGTTGTAGGCAAAGCCTACCCGAATTTTTTTTCGACCCAATCGTTGAGGAGGCGCACCCCATAACCCGATGCGCCAGGATGATACAGCGCGCCCGCGGTTTTTTGCCACACCGTGCCCGCAATGTCCAAATGCGCCCAGGCGGGGGCGTAATCTTTGTTATTCATGATAAATCTTTGCAGGAATTGCGCAGCGGTGATGGAACCCGCCTGACCCGCAGCACCAATATTTTTTACATCGGCGCGTTTTTCAAAACAATCTATCAATTTATCATAATAACCGCCAATCGCCGATAAAGGCATCTGCCATAATTTTTCATCAACCGCTTCGCCCGACATAAATAATTCTTGGGACAAGGTTTTGTTGTTGGTGAATAACCCCGCGCGGTCGTGGCCCAAGGCAATAATCATCGCCCCCGTCAGGGTGGCAAGGTCAATAATCGTGGTGGGTTTAAAATTTTTCTGAGCATACCACAATGCGTCTGCCAATATCATGCGGCCCTCGGCATCGGTGTTGAGGACTTCGATGGTTTGCCCCGACATCGATGTAACAATGTCGCCTGGGCGTTGCGCCTTGCCGCCTGGCATATTCTCCACAATTGCCAATATCCCTATCGCATTGACGGGGGCTTTCCTTTTTGCCAACAATTTTATCAATCCCGTCACGGTGCCCGCGCCGCCCATATCCCAAATCATTTCTTCCATACCGCCCGACGGTTTTAACGAAATACCGCCCGTGTCAAAACACACGCCCTTGCCCACGAAACAAATGGGTGCTTGCTGTTTGTCGCCACCATGCCATTCGATAACCGCCAATTGCGATTCCTGCGCCGAACCTTGCCCCACCGCCAACAGCGCGTGCATGTTCAATTTTTCCATTTCCTTTTCGCCCAAAATGGTTATTTTTAATCCGTCAGCCGAAAGTTCCGCCACGCGTTTGGCAAATACAGGCGGTGTCAAAACATTGGCGGGTTCAGAAACCAATTCGCGGGTTGTAATCACCCCGTCATAAATCGCCGTTTGTTTTTGGGTCAGGCTTGCTAAAGTTTCTTTATCACCCAAGCCACCTTCATAAATCACCGTTTCCTTATTAAATGGTTGTGGCGATATTTTTTTGTCATCGGTTAAATAACGGTGAAATTGCCATTGCTTCAGGCGAAACCCCAACAACATGGCCGCCAAATGCTGGGGCGGTTGGGTGTTTTTATCAACCACCCAATAAAGCGGCAGGGTGGGGGCGGGTTTTTTTTCAGAACCTTTTTTATTATCATCGTTGGAAGAATTGCTAGCCAATAATTTTTTTGCCAGGGCACTGGCATGTGAAAAAATTTGTCCGCCCAATTCGGTTGCCAATTGTTCGGCGGATTTTTTTTGCTCGAAGGCATCATCAACTTTTTTGTTGGCGGGTTGGGGCGTGGCGGTGCCGTAAAGCAACACCGCGTGCCATTTGGTGCCCACGGGCGCCATGATCTCTAAAAAACTTCCTGCCTTGTCTTTAAAATTAGCAACCAGCATCGCACGGCTTAATTGACCCGATGTAAAACCATCCAAGTCGCGGGTTAAAGCCCCCGTTAGAGGTAGGATTAAAACCCCCGATTGATTTTCTGGGTTGCTTAGGGTGTTTTCAAGTTGAAAATGTAACATGGTTATTTGTTATCACAAAAAAACAAATTTATCAAACAGAGGTATAGGAAGAATGAAAGCCAAACCGCATCAACCATGTTAATGGTGGAAATGACGACTATGGCAAAATACCAATTTGATATGGCGCGCCTTGCAGGCGGCAATGACTTCTTTATCTTTTATCGAACCGCCAGGTTGGATAATCGCCGTGATACCGCCATTGGCAAATATATCGACATTGTCGGTGAAGGGTAAAAAACCATCGGACGCCACCACGGGATTCATCGACCGTGGTAAAAGATTGGCGAGGGGAGACGCCCCAGCCGATACATCGCCGCCCGTAAGATTTTTTTTCAACATATCGCCGACCGCTTTTTCACAAGCCATAACGCGGCTGGTGGTGCCGCCGCCCAGTCCCAATGTCGTGCCACTGGCGACAATGGCGATAGAATTGGAACGCATTTCCTTCGCCACCATCATGGCCAACAACATGTCTTGCCATTCTTGGGCGGTGGGTTGTTCATCGGTCATGACCTCGCAATTTTTTTGCAAGATAGGTTTGTTGTCATGGTCCTGTTGCAATATGCCGCCCATTACCGAACGATATTCTTTTTTATATTGCTCTGCGGTGGGAAATGGTTCAATGGATAAAACCCGCAAATCTTTTCGGCTGGCCAATAAATTTTTTGCCTCATCGGTTACTTCGGGTGCAATGATAATCTCGAAGAATATTTTTAAATGCAAAATAGCCTCCGCCAATTTTTTATCCACCGTGCGGTTGACGCCAATAATCCCGCCAAAGGCCGAAACGGCATCGGCATAAAAAGCATGGTGAAAGGCGGTAACAATATCGTCGGCCATCGCAACGCCGCAAGGGTCGGTATGTTTGATAATAACCGCGGTCGGTTTTTGCAAATGGGCGGTGGTTATCAGCAAACGCAACGCCGCATCAAGATCCAGATAATTGTTATAGCTTAATTCTTTGCCTTGCCATTGCTTCATCCTGCCCAAGCCAAATTGTTGGTCGCTAAGAAAGGCAGCCGATTGATGGGGGTTTTCGCCGTAGCGCAAAGTCACCGCGGCGGTGGGAACATAGAGGGGGGTGGCGTCGACCGCGGTTGCATCGCCCCGTTTGGTTTCCGATGAATGACCGTCAAACCAATCGGCTATCAATTGGTCGTAATGGGCAACATGGCGAAAGGCGATTCGCGCCAAGTTTTTACAGGTTGCGGATGACAGGCTTGGCTTGCCACCCTGTTGCTTGTTTAATTCTTCTATCACCATGTTGTAATCATCGGGGTTGGTGACAACCCCCACCGAAGAAAAATTTTTGGCGGCCGCACGGATAAGCGCGACCCCGCCAATGTCTATTTCTTCTATCATGGCATCCTCGGGCAGAGATTTTTTTAACGCATCGCCAAAGGGGTAGAGGTTGACGACCACCAAATCAATTTTTTTTATTTGGTGGGTAGCAAGGTCGGCCACGTCGCCGCCATTGTCGGGGCGCGCCAAAATAGCGCCGTGAACATGGGGGTGCAAGGTTTTAACCCGCCCGCCCAAAATTTCAGGAAAGTTGGTAAGGGATTCGACGGTGGAGGTTGCGATGTTGTTTTTTTGTAAGAATGCTGCGGTGCCGCCCGATGCTACTATCGCCACCCCCGCATGTTGTAAAGCGGTGGCCAGCGGTAAAAGGTTGGTCTTATCGCTGACCGAAATTAAGGCGCGTGTAATAATCGTGGCGGGGTTCATGATATTTTGATAAGGTGATTCGCAAATAAAAACAAAATATAAAACATGGCGAAAGTAGCATATAACAAATTGCAGGGCAAAAAAATATTGTGGTTGGCCGCCAGCCCCAGTGTCATCATGCAATTTTATTTACCGCATATAAAAAACCTGGTGCAGGCGGGGGCGGTGGTGATGGTGGCGAGCAATGTTGGATACGCCACTGCCGAAAAAAAAATATTGAGCAAGCTGGGGGTGGCGGTGCATCACCTGCCTATCAAACGCGGTGGAAAAAATATTGTGGCGGAATTGAAAACGATGGTGATGATAGCCAGGTTGGTGCTAAATTTGCGCCCTGACATGATTAACGCGCTTGCGCTCAAAATGGTTTTATATGGGGGCATGGTGGCAAGGTGGGTCCCCGCCGTGGCGCGCGTCATGGACATGATTGGTCGGGTTGGCGGTGGCAAGGTTGCGCCGCCCTTCGCTATAAAATTTTTGGGCAACCTGACGGGGCTTGGTTTTATTTTTATCAGCCAAGGGTTATTTGCCAAAACCGTGAGGGTGGGTTTGCGAATTGTTTTGCCGCATATTTTTTCGACCATCAATAAAAAATTATTGGTGATGAACAGCGATGATTATCAATTGATGACGCAACGTTTCAGGGGTTTCAGGGTGCCCAAAAAAAATATAGTTAAAATATTCGGTGTCGGGGTCGACAGCGATAAATTTGCGCCCGCGCCATCGGGCAACCCAACCCAACCGAAAAAAACAATCATTACCATAGCGCGGTTGTTGCGCGATAAAGGCATCACCGAATTTTGTCAGGCGGTAAAAATATTGCGCGATAAAAATTATCGCGATCATTTTTATGTCTATGGCGCGCGCGACAAGGAAAACCCAAGTTCCTTGTCGGCCCAGGAAATAAAAGACATGGAAAAATCGGGCGTGCGTTTTATGGGGCACACCAAAGATATTAAAAAAGCCATCGCCCCCGCGACCGCGGTGGTTTTATTTTCTTACCGCGAAGGCATGCCGCAAGTTTTGTTGGAGGCCGCATCGATGGCCAAACCCCTCATCGCCCTCAATGCGCCAGGTTCGCGCGAAATTTGCCGCGATAATATTTCGGGGTTGTTGGTGAAAGATAAAAACCCCCAATCCTTGGCGAAGGCCATGGAAAAAATATTGACCGATGACAAGTTGCGCCATCGATTAGGGCGTGGCGGGCGGCGTTTGATTGAAGAAACCTTTGCTTTGAAAAAAATTGAAAAACAAATGCTTGCGCTTTGGCAAAAATTCTTTTAAGCGCAAACCATGAAACAATTTGTGGTTACGGCGCATGACAAAAAAAACAGCACCGCGGTGCGCGCCGCCAACCGCGCCGCCCATTTGGCCTACATCGCCGATGCGCAAAAAATGGGCGTTACTATTTTGTTGGCGGGTCCATTATTTGAAAATGTTGATTGTGAAACCATGGCGGGGTCTCACCTGGTGCTTATGGCGCAGGATATAAATGTTATCAAAGATTTTCTGGCGAAGGATCCCTATAACCAAGCGGGGTTGTTCGACAGGGTTGAGGTTTATCCTTTTAAAAAAGTTTTGCCCGCTACATAAAATCTTGCGGGTCAATGTCTAACTCGGCGCGGATTTTTTTGTAATGAGGTATTTCTTTGTTGCAGATGCCTAACCAGGCGTGGGAAAAATCAAGCAAGTTGCGGGTGCGCGCCGCGGTTAACAAAAACCGATAACGATACAGGCCACGAATTTTTGCCATGGGTGCGGGGGCGGGGCCGTATAGTTTGAAAGATGATGGTTGGTCGGCAAGTAATTTCAGGGCTTCCTTTTTCATCGCCTGCGCCACCCCTTGGACAAAATTTTCATTTTTATGAGATAATGTCAGCAAGGCAATGTGAGCAAAGGGCGGCAAATGATGTTGCTGGCGTTGCGCCATCAGGTTTTGCCAAAATGCTTGTTGCTGACCATGGATTAACAATTGCAATGTTGGCTCGCTGGGTTGGTAGGTTTGCAACAACGCCAGGGCGTGGTTGGTTTGTTGGTGACGCCCCGCCCGACCAATGACTTGCTCCAACGCTTGCCAGGCCTTCTCCATCGCGCGTGGGTCTTCGCCCAAAAATAATTGGTCGGTGGCGATGACGCCAATCAGCGACAGATAGGGGAAGTCGTGCCCCTTGGCCAACAATTGCGTGCCGACCACAATGTCTATTTTTTTATCGGTCATGTCGGTGATTAATTTTTTTAGATCGGCTTCCTTTTTTATATTGTCGCTGGTGGCTAGGGCTACCTGGGCTTGGGGAAATTTTTTAGCAACCTCCAACATCACACGCTCCGCCCCTGGGCCAAAACCTATCAATGTGTTTTCGCCCTGGCAATGGGGGCAGGCCACGGCGTCGTTTTTATTTTTATATTGTTGTTCGGTGACAAACCAATCGCAACGGTGGCACTGGTATCTTTTTTTTGTGGCATGATGCGTCAGGTAAGACGAGCATTGACGGCAGGTTAATTTTTCGCCGCAATGGGTGCATAGGGTGATGGGGGCAAAACCGCGACGATTGATAAAAAGCAAAACCTGCTCGCCGCGTTGCAATGTTTCATCAATCGCCGCCAACAATGGTGCCGAAATAAATTCTTCCTTGGCTAAGGGATGTTCCTTAAGGTCGATTAATTTTATAGTGGGTAGGTTTTTTTGCAACACCCTGTCGCTTATTTGCGTTAGGTGATATTTTTTATTGTCAACATTATGGCGGCTTTCTAAACTGGGGGTGGCGGAAGATAAAATAATCGGGCATCCCTCCAACTTCGCCCGCAATATAGCCATGTCGCGCGCGTGATAACGCACCCCCGACGATTGTTTATAAGAAGCATCATGTTCCTCATCAACCACAATAAGGCCAATATTTTCGGTGGGCAGCAACAACGCCGACCGCGCCCCCACCAACACCGAAAAATCATGCCGCAAGATATGATAAAAATTTTGCGCCCGTTGTTTGGCGGATAGGTGGGAATGCCATTCCAGCAACTTTACCCCTTCGCCAAAATATTCATAAAATTTTTCGCGCCATTGGGTTGATAAAGAAATTTCGGGCAACAGCACCAAATTTTTTTTCCCGCTGGCCAACACCGAACGCATCATTTCAAAATACACCGCCGTTTTGCCCGACCCCGTGATGCCGTGCAACAAATGCACCGAAAATTTATCAGGGGTTATTCCTTGCTGCAAATTATCAACAGCCGCCAGTTGATGATGATTAAGCGCAAAGCGTGCGTTATGGTTGGTGCTTGGCGCGGGCGGCGTGGTTAAAACAACATCGTGGCTTGGCGTGGTTGGTGGCGCGGCGGATAATTTGGCGATAAATTTTTCATCAAAAACCTTTTCCACGGGCAGGGCCATTTTTACCACCGCCCCCAAGGGCGCGGCCAGATCACCACCATAATATTGCGACAATTGTAATAAAAATTGGCGATGGGTGCGGGACAGGGCGGGATAAGAAAATGGCACTTGATGAAAAAACTGGATGGGGGCTTTGCATTTTTCCAGCGGCAGGATCTTTTGCGCCGTGCCCTGTTGTGCATCGCGCGTCAGCAATTCGGGGTAATGCACCGCCAACAATTCGCGCTTGCCAAATGGCACCCGCGCTATTTCGCCGCCAGCAAAAACCATGTCGTCGGGCACGGCATAATCAAAGGCAACATCCAACCCCGTGGCAACGACAAACGAAACGCGTTTCATAAAAAACCTATAACCTGATTCTTGGCAAAAATCTTTTTAGATAGGTTTGGTTTTTTCTAACAACCAATTTTTTTCGTTCCCTGACAAATGGGGCGATAACAACCGTGCAACCTTGGCGTGGTAATTATTCAATTGTTCTTTTTCTTGGTGGCTTAGCAATGATAAATTATTTTCATGGTGCAGTGCCGTGGTGTCTATCGGGCAAAGGGTCAGGGTTTCAAAACCCAACAGGGCGGTTTTATTTTTTTCTTCCTTGGCAACCTCAATACATAATTCGACATTTTCTATTCTTATGCCATAGACTCCCTTATTATTTTCGGTTTTATAAAACCCGGGTTCGTTGCTGGTTATCATGCCCGCACACATGGGTTCGTTGCTGCGGCCAGAAATATATTGCGGCCCTTCGTGCACGGGCAAAAAACTGCCGATGCCATGCCCCGTGCCATGATTATAATCAAGCCCCATTTGCCACAGGAATTGCCGCGCCAGCGGGTCAAGCCCCGCGCCCGAAACCCCCGCAGGAAATTGCGCCCGCGCCAGGGCAAGGTTGCCGCGTAACACCGCCACATAATGGCGGGCAAAATCGCCACCCCATGGATTATCGGTTAGGGCGCGCGGCGAAAGCGGCAGGGTGCGGGTGATGTCGGTGGTGCCAAAAAAATAATGGGCACCCGAATCAAGCAATAAAATATCGCGTGGTGAGAGGGGACGGTTGGTGGTGGGATTGGTTTGATAATGGGGCAGGGCGGCATTGCCCGATAACGCGCTGATGGTGGAAAAACTGGGCGCGACACAATATTTGTTTTGTTGGCGAAAATGCCACAACATGCTGGCGATATTTTCTTCATCAACCACTTGGTTATTTTTTATTGCCTGCTCCAACCAATATAAAAAACGCACCATGGCGATGCCGTCTTGCAAATGGGCTTGCCTTGCGCCGTCGACCTCCGTCTTATTTTTTATTGATTTTAAGTGGGTGATGGGGTCGGGCATAAAAATTTTTTCCTGACGTTTAAAACCATGAACCACGTGGTAAGAACAGCCGTCGGGGTCAAGGGCTATTTTTTTATTTGCTGGCAATTGTTTGATAAAATGCGCCAAATCATCAATGGCGTGCAGGGTGATATTTTTTTTATCAAATTTTTGGGCAAGCCATTCATCGGACAAAAAAACATGACACTGGTTTTTGCTGACAAAACAAAACCCCGTCACCACAGGATTAAACGGAATGATGTTGGCGCGCAAATTAAGCAACCACGATAGATTGGCGTTATCGCCGATGAACATACCATCGATATTTTTTTCTTTAAGGATAGTTTGTATGGCGGATAATTTTTCATCCCGCCTTTGACCACTGTATTTGTCATCATGGTCGAAAAGGGTGGGCGATGCAGCATCGGCGGTTGCCGAAGATTTCAGGACAGGTTTCAGCGGCGATGTTGCAAAGGGTTTCAATATAATCCCCGCGGCGGTTAAAGATTTTTGCCAAGTTATTATTTCTTGGTAAGAAAAAACTTGAGCATGAAAGCCGATGATGAATTTCTTGCCCGATGTTTTGCCATGTTGTTTTTTGTATGACAGCAAAAAATCGCTCAACCCCCGCATGTTTTTTGCACGCATATCGGTGGGGCCCATAACCTCCCAATTTTTGTCAACCTCGGCCTTGGCTTGGGTGTCATAACGCCCGTCAACCAATAAAAAATTTTTCTGTGATAATACCAAAGCCAACCCCGCCGAACCTGTGAAGCCCGTGAGCGGCGCGAGCAGGTTATCTTCGGGGCGGTCATATTCGTTCAAGAAAATATCCGAACGATTTTGTAACCAACCATCAATTTTATTTTTTTTGAGAAAATGTTGTAATATTTGCAGCATGGTATGATAAAATAGAAAGATAGCACAAAAATGAATAAAAACAATTTTAGGAAAAAATGGTGTAATGCCCCATTTTGCGTCCTGGCTTGGCTGCATCTTTACCATACAGATGCAAGAAACAATTTTCCTGGTTGGCAATGTTGTCGACCATGTTTATGTCTTCGCCCAAAATATTGCGCATGGTGATGTTGTTTACCACCAACCGCGGCGGCATGACAGTCAGCCCCAGGGCGATGCGCGCCATTTGTAAAAATTGGCTTGGCGCGGCCCCTTCGATAGTCCAATGAAATGAATTATGCGGGCGCGGTGCCATTTCGTTGGCAAGCAATTTGTTGTCGGCGGTTACAAAATATTCAACGCACAACAAACCTTGCAGGTTTAAACTCTCCGCCATTTTTTTTGTCGCATCGACCGCCGTGGTTTGTAACGCGGCGGGTATTTTTTTTGCTGGGAATATAGTGCTATCCAAAATACCGTTGCGATGTTGATTTTCGACCATGGGGTAGGCCGCCATGTTGCCGTAAAAATCGCGCGCCACCAAAACCGAACCCTCCGCCACAAAATGTATTTTTTGTTCCAAAATAAATTCATCCTTGGGGTTAACGGTTGGGTTTTTTATCACCGCCAAAATATCCTCGATGCTGTTGATAGCAAATTGCCCCTTGCCGTCGTAACCCATTCTATCGGTTTTCAAAATGGCGGGCAGGGTGATACCCGCCGCCAAGATTTTTTTTTCTAAATGGGTGGCATCGTCGCGCGATGAAATGCTAAGGAAGGGCGCGGGGGGAATAGCATGGTTGGTGAAGAAATTCTTTTCTTGCAAACGGCTTTGTGCAATTTGCAAAACCCGCGCGCTGGTGATGATGGGTTTCGATTTGGCAATTTCATCGACCAACGGCGTGGGAATATTTTCCCATTCTATCATCACCGTATCGACCGACGATAAAAATTCTTGCAAAGCAGCATCGTCGTCAAATGGCGCGATAATTTTTTTGCTGGATAATTGCATGGCGGGGGCCGAACCATCGGCATCCCATGTGGTGAAATGCGCACCCAAACCCGCGCCCGCCATGATAAGCATGCGCCCCAATTGCCCCCCGCCCAAAATGCCAACGCGACTTTTTAAAGCAAGGTTTTTGTTGGGGTATAACATGCAGGATATTTTTTATGGCAAATATATTAATGCGAAGGTTGTGGCGTGTTCATGGGAACCGTGGCGGTTTGTTTTTCACGAAATGCTATCAATTTTTTTGCCAATTCATCGTCATGCAATGCCAAGATAGATATGGCGAGCAAGGCGGCGTTGACCGCCCCCCCTTCACCAATGGCTAAGGTACCCACGGGAATACCGCGCGGCATTTGCACGATGGAAAGCAAACTGTCCAAACCTTCTAATGTTTTGGTGGGGATGGGAACGCCAAGCACAGGCAGATGACAAAAACTTGCCATCATACCAGGCAAATGCGCCGCCCCGCCCGCGCCAGCAATAATAACCTTGATACCTTCGCTTGCGGCTTCGCTTGCGACGGTGCGTAACCGTTCGGGGGTGCGATGGGCAGAAACAATTTGCGACCGTGCGCTGACACCAAATTCTTCTAATGTTTTTAAAGATTTTTCCATGATAGGGAAGTCGCTATCGCTGCCCATTACCACCAGCACGCTTGGTTTTGTCATGGTGGCAATTTATAGGTTTTTCAGCAAAAAAACCAGCTAGAATTATTATCAAAAATTATTTTTTTGCGGGGCCGCTGTGAGCCGACCATTGATACAAGGCCACCGCGGCGGCGTTGCTAACATTTAAACTGTCAACATGGGCTGCTAACATATCCTCGGTGGTTGGGGCTGGTGCAGCCGAAGCGACCGAGCCTTCAATTTTTACTGAAAAGTCAGTTTGCGAATTAACAAGGGGGGATACGCCGCCGCCTTCTTGCCCCAGCACAATAACCGAACGTTTGTCAAACACCGTGGTTTGCAAAGGTTGCGTGCCATGTTGATTCAAGCCATAAACCCAAAAACCGTGTTTTTTAAAAAGTTTTAAAGTTTCAGACAGGTTGCTCACCCTTATCAGGGGGATGCTTTCCAATGCGCCGCTTGCCGACTTCGCCATCGAGCCTGACTCGCTGGCCGTGTTGCGTTCGGGCAAAATAATAGCATCGATATTAAAATAACGGGCGGAGCGTAAGATGGCGCCGACATTGTGGGGGTCTTGCAATTTATCCAACACCAGAAAACAACTGGGGGCTTCTTTTTTATCAATCTCAACAATATTTTCTAAATAATGGCGCAGGTCAACATGGGCCAGGGGACGGGTTTCAAACACAATGCCTTGGTGCGGGGCGTCGTGCAACACGTCGCCAAATTGGTGGTCCAAACCATAACGGTCCATGATGCTTATCGCCATGTTGGCTTCCATGGCATCCAGCAACAATTTTAATGTTTCATTTTTTTCTAATTTTTCTTTGGCTTCCTGAGTCAGGTGCAATTTAATTTTTTCGCGGTCAGGGTTTAACAACGCCGCCACCACCGCATGGAACCCATAAAGATAATAACCGTGATTCTTGCTGGCGATTTTTGTTTCGCGTGGCCGCGATTCTTGTTGGCCTTCGCGATTATCCCTGTCAAAGGAACGGCGAAAATCGGGACGGCGTTGCTCCGAACCACGGTCGCGCGAATCAAAATCACGGCCTCGTTCTTCACGCCCGCCACCGAATCTACTACCGCCGCCGCCGCCAAATCTGCTACCGCCGCCGCCGCCGAATCTGCTACCGCCGCCGCCGCCGCCAAATCTGCTACCGCCACCGCCGCCGAATCTGCTACCGCCGCCGCCGCCGCCGCCAAATCTGCTACCGCCGCCGCCGCCACCAAATCTACTACCGCCACCGCCGCCACCGAATCTGCTACCGCCACCACCGCCACCGAATCTGCTACCGCCGCCGCCGCCGAATCTTCTGCCGCCGCCTTCACGGCCGCCAGCATCGCCTTGGGCATCGTCATTTCTGTCAAAACTTCTTTTGAATCCGCCACCCGAATCGTCGCTTGATTCGCGGCGCGGACGGCGGTCATCGCCACCCCGATTGAAAGAGGGACGGGGTCTAAAATCTCGGCCACCAGCGTCGCCCTCTGGCGCGCGGTCACGGCGTGGGCGAAATTCACCCCTATCGCCGCCCCTGCTGTCGCTTGCACCCCTATCGGAACCTCTATCGGAAAACTCGCCGCGCGGCGCGCGGTCACCACCAAATGGGCGATCGCCACCCCTGTCAAAGGGTTTTTTAAAACGGGGACCAAAGCTACGGGGACTACTATCGGACCGACGGTCAAATTTTCTACCACTATTACCTTGTGATGACTCTCTTGCCAATTTTCTACTCATGTTTTATGGTCTAGCACAAAGCAACAGCAAAAGATATGAAATAGCGTGCTAAGCAGTAAAATTATGTAGATTTAAAATCATCAGCACCAACAATAGAAAAATATACATTCATGCCGATTAAAATCCCGAACGACCTGCCTGCCAATCGCGAGCTACTTAATGAAGACATCGCCTTAATATTGGAAAAAGATGCCATTCATCAAGATATTCGCCCGATTCAAATAGCCTTATTGAATTTGATGCCCACCAAGCAAACCACCGAATTGCAAATTGCTCGGTTATTGGGGGGCAGCCCGTTGCAAGTGGAATTAACCTTACTAACCACGGGTAGTTATACCCCCAAAAACACCCCCGAAGGGCATTTACAAAAATTCTACAGCACTTTTGATAAAATAAAACATCGCAAATTCGATGGATTCATTATTACGGGCGCGCCCGTTGAAAAAAAACAATTTGCCGAGGTTGATTATTGGCAAGAATTGACCGAGATCCTTGCTTGGACTCAAACCAATGTGTTTTCAACCTTCACCATTTGTTGGGGGGCACAGGCGGCTATTTTTCATCATCGGGCGATTGGCAAACATCAATTGGCTGCCAAGGCCTTTGGTGTTTACAAACATCAATTGATACAAAAAAAACACCCGCTGGTGCGTGGCTTCGATGATGAATTTTATATTCCCGTTTCGCGCTACACCGCGGTGGATGATATTCCCACCGATGACGAATTGGTATTGTTGTTGGCGGACGATGCTGGCGATCCCTGCCTGCTGGATGATAAAAAACACCGCACCTTATATATGTTTAATCATATCGAATATGACGCCGAAACCTTGGGCTTGGAATATCAAAGGGATAAGACGGCGGGCATCCCCACGGCGCGCCCTGAAAATTACTACCCCGATAACAATGAAAACACCACGCCCAAAAGCCATTGGCGTGCCCACGCGCGCTTGTTGTTTGTTAATTGGTTAAATTATGTTTATAAGGAAATTCCATATGATATTAATCAA
Source organism: Alphaproteobacteria bacterium (assembly GCA_965203915.1). Taxonomy (GTDB): domain Bacteria; phylum Pseudomonadota; class Alphaproteobacteria; order JASGCL01; family JASGCL01; genus JASGCL01. The sequence continues at coordinate 402,350 of OZ241918.1, forward strand.
ATTGGCTTGCCTGGCGCAAAATAAAATAATCCTATATAAAATATCATGAAGTCATCACCAAAAAACAAACATACCAAAACTGGTCATGGCTTGGCTTATGGTTTGGCTGTTGCATGCTTATCGGGGTTGATGATGATGGGTTGTGCCAGCCGCGAAAATTATGACGCAACCATGAAGTCGCTGCTTGGCAAAAGTAAAAAGGAAGTTACGGCTTTGTTGGGCGAGCCGAGCAGTGAATATGACCTAAGCGGTCAACATTTCTTGGTTTACCGCACGGCGGATTTGGGGGTAGCAGGGGCAGGCTATGTCGTAACGGGGCAGCAAGACCAAGGGTCAGTGTTTCGCGAAGGTTCGCAAGGGCAAAGTTTTTATAAAAAATGGTGCCAGACAACGTTGGGAATGAAAAATGGCGTGGTGGGATCCTACCAAGCAAAGGGTAATAATTGTCGACTTTAATGGGTTTATTATTTATAGTTATATTGATAAATTATATTGATAAATTATATTGATACAGGGCTAGCTTGCATTTTATAAAAAAAGTGGCTAGGACGATGCAATAATAGCAAACTTTAAAAAACATTATCAATTTTATAAGGATTATTTGTCATGGCCAAAACAAACAGCACAACAAGCGGAAACGGCAAGATAACCCAAGTTTTGGGTGCCGTGGTTGATATCGAATTTTCAAACGGTGGCTTGCCTGGCATTTTGAATGCCCTGGTTTGCGATAACAATGGCAATGAATTGGTGCTGGAGGTTGCCCAGCATTTGGGCGAAAACATCGTCCGCGCTATCGCCATGGATTCGACCGAAGGATTAAAACGTGGCCAGGCTGTCAGGGATAGCGGCGACGCCATCACCGTGCCCGTGGGGCCAGAAACCTTGGGCCGTATCATGAATGTTATCGGCAAACCCATTGACGAACGCGGCGATATCAAAACAAAAATGACCTTGCCCATCCATCGTGCGGCGCCAGCCTATGTCGAACAATCGACCGACACCGAAGTGTTGGTGACGGGGATTAAGGTTATCGATTTGCTGACGCCATACCCCAAGGGTGGTAAAATTGGTCTGTTCGGCGGGGCAGGGGTTGGCAAAACCGTGCTTATTCAAGAATTAATCAATAATATTGCAAAAGGCCACGGCGGTTATTCGGTGTTTGCTGGGGTGGGGGAGCGGACCCGCGAAGGCAACGACCTTTACCACGAAATGATAGATTCTGGGGTTATTAATTTGGAAGGGCAATCGAAAGTGGCGATGGTTTATGGCCAAATGAACGAACCCCCTGGCGCGCGCGCGCGGGTGGCCTTGACGGGTTTGACCCAAGCCGAATATTTCCGCGATGAAGAAGGAAAAGACGTGTTGTTTTTCGTTGATAATATTTTCCGTTTTACCCAGGCTGGGTCGGAAGTTTCGGCGTTGCTGGGTCGTATTCCATCGGCCGTGGGTTATCAACCAACCTTGGCAACCGACATGGGTGCTATGCAAGAACGGATAACCTCCACCAAAAAGGGTTCTATCACTTCGGTGCAGGCGATTTATGTGCCCGCCGACGATTTAACTGATCCTGCCCCTGCTACGACCTTTGCCCACCTTGACGCCACCACCGTGTTGTCGCGGCAAATTTCTGAATTGGGTATTTATCCCGCGGTGGACCCGTTGGATTCGACCAGCCGTATTCTTAACGCCCACACCATTGGGCAAAAACATTACGACACGGCGCGTGCGGTGCAACGGACATTGCAATCTTATAAATCATTACAAGAGATCATCGCCATTTTGGGCATGGATGAGTTGTCGGAAGAAGACAAATTAACCGTGGCGCGGGCGCGTAAAATCCAACGTTTCTTATCACAACCCTTCCACGTGGCGGAGGTTTTCACGGGCAAGCCCGGTAAATTTGTGCAACTTGAAGATACAATCAAAAGCTTTGCTGCTATTGTGGCGGGCGAATATGACGACCTTCCCGAAGGGGCATTTTATATGGTCGGCAGTATCGAAGAAGTGGTAAGCCGCGCCAAAGAATTGGCAAAAGCTGCTTAAAAGCAAATCAACGCACATAAAGGCACATGGCAAGCGAACAATTACAAATTGATATTATTGCGCCGCGGGGAACATTATTTAGCGGCAGTGGTGATATGGTCATTGTGCCAGGCGACGATGGCGATATGGGTATTTTGCGTGGCCATATTGCAACCATTGCTGCCTTGCGCCCAGGGTTGTTGTGGTTATACATGGGTGGTAAGCTAGCAAAGAAGTTTTTTTTGACGGGCGGGTTCGCCGATATCAACGATACAAAACTGGTGGTGCTGGCAACCGCAGCCGAAGATATTGATAAAATCGACATCAAAAATGTTGAAAAAGAAATAAAAGAACTATCTGACCAATTAAAAAGTGAAAAAAATGAATCCCAGGGACTTATTATCGAGCAAAAATTGCTGGTTGCCAAGGCAAGGCTTGAAGCCGTTGAGCTTTCAAGAGAAAAGATTTATTCTTAACACGAATCATAGTATCATCTTTGGCATGATATATATGTGCATGTGGGGCAATCGCCATATTCATTTGGCTTGGGCAAGGTTATCGATATTGTTACTATTATGCGGGGTGCTGGGTAGCGGCGACAGGGCATATGCCGCCTTTAATACCCCGCCCGCCAATGCCGCGCCCTTGGTGCTAAACGCCAGCGACCAAGCCATATATAAAAAAGCCTTTGCCGCGGTGCGCGACAAGCAATTTGGCGTGGCAAAAAACCTTATCCAGACTGTCCAAAATCCCCTGTTGGCACCCGCGGTGTTGGCGCAAATTTATGTTCACCCCGATTACAAAAGCGACATCAACGAATTAACCAGGTGGTTAGAAAAATACAAAGACCAGGGTATGGCGCGTTACATTTATCAATTAGCCCTGATAAAAAGAGGGTCAAAGAAAAAAATAGTTATTGTCGAACCCGAAAAGCCAAGCCTGCCATTGGACATGATGGATGAAAAAGCACAAAAAGATTTTTTGGCGCAACAAAATGATAAGGGTTTGGATGCGGGCGAATTCGCCCTGAGTAGTTTGGAACGCCAAGTGGTTGATTTACGCCGCATGGTTAAACGCGATAAGTTATTCGAAGCCGTCGCCCTGACGCGAAAAAATGTTACCGACGAAAATAAACAAAACAATCCAGCCTTGCTGGATAGAATGTTTGCCATCACCATTTCCAGTTTTTATTTTGCGCAACGTTACGATAACGCAAGTGCCCTAGCCCAAGAAGCGGTGGAGGTATTGAAAGACAAGGCGATAGAAAGCGCCTGGTGGGGCGGGCTTGCCCAATGGCAACAAAGCAATTATCAAGAAGCCGCCAATTTGTTTGACTTGGCAAGCAAAAGCCGCGACCTGTTTTTGCAATCGGCGGCTTATTTTTGGAAAGGGCGTTGCTTGGCAACGATGGAGAAAGAAGACCTCGCCCTGAAGGAAGTTGTCAATGCAGCAAAAAATCCAACCACCTTTTATGGTCAGATAGCTTTAAAATATTTGGCACCCAATAACAAATTAAACGACATGGCTGTTTTTGCTGACAACCCCACGGCCAACCCACGTATTTTATCGCGTTTGGCACAAACCCCCGTTATCGCCCGTGGCTTTGCTTTCCTTAATATCGACGAGCCAGAATTGGCGATGTTGGAATGGCAATTTATTTTGGACAAATTAAATAGGTCTTACAGCGAAAACCTTCTCGCGGTGGCGGATAATTATCAATTGCAACACACGGGGATGAGGTTAGCCATGCATTTAGAAAAAATTTCGGGGCGTTATTACGGTCGCGCCTTGTTCCCTATGATACAGGGGGGTGATAAAAATTTAAAACCAGACGACGCGGCCTTGGCCCTTGCCGTGGCGCGGCAGGAATCGCATTTTTTTCCCTATGCCATCAGCGGCAGCGGCGCGGTGGGCATGATGCAGATAATGCCCAAAACGGCAACCATGATAAGCCGTTGGGATGGATTCGAAGACTTAAGGCCCCGATACAATGACAACAAACGCCCTTCAAGATATGATTTGTTGGATCCAGAATTAAATTTGATAATGGGCACGCGTTATTTGGCGTCGTTGCTGAAGCTAGATGACTTCGATGGTAATTTGATATTTGCCGTGGCGGCCTATAATGGCGGCCCCAACAATGTTCGCAAATGGGTGAAGAATAAAAAAACCTATCAAAAAGATCCGCTGTTGTTTATCGAATCCATCCCGTTTCGCGAAACGCGGCTTTATGTTGCGCGGGTCTTGGCAAATTATTGGGTATATAGTAGCATGTTACAAATTGCCCCCAGCACCCTGACCGACGTGGTTAACAACCGTTGGCCTATCAAATTTGTTGGCGAGTATAATATATAACATGAAACATGCCGCTTGATAACACCCGCCCCTTCCTGCCCCTGGCGATAACCGTCATCACCCTGTCGGACACGCGCGATGCCAAAACTGATAAATCAGGCGATATATTGGTTGAATTAATAACCGCGGCGGGGCACCATATTCATGACCGCCAATTGTTGCAAGATTCGCAAAGCGACATCATCACGGCGTTGGAAAAAATTCACCATGAAAAAAAATCACCCGTGGTTATTTTAACGGGCGGCACGGGCATTACCGCGCGCGATATAACACCCGAAGCCTTGCAAGTATTTTCCAAAAAACATGACGGGAAAGAAATTGTGGGTTTTGGCGAATTATTTAGGCAATTATCCTATGAAAAAATTGGCACCTCAACCATGCAATCACGTGCCGTGGCTTATGTCGCGGGTGGGCTTTTGTTGTTTGCCTTGCCTGGTTCGCCATCGGCGGTGCGCGATGCTTGGCAAATGTTATTGTTAAGCCAATTGGACAATCGTCATCGCCCCTGCAATTTTGTTGAATTGCTCCACAGGATATAAGGCAGGATATAAGACAGGATATAATTCCTTACTTAACCTTTAACGGCAACCCCGACACCATCAATTCCACATGGTTTGCAATTTTGGCTATCTGTTGATGCAGTAGCCCCAGGGCTTGGCAAAAATCACGGGTTTCCTTGTCGCCGCTGACGGGTGAAAAATTTATTTCATCGCTGACGATGATAATTTTTTTGGCGGGGCTGGTTTGTAATGCCGTCAACAATGCGCCGCTGGATTGTTGAACAGATTGCTTGTCATAAATAATATTAAACAACCACAGGGCAAGGCTGTCGACCATCACCACGCCGTGAATTTTTTTTATGGTTTCGGGTACATGCAATCCATCCTCGACCGTTTGCCAATTTTTTTGCCGTGCCGCCCGTTCGGCAACATGAAGCAAGGATTTTTTTTTCATCTCATTATCGGCAATGATAGCCGTGGCGAGGTAGGTTAACCCATCCCCCGCTTGGGCATATTGTTCGGCGATGGTTAAGCCGTAGGCCGTTTTGCCCGAAGATTGCCCGCCCAAGATAAAATGAATATCAGCCATGTGGTTTAATGTCTTTATAAGGCCCTTGATAAAGATTGTATATTTGTTGCAAATACCTTAATGTAGCCCTTGATAAATTTCAACCTAATATAAACCCCTATAAAATAAAGGAAAAAACCCCCATGCCACAATTATCCACCGAAGGCCAAAAATTATTATTTACTGAGGCTCGCACCTATCACGGCTGGCAAAGCAAGCCCGTTGATAAAAAATTATTACAAGAAATTTATGAATTGATGAAATGGGCACCCACGTCGTTGAATTCTCAACCTATTCATATTACCTTTCTTACCACCAACGCTGCCAAAGAAAAATTGCTGGCATGTTTGATGCCAGGCAATGTGGACCATACCCGCGCCGCGCCCGTCACCGCCATTCTTTCTTATGACACAAAATTCTTCGAACATTTGCCAAAAAATTTTCCTGCTGCCCCCGCTATGAAGGAAGTTTTTAGCAACAACGCCGCGGCGGCCGAAGCCACCGCCTTTCGCAACAGTTCCATTCAGGGCGGGTATTTTATCTTGGCGGCGCGCGCCCTGGGGCTGGATGCCTGCGGCATGTCGGGCTTTGATAATGGCAAAGTGGATAAAGAATTTTTTGCCGACGGGCGTTTCAAAACCAATTTTTTATGCAACCTTGGTTATGGCGACGCCAGCAAACTATACCCGCGCGGCCCCCGCCACGATTTTGATGAATCTTGTGAAATAATATAAATTGTAGAAGGCTCTTCATTTGTCCTCCTTAACCACCGCTATTATTTTGGCGGCGGGGTTTGGCAAAAGATTAAAACCCCTGACCGACCATACGCCCAAACCCTTGGTGCGGGTGGCGGGGCAACCGACCCTGGGGCGGTTGTTGCAAGCATGTAAAAATCAGCCTATCCAGCAGGTGATCATCAACAGCCATCATTTACCCATGGAAATTGATTCTTACATGAAAAATGAAGGGGAAAAAATCCTTGGCAATATTCATTACCGTATTGTTTACGAACCCGAAATTTTAGAAACGGGCGGGGGGGTTAAAAATATTTTGCCGCTGCTTGGCGACAAACCATTTTTTGTCATGAATGGCGATAGTTTTTGGCAAGATGACGACCTGTTACCTCGCCTCGCCAAGGGATTCGATGAAAAAAAAATGGCGGGATTGTTGGCACTTGCCAGCCATGACCAAGTGGTCGCTACCAGCATCGACCATGGCGATTTTGCGCCCCATGCCCTGCTGGCGCGGGATGATGCAACCGCCGCGCCGACTTTCCCCTTGCAACGCGATAGGGGGGATGGCTCGCTGATATTCTGCGGCGTTCAGGTTCTTACCGCTGGTTTGTTCGATGGGATGGAGGATGATTTCTTTTCACTCAATAAAATTTATGACAAGGCCTTGGCGCAGCAACGGTTGCATGGTTTAACAACAGACGGACGATTTTTTACCGTGGGCACGGTGGCGGATATTGCCCTGGCTGAAAATATGTTGGAAAATAATTCTTAACAATATTTATTTGCTTAGTTCCAGCGCGGCAATGCCAGGAAGTTTTTTTCCTTCCAGCCATTCCAAAAACGCGCCGCCCGCGGTTGATAAATAAGTTAGGTCGTTTTCTATGCCCGCATGGTGCATGGCGGCCGCGGTGTCGCCCCCGCCCGCGACCGAAATTAATTTTTTCTGGCGGGTTAGGGCCGCCGCGGCGCGCGCAACCTGAACCGTGCCCTGGTCAAATGGGGGAATTTCAAACGCCCCCAAAGGTCCGTTCCACAATATGGTTTTTACCTGTTGCAGGGTCGCAATGTTGGCGGCGATGGTTTTTTCGCCGATATCCAATATCATGTCATCATCGGTCAATGGCTCGCCAATATTTTTGGTTTTGGTGTTGGCACCGATGGACAATTTGTTGGCCACCACCACATCGACAGGCAAATGCAATTGGCAACCATGCTTCTTCGCCTCGCTCATGATCTTTTGTGCGGTGGGCATTTGTTCATCCTCCACCAGTGATTTTCCCACCGCGAAGCCTTGGGCTTTTAAAAAACTATTCGCCATCGCGCCGCCAATAATCAAATGTTGAAGGCGTGGTAATAAAAATTCTAAGATAGATATTTTGCTAGAAATTTTTGCCCCGCCCACGATGCCCAGCACGGGTTTTTGGGGTGCGACCAAAACCTGTTCCAGCGCGGCAACCTCCGCCAGCAAAGACGGCCCCGCGAAAGACGGCAAAAATTGGCTGATGCCATCAACCGACGCATGTTTGCGGTGGCTCACCGAAAAGGCATCGTTGATATAGACCTCGCCCAACCGCGCCAAACTTTCGGCGAAACCTTTATCATTGTCTTCTTCGCCGTTATGAAAGCGCAGGTTTTCGGCAAGGAAAATCCTGGTTTTGCTGTTTTTTATCGTTTGTAATATTTCGTTCCCGATGCAGTCAGGCAAAAAAACAACTTTTTCTTCAAGGAGTTCGCCCATTTTTTGCGCGATGGGTTCCAAACTATATTTCATGTTTCTTTCGCCATCTGGCCGACCAAGGTGCGACAGAACAACAATCTTTGCCGCCCCTTCCTCTAACCAAGTTTTTACCGACGGCAAAAACCTGACCAAACGCGTGGTGTCGGTAATAGCCCCATCCTTGATAGGCAGGTTAAGGTCGGCGCGCACGACCAATGTTTTTTGTTGATAATTTTTTGCAAGTGATAACATAAATGTGGTATGATTTTTTTACATAACAATTTTACTATAAAAAAACAAGTTGCGCGGGTCATAACCTTCCATCTTCATGCTCGATTATTTCCTTCATAACCCCAATGCTATTTTGCTTTTGCCGTTTGTCGGTTTGTTGCTGTGTTTGGCCTTGGCGCCATTATTTTTTAAAGATGTCTGGGATAAACATTTTGATAAAATAACCCTGTTCTGGATCTTGTTGGTTTTTGTGCCGTTGGTATTTATTTTGGGCTGGGATGAAGCCTTGGTGGCGGTGTTGCATATGGCATTTTATGAATACCTGCCCTTTGTTATTTTGTTGGTGACTTTATTTGTTATTTCGGGCGGCATCACCATCCAAGGATATTTCGACGGCACGCCCGCCAAAAATTTGCAATTGCTGTTGTTGGGCACGGTGTTGGCCAGCGTCATGGGCACCATGGGTGCGGCGATGTTGTTGATAAGGCCGCTGTTGAGGATAGCCAGGGAGCGTAAACATCAATCGCACCTTGTGCTATTTTTTATTATTTTGGTGGGGAACATTGGCGGGGCATTGACACCCTTGGGCGACCCGCCGTTGTTTTTGGGCTTCCTGCAGGGGGTGGATTTTTTCTGGACATTGCAAAACCTATGGACGCCGTGGTTGGTGGCGGTTTCGATTCTTTCCGTGGTTTTTTATGCGCTTGATAGTTATTGGTGGCGCGTAGAAAAGGGCGTGGCACTAAAGCCGCAAAAATTACAAATCAAGGGCATCCATAATTTTTTATTTTTAGGGTTGGTGATTGCAAATTTATTGTTGACCGCGGTGTGGCAAAACAATGAAGTGGTAGAATTCTTTGGGGTCGAGGTTGCCATGAAATCGCTCATTCGCGATGGAATATTTTTGTTGTTGGCTTTCTTTTCTTATCGCACCACGTCAAAAACAAATTACCAAGAAAATAATTTTAATTTTGCGCCGCCGCGCGAAATGGCCATTTTATTCTTTGGCATTTTTATGACGCTTATCCCCGTTATGGATTTCTTATCGGGGGAGGGGGGGCAGATGGTAAGGCACGACCTGTTGGCGGCGTCAGAATTGCCAAGCCCCGTTTTGTATTTTTGGCTGACGGGAATTTTTTCCACCATGCTTGATAATGCCCCGACCTATTTGGTGTTTTTTAAATTGGCGAATGGGCAAGCCAGTGATTTAATGGCCAACCAACCAACTTTGTTGATGGCTATTTCGCTGGGCGCGGTTTTTATGGGCGCGAACAGTTATATCGGCAACGCCCCCAATTTTATGATTAAGACAATCGCCGACCAACAAAAAATTAAAACATTGCATTTTTTTGCTTATATTTTTTATTCGTTGATTGTTTTGTTACCAATTTATTTTCTTATTCAATATTTATTTTTACAATAACTTAAGAATATATTTTTATGAAATTATTATTGAGGAGTGGGTTGGTTTTTTTAATCTTGGCTTGGGGAGGTCAAACGATGAGCAACATGGCTTGGGCAGGGCAGGGGAGTAGCAAGATGGCGCAAGCGGGAGATAATATAAAGATTAGGTTTTTTGATAAAAATTCACAGGTCGAAAAAATATCGTTGTGGGTGGAATATGCCGCCGACGAAGCAACCCGCGACCAGGGATTGATGTTCAGAACAAATTTGCCCGAGCGTGGCGGTATGTTATTTTTTTTCGATAGACCGCAGATAGTTACCATGTGGATGAAAAATACCGTTCTGCCGCTTGATATGATATTTGTTGGCGCGGATGGTCGGGTTAAGCGCATTGCGCGTCATACCGTTCCCTACAGCGAAGCTATCATCAGTTCGGGCGCGCCCGTAAAATGGGTGTTAGAAATTTTGGCAGGTCAAGCCAAACAATATGGCATAACGGTGGGCGATAAAATGGTTATCGACTAATGGGTTATAACATTATAACATCATGGTCATCGATTTGCCCGTGGTGCTAAAACCAGCGCGTTGAAAAAACTGCTCCGCCGTCATCGAATCACCGCGGGTGGGAACAATGACTTCCAACCTTGTCCAATTATTTTTCTTGGCATGGTCTTTGATAAAATCCATCAAGGCTTGACCAATACCTTTCGACCTTGCCTCGGGCGAAACATAAACCCCCATAACTTGTCCATAACGTCCCTTGGAACGAAGCGAAACCCCCTCCGCCACGGTGATAACACCAACCGCTTGATTATCTTCGCTATAGGCTAAGATAGCTTGATAACGACCGTCGCTAAGCAAATATTCGGTGGTTTGCTGAATTTCTTCGGGGCGCGGCAAGTCGGCGGGGAAAAACGATTCGCGTAATAATTTATCAATAAGCAGGGCGACCAAATCCGCATCGCCAGGCTCCGCCAGTTCTATGGTGTAATGGTTACGCAGACGAAGAGCGTCCCAAAAGGAGGGTGATTTGTTTATTGCCATTTTTTTGCAGCATCAATGTCAGCAGGTTTTTGTTCGGGCCAATGGGATTGATGATTCTCGGTCATGATTTCTTCTTTCCAAAATGGTGCTTCGGCTTTCAAATAATCCATTATCATTTCCGCGGCCTGGAAAGAATCGGCGCGGTGCGCCGCCGCCACCCCAACCACCACAATATGATCGCGCGGTGCAATGTCGCCCACGCGGTGCACCACCATGACCTTGTGCAATAAAAATTTTTTCCGCGCCGCGGCGATGATATGGCTTATGGTTTGCTCGGTCATTTTGTCATAATATTCTATCGTCATTTTTTTTATTGCGCCTTGCTGGTTGTGGCCGCGCATGACCCCCGTAAAAACCACCACCGCGCCAACCCCGCCGCCCTCATCATCCAAGAAATCATAAACTTCCTTGTAAAATATCGCGGGGTTTATTTTTTCCGCTTGGATAATAATTTTGTCTTTCATTTTTTTTATGACTGCCTTTTTTAGCCGCCTGTGACGGGTGGGAATATCGCAACCTCATCCCCATTTTTGATGATGTGATTGGGGTTGGCAAATTGTTGATTCAGGGCATAGCGCAATAAGGATTGATTGCTTTGCAATAATTCGTAAGCCCCGCCACGGTGATAAAGCATGGTCAGCAGGTCGGACAGGGCATAGGGTTGCTTGGTGTTTTCGGGCAAGGTTATGGTTTCGCGCTCCTTCTGCAATTTTTCGCGCACCCAAGCAAAATAACGTAAGGTGATAACCATTTTTTTGTTAGATAATATTTTTTATGGGTTGAGTAATTCTTTCATCTGGTAGCATGTTAAACTATCCCCAGGGTTTACGATGCTTACATCATCGTCGATTGCGGCGATGGCGTCAGCCTCCACCAATGATGATAGCACGGCCGACCCCGATTTGGCAATTTTTGTTGCCAGCCAGGTATTGTTTTGCATTTGCAACTTCACCCTTACCAATTCGCAACGCCCAGGTTTTTTTTTCATGGAAAAATGGGCGATGGCCGATATGGGCGATGGCAAGATGATAGGGGTTGTTGTTGAGTGGGTGGAAGATGCCTTGCGCCCCTGGCGCAAGTTTAAAAATGGTTTGATGATAAAAAATAATCCCATCATAACCGCCACGGGGTTGCCAGGCATGGCTATCCATGGTTTGCCGCCGACCTGGCCAAATCCTAGTGGGCGGCCAGGCTTGATAGCCACGCCATAAAATTGCATGTTCGATTTTTTTATCAACGGCGCCGCAACGTCATGCCCGCCCACCGCCATGCCGCCCGTGGTAAGAATAACATCCACTTTTTTTGCCATGGTTGATAATTTTTTTGTCATGATATGTGCTTGGTCGGGCAATGTGCCGCCATCGACCACTTCGTATCGCCAATGGTGGAGCAGGCTAAGTATCATCGGGCGGTTGCTGTCAAAAATTTCGCCAACCTGTAATAAGCCGTTTGATTTTATTTCGTTGCCGCTGGAAAAAACGCCCACCCGCAACGGCGCAAAACATTTTACCATGGTAATATTTTGTGCCGCCAGCAAACCAACATGCAGCGCGGTTATTATCTCGCCTTGTTTTAACAATGGTTGTCCGCTGGCAACATCGTCGCCCTTTTTCCTTACATTATCGCCGCGTGTGAATTTGGCGTTCAAATTTTCGGGCAAGATAATATGGTCATTTTTTATGACCACATCTTCTTGCATGATAACGGTGTCGGCATTCATGGGCAGGGGCGCGCCAGTAAAAATTTGCATTGTTTGCTGGCGTGCCAGGGTTGGTAATTTTTTTTGCGGCGCGGCCGATATAACCCCCGCAATGGGCAAGATGGTTTGCGCTTCGCCGTTTTGGGTTTTGATGATGTCTTGAAAGCGAAAGGCAAAACCATCGACCGCGCTGTTGGTAAAATGGGGCACGGCATTTTTTGCCTTCACCGCTTCGGCGCATATCATGCCGACCGCGCTTGCTATATTTTTTTTGACAATTCTTGGTAAGGGATTTTTCTTGCTGGGCTGAAAATTTTTTTCTAACAAAGCCATAACCGCGGGCAGGCTTAACAGGGTTTTTTTTCTAACCTGCTTGCCCTTCGCGCCCTTAGTCCCCATCGACATATCGTTGCTTAATTGAACCATGCGAAGATAATATGCGGGCTTGTGGTGGTGTGGTTTTTTTTAGGCGGAAATTTGCCCAAGCATGAATGGCAAAATACCGCCCTGCTTAAAATAATTAAGTTCCGTTTCGTTGTCTATCCGCGCCTTAACATCGATGCGATTGATAACACCATTTTTATCGCGCACCACCAGGGTTAATATTTTTTGCGGCGAAATACTTTCTAAGCCCAAAATATCAAAATCATTTTCAACATTTTTTATGCCGCATTCTATCAAATTTGTGTAGTCGGCCTCCTTAACAAATTCCAGGGGCAATACCCCCATGCCCACCAAATTCGAACGGTGGATACGTTCAAAACTGACCGCGATGACGGCCGCGACGCCCAATAATTTTACGCCCTTGGCCGCCCAATCGCGAGACGACCCCGTGCCATATTCTTTGCCCGCGATAATAATAAGTGGTTTTGAATGTTCCTTATAATTCATGGCGGCGGCGAAGATGGTGGTTTCTTGGCCGTCATATTGGGTGAAGCCGCCCGTCTTGGTCGCCAACAAATTTTTTAACCTAATATTAGCTAGGGTGCCGCGCACCATGACCTCATGGTTGCCGCGCCGCGCGCCAAAGGAATTAAAATGCGGCACCGATATTTGATGAGATAACAAATAATCGCCAGCGGGACTTTCAGGTTTGATAGAACCCGCAGGCGAAATATGGTCGGTGGTGATGGAATCACCCAGTAAGGCCAGGGGTTTGGCGGCCATGATATTTTCCAATTTTTTGCGCGGCGGCAGGCTGAGGAAGGGTGGTTGTTTGATATAGGTCGAGTTGGGGCGCCAGTTAAAGTCAGCCTCCGCCGTGCTGGTGATGGCTTGCCATTCTTTGGTGCCCAGGAAAATATTTTCATAACGTTGCCAATAAATTTCGGGAATAATAAATTGGCTAACGGTTTGTTGAATTTCGTCTTCGCTGGGCCAAATATCTTTTAAGAAAACATCTTTACCATTTTTATCTTGGCCCAAAGAATCTTTCGTAATGTCCTTGGCCATCGAACCCAACAGGGCATAGGCAACCACCAACGGCGGCGACGCCAACCAATTGGCTTTGACCAACGGGTGGATGCGCCCTTCAAAATTGCGATTGCCCGACAAAACCGCGGCGGCGGTTAAATCACCATTTTTTATTTCATCTTCGATGACTTTATTTTTGAGAGGCCCGCTGTTACCAATGCAGGTGGTGCAACCAAACCCGACGATGTTAAAACCCAAAGCCTCCAACGGTGAAAGCACGCCAGCCGCTTGCAAATAATCCATGACGACTCGCGACCCTGGCGCCAGCGATGTTTTAACATGGGGTTGGGTTTGCAGACCAAGTGCCACGGCTTTTTTTGCCAACAGACCCGCCGCCAACATAACAAACGGGTTGGAAGTATTGGTGCAAGAAGTAATGGCGGCAATAACCACGGGCTGGGGCGGCAGGGCGGTGGCGCGGGGCGCGCTATTTTTTTCTTGAGATTGTTGGCTATCTTTTTTTGTTTCTTCCTCAAATTGCAAACTGACGGACTTTACTTGATAGAGCGGCACGCGGTCTTGCGGGCGTTTTGGCCCCGCCAGCGATGGCTCAACATCTTGCAAATCCAGTTCTAAGGTGCTGGTAAAAAGTGGTTGCGGGGTTGCGGCGTCGCGCCACAATAAATTGGCTTTGGCGTAGGCTATCACCCGTTCGATAGCATGGGGTGCGCGGTTGGTGGTTTGCAAATAATGAATGGTCGATTGGTCAATGGGGAAAAGCCCGATGGTCGCGCCATATTCGGGTGCCATGTTGGCAATGGTGGCGCGGGTTTCAAGCGATAACCCCGCCAAACCATCGCCATAAAATTCAACAAATTTGTTCACAACATTTTTCTTGCGCAACATTTGCGTTGCCATCAACACCAGGTCGGTCGCGGTTGCCCCCACCGACAATTGCCCTTTCAATTTAAAACCAACAACCTCGGGCAGGACCAATGGTATGGGCTGGCCCAACATGGCGGCTTCGGCCTCAATCCCGCCGACGCCAAAACCAACCACACCCAAACCATTGACCATGGTGGTGTGGCTGTCGGTGCCGACCAAACTATCGGGGTAGAGAAGTTTCTCATTGTTAAAAATAACCTGCGCCAAATATTCAATATTAATTTGATGACAAATCCCGAGGCCAGGCGGCACGATACGCAAATTTTTAAATGCCTTTTGTCCCCATTTTAAAAATTCATAACGTTCCAAATTTTCTTTGAATTCTATATTCATGTTATGTTCCAACGAATCACCGCGCCCAAATTCATTGACCATGACCGAATGGTCGATAACCAAATCAACGGGAATATTGGGGTTGACCAAATCGGGCTTGCCGCCCTTGGCCTTCACCGCGTCGCGCATTGCGGCCAAATCGGCAATCGCGGGCACGCCCGTAAAATCTTGCAACAGCACCCGCGCGGGACGAAAGGCTATTTCCTTGTCATTTTTTTGGTTCGCCAGCCATTTGACAATTTCTTCGGCCGACGAAGCATCGCCGCCGCGCACCGCATTTTCAAATAAAATCTTGAGCGATAGGGGTAGGGCATTACCATCGACATTAAAAAATTCTTTGGCAATGGTGGCGATGGGGTAATAATCATATTCCTGCCCGCCGACCGACAATGTTTTGATAAATTTTTTAAAAGGGTGAGGAGAAAAACTAGTCATGATGTTTATAAAATGAAGGATGGTATCATGGTTGTTTTTTACAATATTATATTTCTTATGGTGGTTGCCTAATTAAAACCCCGTGGCATTTGCCCTTTCATCGATTGTAATTGACGCATGATTTGTGCTTGGTCCATTTTGCCTGCCTGCTTCATCATTTTTTGCGTGCTCATGAATTGTTTTAACAGGCGGTTAACATCGGCCAATTGCACCCCCGCCCCCTTGGCAATACGACTTTTCCGACTGGCAAGAATGATATCGGGGCGGTTGCGTTCGCGCGGTGTCATGGAATTGATAATGGCATCCTGGCGCGCAAAAATTTTATCATCAAGGTTAACATGTTGCAGGTTGCGAACATTTTGCGGCAATATCCCCTGGGGTAGCATGTTTAATATTTCCTTCATGCCACCCATTTTTTTCATCTGGCGAATTTGCTTTTGCATATCAACCATGGTGAAGATGCCTTTTTTAAATCGCGCTTCCATCTCGGCCATCTCGTCTTCGCTGGCGGCTTCTTGAGCCTTCTCAACGAATGCCACCACGTCGCCCATACCCAAAATTTGTCCTGCAACCCGCCCGCCATCAAAAACATCCAACTGGTTGGCGGCTTCGCCCATACCCATAAACCACAGGGGGCAGCCCGTTTCCGCGGCAAGCGATAAAGCCGCGCCGCCGCGACCATCGCCATCCATCCGCGTCATGATGGCACCCGACAAGCCGAGCGGTTGATTAAAACCCTTGGCGGTTTCCAACGCCGATTGACCACTTAACCCATCAAGCACCAACAAAATATCTTTGGGTTTGATTGTTTTTTTTAATTCCAACAATTCGCTCATCAATTCTTTGTTCAGGGTTAAACGCCCCGCGGTGTCGAGCAATAAATAATGGTAATCACCTTTTTTAGCGGCCTGCAACGCGCGGGTGGCGATGGCCGAAACCTTTTCGCCAGGGATAATTTCCAGGCTATCGACTTCATTTTTTTTGGCAAAAATTTCCAATTGTTCCTGCGCCGCGGGGCGATAAATATCCAACGACGCCACCAATGTTTTGTTGCCGCCTTGCTTATTTTTTCCCAGCCATGTTGCCAATTTGACGGTGCTGGTGGTTTTGCCCGAACCCTGTAAACCCACCATCATGATAACATGGGGCGTGGTTTTGGGGTTTAATAATTTTTCTTTTGGTCCTGCGCCTTCCTTGGTGCTGAGCAGCGACACCAAATTATCATGAACAATTTTGACCACCGCATCCCCTGGGCGAATGGATGCCAAAACTTTTTGCCCAATGGCGTCTTGCTTTATTTGTGCTAATAATTTGTCGGCAACGGGTAAGGCAACATCGGCCTCCAGCAGGCTTAGCCTAATATCTTTCAATGCGCCGTCAATATCTTTTTCCGACAGCACACCCCGTCCCGTTAATTGGCGAAATTGCCCCTGTAATTTTTTTCCTAGGCCGTCAAATATCATTATTTGTTTATGCACCGAATGAAGGAAAAAAGCAATCGGCAGCGTATTCTAAAAAAGGCTAAAAGATACTTAAAAGTTGTTGGGTTGCTGGTTAGGCGGCCTTACTATAAAAAATCTCAATGCTCCCATCCCCCAAAAAAGGAGGGAGGAAATGGAGGAGGGAGCAGGGGAGCCGAATCGCACCTAAGTTTGGTCAAGCCAAGCTAACTGCGGTTTAGCACCGAAGATCATATGGTGATGCTAATCCAAAATTACAAGACGGTAATTGCTTTTATCCGCAAATAATTTTCGCAACATTTGATTGTTTAAAAAATGCCCGCCGTGCGCCGATTGATATTTGCCGATAATGCGATAGGGCGACAAAGCCAAATCACCCACAATATCCAAAAATTTATGGCGCACGAATTCATCGGGGAAGCGTAAGGGCGATTCGTTAAGGATTCTATCTTCGCCAACCACGATGGCATTATCCAAACTACCGCCCAAGGCTAAGTTGTTGGCATGCAGGAATGGTATTTCCTTTTCCATGCAAAATGTCCGCGCCAAGGCAATGTCTTGGAAGAAATAATCACGGCTGACCAAACTTTTTAATCGGTGGCTGCCCACCAATTTGTTGCTATAGCTTATGGCGCAATCAATATCCAAAAAATCGGCGGGGGCGAGGCTGGCGGTCATGCCCTTTTCTTGCACTTCGACATTTTTTATAACTTGTAAATAAGTGCGGCGATAGGGTTTGCCATTGCTTTGCATCACCAACCCCGCCCGTTCCAGCGGCGCAATGAAATCGCGCGCCGAACCGTCAAGGATAGGAAATTCTTCGTTATCGATAAGGATACGGGCGTTATCAACACCAAAAGCAAACAGGGCCGCCATGATATGCTCGACGGTGTTAACACAAACCCCGTCATTGTTGGCCAAGCGGGTCGAGTATTTTGCCGACATAACATTGGAAAAAAGCGCGGGCACAATAGGATCCTTTTCAGGATGATTTTTTGCAATATCGGTGCGATAAAATTTTATACCATGGTCGTGGGCTGCGGGTTCTATCGTCACATGGGCAAGTTTGCCATTATGCAAACCGACACCCGATTTGATGGCTACCTTTTCCTTTAACGTCCATTGATAGGGCGAATAAACCATGTCGTTGGCAAGCATGCTGGGTAACAGGGCGGTGGTGGACTTGGGCTGTTCGGCCAAGCCACCCATGACTTCGTTATCGATGGGTAGAAATTTTATTACTTTGGATGATTGCGCAGCAAAGGCCTGGGCATCGCGGATGCCAGCAGTATTGGCGGCATGCGCGGTCGAAGCATCGACCAAATGAGGGACAGAATTGGTATTATTCATGATGGCATTATATAGTATTATTACTTGACGACAATTCTTCAATTATTAAAAATTGTGAACATAATGCGAATCCAGGGGTTTGAGTTTTATGACTTATCTATAGGAAACCATAACCCCATGGGTGGGTGCGAACGCCAGGTATATTAACAGGTATATTAACGAGTGGGTTAATTGTCGTTAACCGTAAAACCCATTTGTTTCCATAGGGCCAAAGTTTCATTACGCAAAAATATAACCTTGACGGGGGCGGTGCCCACGCCATAATAACCAATCAAATTAGCCGCCTGTTTCGACATATCAAGGATACGATTTTTGGCGAAGGGGCCGCGGTCATTAATAACCAATTTTATGCTTTGCCCCGTGCGCAAATTGACGATAACCGCAACAGCAGGCAGGGGCAGGGTGCGGTGCGCCGCCGAAACCAACCCCATATTAAATTGCCCGCCATTGGCGGTTTCCTTACCATGAAACTCATCGCCATACCATGACGCCATGCCGCTTTCGACAAAATTATCCTTGGGAAAGAACGGACGGAATGCCAGGTTTTCGATCTGATAGGGATTGCCTATCTTGGGTTTGCCAAAAAATGGTGCGGTCTTTTCGTTAAAGGGCGGCACAAAATTATGGCGCGCGGGATCAAATTCTAAACCAAATTGTTCGTTGAGTTTTTCTTCCAGGGATTGTTTCGCGTCGGTTGGTTGATTGCTGGCGGCGCCATCATCGGTTGCTATGTTTTGGGTGGGTTGTGCTTGGCTGGTGGATGAATCATTCGAAGATATTGCGGAATCTTGGGCATGGGCAGAGAAAGAACGCAAGATAGGCAAAGCAATCAACGCGCAAGAGGCGAAGAGGAAAGAACCAGCTACAAAAGATATTGGACAGTTTAAGAATTTTTCTTTGTGATTATTTTTTTTCATATTTTTTTAGGATGCAGGGCTATTTTCATTGCTTTTTGCAAAAAACAAGCCAAATATAAATAGCAGAAACCTACCCACAAATCATCATAAAGACAAAAATAAGTTATAATTAGGTGGTTGCTTTTTTCTATTACATTCTATAAAAAAATTAAGATGTTAAGGTTTAGAAAATCATTGAAAAAAAGGCAAAACGAGAAAAAATTGCTTGACCAGACCCTGGCGGCCGTGTTGGCGGGCATGAAAAAAATTGAACATAATAATACCGTATCGCGCGATATCAGCCTTGATAAAACGGCGGTGGAATGGCGCGATCTTGTCAGGGCGGTGCGTCAGGAATTGGGGCGTGGCGGCAGCAAGACTATTTTGACCGCCCTTATCAGACCATTGTCGTTGCCCGATGTGGCGGAATTGATACAGCAGTTAAGCAATCGCCAGCGGTTAAGATTTATCGATAAAATGATAGATGAAATAGACCCCGAAGTTTTCACCAAAATAGACGACGCGATTTTGCAAAAAATCTTGCCAAAATTACCCGCGCGGGTGTGGCAAAGTTTGTTAAAAAAATTGGAAAGCGATGATGCTTTGGATTTGATAGAAATGTTTGATGAACGGCAGCAACAAAAATTGTTGTCGTTTATTCCGCGCGAGGACCGCGCCGAATATAATTTTGTTTTAAGCCTGCCCGATGATACGGCGGGTAAGTTGATGCGGCGCGAATTGGTGACCGCGCCCAAGTTTTGGACGGTTGGGCAAATGATAGATTATTTGCGTGATAGAAAAATCAAAACGCCCGATCTATTTTATAATATCATTATCGTTGGCGCGTCGCATCGCCCGTTGGGGGTCTTGCCCGTTTCAAAATTGTTGCGCGCCAATCGCCCCACGCCCTTGGCAAAAATTATGAACAAGGAATTCCAAGAAATACCCATCGATATGAATCAAGAAGATGTTGCAAGGTTATTTAACCGCCACGCGATGGTCGAAGCCCCCGTGGTTGACTCCCTCAACCGTTTGGTGGGAACCATCACGGTTGACGATATTGTGAATGTGTTGGAAGAAGAACATGAAGAAGATATTTTACGCCTTGGCGGGGTGCATGGCGGCGATTTTTATAAACCCATCATCCATACCACGGCTTTTCGTTTTACATGGTTGTTTGTTAATTTGCTGACGGCTATTTTTGCCTCGATGGTTATTAGCGCGTTCCAAGCCAGCATCGAACAATTGGTGGCCCTGGCGGTGTTGATGCCCATTGTTCCCAGCATGGGCGGCAATGCGGGCACGCAAACCACCACGGTGGTGGTGCGGGCCATGGCGACGGGCGACCTTATCAGCACCAACACATTCAAAACATTATGGAAAGAAACGGCGGTGGGGTGGTTGAATGGTATTTTATTTGCGGTGATTATTGGCTTCATGGCTTACGAATGGCAAGGCTCCAAACTTTTGGCCTTCGCGATAGCTGGCGCGGTTATTATTACGTTGTTGGCGGCGGCGGTGTTTGGTGTTTTGATCCCTATTATTTTAAAACTTTGCAAGCAAGATCCTGCGGTGTCATCCACCGTTTTTCTAACCTGGGTAACCGATACGGTTGGATTTTTATCTTTTTTATTGTTGGCAAAAATGTTAGTAGGACAATAATTCATTATGTCTCAACATCAGCCTGCGATGAATCGCCAGCAATGGTCGTCGTTGTTTATTATTTCTGCCATTTGGGCTTGGTCATTTGTTATTTACAAGATCATGGGGGCGGTTTACCATCCCCTGATGATAGCCTTCATTCGCTGCGCCATAGGCGCGGCCTATTTGTTGTGTTATATGTGGTATAAAAAAATATCATTATTGAAATATAAAAAATATTTTCCTGTGCTTATTTTTTTAAGCGTGCTGGGGAACATCATACCCTTTACCTTGGCGGGGTTGCTTATTAAAGATATTGGCGCGGCCGTGTCGGCGATTATTAATTCTATCACCCCCATATTTACCGCCCTGTTGATTAGGATGTTTTATGACCATCATCGTTTGTCGGTTGGGCGATTTTCTGGCATTTTGTTATCGCTGGCGGGTATGACGGTTTTGGTCGGGCTTGATGCCCTGGGATATGGGGGATATGGGCGGCATGGGGCGGGCGGTGATAATGCCCCGCCGCACGATGGTTATTATTTTATCAAGGAATTGCTTTTGATGCTGGTCGGTTTTTCCTTTTCTATACAATCAGCCTTTACGCGGCGGCGCGACATACAAAAAATTCCTGCGGTGGTGATGGTGGCATCGCAAAATATTTTTTCGACCATTATCTTGCTGCCCCTGATATTTATATTTGATAAGCCGTTTGATTACCCATTCCCGCCAAGTTTAAACATGGTGATGGTGGCGGTGGTTTATAATGTGTTTTCGATGGGTTATGCTTACATTATTTATTTTGACATGATTAAAAAGGCGGGGGCGGTGAATGCCTCCCTCACCGCGATGATTATGCCGCCGATAGGCATTATCTACGCTTATTTTTATTTTGGCGAAGAATTGGCGAGCCATCAATTCTTAGGCTTGGCCCTTATTACCATGGGGTTGATGGTGATAGATGGCCGCCTGCCGCGTTATATTGCAACATATGTGCGGGTGCGATGTGACTCGCTATACAAAACAGGCAAGGCCCTATATAAAAAAATAAGCTAATGATAGTTAGGCTGGCGGGTTGCCTTATCGCGTTGCATGAACAACCGCGCCCCTTCATAGGTTTATTCTTGTAGCAATTATTATTGATGCCCGTTAAGCACAGCAGCGTATTATCTATACGCAACAGGCGTTACATTATTTTTTGGCTTTTTTCGCGACAGGTTTTTTCGCTGCGGGCTTTTTGGCGGCGTCTTTTTTTGCTGCAGGCTTCTTTGCCGATTTTTCATCTTCGCCATCGGACTTGCTCGTTTTTTCTTCGGCCTGCATGGCGGCGCGCGCCAATTTTGCTTTTTCGGTGGCTTCTTTTTTCTCGGCCTTCAATTGGGCGATGGTTTCGGCTTTGCTTAATTTTCTTTCTTCGACCGATGGCGCGGCAACAATAACATCTTCCGCATTCTTAACAACCTGCACCGTGACCGTGGCCAGCACGTCGGCATGGAAACGCATTTTTACTTCGTGTTCGCCAATATCTTTGATAGCCTTACCAATAAGCACCGCCGAGCGTTCAACGATATGATCTTTGGCAGATAAAGCCTCGGCTATATCGCGACCGCTTACCGAACCATATAATTGCCCAGTTTCTGACGCCGCGCGGATAAGTTTCACCGTGACGCCATCAATTTTCTTTGCCAATTTTTCGGCTTCCACCTTTTTTGCTTCGTTGGCTGATTCATATTTTTTCTTTTCGGCTTCAAACGTTTTTTTGTTTTCGGCGTTGGCACGCAAAGCCTTACCCGTGGGCAGTAAAAAATTACGAGCATAACCAGGCGCAACCTGCACCACGTCGCCCAAATTGCCCAATCGTTCGATACGTTCCAATAAAATAACTTCTACCGTCATGGCTTTAATCCTTTCAATAATTTTATTTTACCAAATAGGGAAGCAAGGCAAGAAACCGCGCGCGCTTGATAGCGTTTGAAAGCTGCCGTTGTTTTTTTTGTGAAACGTTAGAAATACGGCTTGGGGTGATGCGACCCTTCTCAGATATATAGCGCGACAACAAACGCACATCTTTGTAATCGATGACGGGCGCGCCCGGGCGTGAAAATGGGCAACCACCGCGCCCCATAGGACGGGGTGCCATAGGAATAGCAGATTTTTTTCTTATTTCTCGCGCCATGGTTTTTTCTCGTGTTTTTCGGTTTTTTCGGCGTTGTCGGTTGTTTCTTCCTCAACGGGTTTCATTTGAATCGATTCTTCGGTTGGTAAATCTTCGGTAACGATGGTCATGTAACGAAGCACATCATCGTTAAGGCGTAATTGGCGTTCCATTTCGTCTTTATGTTTGCTGTCAGCCGAATAATTCAACATCAGGTAATGGGCATGGCTATTTTTTTTGATAGGGTAAGCCAACTGCTTCAACCCCCAATATTCGTTGCGCGAAACCTTACCCGCCGTTTTATCGGTTTTAATAAAATCCAGCAATTTGGTCGTCAGGGTTTTAATCTGCGCGGGGGTTTTATCCGCGCGGACAAGCACTACGGTTTCGTAAAACGCCATTGCTCATTTTCTCCTTCTGGGTATAAAGGGCTTCAAGATAATTCCAAAGCCCAAAGAGATTGTTTGTTATATTGTTGGTAACGAAGTTTTTTCTAAGTTATTTTATTTGCCTGTTTTTTCAAACGACCATAATAATGTTGCTTAGGAAATATCCGTAACCTGTAAAACTGGGTAGCCTAGCTAAGGCATCCTGTCAAGTGATTTTATAAAAAATCATTTGCGCGAACCGCTCCATTTTTCGAACCATCGGGTGATATACCCCGTCATGCCCGTTGTTCGCATGTCGGTGGGGATATGGCCAAAATACCGTTCGCGCGCCATCAACATGCAAGGGGTGATAAGCAGGGTAAAGGGCGTGGCGAATATCATGCCGAAGGCAATGGCGGTCGCCAAGCCAATCCATAATTGCGCCGACGGACCGCCGATGTCGATGGCGCGGTTGACGAAATCGATGTTGATGGCAAACACCACGGGCACCAACCCCAACACGGTGCAAAGCGAAGTTAAAAACACGGGGCGTAACCGTTGCGCCCCCGCAAGGATAATCGATTCCATCGGCCCCATGCCCCCACGGCGGTGATGGTCGTAAGTATCAATCAGCACGATGTTGTTGTTGACGATAATCCCCGCCAAGGAAATAATCCCCAGCCCCGTCATAACAACGCTGAAGGGCTGGCGCATTATCATCAAACCGATTAACACCCCCGCGGTTGACATGATAACCGCGGTCAAAATAAATAAGCAGGTGGAGAAGCTATTGAATTCCAGCAACATGATGCCAGCAATCATTAACATTGCAACGGTGAAGGCCACTATCAAAAATGACATCGACTCCTTTTGATTCTCGTCATCGCCAGTGAAGGCGAAGGTCACGCCGTCGGTCAAATTGGTTTTTAACCATGCGCCCAAATTTTTTATTTCGTTTGCGGGCACGACGCCAGGTTTAACATTGGCACTTAAAACATAGGTGCGTTTTTGGTTGGTGCGATTAACATTGCCATCGTCAAGCATGGCTTGGCGTTTAACAAAATAAGAAAGCGGCACCGCGCCATTTTGGGTATTGACCTTGATTCTATCCAACCCCGAAAGCCCACGATATTCCTCGGGGTAGCGCGCCATGACATCAACTTGCTTTTTGCTGTCGCTGGTGTTGATGGTTCCTATTTTCACCCCTTGGGTTACCAACTTGACGAAGGTTCCTATCAAAGCCACATTGGCGTTGTAACGCGCGGCTTCCTCACGGTCGACCTTTAATTGCCAATTAAGCGATGGTGGCGGCAAGTCATCGGTTATTTCAATCATGTTGCCGCCAGCCATCATTTGCGCCTTGGTTTTTAACACCGCATCGCGCAATGTAGCATAATCATCATCACCGTAAATTTCCAGATTGATGGGCTTGGGGGCTTTGGGGCCGCCTTGCTCTTTTTTCAGGCGCACCAAAACGCCAGGAATATCGTTGGTGGTTTTTAATAACCGTTCGGTGACGTAGTTGACCGATGGACGAATTTTCCAATCGTTCATTTCCACCACCACCTGGCCAATTTGGTCAATATCTTGGTTGCCTTGGTTGGGTTGGCCGATAAGACTATTGACCACTTTTATACCGCCATAGGTGCTTTTATAAGCCAAAACCTTATCCTCCACCGTTTTGACCAAATTGATTTTATCTTGCAACGAAAGATTACCACGCGCCGACACCGCAAGGCCGAACTGTTCGGGCTCGGTGTCGGGGAAAAAATCCATGCCTTTGCTAAATTTGCTGTAAAATCCAAACACCAACAGCAATAAAAAGACCGAGGTAACAATTCCTGTCACTGGTTTTTTAACAATAGCCGTCAAGGCCGAGACATAATATTGATGCCATTTGTCTTGTGGCATTTCTTCTCTCATCTCGCCCAGCTGATTTTTTTCTTTTTCTATTTCTATGTCATTCTCGGCCTTAATTTTTGCACGGTAGGATTCGCGCCGCGTGTAATAGGCAATGGCAACGCTACCAATAATAAGGCCTAAGAAAACCCCGCCCACTTTTAACGCCACCCAGCCCAATGCGCTCAAAATAATCAAAAACCCGAAATAGATAAAAATACGTTTTACCTTTTCCAATTCGGTGCCGAGCACGGGCAAAAATAACAGGGCAAAAATTAACGACGCGCTTAACACCGCGACCAAGGTTATCGGCAAATAACGCATGAATTGCCCCACGATGCCTGGCCAAAATAACAACGGCAAGAACACGACAATTTTGGTCAGAGTCGCCGTCATAATGGGAAAAGCCATACGGGTCGATGCTTCACGGTAGGCCAATTTTTTTGACATGCCTTCTTCGATACGCCGCGCCGCATATTCGCAAACAATAATGGC
Source organism: Alphaproteobacteria bacterium (assembly GCA_965203915.1). Lineage (GTDB taxonomy): Bacteria > Pseudomonadota > Alphaproteobacteria > JASGCL01 > JASGCL01 > JASGCL01. The sequence continues at coordinate 428,014 of OZ241918.1, forward strand.
GTCATCAACCAACATACCAACCGACAGGATAAGACCAAACAACACCACAACATTGATGGTAAGCCCCGATAGATAGATTGCCAAAATACCGCCGAGGAAAGACCCAGGAACCGAAATACCCACCAGCACGCCGCTGCGAAACCCTAGGAACCCCATCACCACCGCCACCACCAACAACACCGCGGAAATAACATTGTTGGTTAGGTCGTTTAACAGATCGTGGATGTGGGTCGACTTATCACCCCCAATCTCCATATGCAAATTCAAGCCTGGCGGCATTTGTTTCTGTGCCTCATCGATGACGATGTGAACTTTCCCAATGGTGTTCAACATGTTTTCGCCGATACGCTTCACAACCTGGATAGACAAAGATGGTTTGCCATTAACGAATGATGCCGTGCTAGCCTGAACAAAATTATAGCGCACCTCGGCAATATCCCGCAGGGTGGTTACGCGGTTGCCGACATTCTTAACGGGTAATTGATAAAGCTCCTCGGCGGTGGAAATAAGCCCAGGGACGCGCAGGGCGTAACTACCGCTACCATCCGACAGGGTGCCCGCCGCAACCAGCAGGTTTGATTGCGCCAAATTGTTTAACAGGGCGTCGGCACGTATACCCATCGCCTCCATCTTCTCGGGTGACATTAAAATTTCGACCTGCTTATCGCGGTCGCCAACGATGGTGGCTGATAAAACCTCGGGGATAGATTGCAAGGCGTCTTGTAATTTTTGCGCCGCGGCCAAGCGCACGCGCTCGTCAACCTCCCCATACAGGAATATTGAAATAACGGGGAAGAGGCTGAGGTTAACCTCGGCAATGGTTGGTTCCAGCGCGTCCCTGGGGAAGAGGGATTTGGCGGTGTTGACGGCTTCGCGCACGTCGGCCAGGGCTTTTTTCGAATCGAAACCAGCCTTAAATTCTATCTGAACATTGGCACCACCCAAAAACCCCGAGGATTTGATTTTCTTAACGCCCGTCACCCCCCTTACTTTTTGTTCCAATGGCTTAACCAACAATGACACAGCGTCGGACGGGCTTATCCCAGGCAAGGGCACCACGACATACATGATAGGAATTTGAACATCGGGCGTGGATTCTTTGGGTATGATGACCAACGCGAAAAAACCAAAACCTAACAAGAAGGCAAGGCTAGCCAATATCAAACGCGCTCTTTTCTGTGCCTGGGCTACGATATTCATGTTTTTGCTTTTTCTTTTTTTGGGCCTTCGCCCTGTGTTTACTATTTTTTGTAAACGGGGTTGATGGTCTGCCCAACGCTGACGAAGGCCTGCCCCTCGGTTAATAATATTATTTTTTCGGGCAAACCCGTTACCCAAACATGGTCGCTATCTTGCGCCAAAATGGTGATGGGTTGGAAAGCGACTTTGTTATCGGCCGCCAAAACCTTGATACCAATTTTTCCACTATCGCCCAAATTTAAAGCGGTGGGGGGAATATCGTAAGCCTTGATAGCGGGCAGGGTGATGGAAACGCTGGCGGGGGCTTGGCCTTTAACTTTGCCGTCCTCATTATTCATCAATAACCTTATCTTGACGGTGCTGGTGCTTTGATCGCTGACCACGCCGACGTAATGAACCGTTGCGGTTTTTGTAACATCGCCCATCGTTACCTCGGCCGTGGCACCAACTTTTAAATCTTTGGTTTTATCAAGCGATAAAAAAAGATCGATATATAATTGTTGCAAGGCAGCAAAATTGGCAAGCGGCTGACCAGGGCTGATAAGGTCGCCAACCTCCACCAAATATTCGGTCACCACCCCGTTAAAGGGTGCCTTGACCTTTAATTCATTAACCACGCGAGTCAATTCGGTTACTTGGGCGCGCGCGTTGGCGAGGTCGGAATCGGCCTTGGCCATGTTAAGGTTTGATGATAGGCCTTGTGCCGCCAATTGCGCTTCGCTGTTTTTGCCGATCTCTAATAGGTGCAATTGTTTTTGCGCCGCATGCAATTTGGCGACATTGGCGGCGATTTCAAATTGGGCGATAACGCCGCCCGTTTTCACAGGTGTGTTTTCACGTATCATCTTGCGTTCCAGGCGACCACCAATCGCCGATTTGATGGTGGTTTGTTGAAGCGGCGCCGAAACCCCCGTTGCCAACAATTGTGGTTTGTAATCAACCGCGGTCAGCTCCACCACCCCAATATCGGGCACGGTTTTTTGGGTGTCTTTTTTATCCCCCGTTTTTTTGCCGTCGGCAATGGGTGCCGCGGTATCGCTTGACGTATTGGTGTTTGCCGCAATATCGGGTGTCTTGGCATTTTTTTCATCGTGTTCGCTACCCGCCACCACCACGCCGTTGCCCGCGCCCAATAACCACCATAGAACAAAGCCTACTAACAAAACTGATAAACCCGCAACGATATATTTTTGCATGGGGTTGGTGGGCGGTGGTTGCTGACCATAGGGGGCATCGCCATAATCTTCGTATTCTTCGGGGGCAAAATTATTATCTTGCTGGGCATCCGCTGGCGGTGTTAAGCGCGAAGCATCATCCCCTGGCTGCCCTGGCTGCAAAGGATGAGAGGATGGCGTTGTATTTTGCGTGGCGGCGGGCGTCAGCGGGTTTGTTTCGCGGGCGCGCGCATAACCATCGCCCTGCCCCATTTGGTTGGGACCTGCGCGGTGCTGCGGCGCAGAATTATTATTGTCAAAAGGTTGTTGCATAGAAGTTCGAACCATACATTAATGTATATATTTTTTCAAGCGATGTTGAAAAGATAGCCAACTTTGTCTCCGCTATTTTTTTAAATTATATTGACTTTTATGGCTAGTTAATCTATACAAAATTATATTGACTTTTATGGCTAGTTAATCTATACAAAATTATATTGACTTTTATGGCTAGTTAATCTATACAAAATTATATTGACTTTTATGGCTAGTTAATCTATACAAAATTATATTGACTTTTATGGCTAGTTAATCTATACAAAATTATATTGACTTTTATGGCTAGTTAATCTATACAAAATTATATTGACTTTTATGGCTAGTTAATCTATACAAATAGGGTATTGAAATGGGAATTTCATCACATTTTTTACTAGAGAGAGAATAACAGGTTAGGAAAATTTCGTTATGAATAAAAAAATAATTTTTACTACATTGGGCGCGTTGTTGTTGGCCACCCAGCCAATTAATTCTTTTGCGCGCGATTTTTTGCGGTTCGCGGGGTCGGGGACTGTCTTCCCCTACGTTAGTGCCACCAGCGAAAATTGGTCCAAAACCACCAACAACAAAGCACCCGTTATTGAGCAAATCGGCACGGGCGCGGGTTTTAAAAATTTTTGCATGGGCATGGGCGATAACAGCGCCGATGTAGCCATGGCATCGCGCACCATCAAACCCGAAGAAAAAGCCGCCTGCCAAAAAGCGGGGGTTACCGATATCATCGAATTAAAATTTGGCAATGACGGCATCACCGTGGTGCAGGCAAAAAATGCCGCGCCGCTTGCCCTATGGCGTGCCGATCTTTTCCTAGCCATGTGGGGCGAAAACAATGGCAACAGCGAACGCAAAACATGGAAAGCGGTGGATAAAAACCGTTTCACCAGCGACAGGCCGCTTAAAATCTATGGGCCAGGTGCGGCCTCTGGCACTTACGATGCTTTTATCGAATTGGCCTTAGAAAAAGGTGCGGGCGATGCAAACCCAAAATTCACCACCGAGCAGGTCAAAAAAATTGCCCGAGAAATTCGCCGCGATGGCATTTACGTGGATAGCGGTGATAATTATAATGTTATTATCAACAAAATAAAATCTGACCCGACGGCTATCGGCGTGTTGGGGTATAGTTACCTCAATGCCAACCGCGACAGCGTGGTTGCGGTAAGCATCGACGGTATCATGCCCACTGCCGATACCATCCGCAGTAGGAAATACCCTTTATCGCGTCCTGTGTTTTTGTATGTGAAGGGCGATACTTTAAAAAAGAACGCCAATTTGAAAAGTTTTCTAAAATTCTTCATGGATGACAGCAACATTGGCGACAATGGTAAAATGGCCAGCATCGGGCTGGTATCGCTCAAGGCGGCGGAACGCGCGGCGGCCGTGGCGAAAATAAAATAGCAAAAACAAAATAATTGTTATTCGTTATCATTCATAACAATCCCCTGGCGGATGAAGTTATAATCGGCTAGTAGTCAAAAAAAAATTTGATGATATTTATTTTATGTCTTTTTTTGTGGGGCATGGTCGGGCTTGGCTTTAATTATTTGGTGCGGCGCAAAATTTTCCTACGCCAACTGCTTGTCAACAAAATGGGCAAGCAAAAACTTACCCGTCCTATAGATTTTTTATTTTTGCTGTGGCTGGTGTTGTTGGTAACGGGCAGTTTGGTATTTTTTGTCACGGGGTATTTTTCTTTGTTGCCCATTCAGCAACTTATTTTGTCGCTTAGCGTGGTGTTGGTGGCGGGCGGCGGTTTTTATTTGCTGTTGAATTATAATTGGCAAGCCCATTTGTTGACCAGCCGCTTGATAGAGGGTTTGCTATTCATGGGCACCTTGGTCAGTTTATTTATTTCTTTGGCCATTTTGGCAACATTGTTGTGGCAATCGGTAAGGTTTTTTACCATCACCCCGCTGTTCGAATTTTTGTTTTCGACCAATTGGAACCCCAGCACGGGCGAAAATTTTGGTGCCCTACCCATATTTTGGGGCAGCCTGGTTATTGCCTTGATAGCCATGATGGTGGCGACGCCGTTGGGTATTTTTACCGCCATATATTTGCATGACTATTGTAATAAAAAATTGGCGGCGTGGTTAAAACCCATGTTGGAATTGTTGGCTGGGGTGCCCACCGTGGTTTATGGTTTTTTTGCCATTTTGATAATTAGCCCGTTGATAAAACATTTTTTTGCTTTGTTTGGTTTGGCGGCTTCTTCTGAAAATGCCCTGTCGGCGGGGTTGGTGATGGGTATTGCCATCACACCTATCATCAGCTCCTTAAGCCAAGATGCCTTGAATGCCGTGCCCCATGAATTGAAGGAAGCCAGCCTTGGCCTGGGTGCCACCAAATCGGAAACCATGAGGCAGGTTATATTACCCTACGCCAGCGGCGGTATTTTTGCCGCGATATTGATTGCCATCAGCCGCGCCGTGGGGGAAACCATGATAGTCGTCATGGCGGCGGGGTTAACCGCAAACCTCACCATCAATCCTTTAGAAAGCCTGACCACTGCCACGGTGCAGATAGTTAGTTTGTTAACGGGCGACAGTTCGTTCGACAGCCCGCAAACCTTGTCAGCCTATAGTTTGGGCTTATTTTTGTTTATCATTACCTTGGTCATCAACAGCCTATCTATCAAATTAAACAAACAACAAAAATTAAAAGGCAGGATATGAAAAAACCAAACAAGCCAATCAAGCCCAGCCATCGCGCTGTTATCAAGCAAGGATTGGCGCGGCGTTACCGCGCCGAAAAACGTTTTCGCCTGTGGGGTTTGGCTGCGGTGGTGTTTGCTTTTTGTTTTTTGTCTTTTTTGTTGGTGAGTTTGACGGTGCGCGCCCTGCCCAGTTTTTATCAGGTGGAAATTACCTTGCCACTTCGATACGATGTTGCGGTGCTTGATAAGCAAAAGAAATTAGAGGGGGAGATGGTTATTTTGCAAGGCGACATGGCGGGGGTGCTAGCCCAGGGATTATACACGGCCTTGCAAGGGGGCAATGTAGGCGATGTCGCTAATAACCTAACCAACAACAGCGACCAGCAACAAAAATCCAAAGGGGCGGCGCAAAACCTAACCACCACTGTGCCAGCGGCATGGCGCGATTCGTTGCTTTCATTGCTGTCGCCCGATGCTGTTTTTGAAACCAGTCGTTATTTATACCAACAACAAACCATGTTGAATAAGATGGAGGAGAGAAGTGTCCTTGCCTCCAGCTTGGTTGATAATTATATAAAAGGTCATGGTGCCAACAATCTAACCCTGGAGCAAAAAAATTGGCTGCAAATATTAGCCCATAAAAAATTGATTCATAAGAAGTTTAATTGGCGATTCTTTACCAACGGCGATAGTCAACGCCCCGAATCGGCGGGTATTTTAAACGGCGTGTTGGGCTCGCTGTTGACGATTGCTATTTGTTTTGCGGTTTCTTTTCCCATTGCCATTATGGCTGGCATTTATTTGGAAGAATTTTTTGACGCCAAACATGCGCGACCCTTTTGGCAAAGGTTTTTTAACGTGGTGGAGGTTAACATCAATTCGCTGGCCGCGGTGCCTTCCATCATTTATGGCCTGTTGGGTTTGTCGGTGTTGGTTAATTTTTTTGGCGTGCCGCGTTCATCCTCTCTTGCGGGGGGGTTGACCCTGGGCTTGATGACCATGCCGCTATTAATTATCGTAACCCGCAGTGCGCTGCGCGCCGTGCCCAATAATATTAGGGAGGCCGCTTTGTCGCTTGGCATTAACCGTTGGCAATTGGTGTTGCATCACCTGTTGCCCCTGTCATTATCGGGTATTTTAACGGGAACGATATTGGGGTTATCGCGTGCCGTGGGCGAAACCGCCCCCTTGATATTGATAGGCATGGTGGCATTTGTTATGTCGGCGGCGACCGATGTAACATCGCCCACCACAACATTGCCCGTCCAGGTTTTTTTGTGGGCCAACCATGCCGACACGGGGTTCATTTATAAAACGGCGGCTGCAATTATTGTTTTGCTTTTTTTGATTTTTCTGATTAACTTAACCGTGATTATTATTCGCCAAAAATGGACAAAACAATCGAGGGTATAACATGACCACAAAAAAATCTTCACCTATTTTCCAGTGTAATAACCTGTCGGTTTATTATGGTGACAAACAGGCGTTAAAAAATATTACTTTATCCGTGGCTAAAAACAAAATCACGGCTTTGATTGGGCCGTCGGGTTGTGGCAAATCGACATTTTTAAAATCCCTCAACCGCATGAATGACCTGGTTGATAATTGCCATATGACGGGCCAGGTATTGTTGGATGGTCGCGACATTTACGCCAAGGATACCGACGTGGTGTTGTTGCGTTCACGGGTCGGGATGGTTTTTCAAAAACCAAATCCCTTTGCCAAAAGCATTTATGACAATGTTGCCTATGCCCCCAAAATACATGGGTTGGTAAAAAACAAAACCGATACCGATGAAATAGTCGAAACCAGTTTAAAAAAAGCTGGGCTGTGGGATGAGGTAAAAGATGATTTAAAAAAATCGGGCACCGCCCTGTCGGGTGGGCAACAACAACGTTTGTGCATCGCCCGCACCATCGCCATCAACCCCGATGTTATCTTGATGGACGAACCATGTTCGGCGCTTGACCCCATTGCCACGGCAAGGATAGAAGATTTGATGGCCGAATTGGCGAAAAAATATACCATTATTATTGTCACCCATTCGATGTCACAGGCGCGGCGGGTTTCCGACATAACTTGTTTTTTTTATTTAGGTGATTTAATAGAAAGTGGTAGGACGGACGATATTTTCGACAACCCAAAAGATAAAAAAACATACAATTATATTACGGGAAGGTTTGGCTAAAGATGAACAATGGCAATTTAATAAGAAGAGAAGAAGCGCGTGATTTTAAGCATTTGTTTCAGTTGCTGGAAAAAATGGACAAAATTGCAACCAAAATGGTGAAGGACTTCCTTGACCAGTTGCAACACCCTGAGGGTGCGGCGTTAAAAAAAATCATGGCCGCCGACCGCGACCTGGATGAATTGGAAATTATTGTCAATGAAGAGGTCATTGCCATTATCAGCCGTTGGCAACCCGTCGCCAACGATCTGCGCATGATGATGGCGGCGATAAAAATTGCCACGGCATTCGAACGCATCGGCGACTATATCCATAGCAATTCTAACAAGATTATTTTTTCGTTAGAAAATGGTTTGAATCCCAAATCCATCAATATTAAGGCTTTAGGCAACCTGGGGGTGAGGATTGTTGCCTTGATGAGTTTGGTGTCGCAAGATATAAAAAATCATGCCAGTAACAATGCCGAAAAAATAATGGCGGAGGATTTTTTGATAGATAAAATATACGGCGAATTATATAGGGAAAGTTTGCAGTCCGACGGCAAAACGCCCATCGCGGGGGTTATCAAAACAGTGATGATAGCAAAATACCTGGAACGGATAGGGGACCAGTTAAGAAATATCGCCGAGGCCTTGCTCTACGCGACCGAGGGTAAATTGCCCCTTCCTGAACGCGGGCAATTTTAATTACTGCTGGCTTTATTTTATTTCTTTGCTTAAAAAATAAGCATAGGCATCTTTGATACCATCGACCAAAGATTTGGTGGGCTTAAATCCCAAATCATGAAAAAATTGCGAATCCATTATTTTTTGTTTCATGCCAATTGGTTTGTCTAGCAAAAATTGCCATGTGCCTTGAAAACCCAGCACCTTGGCGGTGGCTTGGTAATAATCTAAAATACTAATATCATGGTTAACCCCAACATTGGTCACGGCGGGTAATTTTTCAATATGCAACAAAGCGAACCAAATGGCGCCCGCCAAATCAAACGCTGACATTAATTCGCGCCGCGCCGTGCCGTCGCCCCATAATTCAACGCTCACTTTTTTTTCTTGGACGGCGTGATGAATTTTTCTAATAACCCCCGCAGGAAAATGGGAAGTTACGGCATCGAAGTTATCATAACGGCCAAACAAATTGGGCGGGATGAGGGTTTTATATTGCAAGCCAGTATTTTGTTCGGCAAAAAATTGACATAATTTTAAGACAGACATTTTGGCCAAGCCATAACCTTCGTTGGTGGGCTCGAATGGCCCGCTCAACATCGATGCTTCCTTCAACGGGTTGGGCGCCATTTTGGGATAAATGCAAGAGCTTCCCAAATTGATTAATTTCTTTATTCCCAATTCTTTGGCGGCCAACACAACATTTTTTCCCATTTCAAAATTTTCGATTAAAAAATCGGCCTGCGCGCTAAGGTTGGCGACAATCCCGCCAACCTTTCCCGCGGTATGAATAACCGCATCGGGCGCGACATCCTTCATGGCTTGCTTAACGCTACGAAAATCGAGGAGGTCAACCTCCGCCCTTGCTGGCGCGGTGATGACATGGCTGCCCGCAAGCGGATGTTCGCGACTGTTGCGTCCCACCATGCCGCGACCGCCCGTTAAAAAAATTTTCATGATAGTTATATTTTCTTTGCTTGCGCCAAATCAACTTCCGTCATTTCCTTGACCAATTGGGCAAAAGAAATTTTGGGCTGCCAATTTAATTTGCTTTTTGCTTTGCTGGCATCGCCTAACAATGTTTCAACCTCGGTCGGGCGGAAATATCGTTGGTCCACTTTAACTATTTCTTGGCCATTGCACAACCCAACTTCGTTTACGCCCTTGCCTTGCCAATCTATTTTCATACCCAACTCTTTGCCAACCAATTCGACAAATTCCCTTACCGAATGTTGTTCGCCCGTGGCGATAACAAAATCTTCGGGCTTGGGTTGTTGCAACATCAACCACATGGCTTCGACGTAATCTTTGGCATGACCCCAATCGCGCAAGGCATCCAAATTACCAAGGTAGAGGGTTTTTTGTTTGCCCAATTTTATTCTGGCCAAGGCGCGGGTTATTTTACGGGTGACGAAGGTTTCGCCCCTGATGGGCGATTCGTGATTAAACAAAATACCATTGCAAGCAAAAATACCATAGGCTTCGCGATAATTAACGGTTATCCAATAGGCATATAATTTGGCCGCGGCATAGGGGCTGCGTGGATAAAATGGCGTGGTTTCACTTTGTGCTTCTTTATAAATGCCACCATAAAGTTCGGAGGTTGAGGCCTGATAATAACGCGTGGTTTTTTCTAAGCCCAAGGTGCGGATAGCCTCCAGCAAACGTAGCGCCCCCATGGCATCCGAATTGGCGGTGTATTCTGGTTCTTCGAACGATACGGCGACGTGGCTTTGTGCCGCCAGGTTATAAACTTCATCGGGTCTAACCTTAGATAAAATATGAATAAGGCTTGATGAATCGGTCATGTCGCCATGGTGCAGGTGGAAATGGGTTTGCCCTTCATGCTCGTCATGAAATAAATGGTCAATGCGCGCGGTATTAAACAGTGAGGTGCGACGTTTGATGCCATGCACTTCATAACCTTTGTTTAATAAAAATTCTGCCAGGTAGGCACCGTCCTGTCCCGTAACCCCTGTTATAACTGCTTTTTTACCCATGGTAAGTCTTTAGCCAAATTACTTTTATTTGACAACTTGTTATTTGGTAGAGGGCGGGCGGGGCAAGCGGGACGGCGTTGACGATGCCCTTAATTTATTGACAAGCAAGGCGCAATTTTATAAATACCTTAGGGATTATGGAAACTATTTATCCTGTTTTGTTGTGCGGCGGTGTTGGTAGCAGACTTTGGCCATTATCGCGCCAAGCCAAGCCAAAACAATTTTTGTCGCTGCTGGATAAAGAACAAAGCCTGTTTCAATCAACCATCGCACGGTTAAAAAATTTTTCTCACCAAGCCAATGTTTATAACGGTTTTGCCATCGGCGAAATGACCTGTATCGGGGCGGGCATGGTGGATGGCGTCATGGCGCACCAATTTTTTATCTATGAACAATTACAAGCCATGGGGACGACCGCCAATATATTATTGGAACCCATGGCGCGCGATTCGGGACCCGCGATATTGGCGGCTTGCCTGCATCATCAGCAACAGGTTGATGATAAACATGGCGCCTTGTTGATATTGCCTTGCGACCATTATATTGAACATCCCCAAGAATTTTACCGATCCTTGGCGGTGGCGATGGAAAAATTAAACACCGAGAGAGATGCCATTGTTACATTTGGTATTATGCCCCATGCGGCGTCAAAAAATTATGGTTATATTTTACCCGATGCAAAACAGGCAGGAAAAAATCAGGGGGATAAAAAACAGGGGGATAAAAACATAGACTGCCTGCCCGTTACAACATTCAAAGAAAAGCCAGATGAAAAAACCGCGCAACATTATATCGAACAGGGTTATTTGTGGAACAGTGGTATATTTTTATTTTATCCCGAAACCGTTATTGCCGCTTACCAACGGCTGCAACCCGATACTTACAAAGAAGTGCTGGCGGCGGTAACGGGCATGGTGCGCGACCCATCGCCGCAATGGCCATTTTGGTGGTTGGTGGAGGAAGCCTATAAAAAAATCAAACCCTTGTCGTTTGATTATGCCATCATGGAAAAAAACAAAAAAAACTTTGTGGTGACCATGAACAAAAACAGCAATTGGGGCTGGTCGGACCTTGGTAGTTTTGATGAAATAAAACGCCTTCATCAACAGGATAAGGATGGCAATGCCATTCACCAAGTCGACGACAAAACCCCGCCCGTTGTTCTGCATCAATCAACCAACAATTTGGTGATGAACAGCGGCGGGCAAACCATTGCCCTGTTGGGGGTGGAGGATAAGGCGGTTATCGCCACCAAGGATGCCTTGTTGGTGGCCGATTGGCAATATCTGTCGGAAATGAAAGAATTGGTAAAAAAATTACAAGCAGGCAACGGCAACATCACCGCCCATCACAGCGCCGTCACCCGCCCATGGGGTTATTATGAATCGCTCAAGGTTGATGATGGTTATCAAGTAAAAAAATTGTTTTTAAAACCTGGCGCCAAAATCTCGCTCCAGAAGCATCGCCACCGTTCGGAACATTGGGTGGTGGTCAAGGGCAAGGCCAAGGTAACCCTGGGCGATAGCGCCGAAACCTTGCAAGAAAAAATTTTATTGGCCAACCAATCGATCTATTTGCCCGTTGGCATTATTCACCGTTTGGAAAATATCGGCGAAGGCGATTTGGAATTGATAGAGGTGCAGACAGGAAGTTATTTGGGTGAAGACGATATTGAACGTATCGAGGATATTTATCGCCGCAAATAATATTTGCAATTGTTGTATTAACGATACAATTTATCCAACGCTGTTTTATATTGCTTCAACACGTTTTGACGGCGCAATTTTAAAGTGGGCGACAGACATTCATTTTGAATGGTGAAATCTTCGCTGGCAATGATAAATTTTCTTATTTTTTCAAAATTGGCCAAATTTTTATTGGCGTGAGTCACGGCTTCCTGCACCTGTTCTTCGACGGTTAATTTGTTTTTGTGTTTGGGGTTCAACCCATCCTTATCAATCACCAACACCGCCGTCAGGTATGGTTTTTTTTCGCCATAAACCATGGCCTGTTTGATACAATTTTCTAATTGCAAAATATTTTCTACACGCTGCGGCGCAATATTTTCGCCGCCGCTGTTGACAATAATATCTTTTTTGCGGTCGGTGATGACAAGATGCCCGTTGTCTATTTTGCCAATATCACCAGTTTTTAAATAACCCTCGCTGTTAAAGGCTTCCTTGGTTGCCTTGGTGTCTTTCCAATATCCCTTCATCAGGGTCGGGCCCTTTAATAAAATTTCACCATCGGGGGCAATTTTTACTTCCAACCCTTTGATAGGCACCCCGACCGAATCCATCCTTTCGTCAAATGGTAAATTGACGGTGGCGGCGATAGAGGCCTCGGTCAGGCCATAGCCCTGCAACACGCGTAGCCCCAGGGAATTGATGAATGCCCCGACATCGGGGTTAAGCGGTGCGCCGCCCGAAATAAAAACTTTCAATCGGCCGCCAAATGATTTTTTTATTTTGCGCCGCACGATAAATGATAAGAAAAAATTATTACATTTTTCTTTGAAGGTTAACGGTTCATATTTCGCCTTTTTCATGCCCAGGGCAATGGTGTGGGTTAATAGTTTTTTTGCAAAGGGTTTTTGTTTTTCCATGCGGGTGATAATGCGGGTGCGTAACGCCTCATAAAGGCGTGGCACGGCGGTGATGATGGTCGGTTTTACCTCCACCATGTTTTGTGATAATTTTTCTAAACTTTCTGCAAAATATACCCGCGCCCCCAAATTGACGGCGATGGCGGTGACAACATTAAATTCGTAGCAATGGCTTAAGGGCAGGAAAGATAAAAACGATTCCTTGTTCATTTGAAATTTGGGGATACGTTCGAACAGCGGCATCAAGCCATCTATCACCGCCAATTGGGCGGCGTGGGTTAGCATGACCCCCTTCGGCAAACCTGACGTGCCCGAGGTGTAGAGAATAGCCGAAATTTTGTTGGGTAAGATAGCCGCGGCGCGTTCGCTTAATAATACCTTATCGCCATGCACGCCGCCACCGCTGTGGATTCGTTGGGTGCCGTGGGTAATTTGTGAAAAATAATAGAACTTGCTGCTGCTGGGTATATTTTGCGCAATATCGCCAGAAAAACCAATGATATGTTTTACCTTACGCTTCATATATGGCACATCGGCTTGCTTAAAAAGTTGCTTGTTAGAAATAATGGCGACGCTTATTTCGGCGTCCTGCAAAATATGATTCATGTTGTCGGCGGCAATGCCAGGCATCACGGGCACGGGTATACCGCCCATTGCCCAAATGGCATAGAGGCTGATAACCCATTCGGGCCTGTTTTCTGACAATATCATGATGCGGGGCTCGACCCCCAAATTCATCTGTTCCAAATATTGTGCTAAAAAATTGACGCGTTTGGCAATTTCCTGCCATGATAGGCCTTGCCAATAACTGCCGTTGGCTTTGTCAAACAGCCACGGGCTTTTTTGGTATTTGTTTGCTTGCTTTAAAAAAAGAGATAAAAGATTATTGACCATGTATCGTTTGCATTGTTGGCGGGGTTATTTGTTATAGCTCAGTCATTTCATTTTCGCAATAAATAGGTTGTAATTTTTTATATATTTCTAATGCTACAGGTTGTGCTGGTAATACCCGCCCGTTTATACTGCCTATCGGCTGTAAACCCAAACTATTGCTGATAAAACCCGCCGCAATATTATCTATCATGGCGGGGGTGATACTCCGTTCGGTCACCACCAAGCTATTGCTTGATAATATATTGCTGCGCGCCAAACCGTGAACCATGCCATCGCTCAATGGCGGGGTATACCAAACATCGTCCAACAATAAAAAAATATTGCCCACGGTGCTGCAGATGATATTGCCATCGCCATTTATTAATAACCCATCTTGCGCGCCCTGTTGCTGGGCCAAATTTTTTGCGACCATGTTGTCGCCATAACCCCCCAACCATTTGATGGCCGATAGGGGCGAGCGATTGTTTTTTTGCACGTTGGTAACTATCACCGCCAATCCTTCGCTCGGGGTGGCGAGCAGGGGCAGGGGGTGATGATGGATGGTCATAACAACCGTCGGGTGCGCGGGTGGGGGAATCACCAAACCCCGTTGATGGCTGACGCCGCGCGACAGGGTAAGGCGCAAGGCATATTGTAGGTTTTTTTGGCAATGGTTGGCATGATATAGTTTTTCTATATCCGCCCGCCACAGGTCAGGCGGAATAATATGGTTGATGGATAAAATCTTGGCACCCCTTGCCAAGCGATGGACATGTTGGGTCAGCCAACAGGGCGCGCCATTTTTTATCAAGATGGTTTCAAACACCCCGTCCGCCAATAAAAAACCACGGTCAAGCACCGACAGGGCGGGTTGCGCCAGGGGGAGCAGGTTGCCATGAACCAAGCAAGAATCGATAGGGTGAAGCATGTTATCCATTTTTTTTATTCCTTAATATTAATTGTCATTATTTTTTTCAATGATTCGATAATGGCCGATGACTTCCATAATAATTCTTGCCATTCTTCTTCGGGTTTGGAATCGACGACAATACCACCGCCGACGCTTAAACTATAATGGTAAGTATCTTTTATTTCTTCGACAATCAAACTGCGAATAACCATGGCAAGGTTGGTGATGTTGCCAATATAACCAAATGCCCCCGCATAAACACCGCGCGGTCTATCCTCCATCTTGGCTAACAATTCCATGGCGCGAATTTTGGGCGCGCCCGTCATCGAACCGCCAGGAAAACTTGCCATCAACAGATCGGCAATATTTTTATCATTGGCCAGGTCGGCGGTGATGGTGCTAACCAATTGATGCACGCGGTCAAATGATTCCAAGGCGCAATTTTTTTCTACCTTAATCGAACCCAGCTTGGCGACACGGGTAAGGTCATTGCGAAGCAAGTCGATAATCATGACATTCTCCGCCCTATTTTTTTCTGATGCCAACAATTGTTCCGCCAAGGCCTTATCGGTGGCGGCATCGCTGTCGCGCCTTATGGTTCCTTTGATAGGTTTGGTGATTATTTTTTGATGCTGGTTGATTTGCAAAAATTCTTCGGGACTAAAACAAAGCAACGCCGCGTGATAGGGCGGTTTATCATGAGAAGCCTCACCCGTTGATGGTGATTGGTTATGGACGGCGGGTAGGTTGATGGATAAAAACCCGCGATAGGGTGTGTGATTATCTTGCCGCAAATGACAATAAATATCGAACGGCGCGGGCGTGGTTGATAGCATGGGCAGGGTGGCCGTTAATTGATTGGTAAGGCATAATTGATAAACCTCACCCCTTTTTATGGCCGCGATAGATTCCTTCACATTGTTTATGTAAAGGTTTTTGTTTTTATCAAAGGTCCATGACAATTGGCACCGTGGCGCGGGCATGGGTTGTAATTTTGGCTGGGGGATGGTGTTCATGGTTGCCTTAACGCTGGCAAACCACTGCTTGGCGTTATTTATTCCTTCATCGCCATCGCCCGCATCGTCAATCGCTAGCAGGTAAGTTTTGCCGTGGGTTTTGTCTTGAATTAATAACCGCCGCGCAATAATAAAAAACCCGTCGGGCAAGGAAGTTTTTGTTGAATCATGAGGCGGGTAGGGGGCGTGGAAAGCGTCAGGGCACAGCACCCGCCCTTCATAAGCCAAAAACCCCATGGCACCGCCGAGGAATATTGTATCCAAATTTTTTATCAATGTTTCAGGCAGATCGCTGGTTGCTTCATCATCAAAGGAAAAATCTTGCGCAACCCGCGCAAGCTTGGCAAAAAAATCATCATGCTCAGAAAACCTATCAACGGTGAGGATTGACGGGCGCGATGGGTTGCCGCCCGATGGCATCGATTCCGCCATGGATTCCGCCATGGCCATGTAAGAAAACCCTTGCCTGCCCCAGCCAGTTTTTTCATCCCCCTCAAGCCAGATAGCATTGCCGTGGGGTAAGAAACAGCTGGCAAAAATATGGGGACTTCTATCATTGTCGAGCACGTAGGGTAATTCTTCGCACCATATTTTTTTTTGTTGAGTCGTTTTTTTGTTTTTTAAGGGTGCAGGGGCGGTGGCGAGGTTGTGATGTTTTCGAGCAGTCGTATGGTTATCCATGAATGATTCGGCAAGGGCAAAAAAATTTTCTAAGATTTTGTTACCGTCGGGGGTAAGGATGGATTCGGGGTGAAATTGCACACCGTAAATGGGTCGGTGGCGATGAGCCAAACCCATGATGTTGCCAGCCTCGTCCCGCGCCGTTATTTCTATATCGGGGGATAGGGTTTCTTCCCGCACCACCAGGGAATGATAACGCCCCGCCAAAAATGGATTGGGCAGGCCCGCAAACAGCCCCTTGCCATTGTGAAATATCTTGGTGGCCTTACCATGGATGGGTTGCCCCACGTCGATGATGCCTGGCTCGCGCCCGCCAAAATGATAGGCAATGGCCTGGTGCCCCAAACAAACCCCGAGCAAGGGTTTTTGGTTTTGCGCTATAACGTCTAAACAAATGCCAATGTCGCGCGCCGCCGCCACCGTGCCAGGCCCAGGCGAAATAATCAGGTTATCGTAAGGCAATGACAGTAAGTCGCCGACCGACAGTTGGTTGTTTTTGATAACGGTCGGGGCGGCGCGGTTTATACCCGCCACCAAATCGACCAAATTAAAGGTGAAGGAATCAAAATTATCAATGATGAAGGTTTGTATTGCCATTTTCTTTGAAATAAATTACACTTTCGCACAGAAAAGTAAAAATAACATCTTCTATAAAACAATGACGCGAACACCGCAAAACAATACTGCCGATGCGATAATGCCTGTTATTGGGGTTATGATGAATAATGCAATCTAAAAAATTTGGATCTTACGATGATAGATAAAAAAACAGATGATGAGAAAACTGCTAGCCTAGAAGTGCTCACAAACCAAGCAAAAAATCAGCAACCAAGCCAAGATGCGGGTGGTGCTATGGCTGCCGATATAGAAACCGCGATAGCCGAGGATAGCGGATTTGAAGAAAAATGGCAGGTGGCACGCGTGGGGTTGGTGCAAATGTGCAGTGGCCGCAACCCCAAAAGCAATATTCGCAAAATAATCAAATTTATCAAAGAAGCCAAGGAACGGAAAGTGGGTTTGGTAGCCTTCCCCGAGGTGTGCAATATCATGGAGGCCGATAAGGACCGCGCTTGGGAAGTATTGTTTTACGAAAGCGATGACCCCTATTTGGTGACCATTCGTGAATTGGCAAAATCGCTTGGCATTTGGGTGTTGCTGGGCTCTTATTTGGTGAAGGCCGAAAGCGACACCAACGAAAGAAAATTTTACAATCGTTCTTTATTAATTTCTAGCAAGGGGGCCATCGTTGGTCGTTATGATAAAATTCATCTGTTTGATGTTGCCTTAAGCGATGACCAAACCTACCGCGAATCAGAATCGGTGATGCCAGGCAATGTTATCATCACCGCCGACAGCCCTTTCCCCGCATTGGCATTTGGTAAGTTAGGATTATCGATATGTTATGACGTGCGTTTTCCTTACCTCTATCGCAAATTAAATCATTTGGGTGCGGGTATTATTTTTGTGCCCGCGGCCTTTACCGTGCCCACGGGGCGCGCCCATTGGCATAGTTTGTTACGCGCCCGCGCGATTGAAAATGCTTGCTGGATTATCGCCCCCGCCCAAGTCGGCACCCACCCCGACGGCCGCAAAACATATGGCCATAGTTTGGTGGTGTCGCCATGGGGCAAAATTGTGGCGGAAGCCAAAAACAAATGGTTTTTTCATAACCAACTGATGGTGGTCGAACTTGACGAAGATGCCATGCGCCAGGCGCGCAAGCAAATCCCTGCCTACCGACCGCATCTTGATTATAACTTGTCATAAAAAAAAACAATGGTAGAAAAATTTTGGCGGACAAAATCCCTGGCGGAAATGGATCAGACCGAATGGGAATCATTGTGCGATGGTTGCGGCCAATGTTGTTTGCATAAATTGGACGATGGTCGCGAAACTATTTTCAGCAATATTTCTTGCCACATGCTTGATGGTCAAACTTGCCAATGCAAAGATTATCACGATAGAAAAAAATACGTGACCGATTGCGTGCAATTAACGCCGCGCAAAGTAAAACATATCGATTGGTTGCCCGCCACCTGCGCCTACCGTTTGGTGGACGAGGGGAAAGACCTGTTCGATTGGCATTATTTGGTTTGTGGCGATAAAAACAAAGTGCACGAAGCGGGTGTTTCGGTGCGGGGCAGGGTGGTCAGCGAAAAAGAAATCAAAGAAAGCCTGGTGCGGGCGATGGAACGCCCCGAACATCAATTGCACGTTGAAAAGAAAAAAACAATTTCGCTGTTGCAAAAAATTTTGGGGTAGGGGTGAGAGATGATATATTTAATGTAACCTTCAGGGATTGTTTTTATAAAAAATAGTATTTTTTACTCGTTATAAGCAATTGATTTATAAATAGTATTAACTAAAAAAACGATTAATTATTGCAATGAATGACTTAGGATTGACAGATAAACAGAATAATTGTATAATATCGCTATACGATGTCGAATGACCGTTTTTCTATGGCTAGGGGTGCAGAACGCCTGGCCATAGTTATTTTATGGGTATAATAATATCCCCCACCCTTTAATTTTGCCAGAATTATTTTTTCTGATTTTTGTTTTTGCTATATTTATAACTTTTTTACCGAAGTTATTTGGTAACGAACCTATGCCATACTGCTCTAGGGTAAATCTCTTCATAATGGTTGCTAACATATCTGATATTTCTAACCCAGCAATCATATCTGTTTTTACATGAAAGCTAATGTTCTTGTTGATATGTTTTTGTATGCCCGAAGTTAAGATATTGCTTTGATTATAACCACCATTACACCAGTAATCATAACAAGCCTCGCTTAATTTTAAGTCATTAGGCTGCTTTCTAGATTCGGCTATAACTTTTCCTATGGCTCCTTTGTTGCTCAAAAAATAATAATATCTATCTAATAAAATTTTTAAAGAGGCGTGATAAGGATCGTGAGCTTTATTTTGATGTCTATCAAGATGTTTCGATTTATCAATTGTTACCGCAATAATAGTCATATCTATTTTTGATAAGAAATCTAAATACATTTTATTAAATTCTTGTTCAATAATTGGGTTTTGCAACAAGTAAAAAGCTCCACTCTTTCTTGCTAGCTCCTGATAATGTAGCGATGGAATGATCCCTGTTTTTTTATTTGTAAATAATTTTCTTATCTCATGCCACTCTTTTTCAATATTATTATAATTGCTGTCATTGATAATAATACCATTAAGACATAGGTATTTCTTAGCATCTAACATATTATTACCCATATGATGGTCACCACTTTCATCAAGATATAAAGTATAATTATTCACGCTTTTAGCAGTAAAATACTAAAGATAACGAGTCAATAAAAAATAAAATCTAAGGTGTTTTACATCGAAATCTTCGCTTAGGCCCAAAACCCCCAACAAACTTCCCGCTTGTTCTCTTTGCCGAATCGTTATTAAATGATTTATTAGATAATTCATGGCGAAGGAACATAAAAATTTTGTTTGCAGTGCTTGCGGTGCGGTGTCGGTCAAATGGCATGGGCAATGTGCTGAATGCGGCGCGTGGGAAACTTTGCAGGAACATGTTGTTAAATCGACGCCACCCCTGGGGGGGAAGGCAACCGCCCCCCGCCGCGCCACCGCGGCCAATGTTGAATTGTTGCCGTTAAAGGGCGAACAGGAACATCACGAACGCATTTCCACCAGCATGAATGAATTGGATAGGGTGCTGGGTGGTGGCATGGTGCGCGGGTCGGCCATTTTGATAGGCGGCGACCCAGGGATTGGTAAATCGACCCTGTTGCTTCAGGCTATGGCCAACATCGCCAAACAAACATCGGTGGCTTATATTTCGGGCGAAGAATCGATAGAACAAATACGGTTGCGCGCCGCGCGGCTGGGGCTTTCTGAAAGTCCCCTCTTGCTTGCCGCCAGCGACGATGCACGCGACATTGCGCAATTGATGGTCGGTGATAACCCGCCCAGCGTCATGGTTATCGATTCTATCCAAACCCTGTATGTTGGCGAATTGGACGCCGCCCCTGGCACCATCCAGCAAGTACGCGCCGCTTCGCAAATTCTTATTCGCACCGCCAAAACCACGGGCACCGCCATTTTTTTGGTGGGGCATGTTACGAAAGACGGCGCGATTGCGGGACCAAAATTGTTAGAACATATGGTTGATGCCGTGTTGTATTTTGAAGGCGAAAGGGGTTCGCATTACCGTTTGCTGCGTTGTCATAAAAATCGTTTTGGTTCGTCCGATGAAATTGGCGTTTTCGACATGACCGAAAAAGGATTGATGGAGGTTGAAAATCCATCCCATTTATTCTTATCATCGGGTCGCGCCCATCGCCCAGGGGCGGTGGTGTTTGGCAGTATCGAGGGCACCCGCCCCCTGTTGCTAGAAATAGAAGCCTTGATAGCCCCAAGCAGTCTTGCCTACCCGCGGCGCACCGTGGTGGGTTTCGATGCAAACCGCTTGGCCATGATATTGGCGGTGCTTGAAACGCGGGCGGGGATAAAACTTTCGACGCGCGATGTTTTTTTAAATGTCGCGGGTGGCATGGCAACCCGTGAACCCGCTTGCGACCTTGCGGTGGCAACCGCCCTGATTAGCGCGCATTTGAACAAAGAAATGCCCGAAGCCGTGATGGTGTTTGGTGAGGTCGGGCTTTCGGGCGATGTTCGCCCCGCGCAAAAACCCGCCATCCGCATCAAGGAAGCGGTTAAAATGGGTTTTGCCAATATATGGCTGCCAGGGGAGAAGATATTTTTTGACAAATTAAACAAAGAATTGTCGGGAACCGATTTCTATGCCACGCCTATCAAAAAAATTGACGATGTGGTAAGAATGTTCTAGAAAGTAAAGGCGTCCCATGTTTGATATTTTTGCGATTGCTGTTTTATCGCTGTTTGCGGTTAGTGGTTTGATGCGGGGGTGGCTTAATGTTTTGGGGCAAATGGTTTGTTGGTGTTTAAGCCTTTTGATAGCCGTGATGACGGGTTCTTACCTAACCGATTATCTTATCAACGATATTAATATTGGCAATGGCGTGGGTGCCAATTACGCGGGGTTGATAGAATGGGCCGCCACCCTGTTTATTTTTGGTGTCAGCCTTATCCTGACCGCGGGTTTTGTCCGCGGTTCATCGATGGAACATCGCGACCAACAATACCTTGGCTTTGGCGATAAAATAATAGGGTTGTTTTTTGGCGCGGCCCAGGGGGCGGCGATGATGATATTTTTTTATGCTTTGGCTTTTGCCTTGGTTGGGAAAAAAGAAAATAATTTTTTGACCCATGCCGTGGCCACCAAATATCTTGACCCTGTTACCAGGCGTGTTATTACCAATATCACACCCGAATTATCCAGCAAGCAACGCTACAAAAGTTTCATTCAAATGTTCTCGGTAACGCCGCCGGCCACCATACCCGCGACATCCAAACCCAATAACAATAACGTTGCAAAAAATGCTAAGGTAAAACCTACGCAATCAGATAAAAAACAGGATAAGACCCAACGATGATAACCAAGCAACTTCGTCAAGATGATAAACCGCGGGAATATTGCGGCGTGTTTGGTGTGTGGGGTATGCAAAGTGCCGCCGCCCACGTGGTGTTGGGGTTGCATGCTTTGCAACATCGTGGCCAAGAATCGGTGGGCATCGTCGCCGAGCAGGCAGGAAAATTTTACAGCAAACGCGCCTTAGGCCTGGTGGGTGATAATTTTTCTGATCCCAAAAAATTGGCGGGGTTGTTGGGCAAAAATGCTATTGGCCATAATCGTTATTCCACCACGGGCGATACCGACATAAAAAATGTTCAACCGCTTTATGCCGATATTAATCACGGCGGGGTTGCCATTGCCCATAACGGCAATTTTACCAACGGCATCATGTTGCGCAAATCATTGGCGCGGCAAGGCGCACTGTTCCACAGCACCACCGATTCCGAAGTTATCTTGCACTTGATGGCACATGAAACGGGTAATGTAGCGCAACGATTAGAAAAATCCTTGCAAAGCATCAACGGTGCCTACGCGCTTTTGTGTTTGAGCAAGGATTGCTTGATTGGGGTGCGCGACCCATTTGGCATTCGTCCGCTAGTCCTTGGGCGGTTTAACGGCAGCGATGGCGATGGTTATGTGTTGGCGTCTGAAACGGTGGCTCTCGACATGGTGGGGGCAAAATTCATCCGCGATATCGGCGCGGGCGAAATGATAATTATTGAAAAGGATCGCATAACCCAAAAACAAATTTTTCCCAAAAGAAAATCCCCCCGCACTTGTTTGTTTGAATATGTTTATTTTGCGCGACCCGACAGCGTGGTTGACGGTATTTCGGTTTACGAAGCACGCAAAGAAATGGGGCGCGAATTGGCGCGCGAAAGCCCCATCAAACATAGCAACAAAAAAGATTTGGTGGTGGTGCCCGTGCCCGACAGCGGGGTGCCCGCCGCCTTGGGCTTTGCCGAAGAATCGGGCATTCCATTTGATTTGGGGATTATCCGCAACCATTATGTTGGTCGCACCTTTATCGAACCGACGCCAAAAATTCGCGACCTGGGGGTTAAGTTAAAACACAATGCCAACCAATTTGTCCTAAAGGGTAAAAGGGTGATATTGGTGGATGATTCGTTGGTGCGCGGCACCACCGCGCAAAAAATTGTCCAATTGGTGAAGGACGCTGGCGCGGCCGAGGTTATCATGCGTGTCTCATCACCGCCCGTTAAGTTCCCTTGTTATTATGGTATCGACCTGCCTAACCCAAAAGAATTGATAGCCAACAGCATGAGCATCAAAGAAATTTCTAAACAACTTGGCTTGAGTGATTTGGCTTTTTTATCGCTTGATGGATTATACCGCGCGATGGGTGAGGTTAATGGGCGCGACCCCGCCGACCCGCGCTTCACCGACCATTATTTTACGGGTGATTATCCCGTTCCCTTGGTTGATAAAAATCATGACCGCAAGGGGCAATTGTCGCTTATTCGCGACGTTGGTGGCAAATAAGCTCCAGCAATAAAAATAATTGGAAAAATAACTGGCGGACGAACCAATTGCTGGGCTAGTATTGTTGGTGATTTTAATTTAGATACCATGGATATGACAGCCCCTGTAACAATGCCCACCAACCGTCCGTTAAGAATTGCCGTCATTCCATTTCGTGCCATGCTGGCCGATATCGACGGCAATATGGAAAAAATGGTGGCTATTCTTACATCTGAATCGCAACAAAAAACCGACCTGGTTATTTTTCCTGAATTGTCGCTTAGTGGTTATTATGCGCGCGACCTATATTACCAAAAACCATTTCTTGATAAGCACGATGAAGCCTTAGAAAAAATTATCAAGGCCTCGGGCGATAAAAACATGCCAGCCTGCATCATGGGGGCGGTGATGCGCGAGGGAAGCAAAATCTATAACAGCGCGTTGTTCATCGACGGCGGAAAAATAATAGGCCGCCATGATAAATTCCATTTACCGCAAAACGATATTTTTGATGAAGCCCGTTATTTTACCCCCGCCAACCAGCATGATAAAAACTTCGCCACCCCCATGACATGGCGTGGTGTGAAATGGGGCGTGATGGTATGCGAAGAATTATGGCACGAAGAAATACCAACCCTGCTGAAAAAAAATGGGGCCGAGGTCATGGTGGTTATCAATGCTTCGCCCTTTGAAAAAAATAAAAGCGCGCAACGTCTGGAACTTGTCTTATCCAATGTTGAACAACATGAATTGCCGATTATTTACAACAACATGTTGGCGGGGCTGGACGAGGTTGTTTTGGATGGTCATAATATCGTGGTTGATGGTTTTGGTGATGTGGTTGCCAACCAGTGGTTTAAACAAGAACCCATTTATGTGACATGGCAAGATAAAAAAATAAGCGCGGAAAAAAAATATCAAGCTGTTTATCAGGGCGTTGATAATGACGATACGCTGGCATGTTACGAAGCACAATATGCCGCGGCGATTGATTTAGCGTTGCGCGATTATGTTGCGCACCATGGTTTTAAAAAAGTCATGGTAGGGGTATCGGGCGGCGTTGATTCGGCCTTGGCCTTGGCTATAGCGGTTTTTGCCCTGGGCAAAGAGAAGGTGATGGCTTATTTTTTGCCCACCGCCTATTCCAGCGCTGAGAGCAAGGAAGATGCCGAAGCCCTGTGCCAGCAATTTGGTGTGCCGCTACAGACCATCGAGATTGAGGCACTCTATCGTTTATCTTTGGCGACGCTGCACATAGCCGAAAAAAATAATGGCAAGGTTTCTATCACCGCTCAAAATTTGCAAGCCCGTATGCGCGGTATGATATTGATGGCGATGTCGAACGAACATGGCGCGTTGTTATTGACGACAGGCAATAAGTCAGAATTGGCGGCGGGGTATTTTACGTTGTATGGTGATGCTTGTGGTGGGTTTAACCCGATGAAGGACCTGTATAAAAAAGATGTCTATCGATTGGCAAGGTGGTTTAACCAACATCGCGCCGAAAAAATTCCCAACCGTATTTTGGAAAAAGAACCAACCGCCGAATTATCGCCCGGGCAAAAGGATTCGGACAGCTTGCTACCCTACGCCCAATTGGATGGGTTGTTAGAAAATATCATTGAAAATTTTGGCAGGGGTTTTGAGCATGATGGTGATAAAGTTTCTGAAAAAAGAATGGACGCGCCGCAGAGCAAACAGGTAGAAAAATTATTACGCCAAACCGAATACAAACGGCGCCAGGCCGCCCCTGGCCCCAAACTTACC
The DNA here is from genome assembly GCA_965203915.1 of Alphaproteobacteria bacterium. Lineage (GTDB taxonomy): Bacteria > Pseudomonadota > Alphaproteobacteria > JASGCL01 > JASGCL01 > JASGCL01. The sequence goes on from OZ241918.1 coordinate 453,022, forward strand.
ACGCGGGCTTTTGGCAATGGTTGGCGGTTGCCGCTTGCGGGCAAATATTAACAATTAATGTTGCTGTCATTTCGGTGGGTTGTTTTTACAGTGGCCGATTCGCATCATCGGCATACCAATGTTGCGTTTGTTCATAGGCCGTGGCGATTTTTAATATTTCGGCGTCGTGGAATGGGCGTCCGACCAATTGCACGCCCGTTGGCATGCGCCCCGCGGCAATGCCCGCCAAATTGTTGCTGTTAATATTGGCAAAACCCGACGGCATGGCGACGACGGGGCAACGGCTTTGATTGTTGAACAGACTGCTGATAAAAAGTTTTTCCTCGTTCTGAAATTTTTTTCTGATAATGCGCAGGTCGGTAATATTAAGGTTGTTTTGTTGAAAGTCAGATTTAACCCCCACCCGCGTTGTCATGGGGGTTAAGATGGCATGGTATTGTGAAAACACGCCAGCCAATTTTTGCGCAATGATGGATGTCATGGCCTCCCCCCGAAAATATTCATGGGCGGTGGTGGCATGGTGGAATAATCCCCATTCATGAATATATTTGCTGATAAGTTTTACTTTCCTTTTGTCGCGCACCATGGCACCAATGCCCGCCCCCGACACATGGGCGGTATGCACCAGGGCTAGGTAAGAAAAATCCTTGGGTAAGGGAACATCGATCTCGGTGACCGTGGCACCTAATGATTGGTAAACCTTGGCAACCTCCCTCATGTTATCGGCGACCTCTTTTTCAATCTTGTAATTTTTGCCCCAATCAATCACCATGGCAATGTTGATATTTTGTAACGAAATGACTTCGGGTATGGTGTAATCAACCTTTTCATTGACCGAGGCAGGATCGCGAAAATCAATCCCCGCCATGACATCCATCATCATCGCAATATCTTTGTTGGAACGCGCCATGGGGCCAATATGACAATAATAATCCATGCCCCAAGGTCCCATTTGTGGCACGCGGCCATAGGGGGCCTTGAACCCAACCACCCCCGACCAGGCGGCGGGAATTCTTATCGACCCGCCAATATCACTGCCCGTGGCCAGCGGCGCAATGCCCCAGGCCAATCCCGCGGCCGAACCGCCCGACGAACCGCCAGGCGAAAAATATTCGTGCCATGGGTTGGTGGTAACCCCGCGCAGGTCGGAATAGGTAAAGCAAATGCTAGAAAATTCAGGGGTGGTTGTTTTGGCAACGGGTATAGCCCCAGCATCCAACAAACGTTGGATATGAATGTCGGTATATTCGTCGCGATAATTTTTATAAAGTTTGGAGCCGAAATCTTGGCGGCTGCCCTTTAGCGCGGCCTCTGATTTTATCAAAAGGGGGATGCCCTCGAGCGGGCGGGCTTGGTTTCTTAAATAATTTTCTTCGGCTATTTTTGCTTCAATCAGGGCGCGTTTATCAAAAATTTGGGTTAGACAATTGCTTTTCTTTTGTGCATATTCCGCACGCTGCAACGACATGCGAACAACATCAACGGGCGATAATTCTTTGTTTAAAAACATTTGGCGCAAGCGATAAGCTGGCAAATAAAGAACGTCATCGTCTTTCATGGTCTGTATTGTAAGATATAATATATTATAAACAAGAGAGAAATGGCGAAGAATGAAATTTTTTTACTAATATTAAAATAAAAGATGTTATAATTTTTTTATCTACTTAAAAAAGAAAATATTGCTAGAAAATTTTTTTACAATAGTTTTAATAATAAAATAGTAGTTTTTATTATTAAAATAAGAAAAAAAATAAGCTGTTAAAATATAATTTAATCTTAAAAATAGAAAATACGATTCGCAAAAATTTTTTTGACGAGAATTTTATAAAAAAAGTGAGATAATAGATATTATTATTTTTTTTATATATTTTAAAGTAATATTCTACAGGCTATTTTACAGGCGAAAATCGGTGATACGCCCCGTCATGGCCGACGCCGCGGCCAGGGCAGGCGACATCAAATGGGTGCGGCCACCGCGCCCTTGGCGTCCTTCAAAATTCCTATTGCTGGTTGACGCGCAACGTTCGCCTGGGCTCAATTGGTCGGGGTTCATTCCCAAACACATCGAACAACCTGCATCGCGCCATTCAAAACCAGCCTGCAGAAAAATTTTATGCAGTCCCTCTTTTTCCGCCTGCTCCTTCACCAACCCCGAACCTGGCACAATCATCGCCAATTTTATATTGTCGGCGATTTTTTTACCTTGCGCCAAATATTTATCCACGATATTGGCAACAACCCGCAGGTCCTCTATCCGACCATTGGTGCAACTGCCGATAAAAATTTTATCCAAGGTAATATCTTGGATCTTGGTGCCAGGGTTCAACCCCATGTAATCAAGGGCGCGCAGCATGCCATTTTTTTTATCAATGGTTTTTGCCGAATCGGGGTCGGGCACTTTGCCGTCAATGCTCACCACGTCTTCGGGGCTGGTGCCCCAACTTACCATCGGGGTTATGTCGCTGGCTTGTAATATAACATCCTTGTCATAATGGGCATTGTCATCGCTGTATAATGTTCGCCAATAGGCAACGGCTTTATCCCAATTTTCACCCTTGGGGGCGCGGGGGCGACCTTTGATATAGGCAAAAGTTTTTTCATCGGGGGCGATTAAACCCGCACGCGCCCCGCCTTCGATACTCATGTTGCAAATGGTCATGCGCCCCTCCATCGACAGGTCGCGAATAACCTTGCCCGCATATTCGATAACATGGCCATTGCCACCCGCGGTGCCGATATGCCCAATGATATACAGAATAATATCCTTCGCCGTGACCCCAGGTAATGGCTCGCCATTGATAAGCACCCGCATATTTTTGGCGGGGCGTTGGATAAGGGTTTGCGTGGCGAGGACATGCTCAACCTCCGACGTGCCAATACCAAAGGCTAAGGCACCAAAAGCCCCATGGGTGGAGGTATGAGAATCCCCACAGACGATGGTCATGCCAGGTTGGGTAAGGCCTTGCTCGGGCCCGATAATATGAACAATGCCCTGGCGTTTATCTTGTAAATTAAAAAACTCTATACCAAAGTCTTTGCAATTTTTTGCTAGGGTTTCTATCTGCAGGCGGCTTTCTTCATTGTCAATTTTTTCACGGTTTACGGTGGGAACATTATGGTCGGCAACCGCCAAGGTTTTTTCGGGGTGACGCACGGTGCGCTTCGCCAGGCGTAACCCCTCGAAAGCTTGGGGGCTTGTTACCTCATGCACCAAATGACGATCGATGTATATGAGCGACACACCATTGCTATCCTGGTGGATGAGATGGTCATGCCAAATTTTATCAAACAAGGTTTGGGGCGTGGTAGACATTTTTTTATTCCTTAAATTTGATTTTTGGGGACAAATAAAATTTATATTCCTTTTATCGTTGTTTAAATAGCATAAATGATAAAAAAGACAACAGAAGAGGCTTATTAATGGATCTTATAAATGACATAAAAATTTTAACCCTGCAATATTTTCTATTATAAATAATTCAACTTAAAAGTAAACAGGTATAAGTTGCATAAATATGTCTTATATGAAGAAAAAAGATGTAAATAACATGATATTTATAGAGTATTTCCCTTAATACTATTGACAAGAAAATTTAAACTATGTAAAATAGAATTATACTCTAATAATATAATATAAATAAGAAGAAAATTGCATATAATCAATGAACTATAATATATATTACCTACTTAAAGACAATATTTCAGTATTATTATCTCTGGAATTCATGGTTTTTTGCTTGCTGATGTTCATTTTTTCAGCAAAAGTAGTGAATTTTTTCTTGCGCCTGGCAGAACAAGTCAGCAAACAAATTGTTCGCGATGTCATTGGCGCAAACAAGATGTTGCCAAGTTTCAAACTGGCAAGGGTGATGATGGTTTCTCTTATTAAGACTAGCGTGAAGTTTAGCCATTATCGCACCCTTAATTATTTTAAAATAATAAGCGCGGCGATGAATCGCCACGACAGCAAGCGAAAAATGGATAAAAGCAAATTAGGACTGAGCGTGGGGCCAGTATTTAATTCTTAAACTTAACTTATTTTGATTAGCCATGGGATACAGGAGGACTTTTTTATGACAAATAAAAAACATATTAAAAAAACGAAGCCGCCTGTGGCGGTTATTGTCGCCAACAAAAAAGATGGGAGCGAGGCTGTCTTGCAAGGCAAATATTTTCTATGGCGCGCTATGCCTGACCTCAACGACAGGACGCAACAACCAATGGTGCGTTATGCCCGTCGGCAACGGCGCGCCGTAAAAACCATGGATAGCAACAACCAGGGACGGGGCTCTTCTTCAAGATGGGGCGTTATGCCTCAACAAGAATATTTAGAAAAACTTAAGGTTTCTGTGATATTACTTGCGGGCGTCGACAAAGGCACGAACGAGGGGGTGTTGCGAGGCAAACATTTCTTGTGGCGTGCCCTGCCAGGCGATAACACCCTGATGCAGCAATGCCACGCGGCTCGCGGTGTGGCGAACAGTGTCGAGGTCGTGGGTAATGGTAATGGCGGTCGCGTTATAGGCACGGATATTCTCCAATACCAAATTGTCAATGACGCGGCACATCAATGGGTCCAGCCCCGCGGTGGGCTCGTCAACAAATAATAATTGGGGTTTCATAAACAGGGCGCGGGCCAAGCCAACGCGTTTTTTCATACCGCCCGAAATCTCCGCGGGGAAGAGGTCAGCATTTTCAGCCCCCACCCCCACCCGTTGCATCAGGTCGATGGCCTGGGAGCGAGCCTCAGTTTTATTTAATTGTTTGGTTTGATAGGCCTGGAAAGCAACATTTTGCCACAAGGGCAAGGAATCAAACAAAGCCGAATATTGAAACAACATGCCAATTTTTTGAAAAACATCGGCTAATTTGTTGCGCGACGCATGGGCGGGTTCGATACCAAACAGCGACACCTGCCCTTGGTAAGGAACATCCAGCAGGCCCAAAATAGATTTAAACAAAACCGATTTTCCCGAACCCGAGGCACCAATCACCGCCAATGATTCGCCGCGCGCCAAATGGATGGAAAGGTTTTGTAAAACCTGTTTGTTGCCAAACTTCACCGATAGGTTTTTAACGGTGATAAGATTGTCGGGGTTGTTTACAATAGATGACATGTATTTTTTGTAATATTTATTATTGATACCACCAGATGGTAATAAGGAAATTGGCAATTAAAATGAGGATGGATGAGCTGACCACGGCGCGGGTGGTGGCTATCCCCACTCCTTCGGCGCCGCCCGCACAATGATAACCATGGTAACAACCCATCAGGGCGACTATCAAGCCAAAGGCGAAGGCTTTGATTAAACCGCCAAACACCCCGTCAAAGGTAATGGCGGCCCAAGCATTGTTAAGAAAAACGTCGCTGGGCAATTGCAATTGTTGCACCGCCATGATGTAGCCACCAAAAATACCCAACAGGTCGCCCACCAACACCAACAGCGGCAGCATAACCATGGCCGCCAGCAAGCGCGGAAAAACCAAATAAGAAAAAACATTGGTGTTGAGGGTATGCAGGGCATCGATCTGTTCGCTGACGCGCATCGTGCCAATTTCGGCGGATATGGCCGAACCTATCCGCCCCGCCACCATCAGTCCAACCAACACGGGCGATAATTCCTTTATCATGGCGAACACCACCAAATTGGGAACGGCAACGGGGGCCAGGCTGGCGTTTAAACTGCCGATAGCCTGTATCGCCAGCACCATGCCGCTAAAAATAGTGGTGAGGCCAATAACGGGCAGGGAGTAAAAACCAATCTCGCTCATCTGCGCCAACCACAGGCGCGGGTAGTAAGGTGGAACAATGCCCGCCATGACGCCGCGTATAAAAAACGACAATGTCGCGCCCGCCGAATCAATGACGGACAATAATGTATGCCCCGCCGTGCCGAACAAAGACAAAATCCCAAAGAAATATTGTTGCAAGAACTTCATCGCGTCATTCATAGCACAGCGACCAGGCTTTGTCATTATGCTATCAAATGACCACGGCAAAAATATTATTGCTTGGCAATTTTATCAAGCATCGGCGCCAGGATGTGCCTGGCTTGCCATAGGCTGCCACTACGCGAAAGGTGATTATTATCGCGATACATGATCTCGTTTTGTTCGTTATAAACATGGCAAACCCCATGGGGGCAGAAATAGGGCAGGCTGTAAATAATTTCCGCGCCGTGAATTTCTTTGATAATGTTGAGGTAATCGCTTTGTGCCGCCGCCATGTCGGACAATGTGACGTCGCAATTTAATGCGGGTTTAAATAATATGGGACGCCATAAACAATTGCGCGGTGCATGACGAAATTCGGGGTTGTCGGTCAAATAATGAACATGCTTGCCCAAAGAATTAAAAACATCGATGGTGTTTTGAAAAAATTGTTGATACAAATGGGGCGGTATGATCTCAAATGACGGTTTGGATTCCCAATAACCATAACCCTTGATATGGGTGCCGCGAAAGGCAAAGAAAACATCGGTGATATCTTTTTTATTTTTGAGGGCAGTGGTGATTTGTTGCAAATGGCGTCGACATCCTTCCCTATGTTTTGCGGTTTTGGCCATGGTTTCCATACCTAGCAGGGTTGGTTGGCACCAAGGGGAAAGCATAATGACATTGACGGGTTTGTTTTCTAAATAAGTTTTGATTCCGTAATAAGATTCCAAAGCATGGGAATCGCCCAGCAACAAAATTGTTTTGTTGGCCCCCTTGTCATCAATCGCGCAAGCAATATCAAAACCATCGCCAAAATATTTTTTGCAATTTTTGATGTCGGTGGCATCGGTGTTAAAACCAACAAATTGCCGCTCGTCATAAACGGTGGTTTTATCCTTTATCCGCCACGGCAAGCCATGATAATGATAAGTTGCCGCACCAAGCACCGCCACAACCACCATACCGCCCAGCAAGTAAAAACTTTTCCTTGTTTGGTTTTTGCCAAACCTGATGGGTTTTTCGATGAATCGATAGGTTAAAAACGCCAGGACAAATGATGCCGCCACAGCAGCGATGGTCATGGCAAGTGGCAATTCTTCCTGATTAATAATGCGTAAATAAATCAAAATAGGCCAATGCCACAAATAAAGCGGGTAGCTGATAAGGCCAATCGCCACCAGCAAGCGACTGCCCAATATATATTTGTTGAATAGCGATGTTGCGCCAGCCATCAAGATAAGCGCACTGCCCAGCACCACAGGCAAGGCGCCCCAGCCAGGGTAAATACCCGATTGAATTTTAAACAGCATGGCGTAGGCGATGATACCCACCCCGCTCAATGATAAAACATGACGTAGGAGGGATTGTATTTTTTTGTTAGCAATATTGTTGAGGGGCGATGGCCAGCAAGCCAACAATGCCCCCGTCATTAATTCCCAAAATCGGCTAAAGGGGGAATAAAAATCGGCCGCAGTATTGTTATGATAAACAGCAATGTTGTAAGCAAAAGACGCCAACCAAAGCAGCGACAAAATAACAGGCAAATTATATTTTTTCTTATAGGCAAGAAACATGACCAATGGCCATAGGATATAAAATTGTTCTTCGATTCCCAAACTCCATAAATGCAACAGGGGTTTCGTTTTTAAATCAAAATAATTCATGCTTTCTTGCCAAGAAAAAAGATTGCTCACAAATGCGGCGCCAGCAAAAACATGCCCGCCCAGGGCTTGGTATTCATCGGCCAACAGGGCAAAATACCCAAAGCCAAGCGCAACAAACAACATAAGCAACAGGGCGGGGAAAATACGCCTAATGCGGCGGTGATAAAAATCGATGAAGCTGAAACTATTATTTTTTAAGCCCGATAAAATAATACCCGTGATAAGAAATCCAGAGATGACGAAGAAAATATCAACGCCGATAAAACCATTTCGTGAATAATAAGAATTGGGGAAGGCATGAAAAATGACAACCAACAAAACCGCCACGGCGCGCAAGCCATCAATGTCACGGCGGTAAAAAGATTGTCCCTTCATGGAAGACATTGTGTAGCCATAGGCTACACAAGAAAGCAATCAAATAAAGAATCTTATCAAAAAATAAATAATATCGTCTAGATATTATTTATTTTATCAACCGATGATAATCTTGGATCGATTTCACGGTGGTTGGGCGGGCGGTGGCGTTTCTTAAATAATTATTTTTAATAATATTTGCTAGGTTTGTGAATAATATTGCCGTTGGCTAGGGTTATTGAATCAGGCAATAGATTTGCTTGTATTCTGGCACTGGTTATTTCTTCCCAAAATTGGGATAGTTTTATCATGCCACTCATTTTTGTCATATTGGGTGGGGTTAAAAGAAATATGAATTTATTCATTTCTTTTAATTTTTGGATGGCGGGTATGAAGTCAGTATCGTTGGTTATTATCATAGCGCAATCAAATTTATTTTCATAAGCATCGGCAACCATGTGAATAGACATTTTTACATCGGTCTCTTTTTCTTCATGCTTATTCCATTTGTGTTTGCATGAAGGGCATCTTGCGGCTTTTTTCTTAAAATGAGATATAGCGCAATGAACGCCCGTTGCTTCTAAGGCCTTTATGAGGGCATTGTGCCTTTGGTAAACATCCGCGCCCAACCATGTTGCAAAAGCACTATAATAATTGACTGCTTCCAGGGTTTTGCCATCTTTGCAGAAGGATTCACATAATGATTTGATATTTATCCATTTCAATTTTTCATCATCACATTTTTTTATGCCATGATACAAATTATAACCATCAACATATGCAAGCACTCTCATTGATTGTCCCTTTAAAAAAAGCAAGGGCGAGTGCGAAAAGATATTATCTAATCATACCCGCCCTGCACGCTCTGCTTACAAAGAAACAGAGATTAACATATAATAAACATAACAATTTGGTTGTAAATTGTCAATATAGCAATAACTACTATATTAGTTATCGCTAATCAACCGATGATATTCTTGGATCGATTTCACGGTGGTTGGGCGGGCGGTGGCGGCGACGACTTGGGCCATGGCGCGGATGGTGGTGAAGTAAGGAATATGATTTTTCACCGCCAGGGCGCGGATGGTTTTGGCGTCGCCGCGGCTGGTGCGGCCCGCCATGGTGTTGAATATCATGGCTATTTCTTTTTTCATTAATAATGCCAACACCGATGAAGTTTTTTCTTTTTGTTGGCTGATTTTATTCAACAGGGTGATGTTCGTCACGCCACCCGCGGTCAATGCCGCCGCCGTGCCCGCCGTGGCGCAAATGGTGAAACCCTGGGCCTGTAATTTTTTGGCAAGGGGCAGGATGGCGGGTTTATCTTCGTCCTTCACCGATATGAAAACATTGCCTTTGTCGGGAATGCCCGCCCCCGCCGCCAATTGCGATTTGGCAAAGGACGCCGACAGGGTTCTGTCTATCCCCATCACTTCCCCCGTTGAACGCATTTCAGGGCCAAGGGCGACCTCCGCCCCCCTGATATTATTGCTATCAGAAAAATTGATAAAGCGGTCGAAGGGGAAAACCGCTTCCTTGACCGAAACAAATGGCAAGGCCTGCATCTGCTTCACCGATAATGGTCGGGGTAGGTTTTGTAATTTTTCTCCCGCCATCACCCTCGCCCCCATTTCGGCCAGGGGATAACCCGTTGCCTTGGCAACGAATGGCGCGGTGCGGCTGGCGCGGGGATTCATTTCCAGGATAAAAATATTGGTGTAATCGCCAGCGTTATCTTTGGTGATGGCAAATTGAATATTCATCAAGCCCTTTACTTGTAATTCTTTGCCAAGCGCGATGGTTTGTTGTTCGATTTGTTGCAATGTTTTTTCCGACAGAGAAAAACTTGGCAAGGCGCAAGCCGAATCGCCCGAATGGACGCCAGCCTCCTCTATATGTTCCATAATCCCCGCCACCAAAACTTCATCACCATCGGCGATGGCGTCGACATCAATTTCGATGGCGTCGCTTAGGTATTTGTCGATGAGCACGGGGTGTTGCTTAAAGCCATCGAGCGATGCCATCATGACCTCGTCAATAATTTTTTTAAAAGATTCTTCATCATAGGCAATTTCCATCGCACGCCCACCCAACACAAATGATGGGCGCAACATAACGGGAAAGCCAATTTGTTTGGCAAATTTTAAGGCATCATCACGGTTGGTGGCGGTAAAATTGGCGGCCTGTTGCAATCCCAATTTATTCAGGGTTTTGTTATCCAGGGTTTTGCTGAAAAGTTTGCGGTCCTCGGCCAAATGAATCGCGTTCAAACTTGTTCCCAAAATCCTATATCCCGCATCCACAATATCCTGCGCCAATTTTAACGGGGTTTGCCCGCCATATTGCACTATCACGCCCAACACTTCGCCCCGCTCCGATTCCTTATCCAAAATATTCAACACATGTTCTGCGGTCAGGGGTTCGAAATATAATCGGTCGGCGGTGTCGTAATCGGTCGACACGGTTTCGGGGTTGCAATTAATCATGATTGTTTCGTAGCCGTGTTTTTTTAACGACAGGGCGGCATGGACGCAGGCATAATCAAATTCAATCCCCTGGCCAATGCGGTTGGGCCCGCCGCCCAAGATGACAATTTTTTTGCGGTTGGAAACATCGGCCTCGTCTTCGCCTGGTTCATACTTACCATCGACAAAATGCCCCTCGTAAGAAGAATAAAGATAAGGCGTGGGCGATGGGAATTCCCCCGCGCAGGAATCGATACGTTTGAAAACGGGGGCGATGCCAAGGGATTTGCGGCACTGACGAAGGCCTTTCTCTGTCACCCAATTCTTATCGCCAGAATAACCAGGCAACTTGTTAAAATCATACATTAACTTACTGATGGTGGCGTCGGTGTAACCGCCCTTTTTTAATGCCAAAAATTGTTCGATGGTTATCGGTGGTTTTGGACTTTTGCTGATATTTATCATCGATTCCCTTGGCTCCATACCGACAATTTCCTTTATCTGTTGCAAAAACCATTTGTCGATATTGGTTAATTCATAAATGTTTTCTATCGATTCGCCAACGAGAAAGGCCGATGCAACATGATAGATACGGTCAGGCGTTGGCCGCGATAATAATTCTTGCCAATCCACGCCGTCCCGCCAATGAAATTGGCGTTCTTTGGGGGCATGGGGAATATCCCCAGGCACTATTTTTTCTTTGATATCGGTTAGTTGCCAACCGCTGGCCGATGGCGTCTCCAAACTGGCGATGGCCTTCATAAAACTTTCTTTAAAATTTCTGCCAATCGCCATCACTTCGCCGACCGACTTCATGGTGGTGGTCAATGTATCATCCGCGCCCTTAAATTTTTCAAATGCAAAACGCGGAATTTTTGTCACCACATAATCCAACGTTGGTTCAAAACTGGCGGGAATTTTTCCACCCGTGATGTCGTTGGGCAATTCATCCAATGTATAACCCACCGCCAACAACGCCGCCACCTTGGCAATGGGGAATCCCGTTGCCTTCGACGCCAATGCCGACGACCGCGAAACCCGTGGATTCATTTCAATCACCACCATCTCGCCATTCTTCGGGTTGATGGCAAATTGCACATTGGACCCGCCAGTCTCAACCCCAATTTCGCGCAACACCGCCAAACTGGCAAGGCGCATGGCTTGGTATTCTTTGTCGGTAAGGGTTAGGGCGGGGGCAATGGTGATGGAATCGCCCGTATGCACCCCCATGGGGTCAAGGTTTTCTATCGAACAGATAATAATGGCGTTGTCGTTTTTATCGCGCACCACCTCCATCTCGAATTCCTTCCAACCCAACACCGACTGTTCCACCAACACCGAACCTTGACCATTGGTGGCAAGGTTGCTTTCTTGCAAGCCATAGGTAACCTTATCAAAATATTCTTGGGTGTGATGGGCAATGCCGCCGCCGCGCCCACCCAGGGTAAAACTGGGGCGAATGATGGCTGGCAAGCCAATTTTTTGTAATGCCTCCTTGGCATCATCTTGATCCTTAACCAACATGGCGGCGGGGGTTTTTAACCCGATACGTTTCATGGCTTGGCGAAATTGTTCGCGGTCTTCGGCCATGTCAATCGCGGCGGGTCGCGCGCCAATTATTTCTATACCCAATTCTTCCAACACCCCATTTTTATGCAACGCCATGGCGGTGTTAAGGGCGGTTTGCCCGCCCATGGTGGGAAGCAGAACCATTTTTTCATCGGGGTGTAATTCTCTTTCGCGTTTTAAAATATCCGCAACAACCTCGGGCGTGATAGGTTCGATGTATGTCGCATCGGCCATGCTCGGGTCGGTCATGATGGTCGCGGGGTTGGAATTAACCAGGGCGATACGATACCCCTCCTGCTTCAATGCCTTGCAAGCCTGGGTGCCAGAATAATCAAATTCGGTGGCCTGACCGATAACTATCGGTCCCGCGCCAATGATAAAAATGGCTGAGATGTCTTTTCTTCTGGGCATGCAAGTTTAATGAATAAGATTGATTCTAGGTAAGCGTCAAGTGTTGCTTTTGTATAAAAATACACAAAATGAAAGATGTTTTTTGTTAAGGTCTATATATCAGCGCAATATTAAATAGCAAGCCATATGGGTTTACCCAACCACGCTTGACAAGCGATTGTTTTTGTTTTTTAACAGGCAAGCCAAACAATCCCAACAAGTTGACGATGAACAAAGAGATTAATAAAAGTCGTAAAAAAATGCCCGAGGCTTTATCGCCCCGCGCGTTGCAAGCCATTTTCGCGCCGCGTTATCGGTTGTTGAATATGTTGGCGCAATTACGGCGCGGGGAAAAATTATCGTCAGAGGATGCACTTTATTACAGCCGCCTGTTGCCTGGCATGCCGTCTGACGAAAAACATAAACGCTTGGCAAGGTTGGAAGAACGTTGGGCCCCCGACAAAATAAAACAAGATATGGAATTGGTGGCGGATCTCCTTTCGCCCGATAAGCGTGATTTTATTGAACGTTGCAAAAAAAAAGACGCGATGTTGGATTTATCGTTTTTAGATTTTGAACCTCATGATATTATTTTTGAACAATCGCTTGATTTCCACCTGCCCATTTCTTTTTTGCATAGCGAATTTGGCGAAGTTTATGTGCAATGGGCGCGGTTTCAAAAAAAAGTAAATTTCCGCGCCGCGGTTTTTCATAAAAAAATTAAATTTATCGATTCGACATTTGATAATATCGCCAATTTTGAATTTAGCGTTTTTCATAAAAAAGCGGAATTTTCAGGCATTTATTTTCACGACCGCGCGGTGTTTAATTTTGCCATTTTTGAAAATTATGTCAGTTTTAAAGGCTCGTCCTTTCATGCCCTGTTAATCGATGAATCGCATTTTTCTATCTTGCCCAACTTTCGCTATACTTTGTTCGACAAACAAATAAGGTTTCATTCGGTTTACATCCCCGCGCCACACGAAAGTGTTGCGCACGACGACCGCAAAGAAAAATTGGCAAACCTGTCGGCGGCTGATAAAAGACGGCGCGATAAAAGCTACGAAGATAAATATCGCACCTTAAAAGAAATGGCGGCGGTCACCAACGACCATGTTCATGAACATGAATTTTATGGTTATGAATTGGAATCAAAATGGTTGTTCAAAGAATTTATCGGCCGATGGGTGGCGTGGGTTGGCGCGCCATGGTTGTTTTTATTTTTCTTGATGGTGGAAAAAAATTTTTGGCCCTTGGTTATCTTGCCGTTATTTTTTGCTACCTTTACCTATTTACCAATTTTTATTATGGCGGAAGAATGGTTGCGCAAACACCTGCGCCATGATGGCAAGGATGAAACCAATGTTTCCTCAACGGCTTCGCGTCATATGTTACAAATATTTGGGCAGAGGTTTTCTCATATCGTCTACCTCTATTTGTTGCGTATTTATTGGTTGTTTTCTTATTATGGGCAAAGTTTGGCGCGGCCCTTCCTGGGTTTTATTTTGCTGCCCTTTATTTTTGCCTTAAGTTATTGGCGGCCCGAAAAAAATGTTTCTTTCGATGATGCTTTCCATTTCTCCATCCTCAACATGATACCTGGCAACAGCCTCTTCCGATTTAATCATTTGGAATATTTGAAAGAAAAAATTTTTGGCGCGGCGGCTTCAACCACCATGGGCCAGGCACCGCGTTTCGAATCCCTCACCGTTACCTACCCCAAAGAAATTACTTTTGTTTATGATACGTTGCTCCATGCCCAAGAATTCCTATCCCTGCTGTTTATTTTCTTGGTCGGGCTTGCCTTACGCAACAAATTTCGTATTGTGTAATTTTTGTAAATATTCATGATGACAAGTATTTTATGTTTGGGCTTTGGGTTTTGCGCCAACGGGCTGTGGCATGATGCCCGCGAATATCCAGGCGCGATACAATTTTCCATGGCGGCCAGTTATCGCGATGAAGAAAAAAAACATCTGTTGCAGCAAAAAAAAATAACCCCTTATTTGTTTGGCGATTCTTCCCTGACGACCGCCCTGGCGGAAAACGATGTCTGGCTTATCTCCGCCGCGCCTGGTGCTGACGGCGACCCCATGTTGGCGCGTTATGGCGACAGGGTGGAAAAATTAGCGGGTGAAAAAAAAATTATTTATCTTTCGACCACGGGGGTTTATGGCAACCACGACGGCGCATGGGTGGATGAAACCAGCATTTTAAAAGCCCAATCCCAACGCGGGCAACGCAGGATAGATGCCGAGCAAGCGTGGCAAGGGCACGGTGCAACGATATTGCGGTTGGGCGGGATCTATGGCCCGTTGCTTGATGGCATGGGGCAAAATACCTTGCAATCCATCCTTGACGGCACGGCGCGGCGTATCGAAAAAAATGGTCAAGTGTTTGGCAGGATTCATGTCGCCGATATAGCCCGCGCGATTGATAAGTTGTTGCAAAAAAATATCAAGGGCGAGGTTTTTAATTTGGTCGATGACGAACCCGCCAACCCGCGCGCGGTGGTGGATTATGGTTTTGCTTTGCTGGGGCGCGACCTGCCGCCGCTAGAAAATTTTGAAGAGGCCAAGCATAGCATGTCGCCGATGGCGCAAAGTTTTTTTGCCGATAACAAACGGGTTAGAAATGATAAATGCAAAAAAATACTGGGCTGGCAACCGCAATACCCTAGCTACCGCGAAGGACTAACCATGATAAAAAATCGCATGACAACATGACCCGATTCAGAATGACGATTGCTTACAACGGCGCGCCCTACGTCGGATGGCAAAGACAAAAAAATGGTTTGTCGGTGCAAGAAATCATCGAACAGGCTATAGCCAAGATAGAAGGCACGCCCGTGATCATTCACGCCGCGGGCCGCACCGACAGCGGGGTGCATGCCCTGGGCCAGGTTATTTCTTTTGACATGGCGCGTTCTATAACGCCCGAAAAATTATTATTGGCGGTTAATTATTATTTGAAACCGCACCCCATCGGCGTCAGCGCATGCAGGGTGGTGGGCCATGATTTCCATGCCCGCTTTACCGCCACGGGGCGCGATTATTTGTATCGGGTTTTTAACCGTGCCGCCCCCCCAGTGTTGGTGCGCGATTTGGTATGGCATGTTATCAAACCGTTGGATGTTGCCGCGATGCAACAGGGGGCAAGGTTCTTCCTCGGCAAGCATGATTTCACCAGCTTTCGCGCCAGCGAGTGCCAGGCACCATCGCCGATTAAAACCATCGAGAAAGCCGACATTGTAGCACGCGGCGATGAGATAGAATTCTTTTTTTCGGCGCGTTCATTTTTGCATCATCAAGTTCGCAACATGGTGGGCACCCTGGTCGAAATTGGCAAGGGGATGAGGCAACCCGAAGCGGTGAAAGAAATATTATTAGCAAAAGATAGAAAGGTGGCGGGCGTTACCGCCCCCGCGACAGGTTTATGTTTGATGAAAGTGCATTATGACGCCCGTTGATATTTGCCCTTCTTATTTTTTATGGCCAGGGCGAATAATTGCGCCAATTGTTCCTGTTTATCAATCAAAGAGAATTTTTCGATAACGGTTTGGCGGGCATGTTCGCCCATGATTATTTTTTGTTCGCGGGTCAAACGTAGCGCGTTTATGATAACCCCCGCCAAGGAAGTCGACGAATCGGCGACGAATAAAAAACCATTGGTATCATGCTGGATCTGCTCCAACGCGGCACCATGGTTGGGGGCGATAACTATTTTTTTGCATGCCATAGCCTCCACCGTTGTGCGACCAAAACTTTCGGGGCGGCGACTGGCATTAACCACCATGGTCGACAATTCATAAAACGGTAACATATCATCTTGGTAAGGCAAAAAACCAACCGATGTTGATAAACCATGTTGATGAACCAGCCGTTGCAATTTTTTTATCACCCACGGGCGACCCACCGATTGTAATAACACCACCACATTATCACATTGCGCGCGCATAGCCTTGTTACGCCATAATTCGATGAATGTTTTGACCAAGAACCATTGCCCTTTAAGGTATGAAACGCGACCAGGCATAAAAATAACCCGAGGGTTTTGATAATGGGGAAAGATATTTTGCAGCTGTTGTTTGGCGTCAGCCAGCATAGCAGGGGCGATAGCCGCGGGGGAATTCTTCTTTTCATCCACCCCGCCATAAATAACCACGATAGGATTCTTTGGTCTATAAATTTCTTTGATATGTTTTTGAACAAACCCGCTGACGGCATGAATAATATCGCCGTGCGTCATCACCGCGTTATATATTTTTTTTAAGAAAGAATGATAGCCGCTGTAAACCCCATGGAAACCCGTGACGAACGGCACGCCAAACCACCTTGCCAATAAAAATCCATACCAGGCAGGAAGGCGACTGCCCGCATAAACCACATCTATTTTCTGCTTGCTGAATATTTTATACAACGACCAAAGAATGGCGGGCGGGAAATAACGCCGCCATGTTCTTTTAAAGGGAACGAAGACGTGCCTTGCGCCGATGGCTTTTAACAGCGGCACCATGGCACCGCCCGACGAAGCCACCAAAACCCGTCCGCCCGCTTTGATGACGGCTTGGGCAGCATCTATTGTAAATCCTTCCACCCCGCCCGCATTCATTGCAGGAATTAAAAATAAAATTGTTTTATTTCTTAATAGGGCCATTATTATTTTGCGATGGGTTGTTTTGTCCCCCAACGGCATTGAGCACGAAAATAGCGCGCCCGATCATGTCTTCCAGCGATGGTTGGCTGGCGGTTCTTTCGAATGTCGCCCCCGCGGCCAGCGGTTCGGGCGCGTTGCCTTGCTCAATTTTTATTTCGGGCGCGCCCAATAATCCTGACGCACCAACCACCAACAAACTATCTTTGGGTAATTTGATATTTTGTTTTATCTGAAGTTCTAATTCGGCGCGATAGGTTTGCGCATTAAGGGTTTTGCTTTTTACCTGGCCAATTTTTATGCCCGCCATTTTCACGGGGCTGCCCGCGTCAATCCCCGCCGCGCTATCCAACGAAGCCTTGACGATGTAATATTGATTACCAAAAAGGTCGGACTTATCGCGCCATAATTGCCAGCCAAAGGCCAGGGCCAAAATCAATAGGCCCGCACCCAAAATAATCTCTAACGAGCTGTGTTTTATTTTCATGTTGTATTTCTAAGGTGTGTTTTTATTTATATTTGTTTTGGCTTCAGCCCGTTGTAGCACCAACAAAAGTAATTTTTCAATGGCTACCGAACCTGATGTATAGATAATTTCATTGCCATTGGCAAGGTTGGCGAAGCTGCCCCCTGGGGTGATGTTGATAACCTTCGGCTGGCTTAGGCCGTAAGAAACAATGGCGAAGGTGCTGTCATCGGCCAGGTTTAAATTGTTTTTCACCGCCATGGTTAATTGCGCCCTGTTTTTATCGGTTAGGTATTTTATGTCGCACACCGTGCCCACGGGGGTGCCCGCCAGCAATATGGGGGTGCCGCGTTTCACCCCCTCAACCGATGAAAAATTTCCCTTCAACAACATGCGCCCCGCCATGTCGCATTTGCCGACCCGGGCTAAACCAATATAACCCGCCAGCACCACCGCAACAATGACAGACAGCCCCAAGAATCTTAAACGAAACAATTGTAAAAATTGACGAGGGCTGAACATTATTTTTATTTATTATTTTGCGATGGTTTTTTGGTGGGCGACCAGGGTTGATAATCGCCCGTGGCGGGGGCGCGGGTGGGGCGGTATGCCATGCGACTGCCCGATAAATTGGGGCGATGCGGTTTTTGATAAAAGGCGCGAAAGCTTGTCTTAACATCGGCGGGCATGGGGAATTCATCCACCGTGTAATGCATCCAACCATGATATTCGGGCGGGATAAGACTGGCGTCAGTTTGATTTTTATAAATAACAAAACGTTTGATACGCCCCCATGGGTCGGGGCGGCGGCGTTGATAATAACGGTTGCCAAATTGGTCTTGGCCAACAAAGCGGCTGTCGAAAATACGGATAAGATGGGTAAGGGTATTGGCCATTTTTTTTAAGGGAAAGTTAGTCTGGGGTTAGGAAAAAAAATCGTAGCGATGGGGTTTAAAAAATAATGGACTTGGTTAAGGCATATTTTTAAAAATATTGCGTTCTTATCCTTTATAGCGAAAAAAACCGAGCTTGTCATTAGCTTTTGATAAATGTAATAATGTGTGATAGAGCGGGACGAATGCATTTATCGGTTTTTGATTTGTTTAAAGTGGGGATTGGGCCTTCCAGTTCTCATACCGTGGGGCCCATGGTCGCCGCGAAACGTTTTGTTACCGACCTTAGCACGCAAAAAAAATTGTTTGACGTTGCTAGCGTCACGGTGAAATTATATGGGTCCTTGGCCCTGACGGGTTTGGGCCACGCGACTGACCGTGCCATTGTGCTGGGTTTAATGGGCGAACGCCCCGATGAAACCGACCCGAATTTGGTCGAAGAAAAAATCAAAACCTTGAAAGAAAAAAAACATCTATTGTTGGATGGCGAGCACGATATAGAATTTGTCTATGAAAAAAATTTGGATTTTCGTTATGGCGAGTTTAAAGAAAAACATTCCAACACCATGGAATTCATTGCCACCGACAAACAGGGTCAGGAATTATTTCGTGATACCTATTATTCAGTTGGCGGCGGTTTTGTATTAAGCGATGAAGAATTTGAACGCGGCACCAGCAATGTGGCGGCGGCCGCCAATTTAACCGTGCCGAATATTTTTAATAATGGCGAGGAGTTATTAAACATCGCCAAAAAAAAGAACATGACCATCGCCGAGGTGTTGATGGAAAATGAATTAACCTGGCGCAAGAAAGAGGATATTGAAAAGGGCATAGATAAAATTTGGGCGGTGATGGAAGCCTGCATCCAGCGTGGTATAAGCCAAGAGGGGATATTGCCTGGCGGCCTTAATATTCGGCGCCGTGCCAAGCAGATAGCCGACAATTTGGATAGGTCGAATCAAGAAATAAAAATGAAATTAGGGGCTATCAATTTGGAAGATATTCCGATGAAGACGATGGATTGGGTTAATGTTTTTGCTTTGGCAGTTAACGAGGAAAATGCAGCGGGTGGGCGCGTTGTCACCGCCCCCACCAATGGGGCGGCGGGGGTTATACCCGCGGTGATGGCCTATTATCATCGCTTTGTCCCAGGGGGGAAGGATGTAAAAAACCTTCGTATTTTTATGTTAACCGCGGCGGCGATAGGGATGCTGTATAAAAAAAATGCCTCCATTTCCGCGGCGGAGGTTGGATGCCAAGGCGAAGTTGGCGTGGCATGTTCGATGGCGGCGGCGGGTTTGACGGCGGCGATGGGCGGCACGATGGACCAAGTGGAAAATGCCGCCGAAATTGGCATGGAACATAATTTGGGGCTGACTTGCGACCCTATCAATGGTTTGGTTCAGGTGCCGTGCATCGAGCGCAACACCATGGGGGCGGTGAAGGCCATCAATGCGTCGCGCCTGGCCCTGCATGGCGATGGCACGCATTTGGTGTCGTTGGATAAAGTCATTGAAACCATGATGGAGACAGGCAAAGACATGTTGCATAAATACAAAGAAACATCCGAAGGCGGCTTAGCCACCAAGGTTTCGGTTGCCTTACCAGAATGTTAGGGTTAGGAAAGTTTTTTAATGTTAGGGTTAGGAAAGTTTTTTAGAGAGAGACAAAGCCTGATGGCACAGCGACAAAAGACCAAGCCTAAAAATTGGTATGGCAAGTACACCGCCGCGATGATTTTTATTGTCATGGTGGTGGTAAGTTTTTCTTCTTTCTATAAAAATACTTTTCATATCGCACCACCCATTTTTTTTCAGCAATTTGGCAGTGATAATGAAGACAACCTTGTTTTGGGAAGGATATTGGCAGATAAATTCGACATACCCATGGCAACATTTGGCATGACATTGTTGATGTTGCCGCAGGTGCGGACGCCAAACTTGCAGACTACCGATAAATCACCACCAGCAAAAGATATTGTTCGCACCGATTCCCCAGGTAATTTTTGGGCGATGGATTCATGGCATGGTTTGGCATTTAATATTTTGCAAAATAATAATAAAATGGATGATATTGTTTTGCTTGGCAACAATATCAATTTTATTAATCAAGCGTTGGATATTGTTGCCATAAGCGTTAATAAAATTAAGGTGGATGATAATCATTATTGGGTTTCAAGCAGTGATAATCGTTATGATTTTCACTATGGCTACGATTCGCTGCCCGCGGCTAAAAAATATATTACCAATTATAGCGGACGCAACCTATCAATTGGCCAATATAAAACCATGGTTTATTATATTGATAACAATGATCCTACTAAAACCGTTATTGTTACAAGCCTGCCCCGAGCAGCGATTGATAAAATTGATAAACATAGATTTTCGGTTATCATTTCTGGGCAACCCGTAACCGCGGTTGATATCAAAAAAAATATTCGTTTTGAACCCTACCAAAGCAGCGTCGGGTGGGAAGCCTATGCGGTATCTAGCCTGTATAAATATTTGGGTAATAATTTAAAACATGTGCAGAAGGTCGAAGCAATGTTATCGGCCATCACGCTGATAATATTAGTTTTTTTATATTACCGTGGTGCTATTTTTCCTAAGGGCTTTGCTGTCATGTTTTTTTTGACTTTGTTTCTATCGCCCATGTTTACGGCGATGGCGCATAATTTGTATTTCGCGCCTTTTTCATTTTTTCTGCCCGCGATTTTTGCTCTATGCTATATAACGGCTCAATCGGTCGGGGCGCAATGGTCATGGTTGTTATTAACCTACGTGGCATTTGTCATCAGGTTTGGTGGCATGCAATATGATTTTACGCCCAGTATTATTTTATTGGCGATGGCGCCCACCCTCTATCAATTTTTTGTTGCTAAAAACAAAATACAGCGGTGGCAAGCATGCCAGCAATTTTTTATGATATGGTTGATGGGGGTTATGGGATTTATCAGTATCATGTTGTGGCAGGCCAACCTAAGAGGTGATGGCAATGTATGGCAAGGTTTATTATTTATTTTTCAAGACGAGATAGCGCGAAGGGTTTACCCAGTTGTGCATTTCAACAATGTTGCTGAATATGATATTTCGGCCAAGGCTTCTTATCTATCGGTGTTAAAGATTTACTTTTTTCATTGGTGGCAAGATATCATTGTTGGCATTCATGGCCGATGGTTTCCATGGTTATTTTGTTGGTCATTGCTAACGGTTGTCGTCAGTTATTTCTTAAAGCCCTTGCAATCCAGAAAAAATATTTATACGGGATTATTTTTTGCTTTTTTGTCTATTCCTCTCTCGTGGTATATTTTGGCCAAACCTCATGCTTATATCCATACTCATTATTGTTTTATTTTATGGTCGCTGGGTTTTGTGGCGGCCATGTTTACTATTATTATTGATGCTATAAGACATTACTTTAACCTGAATATTTCTCTTTCATTTTCAATTGCCAAAAAAAAATATCATTTGCAATTCGCAATAAATAATCATAAGAATCCAAAATAGCCACAGATTGAATGACAAAGATAATTTTTACTATATTTTTTTACGCGCTGGCTGCGCTTGCTGGTTTTGGATTTTATGTTTTGGGTATGAATCTGTTTTTCTCAGCCGGTAAGGATATTTTGTTCTATCGCGGGCTAGAAATTATTGTTGTTAGCATGGCTATGGTGTTGTTTTGCCTTTTGCTGATAGCGCGTATGAAATTTCAATTTATTAAGAACAAACAGCAGAGAAGGGCATCATTACAATTTGTACAGGAATTGAAGAGTCAGGTTGTTGCTATTGCTTTGATAAGCGGATTATTGAATCTATGGTTTCATTCCTTGATACTTGTAAATTTGGACCGATCGATAAGCGTGTTTTTGTTGGGATACATGAATAACGTTAACAAACCTGTAAGCGAAATTGATTTGCAAACAGCATTTGATAATTATTATGTCAAAAATTATAAGGCTATTGGTCGTCGCATCGATGAACAGCTAGCTAGCGGCATGATAACTATTGGCAATGATAATAAAATGACCTTAACCAATAAAGCTCAAAATTTTCTTATTCTTTCCACTTGGATAACCAATGTTTTTCATAGCGATAGTAGGTTTGTTAATCCTGTCCTTAAATAAATAAATCTGTTAATAATAAAAAAAGGATAATGGGGTATAAAAAGATGAGTAAAAATATACATTTGATAACTGGCGGCGCAGGCTTCGTTGGTATTAATATTGCCAAGCAATTAATAGCGGCCAAAGAAACGGTCATTATAACCGATGTTTGGCAACCCGATAACAAACCAAAGAATTTCGAATATCTTGATGTCACCGATCGGACGGCGGTTGATAAATTGTTAAAACATGTGACCCATGTTCACCACAATGCCGCCTTGGTGCCCTTAACGAAAGCAGGAAAAAGATTTCAGGAGGTTAATGTGGGTGGCACAAGAAATGTCATTGACATGGCATTAAAACATAAAATAAAAATGTTGTGTCATATGTCATCCTCGGCCATTTATGGCATTCCAGAAAATTGTCCCATTCCTGCCGATACCCCGTTGCAACCTGTAGAGATCTATGGCAGGTCGAAGGCCCTGGCCGATAAAATGGTGCAGCAAGCCATGAAGGATGGCATGCCAGCATGCTCCATCAGGCCCCGCACTATCATTGGTCAAGAGCGGCTTGGTATATTTGAAATATTATTTAATTGGATTAAAGACAACGCCAATATTTTTATTTTGGGTAAAGGCGATAATTTATTCCAATTCGTCCATATTGATGATATTGCCAGCGTCAGTGTCAAGGCAGCGTTATTAGAAAAATCGGGATTATTTAATGTTGGGGCAGAACCCTATGGCAGCTTGCGCCATGATCTAGAAAAATTTATCAAAACGGTGGGCTCCAAATCAAAAGTTATTTCCTTGCCAATTGGTCTGGCGCAGGCAGCTTTGACGATTGCTGACAAATTGCGCTTGTCGCCCCTGGCTCCTTTTCATTATGCATCTTATCATAAAGATTTTTATTATGAACCCATCCATATTACCAAAGCATTGGGATGGAAACCAAAATATGGTAACGTAGAAATGATGGTGGAATCTTATCAATGGTATATCAAGAATTTTTCTTACGGTAATAAAAAAAATGCTTCGATCCATCGCAAGCCCGTTGCAAAAGGCATATTGGCTATTGCCAAACAGGTATCAAAAATTTTTTAGATTAAGAAAATGATATTTGTAGAAACCATGTTGCGGCAAGCCCTGCCCAAAGAATTTCAAGCCAGCATTCGCCCTCGGCAGATTAATTTTGTGAGGGCGGCATTAAAAAATGCGCCATTTCATGTCAGGTGGGCCATTGTTGTTTTAACCATGATGTATTTACCATTTGTGTATATCGGTGCCAATCGATGGATAAAAAAATATTTTCATTATTTTCAATTGTTGGATAGGGTTTATAGATCCCTGGCTTTTCTTATTATTTACGAAGATAAAAAATGAATCATTTTATTAATATCGATAACAAGACCAAGGTTTATAAAACCGATGTTCTCATCGTTGGCTCGGGGGCGGGCGGTGCAACCATCGCCGATATGTTAACCAAGCAAGGTTTTGAAATTTTGATGTTGGAGGAAGGCGATAGTTATCCCATTAAAGAATTAAAAAAACCCGAAGAAGTTTTTACAAAAATATGGCGACATTCGGGTTTGACAGCAACCTTGGGCAAACCCAATATTGCTTATGCCGAAGGCAAGGCGTTCGGCGGCTCAACCGAAATCAATTCGGCCATTTTCCAACGGCCATACGAGTCGGTTGTGCAAGATTGGCAAGACCAATATAAATTGGACGATACCTGGAACCTAAAAAACATGAACAAATATTGGGATGATACCTTTGCCCAAATGAATGTTAGTTATCATGAAAAATACTATGCCGATACGACAACCCTGATAGATGGCGCCAAAAAGATGGGCTACAAGAGCGAATATTTATCGGTGGCCATGAATGCCAAAGAAAAAGACGATAGAATTTACGGTTGCCCGGTTGTGGGCAAGCAATCGATGTCGAAAACGTTGTTGCCCGCCGCCATGAAGCGGGGGATGAAGGTTATCACCAACTGCAAACTTGATAAAATTATTTTCAAAGGCAAGCAAGCTACCCATGCCCACTGCCAAGTAAAAAAAGGAAACAAAAATATTAGTATCAAGGTAGAATTCAAATATATATTTTGTTGCGCGGGGGCAACCAACACGCCGTTGATATTAAAAAGATCGGGCGTCAAGACCATGGATTTTAATAATTTCCAACTGCACCCGACCATGAAGGTTTTTGCTTTGTTTGATAAAAAAATACAAGATCCGCATTCTATCGTCGCGGCAAGTTATATATCAGAATTTATGCCGAACATACGCATCGCGGGTTCGGTTGTTACCAAAGGTTTTGTTGGCATGGCCCTGGCCAATAATTATCATCATACCAAACCATTTTTGGACAATATGGAAAATGTAGGGTCATATTATGTTATGATAAAGCCGTTCTCCAAGGGGCATTTTCGTTTTCTGCCTTTTGCCAATCAATGGATGGATAGTCCGTTGATAGATTACAAATTGACCGATTGGGATTTTGAGCATTTTAAAAAAGGCCTTACCTACTTAACAAACACAATGTTTGCCGCGGGGGCAAAAATTATCATGCCCGATATTGCCAATCACGGTGGTTGGCGGTCCATGACAGATTTTAAAAAAGATATGTCGCGCACCGCGCAATATAATTTAATGTCGGTGCATTTAATGGCGTCCTGCCCGCCGAGCGGGGTAAAAAACCTTGGGGTGACAAATCCTGAAGGTCGGGTATGGGGCTATGACAATTTTTATATTGCTGATGCGTCACAAATACCCACGGCGCTTGGTTGCAACCCCCAGGCAACGGTGATGGCCATTGCCAAAAAATACGCAACCCAGTTTGTTGCCCATTATAAATAAATTAACCGTTTGCTAAGCAAAATAAAGTAGCCATAAGCAAAAACGCCAGCCAGCTTGCTTTGTCACGCGCCACAAACAAGATAGGATCTTGCTTAATGTTGCCCCGCGCGGTTAAAAGCCACAGGCGCGATACCCAATATAAAATAACAAAACCACAAGGCCACAGGTAGTAAGGCTTGCTGTAATATTGATAAACCAAATTAATTTTTTCGGTATAAAGCAAAAAGATTAAGGCCGATGTGTAGCCCGCGGCCACGCCAAAAAATGATAACATGGTTTTATCGCTCGCCATGTAGGCACGACCATATTGTTTGTTGGAAATATTTAATTCGCTATAACGTTTAATAAGCGAAAGACTTAAAAACAAGAACATCGAAAAAGATAACAGCCAAAATGAAATATCGGCCTGGACGGCAACCGTTCCCAGCAAAAGGCGTAAGGTATAAAAACAGGCGAGGGTTATAACATCAACCATCATTATTTTTTTTAAGTAATAAGAATAAAGCAAGGTAAGCAATATATAAAAACATAGGGTGCTGACAAACATGTTTGTAAAATGATTGATGTGGGTTAAAATAGCCGCCAAACCCAATAAAAAAAATATCATCAATACCCCATGTTGCCAGGGTACTTTACCCGAGGCAATGGCACGGTATTTTTTGGTAGCATGTTGTCTATCTTGCTTGATATCAATAATATCATTGCTGATATAAACCGCTGACGCAACCAAACAAAAAATAAAAAAACTTGTTAGGCTCAATATGATATTATGAATATCATTATATTGATGAGATAAAAAAAGCGGCACCAATATTAAAGAATTTTTTAACCATTGGTGTGGTCGCAACATTTTAAGATACCATATCATGCACTGTAAATAGTATATTTTTTTATTGTAAGCAATTTTTAATTTGCTTGGGGCTATGTTTTTTATGGTGGAGTTGGCTACTTGGCAACCACAAACCCGATGATTCATTCATTCTTGACATGGTTGTTTGTTGCTAGTATCTATTTTTCTAATTAAAATAGGAACAACCATAGCATTATCGTAATGACCAAACATATCAATGGCGCGCAAATTTTACTGCAAGTTTTAAAAGAACAAGGCGTAGACACCGTTTTTGGTTATCCTGGCGGGGCGGTTTTGCCTATCTACGACGAATTGTTTCAGCAAAATCATATACGCCATATTTTGGTAAGGCAGGAAGGCGGCGCGGCCCACGCGGCAGAGGGTTATGCCCGTTCGACAGGAAAACCAGGCGTTCTCTTGGTAACATCGGGGCCAGGGGCGACCAATGTGATAACGGGGTTGACCGACGCCTTGATGGATTCTATCCCGATTATTTGTATCACGGGCCAGGTGCCAGCCCATTTAATTGGCTCCGATGCTTTTCAAGAATGCGACACCACGGGAATCACCCGCCCCTGCACCAAGCATAATTATTTGGTAAGAAAAGTTGAAGATTTATCGCGCGTGCTGCACCAGGCATTTTATATCGCCACCGCGGGTCGCCCAGGGCCAGTGTTGATAGATATTCCCAAAGATGTACAATTTGCATCCACCGAATATAAAAGCTTTAAAGACAAGCCTCACCCCAGTTACCAACCACAAACCCAACCCGATGTGACCAAAATTAAAATCGCGGCCGATATGTTGTGGCGTGCAAAAAAACCAATTATTTATGGCGGCGGCGGGCTTATTAATTCGGGGGGGCATTCTTCGAACTTGTTAAGGGAAATAGTTGCCTTGCGGCAATTTCCTATCACCCTAACCTTGATGGGGTTGGGGGCATTTCCTGCTAGCGATAAAAATTTTGTCGGCATGTTGGGGATGCACGGCACTTACGAAGCCAATTGGGCGATGCACGATTGCGATGTTATGTTATGCGTCGGGGCGCGGTTTGATGACCGCATAACGGGCAAGTTGGATGCTTTCTCACCCCACAGCAAAAAAATTCATATCGATATTGACAGCAGCAGTTTTAACAAAACGGTGGAGGTTGACCTAAGCATCTTGGCCGATTGCGAGGCAGCCTTGCAAATGTTGCGCGATGAATTGTTAATCCTGGCCAAGAAAGAAAAAGCCCCCGACCTGACACCATGGTGGCAAGAAATAAATAGCTGGCGCGCAAAAAAATGCCTGGCCTATAAAAACAGCGACGATGTTATCAAACCGCAACATGCCCTGGAACGTTTGCAACAAAAAATAAAATCGCGCGATTATATTATTTCGACCGAGGTTGGCCAGCACCAAATGTGGGCCGCGCAATATATTGGTTTTGATAAACCCAATCGCTGGTTAACATCGGGCGGGCTTGGCACCATGGGTTATGGTTTGCCCGCGGCCATTGGTGCGCAATTGGGCAACCCTGACAAATTGGTGATAGATGTCGCGGGCGAAGGTTCCATTTTGATGAATATTCAGGAAATGGCGACCGCCAAACAATATCGTTTGCCCGTGAAGGTTTTTATTTTGAACAACGAATATTTGGGTATGGTGCGGCAGTGGCAAGAATTGTTGCATGGTGGTCGTTATTCCGAAAGTTATTCTGACTCCTTGCCCGATTTTGTTAAATTGGCGGAAAGTTTTGGTTGGTTGGGGTTGCGTGTTGAACACCCCAAACAACTTGATGCGATGATAGACAAAATGTTGGCGCACCCTGGCCCCGTGATGGTGGATGTTTGTATTGACCCCATGGAAAATTGCTACCCCATGATACCGTCGGGCAAGCCCCATAATGAAATGTTGCTGGCGCCTGAGGGTAATCAACCTGGGCTCGGCGGTCAAATTATCGATAAAGCAGGAAAAACATTGGTTTAATGATTACATAACTGGATAAAAAAAATGGCAAGCGCAAAAAAAAATATTGAAAACGACACGCCGCCAGCCTCGGCCTATGAAATAAGCGACGAAAAAAGCAGGTCGCGATTTCACACCCTGGCCGTGGTGGTGGATAATGAACCAGGCGTGTTGGCGCGGGTGGTTGGTTTGTTTTCGGGGCGTGGGTATAATATTGAAAGCCTTACCGTATCGCCCGTTAGCCAGCATCATCATTTGTCGCGCATTACATTGCTGACATCGGGTACCGAAAAAACAATTCGCCAGATAAAAGCGCAATTGGCGCGGTTGATACCCGTGCATGAGGTGCATGATTTGACCACCGATGGTAATTTTTTATCTGCTGAAGTGGTGTTGATAAAATTATTGGTGAATGGATCGATTGAAAAAATAGCTTCCCAAGTAGAAAAAAAAGGCGCGCAGGTGATAAAAAAAACATCAAGCGGTATCATTATTCAATATTCGGGCACCCCGCATGACATAGAACAATTTGTCAAATGGGTGCATGACATGGGCAAGGTTGAATTGGTCAGGTCGGGCGTCATCGCCATTTCTACCGACTTAACATCCGAACATTTTATCAACAACGACGATTAAGCCTGTTGCTTATTTTTTTGGTGAAGCTTGAGGTGGCGAAATAGCCTAGGCCAGATACGCGAGCAAAGCACCTCTTATGGTTTTCTTGCGCTTTGTGCGGGGCTTTGATAAGGGATAATCAGATGTTCCCGTAGCTCAGCTGGATAGAGCGTAGGATTCCTAATCCTAAGGCCGTTGGTTCGAATCCAATCGGGAACGCCAACATCATCAGTTTTATTTTTTCATCGACCAATTTGCTTGGTAATTTTATTTGGCGATATTCAAAAGAATATCGCGGGCCGTTGGTTCGAATTCCATCGGGAACGCCAAATACAAATACTCAACACCATAAAAAAAACCATGTGCCAAAAGATAACGCGCACAAATGCGGGTTATTATTTGACAACATGGTAATTTTCAACCACAGCCGAAAAAAAAATTATCGGCTGGTCCTTTTGTTAGCTACCTTGAATTGGCGTTTTTGGCGCATTGTCAGATTTGGGCTTTGCTGGTTGGCTTTGCCGTTTTAAATGCGCGCAATTAAAGGGGGGCATGTTTTTGTTGCTTGATTCAACGGTAACTTCAGTTAAGGTTGGATTGGCGTTGCATTTGTCCAATGCTTGTTCTTTTAAGGTTTTTGAGCAACCTGTGACTAACAAAGCCACCGATGCTAAGAGAAACAATTTTTTCATAATATCCTCCGTATTGATATTATTCAGGTTATAAGATTTTTTGACAATAAATATGCCGCAAAAAAATCACCCAAAGGGTGAATGTCCCTCCACGAACCTGTCCCTATATTGCCTGTCCCTATCTCGTTATTTAACATTATCTTTGTCTTTATGTCAAGGCAAATGCTAATCGACGGTTGCAACATTTTCATTGCTTATACTTGATTATTATAATTATTATTTTATAAATGGTGCATTTTTTCTGTTGACAACCCTGGCTATTTTCTTTTTATTGCGCCCTTTATATTCTATCCCGCTATTCTTCTTGTAATTTTGGGGGAACTGCTTTATTTTTGCGCCTTAATATCGGGGGGAAGGGTTTTATGAATTATTTTCAATCTATTATTTTGGGCCTGGTCGAGGGTATCACCGAATATCTACCCGTTAGTTCGACGGGGCATCTTATCCTTACCCAAAAATTATTGGGCATCGAAGAAAATGCGGTGAACAATGCTTACATCATTGCTATCCAAGGGGGAGCCATTTTGGCGGTGTTGACATTATACCGCCACCGTTTTTGGCAATTATTAAGTGGTTTGTTGGCGCGCGACCGCCAAGGTTTTATATTGTTAAGAAATTTGTTGGTGGCTTTTTTACCCGCCGCGGTGTTGGGGGTGTTGTTTGATAAAAAAATTGAAACATATTTGTTTGGCATGTGGCCCGTGGTGGTGGCGTGGATTGCGGGTGGGGTGGTTATATTGTTGTTGCCCGCGCAATATCGCATGAAAAAAGGCACGATAGAAAAATTAACTTGGCGGCAATCATTGTTGATAGGTTTCATACAATGTATGGCCATGTGGCCTGGGGTCAGCCGCAGCCTGGCCACCATGTTGGGCGGGGTGTTGGTTGGTTTGGGGTTGAGCGCGGCGATAGAATTTTCATTTTTGTTGGGGGTGATAACCCTTACCGCGGCGTCGGGTTTTAAATTGTTACAACATGGCCATGAATTATTGGCGCAAAATGATTGGGGCGTTTTGTTGGCGGGGTTCGTGATGTCATTCATAACCGCCTGGGCGGCGGTGAAATGGCTGGTTGGTTATTTGCAAAAACATGACCTAACTATTTTTGCATGGTGGCGCATATTGTTGGGGGCGGGCATAGCCGCCGCGATGGTATTGCACATTCTAGCCGCCGCGATGGTATTGCACCTTATGTAATGGCGCGGGGATAATGGCTGGGTATGGCGTGCTGGCGGAGGTGGCCTTGCTTATTGCTTCGCTTGAAGTTTCAGGGATAATTCTCACTATCTACAAACAATTTCTTTGCTTTGTTTGCTCATTAAATAATTGTCCCTTGGTCAGTTAATTACCCTACTCCAACGGCGGGGGCGGGCCGTCTTCTTCGCCTGGCATCATCGGTTCTTCCAACATGTTTTCAGAAATTTTTTCTGATTTTTCTTTTATCTGCGCTTCAATTTTTTTGCAGGCATCGGGATTGTTTTTCAAAAACGCCCGCACCGCTTCGCGCCCCTGGCCAATACGTTCTTCGCCATAAGAAAACCATGCGCCCGATTTTTCTATAACCCCCGCGGCTAGGCCAAGGTCGATAACCTCCCCAACGCGCGAAATACCTTCGCCATATAAAATATCAAATTCAACAATGCGAAACGGCGGCGCAACTTTGTTCTTCACCACCTTAACCTTGGTTTGGTTGCCAATCACCACATCGCCATGTTTCACCGCGCCAATGCGCCGAATATCCAACCGCACCGAAGCGTAAAATTTTAACGCGTTGCCGCCCGTGGTGGTTTCGGGGCTGCCGTAACCCATGGTGCCAATTTTCATACGAATTTGGTTGATAAAAATAATCATCGAATTGGATTTGTGTATTGTGCCCGTCAATTTGCGCAACGCCTGGCTCATCAATCGTGCTTGGGTGCCCACTTGCACATCGCCCATTTCGCCTTCCAATTCGGCGCGTGGCACCAACGCCGCCACCGAATCGATCACCAACACATCAACCGCCGACGACCGCACCAAGGTATCGGCAATTTCCAAAGCCTGCTCCCCCGTGTCGGGTTGCGATATCAACATTTCATCAATATTAACACCAAGTTTTTTGGCGTAGGATGGATCCAGCGCATGTTCGGCATCGATGAAGGCGACTTGGCCGCCTTGCTTTTGAGCCTCCGCCAATACATGCAATGCCAAAGTGGTTTTACCCGAACTTTCAGGGCCGTAAATTTCGATGACGCGACCTTTCGGTAAGCCGCCAACCCCCAAAGCAATATCCAAATTCAACGAACCCGTTGATATAACCGCAATATTTTCTTGTTGCTTGGCACCAAGCTTCATGATGCTACCCTTGCCAAAGTTGCGCTCAATCTGGCTGAGGGCCGCGCTTAAGGCTTTTGATTTTTCAGGTGATAAATTTCCAGCGCTGGTTTTGGTTTCTTTTGCCATTTGAATTGCTCCTTTATAAAAATACCATGAATGATTTACATCAACAAGGCAAATTGTTTTTTATTTTGTAAATTCTATAACCGCATCAATCTCGACCACTGCATTTAATGGCAAAGATTCCACGCCAACCGCAAACCTTGCATGTTTGCCCGCCTCACCAAATATTTTTTCCATTAATTCTGACGCCCCGTTGATAACCTTGGGGTGTTCGGTAAAATCTTCGCAACAGGCAACAAACCCGCCCAATTTGACAATTTGTTTAACCCGCGACAAATCGCCCAAGGCAGCCTTGGTTTGCGCCAAAATATTAATGGCGCATAATTTTGCCGCGGCAACGGCATCCTCAACCGTGGCATCCTCCCCCACGATACCCGTTTGCGCAATTTTGCCATCGACCATATTTAATTGCCCCGATATAAAAAGCAAATTGCCCGTCATGACAAATGGCACGTAGGCCGCCACGGGTTTGGCGGGGGTGGGCAGGGTGATACCCAGTTCAGATAATTTTTGTTCGGGTGATGGTTGTCCAGTTGAAATCATGGTTTTTAATGTAAAGCGATTCAAAAAATAACGCAAGAAATTTTTGGCCATCGGCCATAATAAAATTGCATAGCAATAAAAAAAATATGCTGGAGCACAACGGCTGGTAATTTAAGAAAATTGTTGCTATAAAAATTATCATGACAAGGTTGCAGCCCCAAAATTATCTATCCATGTTGCGTGGCTTCATGCCCGCCCTGGTTACGCCGTTTGATAACAATGGCGCGGTGGATGAAAAATGCTTTGCCAATTTTGTTGAATGGCAAATCGCCGCGGGCAGTCGCGCCCTGGTGCCCGTTGGCACCACGGGGGAAAGCCCCACCCTAAGCCATGATGAACATATTCGGGTGGTTGAATTATGCGTGCAACAAACCGCGGGGCGTATTCCCGTGATTGCTGGCGCGGGCAGCAATTCAACGCGCGAAGCCATTGAATTGGCAACAAGGGCTGAGGCGGTTGGCGCCGATGCCTTGCTTGTCGTGGCGCCCTACTACAACAAACCATCGCCCGCGGGCCAGGTTTTGCATTTTACCACCATTGCCCGCGCGGTCAAAATTCCCATCATCCTTTATAATATTCCTGGTCGTTCAGTGATAGACATCATGCCCGAAACCATCAAACAAATTCATGACGCCGCGCCCAATGTCATCGGGGTCAAGGACGCCACCAACAATTTGCCGCGGGCGATGGAACAACGTTTGGCCTTGGGCAATGATTTTATTTTGCTGTCGGGGGAGGATGCCTCCTTCGCCGGATTTTTGGCAATGGGCGGGGTGGGTTGTATTTCGGTCATCGCCAATGTGGCACCAAAATTATGTGCTGAGATGTTTGATAGTTTTGAAACATCCGACATGCAAAATTTTGCTCGCCTGCGCGATATGCTGTTCCCTTTAACCAAAGCATTGTTTTGTGAAAATTCCCCCGCCCCAACCAAATATGCTTTATCATTGTTGGGAAAATGCGGCACCAGCGTGCGTGCCCCGTTGGTGGAATGTTCCGCCGCGGGTAAAAAAATGGTCGAGGAAGCCATGCGCCACGCGGGCTTGAAGTGGTAGGTTACGGTCGCGACCCCCAGCCACGACCGCAACCTGGGCTTGGAATGACATCCAGGCAAAAACATATTGCCCGCGCCGACGATGGAGTGATAAGGCATAATAGAGCAAAAAAATCATGAGCAAAAAAGCAACCAAGCAACAACATTATATAAGCCATGGGCGAGTCGCCGAAAATCGGCGTGGCCGATTTGATTATGAAATTATTTCTGACCTTATCGCTGGTTTGGTGTTGAAGGGGTCGGAAGTCAAAGCCCTGCGCCTGGGGCGGTGCAATTTATCCGACAGTTATGCGGGGTTGAAAGATGGCGAAGTTTATTTGTTCAATGCCAGCATTGGTGATTTTGGCCAGGCGCGCCAAAAACATGAAGAAAAGGCGCATCGCAAATTGTTGCTTACCAAGCAAGAACAAAAACGATTGATAGGGGCGGTGAAGCGCGATGGTTTAACCCTTATACCACTGGAAATTTTTTTTAATGGCCGCGGCTTTGCCAAGGTAAAATTGGCCTTGGCCAAGGGCAAAACCGAAATTGATAAACGCGAAACCATCAAAACCCGCGAATGGAAGAGGCAGCAAGGCCGCGCGGTCAGGCACAAGGTATAGTAAAATTGCCGAAAGATTTTTCCAGGCGCGGGAAATGACATTTTAGCGCGCCACAGCGTTTCATGATTGACAAGGGTTAAGGGCGGCGCGTATCTTGATTCTTAAGGGACTTTGCTACCGAGAAAAATAAGCGAAGGAACCATGAAAAAATCATTAATGTTGTGTGCCGTGCTTGCCATGATGACATTGCAAGGCTGCTCAACCCAATCTTTTAAAATCAGCGGCAATGATAGGGCATTTATAAAAGAAAAAAACATGTCGAATTTCTTTATTTACGGCGTTGCCCAAGATGTAGAAATTGATGCCGCGCGCATTTGTGGCGGGGCAAGCCGCGTTGCTAAGGTGGAATCAAGTTTGGGTGTCCTGAGTGGGATTTTGGGAATGATAACCTTTGGCATTTATGTTCCGCGTGATTACGCTGTCTATTGCAATTAATTCATTGCCAACATAATAAAAATATAATAAAGCAATGAGGGATTAAGGGACAATAAGATGGTAAAAAAATTTATGGGCTTAGTGCTGGCAACCTTGTTGCTGGGCGGGTCATGTGCTTTGGCCCAGAACGCAACATCGCTTCAACCCGCCGATGAGAAGAAGACTCAAAAAACTTTACCCTATAGCAGCGACTCATTTTGGAAAGAGATGGCAACCGCCAAAATTTCGGTGGATGCCAAGGCGGAAACCTATCGTGCAAAATTTCCCGATGGCGTAAAGAAATTCCAAGCGCAAGATATCACCATCAGCGGCTTTATATTGCCGCTGGAATCGACCGAAAAATTTACTCATTTTTTATTAACCAAATGGACGCCAGTTTGCGCCTATCATCCGCCAGGGGAACCAACCGAGTTTATGGAGGTCACCATAGACAAACCCATTGCGTGGAGTGAAAAAATGATAAAGGTTCAAGGAACCCTCAACATGGTGGAAGAACAGTCCCAGGGTATGTTCTTTCAATTAAAAAACGCCAAGGTTCTGCAATATTAGAATATTAAAAAATGCTGGCAATCAAAAACCTTTCGGTAGGCCACGGTAAAAAAACAGTGGCGACGGTCAAGGATTTTTCTTTGAACAGCGGGCAACATGGTTTGATATTGGGCCCTTCGGGTTCGGGTAAAAGCACCTTACTCTACACCATGGCGGGGTTGCTACCCATCATGGCTACAGGCAAGCAACAAAGTGATACATCGTTATTCATCGACGGTGTCAACCTCGCCACCATGGCGCCAGCCATGATAGAATCGTTCCGTGGCAAGAAAATTGGCGTGATATATCAGTCCTTGTATTTAATGAGGTCGCTAACCGTGTTGGAAAATCTGCTGGTGGTGTTCTACGCGGCACAAATTAAAAATACCCATGCCAAGGTTGATAAGCAAGCCGCCAAAAAATTTGCGATGGAATTGTTGCAAGCGGTGGGGATAGAAAATTTGGCAGAGCAAAAACCCGACCAGTTAAGCCTTGGGCAACAACAACGCGTTGCCATTGCGCGGGCGGCGGTGCACCAACCGCGTATTATTTTTGGCGACGAACCTACCTCGGCTCTTGATGACGCATCCTGTCATGATGCTATGAAATTGTTGCTAAGGGTCGCCAGCGATGCCAAAGCCAGTTTGGTGGTGGCAACGCACGACGCGCGGATAAAAAAATATTTTGATAAAACCATCAATTTGTAAATAATATTGTATAAGGCTTCTCATGCTCTCCAGCTTTAAAATTATTTTTTCTTATATTCTTTACCGACCGTTTTATTACGCGTTGCAAGTTTTAACCTTCGCGACTGGCGTTGGGTTGATAGTTGGGTTGTTGTTAACCCAATCGCAATTGGGCAAACAATTTACCAACAACCTGGCGGGGATACAATTGGTTGTTGGCGCGAAAGGCAGTCCGATGCAGATTATTTTGTCATCGGTTTTTCAACTTGATATTCCCACGGGCAATATTTCATTACAGGAAGTTAATCAATTAACCAGCAAGCCCATGACGCGAGCTTTGATAAAACAATCCATACCTTTGGCATTTGGCGATAATTACCAAACGGCAAGGATTGTTGGCACCACACCAGATTATGTGAACCTCTATCATGGGCAATTGGCAAGTGGTGCGATGTTTCAAAATAATTTGGAAGTTGTGGTGGGGGCCGATGTCGCCGCCAGGACGAAATTAAAATTGGGTGATGTTTTTGCTGGCAGTCACGGCATCGTGCCGACGGGCATCAATGACGAAGTTCATATCGCCACCCCCTATCAAGTTGTCGGTATTTTACGTAAAAATGACACGGTGTTGGATAGGCTGATATTGACCCCCATGTCATCGGTTTGGACAGTGCATGAACATGACGCGGCGAAGGAACATCGCGCCATCATGCCGCGAGAGATTACCGCCTTGCTTATTACCTATCAATCGCCGTTGGGGGCGGCGACGATGCCGCGTATGGTTAACGATTACAAAACATTGCAGGCCGCCAACCCAGCATTCGAAATTGCACGGCTTATCAATTTCATGGGTTTTGGCACCAACGCTATCATATCTTTGGGATATTTTTTGATGGTGCTGGCGGGGATAGGCATGATGTCATCGCTTATTCAGGCTTTGCGCGAACGGCAATATGATTGGGCATTGTTGCGCAGTTTGGGTATGGGCCGCGTAAAATTGGTTTCTTTAATCTTGGGTGAGGCATTGTTAATTGCCGCCCTGGGCGCGGTGGGCGGGTTGTTGCTTGGCCATGTTTTTTATGGTGTGGTTTCTTATTTCTTATCGGCCAGCCGCTATATCAACCTTGATAATTTGGCCTTCCTGCCCCAAGAATTATGGGTGATGGGGTTTGCACTTTTGATTGGCTTGGTGGCGGCGATTTTCCCCGCCTATCGCCTTTATCGCGCCGATGTTATTAACTTATTGATAAAGAAATAAAAATAATTTTTTTGGCGTGCAACCAAGATCGTTTTTAGCTAACGAATTTTTTTACCAAAGCCATGGCTTGCTCAATATCATCATCGGCGCAACTGTAGGAAAAACGAATGTAGCCTTCGCCATGAATGCCAAATGTGTCGCCTGGCGTGGTGGCCACTCCCGATTCCTCTAACAATTTGGTGTGCCAAGAACTGCTGTTGCCACCCTTGGCGGCGATTAATTTTTTTATATTGGCAAAGGCAAAAAAGGATCCGCGCGGCAAGCCCACCGAAAAATGGGGAATGTCATTAATAAGCTCGACCATGCGTTTTCGCCTTACGTCGAAATGTTGGCGCATTTTTTCGACCGATGATTGGTCACCATCCAACGCGGCAATACCCGCAAATTGGGTGGGGGCGTTAACACAAGAAAAAATATTGACCCCAAAACGCGTGGCGCGATTGATAAGGCTTTCGGGCCAAACGCTAAACCCCAACCGCCAACCCGTCATGGCGTAAGTTTTTGACACCGCGTCCAACAATATCAATTGGTCATAGATTTCGGGGTATTGCAAAAAACTTACATGGTGAGCATCGTCATAAATCAAACGCGAATAAACCTCATCCG
This sequence comes from Alphaproteobacteria bacterium, assembly GCA_965203915.1. GTDB lineage: Bacteria > Pseudomonadota > Alphaproteobacteria > JASGCL01 > JASGCL01 > JASGCL01. Next base: position 490,635 of record OZ241918.1, read on the forward strand.
CCAACAACATAACATGGGGGAAATTTTTTAACCCCGCCACCAATTTTTCAATTTCTTGTTTTGCCAACACGCCGCCCGTGGGGTTGGCGGGGTTGTTGACAATGATTAACCGCGTGCGTGCGTTGCAACGTTGTAAAATATCTTCGGCCGAAAAAGAAAAATTGTTTTCTTCCAGCAATGGAACATCAACCGCGGTTGAACCCACATAATCTATCAGCGAACGATAAATAGGGTAGGAAGGGTCAGGATAAATAATTTCGGTGCCCGCGCCGCCAAACATGGTAATGGCCATGAATATCGCCATTTTTCCCCCTGGCACAACCAACACATTATCGGGTGATATGCTGGCTTGATATTGCCGATGGAAATAACGGGCGACCGATTCGCGCAACGGTATGATACCGCGTGGGTGGGTATAGCCATGGTGACCATCTCTGATAGCCTTTATCGCGGCTTCGGCAATATGGGGTGCGGTTTTGTAATCGGGTTGCCCAATACTCAGGTTATAAATGGTGCGCCCTTTTTTCCTTAATTCTTCAACCCGCGCAGTAATGGAGAAAGCACTTTCGGTGCCCAGCCGTGCAATATTGGGATTGGGGATGGGCTCGCTCATTTTTTTTTACGTTAGAAAATTTTTTTATCTCTTTATTATATTTTTTATTATTTCGTATTTATCGAAGTATATTGCTTTAAAAAATTTGATAAATCAACCTTTTTCTAAAAAAATATTTTTATCTTTATTTATCATTTACTTAAGAAATTACTTGTCCAACCAAATTCTTTGTTTACTAAAGGGATTATACTAAAATGATTGGTAATATTTTCTAACAACTTTAGGTATGTATACATTTTTCATTGATATTTCTTCTATTTATAGAAAATACTTCTAAATATACCTATTTAATTGGTAAATATTATTATTTTATTCTAAAAAATGATTAAAAAGAAGATTTTTTTACTTGCAATATAGAAATGGTTTATTGTATAATAATCAAAGATACTTTGGTATTAAGTTGACAAGGTTGATAAAAATAATTTATTGGTCGGGGCAGGCATAATAAAAAAACAATGATAATCATTAACTAACAAAGCAAAGGTAGACAATCATGAAAATAAAACCCATATTAAAAAACAGCGTAGCATTATTTGCTTTGATGGTTGGCTTAACGGCGGGCAATGTAGCCCTCGCGCAAGATAAAGAACAAACACAGTTGGTGATGGTCAAGGTCGTCCCCGCAGAAAGGGAAAAGGGCGGTGTTTATATACGCGCTCAAGCCCTAGCGTTGTTTAACGTGCCCTCCTCAGAAAAATTGGGTAAATTTGCTGGCCTCTCAACCTTATCATTAAGCAACGACATGACGGGCGATAGTTATAATCTAAACCGTAAAACTGGTTATGGTGGCGGGCTTAGGGTGGGTTATGATTTTGGAACATTCTTTGTCGGCGGGGGATTTGATTACATTCGTCAAGACTTCACCACCAACAATTCCTATCTAAGCACCGCGACCGATCCGCAACGCGGCACCATCAACAATTACATGGCGGTGGCTGGTTTTGGCGCAAGGGTTGGCAATAATTTTGGTTTTACCTTCGGTGCTGATTATGCCATGAATTTTATTAAGGTAAGCGGCCTGGCTGGTGAAGCGAACGATGCCAAATTGGGCAGGGGCGCAGATAGGTTTTTGCCTGATAGCGATAAAGACAGCGCGGTGGGGTTCCTGCAACATAATATCATTGGCACCTTGCAATTGGATTACACGACGGATAGTTCTATTTCGGTGGGGGCATTCGGCAAATATTATTATGCCTTCGCCACCAAGAAAGAGGGTTATAGCCTAAGCGCCAACCATAGTTTGGCTGCGGGTGCCTTCCTCGGGTTTACCTTTTAAGTAATTTACCTGATAAAAAAATGGCTGGTTTTGGCGGGTTAGCATAACCCGCCATCGCCAGTATTTTTTTCTTGTATTTTATTTTATAGCGAGTCATAATCAGAAAATTATGGGCGCGGATGATAATCAAATCATTGATATAAAAATGGGGCAGGGTCGCCCGCCCCATGTTACGCTAGCCGCTTACGAAAAATTATACGCCGAATCGGTTGCCAACCCCGATGAATTTTGGCGGCGCGTTGGCCAGCGGGTTACTTGGCGAAAAGCCTATAGCAAGGTTAAGCAAACATCCTACGATATAAAAAATTTTCATATTCATTGGTTTGCCGATGGCGATTTGAATGTTGCCGAAAATTGTATCGATAGGCATTTGCCGCAACGCGCCAAGCAATGCGCCATCCTGTGGGAAGCCAATAACCCCAACGAAGCAAGCCGCGCCATAACCTATCAAGAACTTCATGATGAAGTAGCGCGCCTTGCCAATTTTTTAGAAGCCGATGGCGTAAAAAAGGGGGATCGGGTTACCATTTATATGCCGATGATACCCGAGGCCGCCTTCGCCATGTTGGCGGTGGCGCGTGTTGGTGCCATCCATTCGGTGGTGTTTGGTGGTTTTTCGCCCGATTCATTGGCGGGGCGTATCATGGATTGTCGGTCGGATTATATTATGACAGCCGATGAAGGATTGCGCGGCGCGGCGGTGGTGCCACTCAAGAAAAATGTCGACATGGCCCTTGCTAAATGTGAAGGCGCGGGCTTCGCGGTGCGGCGGGTTTTGGTGGTGCAACGCACGGGTAATGCGGTGGACATGAATCAGTCGCGCGATAGATGGTATCATGAAGCCGTCGCCCCTATGAAGCCACAGCATCTTGCCAAGGCGATGAATGCCGAAGACCCGCTGTTTATTCTTTATACCTCGGGCTCAACGGGTAAGCCGAAGGGCGTGTTGCATACCAGCGGCGGGTATTTGGTTTATGCTAGCTACACCCACCAATTGATGTTCGATTATCACGACGGCGATATTTATTGGTGCAGTGCGGATATTGGTTGGGTGACGGGGCATAGTTATATCGTTTACGGCCCGTTATGCAATGGCGCAACAACCGTCATGTTTGAAGGCGTGCCCAATTATCCCGATGCCAGCCGATTCTGGCAAGTTATCGACAAACATCAAGTTAATATATTTTACACCGCGCCCACGGCGATACGCGCGTTGATGCGCGAAGGCGATGCCCCCGTTAAAAAAACATCGCGCAGTTCATTAAAAATTTTGGGCACGGTGGGGGAGCCCATCAACCCCGAGGCCTGGCGTTGGTATTACAAAGTTGTGGGGGAAGAACGTTGCCCGATTGTCGATACCTGGTGGCAAACCGAAACGGGCGGGGCGATGATAACCCCGTTGCCCTTTGCTCACCCGCAAAAACCGGGCGCGGCCAGCAAACCATTTTTTGGCGTGCGTCCTGTCTTGCTGGATGATGAAGGGAAAGAAAATACCCAACCCGACGAACATGGTATGGTGCGCGGCAATTTGTGCATTGCCGACAGTTGGCCAGGGCAGATGAGGACGGTGTTTGGCGACCATCAACGGTTTATCGATACTTATTTCAAACAATTTCCTGGTTATTATTGCACGGGCGATGGCGCGGGGCGCGACCAGGACGGTTATTATTGGATAACGGGGCGCACCGACGATGTGTTAAATGTTTCGGGTCATCGCCTTGGCACGGCGGAGGTTGAGTCGGCGTTGGTGCAACACCCCGCGGTGGCGGAGGCCGCGGTGGTTGGCTACCCCCACGATATAAAAGGTACGGGCATTTATGTTTTTGTTACCTTAAAAAATTCTATCAAATTTGCAAACGACGATGAAAAAAATGAATTGTTAAAATCGTTAAAAGAAAGCGTGCGCAAAGAAATTAGCGCCATCGCCACCCCCGACATTATTCAATTCACGGGGTTGGGTGGTTTGCCCAAAACCCGTTCGGGTAAAATTATGCGCCGCATATTGCGAAAAATTGCGGAGGGTAAGTTAGAAGACCTTGGCGATACCAGCACCCTTGCCGACCCCACGGTGGTGGAAGATTTGATAAAAAATCGTATGGCCACCGCGGCTTGAAGCGCGTTTTTTTTTCAAGCTTGTCCTGGCGTTGTGGTGGCGCGGTGATGGTTTGTTTGCTACATAGTAAGAAAATAATTTTTTTATGAACCCATTCGCCGACCCCCATTTTATTTCATTAAGGCAAAAACCCATTGCTAATTTGGAAAAAACGCGCGAGCTACGCCTGGGTTATCGGCAACATGCGGTTGACCCATCTTCTGCTTATTTTGCCGAACCATTGGTGGACCTGCTGGCTTTGGGGTTGTTGGGTAAAAATTATTACCATCGGGTTGATAACCCGCCCTATCATGAATCGGTGAAGGGTTCTATCGCGGGGCTTTATGCTCGGCACACCGTGGCGCAAAAATTATTGACCATCGATAAGCAATTACAAAATGGGGGATTAAGATTATTCCTGCATGATGCCTATCGCCCGTTGGCGGTGCAACAATATTTTCATGACGAATGGATGCCCGCCAGAGTAAAAAAAGCTAATCCCCATTTTTCTCAAGAGCAGGTGATGACCGAAACCGAAAAATATTGGGCAGCCCCCAGCGAGAGTGAATATTCGCCGTCGCCCCATGCCAGCGGCGGTGCGATAGACCTGACCCTGGTTTTTGATGATGGCGGGCGTAAGTTTTGCGATGCACCCTTCATGGGGTCGGTGTTCGACGATTTTTGTGATTTGTCTCACACCGATTATTTTGAACAAAACGCGCCAAGATACAACAGCACGTCGGACGAAGAAGCGTGCGCCAACCGTCGTATTTTATATTGGACCATGTTGGAACATGGGTTTGCCAATCACCCGAACGAATGGTGGCATTACAGTTGGGGCGACCAAATGTGGGCAAGGTTGCAGGGCAAAGAAAAGGGAGTTTATGGCTTGGCAAGGTTTGATGACAAAAGATAATAAAAAACTAATTCTGGCAAGCAGTTTTCGCCCTTGCAAGCCATGCCAATCATGTATAATTCTTGGGCATGAGTATAAAATCTTTTAAAAACAAACATACCGAAGCAATTTTTTATGGTGAATTTTCTAAAAAAATTCCAGAAAAAATCCTTCAACCTGCTTTTAGGAAATTGCGAACGCTTCACGCCGTTATAAAATTGCAAGACCTAGATAGTCCGCCAGGCAATCATTTGGAAAAATTATCAGGCGACAGAAAAGGTTATCACTCTATTCGTATTAATCAACAATATAGAATATGTTTTTATTGGGGTGATGATAATAATGTTTATGATGTCGAAATTGTTGATTACCATTAATAACCTTCTTGATTGACAATAGTATTTATTGTATGCGATACATACAATAAATAGGATGACCATCGCATGAAAAAATATATAGACATTCCCCATGTTGGTGAATTTTTGTTGCTTGAATTTATGAAGCCATTAAACCTGTCGGGCAATCAATTGGCGCAAGCCATTAAGGTGCCCGCCAACCGCATCAATGATATTGTGCGTGGGCGGCGCGGCATGACGGCGGATACCGACCTTCGGCTTTGTCGTTATTTTAAAATGACCGAAGGGTTTTTTTTAAGCATACATCATGATATTGAAATATTGAGAGAGAAAAGGAAAATCAGCAAAGAATTAAAACTTATAAAACCTTGCGCGACGCGTGTTCCATCCCATCATTAATAATGGTGGCGTTATGACGACTTGCTTGGGGGATAATTAATATATTCATATGGCTTGATTATATTGTTCTGGCTTTGCTAGAACTTAAACCATGGTAAGCGGCTTAAGCGACACAATTTTTGCAGAAAGCACGGGGCAGGGACGGGCGGCCTTGATGGTGTTTCGCCTGTCGGGCAGTCAAGTAAGATCAGTGTTGGAAAAGTTAATGGGTAAGGTGCCCAAGCCGCGTTATGCAACATTATGCGACCTGCGCGATGCCGATGGCGAATTGATAGACAATGCGCTGGTTATTTTTTTCCCTGGGCCAAAATCCTCCACGGGTGAAGACATGGCGGAATTGCAATGCCATGGGTCGCGCGCTATCAAAACCGCGTTGGTTGAAGCGTTGTTAAAAATGAGATCGGTGCGTATGGCCGAACCTGGGGAATTTTCATTGCGTGCTTTTCGCCATGGTAAAATGAATTTGGTCGAGGCCGAGGGTATCAACGAATTGGCCATGGCCGAGACCGAGGCACAACGCAAAACCGCCCTGGCGCAATGGCGCGGTGATAAAAATTCGTTGAGTAGCTGGCTTATAACCATGCGCGAAAAATTGATAGAATTAAGGGCTTTTTTTGAAACCTTCATTGATTTTCATGAAATGGATATTCCTGCCGACTTAACCGAACAGAATATAAAAAAATTGGCAGAATGGATAGTCTCGGCAAAAAAATTGAGCGAGGATAACCGCGCCGCCCTGCGCCAACATGGTATTACGGTTGCTATCATCGGCGCGCCCAATGTGGGGAAGTCATCCCTCGCCAATTTGTTGGCAAAGCGGGAGGTCGCCATCGTATCCCCCATTGCGGGCACGACGCGCGATGTTATAGAATTGCATGTCGATATGTTTGGTTATCAAGTTTCATTTTACGACACCGCGGGGCTACGCCGCGCCAAAAGCGCGGTTGAAAAATTGGGGATAGTGAAGGCGGCCAGCCTGGCCGAAATTGCGGATATAAGAATTTTTATGAAAGATATTTTTTTAGAAGGGCGCGACATGGAAAAGATTGAAGTAAGCAAAAAGAAAACCGACATCACCCTAGCCAACAAGGCCGATATTATTAACGACAGCCATTTGAAAAAAAAATTAACCAGTTTTTTAGACAAGGACGATATTTTGTTTTCCACCAAAAGCGAATTGGGGCTGGATAAATTTTTGAAAAAATTAAAATCGTCGCTTGATAAATTGGCGGGCGGTGAAATGCGCGGCATCACCAACGACAGGCAACGGGCGGCGTTACAAAAATCTATCCACCATGCCGAATTGGCATATTTGGCCAACGCGGTGGATATTTCGGCAGAAGAATTAAAATTGGCCATCGAGCCGTTGGATATGTTGTTGGGTTATACCGCGCCCGACGATATGTTAGGAATTATTTTTAAAAATTTTTGTATTGGTAAATAAATTATCATCGCTGATGATGCAAAAATTTTTTTCAAACGTGGTCATGGTCGGGCAACATGGCAAGGGATTTTACCATTATATTCATTTGCCAAAAAAATTATCCGATGAATTTTTTATGGTTTATCAAGATAGGCGGCGTGGTTTTCGCTCGCTTAAAATCAAAGCAACGATAGGCGATAGTTCATGGCAAACTTCCCTGTTTTTACGTGATGAAAATTACTTTTTGCTGTTGAATAGCAAAGTGCGCAAAGCAGAAAAAATAACCAGCGGCCAAACCATCAAGGTCGGGGTAGAGGTTTTGTAGCTAGCTAAATTCTCAGCGGCATCAACACATACAACACCGCGGCGTCGTTTTTGTTTTTAAACAACACGGGGGTAAAACTATCCTTGGCTTCCATGGTTAAATTGTCGCTGGCCGCGGCCTGTAACAATTCAAGCAAGTAGTTGCAATTAAAATTCAATGTTAATTCTTCGCCCTTGTAATCGACGGCAAATTCTTCCTCGGCATCGCCATGATCTTGCGATGTGGCGGTTAATTGCATGGTGCCGTTGGTTATTTTTAATTTAACCGAACGCACTTTGTCGGACGAAATGGCCGAAACACGGTCAACCGCCGATTTAAAATCTTGGCCATGGATGGTGATATGGTTTTCATTTTCGCGTGGTATGACGCGCATGTAATCAGGAAACTTCCCATCGATAAGTTTGGTCGAAATAACGGTGCCGCCCATGTCCAATTTTAATTTGGTGTCGGCGATGCAAATATCAACATTGGTTTCGCTTTTGTTTTCAATTTCGTTAAGCAAACGGGTAATTTCTAACACGGCCTTTTTGGGGATAATAACCCCCTTTAATTTTTCGGCACCCGCGGGCGCGGGAAGGGAGGCCAGGGCGAGGCGATGACCGTCGGTCGAAACGGTGGTGAGTATTTTGTCGTCGGTGGTGTGGATGTAAACACCATTGAGGTAATAACGGGTTTCTTCTTGCGAGATAGAAAATTTTGTTTGGTCTAACAATTTTTGCAAATCGCTGGCAGAAATGGCAAATTCATAAGGGTAAGTTTTTTCGTCTTGCAATTTTGGAAATTCAGAAACCGCCATGGTTTTGATATGGTAACGCGTTTTGCCACTTTCCAAATCCAACATGCCATTTTCCTTTAGCGTCATGCTGATCTCCGACCCGTCGGGCATTTTGCTGACGATTTCTTGCAATTTTGCGCCAGGCAATGTTATTTCCCCCGCGGTGGCAACCGTGGCGGCAACCCCAGAAACAATTTGAATATCAAGGTCGGTAGCGGTGAAGATGGCGCGCCCCGATTTTTCCACCACCATTTTTATATTTTTTAAAATGGCAATAGTGCCCTTTTTATCAATGGCATTGGCAACGCGGCCCAGGGCGGTTTGCAGTATATTTTTTTCGATGGATAATTTCATAATAAAATAATAATGAATGGGTTGGGATAAAGCAAGATGGGTTGGAAGAAAAAATTGACTATATAATATTTTTTATAAACTGATTCGTTGCATTAATATACCGATTCGTAAAGAATAAACAAGGGGTTTTATAGGGGATTAGTTAACTGCTTCCCCCTTAATATAAACAGTAAAAATAGAGGCTAGGCTCCCCTACTTATTTGTTAGTTTATCTTTATAATTTTGATATGACTTTTTCCACTTTATCTCAACCAACCAATATAAACTACCATAAGTTATTTTTCCGATATCCTTATCCCAGTTCCTTTTTTTAAAGCTACCTTCTGACCACCCTTCTTTTTGCCAAAGTTCTTTTATATAATCTTTAGAGTTATGGTAAATACTAATAATATTATCTCCAGCTAAATCAATAAAAATAGATTCATCAAATATCCTTCTTTTTATACAAATAGCTACAAATTCATAATGTGATAAGACGTGTCGCACAGCTTTCTTTTCGTCTTGATATTCTTCGTCATTTAATTTTTTAAATTCAAAGTCTTGGTTTATTAAATCCCTATATTGGTAATAATATTCTAAAAAAGTTTTATCATTTTTTTGTATTATTTGGTTAACGCTAGAGCTGCGCTTATAATCTGAAATAGATTTTCTAAAAGAAACGTACGCGCCTATAGCGGTAAAAAGCAAAAGTATATTTTGTATAAATATTAAGCGGTCTTCACAATACAGTCCTTTAACCCACTCAAATGCCCAACATACGGCATTATACAGCCATAGGCATATCCCCAAGTCAAAAAGCACTGTCCCAGCCTGCGATTTAAGCTAAGATTACGCCAATGGCGGACCGTCTTGTTCTCCGCCTAATGATATTTTTTTCATTGTCTTCCTTCTTTCTATCAGATTATCAGTAATATGCTAATACTACGATGCAAATATAAAGTACACAAGGACTATACATAAAAGCGCATTAGCAGGCAAGCAAAAAAGGATTCATCTATGGATGGCCCCATGATGGCGCGGGCGGGGTAGATGGTGGGGGCGTAGGGTCTTTGCCCCCAATATTCATAATTGATAATTCTTGCTTTTTCTTTCTTTTTGAGTTATGCGGGGTGAATATAAAACAAGGATAGATGAGCAGGTTGGTTGTTTTCTGTGACACTTCTGGAGGTCTCAAGCCTTTCTAAAAAATAATTTTTAGAAAAATTTGATAAGAAAAAAATCGTAAAAACTTGCCAACCATTCTTTACCACCGTTAGCCAATTTATTAAGCTTAAGAAGGAGCAATCATGGCCAAAGCAAAAACCGCCGACTCGGCAACCGAAAATACCATTACCATAACAATGCGCGATAAGGCGGGTTCCGCTGGCGCACGCGCGGTGCGGGCGAAGGGCATGGTCCCTGGCGTATTATACGGCGGCAACGAAACGCCAGCATTGATAGCATTTGACCCCAGGGCGATTATCAAACAATTGCATAAGGGGGTTATCAAGGCGACGCTTTTTGTGTTGGACATGAATGGCAAAAAACAAGAGGCCGTGGTTAAGGATTTCCAATTGAATTTGTTAAATGAATTACCAACCCACGTGGATTTTCAACGCGTGCTTGGCGATTCGGTTATTCGTATCATGGTGCCCGTGCGATTTATCAACGCCGAAATTTGCGCGGGTATAAAAAACGGCGGGGTGTTGACCGTGGTGCGCAACGATGTTGAATTGTTGTGCCGCCCGCATGCTATCCCACGATTTATTGAGGTTGACCTAGCCAATTTTAAAATGGGGCAGGCTATCAAAATAAGCCATTTCAAATTGCCCGATGGCGTTAAACCCGTTATCAAGGATCGCGATTTTACCATTGCCACCATTGCCACACCACGCGGCATGGATGTTGATGCCGATATTCAAGCCGAAAAAGCGCAAGCCGTTTCGGGCGCGGGCGTTGCCCCCGCCGATGGCGCGGCCACAGCCGAAGGCGCCGCAACCGAAGCAGCGGCGGGAGCCGATGCAGCCAAGGGCGATGCCGCCAAGGCGGGCGATGCCAAGGCAGACAAGAAATAAAATATTTTTTTATTTTTTATCAGCATATCTTGGCCAATAAAATGGTAAGGTAGTCTATGGTTAAATGAAAATGGTTATATTGCAAAAACTTGAATTGTTGATACCACCGCCGTTGGTGGCCATTGTTTGTTTGTTTTTTTCTTGGTGGTTGGGTCAGGTGCATGGTTTATGGTTGTTTGACAACCTGATGGCTGGTTTTATTTTTAATTATCCTGCCATTTTTCAATGGTTGGCTTTGGTGTGCATGTTCATGGGCGCGGTATGTTTGATAACGGCCAATGGTGCTTTCCGCCGTGCCAACACAACCCTCAGCCCGCGGCAACCGCAACAGGCAACGCAATTGGTGACGCACGGTGTTTTTGCTATCAGTCGTAATCCCATGTATTTGGGTATTTTTTTAATATTGCTGGGGGCGGGGTTGCGTTTTAATTCCTTGGCTTCGTTGGTATGGGCATTTGTATTTTTCTCCTATATTCAATCTTTTCAAATCATACCCGAAGAAAAAATTTTGCAAAAAAAATTTGGTAAAAAATATAACGATTATTGTCAACGGGTGCGACGTTGGTTATAAAAATTGTCTAGTCTTTTTTTGTCGTTTTTTCGTTGTTTTTTCATTGTTTTTCCAAGGATTTTTTTATAGGGTTTATTGCCTATAAGCACCCGTAGCTCAGCTGGATAGAGCGTTGCCCTCCGAAGGCAAAGGCCGTGCGTTCGAATCGCGCCGGGTGCGCCAGCACCCACAACATATGTGCGCCATTATTTTTGCCCTATCGCTAACGCTACTTGAGGGGATGGCGCGTGCCCCAAACATATGTGCGCCATTATTTTTGCCCTATCGCTAACGCTGCTTGAGGGCATAATTTTTGCCCTATCGCTGACGCTACTTGAGGGCATTATTTTTGCCCCGCAGTTTTTGATTGACTATAAGAGTTGTATAAAATAGTAATTATTTATGCAAAAGAGATTTGAAGAATGGCATATTCTTAAAAAAATGTCCCCGCACACCTATCATTAATAATAATGAAGGGGAGCGGGGTGAATCGCCGTTAGGCATATTTAATATATTTTTAGCAAAATAAAGGTGTGCTGTCAAGTGTATCCCCCTACTTCACTGCCACCCCTTGCTTGGTGGCAATTTTTTTGATGGCGGTGAAAAGCAAGGGATTGGTGTTAGGCAATTGTTTGTCAATGGCAAGGCAGGGGGCGATGAAAGAACCAAACGCCGCCGTCCTTATATCAATGACATCATAACATTTTTTGCCGCCATTCATATTTTCTAAATAAATTTTGGTGTCGGGGTCGGTGCGATTAATTGATGCCTTGGGGGCATTGGCAAATGGCACAAGGTTAAGATTAACATAGGTCAAACCTTGGGGTGTATTCCTTACCAACAGTGGTTCAAGGCTGTCATTTTTTTGCCCCATCACGGGTTTGATAACAATGTTATTGCCATAACGATTCATGTTGCCGCCAAACAAATCAACCATGGTATAGGGCAATTGATTAAGCAGGCTGATATTTTTTTGCGAGGCTTTTGCCAACCCCTGATATTTTTGCCATAGGTCGGGGTAAGATAATTTTGCCGCTTGATTAAAATATATGACAAATGGCACCCGCAACATTTCATGGCGAAACCGTGATGAATCATGCCCCATATCATAATCAGGACTTTCCCCATGGTCAGAAAAATAAATAAAAACAATCGGCACGGGATTGGCAGCTAGCTGGTTAATCACCTTGGCAAGGTTATCGTCAATATAGGTCATGGTGCTATCATAATTGTTAATATTATTAATCAAGGATATTTTCTTGCTGTCTTTGGTAATGTTGGTGATGGGCTGGGTGCTAAGGCTATCATCAACCGATCTGTCAAAACCAAAAGGCAAATATCGCAAATAAGGCGTATGCCCAGCGTAGGAATGAAGCCAAACCACATGATTATTGTTGTAACGAAAATCTTTGCTGATCCTTTTTAGGGCGGGCAATAAAAACAAATGGTCTTTGCTATTGGCGTTATTAAAATAGTTGATATTTTGGAACATGCTAAGGGATAAGGCATCAATCGCCAAGCCAGCGGTTTGCGTGCTGATGTAATGGTTGGTGATATTACTTTTCGTTAATAATGATACCAAGGGAATACGGCTTTGCCATTCAATCGGGGTAAAGACATTTTGTGCGGTTGGACGAAAACTTAAAGCATTTAATAATGACGGTGCGGTGTGGGAATGGTTTGAAAAAACATTATGAAAAACCAGCAAATGGCCCTGTGATGATAATTTTGCTAATTGCGGGGTGGTGGGGCGGTAATAACCATATAATGACCAATGGAGCGCGCTGGTGGATTCGCCAATATAAACCACCATTTGCAACCCTTGGCGGGTAAATGATAGGGGGCGCAAATTGTTGCCATATTGATGTTGAATATTTTGAACAAAATTTCGGTTGTTGATAAATGACATGATGGAGCGGTTATAAAGTCGGTCAAGCGGTTGATAAACAAAAAAGCCCATCAGCAAAAAATAAAAAATATTAAAATACAATTTGCTGGCGGCGTGATGTTGCCGCACATATTCTTTGGCGATTATTAAACCATGGGCGAAGCCAATCGCCAAAATAATCCCAATGATATTAACATCAAAATTGACGTTGCCAGATAAGCTGTCTATCAGGGCGGCCGCATCATGCAGGTTGAAATGTTGCAATTCTAACAAGGCTTCATCGCCCGTGTTTTGCAAATAATCAAACACCGATTGATAAGTGGCGGTGATGAAAAAACATAACAATAACAAAATACTAGCCAAAAAATATTTTTTTCGGTTAATTAATTTCAGGGATAATATATAACAGGCGGTGATGAAAAAATAACCATTGTATTTTAATGAAAACAAATATTTGATGGCGTAAAATCTTGAGCGTATGGCATCTTTCCACCCGCCATTATAAATATCGGACAGCTGATAAACCAAAACAAAAATGATCAGAGCAATGCCCAGCACCAGACAGATATTTTTTATGAAAGCGACAGGGATTTTTTTGCCAACAATCGCCAGATTTTTTTTGGTTGGCAATATGACAAACAACCACAAGGCAAAGGCTAAACAAAGACAAAGGCTGACAACCGCAGGGTCATAAAAAAATAAAAACAACAATCCTATAAAAAGGCTTAAAAAAACAGGTATAAAATTTTTTTTAGCTACCTGTTTAATAAGCCGAATGATTCGTCCCATCTTGGTCCCCATTATCCCCCATTGTAATATCAGTATTTTATAAAATATAAAAAATATGATTTGGTATATATTCTTTAACTATATATTATTTAACTTTGCAAGCAAAGTGATAAACATTGAGGTTACAATTTTTTTGCTTGGTCAATGGCGGCGCGCATCGCGCTTTGCCATAGGCTATTAAATCCTTCCATTTTTTCTAACCCCGCCTCGGTCATGCCGCCGCGGCTGGCGACTTGTTTGTATGAATCTTCAAACGATTTATCACCGCCAATGTCCATCGACCCGCTTATCATGTCTTTAATCACTTGACGCAATTTTTCATTGCTGATGTCAATTTTCGCTTGGTCATAAATAATTTTTTGCATCTCGTGCGCCATGTATAAAATAAATCCTGGGGCGCAACCAAACAGGGCAGTCATGATGTTAAATTCTTTCTCTTGAATTTTTTCTAACTGCCCGCTGGGGATAAATAATTTTTGTAAGATACTTTCATCGCTTGCCGCGCAATTCCCATTCATGCAATAACTGGTAAAACCCTTGCCTATCTTCACCAACAAATTGGGCATGGCGCGAATAATTTTTTTATCATGGCCTAGCATTTTTTCTAAATAATCAATATCTTTCCCCGCCATGATGGAAATAAAAATACTTGATGAAAATTTTTGGTATCTGGTTAAAACCTCATCGGCCATTTGTGGCTTCACCGCCAGCAAAATAATGTCGGGCATCATGTCGGCGCGTAATGGTGCCGCCACGGGTTGCCAGCTCATACCTGGAATTTTTTTTTCGTTTTGACTGATGGCAAGGATGGAAGGTTTCGGCGCAACCGAAAGAAAAGCAGAAAGCAACGCCCCCCCCATGTTGCCGCAACCAACCGAGAGGATAGAGAGGCTTTCGCTCATAAAAAAATATTATGCCGAGCCAACCACGGGAAACAGCACCGACGCCACGGCTTCATCGGCATTATAGCCGCCCCAAACAAACAATTGAAAAGCAGGATAGATTTTATCGCATTCGCATAGGGCTTCTTCCAACACATCGGCCAATTGCCCAAGGGTGAGGGTTTTGGTGCCGCGCAACGGCAACAAACAACGCCACACGGGTTTGAAATCTTCGGGTGATAAATCAACATGACCCAACTTCATCGATTCATTCAGTTCTTGTAACAGAAAACTATAATGGTCTTTTGCCTTTTCGGGCAGCGGCAATTCGATACGCGCCGTGACATAAAAAAATTGCCGTTCGGGAATAAAAGAAAAACAAAAGCGATAACGACACCATTCGCCAGCAATATCCAGCAACAATTCGTTATCGTTGAATTGTTCAAAATACCATGATTGTTCGCTAAAATAACTAGCAATAACCCCTATGGGGTTTTGTTTGCTGTTCACCCTTTTAAGGCTTGGGTGTTTTAGGTTGCTTGGCTTAGCACTTTCGTCGCGCGGTTGGCGCATGCTGTGTGCAACGCCAGGCTTATCCATCATATCCTTATCCATTATTTCGTGGGTGTTATGGCGAACGGGCGAACGTTTGGTGATGGGGAAATTTTTCCCCCTGGCCATATTTTTTACCATGGTGCTTGGTTGTTTTTCATTTTTTTTATAATAAGCCATAATAAATAATCCTTAAGTGAAGACTGGTAAAAAAACTTTCGTTCGGTTGATAATTCCTCCACAACCCGCTAACGGTGGAAGGCGAATGATATTTGCAAATATCTTGCCATTTTTGATATAAATGCCATAAGGTAACCTATGGATAAGACTTTTATTAATAATATATTGGCCAGGTGGGAAATTGACCTCAATTCCCCTAGCCGCATCTTGGTTGCCATGTCGGGCGGGGTGGATAGTTCGGTGGTGGCGGCGGGGTTACAATATTTGGGGCATGACGTATTGGGCGTAACCTTACAATTATACAACCACGGGGTGGCAACAAAAAAAAAGGGTGCATGTTGCGCGGGTGCCGATATTGAAGACGCACGGCGTGTCGCGCAAAAAATTAACATCCCCCATTATGTGTTGGATTATGAAGATAGGTTTTCGGAAACGGTGGTCGATGATTTCGTCGCCAGTTACCTGCGCGGTGAAACGCCACTGCCCTGCGTAAGATGCAATCAAACGGTAAAATTTAACGACCTCTATGCCATGGCAAAAAAATTGGGCGTGGCGGCCCTGGCCACGGGTCATTATGTCAGGCGGGTGCGCGATGCCGAGGGCAAACCACAATTGTTGGCGGCGGGGCAGAATTTCCAAAAAGACCAATCTTATTTTTTGTTTACCACCACCCACGCGCAATTGGATTTCTTACGTTTCCCGCTTGGTAATATAAGCAAGGAAGAAACCCGCGCCCTAGCCGATTTTTTTGGTTTGGCGGTGGCGCAAAAACCTGATTCCCAAGATATTTGTTTTGTGCCAGGGGGCGATTACCGCGCGGTGATAAAAGAAAAAAAACCCCAGGCCAACCAAGTGGGCGATATTGTTTTAAAAAACGGCGAGGTGATAGGACAACATGACGGCGTGGTCGATTACACGGTGGGGCAGCGACGCGGGTTAAAAATTGGCGGACGAAAGAAAAAAACGGGTGATAACCAATTGGCGGGTGAACATGACCCCTTGTTCGTGTTGGCGGTTGACCCGCAAAAAAATCGTGTGGTGGTGGGTGATAAAAACGACCTGCTTGTCAGGGGTGTAACCTTGCAAGAATGTTATTGGTTGGGCGATATTACCAAGTTTGCGGATTCGGTGGCGGTAAAATACCGATCCACCATGCAACCCGTTAAGGCGCGACTGATAAAAACCGATGATAAAGTCGTCGTGCAATTTGACGAACCCGCGATGGGCGTGGCGGCGGGCCAGGCATTGGTGGTGTATGGATTGGTCGATGATGGGGGTGATGCTTCGGCGGATGAAACAATATTGCCTGGTAACGGCAAAAACGGCGAAAAGAAAAACTGGCAAGTGCTGGGCGGGGGGTTTATCACGCGCCATCATTTGCAACCTTTTTTGCCGCAATAAAATTCTTCGCACCCATGTTATTTATTAATTTTTAACAGTAAATGTAATGTAAATGCACTTTACCTTTTATTCAATGCAGTATATAGTATCCAGGAATAAAATAAGATACAGATAGATAGAATAATAATATTTAATAGAAGCAATGATTAATAAAAAAATCATCGGGGATAAGGCGGGAGAAATCTTAAAATCCGTGCCACGCACCGCGCTTGATGTTGCCAAAACAAGCGGCGGCGCCATGGTCGATTCGGCTGGCCATTTGGCGGGGCAGTTGGCCGATAAAGTTAAAACCGTTGCCACCAATGTAGCAGAACAAGCCATGCAACCGCTGAAGGATGCGACCGATAAGGTGTTGAATCGCTCAACCGCGCGCGTGCTAAACCCACATTACGCCCACCGAAAATCGCAATATAGTTATGACGATTTGATAACATGCGGCAATGGCGAATTATTTGGCGCGGGCAACCCGCAACTACCCCTGCCCAACATGTTAATGTTTGACCGCATTACCAAGGTTAATGAAGGCGGTATTTTTGGCAAGGGTGAAATTATTGCCGAATTGGATATTAAAAAAACTCTTTGGTTTTTTGATTGCCATTTCAAAGGCGACCCCGTGATGCCAGGCTGCCTGGGGCTGGATGCTCTGTGGCAATTGCTGGGTTTTTATTTGGGTTGGCTGGGCGGCGTGGGTAAGGGGCGTGCGCTGGGCATTGGTGAATTGAAATTCACGGGCGAGGTTTTGCCGACCGCCAAATTGGTAACTTACAAGGTACATATCAAACGTCTGGTGCTTAATCGTCTTATCATGGGTGTGGGTGATGGCGAATTGCTGGTTGATGGTAAATTGGTTTATCAAGCCAAAGATTTAAAGGTGGGATTGTTTTCGGCGAAGGCGTAGACTGACGACAACTTTACCATGGCATGCTATTGGCTGGTTATCTTGACAGAATTTTATTTTTTGCTTACTATGAATTCATGATGGGCAAAATAGCCGAAGAAATATAAATCTATAGATAAAAAACTGAATGAAAAAAACAATAAGCAATTCCAAAAATAGTCGCATAGGCTCGGCTAGCGGTCGTGATAAGTTTGCGGTGCGTCAGTCTTTTTTTGTTTCGACTTCGCCTTCGGCAATGAAAATGATTGGTGAAATGGTAACAAATTTTTATGCTCCTTTTTCATTTTTTCCTAAGCATGATAAGGAAACATTTTTTGCGCAGATGATAAATAATAATATTATATTAGAAAATGATTATGCAAAAATTTATCATGACATGGCAGAAGCAACCAAGATGTTTAGACAAGAAATAAATAATGAATTAGGCAACGTGGCGGACAATAAATAATGAAAAGATTAAAAAAGAAACCAACTATTGTTACCAAACCATCAACCATTTTGCGCCCACGCATCAATGATGGAACAACAAAGGAAGGCAAGATAATTGCCATGAGTATGCAACGCTCCGCCCCTTTACCACCGCCCCAAGAGATTGAACATTACAATAAAATGATTCCTAATGCAGGGATAAGATTCATGAAAATGGTTGAGCGCAGGGTTTATCATTCGATTGCTTTGGAATATTTAAAATATTTATTGGGCGCGGGCGTTTCTTTGTTGTTTTTATGGGTTGGTTATCTGTTAGCTATAAATGGGCATGAAATTGTGGCAGTCGTTTTATATGGCGGCGGTAGCTTAGGTGTGGTATTTAACTTTCTTATTGCTTTATTAAAAAAAAATGACCGCTAATCAAAATTCTTTTAAACTCAATCGCGTTGTCGTAACGGGCATTGGCATTGTCAGCTCTATCGGCAATAACCAGGCCGAAGTTTTGCAATCTTTAAAAACTGGCAGATCGGGTATTACCTTTAACCCAACATTTCCTGAGGTTGGCATGCGTAGCCATGTTTCGGGGCAGCCGACCCTTAAACCCAGCGATGTTATCGATAAGCGTGATTTTCGTTTTATGGGCGATGGCGCGGGTTGGAATTTTATTGCGCTGCAAGATGCTATCAAGGATGCTGGCCTAACCGAGCAAGAGGTCAGCCATGAGAGAACAGGCCTGGTCACGGGTTCGGGCGGTCCATCAACCAGCCATATGTTGGAGGGGTGGGATACCGCCCGTGCCAAGGGCGCACGCCGCGTCAGCCCCTTCATTGTGCCGCGTGCCATGTCTTCGACCAATTCGGCTACCCTAGCCACGCCATTTAAAATTCGTGGCGTTAATTATTCTATCACCTCGGCCTGTTCAACATCGGCCCATTGTGTTGGTCATGGGGCGGAACTTATCCAATGGGGTAAGCAAGATATTGTTTTTGCGGGTGGCGGCGAAGAAATGCACTGGACATTGGCGGTGATGTTTGATGCCATGGCGGCGTTGTCGGTTGGGCATAATGACGACCCAGCCAAAGCATCGCGCGCTTATGATAAAAATCGCGATGGTTTTGTTATTGCGGCGGGCGGCGGCATGTTGGTGTTAGAAAATTATGACCATGCCAAGGCGCGCGGCGCGCAAATTTATGCCGAACTTATCGGTTATGGTGCCAATTCAGACGGTTATGACATGGTTCAGCCATCGGGCGAAGGGGCGATACGTTGTATGCAAATGGCAACCGCGGGGCTGGATCGTAAAATAGATTATGTTAACACCCATGGCACATCGACCCCCGTGGGCGACGCGAAGGAAGGCGAAGCCCTGACCAAGTTTTTTGGCGGGGTGGATAAAGTGCCGACCTTTTCTTCCACCAAATCGATGACGGGGCATAGTTTGGGTGCGGCGGGGGTGCAAGAAGCCATCTATAGCATATTGATGATGAAGCATAATTTTATTGCGCCATCGATTAATATTGACGAATTGGCACCTGCCTTCCATGGGTTGGATATTGCGATGGAAACAAAAAACAATGTCAAACTCAACACCGTCATGTCCAACAGTTTTGGTTTCGGTGGCACCAACGCTTGCCTGGTATTTGGTAAGGTTGAATAAAAATTCCAAATAAAACTTCATCGATAAAATTAAAGGTAAAAAAACAGGTTTAAGCATATGACAGCAATTAACAATATCATGGCGGGCAAAAAATGTTTAATCATGGGTGTCGCCAACGAACGATCCATTGCCTGGGGCATAGCGCAAAAATTACACCAAGCGGGCGCGGAATTATTCTTCACCTATCAAAATGATGTTTATGGTTCACGGGTTGCGCCGTTGGTGAAGGAATTAACGGGGAAGGATAACATCATCCCCTGCAGCGTTGAAAAAAATAATGATATCGAGCAAGCCATAAAAACCGCCCATGAAAAATTGGGCGGGTTGGATGCGGTGGTTCACAGCTTGGCTTTTTCTGATAAAAATGAATTGGACGGTCGATTTGTAAATACCAGCAGGGATAATTTTTTAAGATCGATGGAGGTATCGTGTTATTCATTCATTGCCACGGCGCGCGCCGCGACCAGCGTTATGAACCATGGTGGTTCGTTGTTAACATTAAGTTATGAAGGTGCCAGCCGCGTCATGAAAAATTACAACGTGATGGGGGTTTGCAAGGCGGCGTTGGAAGCGTCGGTGCGTTATTTGGCGGATGATTTGGGTGGGGCGGGCATTCGTGTCAATGCCCTGTCGGCGGGGCCTATGAAAACCTTGGCGGGTTCGGCGGTGGCGTCGGGGCGCGCAACATTTAATTGGCAAGGCGACAACAACCCATTGCGCCGCAACATGACATTGGGCGACATTGGTGGGTCGGCGTTGTATTTATTGTCCGATCTATCGGCGGGGGTAACGGGCGAGGTTCATTTTGTCGATGGTGGTTATAATATAGTCGGCATGATGGCGATGTAAGTCCGATGTGTCGTTTTTATACCAACAACCTGCCGTAAAAAATAAGATTAAAGGGGTTGCAATAACCTATTTTTTTTGGTATTATATATATAAATTAACGATGTGATATAGTATAAATATAATATAATAATAGTTCAGGGTTGATATTAATCAACTGGCGACATGCAGAAAATACACAGGGGGACACAGGGACAATGGTATCGCTTTCATCTTTTCGTTTTTCATGGCTTGCGCCATTGGTAATATCGTTGACGCGCATTCTTTGCTTGGCGAGTATCATTTTTATGTCGACTTGGCTCTTAACCAATCAAGCCCATGCCCAGGTGGCGGACGTTGACAATTTTGATAAAAATTTAGCAAGCAGTCAAACGTCACCCAACTCCGCAAAACAAAAGAAAGCGAATAATTACAGCAGACGTCAGGGCTTCACCCTCTATCCCTTCGGAGGTATTTTGTTGCCCGTTCGTTCGTTAAAAATTACCAATTACACCGACGACGACGATGGATCGGACAATAGTGCCGTGGATCAAAAATCTTATAATCAAAAACTGTTGGCCAACCGTGCATCCGCCGAATTAAAGGGTAATTTGGGTTATGGTGGCGGATTGGGTTTTGCCTATGATTTTGGCGGGGTTGGTTTATCGCTGAATGGCTACGCCGCTTATATTTCGCAAACGGCTTCTTGGTCAATGGATACCAGCAACGATAGTTATATCAGCAATATTGTCAACCCTGGCATCCTTAAACAGGGGTGGGATTTGAGATCGAACAATATTATCGTCGCCATCGGTCTTTATTATAATCTTTTTTTGGGTGATACCGTGGTGATAGGGGTTGGCGGCGACGCGGGGATAAATTATGTGCTGGCGACTTTAACTTACAATTCACAATATCGGCCGGTGGCCACCGTGGCGGGCGGTTCTCCCAATTCTGGCTTATCGGATTCGGCGCAAACCGCAAAAATATCGGGGCCGCAATATTTCGTGGCACCGCGGATGAATGTTGATTTTTATATCCCCTTGTATCAAATGGGGGCGGCGCGCCCAACCCTGTCGGCGATTATTATCAATTTGTATGCCTCCTATTATTATCCATTCAACACCAGCAAATTTTCTTTTGACCCCAATGCCAAAGACAGCAATGGTTTACCCAGCGGCACCACCCGTACCGGCGAAATTCAGGGCATAGGCGAAGGGATTGTTGCGGGCCTCGGCGTTGGCTTACAATTTTAATTCGCCCACGCCCATTTTATTAAGCACCCATTATTAAGCAAACCATTCCCCCATCTTGCCTTAGGCAAATGGACAAGGGCAATGAGCAAGGGGCAAATGGGTAAATGGGCAATAAAAATAGCGATATTGCTAACTGCTCCTTGCCAAGCCATTTTATTTTTGCTTTAACAAATATCATGGCATCGCAATTTGTTTATTTTATGCAAAACGTGGGTAAGGCTTACCCTGGCGGCAAGGAAGTTTTGCGCAACATCAACCTGCAATTTCTGCCTGGGGTAAAAATTGGTATTTTGGGCGAAAATGGCGCGGGGAAATCCAGCCTGTTAAAAATTATGGCGGGGGTCGATAAAGATATAACGGGTGAGGCATGGGCGGCCGACGGCATCACCGTGGGATATTTGGCCCAGGAACCAAAACTCAACCCCGATCTAACGGTGGGTGAAAATGTTATGTTGGGTTTGGGCGATTTGAAAGATTTGGTGATGGAGTTCGAACAGGTTTCGGCAAAATTGGGGGAGGTAACCGACCCCGACGAAATGGAAAAATTATTGGCGCGCCAAGCCGAATTAAGCGACCAAATCACCCACGCCGATGCCTGGGATTTGCAAGGCACGATGCAGGTGGCGATGGACGCGTTGCGTTGTCCACCCGAAGATTGGGATGTTAAAAATTTATCGGGCGGTGAAATGCGTCGGGTCGCCCTGTGCCAATTGTTATTACAACGCCCTGACATGTTGTTGTTGGACGAACCCACCAACCATTTGGACGCCGATTCGATAGCATGGTTAGAAAGATTTTTAGAAGATTACAAAGGCACGGTTGTCATGGTAACCCACGACCGTTATTTTTTGGACAATGTAACGGGTTGGATTTTGGAATTGGACCGCGGCAGCGGCATCCCCTATCAAGGGAATTATTCTTCGTGGCTTGACCAAAAACAAAAAAGATTGGTGCAGGAAGGCAAAGCCGAATCGGCCCGCATGAAGTTTTTAAAAGACGAAGAACAATGGATAAAATCAAACCCGAAGGCACGCCAAGCCAAATCGCAAGCGCGGATTAATGCTTACGAAGAAATGTTACAACAGAGCACGACCAAAAAACAAACCACCGATTCATTATTCATTCCGCCAGGCCCCCGATTGGGGCATGTGGTGGTGGAGGCTAAAAACCTCACCAAGGCCTATGGCGACAAATTGTTGTTTGACAATTTATCTTTTGCCATTCCCCCTGGCGCGGTGGTGGGTATTATTGGTGCCAACGGCGTGGGCAAAACCACGTTGTTTCGTTTGTTGTCGGGCCAAGAAAAACCAGACGGCGGCGATATTGTGGTGGGTGAAACGGTCACAATTGGTTATCAAGATCAACGGCGCGATTCCCTTAACCCCAGCAAAAGCGTGTGGGAAGAAATTTCCAATGGGTTGGATAATTTGGAAGTGGGGGGGCGGGTTTTCCCGTCGCGCGGTTATGTTGGGTTGTTCAATTTTAAAGGTGCCGACCAACAGAAAAAAGTTGGCTTGCTATCGGGCGGGGAACGCAACCGTATTCATTTGGCGAAGGTTTTAAAATCGGGCGGGAATTTGTTGTTGCTTGACGAACCGACCAATGATTTGGACGTTGAAACATTACGCGCGTTGGAAGAAGCAATTTTAGAATTTGCGGGTTCGGCGGTTATTATCAGCCACGACCGTATGTTTTTGGACAAATTGGCCAGCCATATTTTGGCGTTTGAAGATGATTCGTCGGTGATGTTTTGGCCAGGCAATTATGAAAGTTATGTTGCCGACCGCAAACGCCGCCTGGGCACCGACGCCGACAAACCCCACCGCCCCAAATTCAGGAAGTTTAGTAGGTAGGGTTATCTGTTAGATGCCAAGCCATTTCTTTACTTCTTCTAACATTTCAGTTCCTTTTGCATAGGTGTTACTAACTATATCTTTGCCTCTATTATCATATATCTTTTTAATTTCAGTATATGCTTTTTCTATTAGTTTATCATCTATAGTGCTTAAATCTATTTTTGCTATTTTACCAATATCGCCTGTTTTATTTCCCAATAAAACAGGCGATGCCATTCCTATGTAATATTTAATGTTATTAGCATCAAGTTTGCTTATGTCTTCACTTAAAATTTTTTGTTTTAAAAAATTATTTATTTTTTTAAATACTTCGGCTGCTTTATAATAAAGGTCTAAAGGCATCTCGGTCTTAAATATCTTTTCATGATCATCTTGGGTTTTAAAATAATCTGATGGACGGGCTAGTGCGTCATCAGGCTTCATTAGGACAATTGATATAATATATTGCGCTAAGGACTTTATGGATATTATCTCAGATGGCTTCTTTCTTTGTTCTTTATAAAAGTTTTTTCTTCTATCATAAAAAATACCATATTGTTTTAGATGGTCTTCTATATTGATATGGATAGTATCGGTTGCATAAAGCGCTTCGGTAGGTATTGCTGTTTGATTGTTGGTAGCGCGAATAATCTTATTGATGCTTTTTGGATTGTCAGTGTTAATAACTTTAATTAAAATAGCATCGTTTCCTCTCTCTTCGGAAAGATGCTCAAAAATTGTTCTAGAGGTTTGTAAGCCATTAACTATCATAGGATTTGTAATAGTGCAGTAATCTCCAGATGGCTGGAAGTTATCACAAATAATTGTTACGCCATTGTTTAGCCATAAAAAATCTTCTCCATCTTCTCCATTTTTGCTAAGCGTTTCCTGCATATCTTTATTTGCTGGTTTGGCGCGACCTTGATAGGCTCTAATATTGTTTTCAAAAAGATTAGAGTCTATAGGTCCATTTTTTATAGGATTATCAGAAATATCCCGCTCTGTTAAGAATGTTTTGAAATTATTTAACCTGCAAAGAAAAAGATTAATGTTATTATTATTATGGCTTATTGTGGTATTTGTAATTATAGTCATTTTTCTTTCTTTGGAAGGCTTGCTTCGAGCCAATTCTAATAGCTCCTTAGTTTTATAAAACTTACATTTATAACTAAATTTCAAGCTATTCTGCCTTATTATAGATTCCATTTCTTTCTCAAAATATTTTTCGTTAGAATCGGTTGGTTGATTTGCTTTTTTCGCACAATAGAAATAATTTAATTCTATTTTAGAAGGCTGACATTTTGTTCTTACTCTTCTATAATTTTCTACGATATCTAATAATAGAGTAGTGTAGTCTTTGCGGGCAACTTGATTAAAATCATCATCAGAACAAAGTATAATCTTTCTGGCAGTCTCAATAAAAGATTTGATTTTGCTTTTATCAAAATGATCTTCAGATGATGCTTGGATAACTATTATTTTTAGAACATCGCATTCAGAGATAGACGTGGCATTATCTGTTGTTATTAATTCGCCGTCAGCAAATATGTAAATGGCATCTACGCCACCGTCTTGAGCACCATCAACAATCCCATTGCTGATTTGCTCGTCATCAAGGTTATATGATTTAAGAATAAAATTGGCGCAAAACAATTCAAATTTTTCGCTATCGTTAGCGCTATCATCAGCGTTCCTATTGATACGATCTTCCAATAAAGAAATTTGGTTTTGATGGTCTGTGCTATGCCTATTCATTTTTATATCCTATTTATAGAATTTTACTAATCTATTTATTAGTATAATAATAATATAATCTTTTATAGTCAAGGTAGAAAATTATACTCCATAAATTTGTTATTTTTGTTTGATTGTTCTATATAAGAAACATGAGCGATTCCTTACGCGCCGAACAAGAAGCATTATCAAGCCCCATTATCAATCCTGATAAATTGAATTTTCAGGAACGGTTGGCAAACCGTATGGAAATTTTTGCCGCACGCAAAACCGTCGCCCCATTTGAGATCGTCAGTGAATATCAACCCGCGGGCGACCAACCCCAAGCCATCAAAGCATTGGTCAAGGGGTTGGAAGAAAAAAAACGCGACCAGGTTTTGCTGGGCGTCACGGGTTCGGGCAAAACATTCACCATGGCCAAGGTCATAGAACAAACCCAAAGGCCAGCCATTATCTTGGCCCATAACAAAACATTGGCGGCCCAACTTTATTCTGAAATGTTGTCGTTTTTTCCCAACAATGCCGTCCATTATTTCGTCAGTTATTATGATTATTATCAACCCGAAGCTTACGTCGCGCGGAGCGATACCTACATCGAAAAGGACGCGCAAATTAACGAAAGGATAGACCGCCTGCGCCATGCCGCCACCCGTGCTTTGTTGGAAAGAAAAGACGTTATTATTGTCGCCTCGGTCAGTTGCATATACGGCATAGGCGAAGTAGAAACATACAGCCGTATGATTATGCGTTTGACCGCGGGCACCGATGTTAATTTTAACACCATCGTCCGCGGGTTGATAGATTTGCAATATGACAGGAACGATGTTGCCTTTACCCGTGGCACATTTCGCAAACGCGGCGATGTGTTGGAAATTTTTCCCGCGCACTTAGACGATGGGGCTTGGCGTTTATCATTCTTTGGCAATCATTTGGAATCAATCAAGGAATTTGATCCCTTAACGGGGGAATTGCTGGATAGTTTAAAGGAAATAGAAATTTACCCCAACAGCCACCATATCGCCGCCAAACCCACCCTGCAACGCGCCATCAAAACCATCCAAATCGAATTAAATGAAAGGCTGGATGAATTGATGAAGAATCAAAAATTGGTCGAAGAACAAAGGCTGCGCGAACGCACCAATTTTGATTTGGAAATGTTGTTAACCACGGGCATGTGCAATGGCATAGAAAATTATTCGCGCCATTTAACGGGGCGCGCCGCGGGCGAACCGCCGCCCACCCTGTTCGAATATATTCCGCCCGAGGCTATTTTGTTCGTTGACGAATCGCACGTCACCGTGCCGCAAATTGGCGCCATGCAAAAAGGTGATTTCAGTCGCAAAAGCAACCTGGCGACCTACGGCTTTCGTTTGCCGTCCTGCATCGATAATCGGCCGTTAAAATTTGAAGAATGGGATTTATTCCGCCCGCAAACCGTGTTCGTGTCGGCGACGCCCGGGCCATGGGAATTGGGTCGGGTCGATGGCAAAGTGATAGAGCAAGTGGTGCGCCCCACGGGGCTTATCGACCCGCCCTGTATCATTCGCCCCACCGCGCACCAGGTTGATGATTTGTTGACCGAATGTCGCGCCGTGACCCAGGCGGGGTATCGGGTGTTGGTGACAACCCTGACCAAACGTTCGGCGGAAGACCTAACCAGTTATTTGGAAGAACAAGGAATCAAAGTAAAATATTTGCATAGCGATGTGGAAACATTGGATAGGATAGAAATTATCCGCGATTTGCGCGCGGGCGAATTTGATGTGTTGGTGGGGATTAATTTGTTGCGCGAAGGGTTGGATATTCCCGAATGCGGTTTGGTGGCGATATTAGACGCCGATAAGGAAGGTTTTTTACGTTCGCGCACGTCGCTTATCCAAACCATTGGGCGCGCCGCGCGTAACGTTGATGGTCGGGTTATTTTATACGCCGACGTTATAACGGGCAGCATGCAATATGCGTTGGACGAAACCGACCGCCGCCGCGAAAAACAAAAAGCATATAATGTCGAACATGGCATCACCCCGCAATCGACCAAACGTTCGACCATCAACAATTTTCAACAAGAATTTGGCGTAGACGCGGCGGAAAAAGATTACTTCACCGTCAATGTTGAAACAAATTTTTCTGAAAAATTACAAACCAAAATAAAACATTGGACGGTGCGCGATTATTTGGACAGGGTCGAAAAGAAAATGTTAAAATTGGCGGGCGATTTAGAATTCGAACAGGCCACCAAATTGCGCGATGAAATAAAAAAATTGGAAGGGGGCGATTTAACCCTCCCCCTCCTCACCACTCCCGCCGACCCCAACATTGTCGAATTGGTCGCGGGGTAAGGCTTCATTAATCATTGTTGGGTATTTTTGTGGGCTACGGGCGCGATAGCCATTATGCCACAAGATATTTGGGTTAAAGGCGGGGTATCATTGTTAAGGTTTTTGCAGGTAAGCAATATGTTCAAAATGGGGCAGGTCTTGCAATTTTTTCCAATGGCCACCCCAACGGCATAGCGGATCAAGCGTTACCCAATAATCGCCGAGAATTTTAAAGTCGGATATTGGTTCATAAACCTTCCTCCCCACGTTATTAATAAGCACCAGGTCAAAAGCACAGCGGTTGTAATGGGCCGATTTTGCCGCCGCATTGTTGGCCGATATGTTGGTGATTGTTTTTTCGCCCGCCACGCCGCGTCGACCACGTTGGTAATATTCGGTGATGGTTTCTAACGATCGGTAGGTTTCGGTGATGGCGTATTTAATATTGCGCGCCATGGCAAAGCCGCGCAAGGCGGATTCGAGTTGTTGCATGAGGGGGGTTAGTTGTTTGGTATCATTGATAAGTTTGATAAGTTTGCTCATTTTCCTTATTTTTCTTTGGTCGATGGTTGGAAGAAGGGGGAATATATTATTAATAATGCAACCATGGTTTGTCAAGAACAAAATAAGAACATTGTGATGGGGCGAATTGCGGTTTTTAACATTGTTGCAATTGGCGAAGTTAGGGTTTAGAATAAAAACGGGATGACCAATAACATGACCAAGCCGATGATTCTGCCTTACCAGGGGGTGATGCCCACCATTCACCCCACGGCGCGTATTGCGGCGGGGGCGGTTATTATCGGCAATGTCATCATCGGCGCGGAATCAAATATTTGGTATGATTGCGTGTTGCGTGGCGACGACGAAGCCATTACCATCGGCGCGCGTTGCAATATCCAAGACGGCACGGTTATCCATATCAATTTGAAAATGCCCACCACGATAGGCGACGATGTTTCGATAGGGCATATGGCCCTCATCCATGCCTGCACCATTCAACCCCACGGGTTTGTGGGGATGAAGGGCGTGGTGTTGGACGGGGCGGTGATTGAAAGCCACGCCATGTTGGCGGCGGGTGGTTTATTAACCCCGCGCAAGATCATTCCCGCGGGTGAATTATGGGCGGGCGCACCCGCCAAAAAAATGCGGGATATCAACGACAGCGACAAAAAAATGATGGATTGGACGGCGCCGCATTATGTCGCCCTCGCCAAAAAAAGCGCGCTTTATACGGGCGAACAGCTGGCCCAGGGCAAAACCGAAAGATAGGGTTTTTGCCCGTTTTGCCACACTAACGCAACCTATGCTATAGTAATATAAGAAAAGCCAGGTAGCAGGGGGGCTAGCAGGGCGCAAATTTACCAAGCCCCAATATAAAAGTGTTTTTAGTAAAATATACTATTGATAGATATATTTAGTTATCATAACTTTTAGTTGATTTATTATTAAAAATGAGCTATAGTAAATTTAGTTAATAGAGAGCAGGACATTCATGAAACACAATTTACAAAAAATAACCCTCATATCGGCCTTGGGCGCGGGTATGTTCGTGGCAACCACCCCTGCCCAAGCGGCCTTCCAATTAAAAATCGACGGCCAGGCAACCCTCATCCTCGCTTCGCAAGTTCTCAATATGACCTATCCCAATGGCGATGTGCCGTCATATGTCACTGCTGACAAAGGATTCGGCGGGGGCTTCACCCTTGGCATGCTCTATGGTCCTGGCGCGCAAACCAGTGGGAATTTGGTGGGGCTCAATATTGGTTTTAATTATATTCAAACAACCTATGCCAAGGATGTAAATTATGTCCCACGGCTTCCAAATGCAACCCTTACCTTTATAGGAACTAATTATTTGATTCCCATGACCATTATGCTGGGTTATCAATTTGCCCTGGGGCCTATCACCATTACCCCCAGTGGTGAAATTGGTTTGGCTTACAATAAATATAACCAAACATTAGAAAGCAACCTACCCTTGGTTCAGGGTATAGATAATATCCCAGCAAAACGCAGCTACAAGGGATATTTTACTTTTGCGGCGGGGGCGGGACTTTCGCTGGGTTATGCCTTCAATGATACTTTTGCCCTTAATGTTACGGGTAAGTGGGGGTATATGGCTGGTAAAAAAAATATTGGCTTGGAATCTACCAACGTTGATGGCAGCATAGCAAGCAGCGACAACAGCGAATTCGGCAGCGTATCTTATATCACCGCTGGTTTGGGTGGAACATTTGCCTTTTAACAAATGAAGAAAATATAATATTTTCTTTCAATAAAAATATATAAGGTGGCGGGATTTTTTCCTGCCACCTTATTTTTTTGTTATTGGTTGCGACTAGTTTTTATTTTTAATTTACAATTTATTAAAAACTTAGTCCGCGAATTATTTAGCCTTGCGTTTGTTTTTTAATTTAATTGATGTCAAAGCCGAAGCGAATATGTTCGCTGGAACATATATTAATCCCAAGCTAATAATAAAAACAGCGTAAGCAAACAACCGACCGACAATTGTGTGCGGATCGGTGCCAGCATCGCCACGGGTAGTGACGGTAGAGATAGACCACCAAAAAGCATCAGCAATATTTTTAAAATTTTCATTTTGGTCGTTATTTTCTAATTCAAAAACAACGTAGGCAGAAAAATAAATCATTAAGCATAGCACAACGATGGAAATGACCAATTCTTCCTTGGAATCATAAAATGCTTTTTTCATATGAGTCATTGCATTGTTATAGCGGGTTAGTTTTAATAATCTGATAAAACGCAGCAAGCGAAACAATCTTAAACCTGTCATTGAATTAATATTCATAAAGGAGAAATAAAATGGCATAATAGCCAGAAAATCGACAATGCCATAAAAGCTGATTATAAATTTCCATCGGTTGTCGGCAATATAAATCCGCAAAATATACTCAATCGTAAACAGCACCACCACAATCATGTCGGCTTGATCAAGGGTAGGTGCTATAAGCGGTGATATAGCATTCATTTCTGATATTACTGGCGACAATAATGAAAAAATGATTAGCAAAGCAATACACCAAGATACACCGTCGGAATGGAGGATTTTTTTGATTTTAGACTTCATTTCTATTTAAAATAGTTAATATTAATTTACATAAGGCTAGGTAATTGTCTTGTCAATATTAATTAACCTCCATCAAGGGGGAGATAGATTTTTTATCAATCGGCAATACCTACGGAGGTAGCTCGGGGGCGGAACATTTGCCTTTTAACAAATGAAGAAAATATAATATTTTCTTTCAATAAAAATATATAAGGTGGCGGGATTTTTTCCTGCCACCTTATTTTTTTTGCTGTTTTACGTGGTGGTTGGGGATACAGAATGGATAATAAATATTTTTTCTACTAACACCGCGTTGCTTATTTGTAAAAATAGAATATAATGGGAATGCAGAAAAGAGAGGGAACAGGGGAACGCTAGAGGGGATAATAACACTAGGGGGAGACACATAAGGGGCTTAATAAGAAAAAAAGCGGGACAGCTAAGGAGCTACGACCGTGAAAAAATACGACATAGTTATCGTGGCCAGCATGCTAAGTGCATTGTTGGCCCTTCAAACCCCATCCGCCATTGCTAAAACTGTTGAGGAGGAAAAAAAAGCCGCCGAACAGGATTCTCAACGTCGTGCGAAAGAAAAAGCGCAAGATGAAAAGAAAGCCGCCGAGCAGGCTTCCCAACGTAGTGTGAAAGAAAAAGCGCAAGACGAAAAAAAAGCCGCTGAACAGGATGTGAAAAAGGCAGAAGAAGAAAGGCAAGAGCTGAAAGACAAAGAAGAAAACAAAACCAAAGATGCAAAACGCGAGAACGAAAGACGTTCGACTCGCGACAGCAATCTTTTGGCACCAATAATTGGTGGTAAACTTTTTGTTAACGCCACCATCGGCTACAACCTTAACTTCGGCGCTGACTGGGCTCGTTCTGACGGACAAGCAACAAAATCCCCAGGCACCCACACATACGCTTATGGTGCATCGGTTGGTTACCAACATCTTTCGGGAATTGGTTTATCAGTCGATTACGCAGGCTGGGGCAACAAATGGTCTACCAACACGACCGCGCAACAAGGTAAATATCCAGGCAAGACGGATTACCGTGCGCTGTATAACATTATCAGCTTAACCCCCAGCTATAACATCAAACTTGATGAAAATGGATATTGGGGAATAAAATTGGGCGTTGGCTTCGGCGTGAGTCTTTCACGTTTGGAAGTGAACTATCAAGGTCAAGCTAATACTCAGGACTTCTTCAGCACGACGCCTGATCTTAACACCAAGAACTTCACTTGGAAGACTGCAGACAAAGCCAAGGACAATATAGGCTTTGTCATCATTCCACAAGCGTCGGTGAACTACAACAATGGCATCATCCACGCCGATATTAATGCGAAGTACTTTTACGGCGTAAAAGATGTTCGTTATGCGGGTGATGCGCCAGCCTCCTCCGCGGGTGCTGATATTGCGAGTTTTACGCAAAGATCAGGGCAACTCGCACTGTTTGTCGGTGCTGGCGTAGGTCTTAATTTCTAAGATACTACACAACCCCCGCCAATTTTATGATCATAACATTGGCGGGGCGGGGACTTGTTTTTTATTTGCTACATCTTAAGTGGCCACAATTGATATTGCGGTTGTTCCGTGCTATAAAGAAATGGGACGGTAAGACGCAACAAATTTTGTTTGGCGTGGGTGTAGGTAGCGGTGATTTAGGAATGCGAACATTGAGTTTCTTAAATCTCTCTATCTAATGACCCTGTCTGATAAACTTGCCTAAACCAAAGCAACATGGCGGCATAAACATACCGAATGATATTCCCATAATAATTGTTTGATTAATTATTTTTTATATTACAAGGCGGGGAACGTAGCATGATAGAAAAAAAATCTTCGCGCCCCAACAACAGAAAAGAGGAAAACAATGAAATACCGTCAGTGGTGGCGTTGGCTACCGACATTACCGAAACTACCCCCATTAAAACGCCCCATCGGCAAATGGAATCGTTGGTTGATACAAAACCGATGGATGCCAAGAATGGTCGAGGGGAAACGCGGCCTGGCACGGCGCGCGCAAAAACGGCCACAAAAACCGCGCCGTTAAAAACCACCGCAAAAACCGCGCCGTTAAAAACCACCGCAAAAACCGCGCCGTTAAAAACCACCGCAACAATCATCGCGCCAAGCGGTGGCAAAAAAAATAGCAAAATCAAAAAAATAACCGTCTTGCCCGCTGTCGCTCAATCTGGCACCCAGGCTGGAAACATGGGCTCGGGCGGTATTATTTCGGTTGAGGAGGCTGGGCTGTCACGTTACCTCCAAGAAATAAAAAAATACCCGATGCTTACCGCGGTCGAAGAAAAAGAATTGGCGATGCAATGGATTAACCATGGCGATCGCGCCGCGGCGCATAAATTGGTCACCAGCCATTTGCGCTTGGTGGCAAAAATTGCTTTTGGTTATCGCGGCTATGGCTTGCCCGTGTCAGAACTTATTTCCGAAGGAAACATTGGCCTGATGCAGGCGGTGCGGAAATTCGAACCAGAAAAAGGCTTTCGCCTATCGACCTACGCCATGTGGTGGATAAAGGCTTCGATTCACGATTATATTTTACGCAGTTGGTCATTGGTAAAAATGGGCACCACCGCGGCGCAAAAAAAACTATTTT
The DNA here is from genome assembly GCA_965203915.1 of Alphaproteobacteria bacterium. Lineage (GTDB taxonomy): Bacteria > Pseudomonadota > Alphaproteobacteria > JASGCL01 > JASGCL01 > JASGCL01. The sequence goes on from OZ241918.1 coordinate 524,079, forward strand.
TTAATTTGAACAAAGCCAAGGTAAAATTACAGCAGATGCTGGGGCGGCCTATCGGCGATTCATTAAACCCCGACCAGGTTAAAACCATCGCCCATCATTTGTTGGTTGATGAAAAAGACGTGGTGCAGATGGAACAACGTATGTCGGGCGGCGGCGACCAATCGCTCAGCGCGCCCATGAATACGCAAGGCAACAGCAACGGCGAAGAAAAGGGCGATTGGCAATCGATGTTGGCGGATGGTCGCGATACGCCCGATGTATCATTCGAAGAAATGGATCTGGACAAACGACGCCACGGCACCATCACCGCCGCCTTGGCAAAACTTTCCGAACGCGAACGGGAAATTGTTTTAAAACGCCATTTGGGAGAGGAGGTCGAAACCCTAGAAGACCTTTCCAGCAAATACAATGTATCGCGCGAACGGATCCGCCAAATTGAAACCCGCGCTTTGGAAAAATTAAAAGACTACCTCGCCAAGGACTACCAACAATTATTATAGATGCTATTATTGGCCGATGGTTACTTGCCACCATTTGGGGCGTTGGGATATATAAGAATGACGGCGTGGTTGTAATTCTTTTGCCTTGGGGTTATCAAACACACCCAACAACAGGGCAAGGGTATGGCCTTTATCAATGGCGCCAAGACTGCTACCGCATTTTTTGCAAAAGGCACGATAAGAATGGGCAGAGGAATCATAGGTGGCGGGTTGGTCGCCAACCCATGAAATATCATCTTTGGCAAGTTCTACCCATGAAACAGTTAAACCGCCAGTATGTTTTTGGCACATGGTGCAAGAACAGGTATGGGATTTTGCGTCCGCCCCCCTGGCGATATTGGCGACAAAACGAACCGCGCCACATAAACAACCACCCGTAAATTGTTTTTTGGGTTCCTTTGCCATGGTTATATTTTTTAAAGAAAATATATTAACATGATGATGGCGCCAAGTTCAAGGGTTGTCGCGCCGCGTTTTAAAACGGGGATAATAACAGCCAGTTAAGCAACCATCTTGCCAACCTACATTATTATGCTGGCGCCAATATTTTTTGGGAATATCTTGGCGCGCCTAGCAGGAGTTGAACCCACAACCTTCTGATCCGTAGTCAGACGCTCTATCCAATTGAGCTATAGGCGCGTGCAAGAAATAAGATATTTTTTGACATAACTGGTTTTTTGCTTTATGGCAAGACCATAGAAAAGAAGTTGTCTATGGACAATTGCCCAAACCGCCATTATAATGCTTAGCAAATAAGGAGACGATGTCCATGACTGATTTTCAAGACCGCCAACGGGCAGAAGAAAAAAAATATCAATTAAATAAAGAACAAGAATTTAAAGTCGTGATGCGACGCAACAAATTGTTTGCCGATTGGTTAGCGGACGAGGTGGCAATGGATAAAGACACTGCCCGCACCCGTATTATTGATGCCGATTTTGAAAAACCTGGTAGTGATGATGTCATTGCCGAGGCGATGAAAATAATCGCCGAGCAAGGGCAAGGCAAAAAAATAAACGCCGATATGTTGAATAAAAAATTGCAAGAATACCACGCTATCGCCAAACAACAGGTTGTTGCCGAAATTTAATAGGCTTCACACACATGATAGGGTTGGCATGATAAGGTTTGTCAGATTCATTATTTCTGTTATTCGCCAGCCCCGTCATCACAAAACAATGGCGCGGCAATGGCTTTATGCTTGTCATCAAGTGGCGTGGCAAAAAAAAATTATTGATGCGTTGCTGATAAGCAACAAGCGTGGTGATAATGTCGAAGCCCGCACCAATTTGTTTGCGGTTTTTTTGGCAACCATGATGCAGGCGGTGCAGGATAGAAAATTACGCCAAGCCATCATGAACCAGGTGGTGTTTGAAATCGATGACGCCTATCGTTTACAGGGCACCCATGACATGACGGTGGGCAAACGGGTTAAGCCCTTGGTGGCGAAACTGTATGCGCGGTTGAATCGTTATCACGCGGCCTTGCAAAGCAAGGATAAAGATAAATTGCTCAAGCTTTTGGTTTTTTATTTTGGTGAAAAGCAAAAAAAACATTACCCGCGATTGGTTGATTATTTGTTTGCCTGTCAACAACATTGGCAAGCAAATTGGAAAAAACAAGATAAAGGAACCGTTATGGAAAAAATGCCGCCCATCAAATAAAAACTTGGCAAAAAAAACGTTGAAAAAAAATATTGTAAAAGAAAAAAAACCATCGGGCGTCATAAAAAAAACACCGACCCTTAGCCTGTATCGCAAGGGGGTGGTGGCATTGCGCGATATGCAAAAAAAAGATATCGACATTGCCTGGCAATTTAGCAAAACCGATAAAAAACAAGCTGGGTTGTTGCAGGCTATCGAAAGTCGTTTACAGCTTATCGGCTTGGATCATTTTCGCGCGGATTTGGTTTGCACAAAATTGGACAATAAGATCTATTACCTAAGCGGCAGTTGGTCGGCGGTGGTTACCCAACAATGCGTGGTGAGCCTTGATGATTTTGAACAGACCTTGCGGGCCGACCTGCATCTTGATTTTATCGAGCAAAGGTTTTACGATGAAAAAAAACATAAGGAGGTTGAACCGCTGGAAGCGGACGACCTTGATACATTAGACCAAGTGATACAAGAATTGTCGTTAAGCCTTGACCCTTTTCCTAAAAAACCTGGGGCAACCATTCCCGTGGCTTGGCGTGCCGAATTTACTCCGCCCCCTTCGCCTGATAAGAAAGCTGATGCGGTTAAGAAAATGGTTAAGTCCGCCGCGCCCGCCTTTGGTAAACCCCTGACTCAACCCCTGTCTCAACCCCTGACCCAACCCCTGGCCAAACCCTTCGCCAATTTGGCAGAAAAATTAAAAACAAAAGACAAAGCAAAAGATGTAAGCTAAAAAAACAATGACAGAGAAATCTTATCAATCGATACTGGGCCTAGCCCGCCGCGCTAAAGATGTTGCGTCAAGCGTGGCCCAGGCAAGCACCGAACAAAAAAATAGTGCGCTATTGCGGTTGGCGGAAAAATTAATCAAAGAAAAAAATGCCATCATCGCCGCCAACCAAATCGATATGCAACATGGCAAGGATTTATCGCCCGCCCTGCAAGACAGGTTGTTGCTGGATGACAAACGAATTACCGCCATGGCGGAGCAGGTTAAAACGGTCGCCGCCTTGCCCGACCCTGTCGGGACGGTTATCAACCAATGGACGCGCCCCAACGGGTTGTTGATAAAAAAAATCGCTTGCCCTTTGGGGGTTGTGTTGGCGATTTATGAATCGCGGCCCAATGTTTCGGTCGACATTGCGGCCCTGGCTTTAAAATCGGGCAATGTGGCTATCTTGCGCGGTGGCTCCGCCAGTTTTGCTTCGTCAAAAAAATTGGTGGAACTTATCCAGGATTCGTTACAAGGATCGGGCCTGCCCCGCGAACAAACCCAAATGGTGATGGATAACGACCGCGCTGTTATAAAACAGCTGTTGCAGATGCACCAATATATCGACGTGGTGGTGCCGCGCGGCGGACAAGAATTGATAAAAAATATTCGCGCCAACGCCACCATGCCCGTTTTTGCCCATGAAGATGGCAATTGCCATGTTTATGTTGACGCCACGGGCGATGTGGTTATGGCCGCCGATATTCTTTATAATTCAAAATTACGTAGGGTGGGGGTGTGCGGTGCCATGGAGTCATGGTTGTTGGATAAACCTTGGCTCAACCAGCCAGAAGATGTGGCGGTGATGGTAAAAAAATTGATAGAGGGCGGGGTAGAATTCCGCGCTTGCCCTGAATCCTATCCCTTGTTAAAAAAATTGGGCGCGCGGGTAAGCGCCGCCAGCGAAGCCGATTATGGTCAAGAATATTTGGACAAAATAATGTCGGTCAAGGTTGTGGCGGGTGTCGACCAAGCCATTGCCCATATCAACCATTATGGTTCGCACCATACCGACGCTATTATCACCCGCGATAAAAAAATAGCCGATAGGTTTTTGCACGGCGTTGAAAGCGCGATCATTTTGCATAATGCCTCGACCCAATTTGCCGACGGTGGCGAATTTGGTTTCGGGGCAGAGGTTGGCATTGCAACTGGCAAATTCCACGCCCGCGGCCCCGTGGGTTTGAATGAATTATGCAGTTATTATTACCAAGTGCTGGGGCAGGGGCAATGTCGGCCATAAATTATTCCAAACCATACCGCCGCCTGTTCCATAAAAATCAATATAAAAAAAATGGGCGGTTGATTGGTTTGCTGGGCGGCAGTTTTAACCCCGCCCACGCGGGGCACCGCGCCATGTCAATGCTGGCGATGAAAGAATACAAATTGGATGAAATATGGTGGTTGGTGGTGGAAAGCAACCCGCTGAAGCCAATTAAAAAAATACCGCCATTACAACAACGCGCCGCCGCCGCCAAAACAATAGCGCGCCACCCGCGTATCAACATAAAAACCTTGGCGGGCAAAAAAAATTATTATAGTTACGACGCGGTAAAAAATATCATGCAACATCACCCGCGTGATAATTTTGTTTTTATCATGGGCAGCGATTGTTGGTTTGAATTTCACCGTTGGTATCGCTGGCGTGCCCTGATGCGATTATTACCCATTGTTATTTTGGGCCGCGCCCCGACCCATTTGCTTTACCGCCGCGCCCGCGCCAGCATGGCGGCGGCGGCGGGCATGGGCGGGAGCGGTGCTAGAATCCACCGCTTCGCCCACCCGCTGAATGGGGTTTCATCGACCGTTCTGCGCGCGAGGGGGTAATGGGCAAATAACGTAGCACGCGGGCTGGTTTTTTTTGCGCCATGGCGCGTCAACACACCTTTCGGTGCTGCCCCTTCAAAATAATAATCAATACTTGACTTTTACCCCGTCTGTTCCTATATCCTTGACATCTAGTCTAATAAAATTTTTGGTAACCATCCTGGTTTTGTCAAAAATGTCTTAGGCAAAAAATTATTAAATAACAATAGATAACAATTTAGAGGAGAAAAACCATGGCAAAAAACTTTCGTCCCCTGCATGACAGGGTATTGGTGGAAAGATTAGAATCTGAAGCCAAGACGGCGGGGGGGATTATTATCCCCGATACAGCGCAAGAAAAGCCAATGGAAGGCAAAATCATTGCGGTGGGCACTGGCGAAATAAAATCTGACGGCAGTGTGCGCCCCCTTAATGTGAAGGCTGGCGACCATGTATTGTTCGGTAAATGGTCGGGCACCGAGGTTAAGCTTGATGGTAAGGAATTGCTTATCATGAAGGAAAGCGACATCATGGGGATTCTTGGTTAATCGACCCAGCATAAAAAAACACAACAACAACAAAAAAAACTTAATTTATTCAGGAGAAAAATCATGGCATCAAAAGATGTAAAATTCGGTATTGACGCGCGCACCAAAATGATGCGCGGGGTTGATATTTTGGCCAACGCCGTTAAGGTAACATTGGGACCAAAGGGGCGCAATGTCGTCATTGACAAATCATACGGCGCACCCCGTATTACAAAAGACGGCGTGACCGTGGCCAAAGAAATTGAATTGGCCGACAAATTTGAAAACATGGGCGCGCAAATGTTGCGCGAAGTGGCGTCAAAAACCAACGACATCGCGGGCGATGGCACCACCACCGCCACCGTGTTGGGGCAATCCATCGTGACCGAAGGGGTCAAGGCGGTTGCCGCGGGCATGAACCCGATGGATTTGAAACGTGGTATCGACATGGCCGTTGCGGCGGTGGTTGCCGATATTAAAAAACGTTCGCAAAAAATTAGCACATCGGGCGAGGTTGCCCAGGTTGGCACCATTTCCGCCAATGGCGAAGTGGAAATTGGCAAAATTATTGCCGAAGCCATGGAAAAAGTTGGCAACGAAGGTGTCATAACCGTCGAAGAAGCCAAAGGACTAACCACCGAATTGGATGTTGTCGAAGGCATGCAATTTGACCGCGGTTATTTATCGCCATATTTCGTAACCAACGCGGAAAAAATGATCTGCGATTTGGAAAAACCCTATATCTTACTTTATGAAGACAAATTGTCGTCGTTGCAACCGTTGCTTCCCGTTTTGGAAGCCGTGGTGCAATCGGGTCGCCCATTGTTAATCATTGCCGAGGATGTGGAGGGTGAAGCCCTTGCTACCCTTGTCGTGAATAAATTGCGCGGCGGGTTAAAGGTTTCGGCGGTCAAGGCCCCAGGCTTTGGCGATCGTCGCAAAGCCATGCTGGAAGACATTGCCGTTTTAACGGGCGGGCAAGTTATCAGCAAAGATTTGGGTATTAAACTTGAATCGGTTACCATTGACATGTTGGGCACCGCCAAAAACATTCATATCGACAAAGACAACACCACGATAGTTGATGGTGCTGGCAAAAAAGACGATATCGAAGGGCGTTGCAACCAAATAAGAAAACAAGTCGAAGACACCACATCGGATTACGACCGCGAAAAATTGCAAGAACGTCTTGCCAAATTGGCGGGCGGGGTTGCGGTTATTAAAGTTGGTGGCGCGACCGAAATTGAAGTGAAAGAACGCAAAGACCGCGTCGATGATGCCATGCACGCAACCCGTGCGGCCGTTGAAACGGGCATTGTTGCGGGCGGTGGCACGGCTTTGTTAAAATCTTTGCCAGCATTAGAAAAAATGAAGGGCGAAAATGAAGACCAAACCCACGGTATCAAAATTGTTCGCCGCGCGTTGGAAGCCCCCGCGCGTCAGATTGCTGAAAACGCTGGCCATGATGGCGCGGTGATAGCAGGCAAAATAATGGAAAACAAAGATGCCAACTTTGGCTTTGACGCCCAAGAAGGCACGTACAAGGACCTTGTCAAGGCGGGTATTATTGACCCAGCCAAGGTTGTGTTGACGGCATTGCAAGATGCGGCGTCGGTTGCGGGGTTATTAATAACCACCGAAGCCATGATTGCCGATCGCCCCGAACCCAAATCAACCCCCGCCATGCCCGAAGGCATGGGTGGTATGGGCGGTATGGGTGGCATGGGCGGCATGATGTAATAGGCTTCGCCTATAACCATGCTGTTGAATGGTGGAGAGATAAAAGACTTATTGTTTTGGTCTCTAACCATTATAGTGATTTAGCTTTTCAGCTTCTTAAGCTTAAAAGTTTTATTGAATTAAAAAACCCCGCTTGTTGTTTTAGCAAGCGGGGTTTTTTCTAGGCTTCGCCTAGAACCGAACTGGTTGCCACTAGCGATAAGCATAAGTTTATTTCTTTTTTATTGGCGATGGCGGGCTGACCTCCCCTTGTGATACAAGGGAGGAAGAAAATTAACGAACGAAGTGAAGTATAATTTTCAGGTGGGTTAGAACCCCTTGCCCGATGTTTGGGGGTGCGACATTATTGGTGAGGGTTCTTAGGGCGTAGCTAACCTCCCTTGTGATACAAGGGAGGAAGAAAATTAACGAACGAAGTGAAGTATAATTTTCAGGTGGGTTAGAACGGCTTGCGAGATATTTACGGGGCGCGACAACCCTTCACGAAGGATTCTTAGGGGGCGAGCTGACCTCCCTTGTGATACAAGGGAGGAAGAAAATTAACGAACGAAGTGAAGTATAATTTTCAGGTGGGTTAGAACGGCTTGCCCGAGATTTGCGGGGGTGCGACAACCCTTGGCGAGGTTCTTAGGGCGTAGCTAACCTCCCTTGTGATACAAGGGAGGAAGAAAATTAACGAACGAAGTGAAGTATAATTTTCAGGTGGGTTAGAACCCCTTGCCCGATGTTTGCGGGGTTTTCGACATTCTTGGCGAGGGTTCTTAGGGCGAGGATAGTTTATTAAACGGTGTCTAACCTACCCGAAAAATATGGTCGGCTACGCCTTCCTATTTTTCTGCCTCCCTTGTATCACAAGCGAGGCAGGACGCACCTATTGCTTTGCGCGTCAGACTAGGCTTCGGGAATAGAAGTGGTTGGTGTAGTGGTTGGCTGATTATCAGATTGTTTTCTATAATATACTAACCATTGTTCGAATATTGTTATTAAATATTCTCGTCTATAAAATTCACGCTTTTGGTTTTCTTTGTTATAAGATGTTTCACGCAATGCGCTTATATATTTTTTGACGTTTTGGGGTTGCAAAACGTCGTAGTTTCTAAAGTAGAGCCAAAAGAATTTAAAAGTATTTTGCTCTCTATTATTCTTGTCTTTTCTCTTCTGCTGTTCGGACTCTTCTAGGCTAGGCGGTATTTCGTCGAGCGTGATGGTTGTAGGGTATAGGATGTAGCTATAGCCATTATAAAAATCATAAACATATTCCTCTATAAGCCATTTCATAGCGTTGGGTCGAAATTCCATTATAAACCATTTCATAGTGTTGGGTCGAAATTCTATGGGCATATAAATCATTCTAAAAAAATAGCTAAAAACTTGTGGGTCAATTTTATCAAAGAAAAGATTCTCGAGGATAATTTGTTTATCGGAAGCTCGCATCATCATCTCATTTCTTTGCGTATCATCGATATTGCCGAAGCGGATATTTATAGAGGATTCTAAAAAATTGTTTAAAAATATAGTGCCAAAAATATTATCTTTATTATTATCTAAATGAATTTTCCATTCATTGGGAAAATGACGCCCTTCCCACATAGGTATTTCTTTAAATAAAATGCTGACCAAAGCAGATGATTTAAAGAATTCTTTGATAGCACTGTCTGGTTTACCTTGGGCTTGTTCTCGTATAGTTGGAAATAATGAGCCTGTCGTGAGAATAAAACTATTGTCTTGTAGGCAAAATTTTATATAATGCTGTAGTATATAGCTATAGCTATACCTAAAACTGGACATAGCAACCCCTTCACCAATATAAGAAGTATTTTCAGTATTATTTTTTTTATCTACTGTTTTAAAAAATAACTTAAGCCATGCGCTGAAAGACTCACCAAATAAATACCAATTATTAAGATTTCTATTTCTATTTTGAATTTGTTGAGAAAATACACTTAATCCATTTCGAAAATGTTTATATTCTCTATTTTCATATAGCTTATTTAACCAAGTGATAAAATAATTAAAGTATTTTTTTTCTTTTCCAAACTCCTTATCGCCATATGTTTTTTCCCATATTAGGTTAAAGAAGTTCAGTGTAACATTAGGGCTAATATCCTCTGTTAGATATTTTTTTCTAGCTTATTATAATAATTATTATTATTTCCAGCCAGCTCTTCTACGTCAGAGATTATCCATTTGTAGCAATTATATAATATATACAATATAATACATATGCCGAGGATTGATAAAAACAGCGCGAATATTTCTACCTCTATTTCCCTAGAATGATTTTCTTCCCACAGATCGGTTAATAAAAATGGCAAATATATAAGCAAAACGCCACTTAGCAATAGTTTTGCATTTATGACTTCTTTAGATATAAGATATTTTTTTAAAGCGACATCTATATCATCTTTAATATTTTTTTCAGATGGCGGAATAATGAAAATAAGCACGCCAATAAAAATAGTTATAAGCGCAATCCCCAGGTCTTTAATAACCGCAGGCAGGTGTTCGTTTTCTGCTAAATAAACCAAGAGGTCATAAAAAGTCATAGTGTGCTTATTTTTTGTATAACAAAAGAAACAAAAAATACCAAAAACTATTTACAAGAGAATCATGCGCCCGTGGCAAGTAGACTGGTTCTCGACCAACGGCAGTGCCCCATGCAGTGTCAACGATAGGGAAAATTAATTTGAGCTGAAGCTAACCGTGGCGCTGGGGTTGTTGATGATGGTGGCGCATAGTTGGGCCAGGGTGGTTTGGGTTATGGGGTTGCCTGCCTTATCCATTATTTTTATGCCCGCGCTAAGGGCGATGAATAACCCCGCCGCAACATCAAACAATGGCACATTGTCAGCGCGGTAAGAATCAATACGGTGCCCCGCCAAATAACATAATTCCAACCCTGGTGCGCCAAAATTTTGCTCGCCCGTTTTGGCATGGTTGGCGTGGGCGGTGGCTTCGGTGGGTTTGGCGGGGGCGGTGTGGCCCGTCGACAACCGCAACCATTTTTGGTTATGAAATGCTTCCTTACCATCGGCGACAAAAAAATCGTCAAGCAAGGGTTGGTAAACCGCGGTTGCATCAATCTGCCAATTTGGTTTTTCATCGGTCGCCACGCCATCTGGATCCTTCGCATCATGTTTGCTTAACGCAACAATGGTGATAGCAAACAGCGGCAGGGCGCGCGCAAAATTGTTAAACCCCGCTATCGGGCTCACCAAAAAATAATTTTCAATCAGCCCGTTGATCTTATGCCCCGCGGTGTCGCGATAACCCCATTTGGGGCGCGCCGTTAACAATTCTTCCTGTAACAATTCGCCCGCGCGTTTTTGGGTGCGGCGGGCAAAATCGGCGGTGTTTTTGCTGCCCAATTGTAATCGTTCCAATTCGTTCAGATCGCGCAACATGGGCCCGCCCGCCGCCGCCGCCGATTTTTTAATAACCCTAACCAAACTTTCAATTTCTGTCTTCATGATACTTTTTTACAATAACCCAGGTGCTAGCAGAGCAACACTGGCGGGGCAAGTGTTATTGCTTGTCATGTTGTTTTGCCAAGTTGCGTAGCATGTGCAGGGGGTTGCCACCCGCGCGTTGCGATGAGCAAGGGGCAAAAATATAGGCCGCGATGTTATTCGATACCACGGAACCATTCCACCGTGGCGCCTTGGCTTTGCCAATAATCTTCCCAAAATTTTCTAAATTTGTTGTTGCGTTTTTCTTTGATGTTAATTTTTTTATTTTTTTTCTTGCTGTTGTTATCGACGGCGGCGTTGGTGGCATCATCGGCAAATGTAAAATTTTCATCGTCGCTGTTGTCATCCGCGCTTAATATATCCTTGGTATTTTTCTTATTGGATTTTTCTTTCTTGTCTTTAAAATAATAAATCCCAACCGCGGTGTGGGACAGGTCGGACTTCAATACTTCATTTTTTGCCCAAAAATCCAATATATTCGGGGTGGTTTTGGCGGTGGCGGTGCGTAATGAAAAATCGGGGCGATGTTCCTTCATGTCTGAAAAAACAATCAACCAATCCAACGATTCGGCCTCGGGTAAAATCATGGCTGGGGCAGGGGCTTTGGCGGGGGCTTGGTTGGCGTTATTTTTTTCAAATTCTTTTTCCTGGTTGGCTTCAACTTCCGCCGTTGCTGTCTCACCCGCGGTTTTATAAAGCATGATGGCATCGCGAATCCCCTCCATTATTCGGGATTCGGCGGCGGGGTTGGCCGTCATGCCGTCCATCGCTTGGCGGGTTAATGATTCGGCCTGGGATTTGTAATAATTAAAAATTTGTTTTTTCTTCATACCCAAAATATCAACCCAATCATCCTCAATTTTATTTAAATTACCTGGGTTACAAACAAAACCAATTTTTTTTATATGGTTATCGCGGGTTAATATGTAAAATGTTAAACGGCCAAATTGGTCAACCTGGTCATTGGCAATTTTTTTGACGCGCCGTTCGATGCCCTTGGCTTGCTTCGCGGTTAATGCCGCCGTTTGGTCGATAAATATCATGACGCCATTGCTTGCCCCGTCATACAGGCAGAGTGTTTTGGCATCAAAGTTGTTTTTTTGCTTTATTTTGCTGAAGAAGAAAAAATGAACCATCAGCCCAATCAACACCGCCACCAGCAAGCTTAAAATGATTAATAACAAGCGGCTGCCGTTAAAGGGGCTAAAAATATTGCTAAGTTTTTGACGTAAGGACATTTTTATCGTGTTTCGGGTTGCAATTTTTTTATCTGCACTACTAAAGCATAAGTTATCATTCTTGACTAGAAAAAAATTTTTGATTTTTTTAATGTATGGTTGATTTTAATGGGGGTGGCGGCAATTCGCCCCCCCATTTATTTCCATGTGCGATGGAAATAAAAATGAAAATTTCTGCTATTTTTTTCTTGACTAATATATTTTTTAGGTAGAAAATCGCGAAGATTATCAAATCATGAATAACCAAATTATTAGGAGGGATAACATGAGAAAATCAAACTATAAAAAAACCAACAACCTTAAGGCGAGGCTGTTGCAGGCTTCTGCCATTGGTCTCGCTTGCGGGCTGCTTATCCATGCCACCACGGTGGCGGGGGTAGCCAAGGCGGGTGAAGTGCTCCGTATGTATAATTGGACGGACTATACCCCAGCCGATCTTTTGAAAAAATTTGAAAAAGAAACGGGGGTTAAGGTGGTGCTTGACACTTACGACAGCAATGAAACATTGTTGGCAAAAATGAAATCGGGCGGCGGCGCGGGCTATGACATTTTCGTGCCCAGCGAAAATTTTGTTCCGCTTTTTGTTAAGGCAGGATTGGTGCAAAAAGTGGACATCAAAAACATGCCCAATTACAAATATATCGACGCCAAATGGAAGAATCCTGCGTGGGATCCCAACCAAGAATATACTGTTCCTTGGCAATTGGGTATTACTTCCTTTGCTTATCGTTCCTCTATTTACAAAGGGGCGGGCACTTCGTGGAAGGAATTTTTCGAACCCAGCGAACAGCTTAAAGGCAAGATAGGGGTTTTTAAATCCCCCGACGATACGGTGGGCTCGGCCTTGGTATATATTGGCAAACCATTATGTTCTGAAAATCCCGATGATTATAAACGAGTGCTTGATATTTTGATGAAGCAAAAACCTTTTGTTAAGGTTTATTCTTCTGAAAATGTTAACGAACGTATGAAATCGGGCGAGGTTGTCATAACCCATAATTGGGATGGTAACACCAAACGCGCCCAGGTTGATGAAGGCATCCCCGATGCGAAGCTAGCTTTCCCCAAAGAAGGGGCAGTTGGCTTTTTCGATACTGTCGTTATCAGCAGCAAAGCCCCCAATAAGGCGGCGGCTGAGAAGTTCTTAAACTTCATCATGGATCCACAAAACATGGCCATGATAAGCAACGCGCAAGGTTACAACAATGCTATTTCGGCCAGCAGAAAATATTTCTCTGACAGCATGAAAAAAGCACAAGCCTTGCAGATGCCTGCTAACTACAATATTATTTTGCCATCAACTTGCAGCGAAAAGGCTATTAAGTTGAAAGACAAGGTCTGGACAGCCCTGCAAAAATAATGCAAAAATAATATTTGCTTTAAAAACTCCCTTCCCGTTTGTCTTGCGGTTTACCCAAGACGCAAGAATGATATTCTTAAAAACGGGAAGGGATTTTTAAAAACGAGAACTTGCTTTTTATTACCAAGCCATGAAAATAGTTTATAGCGACAAACACAAATTACGCGATGCAAAATATGAAGTATCGGGCGGTTTGTTGGTTTACCCGTTTGAGCGTCCTGCGCGCATAGAATATATTTTAAATCGCTTGAGCGATCGCGGGTTTAAGGATTTGTTGCCCCCCAAAGAATTTGGGTTAGAAACTGTCAAAAAAATTCACACCGACGATTTCATCAATTTTTTAACCCACGGTTATGCCGAATGGCAGGCCGAAGGTTATCAAGGCGACATGGCGGCGACGGCTTGGCCCGCGCGCCGTATGGTCAGCGATATAAGACCCAAATCAATCGACGGGCGGTTATCTTACCACGCCCTGTCGGCCGAAACCATGATAGACAAAGGAACATGGGAAGCCGCCCAAGCCAGCAAGGACGTTGCCTTAACGGGGGCCGATATGATTTTGCAAGGGCCTGATAAGATGGTTTTTTCTTTATGCCGTCCGCCAGGGCATCACGCAACGGGCGATATGTTTGGCGGTTATTGTTTTTTAAATAATGCCGCCATTGCCGCGCAATATATGCGCGATAAGGGTGCGAAAAAAGTTGCCATTTTGGATGTTGATTTTCATCACGGCAACGGCATCCAAGATATTTTTTATAACCGCGACGATGTATTATATGTATCATTGCACGGCGAGCCCGAGAATACCTACCCATTTTTTATGGGCTACGCCAATGAAAAGGGCGCGGGCGCGGGGGTGGGTGCCAATATTAATTATCCCATGCCGCCCAAAACAAAATATGATGTATGGGGCGCGGCCTTGCTCGATGGGTTAAAAAATATTCAAAAATTTGGGGCGGAGGTTTTGATAGTATCGCTCGGCACCGATACGTTTGAAAAAGATCCGATTAGCAGTTTCAAATTAACCTCGGCCGATTTTATCACCATGGGGCGCGCCATCGCCGCCATTAACCTGCCCACGCTTGTGGTGATGGAAGGGGGCTACGCCATCGAAGAAATTGGCATTAACGTTGTCAATTGCTTAGAAGGCTTGATGGATAAAAAATAAACAAACATATTTTTACAAGAAAGAAAAAATAAATGAAAAACACAACAAGTTCTTCGCCAAAAAATAACGGCGGCTCTTCGTCAAGCAGCAAAGGTGGCGGCGATTTTTTAAGCATCCATGCTGTTCAAAAATCATTTGGCAACACGCGGGTGTTGGATAACATCATGTTGCATATTGATAAGGGAAGTTTTTTTACCTTGCTGGGCCCATCGGGTTGCGGCAAGACGACTTTGTTGCGGTTGATAGCAGGGTTTGACACGGTGGATGCTGGCCAGATTACGTTGGAAGGAAAATCGTTGGATAGTTTGCCCGCCGCCCAACGCCCCATCAATACCGTTTTTCAAAATTATGCTTTGTTTCCCCATTTGACGGTTGGTGAAAACATCGCCTTTGGTTTAGAAAGATTGGCCTGGAAAAAAGACGCGGTGAGGGCGCGGGTTAAGGAAGTATTGTCCTTGGTGCGGTTGGAAGAATTTATCAACCGCTTGCCTGCGCAACTTTCGGGCGGACAACAACAACGGGTGGCCTTGGCGCGGGCTATCGCCCCCAGCCCGAAGATATTGCTGTTGGACGAACCATTGTCAGCGCTTGATTTAAAACTACGCCATGCGATGCGGTTGGAATTAAAAAGGATCCAACGCGAAGTCAAAATATCTTTTATCTTTGTCACCCACGACCAGGAAGAAGCTCTATCGCTGTCGGATAAAATTGCGGTGATGAACAAAGGCCATATTTTACAAATCGGCAGCCCCGAAGAAATTTATCAAGAACCACAATCGATGTTTGTTGCCGATTTTATTGGCGAGGCTAACATCCTGCCTGGCGCGTTGCAGCAAGACGGCAACAACGCCGAACAAAAATTTATGACCGCCGCGGGCCATGTTTTTGCGGTAACAAAAAAGGCAAAAAAACCAGCCGCAGGGCAAGATGGCAAATCTTTTTTATGTTTTCGCCCCGAAAGCATCGTCGTCAGCGACAGCCGTGACAGCAACGATTTTCGTTTGATGGACATTGATTATTTGGGCGACAAGGCAAAATTAATATTGCAACATAAACAATTGGGCAAGGTGCAGGCTATCCTCCCCCCCGATAAAGTTGGCGAGGTTAAGACGGGCAATTATTACAAGTTAGCCATCGATAAAAACAAAGCGCGTATTTTGTTTTCGTGATAGATTTTTTATTGATGAGATTTCTTAATATTATTACTAGCTTACCTCATAGATACATTCCATGTTTTCAAAAAAAACTGACCGCCGTTTTCATTTAACGCCCCTGACCAATCCCGTGTTTTTATGGGGCGGCGTGTCGCCCATGTTGTTCATCATTTTTGTTTTTTTGGGCGGGCCGTTGTTAATCATGTTGTTTGTGTCCTTTTTAACCTCCGACACCGACGGCGGGGTGCATTTTATCTTCTCGCTCGATGGTTATCGCCAAATTATTTTTGAACAGGATTGGGACGGCAATTGGGTATTCACCACCGCCTATCTTTCAATATTATTGCGTTCGATATTTATTGCCGCGGCGACCACCGTTCTGTGTTTTCTGGCGGGGTTCCCCGTCGCCCTCTACATGGCGGGACTTTCTGAGAAAAATAAAAACTTCATGCTTTTTTTGATTACGATCCCTTTTTGGACCAACCTTTTGGTGCGAACCTATGCCTGGACAAATATTTTGGGGCGGGGGGGCGTGTTGGAATCGCCATTTTTGCTTTTGGGAATTTTGCCGCCCGAAGGGTCATTCAATTTGCTCTACAACAATTTTGCGGTGGGGTTGGGGCTGTTATATAGCTACCTGCCCTTGATGGTTATTCCTATCTTTACCAATTTGGAAAGAATGGATCAAAGATTGTTGGACGCCGCGGCCGACCTCTATGCCTCGCGCTGGATTATTTTGACCAAGGTTATTTTGCCGATTGTTAAACCGGGCGTGATTGCGGGCATTGTGTTGGTGTTTGTGCCTGCCTTGGGGGCGTTTATTGCCCCCGCCATTTTGGGTGATAACAAAAATTTTCTTTGGGGGTCGTTGGTTGAACAACAATTTACCACGGCGCGCAATTGGGTGTTCGGTGCCGCCATTTCGAATTTGTTATTGGTGGTGGCGTTGTTGGTGGTGGTGATTCAATTTTATCATCAGAAAAAAGAAAAAAACAAATTGGCGGCAGGACATTAAATCATGACCAATACACAACCCCAAGCCTATCAAGAAGAAATGAAACCGATGGCAAGGTATTTTGCCAAACGTCCGCTAAAATGGTGGATGATGCTTTTTTATTTATTTTTATACGCGCCCATGGTGATTTTGGTGATCTATAGTTTTAATGAAAATCGTTTGGCGATGGTGTGGACGAAATTTTCATTGCAATGGTATACAAAATTATTTGATAACGAAGATATTTGGCGTTCGGCCATGAACAGCATTATCGTCGCCTTCACCGCCGCGCCGCTAAGCGTGATGTTCGCCTTAACCGCCGCCTATATTGTGGTGCGTGGCGTCGATTTCTTTGGCAAGGCCCTGATATTGATTGCGGTGGTGTTGCCGCTTATCATTCCTGAAATGGTTTCGGCGGTGGCTAGCCTGATGTTTTTTTCAACCCTGCATATTCAATGGGGTTTGGGGAATGTTATTATTGCCCATACTGTTTTTTGTTTACCCTTTGCTTATGTGCCCCTGCGTTCGGCATTGCTCGGCATGGATGCCAATTTGGAAATGGCGGCGCGCGACCTCTATGCCTCCGAATGGCAAATTTTCCGCCTTATTACCTTGCCCATATTACGCAATGCTATTTTCTCGGCCTTTGCTTTGGCCTTCGTTATTTCACTCGATGATTTTATTATCACCCTCATGGTGGCTTCGGCGGGGGCGGGCACCTTGCCCGTTTATATTTACAGCATGATAAGGCAAGGCATCACGCCCGAGGTTAACGCCATTTCCACCATTTACCTGATGATGTCGGTTGCCTTGGTTAGCTTATATCTCTATCTTTCAAAAAACAAATCACCTATAGCTTAGATGGATAAAAAAAATTAACAAACCATGACCGATAATGAATTATCTTATTTAACCGCTTGGCAAGCCAGTGATTTGTTGCGGGCGCGAAAAGTTGGTTCGGTCGAATTAACAAAACATCATTTGGCGCGGGCGGAGAAAGCCCACGCCGCCACCAATTGCTTCACCGAATTTTTTCCTGAGAAGGCTATCGCCATGGCGACCAAGGCGGATGAAACAATAAAAAAAATGGATAAGGACGGGTTTGCCAATTTGTGCGGTGTGCCCTTGGTCCTGAAGGAAGAATCAAAATGGCAGGGTAGCAAAAACACCAGCGCATGTTTGGTTTATAAAGATATGGTTGACGAAGAAACCGATGTGCATGTGCAGCGATTGTTGGATCAAGGTGTCATACCCGTTGGTAAAACCACCACCCCCGAATTTTGTATTTTGGGCAGCACCTTATCAAAGATGTTTGGTGTAACCACCAATCCTTGGAATAAGGCCCTAACCCCTGGTGGTTCATCGGGCGGCACGGCGGCGGCCTTGGCGGCGGGTGCGGGGCTTATCGGCACGGGAAGTGATATTGGTGGCTCGATTCGGATCCCAGCATCCTGCTGCGGTATTGTGGGTTACAAACCGCCGCATGGGCGCATACCCGAATTGAGCACCTTTAGCTATGATTACTATAGTCACGTCGGTCCCATGGCGCGTTCGGTGATGGATGTTGTTTTGATGATGCAAGCCATGGCGGGTCATCATTACCAAGACCAGAATAGTTACTCTTCCCCCCCCGATTATGCTGGGCTGATAACCGATTGGCAACAAAACAATATGTCGCTGAAGGGGGTTAAGGTTGCCCTGTCTATGGATCTGGGTTTTTATGATATAGCCGATGATGTAAGACGCGAGACGATGAAATTTGTTGATGGGCTAAGAGACCTTGGGGCGCAGGTTGATGAGGTCGGGCTTGCCTTTCCCAAAGAATGCAATTTTTACGGCGAGGCCCATGTTGTCTTAACTGGTAGCGCTTACATGATGGATTTGGCGAAGCAACACCCAGATAAATTATCTGATTATACTTTGCTAACCGCCGAGTGGCTTAAGGATCACCTTGGCCCGCACGACATGGCGCGCGCCAACGAAGTAACATTTCAGATGGCGAAGGATTTTGCCAACCTGATGACCAAATATGATATTTTTGTTTGCCCAACGAATCGCAAAACCGACGTCGCGGCCGATGATAAACCGCATTTTGTGTCAATGATGATAGACGGCAAGGAACGCACGGGGATGAATACCGATTGGTATATGACGGTGCCATTTAATATGCTCAGCCGTTGTCCCGTTTTATCATTGCCGTCAGGTTTTGGTGATAATGGGGCGCCAACGGGCGTCCAGGTGGTTGGAAAATTTTTTGACGAAATAAGCGTCTTGCGGGCGGGATTGGCGATTGAAAAAAACAGCGATTGGTTTTCATCACAGAAAAGACCAAATGTATAAAAGTAATTTTACCATTTGACAGAATAAGGGAATATTGTTAAGTGAAAGCGTAGAAAACTTCTTTTAATTGCTTTGAGAATTTAGGGTCATGAAAAATAAAAAAGTAAAATTGCCAGCCAAACGTAAGTTAGATTTTTTAAAAACACTTAGTCAATCCCCTGCCTTCCTGGTGCTGCAGAAGCAGATGGTGGATTCGCTGAAGGGCATGGCTAATAAAAAATCGGGTAAACAGGCTGGCAAGACCAAGGTAGCCTCCGCGACAAGCGGGGATGTAGAAAGACGCGATTTTTTAAATTTGTTGACCGTTGCATCGGCGGGGGTTGCGGGTGGCGTTGTTGTGTGGCCATTGGTTTCATCGATGAATCCAGCCAAAGATGTCTTGGCACTCTCCAGCACCGAGGTTGATATTTCCCAAGTTCCCGTCGGCGCCGCCATCACCATCAAATGGCAAGGCAAACCAGTATTTATTCGCCACCGCACCGACCAAGAAATTTCCCAAGCCACCACCGACGACGGCAAAGGGCCAGACCCCGAGACCGATAGCGAACGGGTGAAAAAACCCGAATGGTTGGTGTTGATTGGTATCTGCACGCACCTTGGCTGTATTCCATCGGGCCAAGCGGTTGGGTCGAATCGCGGGGAATTTGGCGGTTGGTTCTGCCCTTGCCATGGTTCGCAATATGATACATCGGGTCGCATTAGGAAAGGCCCCGCGCCACGCAATTTGGCGGTGCCACCTTATCAATTCGTGACCGACACCATGTTAAAGATTGGTTAAAGATTAATTCACAAATAAATATAAAAATAATATAAGAAGTAAAAGCATGAAAAATAACAACGATATAAAGTTTAAAAACCCAGTCATCAATTGGATAGACGAGCGTTTGCCGGTTTTTTCATATTTTTATAAAGAATATGGAATCTTTCCCATGCCCAAAAATCTAAATTATTTTTGGAGTTTTGGCGCCATGGCGACCATCATGTTGGTGGTGATGATATTGACGGGGGTTTTTTTGGCCATGCAATATACTCCCCATGTTAATTATGCTTTTAATTCGGTGGAACGTATCATGCGCGATGTCAACAATGGTTGGCTGATACGCTACCTGCATATGAATGGTGCTTCGATGTTCTTCATGGTGGTTTATGTGCATATTTTCCGCGGCATGTATTATGGCTCATACAAAGAACCACGCGAATTGGTTTGGGTTTTGGGTGTGATTATATTTTTCTTGATGGTTGCAACGGCCTTCATGGGTTATGTGTTGCCCTGGGGACAAATGAGTTTTTGGGCCGCGACCGTGATTACCAATTTGTTTTCCGCCATTCCTGTCGTTGGTGATACATTGGTTGTGTGGTTGTTGGGGGGGTTTTCGGTTGATAACCCGACATTAAACCGTTTCTTTGCCTTACATTATTTGTTGCCGTTCGTGATTGTCGGCGTGGTGGCGTTGCATATTGTTGCTATGCACCGCGCGAAATCCAATAACCCCAGTGGGGTAGAACCCAAGGGCGCGCATGACACCGTGACTTTCCATCCTTATTATACTTTGAAGGATTCGTTGGGTGTTTTGGTATTCATGATGGTTTATGGTTTCTTTGTTTTTTATGCACCCAATTACATGGGGCACCCCGATAATTACATCATGGCGCAACCATTGGTGACGCCCGCGCATATTGTGCCCGAATGGTATTTTTTACCCTTCTACGCCATTCTGCGCTCTATAACCTTTGATTTTTTATGGATAGTGCCCGCCAAATTGGGTGGTGTGATAGCCATGGCTTCATCCATTGTCTTGATAGCCCTGTTACCGTGGTTGGATAAATCGCCAGTTAAAAGTTGCCGTTATCGCCCCGTTTACCGTTGGTTTGTCATCGGGTTTGTGGCCAACGTGGTGTTGTTGGGCTATTGCGGCAGTCGCCCATCCGAAGGGGTTTATTTAATATTTTCGCAATTGGCGACCTTTTGGTATTTCTTCCACCTATTGGTATTAACCCCACTGATTGTTAAGCTCGAAAAACCATTGCCCGTGCCCATGTCTTTGGCACGTGCGATAGAAGATGACATGAAGAAAAAAAGAAAGAAATAAATTCATGAAAAAGAAATTTTACTTTTTGTTGCTGATGTTGTCGATGGTCGTTGCGCGTTCCGCCGTGGCCGAAGAAACAAAATTTGAAGCCCTTAAACCCGAAAGACAATCATGGAGTTGGACGGGGCCATTTGGCAAATATGACAAGGCTGCTGCGCAGCGTGGTTTACAAGTTTACACCCAGGTTTGCGCCAGTTGCCATTCGTTGAACCTTGTGCCATTTCGTGAATTGACCAAAATTGGCTATTCTGAAGAAGAGATCAAAGCCTTTGCCCGCAGCTATCAGGTGGATAGCATGTCTGACGAAGGTAAACCCATCAAACGTGCAGGCTTATCATCAGATTATTTCCCCAAACCATTTGCCACCGAAGCGGACGCCCGTGCCGCCAATGGCGGCAGTTTGCCACCTGACATGTCCTTAATTATTAAGGCACGCAATCATGGCCGTGAAAATTTATTTTTGAATTTCTTTGATGCCTTGCTTATACAGGGTGAAGCCTCGGGAGCAGACTATGTTTATAGTTTGCTGGTTGGTTTTGATAACGCGCCCGAAGGCATGGCGATGAACCCAGGCATGCATTTTAACAAATACTTTGCGGGCGGGCAAATAGCCATGCCACCACCGTTGACCGACGGGGCGGTTGCCTACAGCGATGGAAAAGCCAACGATATAAAACAAATGTCGCATGACGTGGTTACATTTTTGGCTTTTGTTTCTGAACCCAATTTGGAAGAATCGCGCTACATGGCGTTAAAGTTTTTCATCGTGCTAGCGGTTATTTATTATTTGGTTTATCGCATGAAGAAAAATAAATGGCGTGAATTAGACGACCATTAAAATTGGATAAATATTATGAAAGTTAACGGTGGATCATTAAAACCTGGTTTTGTGGTCGAGCATCTTGGTAAAATTTGGCGGGTGGTAAAGACCAGCCATGTTAAACCAGGCAAGGGTGGAGCATTTTGCCAAGCCGAATTAAAAGATCTGATGTCGGGCACCAAGCTTAACGAACGATTTCGTTCAGAGGATGCCATTGAAAAAGTTTCCTTGGAACAGGTTGATTATCAATTTTTATTCCATGATGGTGACAATTTTAACTTCATGCACCCGCAAACCTTCGAACAAATTATTTTAAACAAAGATGACATTGGTGATGAGTTTGTTGTTTTTTTACAAGACGGCATGGCGGTGATGATTGAAAGCTACGAAGGAAAGATAATTGGGGTTTCGTTGCCCGACCATGTAACGATGAGTGTGAAGGAAACCGAACCCGTGATTAAGGGGCAAACCGCCGCTTCTTCTTATAAACCTGCTATATTAGATAATGGGGTGCGGATTATGGTGCCGCCCTATATCGATGCGGGTGATAAAATTGTTGTTAATGTTTACGAACAAACATTTGTCGAACGCGCCAAATAGGCGTTAAAAAAATCGGGCAATCCCCCTAACCTTACCTATCAATGACATTGCATAATAAGGTTTGGCAGCCAATTTTGCGATATAATGTTGTCATGGCACTAACGGATAAGTAACGAATCCTTGGTTTGCTTTTTCCGTCAGAAAAAACTATAAGAACTTTGGTGGGTGTATAGCTCAGGGGTAGAGCAGCTGACTCTTAATCAGCTTGTCGAGAGTTCAAATCTCTCTACACCCTCCAACAATTTGGGTAATGCGATGATGAAGAAAAAAATTTGGCTAAAAACAAAAATATTATTAACCGCGGCCTTGCTTGTGGTTTTTTTATCCCATGCCGCAAGGCAGGTGCTTGGGCAAAATATTTTTTCAACGGCTTTATCAAATTTGGTTGCAACCGCCCATGCCCAAAATGTAAATAAAGAGGCTCCTAAAAACACGGGACCATTTATCAAGCCAAATTTTGAAATCATGACTTATAAAATATCACCCCTCGATACTAATTATCAGCTAGCTTATTTATTTGGACTTTATGTGGGGTATAGCACGCCAAAATTTAATATCATGCTTGGCGTTAATCATCTTTGGAATAAAAATCTTTTAATATTTTCTACCGCCACCGACTATAAATTACGGGCGGGCATCGTGGAATTTTTGTTCGGCGGTGAATTGGGGGCGGGGTATCAGGTGGTGACCGAATGCACCACTTGCAAATTACAATTTCTGTTCGCGCCGCGTTTTGGTATTGCCTTTGATCTTGGAAAAAACAGTGCCATCGGTATTATCAGTAAGGTTATTATTAATTTCAGCGAAGTCCAAACCCCCTATTATTCTTTGGGGTTAGAGGCAAGGGTTGGGTTTTAATTGAATAAAAAAGTTACAATATTGATGAAAAAAAATTTTTTATATTTTGGTGGGTTGCGGGTGATGAGGCTGGCACTGCCCATGATATTTTTTGTAAATTCGTCCGCCATGGCGCGCGATGCAGAAAAAAACGCTACCAACCCCATCTTATTTGCGAGCAGTGTAGAAAATGCCGCTACCAACCCCATCTTATTCGCGAGCAGTGCAAAAAGCAATGCGATACAAAAACCCATCGATGTCGCAAAGAAAAAACCCGCGGACAGTTCCAATTCGGTAAAAGAAACCGCGGTGAGCAAAATGACCCACGATGGTTTTTTTACAACCATCTCTTCCGATATAGTATTTTTTCCTAAAAATGGTCAGCATGATCTGTTGATAGCGCCGTCGCTGGGTATTGCGAGTGGTTACCAGGGGCAAATCTTTTCAGTTTCTGGCGGTTTGACTTATTATTTTAATAATTTTTATGGCCGAAGAGATGTCTTGATACATTTTGGTGGTGCTTATAATTTTCGTATGCCGATAGGCGAAGATAAGTTTTTTGATTTGGGGGTGGGGGCTAACATTGCGCGTAATTTATATACTAGCTTTATCAGAAAAGATAATCAGACGATGTATTTTTTTACGCCCGAAGTATCAATGCAAATTTTCTTAGCCTCCTTCACATTTAGTATTTACAGCCGCATATATATCCCGTTGCAGCGCGCGCCCGAATTGGGTTATGGACTGGGGACGATGGTGGGCGTGGTTTTTTAACGCTTATTAATTAGCCGCGGTCGAGGCTAATAATTTTTCTAACCAATGGATGGTGTAATCGCCCGATTCAAATTCTGGCGTCGAAAGAATGCGCTGGTGCAGCGGGATAATGGTTTCAACCCCTTCCACCGAAAATTCGCTAAGGGCCTGCAATGTCCGCTTGATGGCTTGCGGGCGATTGTCGCCATGAACAATCAATTTGGCTATAAGCGAATCATAATAGGGCGGAATGCGATAACCAGCGTAGGCATGACTATCAACCCGCACGCCCAAGCCGCCTGGCGTGTGCCAACGGGTTATTTCGCCAGGGCTTGGCTGAAATGTCTCGGCATTTTCGGCGTTGATACGGCATTCGATAGCATGGCCACGAATTTGAATATCTTTTTGCTCCAGGTTTATTTTATCGCCCGCGCAGGTTTTCAATTGCAGTTCGACCAAATTATAACCCGTTATCATTTCGCTAATCGTATGTTCGACCTGCAAACGTGTGTTCATTTCTATGAAATAAAACTCACCATTTTCGTATAAAAATTCAAAAGTTCCTGGCCCCAAATACCCCATTTTTGCAATCGCTAACCTTGCGCGTTCGCATATCGATTCGCGCAGATCCTTATCAAGCGCGGGGCTTGGCGCTTCTTCCACCACTTTTTGATGGCGACGTTGGATAGAACAATCGCGTTCGTAAAAATGCCAAGCACCGCCATGCCCATCGCCCAACACTTGAACTTCGATATGCCGCGGTTTCTGCAAATATTTTTCTAAATAAACCCGACTATCGGCGAAGGCCGCCTCGGCTTCTTGGCGGCATAATTCATAATTTTTATCCAGATCGGCATCGTCAAGGCATACCTTCATGCCGCGCCCGCCGCCGCCCGATGCCGCTTTCAAAATAATGGGATAACCAATTTTTTTTGCTAATTTTTTTGCCTCAGCCACATTTTCCACCGACCCTTCCGACCCAGGGATAGTTGGCAAACCGTAATTGATGGCGGCAGTCTTGGCGGTGATTTTATCGCCCATCATATCAAGATGTTCGGGCGAGGGACCAACAAAAGCAATACCCAGTTCCTTTGCTTTTTTTGCGAAGGAAGAATTTTCTGATAGGAAACCTATCCCAGGGTGGATAGCATCCACCCCCGCAATATGGGCGGCGGATAAAAGATTGGGAACATTAAGGTAAGAATTTTTGGGTTGTGGCGCGCCAATACAGATAGATTGGTCAGATAAAATAACGGGTTTGGATTCTTGGTCAGCCGTCGAATGGGCAACCACCGTTTCGATCCCCAATTCGCGAAAAGTGCGCAACAGCCTTAGGGCTATTTCGCCGCGATTGGCTATCATAATTTTTTTGAACATGGTGTTGAATAATACCGATTAATTGCGTGGGGTTGCTTATATTTTTTTGAATGGTTGGCTGTATTTACAAAAATGGATAATAGTTTTTTTTATAGCAACGCAGTCGCCTATTTTTATCGTTGCTATGAATATTTTAGGAAATAGCAACCAGCGGCTGACCAAATTCCACAGGATCTTCGTTGTCAACCAAAACGGCGGTAACCACGCCAGCCTTGGGGGCGGTGATTTGGTTCATGACCTTCATGGCTTCGACAATCATCAACACCGCGCCTTGCTTCACTTTATCCCCGACCTTAATAAAATTGGGTTCGCCTGGCTTGGGCGATAAATAAACGGTGCCAACCACGGGTGATTTTACCGTGCCCACCAAGTCAACTGGTGCTGTGGCGGCGGGGGCTGCTGCCGCTGGGGTGGTATGAACAACCGATGCAACCGCCGCGGCGGGCATGGGTTGCGACGCGGGCATGGAATGCGACATGCCGTAACCACCGCGTGCTACCTCAATTATATTATTACCATTTTGTATTTTTACTAATGAAATATCTTTTTTTTCCATCAGGTCGGCAATGGCTTTTAATTCCGCCAAGGTATCTTTGTGGTTATTTTTATTGGCCATGAAGCAATCTCCCTTTTTTTAATATATAATAAATTTTATTTTGTTGTGACTTTATTCACTGCTGGTTAAAAACCATCGCTGCATTATTTTTTATTGATTTTTATTATTAAGCAATTTTACTAAGAATTGCAAGGCAAAATAATATCCGTCTTGCCCCGCGCCGACAAACACCGCGCGCGCAACCGAACTAATATAAGAATGATGGCGGAATTCTTCGCGGGCAAAAATATTAGAAAGGTGAACCTCCACCACTGGCAACCCCGATAATTTGATAGCATCATGCAGCGCAATCGAACTGTGGGTAAGCGATGCGGCGTTGATAATGATACCCTTGATATTTTTATCGCGGCTGGCGGATTGAATGGCGGTCACCAATTCATGTTCGGCGTTGCTTTGTTGATGGATAATATCAACCGACAATTCTTTGCCCTTGGCCTTCAGGTTGTTAATGATATCGTCAAGCGTGGCGGTGCCATACATGTCGGGTTCGCGCGTTCCCAACATATTAAGGTTAGGGCCGTTAAGAACCAAAATGGTTTTCATCATGGGGCGAAACCTAAAACTTTTGAAGGAAAAAAGCAAGATTGAAACAATCAACGAAAACCATTATAGCGAGGCATGGTGATAGAAAAATACAAAAGAATAGTTATCAAAGTTGGGTCGGCACTGTTGGTGGAGGCCGCCGCGGGGGCAGGAAAGGCGGATAAAGCCCCTAGCTCAAAAAAAACCAACCAAGATATGGTAAGGAAAAAATGGCTGGCGACCTTGGTCAACGATATTGCGGATTTAAAAAACAAAGGGCAGGAGGTTTTGGTGGTGTCGTCGGGGGCAACCGCCTTGGGGCGGGCGTTGCTAAATATTGAAAAAGCCGCGGGGGAGGAATTAGAAACGAAGCAGGCGGCATCGGCCATTGGGCAAATAGCCTTGATGGCGACATGGCGTGAAATGCTTGCCAGCCACGATATTTTGGTGGCGCAAATTTTATTAACACCGCAAGATACCGAAGAGCGACATCGCCATGTCAATGGTCGTGCCACCATAGATAATTTGTTGTCGCGCGGCGTGGTGCCGATTATTAATGAAAATGATTCGGTGGCAACCGATGAATTAAAATATGGCGATAACGACCGATTGTCGGCGCGGGTGGCGTCGATGGTTTCGGCGGATCTGCTGGTGTTGCTGTCGGATGTTGATGGACTTTATGATACAAATCCTAAAACCAATAAACTGGCCAAACATATTGCGCGGGTGGAAGAAATTAACGATAGTATTTTACAATTGGCCGACACAACCCACGACCAGCGCGGCACGGGCGGCATGGTAACAAAATTGCAAGCAGGGAAAATTGCCAATGGCGCGGGGATTGATATGTTGATTGCCTCGGGCATCGACGACCACCCGTTAAAAAAATTGTCCGAAGGCCAGGGCAGGGCAACCATATTCGTTAGCCAGGTATCGGCGTTGGTGGCGCGCAAAAAATGGATAAAGGGGTTGTTGAATCACGAAGCCGAAATGGTGATAGACGATGGAGCCTTGCTAGCCATTAAGGCGGGCAAGAGTTTGCTGCCCGCGGGGGTGCGAAGCCTAAGCCATAAAAAAGATTTTGAAAAAGGGGCGGCGGTGTTGATAAAAAACATGAATGGCCAAAGGTTGGGAGTCGGGTTGATAAATCATGACAGCGATGACGCGATAAAAATGGTGGGCAAAAAATCGGTTGAGA
Source organism: Alphaproteobacteria bacterium (assembly GCA_965203915.1). GTDB lineage: Bacteria > Pseudomonadota > Alphaproteobacteria > JASGCL01 > JASGCL01 > JASGCL01. Next base: position 551,616 of record OZ241918.1, read on the forward strand.
TAAAAAAAATTTTTTCTTCGGCAATGAAAATAGAATTGATTGACCGTGATAATTTGGTGTTGGATTAATTGTTAAAAAATAATTGATAAAAACGATAATGACCCAACAAACATTGGTGATTGCCACCCATAACCAGGGCAAGGTCAAAGAATTTATGGCCTTGCTGCGGGGCGATAACTTAAAGGTTTTGGCCGCTGGCGATTTTTCTATCCCTGAGCCCGAAGAAACAGGCGATAGTTTTACCGCCAACGCTGATTTAAAAACCATCGCGGTGCGCGATTGGTTTGCACGGCATAGGCCCGACGCCATGCCAGATTTTATTTTGGCCGATGATTCGGGTTTGTCGGTGCCATTGTTGGGCGGCGCGCCAGGTATTTTTTCGGCGCGCTGGGCGGGGCGGGATAAAGATTTTTCCGTTGCTATCCAGCGTGTCAAAAAAGAATTGTTAGAAAAAAATATAGCGGAAGAAAAAATAAATACCCCAACCGTGCCTGCCTATTTTTCTTGCGCCTTGTCCTTATGGGTGCAACCTGCAAAAAAATTATTATCGGTGGTCGGCACATGCCACGGTTATTTACAATTTCCGCCGCGTGGTCAACATGGGTTTGGTTATGACCCAATATTTGTTCCCGAACAAGAAATGCACGCCGCCCAACGAACATTTGGCGAAATGTTAGCCGTGGAAAAAGACAAAATAAGTCATCGCTCCCAGGCTTTACAATTATTAACCAAGGCCTGTTTGGATGCTGGGGTGAACTTCCCCGCTGTAGGGTAAAGGGCGGCGGGCGTGCAAAAGCCAAAATTGGGCAAGGCTGCGCTTCAACCAAGGCTCGTGCTTCAACCAACACTCGCGCTTCAACCAAGGCTCGCGCTTCAACCCTATCCCGCGGCGAATGTTTTTATTTTTTGTATCAATGCGGCAAAACCATTGCGGCGGGTTTGGCTTAAATGTTCGGATAATTTAATCCGCGAAAAAATATTTTCAAAATCAATTTGCTGCAATTCGGCGCGGGTTTTGTGATTGGCGATGGACAGCAACAAAGCAACCAAGCCCTTGACTATCAACGCGTCTGACGTGCCTTGAAATACAAATCGGCCATTTTTTTCTTCGGCTATCAACCAAACATTGCTCATGCAACCCTTCACCTTATGTTGGTCGTTTTGGTAAGCGGCGGGAAAGGGGGGCAGGGCTTCCCCTGCTTCGATAATTGTTTGGTAGCGATCTTGCCAGTCGGTTAAAGATTCCAGATCCGCGATAATTTTTTCATCAAGCATCTATTTTTTGGGAAAGGCAATGACTTCGCCCATTGGTTTTTCTTCGGCAGTGGTAGAAGATTTGGCAGAGTCCTGGCTATCCTGCATCAATTTGTCCAAACGGTTGAATATTGAATCGGCAGAAGATGGCTGGTTAAGGATAACGTCAAGAGCCTCGTCATAGGCATCGCGCCCGTTGATTAACGGGAACACCGCGTTGTAACCGCCGTGGCGATAACGCAACAGGCTGGATGGTTTGCGAAAAAAAGCAGTGGGTTGATAACGGCCCACGTTTTTTCCGCCAGCCGTTTTTCCAAGGTTATTTTTGTTAAGCCCGCCGTTGTTGGTTGCTGCATTTTTATTCATGGCCGAGGTGGAATTTAAACCAGCCCCATTGCCCAAATTGGTGGATAAAGATGTGGTGGATGATGGCGGAATAGAGTTGGGTATTTTTGGTAACTTGGTCATGGCTCTCTCTTCTCTCTTCCCAATTCTATCTAAAACCATATTTATTGCAAGCAAAAAATGACTTGTTTTGTTAATTCTTTTTTGTTATGGGGAAAGAGTAAATTATTTTCTCAAACAACAAAATATAAAGGATAAGGCCATGACTCGCCGCTGTGAATTAACTGGTAAAACATTACAATACGGTAATAAGCGCAGCCATGCCGAAAACAAAACACGCCGCGTGTTTCGCCCCAACCTGCATACCCAACGTCTTTATTCGGATATTCTAGCTCGCGAAATAAAATTACGCATTTCAACCCGTGCTTTGCGCACCGTCGACCGCAAGGGGGGTATTGACCAATTTTTATTAGCCACCAACAACAGCAAATTGCCGAAAGAGGCCTTGGCGGTAAAAAAAGCGATCATGAAATCGTCCGCCAAAAAAAGCAAATAGTGGCGCAATAAATAATTACTTGCATAAAAATTATTGATGCAATGACTCGGCGCGGTTAAAAAAAGACTGGCTCATTTTTCTTACCGCTTCTTTAAAAAACGGTGAAAATAATTTTTCCGTAATGAAGGACGAAAAAGATAAAGCCACGGCGAAATCAATTTCGCATCCCCCCGCGCCCAAACCACGAAATTTCCAATGACTATCCATGCTGGCCAATGGTCCGCCGCCAACGCCGTATGTCGTGATTTCTTTTTTCTTATCGTCGAAAACCACCCGCGATGTAAATTTCTCCTGAAGCGATTTGAATCCCACCACCAATTCGGCGACAAAAAAATCGTTACCTGTTACAGAATCCTTGCCATGCTCCATCACGGTCGCGGCCAGGCACCATGGTAAAAATGCTGGGTAATCCTCAACATTTTTTACAATATTATAAAGTTTTTCATCGCTAAAGGGCACCACACGTTTTTCATGGTGATGGAATTTTTTTGTCATGATGGGGCTTGCCTTTTTTTTATTTCGCTTGACGATTCAATCTATCTCAATGGCACCTCAATGTATGCCAAGGGTTTCTAATGGTATATCTACCATTTTATTTTTCTTTTTGCCATTTTTTGCTTTGGGTTGTCTAGCCGTTTTTTTATCGGCCTTGTTGCCGCCCGTTGGAAAAATAATCAAGGCCAGATCCATGCTAAAAGTTTTTGCGTCAATCCCCGCCGCCAATTTGGAAAATTTGCGTTGTTTTTTGCCATCCTTTCCTGGTTTTTGCCATTCCAAATAATACCCCCAACGTCCCTTTTTTATAATAACATCCCCACCATCGGGGTGGGTGCCCACAACTCGCGCGTCATTTTTTTTCTTGGGGGCGTTGGCAATAATATCGATGGCGCGGTTCAGGCCAATATCCAACACATTGTCGTCACCCTTCAGTGAATAATAACTTAACCCCATTTTTAAATAAGGACCATAGGGGCCTATGGCGCCAATAATTTCTTCCTTGCTATTGGGGTCAATGCCAATGGTGCGCGGCAGGGATAATAATTTGATAGCAATGGGCAGGGTAATATCGCTGGGTTTGTAATCCTTGGGGATGGAGGCTCGTTTTGGTTTTTCTTTTTTTATTTTTTTGGCTTTGGCTTTTTTGCCTTTTGGTTTTTTGCCGTCGGTGTTTTCTTCGGCTGGTGCCTTGGGCATTTCGTCATTCATCGCCGATGCTGGGTCGGCGCGCGGCGCATCAAGCGCGCGCTCCACATACAAGCCATAGGGGCCTTTTTTCATGCTGATATCGCGCCCCATGTCGTCTTGGCCAAGCAAGGCTGGCAAACTTACCCCATCGACCAATTCATCAACCTGGTCTTCCAACGCCAACCGTTCAAAATTGGCCTTGTAATCGCAACGCGGATAATTGGAACAGGAAAGGTAAGGGCCAAATTTTCCCAGTTGCAGGGTTAATTGACCATCGGCGCATTTTTGGCATTTGCGTTTTTTTTCTTGTTCCGCGCCCTTGCCAAAAATAAAATCGCCAAGCACATTTTGCAATTCGGCTTGAATATTTTCATGCAGGAGTTCTTGGCTCCCCGCCAATTTTTTAGCGAAGTCTTCCCAAAACTTCCTTAACAATTCTTGCCAATCATATTGGCCATTGGCAACCTCGTCCAGGTCATCTTCCATCTTGGCGGTAAAATGGTAATTAAAATATTCATCATAAAAACGTGTCAAAAAAGCCGAAAGCACGATGCCACGGTTTTCGCAAAAGAATCTTTTTTTATCCAAACGAACATATTCGCGCGTTTGCAAAATCTTGACAATATTGGCGTAGGTCGATGGTCGCCCAATTCCAATCTCTTCCATTTTTTTTATTAAACTGGCTTCGCTATAACGCGGCGGCGGTTCGGTGAAATGTTGATTTTTCTGAACGGCCTTCAGCGTTGCGGGGCTATCGGCGGCCAGCGGCGGAATGGTGCGTTCGGCTTCGTCGGTTTCATCATCGCGCCCTTCCTGGTATAATTTTAAAAAACCGTCAAACACCACAACTTGACCAGTGGCGGTAAGGGTCAGGCTGTTACCATCCACCGCGAAGCTAGCGGTGGTTTGATTAAAAATCGCCGATTCCATTTGCGACGCCACGGTGCGTTGCCAAATTAATTTATAAAGCGCAAGCTGCTCCGCCCGTAAATAAGGCGCAACGGCATTCGGGGTGCGGGTAACATTGGTGGGGCGAATGGCTTCGTGGGCTTCCTGAGCATTTTTGCTTTTTGTTTTATATTGGCGTGGCACATGGGGCAGGTAATTTTTGGCATAATTTTTTTCGATATAACGCCGCGCCGCGCCGATGGCTTCGCCGCTTAATATTGTGCTGTCGGTCCGCATGTAGGTAATCAACCCGCCGATGCCGCCGCCCAAACTGCCCCCTTCATAAAGTTGTTGGGCAATTTGCATGGTGCGCGATGCGCCAAACCCCAATTTGCGGCTGGCTTCCTGTTGCAGGGTCGATGTGGTGAAGGGCGCGGCGGGGTGACGGCGAACTTCCTTGCTTTCCAATTTGTGCAACAGGATATTTCCTTTTTCTATCCGCGCTTTATAGGCGTCGGCCATGGCTTCATTTTTGATGGCTAGGCGGTCAAGCCTTTTGCCATCCTCGTGGGTTAAGATAGCCGTCAGGGGAACCTGCGGGCTGGTCGCGCCCTTGCCCGTTGCCAATAATGACGCCGCCAAAGACCAATATTCGGTGCTTTGAAAATTTCTAATTTCCATTTCGCGCTCGACCAACAAACGCAAGGCCACCGACTGCACCCGCCCCGCCGAACGACTGCCAGGTAATTTGCGCCATAAGATGGGGGAGAGGCTGTAGCCCACCAAATAATCCAAGGCGCGCCGTGCCAGATAGGCGGAGATAAGGTTTGTATCCAAATCGCGTGGTTCCTTCATCGCCTGTTTTATCGCGCTTTCGGTTATTTCATGGAAGACGACACGTTTGGGTGTGGCCTGCGGCATTTTTTTGCGGCGGATTAATTCCTGGGCAAGGTGCCAAGAAATAGCCTCCCCCTCGCGGTCAGGGTCGGTTGCCAGGTAAAGGGTGGTATCGGGTGATATGGCGGCGGCAATATCGCTTATTTGTTTTTCGCCGCGCGGGCTGACCAACCAGGTCATGGCAAAATTGTTATCAGGGTCAACCGAGCCCGTTTTTGTTGAAAGGTCGCGCACATGCCCCATGCTGGCAATAACCCGAAAATCCTTACCAAGATATTTGTTGATGGTTTTTGCCTTGGACGGCGATTCGACAATAACCAAATTTTTGTTAAACATGGTCCGATGGTTTGCTGATGGGGGCTATGAAAACTTATTCTTTATTTTTTATAGCAATTTTTACAAATCATTTTTGATAGGGACGGCCTTCATTCGCTTTATGGATTTTGATTGCGCAGGACAAATTTTTTTGTTAGGGCTGGCAGATTAAAATAAAATAGCAAGACCCTTATGATTAGTAATTCATAGAAAATAACCAAAAGAATAGCAACAGCAAAAGATGATGAAAAAATATAAGGTCGCGGTGGTTGGCGCAACGGGCAATGTGGGCCGCGAAATGTTGAGCATACTCCAAGAACGCCAGTTTCCCTGCGCGGAGGTTTTTGCCATTGCCTCCGCCCGCTCGGCGGGCAGCATGTTGACGATAGAGGGCGAGGACGGCACCAGCAAAGAATATGAAATTCATGATTTGGAAAAATTTGATTTTGAAGGAATAGATTTGGTTTTTTCGTCGCCTGGGGCAAGTGTTTCAAAAATTTTTGCACCACGCGCCGCGGCGGCGGGTGCGGTGGTGATAGACAACACATCCTACTTTCGCATGATGCCCGATGTGCCGTTGGTTGTGCCCGAGGTTAATGGCGCGATATTAAAAAATTTTTATCAAAGCAATAGCGGGCGGATTATTGCCAACCCGAATTGTTCGACCATGCAATTGGTGTTGGCGTTGCAACCCATCCATCATTTATACGGTATTAAACGGGTGGTGGTGGCAACCTATCAATCGGTGTCGGGCACGGGAAAGGAAGCGATGGAAGAATTATTTAACCAAACCCGCGCGATTTTTAACCAAGAGGAAATTAGCCCCGATGTCTACCCCAAGCAAATAGCCTTTAATTGCATTCCGCATATTGATATTTTTTTGGAAGATGGCTTCACCAAGGAAGAATGGAAAATGACCGTCGAGACGAAAAAAATTATGGGGGATGATTCGATTCATTTGGTGGCGACCTGCGTGCGGGTGCCAGTCTTCGTTGGCCATGCGGAGGCTGTTTTTGTTGAATGCCACCGACCCATCGACCTAGAAACCATAAGGGCAGCCCTGATAGCCGCGCCAGGGGTTGTGGTGTATGACAAACACGAACCATCGGGTTATGTTACGCCGATTGATGCCGCGGGCGAGGACGCCAGCTTCGTCAGCCGCCTGCGCCGCGACCCCACGGTCGAAAATGGTTTGGCATTTTGGTGCGTAAGTGATAACTTGCGCAAGGGGGCTGCCCTTAATGCGGTGCAGATAGGCGAAACCCTCATCAAAGATAATTTTGGCGGCTTACGAGCCTAGGAGCATGATAATGAAAAAAAAATTGGTCATAGGTAAAAAAAATTTGTTCATCATCTTGCCCATCCTATTCGCGGTGGTTGGGTTAGATCAATTAAGCAAAATGTTGGTGATAGAATATTTGCAAGTTGTCGGGGCGCAAAAAACATTCACCAGTTTTTTTAATTTGGTGTTGTTAAAAAACGACGGCATGGGCTTTGGCTTCCTGCAAGGCTATAACTTGCCGCCGATTATTATTATTTTTCTGACAGCGTTGGTTTCCTTGCTCGCGCTTACCGTGTTTTGGCAGGCCGATGGCAAAAGATTAAAAATTGCTTTGAGCCTGGCCCTGGCGGGCGGGATTAGCAATGGGCTTGACCGCCTTACCCAGGGGGGGGTTGTGGATTTTTTGGATATTCATTGGGGCGACTATCATTGGCCAAGTTTTAACCTGGCCGACATGGCTATATCGCTAGCCATTTTTTTATTATTTTTAGAAATAATATCAGGCGATGGGCGACGCCATTATCGCAAAAAACGATAAGGATTGAGGGGTAACAAGGCACGACCCGCCCCAATATTAAACATTGCTAAAAATGACCCGACAAGATATAGCGAAATAACGGGTGGTTAGCTCAGCGGTAGAGCAGCTCCTTTACACGGAGGAGGTCGGGGGTTCGATCCCCTCACCACCCACCAAAATTTTTGTTGGCAATGATAATGGGCAAATATAAGAAAAAAAATAAGCAGGGAATAATCAAAAAATTATTCGGTAAATTATGGCAAACATGGTTTAGGCTGAATCGGCCAATTCGTTTTTTATTGGTTGGCGGTTTTAATAATGTTGGGGCTTACCTGCTTTTTCTTTTTTTAATCCACCTGATGGGGCAATCGCATTATCAATTAGCCTTGATTTTGCAATATGCTTTGTTTTCGGTGGTTGCCTTTGCGACTCAAAAAATATTTGTTTTTGCCCATGGTTCTTCTGGGTTGTATCATCTGCTTCGTCAATATGTCGGGGCATTAACCACGTGGGTGGTTGGTTATGCCATCAATGCTTTGTTGTTGCACCTGTTCGTGGGTCAATTTTCCCTGCCTGTCTATTTGGCGCAATTTTTGGCTATGTTATTGGTCGCCATCGTCAATTATCATGGATTAAAAATACTTGCTTTTAAAAAAGAAAAAACCTAAAGGTTATCCCATGGCCAAGCAGAAGAACCTTCTTACCAGCAATTGGGGCATGACATTGGTCATGATCTTGCCCATTATTTTCTATATGTGGTTGGTAAGTTTTTTGGTGCCCATGATGGTGGATGATTTTTTCCCTGCTTCCCATAATACTCAGGGCGATTTTTTTAACTGGTCGTTGATTTGGGCGGAATTTAAGAATAGTTATTTTACCATGACGGGGCGCGTGGGAATGATTTTTTGGTCGTTCCTATTATTGTCTTTTGGCCGTATGCCATTTCATCAAGACCCCGCCAATTTCATCCTTGCTGGTATCAACGCCGTGGTGTTTGTTGGTTTTCTATGGTCGGCCTACATGTTGGCTTTTGCACGGCGACCCAACTTCCAAAACGCGCGGGACAGGTTTAATTGGGTGATATTATTTTTGCTCAGCATGACCATTTTGGCGCGCAAGGGGGATACTATTTTTTATATCAGCGGTTATGTTACCTATTCTTGGGCCATGGCAACCATTTTTGCCTTTGGTGTTTTTTACCGTTTGGCATGGGCCGATAAAACAATATTTCGTTTCAAAAAAAATTCGTGGCAAGAAATCGGCTTCATTCTATTTATCGTCCTGTTGGGTTTTTTGGCGGGCATGTCCTATGAAATTGGCGGCATCCTTGCCTTGGGTTTTTTGTTGCTCGGCTTTGGTTACAAATTATTTGTGGTGCGCGAAAAATTGCCGCGTTGGTGCTACATTGGTTTGATAGGATTTATCTTGGGCTATATTGTTTTAATGTCCGCGCCTGGCAACTATGTCCGCCTTTCCGATCCTTATTTTGAGAAGTTTCACCAATTAAGTTTTGTCGATAAATTGCTTCGTATTCCGCATATGGAACGATTATTTTTGACAAGGTTGCGTTGGGTAACGCCATTCATCGCCATCGCCATTATTTATATTTGGCAAAAAAATATTAAGGTTAGCGACAAAAAATTATTTGGCTTTAAGACATCTGGTTGGGTTAAATGGTTGCAGACATTGATACAAAAAATGGTGAAGCAAGAATTATTTGGCATTGCGATATTGATGATGTTGGCGGGCGTGGCGGGGGCCGCGGCGATAGCATTTAGCCCGGTGAAGGAAGGGCGGGTGTTTTTTTCTGCCACCTGCTTCTTTATGGTTGGGTTTCTTATAACCATTGATTATTTATGGTCATCCAAAATCTTGAAGAATAATGTGAAGCGGGTGCTTGCGGCCATTCTGTTGCTGCTTATGTTGTTTGAATTGACCAGGGTGGCATGGCATGCTTATCAATATCGCGTTGCCTACGCCGCCCGTGAAGCCGATATTAAAGCGCAAAAGGAAAAGGGCGTGATGGATATTATTGTGCCCAGCATGAATTTGAAAACCAAAATGTGGTTTGGCAATGGCGATATAGAAGTTGATTGGTTGGCAAAATATTGGGGAGATTTTTATGGTGTGAATTCGATCCGCACCCCCAAGAAGGAAACGAATGAAACGACCGCCAAGTAAGAACAAGCATCAACAGCTAGCCGCGTGGTTAACCGACCACGGTTTAGAAACAACTTGGCTTTTTTTATTAATGAATAAAATAGCCGCTGAAAATGCAAAAACGGGTGGTCATTTGCAAAATATATTGCAGGATAAAAAATTTCAAGCGATAAAAAAAATAAATGATGATAATTTGTTAGACGGGCTTTCGATGGGGCAGGTTGCCGCCCTCTACGAATTTTCCCTTGCTCATTGTGACCGCGCGGCGCGAAAAACGGCGGGGCAATATTTTACGCCCGATGATGTCGCAGAGATCATGGCGCAAAAGGCCATGGATAATTTTGGCAAAGACAAAAATAAAATATGGTGCGACCCCTGTGCGGGCGTCGGCAATTTATCTTATTATGTGATAGCGGCGCAGGGCGACCCCGAAGAATTCCTGCAACATAATATCATTTTTATCGACCGCGATCCCTTGGCATTGTTGATTGCGCGCACGTTGCTAGCCATAGAATTTCAAAACAAAAACGAAAATTTGTTTCATGATATAGAAAAAAAATTTATCGTTGCCGATTTTTTACAAGATGATCCGTTGCCCGCCGCCGATGTCATGATCTTTAATCCACCCTATGGTCAAATTCGCAAGGGCCAAGTTCGCAAGGATGGCGAAGGCGCGGCGACCGACCTTTATGCTCAATTCATGGAACGGGCGATGGAAAAAACAAAATCTGGCGGCGGGGGTTTTGTCGCCATCACCCCGCAATCTTTTACCCATGCCGAAAAATTTTGTCCATTGCGGACAAGGTTGTTAGAGCAGGGCAAGAAGATAGTCATTTATAATTTTGATAATGTTCCCGATAATATTTTTCGCGGCAAAAAATTTGGCAGTGAAAACAGCAACCAAGCCAACAGCACGCGCGCCGCCATCACCCTATTTCATCATGGTCATCCAACAACCAATGAAAAACAATTTCTTATCACGCCCTTGCTTCGTTGGCGTTGTGCGGAACGCGCCACCTTGTTGGCGGGGCTTGATGGTTTCTTAACTTCGCTCGAGGATATTACTCCGAAGATATTTCCCAAGATAAGCAAGGGGACAAAAGTCCTTTATCTATCGACCGCCAAGCAAGAAACATTATCAACCATCTTGTCAAACGCCCCCACCGATTATTGTTTGTTTGTGCCAAGCACACCGCGTTATTTTATTTCGGCGTTGTTGCAAAAACCACAACGCACCAGCTGTCGGGTTTTATATTTTCATCGCGCGCGCGACAGGGATCATGCCTATATCTTGCTCAATAGCAGTTTTTGTTATTGGTGGTGGCGCGTCAACGATGGCGGCATGACCTTGTCTTTAAAAACCCTACGTAGCCTACCCCTTATCAATATACAAACTTCGAAGCAAAATAAAAACAATGGCGTAGCCTTATCGGTTAAGACCATGATAGGAAAAATAATGACATCCGAAAAAATGAATCGCGTGGTAAAACGCAATGCGGGGCGCGACAACGAAAACGTTAAACACGACAAGGAATTGATTCACAGTTTGAATCATCGGCTTATGATGCAATTGCCGCAACATGCGATTGATAGCAAAATGTTGCTGGCATTGCACAATAATAGCGTTTTGTCTTAGTGGGATGATACGAACCTTTGACGCAATATTTTTTAAAAATCATTTGACAAGTTTTTCAAAATTGGTTAGCAAAAACCATTCAATTTTTAAAAACAAAGTGGAGAAATAAATGAAAATTCTTGTACCAGTTAAAAGAGTGATTGAAGCCAACACCAAGGTTCGGGTTAAACCCGACCAAACAGGCGTTGAATTAAATAATGTTAAGATGGACATGAATCCATTTTGTGAAATCGCCGTTGAACAAGCCATAAGGTTGGTCGAAGCAAAAGTAGCGACCGAGGTCGTGTTGGTTTCGGTGGGCACGGCGCAGGCGCAGGAAACCATTCGCAAGGGTTTGGCCATGGGCGCCGACCGCGGTATTCATATTCTTGCCGACCACGAAACCGAAAATTTGTTAATCGCAAAATTATTGGTCAAGGTTGTCGAAAAAGAAAAACCAGGTTTGGTGATATTGGGCAAGCAAGCCATCGATGGCGATGCCAACCAAACGGGGCAGATGTTGGCGGCGTTGCTTAATTGGTCGTCAGCGGCCTACGTATCCAAATTGGATATCAAGGGCGACATGGCCGAGGTAACCCGCGAAGTTGACGGCGGCTTGGAAATTATTAATATAAAAATGCCAGCGATTATCACCGCTGACCTACGGCTTAACGAACCTCGCTACACCACCTTGCCCAATATCATGAAGGCAAAGAAAAAACCGATAGAATCGCTGACGGCAGAAGCCTTGGGCGTTGCCATGACTCCGCGATTGAAAACATTAAAAGTTATCGAACCCAAAGTGCGCGGCGGCGGCGTTAAGGTAAAAACCGTGAGCGAGTTGGTGCAAAAATTACACAACGAAGCAAAAGTTATATAAAAAACGAAAGGAAAAAATCCATGTCTATTTTAGCTATCCTCGACCATCACGATAACATGCTGGCTCCCGCTAGCTTGAGCACCTTAACCTGTGCCAAAAAAATTGCCGCAACATCAAAAGGTGAAATTGATGTCTTGGTGGTTGGCAAAGATGTAAAACCCATCGTCGACCGTTTGGCCAACGCCAGCGGGATAAGAAAAATTTTGACCGCCACCGCCGACCATTTGGCTCACCCCGTGGCGGAGGATGTGACCGCCATCGTCCTGGACATGGCAAAAAATTATCGCCATGTTATTGCCCCCGCCAATAGTTTTGGTAAAAATATCATGCCGCGCGTTGCCGCATTGTTGGATGTTCAGCAAATATCGGAAATAACGGGCGTGGTGAAAGAAAATGTTTTTGAACGCCCCATTTATGCGGGCAATGCCTTGGCGACCGTTGAAACAAGCGACAAAATTATTTGCATGACGGTGCGTGGCACTGCCTTCGAACCCGATAATTTGACGGGTGGCAAGGCGGAGGCCAGCGCGGTAACCGTGCCAGGCAAAAACGCTTTGGTATCGTTTGTTAAATTGGATCAAACAAAAAGCGAGCGACCCGAATTAACATCCGCCAAGATAGTGATATCGGGTGGGCGCGGTATGGCGGCGAAAGAAAATTTTGCTTTGTTGGATAAGGTTGCGACCGTGTTAAATGCCGCGGTTGGCGCGTCGCGCGCCGCGGTTGACGCGGGTTATGCCCCAAACGATTACCAAGTGGGGCAAACGGGTAAGGTTGTGGCGCCTGACCTCTATATTGCGGTTGGTATTTCGGGCGCGATTCAACATTTGGCGGGCATGAAAGACAGCAAAATTATTGCCGCCATTAATAAGGATGATGAAGCGCCGATTTTCCAAGTGGCAGATTACGGGTTGGTCGCCGACCTATTTACCGTTTTGCCCGAATTGGAAGCCGAATTAAAAAAAATTAAGAAGTAGGTGTGCTGAAGCACAACACAAAAAATAATAATAATATTTTTGTAGCAATTACTTTATTGTTAGTGCCTTTAATTAACCGATGCGCGTTGCGGACAGGGCGTTTATTCTAAACGGCTGTGGATAGAGGGCGGTTATTACAACCCGCCACGCATAGGGCGGCTTCTGGGATAGTGCGCTTATTATAACCCCGTGGACAGGGCGTTTATTGCAACCCGCCAAGTTTTTTAACGGCGTTGTTCAGCAATTTGTTGCTGGCTTGGTCGTTGCGTAATTCGTTGGCAATGGTGGTGCGTGCCGCGGCAATGGACTCGCTCGATATTTCTTTTATCAATTGGTTTTTTAATTTTTCTTGATCTTGGGCAATGCGGCTTTCTAAATATTTTTCTTTTTGCACCATTTGTTTTTGCAATTTTTCATCGGCATCGGTTAATAATTTCTTGCCGTCTTCCTTGCTCGATTGTAAAATCTCATCGGCCAGGTCGGTTGCAGCTTTTAACTTTTTTTCTGCAGCATTGTAAAGTTCTTGGGCTTCTTTTTTTATTTGTTCGGCATCGGCCAATTGTTTTTTAACCGCCGCGATGTTGTTATCCAACATGGCAAGCAGGGCCTTCCGCCCCTTCACCACCGCCAACACCACAAAAATAGTAAATGACACCGCCACCCAAAAAGTTGGGTCATGTGGCAATTTGTTTAAAATAGGTTCGATAGACATGGTGTAATAAATTCTGGACAGGGATTATAGCAAAATATTTTTAACAATTTCTTTTCCCAAACTATCAACCATTTTTGGTTTTTCTTGATAGATGGCGTTTTTTATTTTTTGTAAATTTTTGTTCGATTCGTCAATAATCCCATCGGCATGTTGTTGGAATTTCTTCAATGATTTTTCTTGGCTTTCGGCTATCATGCTGGCTACCTTGGCTATTTCGGTGCGGGCACTGGCGCGGGCGATTGATAATTTTTCTTCTAACTTTTCTTCCATTTGCTTGCTTTGCGCCAACATTTTTTCGGCACTTTGATAATTGTTTTTAATAATTTTATCGCGCATTTCTAACTTGCCACCAATGCTGGGAACAAAAAATTTACGCATCAGGAAAAAGAAAACGCCGAAGCTTATCACCAACCAAAAAAGTTGACTGGGGAAGGTGGATGCCTCAAATTGCGGCAAACCTTTCATTTCTTCTTCGGCTGCGCCACCTTCGGCCACGGCTTCCGCCGCCATTGCTAAACCCCGTAGCAGAGCAAAAGAAAGGCCAGCCAAGCCGCCACCTATTACTAATTTTGTAAGATGGCGGTTTGACCGACCAGTTTTGCTGTCGGAAATAAAATTGTAAAAATGATGCAACCTGACCAGCATTATCATTTTATTAAATAATACCGTTTGTACTTTTATCCATAAAGGATAAGAAAAGCGATAAGCAACGCATAGAGCGCGGTTGCTTCCACCAAGGCAAAGCCAAGCATTGATACGCCGAATATATGTTGGCGCGCGCCAGGATTTTTGCCAAGCGCCGTAACAAGCGCGGAAAAGATATTACCAATACCAATGCCGACGCCAAACAGCGCAATGACTGCAAGTCCCGCGCCTATCATTTTTGCTGATGCTAGATCCATGTGTTTATCTCCTAAAAAAAATGATTAATGGATAAAGGTTTATTTAGTGGTGGAGGTGTAGCGCATCATTAATGTAAAGGCAAGTTAAAAAACAAAAAACGTAGGCTTGTAAAAACGCCACCATGATTTCAAAACCGACCAACACAACATTAACCGTGATGGGTAACAACCCCGCCACCCCAAACGACAGGGCGGCCAAGGGCAGGACGAAGCCAGCAAAAATTTTCATCATGGCATGCCCCACCATCATGTTGGCAAACAAACGAACCGAAAGGCTGATGGGGCGCGATAAGTAAGAAATAAATTCAATCGGTATCATCAAAGGAAACATGAAGGCTGGCGTCCCCTTTGGCGGGACAAAGAAGGTTAGAAAATGCAAACCATGTTTGATAAAACCTAAAATAGTTACAAAAACAAAAATAACCGCGGCCATGACAAAGGTAACAAAAATATGGCTGGTGAAGGTGAAGCTGTAAGGTAGCAGCCCCAACAAATTCCCTATCAAAATAAAAAAGAATAGCGAGAAAACAAACGGCAGGTATTTTTTGCCTTCGCTGCCACTGTTGGATTCTATCATGTTGGCAATAAATTGATAAGACTGTTCGACAACCGATTGCAATCGCGTTGACACCAAATTGTTCGCGCTTGCTTTTTGACGGGTGGCAAGAAACAAAAGGGTGCTGCAAACCAGCAAAGTCAACATCATGAACAATGATGAATTGGTGAAAGAAACATCGGTGTTGCCAATGTGAATCGGCACGATGGTGTGGATTTGAAATTGATGTAATGGGCTTGCCATGAATTTTTCCCCTATATTTTTATAATAGTTTTTCTTTAATCAATTTGTTGCTTTTTTTCAACCAATAATTTTTGCAAAATATCCATAACATGATTTTGCCGCGGTTGCCACAATTTGCGGTCGATGGCTTCTTGAAATTTTGCCGCCATATCATATAGGGCAGGCAGGTTATGGTCGCGTAAAAACTTTACCGAATCTTCCTCTAACAAATAATGCTGAAACAAAAGGTCAAAATGGGCGGGGGCCACGGCCACCGTGGTGGCGGCAAAAGCAAAAAGATAATCAACCGTTGCCGCCATTTCGAATCCGCCTTTGTAACCTTGCTGTCTTATACGCGCCAGCCATTTTTTATTCACCGCCCGCCCGCGCACGATTAAACCAATTTCTTCGGCCAGGGTTCTTACCATGGGTTGGGCTGGGTTGCTGTGGTCGTTGTGGTAATGGGCAATTTTTTTATCGCGGTTATTTTTTTGTTGCAAGAAACTGGCGGCGTTGAACAATCCCCCTTGGAATTGATAATAATCGTCGCTGTCCAAAATATCATGTTCGCGGTTGTCTTGGTTTTGCATCACAACATCGGTGGTGCTTAATTTGTTATGGAATATATTTTTTTTGCTTTGGCTGTCGGTCACCGATTTGTTGGCTTGGCCTTTGGTGTAATAATGACTGGTCCAATGTAAAAATTGTTGGGCGAGGTCGCCTTTGCTTTGCCATGACCCATTGTCCAACATCTGTTGCATGCCCGTGCCATAACTGTTGGGGGCGGGGCCAAAAATCGCGGCCCCCGCAAAATCTTCGGCTGTTGTTTTATCAACGCCTTGCTGTATTAATTCTTCGCTGGTTTTTTTATAATGGTCGGCTAGGGGGTTTTGTTCGGCACTTTCGTTTAGGTTGGCAACGGCGCGATAGGCCGAATCAAACAAATCTATCAAATGCGGAAAAGCATCGCGAAAGAAGCCCGAGATTCGCAAGGTAATCATGACGCGTGGTCGTTGCAACAACGAAAGCGGCATGATGGTAAAACCAACCACGCGGCCCGATGTTTCTTCCCACGTTGGTTCGCACCCCATCAGCCATAATGCCATGGCGATGGTTTCGCCCGCGGTCCTCATTTCCGCCGTGCCCCAAGCGGTCAGGGTGATGTTTTTGGGGTAATCGCCATGTTCTGACAAATAACGGCTCAACACCAAATGCCCCGAACGTCTGGCAATGTCGAACGCGGCCGCGCTCGGCGTTTTGCGATTATCAACCGTAAAAAAATTATGCCCAGTGGGCAGGAGGTCAGGCCGACCACGACTGGGCGCGCCCGACCCGCCAGGCGGAATGAATTGCCCATCAAGACCGCGCAACAAATTATCCAATTCCTGTTGCGGCGACAGGATAATTTTTTTGCGCAGGTTATGGGCCTGCTCTATCAGCGGCTGCATCGTGTTCGATTTTTTTAACTCCGCAAAAATCGGCTGTAATTGTTTTTCTATTTTTTTGCTGCGCGGTAATGATAAAATACTCCCCAGCCAAGCGATGGATAATTGTTGTATCGCCGAATCTTCATCGCCCGCGGTAATGATATTTTTACCAAAGCAATTTTCTATAATATTTTTATGGGTGGCGTTGTTTTGTATATCCAATAAATCGGATAGGGTTTGTGGCAAGGAAGCAACATGGGTTTTGAGCCGCATCAAATAGAAAATATTTTCTGCAAGCTGTGCTCCATCAATGCCTCCCCCCAACACATGCAAACCACCACGAATTTGCAAATCGCGCAGGGCGCATAAATGTTTATCGATAACCGCCAGCTGTTGTAAATTATTCACGGACCAAGCGTTTTTTTCTATCCCCAATTCTTTGTCAAGTTCGCTGCTGGTGAGTTCTTGCCAAATGTCACGGATAAGATTTTGTTGTCGCCCTTCGTTTAGCTGTCTTGCCTGTTGGTATTCATCCATCAACCATTCCAATTTTTGTAGCGAAGCCGATTGTTCGGCGCGCATCATCATCGGCGGCAAATGGGCGATGATGGTTGCGGCGGTGCGGCGTTTGGCTTGGGCACCTTCACCAGGGTCATTGATGATGAAGGGATAAAAATAGGGGCAGGTGGGAAGCAAAGCGCGCGGCAAGCAAGGGGACCCAACCCCAGGCAGGGCGCCCAATGACTTTCCCGACAACCATTCCAAATTGCCATGTTTACCAAAATGGATAAAGGCATGGGGCGCAAATTTTTCCAAGTAAGCATGATGCGCGATATAGTAATGGGGTGGCGGTAAATGGGGATCATGTTGCGATTCATCGGCATCAATATCGTAACCGCGTTGTGGTTGAAGCAACAATAAAATATTGCCAAATTGTTCACCCATGATAAGGAAAGATTTTTTATTCTTGTCAAAAAATGGGTCTTGGTTGGGCGCGCCCCAACGTTGGGTAATTTTCTTTTGCCAAGCATTTGACATGTTAGCAAAATAATTTTTGTAATCGGCGAGCGATAGGGTAAGGCGTATTTTTTTTTGTGCACGGTGGTTTGCGTTTGATAATTTTCCTGATAATTTTTTTGGTTTGTTATTTTTCTTTTGCGTGGCATATTCGTTGGTGATGCCCGCCGCCATGTGATTGGCAATATCCTGGCCCGATAAATGGGTTTGGTATTTTTTCCCCAGGTCATATTTTTTTTGATGAAGTTTTTTAAAAAACACAGCCAGCGATTCGGGGGTATTCAACCCCACGCCATTCATCAATCGGCTATCCTTGGCGGGATAATTGGATGTCATCACCGCCAGTCGTTTGTTTTTATTTTCCATGGTTTGCAAAACCATGTAAGATTTTATTTTTGCGATGAAGGGCGGCAAGGCTTCGCGCGCCAGCTTAAAATCCTTTAGTTCAATTTCCAGCTCGGTATCGCGCGCGAGGTTTTCTTTAAAACCCAAAATACTTTCGGTGATAACGCCGTCTTGCTCGGGCAGAATAACCGACAGGGTGGCATCCTGCACCGAGAGGCCTTGCGGATTCTGTTGCCATGTTTGCCGCGTCGTGGTGCAAACAATGGGGCGCAACACGGGGGCCGATGTTTGCCAGGCATTGTAATTATTGCCTTCGTCCTGTTCGCTATTGTTATCGCGCTGGGTAAAATTTAACAGGCTGATAATAAGTTGTGGTTGATGCGCCGCCAGCAAATGATTGATTATTTTTTTTGCCGTGGGGTCCTTGCTTGCATTAAGGTAAATGGCCACCGCCGTGATGTTTTGTTGCGCCAGGGCTTGGATTATTTTATCTATCAATGCTGTTTGCCCCGATTGAAAATGGGCGCGATAAAACATGATAACCACCGCGGGTTTTTCGGCCAGCCATCGATTAAAATCATAATCACCTGCGCCACCATATAACCCCGCGGGAAGAATTTCTTTCGGTGGCGGAATGGGGCTGGGCGCGGTGGCGTTTAGCAACAGCAAACCATGGGTTATGTTTTCTAACCCGCTGTAGGACCAATAGTTTTCTAACAATTGGCGGGTGGTTTTATCGCCCGTGGTGTAATCGACCAATTCGGGGTCGGTGTGGGGTGCGTTGTCGCCGCTTAAGAAATAAAGTTGAATATTTTTTTCGCGCGCCAATTTATAAAATTGTTCTACGCCGTAATGCCAATAATTTTTTCCACCCAGCAAACGGATGATAATTATTTTTGCGTGGCTGGCAACATGTTCGATATAATCGTCAATCGCGAAGGGATGTTTTAAATCGTTAAGGTTGGCGGCGCGCAGCGAATATATTTTTTTATCAAAATCTTTTCGTAATTTTTTTTTTAAGGATTTGAGCGATAGGGATAACAAAGTCAGGTCGCTATCCGCGAAGGATAAAAAAACCATGTCGGCGGGCGATTGTTTTACCACCACGGCGTTGCTGGTGGTATCAATGGTTCGTGGGTCGCCAACGATAAGGTGCATGGTTTAAGCCATAGCCCGAAATGGCAATAAAAAAAAGCCAGTTAATGAAGGGGCGATGGCACGATTATTTTTAGAAAATGGCCTGCCCATGGCGAGGTATGGTTATCAGATAAAAAAAACCGCCCCCGTTAAACAACGGGGACGGTTTTTTAAAAGATTCGCGCTGGTATTAATGTGAATAATACATGTCATATTCCACGGGGTGTGGATTATGTTCTAAGCGATAAACTTGGTTCCATAAGATTTCCGAATAGGATTCGATGAAGTCTTTGGTGAAGACATCGCCTTTTAATAAAAAGCCATTGTCTTTTTCCAACGATTCCAATGCTTCGCGTAACGAATGGCACACGGTGGGAATTTTTTTCAATTCCGCGGGTGGCAAATGATACAAATCCATATCATGGGGATCGCCTGGGTGGATTTTGTTAGCAATACCGTCAAGCCCCGCCATTAACAATGCCGTGTAGCACAGGTAAGGGTTGGCAAGCGGATCGGGGAAACGGAATTCAACCCGCTTCGCCTTCAAATTGCCAACATGGGGGATACGACAAGCCGCCGAACGATTACGCGCCGAATAGGCCATGATAACGGGCGCTTCAAAGCCAGGTATCAAACGTTTGTAGCTGTTTGTCGAAGGGTTGGTAAAAGCATTCAAAGCCTTGGCATGTTTTATCACGCCACCAATGAAGTAAAGTGCGGTTTCGGAGAGGTCGGCGTAGCCACCTTTTTTGGCAAAGGTATTTTCGCCATTTTTCCACAAGGAAATATGAACGTGCATCCCCGAACCATTATCGCCATGCAATGGCTTGGGCATGAAGGTTGCGGTTTTGCCAAATGATTCGGCGACATTCTGCACGCCAAATTTGTATATTTGCATGTTGTCGCCAGTTGCCACCAAGGTGTCATACTTCATCCCCAATTCATGTTGCGCGGGGGCAACTTCGTGGTGATGTTTTTCCATCTGCAACCCCATACCAGTCAGGGCATCGAGCATTTCCGCACGGAAATCAACGCCACGGTCCATGGGGGGCACAGGAAAATAGCCACCTTTTTTACGTGGGCGATGACCCATGTTGCCATCTTCATATTCTTTCCAAGAATTGGCAGGCCATTCTTCGCTGTCGAAGCTATAGGCAACCAAATTTGGTTCGTTGCTCCAACGGACTGAATCGAACACAAAAAATTCTGATTCGGGCCCAAAATAGGCGGTGTCGGCAATGCCGAGAGAATTTAAATATTCAATCGATTTTTTGGCAATGGAACGCGGATCGCGGTTATAATTTTTGCCAGACACGGGGTCTATAACATCGCAAAAAATAACCAATTCGGGTTCAGCCGTAAAGGGGTTGATAAAGGCGCGTGACACATCGGGCATAAGCAACATGTCTGATTCGTTGATTGCTTTCCATCCTTCGATAGATGAGCCATCAAACATCAAGCCTTCTTCCAACGCATCGGCCACGGTGTTGGCCATTTGCGCGAAGTGATGCCACTTGCCACGGGGGTCGGTGAAACGAAAGGAAACATATTTTATGTTTTCGTCGTTAATTTTTTTTAAAATGTCCTTTGCAGACGACATGTTTTTTCTCCTTAAATTGATGATAAATTATTATTAGCTGAAGTAAGCCACAAGTTTTTTTGATTGGTTGGTGTCATTTCATTTCTGACCAGCGGTTATACCGTTAGAAACCGAAACTTGGAATTTATTACTATGACGAGTCCAAAGGAAGCGCAAGGAAAAAATGCAATTTTTTGTAATTTTTTTTATTAAAACACCCGAACTTTTGGTTGACAAAATATAGCATTAAGTATCATTATAGATTCCCTTTCCCTGCCATTTCTGAATTATTTGCCTTCGCTTCTTCCTTGGGCGGTTTTTTGCTAGGCTGAGGCCTTGCCGTGGTCGCCTCATGCGATGCTGTTGCCATTGTCGCTTCCATTATCGCTTCCTGGGCCAAAGCTTGCTGGTTTATGTTGGATAAAGATTGCGCGATGGTCGCGATTAATTCTTTGATATTCATGTGGGTTTTGGATGATATAACAAAGGTTGGTTGTTTGATAGATTTTTCAAATTTTTTCTTAATACTGGTTGCGGTGGCTTCGTCGACCAAATCGCCGCGCGATAAAACAATGATTTCTGGTTTTTTATACATAGCCTGGCTGTAGGATGATATTTCCTGCCTGATGGTTTTATAATGGGCTATGCAATCGGCCACGTCGGCGGGGGTGCCGTTGCCCGCATCGATAGACACCAAATGCACCAACAATTTACAGCGTTCGGCATGGGCAAGAAACCTTGTTCCCAAACCAACCCCTTCCGACGCGCCCTCAATCAATCCTGGCAAGTCAGCCATCACGAAATTTAAATCGCCCAAATTCCATTTTTTTCCCGCCACAACGCCGAGGGCAGGGATAAGGGTGGTGAAGGGATAATCGGCAATTTTTGGTCGCGCGGCAGAAACCACCGATAATAAAGTTGATTTACCCGCGTTGGGTAGGCCTACCAACCCCACATCGGCTATTAATTTTAATTTTAACCATACCCATAATTCTTCACCCGTGGTGCCGCGTGTGAATTGGCGGGGGGCACGGTTGGTGGATGATTTAAAATGCAAATTACCCAAGCCCCCTTTGCCGCCCTTGGCAATGCGAAAAACCATGTCTTTTTTGTTTAAATCGCATAACAGGGTTTCCTTGTCTTCGGCATAAACCTCAGTCCCGATAGGAACGAACAAAATGATGTCGTCGGCGGCACGCCCATATTTATCGCGCCCCATACCATTTTGGCCTTTTTTGGCTTTAAAATGTTGCTGATAGCGATAATCAATAAGGGTGTTAAGGTTTTCAACCGCCTTCAAAATAACCGATCCACCGCGGCCACCGTCGCCGCCGCTGGGCCCGCCGAATTCAATAAATTTTTCACGGCGAAACGCCGCGACACCATCACCGCCGTCGCCAGCTTTGATAAAAATTTTAACCTCATCAAGGAATTTCATGAAAAACCTATAGCATAATCGCCAGCTATTTGCTGGGCTATTTATTTTGGTTGGTTTTTATGGGCTATTGGCTATAAAAACCCCCGTTAGGGAGGGGCGGTAGTCAGCATATCAGCTTTGTTTAAGCTGATATGGCTTAATGGGTGATTCGTCACGGCGCCCACCGCGAGCGCAGTTTAATGGGTGATTCGCTTCAAAAACTCCCATGTTGGGAGGTCATTTTTACCCATTTATTATCCTTATTTATCAATAAAAAATGATTTTTAACAGTATAAATCAAGATGTAATCATTGGAGGGCGCCCGTTAAGCCAACGCAATCGAAGAAAGGTTAATAAATACAAAAAAAACCTTAAAAAACAAAAAAACACTTGACGCAACGCATAAAAATTATTATAAACCGCTGCAGGTTAGAGCGGTAAGAGTTAAATTATATTTTTTCGTGATAGGAAAAATATAGGGAAAGAATTTTCATAGGGACAAGCATGGCATATAGTTGGAAGAACGGTATATTAGGCGGCGTATCGGTGGCCGAAAGCGCGACGGCGGGGACGCCGCTGGCAACGCTGGTGGCGCAGGACGGCGGGGTGGTTGATGCCTTTTATTATACCCTGACTGGCCAGGATTCTTCGCTTTTTAACATTGACCTCTATGGTCGGTTATCCTTAAAACAAGCAATAGATTACGATACCACGGGCGGCACTTCATGGTGGCGGACGGCGGACGGGCAATGGCATGCTCCTGACCATCGTTATACGGTGGTGGTGAATGCTTTTAATGACGCGGATCAGCGGCAAATTACGACGACATTTATTTTAACGGTGGGTAATGTGAATGACAACCCAACCAATTTTGCATGGGTGCAACAACCGATAGGGGTTAATCAATGGCGCAATGCGGCGAGCGGACTCATCACGGTAAATGTTAATGAAAACAATGCGGTGGGCATGGCGGTGGGGCAGTTTTCGGCCATCGACGGCGATGGGGGGGCGAGTGTTAATTACAGTTTGAGCGGCGCCGATGCGGGTTATTTTGATATCAACAACAATGGCACGTTGAGCTTGAGATCGAGATTAGATTATGAAAGTGCCCATGCCAAAAATTACAGCGTGACGGTAACGGCAACATCGACCGATGGCAGCCCCGCGGTCAATAGTTTG
This sequence comes from Alphaproteobacteria bacterium, assembly GCA_965203915.1. Classification (GTDB taxonomy): domain Bacteria; phylum Pseudomonadota; class Alphaproteobacteria; order JASGCL01; family JASGCL01; genus JASGCL01. The sequence continues at coordinate 574,980 of OZ241918.1, forward strand.
TTTGTGTTGTCGTTAAATAACGTGGATGACAATGCCACGGCGTGGAATGTAAGCCCCACCACGGGCATAGCGGTTAATGAAACAACGGGAATAACCAATACCGTGGTTCGTTCAACGTTGGAGTCGCTGGCCAACTTCAGCGCGGTTGATGCGGACGGACAAACGGTAAAATATGGGTTATCGGGCGATTCATGGATGTTCAGCATCGACAGCAATGGGACATTATATCGAACAAATGACGTTGATTATGAAACAAGCACATCTTGGCGCGCCAGCCACCAATTTTCGGTAACGGTATGGGCATGGGGCGCGAAGAACACTGGGGGCATTACCAACGAAGGTGCTGGCATCGGCAAATTATTCATCCTGACGATTAATAATGTGAATGAATTCGCCACGGGTTTTAAATGGGCTGAGCAGCCAATGTGGGGACAAAATAGCGCAGGGGCGTGGAATAATTGGGCAGCGGCCAGCGATACAAGGATCGTTAATATAAGTGAAAACAACGCGGTGGGCATGGCGGTGGGGCAGTTTGCAGCAACCGACGGCGATGGCGTGGCGGTTACCTACAGTTTAAGCGGCGTGGATGCGGGGTATTTTGATATCAATAACAATGGCACGCTGACCTTGAGATCAAGCCTGGATTATGAAAGCACCCACGTAGGTAAAAATTACAGCGTGACGGTGGTTGCAACATCGACCGATGGCAGTTCCGCGGTCAATAGTTTGTTCGTGGTAAGTTTGCAAGACAACACCAAAGAATTTGGCTGGACGGCGACCCAAGGTAGCATAACATCTATTTCTGAAACGGCGGCGTTGGTGGGGGTGACGGTGGCGGATTTTAATATCGCGGCGGTCGACAATGGGGCAGCCTTTGCGGAAGGGATAAGTTCTAGCTATTCCTTAACGGGGGGTGACACGTGGGCATTTAGTATTAATAAGCAGACTGGGGCGTTGATGCTGAAGCAGCCGCGTGATTATGAGTCTGATCATGGGTGGCGTCCTGACCATCGGTTCTCGGTGGTGGTGGGTGCGTGGCGCGATGGCGGTGGAACCATCACCCAATTATTTGTGATGACAATTGGCAATGTGAATGAATCCACCACGGGTTTTACATGGGCGCAACAACCGATAGGGGTTAATCAATGGCGCAATGCGGCGAGCGGACTCATCACGGTGAATGTTAATGAAAATAATGCGGTGGGTATGGCGGTGGGGCAGTTTGCAGCAACCGATGGCGATCAAGTGGCGGTTACTTACAATTTGGGCGGCACCGATGCGGCATATTTTAGCATCAACAACAATGGTGCTCTAACCTTAAAATCAAGTTTAAATTATGAAGATAGCGTTCATACGGCGAAAAATTATAGCGTGGTGGTAACGGCAACATCGACCGATGGCAGCCCCGCGGTCAGCAGTTTGTTCGTGGTGTCGTTGGGTAATGTGGATGATAATGCCACGGTGTGGAGTGGAACCCCCGCCACGGGCGTAGCGGTCAATGAAACAGCGGGCATAACCAATACCGTGGTTCTTTCAACGCGGGTGTCGCTGGCCGATTTCAGGGCGATTGATGGCGACGGGCAAACGGTAAAATATAGTCTGGCGGGTGACACAGCGGGTATGTTTAGCATTGACAGCAATGGGGTATTATATCGGACGCGTAATGTGGATTATGAAACAAGCCAACATCAATTCTCTGTAACGGTATGGGCATGGGGCGCGGCAAACACTGATGGCATTGCCAACGATGGTGCTGGTATCAACAAATTATTCATCCTGACGATTAATAATGTGAATGAATTCGGCACTGGCTTTACATGGGCGCAACAACCGATAGGGACTAATCAATGGCGCAATGGGGCGAGCGGGCTCGTCACGGTGGGTGTTAATGAAAACAACGCGATGGGTATGGCGGTGGGGCAGTTTGCAGCAACCGACGGCGACCAAGTGGCGGTTACTTACAATTTGGGCGGCACCGATGCGGCATATTTTAGCATCAACAACAATGGTGCTCTAACCTTAAAATCAAGCCTGGATTATGAAAGCACCCACGTGGGTAAAAATTATAGCGTGGTGGTAACAGCAACATCGACCGATGGTAGCCCCGCGGTCAGTAGTTTGTTCGTGGTGTCGTTGGGTAATGTGGATGATAATGCCACGGTGTGGAGTGGAACCCCCGCCACGGGCGTAGCGGTCAATGAAACAGCGGGCATAACCAATACCGTGGTTCTTTCAACGCGGGTGTCGCTGGCCGATTTCAGGGCGATTGATGGCGACGGGCAAACGGTAAAATATAGTCTGGCGGGTGACACAGCGGGTATGTTTAGCATCGACAGCAATGGGGTATTATATCGGACGCGTAATGTGGATTATGAAACAAGCCAACATCAATTCTCTGTAACGGTATGGGCATGGGGCGCGGCAAACACTGATGGCATTGCCAACGATGGTGCTGGTATCAACAAATTATTCATCCTGACGATTAATAACGTGAATGAACTTGGCACGGGCTTTACATGGGCGCAACAACCGATAGGGGTTAATCAATGGCGCAATGGGGCGAGCGGTCTCATCACGGTGGGTGTTAGTGAAAACAACGCGATGGGTATGGCGGTGGGGCAGTTTGCAGCAACCGACGGCGACGGGGTATCTGTTACTTACAGTTTGAGTGGCGCCGATGCGGGGAATTTTAGCATCAACAACAATGGTGCCCTGACCTTGAAATCAAGCCTGGATTATGAAAGTCGCGTGGGTAAAAATTACAGCGTGGTGGTAACAGCAACATCGACCGATGGCAGCCCCGCGGTCAGCAGTTTGTTCGTGGTAAGTTTACAAGACAACACCAAAGAATTTGTGTGGACCAATAACCCAACTGGCGCGACGCTTGCTGAAACGGCGGCGTTGGCTGGGGCATCGGTGGCGGATTTTAATATTGGTGGTGGTACGGTTGGCACGGCCTTTGTCGAAGGAACAGGTTCTGGCTATTGGCTGGTTCAGGGATTTGGCGATGTAGCGCAATTTAATCTTAATCAGCAAACGGGTGTGCTAACATTAAGGAATGCCCGTGATTATGAAACGGATCATGCATGGCGCCCTGACCATCGGTTTTCGGTGGCGGTGGGTGCGTGGCGCGACGGCGGTGGGGCGGTTAGCCAAGTATTTGTGTTAACGGTGACCGATGTTAATGAAGCAACGACGTTCCAATGGCAAGCCCAACCAATGTGGGGACAAAATAGCGCAGGGGCGTGGAACAATTGGGCAGCGGCCAGCGATACGCGATATTTAAACATAGCCGAAAACAATGCAGGGGCGGGATCGCAAGTGGCAAAATTCAAAGCCGTTGACCCCGACATTGGCACTTATGTTACCTATGACTTGGGTGGCACGGACGCGACCTATTTCAGCATCGACAGCAACGGGCGTTTGTATTTGGCATCGAATTTGGATTATGAAAGTGCCCATGCGGGTAAGGTTTACAGCGTGGTGGTAACGGCGAAATCGACCGATGCCAGCCCGGCGATTACCAACCTGGTGGTGATAACCCTGGGCAACGTGGATGATAATGCCACGGCGTGGAGTTCAACCCAGGCCTCGGGTATAGCGGTTGCTGAAGCATCGAGGGCAATAGCAAATGGCACTGCCCTGCTTGGTGCTACGACCGCCGTGGCCAGCTTCAGGGCACTTGATGCCGATGGGCAAACGGTAACCTATAGCTTGGCTGGGGATGATAAATGGATGTTCAGCATCGACAGCAATGGGACATTATATCGAACAAATGACGTTGATTATGAAACAAGCACATCTTGGCGCGCCAGCCACCAATTTTCGGTAACGGTTGTGGCGCGCGGCACGGCCAGCAATGGCGTTGCGTCGCCTGGCGCGGGCATCAGCCAATTATTTATCCTGACGATTAATAATGTGAATGAATTCGCCACGGGTTTTACATGGGCGCAACAACCGATAGGGGTTAATCAATGGCGCAATGCGGCGAGTGGGCTTATCACGGTGAATGTTAATGAAAACAATGCGGTGGGCATGGCGGTGGGGCAGTTTGCAGCAACCGACGGCGATGGCGTGGCTGTGACGTATGATTTAAGCGGCGCCGATGCGGGGTATTTTAATATCAATAACAATGGCACGCTGACCTTGAGATCAAGCCTGGATTATGAAAGCACCCACGTAGGTAAAAATTACAGCGTGACGGTGGTTGCAACATCGACCGATGGCAGTTCCGCGGTCAATAGTTTGTTCGTGGTGTCATTAAATAACGTGGATGACAATGCCACGGCGTGGAGTTCAACTCCCGCCACGGGCATCTTGATTAATGAGAAGGAAGGAATAAGCCAGGCTGTAGCCCTTGGTGTGGTGGCTTCGGTTGCGAATTTCAAGGCACTTGATGCCGATGGGCAAACGGTAACCTATGGCTTGGCTGGGGATGATAAATGGATGTTCAGCATCGACAGCAATGGAACATTATATCGAACAAATGACGTTGATTATGAAACAAGCACATCTTGGCGCGCCAGCCACCAATTTTCGGTGACGGTGTTGGCGGGGGGCACGGCCAGCGGGATTACGGGGGCTGTTCAGCCACGTATTAGTTCATTATTCATCCTAACGATTAACGCGGTTGATGAAGCACCCGTTTGGTCAGCCACCCCATTGGGTACAAAATTATTGGTGGAGGCTGACGGCGCAACATATAATTATACCGACACCTTTACTATTCCCGCTTCTCACGGCACGACTTCTGCTGGTATTATTCCTGGCAACTTCAACAATTATGCCAATGGTGCTGTGGTGACGGTGCCGTTCGATGTTGGTGTGGGTACCAGTCATGCGGGCCTTACCCAGAGTAATGCCTATATATTTTGGCGCGTGGCGGGCGATAGCGCGGTGCATGAAGCCCAGGGCGGCGTTACATTTGCCAAGGGAACAAAATTAACCGCCTTCCAAATTGGTTTGAAATACAGTGCTAATGGTATCGGCCTTTATCAATTTTATTCGGGTGATTTTGTGGCGCCATTGAATGCCCCTGGGCGGTTGAATATTGCGGGTGGAATCGTGGCAACCTTCGCCGCCGTCGACCCCGAGGGGGCGGGCGTGCAATATTCGGTGTCGGGCACCGACGCCAACCGTTTCATTATTGATGGTAATGGCAAATTGATATTAACCCAATCGCTGGATTTTGACACGGCGGGTGGCGCGAATTACAGTGTGGTGTTGGTGGCAACCGATGGCACGGGCCATGCGACCAGCCAAAATTTTGTTTTGTCATTGGGCAACAGCAACGACGAATTTGCTTGGTCGGGAACGCAAACCGCTGGCGTTTCATTGTTGGAATTAACGGGAACCCAGGCGGTAACCGCCAGGCCATTGGCAACATTCACCGCTTATGATTCCGATGCCAATGGTGGCGGTTACACACCGCAAAGTGGGGCGGGCAATGTTAGTTATGTGTTGGATGGGACTAAGCTGGATTCAAAATATTTTACCATCAACAAAGACACGGGGGTTTTAAGTTTCGTTTCGGCGGTTGACGCCGAAAATGGCCATGGCCAATTATACAGCATTACCATTTGGGCCAATGAAACCAAACAAACATTGGGCACACCATGGATAAGCCAAAATTTTGTGTTAACCATCGGCGATGTTGATGAAAGCGCGATAACATGGAAAGATTCAAACAGCCACCCCGTGACGGGCACGGTGACGGAAAGTGTTAATCAAACCCAACATTATAATGTGGGGCAGGTTTACCCGTTTGATTTAATCATTCCCGTGTCGCCATTTACTTGGTTTGATATAAGTGGTACTGGTATATTGGGGGCTTATGGTGCAACCCCGCCACTATATGCCAATGGTTACAGCGTTACATTACCCTATGACATTGTTATCACCGGTGATAGCATGCAGGCTGACCAGAGACGGGTTATGGTTAGGAATAGCGATGGTAGCATTACCATGAGGGGGGGGGTCGCTGATGGTATCGATAGCGCGAGTGCAGCCCCCTACAGCTATACCATAGCCGCGGGGTCGGTTATTGTGGGTTATGGGGCATATGACAGTTCTGGGTACTCGGCATATTTAAAGAATTTTAACTTCGACATTAATGTTTCCAAAACCGAACAACGTATTGTAACATTGGCGGGCGGGATTGATGTTTTGTCGCCCACTACCGCGTTGCAAGATTTCTTCTTCACCGCCACCGATAGCGATGTCAGCAATATAATTTATTCGGTCAGCGGCACCGAAGCCGCCAATTTCACCGTGGCAAGCGACGTCGGTGGTAAGGGTATTGGCAAATTAACATATGTGGGCAGTTTGGATTACGAAACCACCAGCCACACCCACACGGTCACTGTGGTGGCAACGTCGGGCAATAATAAGGTAACCCAATTGTTTATATTGTCGGTCACGGGTTTGAACGACGAAGCGGCGGTTTGGACCAGCAGCAGTGCCAATGGCGCAATTTCAGAAAATAACGTGGCGGGGGTTGCGTTGGCAACATTCTTGGCCACCGACCCCGATGGCGCGGGCGTAACATATTCGTTGAGCGGCACCGACGCCAATTTGTTCAGTTTGTCTTCCAGCGGCGGTGGGTTGCAGCTTATATCGGCGTTGAATTATGAAGGAACATACAATGGCCACAATGGTCATGTATTCAGCGTTATTGTGAATGCGTGGGGCACGGCGGGCGGCGCGGTGTGGGGTTTTGGTGGGGCGACAACCAAATTGTTTGTGTTGTCGTTGGGTAATGTGGATGAATTTGCCACGGGTTTTGTTAGCACACCAAGCACGGGTATTGACGTTAACGAAAACAATGCTGTGGGATTAACGGTGGGTAATTTCCGCGCGACCGATGGCGATGGGGTTGCGGTAACATATGATGTAAGCGGCACCGATGCGGGGTATTTCAGCATTGATACAAATGGTAATTTAAAATTAAGATCAGTTTTGGATTATGAAAGCAGCCACGTGGGCAAAAATTACAGCGTGACGGTGGTTGCAAAATCGACCGATGGTAGCGCGGCGGTTAACAGCGCGTTTGTGTTGTCGTTGGGTAATGTGAATGACAATGCGACAACGATTGGCGCAATGCACACCAGCGGCGCGGCGGTGGCAAAATCGGCCGCGGTGGCTGGATTATCGGTTGCGCATTTTGAATTGACCGACCCAGATGGAACCAATTTTGAATATAATGTGTGGAACTTGGCTGGTTCCACCGATGCGAATTCTTTCAGCATGGACAGTGTTGGCGGGTTGCATATCAAAACCGCCCTGACAGGATCAACCAAAGCATTTTACACCATGGTGGTGGGTGGCCACGGAACAAGCGGTGGTGCGGGAACGGGCGCGGCGGCGACGTGGGTATCGCAAACATTTGTTTTCAGCCTGAATACCAACGCGCAATTGGCGGACCATGTTGCCTACATCGACGGCACCACGGCGACCCATGCGGTGAATGTTGGTGGCATTATTGGTCATGACGATGCGGGTAATATTGATTATGCCAATGTGCAATTCCATGGCGTCAATTATACCGACAAAGTTATTACGCACAATGTTGCCCCCGATGGTTTACAATCAACCACCGTGGATTATGTGGTGCGCGGGATTAGCGATTTGGAAAGTTTGAGAATAAGCTTCAACGGCTTCACCGATACGGACGGTAGTAAACGTAACCATTGGTTCTTCGTCCAGGATGATGCCACCGACCACAGCGGGCATATTGTGTTCGATGCGGATGGGCAGAATGTAAATTTGCATAGTTTCACCGATGGCGTGGGCGTAACGGGCGATCAAATTAATTTGCTGGCTGGCTCGAATTACGGTATTGACGGCGACTTTGCCAAACCCGCCGATTTGAATTTGAACTTGGCTTCCGACCCATTGCATCAAAACATCGCGGGGGCATTGACCTTCGACCAATTCCTCGCCCTCCTCGGCGGCAGCCAGCATATCAGCTTTGTTTAAGCTGATAGGAATTTTTATTTAGGCTGATATGGATTGATGGGTGATTCGCCACGGCGCCACCATCGAAATATAGTTTAAGGGGGTGATTCGCTTCAAAAACCCATGTTGGGAGGTCATTTTTACCCATTTATTATCATTATTTATCAATAAAAAATGATTTTTAACAGTGTAATTTAATATTTAGGATTAAAAAAGGCTAAAAGACACATAAAACCCTAAAAAAAAACAAAAAAAACCTTAAAAAACAAAAAAATCCTTGACGCAACGCATAAAAATTATTATAAATCTCTGTAGGTTAGATTAGTAAGAGTTAAATTATATTTTTTTGTGATAGGAAAAACATAGGGAAAGAATTTTTATAGCGACAAGCATGGCATATAGTTGGAAAAGCGGGATATTGGGCGGCGTATCGGTGGCCGAAAGCGCGACGGCGGGGACGCCGCTGGCAACGCTTGTGGCGCAGGATGGCGGGATAGTTGATGCCTTTTATTATACCTTAGGCGGACAGGATTCATCGCTTTTTAACATTGACCTATATGGTCGGTTATCATTAAAGCAAGCAATAGATTATGATACCACGGGTGGCACTTCATGGTGGCGGACGGCGGACGGGCAATGGCATGCTCCTGACCATCGTTATACGGTGGTGGTGAATGCTTTTAATGACGCAAATCAGATACAAGCCACGACAACATTCATTTTGACGATGGGCGATGTTAATGAAGCGCCAGTATTCCAATGGCAATTGCAACCATTTTGGTCGCCTAATAGCTCGGGATCAGGATGGAATAATTGGAATGCGGCGAGCAACACGATGTTCTTGAACCTTGCTGAAAATATTACGGCGTCTGGTTTGCAAGTGGCAAAATTTGTAGCGGTGGATCCCGATTTGATGACGCCGTCCAATGTAACCTATGATTTGGTTGGCACCGACGCGGGGTATTTTAGTATCAACAGTAATGGCGCCCTGATATTAAAATCAAGATTGGATTATGAAGATGGCGTCCATACGGCTAAAAATTACAGCGTTGTTGTGAAGGCGGCATCGACCGATGGTGGATCGCTTGCTAGTAGCAACCTAGTGGTGATAAGCCTGGGCAACGTGGATGATAACGCCACAGTGTGGAATGGAATCCCCGCCACGGGCGTTGCGGTCAATGAAACAGCGGGAATAACCAACACCGTGGTTCGCCCGTCAGTGGAGTCGGTGGCCGATTTCAGGGCGGTTGATGCCGACGGGCAAACGGTAAAATATAGTCTGGGTGGTGCAGATTCATGGATGTTTAGCATCGACAGCAATGGGGTATTATATCGAACAAATAATGTGGATTATGAAACAAGCACATCTTGGCGCCCCAGCCATCAATTCTCGGTAACGGTATGGGCATGGGGCGCGGCGAACACTGGCGGCATTGCCAGGGATGGTGCTGGCATCAGCAAATTATTCATTCTGACGATTAATAATGTCGATGAACTTGGCACGGGTTTTACATGGGCGCAACAACCGATTGGGGTTAATCAATGGCGCAATGCAGCGAGCGGACTCATCACGGTGAACATTAGTGAAAACAACGCGTTGGGTATGGCGGTGGGGCAGTTTGCAGCAACGGACGGCGATGGCGTGGCGGTTACTTACAATTTGAGTGGCGCGGATGCGGCATATTTTAGCATCAACAACAATGGTGCCCTGACCCTAAAATCAAGTTTAAATTATGAAGATAGCGTTCATACGGCTAAAAATTACAGTGTGGTGGTAACGGCGAAGTCGACTGATGTCAGCGCGGCGATTAGCAGCTTGTTTGTATTAAGTTTGCAAGACAACACGAAAGAATTTGTGTGGACCAATAACCCAACTGGCGCGTCTATTTCTGAAACGGCGGCGTTGGTGGGGGTTACGGTGGCGGATTTCAATATTGGTGGCGGCACGATAGGCTCGGCCTTTACCGAAGGAACGGATTCTGGCTATTGGCTGGTTCAGGGATTTGGCGATGTAGCGCAATTTAATCTTAATCAGCAAACGGGGGCACTAACATTAAGGAGTGCCCGTGATTATGAAACCGATCATGCTACGCGCCCTGACCATCGGTTCACGGTGGCGGTGGGTGCGTGGCGCGATGGTGGTGGGGAGGTTAGCCAAGTGTTTGTGTTAACGGTGGCTAATGTTAATGAACCACCCGTTTGGTCAACCACCCCGCTCGGCACCAAATTATTGGTGGAGGCTGACGGCGCAACATTTAATTATACCGACCCCTTTACTATTCCTACTTCTCACGGCACGACTGTTGGTAATATTAGTCCTAGCACCTTCACCAATTATGCCAATGGTGCTGTGGTGACGGTGCCGTTCGATGTTGGTGTGTCTACCAGTTATGCGGGCATTACCTATGGTAATGCCTATATATTCTACCGCGTGGCGGGCGATAGCACGATACATGAAGCCCAGGGCGGCGTTACATTTGCCAAGGGAACAAAATTAACCGCCTTCCAAATTGGTTTGAAAAACGTTCAAAATGGTAGCGTTGTTTATCAATTTTTTTCGAATGATTTTGTGGCACCATTGAATGACCCTGGGCGGTTTAATGTTGCGGGTGGTATTGTGGCTACCTTCGCCGCCGTAGACCAGGAGGGGGACGGCTTGCAATATTCGGTGACGGGCACCGACGCCAGCCGTTTTATTATTGATGGTAATGGCAAATTGATATTAACCCAGTCGCTGGATTATGAAGCGGCGGGCGGCGCGAATTACAGTGTGGTTGTGGTGGCGACCGCAAACGGGGGGGTGGCAATCAGTCAAAATTTTATTCTGTCATTGGGTAACAGCAACGATGAATTTGCTTGGTCGGGAACGCAAACCGCTGGGGTTTCGTTGTTGGAATTAACGGGAACCCAGGTCGTAACCGCCAGGGCATTGGCAACCTTCACCGCTTATGATTCCGACGCCAATACTGGTTACACACCACACAGCGGCGCGGGTTTTGTTAGTTATGTGTTGGATGGGACTAAACTGGATTCAAAATATTTCACCATCAACAAAGACACGGGGGTTTTAAGTTTCATTTCGGCGGTTGACGGCGAAAATGGCCATGGCCAATTATACAGCATTACCATTTGGGCAAATGAAATTAATCAAACATTGGGCACGCCATGGATAAGTCGAAATTTTGTGTTAACCGTCGGCGATGTTGAGGAATCGCCCATTGCATGGCAAAATTCAAACAGCCACCCCATGACCGGCACCTTGGTCGAAAGTTATAATGAACTCCAACATATTAATCAGGGAGGTATTTACCCGATTGATTTAATCATTCCCGTGTCGCCATTTACTGATTGGCAGGATATAGGTGGTGAAGAGGGGTCTTGGTCTTACAGCCCGCCACTATATGCCAATGGTTACAGCATCACATTGCCATTTGACTTGGTTATTTTGGGTGATAATTTTCAGGATCGTTTAAGGCAGCTTATAATTAGGAACAGCGATGGCAGCATCACGACAAGGGGCAACATAGGGGATAGAATAGGTATCCAACCTTCATCTCCTTACGCCTATACCGTGGCCGCAGGATCGGTGATTGTGGGCTATGGGACATATTCTGCTTCGTGGGGGGCGTATATAAAGAATCGTAACTTCGACATTAATGTTTCCAAAACCGACCAACGTATTGTAACATTGGCTGGCGGGGTTGATGCTTTGGTGCCCGTTACCGCCTCGCAAAATTTCTTCTTCACCGCCACCGATAGCGATGTCAGCAATATAATTTATTCGGTCAGCGGCACCGAAGCCGCCAATTTCACCGTGGCAAGCGACGTCGGTGGTAAGGGTATTGGCAAATTAACATATGTGGGCAGTTTGGATTACGAAACCACCAGCCACACCCACACGGTCACTGTGGTGGCAACGTCGGGCAATAATAAGGTAACCCAATTGTTTATATTGTCGGTCACGGGTTTGAACGACGAAGCGGCGGTTTGGACCAGCAGCAGTGCCAATGGCGCAATTTCAGAAAATAACGTGGCGGGGGTTGCGTTGGCAACATTCTTGGCCACCGACCCCGATGGCGCGGGCGTAACATATTCGTTGAGCGGCACCGACGCCAATTTGTTCAGTTTGTCTTCCAGCGGCGGTGGGTTGCAGCTTATATCGGCGTTGAATTATGAAGGAACATACAATGGCCACAATGGTCATGTATTCAGCGTTATTGTGAATGCGTGGGGCACGGCGGGCGGCGCGGTGTGGGGTTTTGGTCTGGCGACAACCAAATTGTTCGTGTTGTCGTTGGGTAATGTTAATGAATTCGCCACGGGTTTTGCATGGGCGCAACAACCGTTGCCCCAGGCGCAATATAGCCAAGGGGTGTCGGCCCAAGGTTGGAGTGCAGCGAGCAGCACGATGGTTGCGAATATCAATGAAAATAACACGGCGGGCATGACGGTGGCACAATTTTTGGCCACCGACGGCGACACCGTGCCCGTAACCTATAGCCTGAGCGGTGTTGATGCGGGATTTTTTGATATTAATGGTAATGGCGCCCTGACCTTAAAATCAAGCCTGGATTATGAAAGCACCCATGTGGGTAAAAATTACAGCGTGGTGGTAACAGCAACATCGACCGATGGTAGCCCCGCGGTCAGTAGTTTGTTCGTGGTGTCGTTGGGTAATGTGGATGATAATGCCACGGTGTGGAGTGGAACCCCTGTCACGGGCGTAGCGGTCAATGAAACAGCGGGCATAACCAATACCGTGGTTCTTTCAACGCGGGTGTCGCTGGCCGATTTCAGGGCGATTGATGGCGACGGGCAAACGGTAAAATATAGTCTGGCGGGTGACACAGCGGGTATGTTTAGCATCGACAGCAATGGGGTATTATATCGGACGCGTAATGTGGATTATGAAACAAGCCAACATCAATTCTCTGTAACGGTATGGGCATGGGGCGCGGCAAACACTGATGGCATTGCCAACGATGGTGCTGGTATCAACAAATTATTCATCCTGACGATTAATAATGTGAATGAATTCGGCACTGGCTTTACATGGGCGCAACAACCGATAGGGGTTAATCAATGGCGCAATGGGGCGAGCGGTCTCATCACGGTGGGTGTTAGTGAAAACAACGCGATGGGTATGGCGGTGGGGCAGTTTGCAGCAACCGACGGCGACCAAGTGGCGGTTACTTACAATTTGGGCGGCACCGATGCGGCATATTTTAGCATCAACAACAATGGTGCTCTAACCTTAAAATCAAGCCTGGATTATGAAAGCACCCACGTGGGTAAAAATTATAGCGTGGTGGTAACAGCAACATCGACCGATGGTAGCCCCGCGGTCAGTAGTTTGTTCGTGGTGTCGTTGGGTAATGTGGATGATAATGCCACGGTGTGGAGTGGAACCCCCGCCACGGGCGTAGCGGTCAATGAAACAGCGGGCATAACCAATACCGTGGTTCTTTCAACGCGGGTGTCGCTGGCCGATTTCAGGGCGATTGATGCCGACGGGCAAACGGTAAAATATAGTCTGGCGGGTGATACAGCGGGTATGTTTAGCATCGACAGCAATGGGGTATTATATCGGACGCGTAATGTGGATTATGAAACAAGCCAACATCAATTCTCTGTAACGGTATGGGCATGGGGCGCGGCAAACACTGATGGCATTGCCAACGATGGTGCTGGTATCAACAAATTATTCATCCTGACGATTAATAACGTGAATGAACTTGGCACGGGCTTTACATGGGCGCAACAACCGATTGGGACTAATCAATGGCGCAATGGGGCGAGCGGGCTCGTCACGGTGGGTGTTAATGAAAACAACGCGATGGGTATGGCGGTGGGGCAGTTTGCAGCAACCGACGGCGACCAAGTGGCGGTTACTTACAATTTGGGCGGCACCGATGCGGCATATTTTAGCATCAACAACAATGGTGCTCTAACCTTAAAATCAAGCCTGGATTATGAAAGCACCCACGTGGGTAAAAATTATAGCGTGGTGGTAACAGCAACATCGACCGATGGTAGCCCCGCGGTCAGTAGTTTGTTCGTGGTGTCGTTGGGTAATGTGGATGATAATGCCACGGTGTGGAGTGGAACCCCCGCCACGGGCGTAGCGGTCAATGAAACAGCGGGCATAACCAATACCGTGGTTCTTTCAACGCGGGTGTCGCTGGCCGATTTCAGGGCGATTGATGGCGACGGGCAAACGGTAAAATATAGTCTGGCGGGTGACACAGCGGGTATGTTTAGCATCGACAGCAATGGGGTATTATATCGGACGCGTAATGTGGATTATGAAACAAGCCAACATCAATTCTCTGTAACGGTATGGGCATGGGGCGCGGCAAACACTGATGGCATTGCCAACGATGGTGCTGGTATCAACAAATTATTCATCCTGACGATTAATAACGTGAATGAACTTGGCACGGGCTTTACATGGGCGCAACAACCGATAGGGGTTAATCAATGGCGCAATGGGGCGAGCGGTCTCATCACGGTGGGTGTTAGTGAAAACAACGCGATGGGTATGGCGGTGGGGCAGTTTGCAGCAACCGACGGCGACGGGGTATCTGTTACTTACAGTTTGAGTGGCGCCGATGCGGGGAATTTTAGCATCAACAACAATGGTGCCCTGACCTTGAAATCAAGCCTGGATTATGAAAGTCGCGTGGGTAAAAATTACAGCGTGGTGGTAACAGCAACATCGACCGATGGCAGCCCCGCGGTCAGCAGTTTGTTCGTTGTAAGTTTGCAAGACAGCGTCAAAGAATTTGTGTGGACCAATAACCCAAGCGGCGCGTCTATTTCTGAAACGGCGGCGTTGGTGGGGGCTACGGTGGCGGATTTCAATATTGGTGGCGGTGCGGGCGGCACGGCCTTTACCGAAGGAACAGGTTCTGGCTATTGGCTGGTTCAGGGATTTGGCGATGTAGCGCAATTTAATCTTAATCAGCAAACGGGGGTTCTAACATTAAGGGGTGCCCGTGATTATGAAACGGATCATGCTGGACGCCCTGACCATCGGTTTTCGGTGGCGGTGGGTGCGTGGCGCGATGGCGGTGGAGAGGTTAGCCATGTATTTGTTTTAACGGTGACCGATGCTAATGAAGCAATGGCGTTCCAATGGCAAGCCCAGCCCTTGTCTAATGCGCAATATAGCCAGGGGGTTAACCTTGGGTGGAGTGGGGCAAGCAGCACGATAGTTGCGAATATTAGCGAAAGTATAACGGTTGGTGGGTTGCAAGTGGCAAAATTCAAAGGCGTTGACGCTGATATTGGGGTTTATGTTACCTATAACCTGGGCGGCACCGATGCGACCTATTTCAGCATCGACACCAACGGGCGTTTGTATTTGGCATCGAATTTGGATTATGAAAGCACTCATGTAGGTAAAAATTATAGCGTGGTGGTCACGGCGAAATCGACCGATGGTAGTGCGGCGATTAGCAACATGGTGGTGATAAGCCTGAGCAATGTGGATGATAATGCCACGGCGTGGAGTGGAACCCCTGTCACGGGCGTAGCGGTCAATGAAACAGCGGGCATAACCAATACCGTGGTTCTTTCAACGCGGGTGTCGCTGGCCGATTTCAGGGCGATTGATGGCGACGGGCAAACGGTAAAATATAGTCTGGTGGGTGACACAGCGGGTATGTTTAGCATCGACAGCAATGGGGTATTATATCGGACGCGTAATGCGGATTATGAAACAAGCCAACGTCAATTCTCGGTAACGGTATGGGCATGGGGCGCGGCAAACACCGGGGGCATTGCCAACGATGGTGCTGGTATCAACAAATTATTCATCCTGACGATTAATAATGTGAATGACGGCGCAACCAATTTTACATGGGCGCAACAACCGATTGGGGCTAATCAATGGCGCAATGGGGCGAGCGGTCTCATCACGGTGGGTGTTAATGAAAACAACGCGATTGGTATGGCGGTGGGGCAGTTTGCAGCAACCGATGGCGATCAAGTGGCGGTTACTTACAATTTGGGCGGCACCGATGCGGCATATTTTAGCATCAACAACAATGGTGCTCTAACCTTAAAATCAAGTTTAAATTATGAAGATAGCGTTCATACGGCGAAAAATTATAGCGTGGTGGTAACGGCAACATCGACCGATGGCAGCCCCGCGGTCAGCAGTTTGTTCGTGGTGTCGTTGGGTAATGTGGATGATAATGCCACGGTGTGGAGTGGAACCCCCGCCACGGGCGTAGCGGTCAATGAAACAGCGGGCATAACCAATACCGTGGTTCTTTCAACGCGGGTGTCGCTGGCCGATTTCAGGGCGATTGATGCCGACGGGCAAACGGTAAAATATAGTCTGGCGGGTGATACAGCGGGTATGTTTAGCATCGACAGCAATGGGGTATTATATCGGACGCGTAATGTGGATTATGAAACAAGCCAACATCAATTCTCTGTAACGGTATGGGCATGGGGCGCGGCAAACACTGATGGCATTGCCAACGATGGTGCTGGTATCAACAAATTATTCATCCTGACGATTAATAGTGTGAATGAACTTGGCACTGGCTTTACATGGGCGCAACAACCGATTGGGACTAATCAATGGCGCAATGGGGCGAGCGGTCTCGTCACGGTGGGTGTTAATGAAAACAACGCGATTGGTATGGCGGTGGGGCAGTTTGCAGCAACCGACGGCGATCAAGTGGCGGTTACTTACAATTTGGGCGGCACCGATGCGGCATATTTTAGCATCAACAACAATGGCGCCCTGACCTTAAAATCAAGCCTGGATTATGAAGATGGTGTCCATACGGCGAAAAATTACAGCGTGGTGGTAACAGCAACATCGACCGATGGTAGCCCCGCGGTCAGCAGTTTGTTCGTGGTGTCGTTGGGTAATGTGGATGATAATGCCACGGTGTGGAGTGGAACCCCCGCCACGGGCGTAGCGGTCAATGAAACAGCGGGCATAACCAATACCGTGGTTCTTTCAACGCGGGTGTCGCTGGCCGATTTCAGGGCGATTGATGGCGACGGGCAAACGGTAAAATATAGTCTGGCGGGTGACACAGCGGGTATGTTTAGCATCGACAGCAATGGGGTATTATATCGGACGCGTAATGTGGATTATGAAACAAGCCAACATCAATTCTCTGTAACGGTATGGGCATGGGGCGCGGCAAACACTGATGGCATTGCCAACGATGGTGCTGGTATCAACAAATTATTCATCCTGACGATTAATAATGTGAATGAATTCGGCACTGGCTTTACATGGGCGCAACAACCGATTGGGACTAATCAATGGCGCAATGGGGCGAGCGGGCTCGTCACGGTGGGTGTTAATGAAAACAACGCGATTGGTATGGCGGTGGGGCAGTTTGCAGCAACCGACGGCGACCAAGTGGCGGTTACTTACAATTTGGGCGGCACCGATGCGGCATATTTTAGCATCAACAACAATGGCGCCCTGACCTTAAAATCAAGCCTGGATTATGAAAGCACCCACGTGGGTAAAAATTACAGCGTGGTGGTAACAGCAACATCGACCGATGGCAGCCCCGCGGTCAGCAGTTTGTTCGTGGTGTCGTTGGGTAATGTGGATGATAATGCCACGGCGTGGAGTTCAACCCCCGCCACAGGCATCGCGATTGATGAAAAGGCAGGAATAATCAATAGCGTCGCTCTTGGCGTGCTAGCTTCGGTTGCGAATTTCAAGGCACTTGATGCCGATGGTCAAACGGTAACCTATAGCTTGGATGGGGCGGATAAATGGATGTTCAGCATAGACAGCAATGGGGTATTATACCGAACAAATGATGTGGATTATGAAACAAGCACTTCTTGGCGCCCCAGCCATCAATTTTCGGTAACGGTGTGGGCGTGGGGCGCGGCAAACAGCGGTGGTATCGTTAACGGTGGTGCTGGCATCAGTAAATTGTTTGTGTTGACTATTAATAATATTAGTGAACCAACTAATTTTTCTAGCACACCAAGCACGGGTATCGCCGTTAACGAAAACAATGTCGTGGGATTAACGGTGGGTAGTTTCCGCGCGATTGATGGTGACGGGGCGGCGGTAACATATAGCCTTGGCGGCACCGATGCGACATACTTCAGTATTGATACGAATGGTAATTTAAAATTAAGATCAATTTTGGATTTTGAAGATGCGAATCATACAGCCCATAATTACAGCGTGGTGGTGCAGGCAACATCGACCGATGGCGGTGCCACGATTAGCAGCGCGTTTGTGTTGTCGTTGGGTAATGTTGCGGGGGCAAACCATGCCGACCACACGGCTTACATCGACGGCACCACGGCGACCCATGTGGTGAATGTGGGTGGCATTATTGGCCATGGCGAATCGGGCAATATTGATTATGCCAATGTGCAATTCCATGGCGTTAATTACACCGACAAAGTTATTACGCACAATGTTGCCCCCGATGGTTTACAATCAACCATGGTGGATTATGTGTCGCGTGGCATTAGCGATCTGGAATCTTTACGAATAAGTTTCAACGGCTTCACCGATACCGATGGCAGCAAACGTAACCATTGGTTCTTCGTCCAGGATGATGCAACCGACAACAGCGGGCATATTGTGTTCGATGCCGATGGCCAGAATGTAAACCTGCATAGTTTTGCTAATGGCGGCGGTTTAGCAACTGCTGACCAAATCAACCTGCTTGCTGGTTCGAACTACGGCATTGACGGCGACTTCGCCAAACCAACCGACTTGAATTTGAACTTGGCTTCCGACCTATTGCACCAAAACATCGCGGGGGCATTGACCTTCGACCAATTCCTCGCCCTCCTCGGCGGCAGCCAGCATATCAGCTTTGTTTAAGCTGATAGGAATTTTTATTTAGGCTGATATGGATTGATGGGTGATTCGCCACGGCGCCACCATCGAAATATAGTTTAAGGGGGTGATTCGCTTCAAAAACCCATGTTGGGAGGTCATTTTTACCCATTTATTATCATTATTTATCAATAAAAAATGATTTTTAACAGTGTAATTTAATATTTAGGATTAAAAAAGGCTAAAAGACACATAAAACCCTAAAAAAAAACAAAAAAAACCTTAAAAAACAAAAAAATCCTTGACGCAACGCATAAAAATTATTATAAATCTCTGTAGGTTAGATTAGTAAGAGTTAAATTATATTTTTTTGTGATAGGAAAAACATAGGGAAAGAATTTTTATAGCGACAAGCATGGCATATAGTTGGAAAAGCGGGATATTGGGCGGCGTATCGGTGGCCGAAAGCGCGACGGCGGGGACGCCGCTGGCAACGCTGGTGGCGCAGGACGGCGGGGTGGTTGATGCCTTTTATTATACCCTGACTGGCCAGGATTCTTCGCTTTTTAACATTGACCTCTATGGTCGGTTATCCTTAAAACAAGCAATAGATTACGATACCACGGGCGGCACTTCATGGTGGCGGACGGCGGATGGGCAATGGCATGCTCCTGACCATCGTTATACGGTGGTGGTGAATGCTTTTAATGACGCGGATCAGCGGCAAATTACGACGACATTTATTTTAACGGTGGGTAATGTGAATGACAACCCAACCAATTTTGCATGGGCGCAACAACCGATAGGGGTTAATCAATGGCGCAATGCGGCGAGCGGACTCATCACGGTAAATGTTAATGAAAACAATGCGGTGGGCATGGCGGTGGGGCAGTTTTCGGCCATCGACGGCGATTATTTGGGGGCGGTTACTTACAATTTGGGCGGCACCGATGCGGCATATTTTAGCATCAACAACAATGGCGCCCTGACCTTAAAATCAAGCCTGGATTATGAAAGCACCCACGTGGGTAAAAATTACAGCGTGGTGGTAACAGCAACATCGACCGATGGCAGCCCCGCGGTCAGCAGTTTGTTCGTGGTGTCGTTGGGTAATGTGGATGACAATGCCACGGCGTGGAGTTCAACTCCCGCCACGGGCATCTTGATTAATGAGAAGGAAGGAATAAGCCAGGCTGTAGCCCTTGGTGTGGTGGCTTCGGTTGCGAATTTCAAGGCACTTGATGCCGATGGGCAAACGGTAACCTATGGCTTGGCTGGGGATGATAAATGGATGTTCAGCATCGACAGCAATGGAACATTATATCGAACAAATGACGTTGATTATGAAACAAGCACATCTTGGCGCGCCAGCCACCAATTTTCGGTGACGGTGTTGGCGGGGGGCACGGCCAGCGGGATTACGGGGGCTGTTCAGCCACGTATTAGTTCATTATTCATCCTAACGATTAACGCGGTTGATGAAGCACCCGTTTGGTCAGCCACCCCATTGGGTACAAAAGTATTGGTGGAGGCTGACGGCGCAACATATAATTATACCGACCCCTTTACTATTCCCGTTTCTACTGGCGGTGGGCAGGTTTTTACAGATCTTAATCCTAGCAATAATATTCCCAATTATGCCAATGGGGCCATTGTAACCCTGCCCTTTGATGTGGTGGTGCCCGCCCCATATAGCACTGCTCATATTTATTACCGCTTGGCGGGCGATAGCGCGAGCACGATACGTGATGCGGGGCAGGGGAACAGCGTTGCCTTCACCAAGGGAATGAAATTAACTGCCTTCCAAGCTGGTGTTTTCCCTACCGCTAATGGTGTGCAACTTTTTAATACCGCTGGGTCGTCTATCGTGGTGCAACCGAACTACGCTAACCGTTTTAATATTGCGGGTGGTATTGTTGCAACCTTCGCCGCCGTAGACCCCGAGGGGGCGGGCGTGCAATATTCGGTGTCGGGCACCGACGCCAACCGTTTCATTATTGATGGTAATGGCAAATTGATATTAACCCAGTCGCTGGATTATGAAGCGGCGGGTGGCGTGAATTACAGTGTGGTGGTGGTGGCAACCGATGGCACGGGCCATGCGACCAGCCAAAATTTTGTTTTGTCATTGGGCAACAGCAACGATGAATTTGCTTGGTCGGGAACGCAAACCGCTGGCGTTTCATTGTTGGAATTAACGGGAACCCAGGTGGTAACCGCCAGGGCATTGGCAACATTCGCCGCTTATGATTCCGATGCCAATGGCGGTGGTCACACACCACAAAGTGGCGTGGGGTATATTAGTTATAAGTTGGAGGGGGCTGATAAGACCTACTTCAACATTAACAAAGACACGGGGGTTTTAAGTTTTGTCAGCGCGGTTGATGCCGAAAATGGCCATGGCCAATTATACAGTGTTACCATATGGGCCAATGAAAAATCCCAAACATTGGGCACGCCATGGATA
This sequence comes from Alphaproteobacteria bacterium, assembly GCA_965203915.1. Lineage (GTDB taxonomy): Bacteria > Pseudomonadota > Alphaproteobacteria > JASGCL01 > JASGCL01 > JASGCL01. The sequence continues at coordinate 596,204 of OZ241918.1, forward strand.
AGCCAAAATTTTGTGTTAACCATCGGCGATGTTGATGAAAGCGCGATAATATGGAAAGATTCAAACAGCCACCCCATGACGGGCACGGTGGCGGAAAGTTATAATAGTTTGCGAACTATTGCTAAGGGGGAGGTTTACCCGATTGATTTAATCATTCCCGTGTCGCCATTTACTTGGTTTGATTTAGGTGGTGGTATATTGGGGGCTTATGGTGTAACCCCGCCACTATATGCCAATGGTTACAGCGTCACATTACCATATGACATTGTTATCAGCGGTTATAGCATGGGGGCTGATGCGAGACAGGTTATGGTTAGGAATAGCGATGGTAGCATTACCATGAGGGGGGGGGTCGCTGATGGTATCAATGGCGCGAGTTCAGCCCCCTACAGCTATACCATAGCCGCGGGGGCGGTTATTGTGGGCTATGGGACATATGACTCTGCTGGGTACGGGGCATATTTGAAAGATAGATCTTGGGACATAAATGTTTCCAAAACCGAAAAACGTATTGTAACATTGGCGGGCGGGATTGATGTTTTGGCGCCCACTGACGGGTTGCAAAATTTCCTCTTCACCGCCACCGATAGCGATGTCAGCAATATAATTTATTCGGTCAGCGGCACCGAAGCCGCCAATTTCACCGTGGCAAGCGACGTCGGTGGTAAGGGTATTGGCAAATTAACATATATTGGCAATTTGGATTATGAAAGTGCCAGCCACACCCACACGGTCACCGTGGTGGCAACGTCGGGCAATAATAAGGTAACCCAATTGTTTATATTGTCGGTCACGGGTTTGAACGACGAAGCGGCGGTTTGGACCAGCAGCAGTGCCAATGGCGCAATTTCAGAAAATAACGTGGCGGGGGTTGCGTTGGCAACATTCTTGGCCACCGACCCCGATGGCGCGGGCGTAACATATTCGTTGAGCGGCACCGACGCCAATTTGTTCAGTTTGTCTTCCAGCGGCGGTGGGTTGCAGCTTATATCGGCGTTGAATTATGAAGGAACATACAATGGCCACAATGGTCATGTATTCAGCGTTATTGTGAATGCGTGGGGCACGGCGGGCGGCGCGGTGTGGGGTTTTGGTCTGGCGACAACCAAATTGTTCGTGTTGTCGTTGGGTAATGTTAATGAATTCGCCACGGGTTTTGCATGGGCGCAACAACCGTTGCCCCAGGCGCAATATAGCCAAGGGGTGTCGGCCCAAGGTTGGAGTGCAGCGAGCAGCACGATGGTTGCGAATATCAATGAAAATAACACGGCGGGCATGACGGTGGCACAATTTTTGGCCACCGACGGCGACACCGTGCCCGTAACCTATAGCCTGAGCGGTGTTGATGCGGGATTTTTTGATATTAATGGTAATGGCGCCCTGACCTTAAAATCAAGCCTGGATTATGAAAGCACCCATGTGGGTAAAAATTACAGCGTGGTGGTAACAGCAACATCGACCGATGGTAGCCCCGCGGTCAGTAGTTTGTTCGTGGTGTCGTTGGGTAATGTGGATGATAATGCCACGGTGTGGAGTGGAACCCCTGTCACGGGCGTAGCGGTCAATGAAACAGCGGGCATAACCAATACCGTGGTTCTTTCAACGCGGGTGTCGCTGGCCGATTTCAGGGCGATTGATGGCGACGGGCAAACGGTAAAATATAGTCTGGCGGGTGACACAGCGGGTATGTTTAGCATCGACAGCAATGGGGTATTATATCGGACGCGTAATGTGGATTATGAAACAAGCCAACATCAATTCTCTGTAACGGTATGGGCATGGGGCGCGGCAAACACTGATGGCATTGCCAACGATGGTGCTGGTATCAACAAATTATTCATCCTGACGATTAATAATGTGAATGAATTCGGCACTGGCTTTACATGGGCGCAACAACCGATAGGGGTTAATCAATGGCGCAATGGGGCGAGCGGTCTCATCACGGTGGGTGTTAGTGAAAACAACGCGATGGGTATGGCGGTGGGGCAGTTTGCAGCAACCGATGGCGATCAAGTGGCGGTTACTTACAATTTGGGCGGCACCGATGCGGCATATTTTAGCATCAACAACAATGGTGCTCTAACCTTAAAATCAAGTTTAAATTATGAAGATAGCGTTCATACGGCGAAAAATTATAGCGTGGTGGTAACGGCAACATCGACCGATGGCAGCCCCGCGGTCAGCAGTTTGTTCGTGGTGTCGTTGGGTAATGTGGATGATAATGCCACGGTGTGGAGTGGAACCCCCGCCACGGGCGTAGCGGTCAATGAAACAGCGGGCATAACCAATACCGTGGTTCTTTCAACGCGGGTGTCGCTGGCCGATTTCAGGGCGATTGATGCCGACGGGCAAACGGTAAAATATAGTCTGGCGGGTGATACAGCGGGTATGTTTAGCATCGACAGCAATGGGGTATTATATCGGACGCGTAATGTGGATTATGAAACAAGCCAACATCAATTCTCTGTAACGGTATGGGCATGGGGCGCGGCAAACACTGATGGCATTGCCAACGATGGTGCTGGTATCAACAAATTATTCATCCTGACGATTAATAATGTGAATGAATTCGGCACTGGCTTTACATGGGCGCAACAACCGATTGGGACTAATCAATGGCGCAATGGGGCGAGCGGGCTCGTCACGGTGGGTGTTAATGAAAACAACGCGATGGGTATGGCGGTGGGGCAGTTTGCAGCAACCGACGGCGACCAAGTGGCGGTTACTTACAATTTGGGCGGCACCGATGCGGCATATTTTAGCATCAACAACAATGGTGCTCTAACCTTAAAATCAAGCCTGGATTATGAAAGCACCCACGTGGGTAAAAATTATAGCGTGGTGGTAACAGCAACATCGACCGATGGTAGCCCCGCGGTCAGTAGTTTGTTCGTGGTGTCGTTGGGTAATGTGGATGATAATGCCACGGTGTGGAGTGGAACCCCTGTCACGGGCGTAGCGGTCAATGAAACAGCGGGCATAACCAATACCGTGGTTCTTTCAACGCGGGTGTCGCTGGCCGATTTCAGGGCGATTGATGGCGACGGGCAAACGGTAAAATATAGTCTGGCGGGTGACACAGCGGGTATGTTTAGCATTGACAGCAATGGGGTATTATATCGGACGCGTAATGTGGATTATGAAACAAGCCAACATCAATTCTCTGTAACGGTATGGGCATGGGGCGCGGCAAACACTGATGGCATTGCCAACGATGGTGCTGGTATCAACAAATTATTCATCCTGACGATTAATAATGTGAATGAATTCGGCACTGGCTTTACATGGGCGCAACAACCGATTGGGACTAATCAATGGCGCAATGGGGCGAGCGGGCTCGTCACGGTGGGTGTTAATGAAAACAACGCGATGGGTATGGCGGTGGGGCAGTTTGCAGCAACCGACGGCGACCAAGTGGCGGTTACTTACAATTTGGGCGGCACCGATGCGGCATATTTTAGCATCAACAACAATGGTGCTCTAACCTTAAAATCAAGCCTGGATTATGAAAGCACCCACGTGGGTAAAAATTATAGCGTGGTGGTAACAGCAACATCGACCGATGGTAGCCCCGCGGTCAGTAGTTTGTTCGTGGTGTCGTTGGGTAATGTGGATGATAATGCCACGGTGTGGAGTGGAACCCCCGCCACGGGCGTAGCGGTCAATGAAACAGCGGGCATAACCAATACCGTGGTTCTTTCAACGCGGGTGTCGCTGGCCGATTTCAGGGCGATTGATGGCGACGGGCAAACGGTAAAATATAGTCTGGCGGGTGACACAGCGGGTATGTTTAGCATCGACAGCAATGGGGTATTATATCGGACGCGTAATGTGGATTATGAAACAAGCCAACATCAATTCTCTGTAACGGTATGGGCATGGGGCGCGGCAAACACTGATGGCATTGCCAACGATGGTGCTGGTATCAACAAATTATTCATCCTGACGATTAATAACGTGAATGAACTTGGCACGGGCTTTACATGGGCGCAACAACCGATTGGGACTAATCAATGGCGCAATGGGGCGAGCGGGCTCGTCACGGTGGGTGTTAATGAAAACAACGCGATGGGTATGGCGGTGGGGCAGTTTGCAGCAACCGACGGCGACCAAGTGGCGGTTACTTACAATTTGGGCGGCACCGATGCGGCATATTTTAGCATCAACAACAATGGTGCTCTAACCTTAAAATCAAGCCTGGATTATGAAAGCACCCACGTGGGTAAAAATTATAGCGTGGTGGTAACAGCAACATCGACCGATGGTAGCCCCGCGGTCAGTAGTTTGTTCGTGGTGTCGTTGGGTAATGTGGATGATAATGCCACGGTGTGGAGTGGAACCCCCGCCACGGGCGTAGCGGTCAATGAAACAGCGGGCATAACCAATACCGTGGTTCTTTCAACGCGGGTGTCGCTGGCCGATTTCAGGGCGATTGATGGCGACGGGCAAACGGTAAAATATAGTCTGGCGGGTGACACAGCGGGTATGTTTAGCATCGACAGCAATGGGGTATTATATCGGACGCGTAATGTGGATTATGAAACAAGCCAACATCAATTCTCTGTAACGGTATGGGCATGGGGCGCGGCAAACACTGATGGCATTGCCAACGATGGTGCTGGTATCAACAAATTATTCATCCTGACGATTAATAACGTGAATGAACTTGGCACGGGCTTTACATGGGCGCAACAACCGATAGGGGTTAATCAATGGCGCAATGGGGCGAGCGGTCTCATCACGGTGGGTGTTAGTGAAAACAACGCGATGGGTATGGCGGTGGGGCAGTTTGCAGCAACCGACGGCGACGGGGTATCTGTTACTTACAGTTTGAGTGGCGCCGATGCGGGGAATTTTAGCATCAACAACAATGGTGCCCTGACCTTGAAATCAAGCCTGGATTATGAAAGTCGCGTGGGTAAAAATTACAGCGTGGTGGTAACAGCAACATCGACCGATGGCAGCCCCGCGGTCAGCAGTTTGTTCGTTGTAAGTTTGCAAGACAGCGTCAAAGAATTTGTGTGGACCAATAACCCAAGCGGCGCGTCTATTTCTGAAACGGCGGCGTTGGTGGGGGCTACGGTGGCGGATTTCAATATTGGTGGCGGTGCGGGCGGCACGGCCTTTACCGAAGGAACAGGTTCTGGCTATTGGCTGGTTCAGGGATTTGGCGATGTAGCGCAATTTAATCTTAATCAGCAAACGGGGGTTCTAACATTAAGGGGTGCCCGTGATTATGAAACGGATCATGCTGGACGCCCTGACCATCGGTTTTCGGTGGCGGTGGGTGCGTGGCGCGATGGCGGTGGAGAGGTTAGCCATGTATTTGTTTTAACGGTGACCGATGCTAATGAAGCAATGGCGTTCCAATGGCAAGCCCAGCCCTTGTCTAATGCGCAATATAGCCAGGGGGTTAACCTTGGGTGGAGTGGGGCAAGCAGCACGATAGTTGCGAATATTAGCGAAAGTATAACGGTTGGTGGGTTGCAAGTGGCAAAATTCAAAGGCGTTGACGCTGATATTGGGGTTTATGTTACCTATAACCTGGGCGGCACCGATGCGACCTATTTCAGCATCGACACCAACGGGCGTTTGTATTTGGCATCGAATTTGGATTATGAAAGCACTCATGTAGGTAAAAATTATAGCGTGGTGGTCACGGCGAAATCGACCGATGGTAGTGCGGCGATTAGCAACATGGTGGTGATAAGCCTGAGCAATGTGGATGATAATGCCACGGCGTGGAGTGGAACCCCTGTCACGGGCGTAGCGGTCAATGAAACAGCGGGCATAACCAATACCGTGGTTCTTTCAACGCGGGTGTCGCTGGCCGATTTCAGGGCGATTGATGGCGACGGGCAAACGGTAAAATATAGTCTGGTGGGTGACACAGCGGGTATGTTTAGCATCGACAGCAATGGGGTATTATATCGGACGCGTAATGCGGATTATGAAACAAGCCAACGTCAATTCTCGGTAACGGTATGGGCATGGGGCGCGGCAAACACCGGGGGCATTGCCAACGATGGTGCTGGTATCAACAAATTATTCATCCTGACGATTAATAATGTGAATGACGGCGCAACCAATTTTACATGGGCGCAACAACCGATTGGGGCTAATCAATGGCGCAATGGGGCGAGCGGTCTCATCACGGTGGGTGTTAATGAAAACAACGCGATTGGTATGGCGGTGGGGCAGTTTGCAGCAACCGATGGCGATCAAGTGGCGGTTACTTACAATTTGGGCGGCACCGATGCGGCATATTTTAGCATCAACAACAATGGTGCTCTAACCTTAAAATCAAGTTTAAATTATGAAGATAGCGTTCATACGGCGAAAAATTATAGCGTGGTGGTAACGGCAACATCGACCGATGGCAGCCCCGCGGTCAGCAGTTTGTTCGTGGTGTCGTTGGGTAATGTGGATGATAATGCCACGGTGTGGAGTGGAACCCCCGCCACGGGCGTAGCGGTCAATGAAACAGCGGGCATAACCAATACCGTGGTTCTTTCAACGCGGGTGTCGCTGGCCGATTTCAGGGCGATTGATGCCGACGGGCAAACGGTAAAATATAGTCTGGCGGGTGATACAGCGGGTATGTTTAGCATCGACAGCAATGGGGTATTATATCGGACGCGTAATGTGGATTATGAAACAAGCCAACATCAATTCTCTGTAACGGTATGGGCATGGGGCGCGGCAAACACTGATGGCATTGCCAACGATGGTGCTGGTATCAACAAATTATTCATCCTGACGATTAATAGTGTGAATGAACTTGGCACTGGCTTTACATGGGCGCAACAACCGATTGGGACTAATCAATGGCGCAATGGGGCGAGCGGTCTCGTCACGGTGGGTGTTAATGAAAACAACGCGATTGGTATGGCGGTGGGGCAGTTTGCAGCAACCGACGGCGATCAAGTGGCGGTTACTTACAATTTGGGCGGCACCGATGCGGCATATTTTAGCATCAACAACAATGGCGCCCTGACCTTAAAATCAAGCCTGGATTATGAAGATGGTGTCCATACGGCGAAAAATTACAGCGTGGTGGTAACAGCAACATCGACCGATGGTAGCCCCGCGGTCAGCAGTTTGTTCGTGGTGTCGTTGGGTAATGTGGATGATAATGCCACGGTGTGGAGTGGAACCCCCGCCACGGGCGTAGCGGTCAATGAAACAGCGGGCATAACCAATACCGTGGTTCTTTCAACGCGGGTGTCGCTGGCCGATTTCAGGGCGATTGATGGCGACGGGCAAACGGTAAAATATAGTCTGGCGGGTGACACAGCGGGTATGTTTAGCATCGACAGCAATGGGGTATTATATCGGACGCGTAATGTGGATTATGAAACAAGCCAACATCAATTCTCTGTAACGGTATGGGCATGGGGCGCGGCAAACACTGATGGCATTGCCAACGATGGTGCTGGTATCAACAAATTATTCATCCTGACGATTAATAATGTGAATGAATTCGGCACTGGCTTTACATGGGCGCAACAACCGATTGGGACTAATCAATGGCGCAATGGGGCGAGCGGGCTCGTCACGGTGGGTGTTAATGAAAACAACGCGATTGGTATGGCGGTGGGGCAGTTTGCAGCAACCGACGGCGACCAAGTGGCGGTTACTTACAATTTGGGCGGCACCGATGCGGCATATTTTAGCATCAACAACAATGGCGCCCTGACCTTAAAATCAAGCCTGGATTATGAAAGCACCCACGTGGGTAAAAATTACAGCGTGGTGGTAACAGCAACATCGACCGATGGCAGCCCCGCGGTCAGCAGTTTGTTCGTGGTGTCGTTGGGTAATGTGGATGATAATGCCACGGCGTGGAGTTCAACCCCCGCCACAGGCATCGCGATTGATGAAAAGGCAGGAATAATCAATAGCGTCGCTCTTGGCGTGCTAGCTTCGGTTGCGAATTTCAAGGCACTTGATGCCGATGGTCAAACGGTAACCTATAGCTTGGATGGGGCGGATAAATGGATGTTCAGCATAGACAGCAATGGGGTATTATACCGAACAAATGATGTGGATTATGAAACAAGCACTTCTTGGCGCCCCAGCCATCAATTTTCGGTAACGGTGTGGGCGTGGGGCGCGGCAAACAGCGGTGGTATCGTTAACGGTGGTGCTGGCATCAGTAAATTGTTTGTGTTGACTATTAATAATATTAGTGAACCAACTAATTTTTCTAGCACACCAAGCACGGGTATCGCCGTTAACGAAAACAATGTCGTGGGATTAACGGTGGGTAGTTTCCGCGCGATTGATGGTGACGGGGCGGCGGTAACATATAGCCTTGGCGGCACCGATGCGACATACTTCAGTATTGATACGAATGGTAATTTAAAATTAAGATCAATTTTGGATTTTGAAGATGCGAATCATACAGCCCATAATTACAGCGTGGTGGTGCAGGCAACATCGACCGATGGCGGTGCCACGATTAGCAGCGCGTTTGTGTTGTCGTTGGGTAATGTTGCGGGGGCAAACCATGCCGACCACACGGCTTACATCGACGGCACCACGGCGACCCATGTGGTGAATGTGGGTGGCATTATTGGCCATGGCGAATCGGGCAATATTGATTATGCCAATGTGCAATTCCATGGCGTTAATTACACCGACAAAGTTATTACGCACAATGTTGCCCCCGATGGTTTACAATCAACCATGGTGGATTATGTGTCGCGTGGCATTAGCGATCTGGAATCTTTACGAATAAGTTTCAACGGCTTCACCGATACCGATGGCAGCAAACGTAACCATTGGTTCTTCGTCCAGGATGATGCAACCGACAACAGCGGGCATATTGTGTTCGATGCCGATGGCCAGAATGTAAACCTGCATAGTTTTGCTAATGGCGGCGGTTTAGCAACTGCTGACCAAATCAACCTGCTTGCTGGTTCGAACTACGGCATTGACGGCGACTTCGCCAAACCAACCGACTTGAATTTGAACTTGGCTTCCGACCTATTGCACCAAAACATCGCGGGGGCATTGACCTTCGACCAATTCCTCGCCCTCCTCGGCGGCAGCCAGCATATCAGCTTTGTTTAAGCTGATAGGAATTTTTATTTAGGCTGATATGGATTGATGGGTGATTCGCCACGGCGCCACCATCGAAATATAGTTTAAGGGGGTGATTCGCTTCAAAAACCCATGTTGGGAGGTCATTTTTACCCATTTATTATCATTATTTATCAATAAAAAATGATTTTTAACAGTGTAATTTAATATTTAGGATTAAAAAAGGCTAAAAGACACATAAAACCCTAAAAAAAAACAAAAAAAACCTTAAAAAACAAAAAAATCCTTGACGCAACGCATAAAAATTATTATAAATCTCTGTAGGTTAGATTAGTAAGAGTTAAATTATATTTTTTTGTGATAGGAAAAACATAGGGAAAGAATTTTTATAGCGACAAGCATGGCATATAGTTGGAAAAGCGGGATATTGGGCGGCGTATCGGTGGCCGAAAGCGCGACGGCGGGGACGCCGCTGGCAACGCTGGTGGCGCAGGACGGCGGGGTGGTTGATGCCTTTTATTATACCCTGACTGGCCAGGATTCTTCGCTTTTTAACATTGACCTCTATGGTCGGTTATCCTTAAAACAAGCAATAGATTACGATACCACGGGCGGCACTTCATGGTGGCGGACGGCGGATGGGCAATGGCATGCTCCTGACCATCGTTATACGGTGGTGGTGAATGCTTTTAATGACGCGGATCAGCGGCAAATTACGACGACATTTATTTTAACGGTGGGTAATGTGAATGACAACCCAACCAATTTTGCATGGGCGCAACAACCGATAGGGGTTAATCAATGGCGCAATGCGGCGAGCGGACTCATCACGGTAAATGTTAATGAAAACAATGCGGTGGGCATGGCGGTGGGGCAGTTTTCGGCCATCGACGGCGATTATTTGGGGGCGGTTACTTACAATTTGGGCGGCACCGATGCGGCATATTTTAGCATCAACAACAATGGCGCCCTGACCTTAAAATCAAGCCTGGATTATGAAAGCACCCACGTGGGTAAAAATTACAGCGTGGTGGTAACAGCAACATCGACCGATGGCAGCCCCGCGGTCAGCAGTTTGTTCGTGGTGTCGTTGGGTAATGTGGATGACAATGCCACGGCGTGGAGTTCAACTCCCGCCACGGGCATCTTGATTAATGAGAAGGAAGGAATAAGCCAGGCTGTAGCCCTTGGTGTGGTGGCTTCGGTTGCGAATTTCAAGGCACTTGATGCCGATGGGCAAACGGTAACCTATGGCTTGGCTGGGGATGATAAATGGATGTTCAGCATCGACAGCAATGGAACATTATATCGAACAAATGACGTTGATTATGAAACAAGCACATCTTGGCGCGCCAGCCACCAATTTTCGGTGACGGTGTTGGCGGGGGGCACGGCCAGCGGGATTACGGGGGCTGTTCAGCCACGTATTAGTTCATTATTCATCCTAACGATTAACGCGGTTGATGAAGCACCCGTTTGGTCAGCCACCCCATTGGGTACAAAAGTATTGGTGGAGGCTGACGGCGCAACATATAATTATACCGACCCCTTTACTATTCCCGTTTCTACTGGCGGTGGGCAGGTTTTTACAGATCTTAATCCTAGCAATAATATTCCCAATTATGCCAATGGGGCCATTGTAACCCTGCCCTTTGATGTGGTGGTGCCCGCCCCATATAGCACTGCTCATATTTATTACCGCTTGGCGGGCGATAGCGCGAGCACGATACGTGATGCGGGGCAGGGGAACAGCGTTGCCTTCACCAAGGGAATGAAATTAACTGCCTTCCAAGCTGGTGTTTTCCCTACCGCTAATGGTGTGCAACTTTTTAATACCGCTGGGTCGTCTATCGTGGTGCAACCGAACTACGCTAACCGTTTTAATATTGCGGGTGGTATTGTTGCAACCTTCGCCGCCGTAGACCCCGAGGGGGCGGGCGTGCAATATTCGGTGTCGGGCACCGACGCCAACCGTTTCATTATTGATGGTAATGGCAAATTGATATTAACCCAGTCGCTGGATTATGAAGCGGCGGGTGGCGTGAATTACAGTGTGGTGGTGGTGGCAACCGATGGCACGGGCCATGCGACCAGCCAAAATTTTGTTTTGTCATTGGGCAACAGCAACGATGAATTTGCTTGGTCGGGAACGCAAACCGCTGGCGTTTCATTGTTGGAATTAACGGGAACCCAGGTGGTAACCGCCAGGGCATTGGCAACATTCGCCGCTTATGATTCCGATGCCAATGGCGGTGGTCACACACCACAAAGTGGCGTGGGGTATATTAGTTATAAGTTGGAGGGGGCTGATAAGACCTACTTCAACATTAACAAAGACACGGGGGTTTTAAGTTTTGTCAGCGCGGTTGATGCCGAAAATGGCCATGGCCAATTATACAGTGTTACCATATGGGCCAATGAAAAATCCCAAACATTGGGCACGCCATGGATAAGCCAAAATTTTGTGTTAACCATCGGCGATGTTGATGAAAGCGCGATAACATGGAAAGATTCAAACAGCCACCCCATGACGGGCACGGTGGCGGAAAGTTATAATAGTTTGCGAACTATTGCTAAGGGGGAGGTTTACCCGATTGATTTAATCATTCCCGTGTCGCCATTTACTTGGTTTGATTTAGGTGGTGGTATATTGGGGGCTTATGGTGTAACCCCGCCACTATATGCCAATGGTTACAGCGTCACATTACCATATGACATTGTTATCAGCGGTTATAGCATGGGGGCTGATGCGAGACAGGTTATGGTTAGGAATAGCGATGGTAGCATTACCATGAGGGGGGGGGTCGCTGATGGTATCAATGGCGCGAGTTCAGCCCCCTACAGCTATACCATAGCCGCGGGGGCGGTTATTGTGGGCTATGGGACATATGACTCTGCTGGGTACGGGGCATATTTGAAAGATAGATCTTGGGACATAAATGTTTCCAAAACCGAAAAACGTATTGTAACATTGGCGGGCGGGATTGATGTTTTGGCGCCCACTGACGGGTTGCAAAATTTCCTCTTCACCGCCACCGATAGCGATGTCAGCAATATAATTTATTCGGTCAGCGGCACCGAAGCCGCCAATTTCACCGTGGCAAGCGACGTCGGTGGTAAGGGTATTGGCAAATTAACATATATTGGCAATTTGGATTATGAAAGTGCCAGCCACACCCACACGGTCACCGTGGTGGCAACGTCGGGCAATAATAAGGTAACCCAATTGTTTATATTGTCGGTCACGGGTTTGAACGACGAAGCGGCGGTTTGGACCAGCAGCAGTGCCAATGGCGCAATTTCAGAAAATAACGTGGCGGGGGTTGCGTTGGCAACATTCTTGGCCACCGACCCCGATGGCGCGGGCGTAACATATTCGTTGAGCGGCACCGACGCCAATTTGTTCAGTTTGTCTTCCAGCGGCGGTGGGTTGCAGCTTATATCGGCGTTGAATTATGAAGGAACATACAATGGCCACAATGGTCATGTATTCAGCGTTATTGTGAATGCGTGGGGCACGGCGGGCGGCGCGGTGTGGGGTTTTGGTCTGGCGACAACCAAATTGTTCGTGTTGTCGTTGGGTAATGTTAATGAATTCGCCACGGGTTTTGCATGGGCGCAACAACCGTTGCCCCAGGCGCAATATAGCCAAGGGGTGTCGGCCCAAGGTTGGAGTGCAGCGAGCAGCACGATGGTTGCGAATATCAATGAAAATAACACGGCGGGCATGACGGTGGCACAATTTTTGGCCACCGACGGCGACACCGTGCCCGTAACCTATAGCCTGAGCGGTGTTGATGCGGGATTTTTTGATATTAATGGTAATGGCGCCCTGACCTTAAAATCAAGCCTGGATTATGAAAGCACCCATGTGGGTAAAAATTACAGCGTGGTGGTAACAGCAACATCGACCGATGGTAGCCCCGCGGTCAGTAGTTTGTTCGTGGTGTCGTTGGGTAATGTGGATGATAATGCCACGGTGTGGAGTGGAACCCCTGTCACGGGCGTAGCGGTCAATGAAACAGCGGGCATAACCAATACCGTGGTTCTTTCAACGCGGGTGTCGCTGGCCGATTTCAGGGCGATTGATGGCGACGGGCAAACGGTAAAATATAGTCTGGCGGGTGACACAGCGGGTATGTTTAGCATCGACAGCAATGGGGTATTATATCGGACGCGTAATGTGGATTATGAAACAAGCCAACATCAATTCTCTGTAACGGTATGGGCATGGGGCGCGGCAAACACTGATGGCATTGCCAACGATGGTGCTGGTATCAACAAATTATTCATCCTGACGATTAATAATGTGAATGAATTCGGCACTGGCTTTACATGGGCGCAACAACCGATAGGGGTTAATCAATGGCGCAATGGGGCGAGCGGTCTCATCACGGTGGGTGTTAGTGAAAACAACGCGATGGGTATGGCGGTGGGGCAGTTTGCAGCAACCGATGGCGATCAAGTGGCGGTTACTTACAATTTGGGCGGCACCGATGCGGCATATTTTAGCATCAACAACAATGGTGCTCTAACCTTAAAATCAAGTTTAAATTATGAAGATAGCGTTCATACGGCGAAAAATTATAGCGTGGTGGTAACGGCAACATCGACCGATGGCAGCCCCGCGGTCAGCAGTTTGTTCGTGGTGTCGTTGGGTAATGTGGATGATAATGCCACGGTGTGGAGTGGAACCCCCGCCACGGGCGTAGCGGTCAATGAAACAGCGGGCATAACCAATACCGTGGTTCTTTCAACGCGGGTGTCGCTGGCCGATTTCAGGGCGATTGATGCCGACGGGCAAACGGTAAAATATAGTCTGGCGGGTGATACAGCGGGTATGTTTAGCATCGACAGCAATGGGGTATTATATCGGACGCGTAATGTGGATTATGAAACAAGCCAACATCAATTCTCTGTAACGGTATGGGCATGGGGCGCGGCAAACACTGATGGCATTGCCAACGATGGTGCTGGTATCAACAAATTATTCATCCTGACGATTAATAATGTGAATGAATTCGGCACTGGCTTTACATGGGCGCAACAACCGATTGGGACTAATCAATGGCGCAATGGGGCGAGCGGGCTCGTCACGGTGGGTGTTAATGAAAACAACGCGATGGGTATGGCGGTGGGGCAGTTTGCAGCAACCGACGGCGACCAAGTGGCGGTTACTTACAATTTGGGCGGCACCGATGCGGCATATTTTAGCATCAACAACAATGGTGCTCTAACCTTAAAATCAAGCCTGGATTATGAAAGCACCCACGTGGGTAAAAATTATAGCGTGGTGGTAACAGCAACATCGACCGATGGTAGCCCCGCGGTCAGTAGTTTGTTCGTGGTGTCGTTGGGTAATGTGGATGATAATGCCACGGTGTGGAGTGGAACCCCTGTCACGGGCGTAGCGGTCAATGAAACAGCGGGCATAACCAATACCGTGGTTCTTTCAACGCGGGTGTCGCTGGCCGATTTCAGGGCGATTGATGGCGACGGGCAAACGGTAAAATATAGTCTGGCGGGTGACACAGCGGGTATGTTTAGCATTGACAGCAATGGGGTATTATATCGGACGCGTAATGTGGATTATGAAACAAGCCAACATCAATTCTCTGTAACGGTATGGGCATGGGGCGCGGCAAACACTGATGGCATTGCCAACGATGGTGCTGGTATCAACAAATTATTCATCCTGACGATTAATAATGTGAATGAATTCGGCACTGGCTTTACATGGGCGCAACAACCGATTGGGACTAATCAATGGCGCAATGGGGCGAGCGGGCTCGTCACGGTGGGTGTTAATGAAAACAACGCGATGGGTATGGCGGTGGGGCAGTTTGCAGCAACCGACGGCGACCAAGTGGCGGTTACTTACAATTTGGGCGGCACCGATGCGGCATATTTTAGCATCAACAACAATGGTGCTCTAACCTTAAAATCAAGCCTGGATTATGAAAGCACCCACGTGGGTAAAAATTATAGCGTGGTGGTAACAGCAACATCGACCGATGGTAGCCCCGCGGTCAGTAGTTTGTTCGTGGTGTCGTTGGGTAATGTGGATGATAATGCCACGGTGTGGAGTGGAACCCCCGCCACGGGCGTAGCGGTCAATGAAACAGCGGGCATAACCAATACCGTGGTTCTTTCAACGCGGGTGTCGCTGGCCGATTTCAGGGCGATTGATGGCGACGGGCAAACGGTAAAATATAGTCTGGCGGGTGACACAGCGGGTATGTTTAGCATCGACAGCAATGGGGTATTATATCGGACGCGTAATGTGGATTATGAAACAAGCCAACATCAATTCTCTGTAACGGTATGGGCATGGGGCGCGGCAAACACTGATGGCATTGCCAACGATGGTGCTGGTATCAACAAATTATTCATCCTGACGATTAATAACGTGAATGAACTTGGCACGGGCTTTACATGGGCGCAACAACCGATTGGGACTAATCAATGGCGCAATGGGGCGAGCGGGCTCGTCACGGTGGGTGTTAATGAAAACAACGCGATGGGTATGGCGGTGGGGCAGTTTGCAGCAACCGACGGCGACCAAGTGGCGGTTACTTACAATTTGGGCGGCACCGATGCGGCATATTTTAGCATCAACAACAATGGTGCTCTAACCTTAAAATCAAGCCTGGATTATGAAAGCACCCACGTGGGTAAAAATTATAGCGTGGTGGTAACAGCAACATCGACCGATGGTAGCCCCGCGGTCAGTAGTTTGTTCGTGGTGTCGTTGGGTAATGTGGATGATAATGCCACGGTGTGGAGTGGAACCCCCGCCACGGGCGTAGCGGTCAATGAAACAGCGGGCATAACCAATACCGTGGTTCTTTCAACGCGGGTGTCGCTGGCCGATTTCAGGGCGATTGATGGCGACGGGCAAACGGTAAAATATAGTCTGGCGGGTGACACAGCGGGTATGTTTAGCATCGACAGCAATGGGGTATTATATCGGACGCGTAATGTGGATTATGAAACAAGCCAACATCAATTCTCTGTAACGGTATGGGCATGGGGCGCGGCAAACACTGATGGCATTGCCAACGATGGTGCTGGTATCAACAAATTATTCATCCTGACGATTAATAACGTGAATGAACTTGGCACGGGCTTTACATGGGCGCAACAACCGATAGGGGTTAATCAATGGCGCAATGGGGCGAGCGGTCTCATCACGGTGGGTGTTAGTGAAAACAACGCGATGGGTATGGCGGTGGGGCAGTTTGCAGCAACCGACGGCGACGGGGTATCTGTTACTTACAGTTTGAGTGGCGCCGATGCGGGGAATTTTAGCATCAACAACAATGGTGCCCTGACCTTGAAATCAAGCCTGGATTATGAAAGTCGCGTGGGTAAAAATTACAGCGTGGTGGTAACAGCAACATCGACCGATGGCAGCCCCGCGGTCAGCAGTTTGTTCGTTGTAAGTTTGCAAGACAGCGTCAAAGAATTTGTGTGGACCAATAACCCAAGCGGCGCGTCTATTTCTGAAACGGCGGCGTTGGTGGGGGCTACGGTGGCGGATTTCAATATTGGTGGCGGTGCGGGCGGCACGGCCTTTACCGAAGGAACAGGTTCTGGCTATTGGCTGGTTCAGGGATTTGGCGATGTAGCGCAATTTAATCTTAATCAGCAAACGGGGGTTCTAACATTAAGGGGTGCCCGTGATTATGAAACGGATCATGCTGGACGCCCTGACCATCGGTTTTCGGTGGCGGTGGGTGCGTGGCGCGATGGCGGTGGAGAGGTTAGCCATGTATTTGTTTTAACGGTGACCGATGCTAATGAAGCAATGGCGTTCCAATGGCAAGCCCAGCCCTTGTCTAATGCGCAATATAGCCAGGGGGTTAACCTTGGGTGGAGTGGGGCAAGCAGCACGATAGTTGCGAATATTAGCGAAAGTATAACGGTTGGTGGGTTGCAAGTGGCAAAATTCAAAGGCGTTGACGCTGATATTGGGGTTTATGTTACCTATAACCTGGGCGGCACCGATGCGACCTATTTCAGCATCGACACCAACGGGCGTTTGTATTTGGCATCGAATTTGGATTATGAAAGCACTCATGTAGGTAAAAATTATAGCGTGGTGGTCACGGCGAAATCGACCGATGGTAGTGCGGCGATTAGCAACATGGTGGTGATAAGCCTGAGCAATGTGGATGATAATGCCACGGCGTGGAGTGGAACCCCTGTCACGGGCGTAGCGGTCAATGAAACAGCGGGCATAACCAATACCGTGGTTCTTTCAACGCGGGTGTCGCTGGCCGATTTCAGGGCGATTGATGGCGACGGGCAAACGGTAAAATATAGTCTGGTGGGTGACACAGCGGGTATGTTTAGCATCGACAGCAATGGGGTATTATATCGGACGCGTAATGCGGATTATGAAACAAGCCAACGTCAATTCTCGGTAACGGTATGGGCATGGGGCGCGGCAAACACCGGGGGCATTGCCAACGATGGTGCTGGTATCAACAAATTATTCATCCTGACGATTAATAATGTGAATGACGGCGCAACCAATTTTACATGGGCGCAACAACCGATTGGGGCTAATCAATGGCGCAATGGGGCGAGCGGTCTCATCACGGTGGGTGTTAATGAAAACAACGCGATTGGTATGGCGGTGGGGCAGTTTGCAGCAACCGATGGCGATCAAGTGGCGGTTACTTACAATTTGGGCGGCACCGATGCGGCATATTTTAGCATCAACAACAATGGTGCTCTAACCTTAAAATCAAGTTTAAATTATGAAGATAGCGTTCATACGGCGAAAAATTATAGCGTGGTGGTAACGGCAACATCGACCGATGGCAGCCCCGCGGTCAGCAGTTTGTTCGTGGTGTCGTTGGGTAATGTGGATGATAATGCCACGGTGTGGAGTGGAACCCCCGCCACGGGCGTAGCGGTCAATGAAACAGCGGGCATAACCAATACCGTGGTTCTTTCAACGCGGGTGTCGCTGGCCGATTTCAGGGCGATTGATGCCGACGGGCAAACGGTAAAATATAGTCTGGCGGGTGATACAGCGGGTATGTTTAGCATCGACAGCAATGGGGTATTATATCGGACGCGTAATGTGGATTATGAAACAAGCCAACATCAATTCTCTGTAACGGTATGGGCATGGGGCGCGGCAAACACTGATGGCATTGCCAACGATGGTGCTGGTATCAACAAATTATTCATCCTGACGATTAATAGTGTGAATGAACTTGGCACTGGCTTTACATGGGCGCAACAACCGATTGGGACTAATCAATGGCGCAATGGGGCGAGCGGTCTCGTCACGGTGGGTGTTAATGAAAACAACGCGATTGGTATGGCGGTGGGGCAGTTTGCAGCAACCGACGGCGATCAAGTGGCGGTTACTTACAATTTGGGCGGCACCGATGCGGCATATTTTAGCATCAACAACAATGGCGCCCTGACCTTAAAATCAAGCCTGGATTATGAAGATGGTGTCCATACGGCGAAAAATTACAGCGTGGTGGTAACAGCAACATCGACCGATGGTAGCCCCGCGGTCAGCAGTTTGTTCGTGGTGTCGTTGGGTAATGTGGATGATAATGCCACGGTGTGGAGTGGAACCCCTGTCACGGGCGTAGCGGTCAATGAAACAGCGGGCATAACCAATACCGTGGTTCTTTCAACGCGGGTGTCGCTGGCCGATTTCAGGGCGATTGATGGCGACGGGCAAACGGTAAAATATAGTCTGGCGGGTGACACAGCGGGTATGTTTAGCATTGACAGCAATGGGGTATTATATCGGACGCGTAATGTGGATTATGAAACAAGCCAACATCAATTCTCTGTAACGGTATGGGCATGGGGCGCGGCAAACACCGGGGGCATTGCCAACGATGGTGCTGGTATCAACAAATTATTCATCCTGACGATTAATAATGTGAATGAATTCGGCACTGGCTTTACATGGGCGCAACAACCGATTGGGACTAATCAATGGCGCAATGGGGCGAGCGGGCTCGTCACGGTGGGTGTTAATGAAAACAACGCGATGGGTATGGCGGTGGGGCAGTTTGCAGCAACCGACGGCGACCAAGTGGCGGTTACTTACAATTTGGGCGGCACCGATGCGGCATATTTTAGCATCAACAACAATGGTGCTCTAACCTTAAAATCAAGCCTGGATTATGAAAGCACCCACGTGGGTAAAAATTATAGCGTGGTGGTAACAGCAACATCGACCGATGGTAGCCCCGCGGTCAGTAGTTTGTTCGTGGTGTCGTTGGGTAATGTGGATGATAATGCCACGGTGTGGAGTGGAACCCCCGCCACGGGCGTAGCGGTCAATGAAACAGCGGGCATAACCAATACCGTGGTTCTTTCAACGCGGGTGTCGCTGGCCGATTTCAGGGCGATTGATGGCGACGGGCAAACGGTAAAATATAGTCTGGCGGGTGACACAGCGGGTATGTTTAGCATCGACAGCAATGGGGTATTATATCGGACGCGTAATGTGGATTATGAAACAAGCCAACATCAATTCTCTGTAACGGTATGGGCATGGGGCGCGGCAAACACTGATGGCATTGCCAACGATGGTGCTGGTATCAACAAATTATTCATCCTGACGATTAATAATGTGAATGAATTCGGCACTGGCTTTACATGGGCGCAACAACCGATTGGGACTAATCAATGGCGCAATGGGGCGAGCGGGCTCGTCACGGTGGGTGTTAATGAAAACAACGCGATTGGTATGGCGGTGGGGCAGTTTGCAGCAACCGACGGCGACCAAGTGGCGGTTACTTACAATTTGGGCGGCACCGATGCGGCATATTTTAGCATCAACAACAATGGCGCCCTGACCTTAAAATCAAGCCTGGATTATGAAAGCACCCACGTGGGTAAAAATTACAGCGTGGTGGTAACAGCAACATCGACCGATGGCAGCCCCGCGGTCAGCAGTTTGTTCGTGGTGTCGTTGGGTAATGTGGATGATAATGCCACGGCGTGGAGTTCAACCCCCGCCACAGGCATCGCGATTGATGAAAAGGCAGGAATAATCAATAGCGTCGCTCTTGGCGTGCTAGCTTCGGTTGCGAATTTCAAGGCACTTGATGCCGATGGTCAAACGGTAACCTATAGCTTGGATGGGGCGGATAAATGGATGTTCAGCATAGACAGCAATGGGGTATTATACCGAACAAATGATGTGGATTATGAAACAAGCACTTCTTGGCGCCCCAGCCATCAATTTTCGGTAACGGTGTGGGCGTGGGGCGCGGCAAACAGCGGTGGTATCGTTAACGGTGGTGCTGGCATCAGTAAATTGTTTGTGTTGACTATTAATAATATTAGTGAACCAACTAATTTTTCTAGCACACCAAGCACGGGTATCGCCGTTAACGAAAACAATGTCGTGGGATTAACGGTGGGTAGTTTCCGCGCGATTGATGGTGACGGGGCGGCGGTAACATATAGCCTTGGCGGCACCGATGCGACATACTTCAGTATTGATACGAATGGTAATTTAAAATTAAGATCAATTTTGGATTTTGAAGATGCGAATCATACAGCCCATAATTACAGCGTGGTGGTGCAGGCAACATCGACCGATGGCGGTGCCACGATTAGCAGCGCGTTTGTGTTGTCGTTGGGTAATGTTGCGGGGGCAAACCATGCCGACCACACGGCTTACATCGACGGCACCACGGCGACCCATGTGGTGAATGTGGGTGGCATTATTGGCCATGGCGAATCGGGCAATATTGATTATGCCAATGTGCAATTCCATGGCGTTAATTACACCGACAAAGTTATTACGCACAATGTTGCCCCCGATGGTTTACAATCAACCATGGTGGATTATGTGTCGCGTGGCATTAGCGATCTGGAATCTTTACGAATAAGTTTCAACGGCTTCACCGATACCGATGGCAGCAAACGTAACCATTGGTTCTTCGTCCAGGATGATGCAACCGACAACAGCGGGCATATTGTGTTCGATGCCGATGGCCAGAATGTAAACCTGCATAGTTTTGCTAATGGCGGCGGTTTAGCAACTGCTGACCAAATCAACCTGCTTGCTGGTTCGAACTACGGCATTGACGGCGACTTCGCCAAACCAACCGACTTGAATTTGAACTTGGCTTCCGACCTATTGCACCAAAACATCGCGGGGGCATTGACCTTCGACCAATTCCTCGCCCTCCTCGGCGGCAGCCAGCATATCAGCTTTGTTTAATTAAGTTTTAAACTTAATACCGCGCCCCTTTAATAGGATGGGGTTGGGTCGCCACAGCCATTTATCGTGCCCTGTTGGCTATAATAGGCAAGGAAGACATTGTTACTCCTTTTAATGCTCATACTGGAGAGGCCTCCCGCCCCTATTATCAAGCGTAAAGGCTTAAATCAGCTCAATAAGCCTAGTTATTTTATTATATTTATTAAAAAGAGCATAATTCAATAATAAAACCCTTGAAAGAATTAGCAAAATTTACTAAAATAGCTATAATAAGTAGAAAAAAATCTAAAGCCTGTATTTTTTACAATATAAAAATACAAGGACAGTAGTTTTTTTAGGGGTAAAAAACATGGTATATAGTTGGAAAAGCGGAACATTAAAGGGCATATCAATAGGAGAAAATGCCACCGCTGGCACAGCCTTGGCTACCTTGGTCGCGCAAGACAGCAACATGACCGAAGCGTTTTTTTACAAATTGAGCGGTTCGGATTCATCGCTTTTTAACATTGATCACTATGGTCGGTTATCGTTAAAACAGGCAATAGATTACGATACCACAGGTGGCACTTCATGGTGGCGGACGGCTGACGGGCAATGGCACAGCCCCGACCACCGTTATTCGGTGATGGTGAAGGCGTTCAACGACATCGGCGTTTTGCAAGCAGCAACGACATTTATTTTAACGGTGATGGATGTTAACGAAGCGCCCGTTTTTCAAACGCTGTTGCAACCATTATGGGGGCAAAATAGCAAAGGTGCATGGAATATTTGGGCGTCGGGCAGGGATACGATATTTTTAAACCTTAGTGAGAGCGATACGATAGCGGGATTGCACGTGGCAAAATTCCGAGCGGTGGATCCTGAAATGGGCACCGACGTCACCTATGATATAACGGGTGCCGACAAAGGTTATTTCAGCATCGACAGCAATGGGCGTTTGTATTTGAGATCGAATTTGGATTATGAAGATATGACGCATCCTACTCATATTTACAGCGTGGTGGTGATATCGGGGACAGTCAATGGTGGCGCGGGGGGAATGGTTAGCGAACTGGTGGTGATAAGCCTGGGGAATGTGGACGATAATCCAACGGTGTGGAAGTCCCCAGTATCAGGGCGAGTGATTAATCAAAAAGCAAGCATAGATAATATATCAGCGTTAGCAAGTCCGTTAAGTATTGCGAATTTTGCCGCGAGCGATGGCGACGCGGGGCAATGGGTCAGTTATTATCTTTCTGGTCATGATTCATGGTTATTCAGCATCAACAGCAATGGGTTGTTGATGTTGAAGTATGATGTTGATTATGAAAAGATTGGAACTGTGCGCCCCAACCATCAAATTTGGGTGATGGTCAGCGCCTATGCGCCGCCTGGCGGCGGGGTTAAAACGTGGGGGGGCATATTAGCCAACTATTCATCTTGACCATCAATGACGTGGAGACATCTGCGCGGGAGTTAGCCAAGACATTCATAAGCGGTATCGCGCTAAACGAAAACAATGCGATAGGTGATTCGGTGGGGCAATTTGCAACATTGGCTGGCGGGAAGGTTGTTACTTACAGCCTTGGTGGGACGGACGCCAATTATTTCACCATCGATAGCAATGGTAATTTAAAATTAAAGTCGGTTTTGGATTTTGAAGATACGGGGCATGCCGCCAAAAATTATAGCGTGGTGGTGACGGCGAAGTCGAACGATGCGAGCCCCGCCATTAGTCAATTATTTGTGTTGAGTTTGGGCAATGTGAATGAAGCAACAGGTTTTGTCGCTACGACAACAGGCGGTGCCGTTAGCGAAAATAATACGGTGGGTTTGGTGGTGGGTAATTTCTTGGCGACCGATGGCGATGGGGTGGCGGTAATTTATGATGTAAGTGGCGCGGACGCCAATTATTTCACCATCGATGCCACTGGTAATTTAAAATTAAAGTCGGTTCTGGATTTTGAAGACCTAAACCGCACCGCGCACAATTACAGCGTGTTGGTGACGGCGAAGGCGAGCGATGCAAGTGGTGCGATAAGTCAATTATTTATTTTGAGTTTGGGCAATGTGAATGAAGCAACAGGTTTTGTCGCCACGACAACGGGTGCGGCCCTTAGCGAAAATAATGCGGTGGGGGTTATTGTAGGAAATTTCTTGGCGACCGATGGTGATGGGGCGGTGGTGACATATGGTATTGGTGGGACGGACGCCAATTATTTTACCATCGATGCCACTGGCAATCTCAGGTTAATATCAAGTTTGGATTTTGAAGATGTGGGGCATAACGCCAACAATTACACGGTTGTCGTAACGGCGAAGGCGAGTGATGCGAGCGGCGCGATTAGTCAATTGTTTGTTTTGAGTTTGGGCAATGTGAATGAAGCAACAGGTTTTGTCGCCACGACAACGGGTGCGGCCGTTAGTGAAAATAATGCAGTGGGTGTTGTGGTGGGTAATTTCCTAGCAACCGATGGTGATGGGGTGGCGGTGAATTATGATTTAAGTGGAGCCGATGCCAATTATTTTACCATCGACAGCAATGGTAATTTAAAATTAAAGTCGGTTCTGGATTTTGAAGACCTAAACCATACCGCCAAAAATTATAGCGTGATGGTGACGGCGAAGTCGAGCGATACGAGCGGTGCCATTAGCCAAGTTTTCGTCTTAACCCTTGGCAATATCAATGAAGCAACAGGTTTTGTCGCCGCACCAACCAGTGGTGGAGCGACGAGCGAAAACAATGCAGTGGGCGTGGTCATCGCCAATTTTCTGGCAACCGATGGTGATGGGGCGGTGGTGACTTATGATTTAAGTGGGACGGACGCCAATTATTTTACCATCGACAGCAACGGTAATTTAAAATTAATATCGGTTTTGGATATTGAAGATGCGAATCACGCCGCGCACAATTACACGGTTGTCGTGACGGCAAAGGCGAGCGATGCTAGCCCCGCCATTAGCCAACTCTTCGTCTTAACCCTTGGCAATATTGATGAAGCAACAGGTTTTGTCGCCACGCCGACCAGTGGCGTGGCGATAAGCGAAAACAATACGGTGGGAACGGGTGGAGCGATAAGCGAAAACAATGCGGTGGGTTTTGTGGTTGGTAATTTCCTGGCAACCGATGGTGATGGAGCGGCGGTGATATATGATGTAAGTGGCGCGGATGCCAATTATTTCACCATCGACAGCAATGGTAATTTAAAATTAATATCGGTTTTGGATATTGAAGACCTAAACCACACCGCCCATAATTACACGGTTGTCGTAACGGCAAAGTCGAGCGATGTCAGCCCCGCCATTAGCCAACTCTTCGTCCTAACCCTTGGTAATGCGGATGATACAACCAGGTTCGTTACCGCACCCACAGGCAGCGCGATGAGCGAAAACAATGCAGTGGGGATAGTGGTGGGTAATTTCTTGGCGACCGATGGTGATGGGGCGGCGGTGATATATGATGTAAGTGGCGCGGACGCCAATTATTTCACTATCGACAGCAATGGTAATTTAAAATTAATATCGGTTTTGGATATTGAAGATGCGAATCACGCCGCCCATAATTATACGGTTCTCATAACGGCAAAGTCGAGTGATGCAAGCGGCGCGATAAGTCAACTCTTCATCTTAACCCTTGGCAATATTGATGAAGCAACCAGTTTTGTCGCTACGCCGACCAGTGGCGTGGCGATAAGCGAAAATAATGCGGTGGGTTTTGTGGTGGGTAATTTCTTGGCGACCGATGGTGATGGAGCGGCGGTGATATATGATGTAAGTGGAGCGGACGCCAATTATTTTACCATCGATGCCACTGGTAATCTAAAATTAATATCAAGTTTAGATTTCGAAGACCTAAACCACGCCACCAACAATTACACGGTTGTCGTGACGGTGAATCCGATCGATGCCAGCGGTGCGATAAGCCAACTCTTCGTCTTAACTCTTGGCAATATTGATGAAGCAACAGGTTTTGCCGCTACGCCGACCAGTGGCAGTGCGATAAGTGAAAATAATGCAGTCGGGGTGGTGGTTGGTAATTTCCTGGCGACCGATGGCGATGGGGCGGCGGTGATATATGATGTAAGTGGGACGGATGCCAATTATTTTACTATCGATAGCAATGGTAATTTAAAATTAAAGTCGATTTTGGATTTTGAAGATACGGGGGGCACACCGCCAAAAATTATAGCGTGGTGGTCATGGCGAAGGCAACCGATGCGAGCGGTGCGATAAGTCAATTATTTATTTTGAGTTTGGGTAATGTGGATGAAGCGGCGGGTTTTGTCGCTACGACAACAGGCGGTGCCGTTAGTGAAAATAATGCGGTGGGTTTGGTGGTGGGTAATTTTCTGGCGACCGATGGTGATAAGGTGGCTGTTACCTACAGCCTTGGTGGGACTGATGCCAATTATTTCACCATCGATAGCAATGGCAATTTAAAATTAATATCGGTTTTGGATATTGAAGATGCGAATCACGCCGCTCACAATTATACGGTTGTCATAACGGCGAAGGCGACCGATGCCAGCCCCGCCATTAGCCAATTGTTTGTGTTGAGTTTGGGCAATGTGAATGAAGCAACAGGTTTTGTCGCCACGACAACGGGTGCGGCCGTTAGCGAAAACAATACGGTAGGCATCGTGGTGGGTAATTTCCTGGCGACCGATGGCGATGGGGCGGTGGTGACTTATGATTTAAGTGGGAGCGATGCCAATTATTTTACCATCGACAGCAATGGTAATTTAAAATTAATATCGGTTTTAGATATTGAAGATGCGAATCACACCGCCAAAAATTATAGCGTGGTGGTCATGGTGAAGGCGAGCGATGCCAGCGGTGCCATTAGCCAAGTCTTCGTCTTAACCCTTGGCAATATCGATGAAGCAACAGGTTTTGTCGCCACGACAACGGGTGTGGCCGTTAGTGAAAATAATGCAGTGGGTGTTGTGGTGGGTAATTTCCTAGCGACCGATGGTGATGGGGCGGCGGTGATATATGATGTAAGTGGCGCGGACGTTAATTATTTTACCATCGATGCCACTGGTAATCTAAAATTAATATCAAGTTTAGATTTCGAAGACCTAAACCACACCTCCAAAAATTACAGCGTGGTGGTAACGGCAAAGTCGAGCGATGCTAGCCCCGCCATTAGCCAAGTTTTCGTCTTAACCCTGGGCAATACGACTGATCCAACAGGTTTTGTTGCCACAACAACGGGTGCGGCCGTTAGCGAAAACAATGCAGTGGGCGTTGTGGTTGGTAATTTCTTGGCGACCGATGGTGATGGGGTGGCGGTGATATATGATGTAAGTGGCGCGGACGTTAATTATTTTACCATCGATGCCAGTGGTAATTTAAAATTAAAGTCAGTTTTGGATATTGAAGATGCGAATCATACCGCCCACAATTACACGGTTGTCGTAACGGCGAAGTCGAGCGATGCCAGCCCCGCCATCAGCCAACTCTTCATCCTAACCCTTGGCAATATTGATGAAGCAACGGGTTTTGTTGCCACGACAACGGGTGCGGCCCTTAGCGAAAATAATGCGGTGGGGGTTATTGTAGGAAATTTCTTGGCAACCGATGGTGATGGGGTGGCGGTGATTTATGATGTAAGTGGAGCCGATGCCAATTATTTTACCATCGATAGCAATGGTAATTTAAAATTAAAGTCGGTTTTGGATATTGAAGATGTGGGGCATGTTGCCCAGAATTACACGGTGGTGGTAACGGCGGGTTCGGTGGTTGGCAATCACATCGCCAGTCAAGTTTTCGTCTTAAGCCTTGGCAATGTCGATGAACCAACAAGTTTTGTTGTCGTACCGACCAGTGGCACGGCGATAAGTGAAAATAATACAGTGGGGCTGGTGGTTGGTAATTTCCTGGCGACCGATGGCGATGGTTCGGCTGTTACCTACAGCCTTGGCGGGACGGATGCCAATTATTTTACCATCGATGCCAGTGGCAATTTAAAATGTAAATCAAAGTTAGACTTTAAAGACCTGAATCACACGGCTAATAATTACAGCGTGGTGGTGGTGGCGAAGTCGGTCGATGCCAGCCCCGCCATCAGCCAATTGTTTGTGTTGAGTTTGGGCAATATTGATAAAGCAACAAATTTTATCGGCACGACAAGGGGTGGCATCATCAGCGAAAACAATGCAGTGGGAGTTGCGGTGGCTAGTTTCCGCGCCAGCGATGGCGATGGCGTGGCGGTAACATACAGCGTGGGTGGCGCGGATGCAGATTATTTTATGATAGATACTACGATATTTTTTATAAGCGGCAATAATTATTTAAAGTTAAGATCAAGTTTAAATTATGAAGATGCCAATCACCGCGACCATAAGTATAGCGTGACGATAATTGCCAAATCAACCGATGCCAGCCCCGCCATCAGTCAATTGTTTGTGTTGACTGTGGGCAATATTTCCGAACCAACCAGTTTCATTACTGCGCCATCAACGCGCAGCGTCATCAGCGAAAACAATGCACTGGGAGTTGTGGTGGGTAATTTCCTGGCGACCGATGGTGATGGTGCGGCGGTGACATACAGCCTTGGTGGGACGGATGCCAATTATTTTACTATCGATAGCAATGGTAATTTAAAATTAAAGTCAGTTTTGGATTTTGAAGATACGAATCACACCGCCCAGAATTACACGGTGGTGGTAACGGCAACATCGACCGATGCCAGCCCCGCCATCAGCCAATTATTTGTATTGGGCGTGGGTAATGGTGATGACCCAACTGCTTTTGTTGTCGCACCGACGGGTAGTGCCATTTTCGAAAATAATGCGTTAGGGGAGACGGTGGGTATTTTCCGCGCGATCGATGGCGATGCGGCGGCCGTAACCTACTCCTTAAGTGGGGCGGATGCATCTTACTTCAGTATTAATCGCAATGGCAATCTAAGCTTAAAATCAAGCCTCAATTATGAAGATCCTAATCACAAATCCCCTCATTACAGCGTGGTGGTGGTGGCAAAGTCGGTCGATGCAAGCCCCGCCGTCAGCAAATTGTTTGTGCTGACCGTGGGAAATGCGAACGAGCCAACCATATTTACTACATCAAGAGACGGCATCAAGATGCTGAGCTATGATTATACACCGCCCAGAGTCGTAGGTATTTTTAGTGCCACCGATGACGATGGGTTAGCGATAACATATGGCGTGAGTGGGAAGGATGCAAAATTTTTTAATATAGATGCCGCTGGTAAGTTATTATTAATATCAACTTTAAATTATGACGATCCGACTCATTCAAACCATCTCTATAGCGCGGTGGTGACCGCAAGATCATTGGATGGTGGTTCGGCCATCAGCAAACTTTTTGTTTTAACCCTGGTCGATAAGATTGAAATAGGCGACGCGTTTGACAAGCAACATGCCGACCACACGGCATACATCGACGGCACCACGGCGACCCATGCGGTGAATGTGGGCGGCATCATTGGCCACGATGACGCGGGTAATATTGATTATGCCAATGTGCAATTCCACGGCGTCAATTACACCGACAAAGTCATTACCCACAATGTTGACCCCGATGGTTTACAATCAACCACGGTGGATTATGTGGTGCGTGGAATTAGCGATCTGGAATCTTTACGGATAAGCTTCAACGGCTTCACCGATACCGATGGCAGCAAGCATAACCATTGGTTCTTCGTCAAGGATGATGCAGCGGACAACAGCGGGCATATTGTATTCGATGCCGATGGGCAGAATGTAAACCTGCATAGTTTTGCTAATGTCGGTGGTTTAGCAACGTCTGACCAAATCAATTTATTGGCTTGTTCGAATTACGGCATTGACGGCGATTTTACCAAACCAACCGACTTGAATTTGAATTTGGCTTCCGACCCATTGCATCAAAACATCGCGGGGGCATTGACCTTCGACCAATTCCTCGCCCTCCTCGGCGGCAGTCAGCATATCAGTTTTGTTTAGTTAATCTTTGCCGTCCTTATAGTATGACTTTGGGGCAGTAAGGCGGTTGTCGTGCATTTTTGCATATTTCTTGCCTATATTAACGGAACAATTTTTTATCCTCTTTTCATATTTATACTATCAGGCAGTGCTTATAATCCGTTACCTTTATTGCTAAGAGAGGGCTTGAAAAATCTAATAAGCCTTCTTTGTTTACTATTTCCATTAAAAAGAGTATAATAAGTAAAATTTACTAAAAAAAACGAAATAAGTAGATAAATTATGTTTTAAACCCTGATATCAGGGCGATTTGATAGGCATTATATGTCATTTATCAAAAGAAGAATAAATTATATTTTACTATTTTTAATAGTATTTTAAGCAGGTAAATAACTCTCAGTAAGTTATTTTGGAGATATTTGAAGTAGTATATTCTCAACTTTATTGAATTATATTAAAATTCTACTATTAATAAGCGTAATTGTCTTTTAATGCAAAGTGTAAATGCCCATTACACTTACTAAAAAGAGTATTTACCTATAATAAAACTCTTGACTGTATAAGTATATTTTACTAAAATAATAGCTGTAAATAGCATAAAATAGAAAAATAAAGCAATAAACGGACATGGCATATAGTTGGAAAAACGGGATATTAAAGGGCCTACCAATAGGAGAGAATACCGTGGCTGGCACTGCCTTGGCGACCTTGGTTGCGCAAGACAGCAACATGACCGAAGCTTTTTTTTACACATTGAGTGGTTCGGATTCATCACTTTTTAACATTGATATCTATGGTCGGTTATCATTAAAACAAGCGATAGATTACGATACCACGGGTGGATGGTGGCGGTCGGCGGATGGGCAATGGCACAATCCCGACCATCGTTATTCGGTGGTGGTGAATGCTTTCAATGACACCGGCGTTCTGCAAACAGCGACGACATTTATTTTGACCGTGATGGATGTTAACGAAGCACCCGTTTTTCAATGGCAACAACAACCATTATGGGGACAAAACAGCAAAGGCGCATGGAATATTTGGGCATCTGGCGACGATACTATATTTTTAAACATTAGTGAAAATAATGTGGCGGGAATGCAGGTGGCAAAATTCCGAGCGTTGGATCCTGAAATGGGGTCCAACGTCACCTATGATATAACGGGCGCCGACAAAGGTTATTTCAGTATTGATAGCAATGGGCGTTTGTATTTGAAATCAAGTTTGAATTTTGAAGATATGGGGCATACAGCGCATAATTACAGCGTGGTGGTGGTTGCGGGCGCGGTCAATGGCGGCGCGGTGGGGATGGTTAGCGACCTGGTGGTGATAAGCCTGGGGAATGTGGACGATAATCCAACGGTGTGGAAAGCGCCCCCAGTATCAGGGTTAGTGATTAACCAAAAAGCAGGTATAGATAGTATAGCAGCGTTAGCAAGTCCGTTAAGTATTGCGAATTTTGCCGCGAGCGATGGCGACGCGGGGCAGTGGGTGAGTTATTATCTGTCAGGCCATGATTCATGGTTATTCAGCATCGACAGCAATGGGGTGTTGATGCGCAAGTATGATTTTGATTATGAAAAGATTGGAGCCGTGCGCCCCAACCACCAAATTTGGGTGATGGTCAGCGCCTATACCCCGCCTGGCGGCGGGGTTAAAACGTGGGGTGGGCATATTAGCCAACTATTCATCTTGACCATCAATGATTTAGCCAATACATCCCTAAGCGGCATCGCGCTAAACGAAAACAATGCGATTGGTGATTCGGTGGGGCAATTTGCAATATTGGCTGGCGGTAATGTTGCTGTCACCTATAACCTTGGCGGGACGGACGCCAATTATTTTACCGTCGACGCCACTGGTAATTTAAAATTAAAATCGGTTTTGAATTTTGAAGATGCGGTGCATACCGCCCATCATTACAGCGTGGTGGTGACGGCGAATCCGATCGATGGGAGCGGCGCCACCAGTCAATTATTTATATTGAGCTTGGGGAATGCTGATGATAACGCCACGGTGTGGAAAAAAACGCCACTAAGCGGTCGGGCGATTGATGAAAATGGCGATGTGGCGGCATCGACAGTGTTGGCAACGGCGGTAAGTATTGCGCAATTTGAGGCCAGCGATGGCGATGGTCAAGCAATAGGTTATAATTTGAGCGGCGGCGACGCGGCATTATTCAGCATTGACGGCAACGGCGTCTTGTATCGCAAGGTTGATTTTGATTATGAAACTATTCGCGCCAGCCATCAATTTACGGTGATGGTTCATGGATTTGGTAAACCGACTGCTGACGGTATCACGGTTAATGGTGTCAGCATTAGCCAATTGTTTGTGTTGACGATTAACAATGTGGCTGAGGCGGCGGGTTTTGTTGCCACGACAACGGGTGCGGCCGTTAATGAAAATAATACGGTGGGGCTGGTCGTTGGTAATTTTTTGGCGACCGATAGTGCGGCAGCGGCGATGACCTACAGCCTTGGTGGCACGGACGCCAATTATTTCACCATCGACGCTACGGGCAATTTAAAATTAAAGTCAGTTCTGGATTTTGAAGATGTGGGGCATGTTGCCCAGAATTACACGGTGGTGGTAACGGCGGGTTCGGTGGTTGGCAATCATATCGCCAGTCAAGTTTTTGTCTTAAGCCTTGGCAATGTCGATGAAGCAACAAGTTTTGTTGTCGCACCGACCAGTGGCGGCGCGATAAGTGAAAACAATGCGGTGGGGATTGTGGTTGGTAATTTCCTGGCGACCGATGGTGATAAGGTGGCTGTTACCTACAGCCTTGGTGGGACTGATGCCAATTATTTTACCATCGATGCTACTGGCAATTTAAAATTAAAATCAAGCTTGGATTTTGAAGATACCAATCATACCGCCAAAAATTATAGCGTGGTGGTCATGGCGAAGGCGACCGATGCGAGTCCCGCCATCAGCCAACTCTTCGTCCTAACCCTGGGTGATGTGGCTGAGGCGGCAAGTTTTGTTGCCGCGCCCACGGGTGGAGCGGCGGTTAGTGAAAATAATACGGTGGGTGTTGTGGTGGGTAATTTCTTGGCGACCGATAGTGCGGCGGCGGCGATGACATATGGTCTTGGCGGGACGGACGCCAATTATTTCACCATCGATGCCACTGGTAATCTCAAACTAAAATCGGTTTTGGATTTTGAAGATGCGGTGCACACCGCCCAGAATTATACGGTGGTGGTAACGGCGGGTTCGGTGGTTGGCAATCATATCGCCAGTCAAGTTTTTGTCTTAAGCCTTGGCAATGTCGATGAAGCAACAAGTTTTGTTGTCGCACCGACCAGTGGCGGCGCGATAAGTGAAAACAATGCGGTGGGGATTGTGGTTGGTAATTTCCTGGCGACCGATGGTGATAAGGTGGCTGTTACCTACAGCCTTGGTGGGACTGATGCCAATTATTTTACCATCGATGCTACTGGCAATTTAAAATTAAAATCAAGCTTGGATTTTGAAGATACCAATCATACCGCCAAAAATTATAGCGTGGTGGTCATGGCGAAGGCGACCGACGAGTCCCGCCATCAGCCAACTCTTCGTCCTAACCCTGGGTGATGTGGCTGAGGCGGCAAGTTTTGTTGCCGCGCCCACGGGTGGAGCGGCGGTTAGTGAAAATAATACGGTGGGTGTTGTGGTGGGTAATTTCTTGGCGACCGATAGTGCGGCGGCGGCGATGACATATGGTCTTGGCGGGACGGACGCCAATTATTTCACCATCGATGCCACTGGTAATCTCAAACTAAAATCGGTTTTGGATTTTGAAGATGCGGTGCACACCGCCCAGAATTATACGGTGGTGGTAACGGCGGGTTCGGTGGTTGGTGGTCACGTCGCCAGTCAAGTTTTCGTCCTAAGCCTGGGTAATGTTGATGAAGCAACCAGTTTTGTCGCCACGACAACGGGCAGTGCCATCAGCGAAAATAATACGGTGGGGGTTGTGGTTGGTAATTTTCTGGCGACCGATAGCGATAAGTCGGTTGTTACTTACAGCCTTGGTGGGACTGACGCCAATTATTTTACCATCGATGCCGCTGGTAATTTAAAATTAAAATCGAGTTTGGATTATGAAGATGCGGGACATACCGCCCAAAATTACAGCGTGGTGGTAACGGCGAAGGCGACCGATGCCAGCCCCGCCATCAGCCAATTGTTTGTGTTGAGTTTGGGTGATGTGGCTGAGGCGGCGGGTTTTGTTGCCGCGCCCACAGGTGGCGTGGGGGTGAGCGAAAACAATACAGTGGGTTTTGTGGTTGGTAATTTCTTGGCGACCGATAGTGCGGCGGCGGCGATGACATATGGTCTTGGCGGGACCGATGCCAATTATTTTACCATCGATGCCACTGGCAATTTAAAATTAAAATCGAGTTTGGATTTTGAAGATACGGGGCACACCGCCCAAAATTATACGGTGGTGGTAACGGCGGGTTCGGTGGTTGGTGGTCACGTCGCCAGTCAAGTTTTCGTCTTAAGCCTGGGTAATGTTGATGAAGCAACCAGTTTTGTCGCCACGACAACGGGCAGTGCCATCAGCGAAAATAATACGGTGGGGGTTGTGGTTGGTAATTTTCTGGCGACCGATAGCGATAAGTCGGTTGTTACTTACAGCCTTGGTGGGACTGACGCCAATTATTTTACCATCGATGCCGCTGGTAATTTAAAATTAAAATCGAGTTTGGATTTTGAGGATGCGGTACATACTGCCAAAAATTACAGCGTGGTGGTAACGGCGAAGGCGACCGATGCGAGCCCCGCCATCAGCCAATTGTTTGTGTTGAGTTTGGGTGATGTGGCTGAGGCGGCGGGTTTTGTTGCCACGACAACGGGTGCGGCCGTTAATGAAAATAATACGGTGGGGCTGGTCGTTGGTAATTTCTTGGCGACCGATAGCGCGGCGGCGGCGATGACATATGGTCTTGGCGGGACGGATGCCAATTATTTCACCATCGATGCCACTGGTAATCTCAAACTAAAATCGGTTTTGGATTTTGAAGATACGGGGCACACCGCCCAAAATTATACGGTGGTGGTAACGGCGGGTTCGGTGGTTGGCGGTCATTTCGCCAGCCAAGTTTTCGTCTTAAGCCTGGGGAATGTTGATGAAGCAACCAGTTTTGTTGCCACGACAACGGGTGCGGCGGTTAGCGAAAATAATACGGTGGGTTTTGTGGTGGGTAATTTCCTGGCGACCGATGGCGATAAGTCGGCTGTTACTTACAGCCTTGGCGGGACTGACGCCAATTACTTCACCATCGATGCTACTGGTAATTTAAAATTAAAATCGAGTTTGGATTTTGAAGATGTGGGACATACCGCCCATAATTACAGCGTGGTGGTAACGGCGAAGGCGACCGATGCGAGTCCCGCCATCAGCCAACTCTTCGTCCTAACCCTGGGTGATGTGGCTGAGGCGGCAAGTTTTGTTGCCGCGCCCACGGGTGGAGCGGCGGTTAGTGAAAATAATACGGTGGGTGTTGTGGTGGGTAATTTCTTGGCGACCGATAGCGCGGCGGCGGCGATGACATATGGTATTGGTGGCACGGACGCCAATTACTTCACCATTGATGCTACGGGTAATTTAAAATTAAAGTCGATTTTGGATTTTGAGGATACGGGGCACACCGCCCAGAATTATACAGTGGTGGTAACGGCGGGTTCGGTGGTTGGTAATCACGTCGCCAGTCAAGTTTTCGTCTTAAGCCTGGGCAATGTTGATGAAGCAACAAGTTTTGTTGTCGCACCGACAGGTGGCGCGGCGATAAGTGAAAATAATACAGTGGGGTTTGTGGTTGGTAATTTCCTGGCGACCGATGGTGATAAGGTGGCTGTTACCTACAGCCTTGGCGGCACTGACGCCAATTATTTCACCATCGATGCTACGGGCAACCTCAAATTAAAATCAAGCTTGGATTTTGAAGATACGAATCACACCGCCAAAAATTACAGCGTGGTGGTAACGGCGAAGGCGACCGATACAAGCCCCGCCATCAGCCAACTCTTCATCCTAACCCTTGGTGATGTGGCTGAGGCGGCGGGTTTTGTTGCCGCGCCCACAGGTGGCGTGGGGGTGAGCGAAAACAATACAGTGGGTTTTGTGGTTGGTAATTTCTTGGCGACCGATAGTGCGGCGGCGGCGATGACATATGGTCTTGGCGGGACCGATGCCAATTATTTCACCATCGATGCCACTAGTAATCTCAAACTAAAATCGGTTTTGGATTTTGAAGATGCGGTGCACACCGCCCAAAATTATACGGTGGTGGTAACCGCGGGTTCGGTGGTTGGTAATCACGTCGCCAGTCAAGTTTTCGTCTTAAGCCTAGGCAATGTGGATGAAGCAACCAGTTTTGTTGCCACGATGACGGGTGCGGCCATTAGTGAAAATAATACGGTGGGTTTTGTGGTGGGTAATTTCCTGGCGACCGATGGCGATAAGTCGGCTGTTACTTACAGCCTTGGCGGGACTGACGCCAATTACTTCACCATCGATGCTACTGGTAATTTAAAATTAAAATCGAGTTTGGATTTTGAAGATGTGGGACATACCGCCCATAATTACAGCGTGGTGGTAACGGCGAAGGCGACCGATGCGAGTGCCGCCATCAGCCAATTGTTTGTGTTGAGTTTGGGTGATGTGGCTGAGGCGGCGGGTTTTGTTGCCGCACCCACGGGTGGCGTGGGGGTTAGTGAAAATAATGCAGTGGGTTTTGTGGTGGGTAATTTCTTGGCGACTGATAGTGCGGCGGCGGCGATGACATATGGTCTTGGCGGGACGGATGCCAATTATTTCACCATCGATGCCACTGGTAATCTCAAACTAAAATCGGTTTTGGATTTTGAAGATACGGGGCACACCGCCCAAAATTATACGGTGGTGGTAACGGCGGGTTCGGTGGTTGGTAGTCACGTCGCCAGCCAAGTTTTCGTCTTAAGCCTGGGGAATGTTGATGAAGCAACCAGTTTTGTTGCCACGATGACGGGTGCGGCCGTTAGTGAAAATAATACGGTGGGGCTGGTGGTTGGTAATTTCCTGGCGACCGATAGCGATAAGTCGGTTGTTACTTACAGCCTTGGTGGGACTGACGCCAATTATTTTACCATCGATGCTGCTGGTAATTTAAAATTAAAATCGAGTTTGGATTTTGAAGATGTGGGGCATACCGCCAAAAATTACAGCGTGGTGGTGACGGCGAAGGCGACTGATACAAGCCCCGCCATCAGCCAACTCTTCATCCTAACCCTTGGTGATGTGGCTGAGGCGGCGGGTTTTGTTGCCGCACCCACGGGTGGCGTGGGGGTTAGTGAAAATAATGCAGTGGGTTTTGTGGTGGGTAATTTCTTGGCGACTGATAGTGCGGCGGCGGCGATGACATATGGTCTTGGCGGGACGGACGCCAATTATTTCACCATCGATGCCACTGGTAATTTAAAATTAAAGTCGGTTTTGGATTTTGAAGATGCGGGGCACGTCGTCCAGAATTATACGGTGGTGGTAACGGCGGGTTCGGTGGTTGGTAGTCACGTCGCCAGCCAAGTTTTCGTCTTAAGCCTGGGGAATGTTGATGAAGCAACCAGTTTTGTTGCCACGATGACGGGTGCGGCCGTTAGTGAAAATAATACGGTGGGTTTTGTGGTTGGTAATTTCTTGGCGACCGATGGTGATGGGGCGGCGGTGACCTACGGCCTTGGTGGGACTGACGCCAATTATTTTACCATCGACGCCACTGGTAATTTAAAATTAAAGTCAGTTTTGGATTTCGAGGATGCGGGGCACACCGCCCAGAATTATACAGTGGTGGTGACGGCAAAATCAACCGATGCAAGCAGTGCCATCAGCCAAGTTTTCGTCTTAAGCCTGGGCAATTCGGATGAGATAACAAGGTTTGCTACCGCGCCCACAGGTGGCGCCATCAGCGAAAACAATGCGTTAGGAATCGTGGTTGGTAATTTTCTAGCGACCGATGGCGATGGTGCGGCGGTGACATATGATTTAAGTGGGACTGACGCCAATTATTTTACCATCGACGCCACTGGCAAATTAAAATTAACTTCGGTTTTGGATTTTGAGGATGCGGTGCATACCGCCAAAAATTACAGTGTGGTGGTAACGGCGAAGGCGACCGATGCGAGTGGTGCCATCAGTCAATTGTTTGTGTTGAGCCTTGGCAATGTGGATGAGGCAACCAGTTTTGTTGCCACGACAACGGGCAGTGCCATCAGCGAAAATAATGCGGTTGGGGTTGTGGTTGGTAATTTCCTGGCGACCGATGGCGATGGGGCAAAGGTGACCTATAGCCTTGGCGGGACTGACGCCAATTATTTTACCATCGATGCCAATGGTGATCTCAAATTAAAATCAGTTTTGGATTTTGAAAATGCGGGGCATACCGCCC
The DNA here is from genome assembly GCA_965203915.1 of Alphaproteobacteria bacterium. Classification (GTDB taxonomy): domain Bacteria; phylum Pseudomonadota; class Alphaproteobacteria; order JASGCL01; family JASGCL01; genus JASGCL01. Next base: position 633,808 of record OZ241918.1, read on the forward strand.
ATAATTATAGCGTGGTGGTTAAGGTGAAGGCGACCGATGCAAGCCCCGCCATCAGCCAACTGTTTGTGTTGAGTTTGGGTAATGGTGATGAGGCAACCAATTTTGCCGCCACGACAACGGGCAGCGCGATGAGCGAAAACAATGCGTTAGGAATCGTGGTTGGTAATTTTCTGGCGACCGATGGCGATGGTGCGGCGGTGACATATGATTTAAGTGGGGCGGACGCCAATTATTTCACCATCGATGCTACTGGCAAATTAAAATTAAATTCGAGGTTGGATTATGAAGATACGGGGCACACCGCCCAAAATTATACGGTGGTGGTAACGGCGGGTTCGGTGGTTGGCAGTCACTTCGCTAGCCAAGTTTTCGTCTTAAGCCTTGGTAACGTGGATGAGGCAACCAGTTTTGTTGCCACGACAACGGGCAGTGCCATCAGCGAAAATAATGCGGTTGGGGTTGTGGTTGGTAATTTCCTGGCGACCGATGGTGATAAGGTGGCTGTTACCTACAGCCTTGGTGGCACTGATGCCAATTATTTTACCATCGATGCCAATGGTGATCTCAAGTTAAAATCGGTTTTGGATTTTGAAAATGCGGGGCATACCGCAAAAAATTACAGCGTGGTGGTCAGGGCGAAGGCGACCGATGCCAGCCCCGCCATCAGCCAATTGTTTGTGCTGAGCCTGGGTAATGGTGATGAGGCAACCAGTTTTGTTGCCACGACAACGGGCAGTGCGATGAGCGAAAACAATGCAGTGGGGGTTGTGGTTGGTAATTTCTTGGCGACCGATGGTGATGGGGCGGCGGTGACCTACGGCCTTGGTGGGACTGACGCCAATTATTTTACCATCGACTCTACTGGTAAATTAAAATTAACTTCGAGGTTGGATTATGAAGATGCGGGACATACCGCCCAGAATTATACGGTGTTGGTAACGGCGGGTTCGGTGGTTGGCAGTCACCTCGCCAGTCAAGTTTTCGTCTTAAGCCTGGGCAACGCGGATGAGGCAACGGGTTTTGTCGCCACGACAAGGGGTGGTGCCATCAGCGAAAACAATGTAGTGGATGTTGTGGTTGGTAATTTCCTGGCGACCGATGGCGATGGTGCGGCGGTGACATATAGCCTTGGCGGGACTGACGCCAATTATTTCACCATCGACGCTACTGGTAATTTAAAATTAACTTCGATTTTGGATTTTGAAGATGTGGCACACACGGCCAAAAATTATAGCGTGGTGATAACGGCGAAGTCGACCGATGCCAGTCCCGCCATCAGCCAATTGTTTGTGTTGAGTTTGGGTAATGGTGATGAGGCAACAGGTTTTGTCGCCGCACCCACAGGTGGCGTGGATATCAGCGAAAACAATGCGGTGGGAATCGTGGTTGGCAATTTCCTGGCGACCGATGGCGATGGGGCAAAGGCGACCTACAGCCTTGGCGGCACTGACGCCAATTACTTCACCATCGACAGCACTGGTAATCTCAAGTTAAAATCGGTTTTGGATTTTGAAAATGCGGGGCATACCGCCAAAAATTACAGCGTGGTGGTGATGGCGAAGTCGACCGATGCCAGCCCCGCCATCAGCCAACTCTTCGTCTTAACCCTGGGCAATGTTGATGACCCAACCAGTTTTATCGCCACGACAACGGGCGCGGCCGTTACCGAAAATAATACGGTGGGTGTGGTCGTCGCCAATTTCCTGGCGACCGATGGCGATGGAGCATCGGTGACATATGATTTAAGCGGCGCCGATGCCAATTATTTCACCATCGATGCCACTGGTAAATTAAAATTAAACTCGAGTTTGGATTTTGAAGATGCGAATCACACCGCCAAAAATTACAGCGTGGTGATAACGGCGAAGGCGACCGATGCCAGCCCCGCCATCAGCCAACTCTTCGTCCTAAGCCTTGGCAATGTGGGGGAGGCAGCCAGTTTTATCGCCACGACAACGGGCGCGGACATCAGCGAAAATAATACGGTGGGGGTTGTGGTTGGTAATTTCCTGGCGACCGATGGCGATGGGGCAAAGGTGACCTACAGCCTTGGTGGCACGGACGCCAATTATTTCACCATCGACGCCACTGGTGATATCAAGCTAAAATCAATTTTGGATTTTGAAAATGCGGGGCACACCGCCAAAAATTATAGCGTGGTGCTAACGGCGAAGTCGACCGACGCGAGCCCCGCCATCAGCCAACTCTTCATCCTAACCCTGGGCAATGTGGATGACCCAACAAGTTTTGTCGCCACAACAACGGGTGTGGCCATCACCGAAAACAATGCGTTAGGGATCGTGGTGGGAACTTTCCTGGCGACCGATGGCGATGGGGTAGCAGTGACCTATGATTTAAGCGGCACCGACGCCAATTATTTCACCATCGACGCCACTGGTAAATTAAAATTAAACTCGAGCTTGGATTTTGAAGATGCGAATCACGCCGCCCATAATTACAGCGTGGTGATAACGGCGAAGGCGACCGATGCCAGCGACGCCATTAGCCAACTCTTCATCTTAACCCTGGGTGATGTTTCTGATTCAACAAGGTTTGTCACCACGACAACGCGTGGTGTCATCAGCGAAAACAATGCAGTGGATGCGTCCGTCGCCAATTTCTTGGCGACCAATGTCAATGGGGCAACGGTGACCTACAGCCTTGGCGGGATTGACGCCAATTATTTTACCATCGACGCCACTGGCAACCTCAAGCTAAAATCGGTTTTGGATTTTGAAAATACGGGGCATACCGCCCATAGTTATATTGTTATGGTAACGGCGAAGGCGACCGATGCCAGCGGCGCCGTTAGCCAACTCTTCACCTTAAGCTTGGTTGATGTTCCTGACTCGACAAGTTTTGTCGCCACAACAACGGGCAACGCGATAAACGAAAACAATACATTGGGTGCGTCTGTCGCCAATTTCTTGGCAACCAATATCACTGGGGCAATGATTACCTACAGCCTTGGCGGGATTGACGCCAATTATTTTACCATCGACGCCAATGGCAACCTCAAGCTAAAATCGGTTTTGGATTTTGAAGATGCGGGGCACACCGCCCCTAATTACAGCGTGGTGGTAACGGCGAGTGCGACCAATGCAAGCGGCACCGCCAGCCAATTGTTTGTGTTGACATTGGGCAATGTGGCCGAACCAATGCGGTTTGCTAGCACGACAACGGGCAACGCGATAAGCGAAAACAATGCGGTGGATATTGTGGTTGGTAATTTCCTAGCGACCGAGGTCACCCTTGCGGTGGTAACATACAGCCTTGCTGGCACCGACGCCAATTATTTTACCATCGACGCCAATGGCAGCCTTAAGATAAAATCGATTTTGGATTTTGAAGATGCGGCGCACCCCGCCCATAATTACACGGTGGTGGTGGTGGCGAAGTCAGACCAAGGCGTCGTCATCAGCGGATTGTTTGTCTTGAGCCTGGATAATGTGGATGAGGGGATGAGTTTTGTCGCCGCAACAACGGGCAGCGAGATAAGCGAAAACAATGCGGTGGATGTGTCAGTCGCCAATTTCTTGGCGACTGAGGTTGCTGGGGCCGCGGTTACCTACAGCCTTGGCGGCACCGACGCCAATTGTTTCACCATCGACGCCAATGGCAACCTGAAATTAATATCGGTTTTAGATTATGAAAATGCGTGGCATAGCAAAAATTACAGCGTGGTGGTAACGGCCAATCCGACCAATGGGGGCGATGCAATTAGCCAAGTCTTCATCTTAAGCCTTGGTAATGTGGTCGAACCAATGAGTTTTGTCGCCCCGCCAACGGGCAGAGCCATCAACGAAAACAATGCGGTGGGTTTGTCTGTCGCCAATTTCTCGGCGACCAAGGTCAATGGGGTGGCGGCGACCTACAGCCTTGGCGGCACCGACTCGGACTACTTCACCATCAACGCCGATGGTAGTTTACGATGCAAATCGATTTTGGATTTTGAAGATGTGTGGCACACCGCCAAAAATTACAGCGTGGTGGTAACGGCAACATCACCCAATGGCACGGCGACTATCAGTCAATTATTTGTGTTGAGTTTGGGCAATGTGAATGAACCAGTGAGTTTTGTCGCCACGACAACGGGCAGCGCGATAAGCGAAAACAATGCAGTGGGTGCTGTGGTGGGTAATTTCCTGGCGACCGAGGTTAATAAGTTGGCGGTAACCTACAGCCTTGCTGGCACCGACTCGGCCTACTTCACCATCGCCGCCAATGGCAACCTCAAGTTAAAATCCAGTTTAGATTTTGAAGATGCAGGGCACGCCACAAATTACAGCGTGGTGGTGGTGGCGAAGTCAGACCAAGGCGGCGCCGTCAGCAAATTGTTTGTGTTGAGTTTGAATAATGTCTATGAGGCAACAAATTTTGTCGCCGCAACAAGGAGTGCCGCCATCAGCGAAAACAATGCGGTGGGTGTGGCCGTCGCCAACTTCTTGGCGACCAACCTCAATGGGGCCATGGTGACCTACAGCCTTGGCGGGGTTGACGCCAATTATTTTACCATCAACGCCAATGGCAACCTCAAGCTAGCATCCAGTTTGGATTATGAAGACGCATGGCACACCGCCAAAAATTACAGCGTGGTAATAACGGCAAGCCCGACCGATGCCAGCGGTGCGATTAGCCAACTATTCGTCTTAAGGCTTGGCGATGTTGGTGAAGCAATGTTTTTTGTCAACACCACATCGGGCACCACATCGGGCAACGCCATCAGCGAAAACAATGCAACGGGTCTGTCCGTCGCCAATTTCTTGGCACTGAATGCCAATGGGTTGGCGGTGACATACAACCTTGGTGGGATTGACGCCAATTATTTCACCATCGACGCCAATGGCGCCCTGAAATTAATATCAGTTTTGGATTTTGAAGATACATGGCACACCGCCAAAAATTACAGCGTGGTGGTAACGGCGACAGCGGGCGGTGGCATCGCGGCGATTAGCCAATTGTTTGTGTTGAGTTTGGGCAATGTGAATGAACCAATGAGTTTTACCACCACGATAGCCGGCATCGCGATGAGCGAAAACAATACGGTGGGTGTGGTTGTCGCCAATTGCCTAGCGACCGAGGCCACTGCGGCAACGGTGACATACAGCCTTGGCGGCACCGACGCCGATTATTTTACCATCGACGCCACTGGCAAATTAAAATTAATATCAATTTTGGATTATGAAGATTTGTGGCGCATCCCCCCCGACCCTTTCATTAATTGGCCACCCCCCATTAATGGTACTTACAAACCTAATTACAGCGTGGTGATAACGGCGACGTCAGACCAAGGCGGACTCATCAGTCGATTATTTGTCGTGAGCCTGGGTGATGTGCCCGAACCAACCAGTTTTGTCGAAATGACAACCGGTGTTACCATCAGCGAAAACAATGCGGTGGATCTGGCCGTCGGTAATTTCTTGGCGACCAATGTTAATGGGGCAATGGTGACCTACAGTATTGGCGGGGTTGACTCGGGCTATTTCACCATTGACGCCAATGGCAACCTCAAATTAACAGCGATTTTGGATTATGAAGATGAGTCGCGCCACATCCCTAACAAAAACAATCCTGCTTTTCTGCATTGGGAGAGAAACCATAAATACAGCGTGGTGGTAACGGCGAGTGCGACCGATGCGAGTGGTGCAGTTAGTAAACTCTTCGTCCTAAAGATTGACGATGTTGCTGAACCAATAAGCATGGGCTTCGGGGGAAGCTACTGGATACAACCGATGCCCGAAAGCAGTGCAATTGGCACGCAAATCGTTGGTGTCTCAGCGGTCGACAACTCACCTGGGACTGTGCCTGGAGCGGTATACAATACGTACATCCGTTTAGATAACATGGAGGCTGACAACAAATATTTTACTCTAGTTTACGATCGTAATCAGAGGGGTAATAGTTTAAACGGTAATATAGTCTTAGCATCAATGTTGGATTTTGAAGATGCGCAGCACCCCTCCCCTTATTACACTATATTGGCGAGGGCCAGTTCACAGAAAGGCAATAGCGTCAGCCAATTATTTATATTCACCCTGGGTGATGTTGCTGAACCAATGGGTTTTGCCGCCCCAGCCGGCGGCGGTGTTATCAGCGAAAACAATGTGGTGGGTGTGACCGTAGCCAATTTCCTGGCGACCGATGTCAGCGGGTCGGCGATGGTTTACAGCCTTAGCGGCGATGATGCCAAATATTTTTTCCTTGACGCCAATGGCAACCTCAGATTAACAGAAGCGATTTTGGATTATGAAGATATGTGGCGTCCCCACCCCATGTATTATGATATAGTATATACTCAGTGGAACCCGATTTATGATGTTTACAACCCTAATTACAGCGTGGTGGTAACGGCGAGTGCCGCAGGTAAGAGCGTCAGTAAATTGTTTGTGGTGACGGTGGTTGATGTGGCTGAGGCAACAAATTTTGTCAGCATGACAAGGGGCGTTGCCATCAGCGAAAACAATGCGGTGGGTGTGGCGGTCGCCAATTTCTTGGCGACCGAGGTTAATGGGGCCACGGTGACATACAGCCTTAGCGGTGCCGACGCCAATTATTTTACCATCAACGCCATTGGCAGCCTCAAGTTAGTATCAGTTTTGGATTATGAAAATGCGGCGCACCTCGCCCATAATTACAGCGTGGTGGTGACGGCGAAGTCAGACCAAGGTGGCAGCGTCAGCAGATTGTTTGTGTTGTCGTTGGGTAATGTGGCGGGGGCAAGCCATGCCGACCATGTGGCCTACATCGACGGCACCACGGCGACCCATGCGGTGAATGTGGGTGGCATTATTGGTCATGACGATGCGGGTAATATTGATTATGCCAATGTGCAATTCCATGGCGTCAATTACACCGACAAAGTCATTACCCATCAAGTTGACGCGGGCGGTCTACAATCAACCACCGTGGATTATGTGGTGCGTGGCATTAGCGATCTGGAATCTTTGAAGATAAGCTTCAACGGCTTTACCGATACCGATGGCAGTAAGCATAACCATTGGTTCTTCGTCCAGGATGACGCCACCGACCACAGCGGGCATATTGTGTTTGACGCCGATGGGCAGAATGTCAACCTGCATAGTTTCACCGATGGCGGTGGTTTAGCAACTTCTGACCAAATTAATTTGCTGGCGGGCTCGAATTACGGCATTGACGGCGATTTTAGCAAACCCGCGGATTTGGATTTGAACTTGGCTTCCGACCCATTGCATCAAAACATCGCTGGGGCATTGACCTTCGACCAATTCCTCGCCCTCCTCGGCGGCAGCCAGCATATCAGTTTTGTTTAGGCTGATTGATGGGCGATTCGCTCTGGCGACACTACCGAAACATGGTTTAATCGGGCGATTCGCTTCAAAAACCCATGTTGGGCATTATGTACACCCATTTATTATCCTTATTTATCAATAAAAATTGATTTTTAACATGGTTATTTAATATTTAGGATTAAAAAAGGCTAAAAGACAAATAAAACCCTAAAAAAATACAAAAAAACGATTAAAAATACAAAAAAACAGTTGACACCACACGTAAAAATTATTATAAATCCCCGCAGGTTAGAGTTAAATTATATTTCCTTGTTATAGAGAAAATATAGGGACAGAATTTTTATAGGGACAAACATGGCATATAGTTGGAAGAACGGTATATTAGGCGGCGTATCGGTGGCCGAAAATGCTACGGCGGGGACGCCGTTGGCGACGTTGGTGGCGCAGGACGGCGGGGTGGTTGATGCCTTTTATTATACCCTGAGCGGTGGCGATTCATCGCTTTTTAACATTGACCTCTATGGTCGGTTATCTTTAAAACAAGCAATAGATTACGATACCACGGGTGGCACTTCATGGTGGCGGACGGCGGACGGGCAATGGCATGCTCCTGACCATCGTTATACGGTGGTGGTGAATGCTTTTAATGACGCAAATCAGATACAAGCCACGACAACATTCATTTTGACGATGGGCGATGTTAATGAAGCGCCAGTATTCCAATGGCAATTGCAACCATTTTGGTCGCCTAATAGCTCGGGATCAGGATGGAATAATTGGAATGCGGCGAGCAACACGATGTTCTTGAACCTTGCTGAAAATATTACGGCGTCTGGTTTGCAAGTGGCAAAATTTGTAGCGGTGGATCCCGATTTGATGACGCCGTCCAATGTAACCTATGATTTGGTTGGCACCGACGCGGGGTATTTTAGTATCAACAGTAATGGCGCCCTGATATTAAAATCAAGATTGGATTATGAAGATGGCGTCCATACGGCTAAAAATTACAGCGTTGTTGTGAAGGCGGCATCGACCGATGGTGGATCGCTTGCTAGTAGCAACCTAGTGGTGATAAGCCTGGGCAACGTGGATGATAACGCCACAGTGTGGAATGGAATCCCCGCCACGGGCGTTGCGGTCAATGAAACAGCGGGAATAACCAACACCGTGGTTCGCCCGTCAGTGGAGTCGGTGGCCGATTTCAGGGCGGTTGATGCCGACGGGCAAACGGTAAAATATAGTCTGGGTGGTGCAGATTCATGGATGTTTAGCATCGACAGCAATGGGGTATTATATCGAACAAATAATGTGGATTATGAAACAAGCACATCTTGGCGCCCCAGCCATCAATTCTCGGTAACGGTATGGGCATGGGGCGCGGCGAACACTGGTGGTATTGCCAGGGATGGTGCTAGCATCAGCAAATTATTCATTCTGACGATTAATAATGTCGATGAACTTGGCACGGGTTTTACATGGGCGCAACAACCGATTGGGGTTAATCAATGGCGCAATGCAGCGAGCGGACTCATCACGGTGAACATTAGTGAAAACAACGCGTTGGGTATGGCGGTGGGGCAGTTTGCAGCAACGGACGGCGATGGCGTGGCGGTTACTTACAATTTGAGTGGCGCGGATGCGGCATATTTTAGCATCAACAACAATGGTGCCCTGACCCTAAAATCAAGTTTAAATTATGAAGATAGCGTTCATACGGCTAAAAATTACAGTGTGGTGGTAACGGCGAAGTCGACTGATGCCAGCGTGGCGATTAGCAGTTTGTTTGTATTAAGTTTACAAGATAATGCGAAAGAATTTGTGTGGATCAATAACCCAACTGGAGCGTCTATTTCTGAAACGGCGGCGTTGGTGGGGGCTACGGTGGCGGATTTTAATATCGCAGCGTTGGATAATGGTCCAGTTTTTGCGGAAGGAGTAAATTCTAGCTATTCTTTAATGAGCGGGGACACGTGGGCGTTTAGTATTAATAAGCAGACGGGGGTGCTGATGCTGAGCCAGCCGCGTGATTATGAATCGGAGAATTCGTGGCGTCCTGACCATCGGTTCTCGGTGGTGGTGGGGGCGTGGCGCGATGGCGGTGGAACCATCTCGCAATTATTCATCCTGACGATTAATAATGTGAATGAATTCGGCACTGGCTTTACATGGGCGCAACAACCGATTGGGACTAATCAATGGCGCAATGGGGCGAGCGGTCTCGTCACGGTGGGTGTTAATGAAAACAACGCGATTGGTATGGCGGTGGGGCAGTTTGCAGCAACCGACGGCGATCAAGTGGCGGTTACTTACAATTTGGGCGGCACCGATGCGGCATATTTTAGCATCAACAACAATGGCGCCCTGACCTTAAAATCAAGCCTGGATTATGAAGATGGTGTCCATACGGCGAAAAATTACAGCGTGGTGGTAACAGCAACATCGACCGATGGTAGCCCCGCGGTCAGCAGTTTGTTCGTGGTGTCGTTGGGTAATGTGGATGATAATGCCACGGTGTGGAGTGGAACCCCTGTCACGGGCGTAGCGGTCAATGAAACAGCGGGCATAACCAATACCGTGGTTCTTTCAACGCGGGTGTCGCTGGCCGATTTCAGGGCGATTGATGGCGACGGGCAAACGGTAAAATATAGTCTGGCGGGTGACACAGCGGGTATGTTTAGCATTGACAGCAATGGGGTATTATATCGGACGCGTAATGTGGATTATGAAACAAGCCAACATCAATTCTCTGTAACGGTATGGGCATGGGGCGCGGCAAACACCGGGGGCATTGCCAACGATGGTGCTGGTATCAACAAATTATTCATCCTGACGATTAATAATGTGAATGAATTCGGCACTGGCTTTACATGGGCGCAACAACCGATTGGGACTAATCAATGGCGCAATGGGGCGAGCGGGCTCGTCACGGTGGGTGTTAATGAAAACAACGCGATGGGTATGGCGGTGGGGCAGTTTGCAGCAACCGACGGCGACCAAGTGGCGGTTACTTACAATTTGGGCGGCACCGATGCGGCATATTTTAGCATCAACAACAATGGTGCTCTAACCTTAAAATCAAGCCTGGATTATGAAAGCACCCACGTGGGTAAAAATTATAGCGTGGTGGTAACAGCAACATCGACCGATGGTAGCCCCGCGGTCAGTAGTTTGTTCGTGGTGTCGTTGGGTAATGTGGATGATAATGCCACGGTGTGGAGTGGAACCCCCGCCACGGGCGTAGCGGTCAATGAAACAGCGGGCATAACCAATACCGTGGTTCTTTCAACGCGGGTGTCGCTGGCCGATTTCAGGGCGATTGATGGCGACGGGCAAACGGTAAAATATAGTCTGGCGGGTGACACAGCGGGTATGTTTAGCATCGACAGCAATGGGGTATTATATCGGACGCGTAATGTGGATTATGAAACAAGCCAACATCAATTCTCTGTAACGGTATGGGCATGGGGCGCGGCAAACACTGATGGCATTGCCAACGATGGTGCTGGTATCAACAAATTATTCATCCTGACGATTAATAACGTGAATGAACTTGGCACGGGCTTTACATGGGCGCAACAACCGATAGGGGTTAATCAATGGCGCAATGGGGCGAGCGGGCTCGTCACGGTGGGTGTTAATGAAAACAACGCGATTGGTATGGCGGTGGGGCAGTTTGCAGCAACCGACGGCGACCAAGTGGCGGTTACTTACAATTTGGGCGGCACCGATGCGGCATATTTTAGCATCAACAACAATGGCGCCCTGACCTTAAAATCAAGCCTGGATTATGAAAGCACCCACGTGGGTAAAAATTACAGCGTGGTGGTAACGGCAACATCGACCGATGGCAGCCCCGCGGTCAGCAGTTTGTTCGTGGTAAGTTTGCAAGATAATAACAAAGAATTTGGTTGGACTGGGGCGGTTCCTGCGGCGATATCGCTTGGCGAAACGGCGGCGGTGGCGGGGTTATCGTTGGCGGATTTTAATATTTCGGCGGTGGATGGATCGGTGTCATTTGGTGAAGGAGTGAATTCGGGATATTGGTTAACGGGGGCTGACGCTGGGAATTTTAACATTGATGCTAAGACAGGGGTGTTGCGGTTGACTTATGGTCGCGATTATGAATCGGATCATATTAACCTAGGTGGGAAGCATCTATTCACGGCGATTGTGAATGCGTGGCGTCTTGGCGGGGCAGATATCAGCCAAGCATTCGTGCTGACGGTGGGGAATGTGAATGACAACGCGACATTATTCCAATGGCAATTGCAACCATTCTGGTCGCCGAACAGCACGGGGACAGGATGGAATAATTGGAACGGTGCGAGCAACACGATGTTCTTGAACCTGGGTGAAAATATTACAACGGCTGGGACGCAAATGGCAAAGTTCAGAGCTGTTGACGCCGATATTGATGCGTTGGTGACCTATGAATTGGGTGGCACGGATGCTACCTATTTCAGCATTGATACCAATGGGCGTTTGTATTTGGCATCGAACTTGAATTATGAAAACACCACCCATGCGGCGAAAAATTATAGCGTGGTGGTGAAGGCGGCGTCGATCGATGGCAGCCCAGCGATTAGCAACCTGGTGGTGGTCAGCCTGGGCAATATGGATGATAACCTGACGGCGTGGAAGGCAACGCCGCCAACGGGCATAGCGATTGACGAAAAGACAGGTATTGCGGCTTCGCAAGCCTTGACGACGGCGGTAAGTATTGGGGATTTTGGCGCGACGGACGCCGATGGACAGGTTCTTAATTATTGGATGTCTGCCCCGAATAGCGATTCATGGATATTCAGCCTTGACCAAAGGGGTGTTTTGTATCGCAAGGTTGATTTTGATTATGACACTATGGGCTGGCGCGCCAACCGCCAATTTTCAGTGGTGGTGGGGGTCTATGGTTCGCCGGGTAATGGCGTGACAGGCTCGGGCAATAACATCAGCCAATTATTCATCCTGACGATTAACGCGGTTGATGAAACGCCCGTTTGGTCAACCACACCGCTCAGCAGCAAATTATTGGTGGAGGATGACGGCGCAACATATAATTATACCGACGCCTTTACCCTTCCCGTCTCTGTTGCTGCTCGAAATTTTACCGATACTAATCCTGCTAATAATATTACCAATTACGCCAATGGGGCCATTGTAACCCTGCCCTTTGATGTGGTGGTGAGCCCCCCAGCGAGTAGTCATCGTATTTATTACCGTGTGGCGGGCGATAATACCCTGTATGAGGGGGGGATGGGGAGTAGTGTTACACTCGCCAAGGGAACAAAATTAACCGCCTTCCAAGCTGGTGTAATCGTTACTCTTAATGGCGTGCAATATTTTCAAGCCGCGGCGTCTTCTTTCGTGGTGCCGTTGAATGATTCACGCCGTTTAAATATCCCTGGCGGAATCCTGGCTACCTTCGCCGCGTGGGACCCCGAGGGGGCAGTGGTGCAATATTCGGTGTCGGGCACCGACGCTAGCCGTTTTATTATTGATGGTAATGGCAAATTGATATTTGCCCAGTCGCTGGATTTTGAAGCGGCGGGCGGCGCGAATTACAGTGTGGTGGTGGTGGCGACCGACAACACGGGTCATGCGATTACTCAAAATTTTGTTGTGTCTTTTAACAACACCAACGATGAATTTGCTTGGTCGGGAACCCAGGTTGCTGGGGTTTCGTTGTTGGAATTAACGGGAACCCAGGTCGTAACCGCCAGGGCCGTGGCAACCTTCACCGCGCTGGATACCGATATCAATGGCGGCGGTTACACACCGCACAGCGGCGCGGGGTTTGTTAGCTACAGCTTAGCGGGGGCGGATATAACATATTTCACCATCAACAAAGACACGGGGGTTTTAAGTTTCGTTTCGGCGGTTGACGGCGAAAATGGTCATGGCCAATTATACAGCATTACCATATCGGCGAATGAAATTAACCAAACATTGGGCACGGCATGGGTAAGCCAAAACTTCGTCCTAACCATTGGCGATGTTGATGAATCACCCATTGCATGGCAAGATTCAAACAGCCACCCCGCGACGGGCGTGGTGGTGGAAAGTTATGCTAGTTTGCAACGTATTCCCCAGGGTGCGGTTTACCCGATTGATTTGGTTTGTCCCGTGTCGCCATTCCAATTTTTGTATGGCGCTGATGTGGGCACTCCTTATTCCATTGATTTACCACAATATGCCAATGGTTACAGTGTCACATTGCCATTCGACGTGGTTATTGCGGGTGATTATGCACAGGGGAATACTATAAGGCTTTTGGTAAAAAATAGCGACGGTAGCATTACCTTAAGGGGCAGTGTGGCGGATGTTAATACTGCGGATGCATATAGATACACCGTGGCCGCGGGGTCGGTGATAGTGGGTATGGGGGTATACGAGAGTTCTGTTAATGGGGCATATACTCAGATCGCACAAATACCAGAGGTTCGCGTTTCCAGCACCGAACGACGCAGGGTAACATTGGCTGGCGGGATTGTTGCTTTGGCACCCACTGACGCGGCGCAAAATTTCCTCTTCACCGCCACCGATAGCGATGTCAGCAATATTGTTTATTCGGTCAGCGGCACCGAAGCCGCCAATTTCACCGTGGCAAGCGACGTCGGTGGTAAGGAGGGTATTGGCAAATTAACATATGTGGGCAGTTTGGATTACGAAACCACCAGCCACACCCACACGGTCACCGTGGTGGCAACGTCGGGCAATAATAGCGTAACCCAATTGTTTATATTGTCGGTTACGGGTTTGAATGACGAAGCGGCGGTTTGGACCAGCAGCATTGCCAACCGCGCAATTTCAGAAAACAATATCGCGGGGGTATCGATAGCAAATTTCCTAGCCACCGACCCCGATGGCGCGGGCGTAACATATTCGTTGACTGGTACCGACGCTAATTTGTTCAGCATGGGTAGTAATGGTGATCTGCATGTTATATCGGCGTTGGATTATGAAGGAACATACAATGGACACAATGGGCAGGTGTTCAGCGTGGTGGTGCATGCGTGGGGCACGGGCGGCGGCAACGCGATTGGGTTTGGTGCCCAGGCGACAACCAAATTGTTTGTGTTGTCGTTGGGTAATGTTGCGGGGGCAAACCATGCCGACCACACGGCCTACATTGACGGCACCACGGCGGTGCATGCGGTGAATGTGGGTGGCATTATTGGCCATGACGATGCGGGTAATATTGATTATGCCAATGTGCAATTCCATGGTGTTAATTATACCGACAAAGTTATTACCCGCAATGTTGCCCCCGATGGTTTACAATCAACCACCGTGGATTATGTGGTGCGTGGGATTAGCGATCTGGAATCTTTGAGAATAAGTTTCAACGGCTTCACCGACACGGATGGTAGCAAGCGTAACCATTGGTTCTTCGTCCAGGATGATGCCGCCGACAACAGCGGGCATATTGTATTCGATGCGGATGGGCAGAATGTCAATTTACATAGTTTTGTCGATGGCGTGGGCGTGACGAACGATCAAATTAATTTGCTTGCGGGATCCAATTACGGCATTGATGGCGACTTTACTAAACCAACCGACTTGAATTTGAATTTGGCTTCCGACCCATTGCATCAAAACATCGCGGGGGCATTGACCTTCGACCAATTCCTCGCCCTCATCGGCGGCAGCCAGCATATCAGTTTTGTTTAATTAAGTTTTAAACTTAATACCGCACCCCTTTAATAAGATGGGGTTGGGGCACCACAGCCATTTGTTGTGCCCTGTTGGCTATATAATATAGGCAATGTAAGACATTGTTAGCACTTTTTAATGCTCATACTGCAAGCCTCTCGCCCCTATTATCAAGCGTAAAGGCTTAAATCGCCCCCAATAAGCCTGGTTATTTTATTACATTTATTAAAGAGAGTATAATTCAATAATAAAACCCTTGCAAGAATTAGTAAAATTTACTAGACAAGTCATTAACAATAAGCGTAAGCCATCATTAACAATAAGCGTAAGCCATCATTAACAATAAGCTTAAGCTATTTGTAAACTATATACGGATTATACCCGAAGGGACAACCATGGACTATAGCTGGAAAAATGCGGGTGGTGGAGGATCACTGATAAAGGAGAATACACCTGCGGGTGCGGTGCTTGCAACATTTGTAGCGCAAGATCCTTGGGCTGGTGATGCTTTTTATTATACCTTAAGCGGTGCTGATGCTTGGGCATTTAGTATTGACCTTTATGGTCGTTTGTATTTAAAATACGATAGAGATTATGAAGGTGACACTTGGCGTCCTAATCGTCAATTTTCTGTTATCGTTAATGCCTATAATGACGCAGGGGCATGGCAAGCCGCAACCCCGTTTATTTTATCGGTCGCCAATGTTATCGAGGCGCCCACATTTCAACGGCAACAGCAACCCATCGGTTATAATGTTTGGAGCCAGGCCGATACACCGATGTATGTTAATGTGGTTGAAAACAACGCCGCGGGAATGCAGGTAGGAAAATTCTTGGCGTTGGATAAAGAAACGGGCGGGAAGGTAAATTATAGTTTGGCTGGCCGCGATAGTTCTTATTTTTCGATAGACAATTCAGGGCGTTTGTTTTTGGTGTCCAGCCTGAATTACGAGGATGCCAGCCATAGCAAAAAATATTACGGGGTAGCGGTGAAGGCAACGTCGCTTGATGGGATAGCGGTGAGCAACCTGTTTGTGGTGAGTTTGCAAAACAATAGCAATGAATTTGCGTGGACAAATAACCCAATTGGTCTGGATATTTCCGAAACGGCTGCGTTGGCTGGTGCGTCGTTGGCGAATTTCGATATTGGAGCGGTGGATGGATCGAACCCCGTGATAGAAGGTGGGAACGATTCGTGGTATTGGCTAACGAATGGCGATACTTGGGCGTTTGAGATTGATGGGAAAACGGGGGTGTTACGGTTAAAATATCAACTTGATTATGAAGGAGTTAATAGTTGGCGACCCGACCATCGGTTTTCGGTGGTGGTGAATGCGTGGCGTAATGGTGGGGACAATATCAGCCAATTATTCGTGTTGACGGTCGCCGATGTTAACGAAGCGCCCGTTTTTCAATGGCAATTGCAACCATTCTGGGGACAAAATAGCGCAGGGGCGTGGAACAATTGGGCAGCGGCCAGCGATACGCGATATTTAAACATAGCCGAAAACAATGCAGGGGCAGGATCGCAAGTGGCAAAATTCCAAGCGGTGGACCCTGATATTGGCGCGCGGGTGACCTATGACGTGGTTGGGACGGATGCCGCCTATTTCAGCATTGACAGCAACGGGCGTTTGTATTTGGCATCGAATTTGGATTATGAAAGTGCCCATGCGGGTAAGGTTTACAGCGTGGTGGTAACGGCGAAATCGACCGATGCCAGCCCGGCGATTACCAACCTGGTGGTGATAACCCTGGGCAACGTGGATGATAATGCCACGGCGTGGAATGTAAGCCCCACCACGGGCATAGCGGTTAATGAAACAACGGGAATAACCAATACCGTGGTTCGTCCAACGTTGGAGTCGCTGGCCAACTTCAGCGCGGTTGATGCGGACGGACAAACGGTAAAATATGCGCTATCGGGCGATTCATGGATGTTCAGCATCGACGGCAATGGGGTATTATATCGGACGCGTAATGTGGATTATGAAACAAACCAACGTCAGTTCTCGGTAACGGTATGGGCATGGGGCGCGAAGAACACTGGGGGCATTACCAACGAAGGTGCTGGCATCGGCAAATTATTCATCCTGACGATTAATAATGTGAATGAATTCACCACGGGTTTTACATGGGCGCAACAGCCGATGTGGGGACAAAATAGCGCAGGGGCGTGGAATAATTGGGCGGCGGCCAGCGACACCAGGTTCGTTAATGTAAGTGAAAACAATGCGGTGGGCGTGGCGGTGGGGCAGTTTGCGGCAACCGACGGCGATGGCGTGGCGGTTAATTACAGTTTGAGCGGTGCCGATGCGGGGTATTTCAGTATCAACAACAATGGCACGCTGAGCTTGATCTCAAGATTAGATTATGAAAGTGCCCATGCTAAAAATTACAGCGTGACGGTAACGGCAACATCGATCGATGGCAGTGCCGCGGTCAATAGTTTGTTTGTGGTAAGTTTGCAAGACAACACGAAAGAATTTGGGTGGGTAGGGAACAACCTAACGGGTGTGGCTATTTCTGAAACGGCGGCGTTGGTGGGGGTGACGGTGGCGGATTTTAATATCGCGGCGTTGGATAATGGGCCAAGTTTTGTCGAAGGAACAGGTTCTGGTTATTGGTTAGCGGATAGAGTTGCCGACAATTGGGCATTTAATATTAATCAGCAGACGGGTGTGTTAAAATTGGTTTTTGAGCGGGATTATGAATCGGAGCATTCATGGCGGCCCGACCATCGGTTCACGGCGGTGGTGGGCGCATGGCGCGATGGCGGGGGAACAATGACCCAAGTATTTGTGTTGACGGTGGCGGATGTTAATGAAGCGCCAGCATTCCAATGGCAACCGCAACCATTATGGGGGCAGGACAGCAAAGGTGGGTGGAATAATTGGGCAGCGGCCAGCGATACGCGATATTTAAACATAACCGAAAATAATATTGTTGGATTGCAAGTGGCAAAATTTCAAGCGGTGGACCCTGATATTGGGGCGCGGGTGACCTATAGTTTGGGTGGCGCGGATGCAGCTTATTTTACTATTAATGCCAATGGTGCCTTGAGTTTAAAATCAAGTTTGAATTATGAAGATTCAAATCATGCTGATAAAGTTTATAGCGTGGTGGTCAATGCCAAATCGACCGATGGCGGCAGCGATTTTGCCAGCAACCTGGTGGTGATAACGTTGAATAATGATCCCAACGAATTTGGTTGGATTAATCGCCCGCGTGGCATTATTCTTTCGGAAACGGCGACTTTACCTGGCACCGTGATCGCAGATTTTAATATTGGACCCCAAGACAATTCGGATCCTTTTGTTGAAGGGATAAATTCTGGCTATTGGTTAACGGGTGGCGATGCCTCGCTTTTTAATATTAATTCATATGGTCGGTTATCATTAAAACAAACGATAGATTATGACACCACAGGCGTGTGGTGGCAGGACAGGGATAGGCAATGGCATAATCCTGACCACCGTTATTCGGTGGTGGTGAATGCCTGGAACGGGTCGGCCCCCACCGTCAATCAAGTATTTATCATAACCGTAACCAACGTGAATGATAACCCGACCAATTTTGCATGGGCGCAGCAGCCGTTAGGGGTTAATCAATGGCGGAATGCGGCGAATGGACCCATAAGCGTTAATGTTAATGAAAACAATGCTATTGGCATGGCGGTGGGGCAGTTCGCGGCAACGGACGGCGATTGGGCGATGGTAACCTACAGTTTGAGTGGCGCGGACGCGGGGTATTTTAATATCAACAACAATGGCACGGTGACCCTGATATCAAGATTGGATTATGAAGATAGTGCCCATACGGCAAAAAATTATAGCGTGGTGGTAACGGCGACGCCGACCGATGGCAGCTCAGCGGTTATTAGTTTATTTGTGTTGTCGTTAAATAATGTGGATGATAATCCCACAGCTTGGAGTTCGACTCCGATAACAGGTATAGCGGTTGATGAAAAAATAGGAATAACCAAGATGGTAACCCTTGGCGTTGCGTCCGCTATCGCTACCTTCAAGGCACTTGATGCCGACGGACAATTTGTAAATTATGCGCTGGATGGGACGGATAAATGGATGTTCAGCATCGATGGTAATGGGGTGTTATATAGGAAATATGATGCGGATTATGAAACAAACAACCGTCAATTTTCTGTAACGATTTGGACTTGGGGTTCACCAGGCAACGGGGCGACAACCTGGGGCGCGGGTATCAGCCAATTATTTGTTTTGACGGTGGCGGATGTTAATGAAGCCCCCGTTTTCAAATGGCAAGAACAACCATTCTGGGGGCAAGATAGCACAGGGGTATCGAACTTAGGTTGGAGCAATGCGTCTTCCGCCATATTTGTTAACGCGCTTGAAAACAATTTGGTTGGGGCGGATGTAGCAAAATTCCTAGCGGTGGATAATGATGCGGGTGCCAGGGTAAACTATAGTTTAAGCGGCACCGACGCCAATTATTTTACCATCGACAGCAATGGGCGTTTGTATTTGCAGTCAAGTTTGGATTATGAAGATAGCGTTCATACGGCTAAAAATTACAGCGTCATTGTGCAAGCCATATCAACCGATGGCGGGCCAATGGTAAGTAATTTGGTTGTCGTTAATTTGCAAGATAGCGTCACCGAATTTAAATGGGGAACAACAACCAAATTACTTACCGAAGTAAGCGAAGCATCCGCCCTGGCGGGGCTTACGGTGGCCGATTTCAATTTGACGGGAACAACCATTACCGAAGGGGTAAATGCGGGTTATTTGTTGGATAATAGACTTGCGGATAATGTGTTATTTACCATCGATGCCAAAACTGGCATATTGCGGTTGGCTTATAACCGCGATTATGAAGGGGATAATACATGGCGCCCGAACCATCAATTCACCGCGGTTGTCACTGCTTGGCATAGCGGCGATGCTAATATCAGCCAAGTATTTATTTTGACGGTGGGTAATGTTAATGACAACCCAACATTATTCCAAGACCAAGGGCAACCATTGTGGGGCTATGATGCCAATGGGGTATCGAACCGAGGCTATGCCAAGGCTGGTGCGGCGGTGGTGGTTAACATAAGCGAAAATAATGCGGTGGGGATGCAGGTTGCCAAATTTAAAGCGGTTGATGGCGACGTTGGCGCGTTGGTAAACTATAGTTTAAGCGGCACCGACGCCAATTATTTTAGCATCGACAGCAATGGGCGTTTGTATTTGCAATCAAGTTTGGATTATGAAAGCACCAGCCGCGTCGGGAAAACTTACAGCGTGGTGGTGCAGGCCGCATCAAACGATGGCAGCCCATCGATAAACAATGTGTTTGTGGTTAGCGTTCAAAATAATAATAATGAGTTTGGCTGGACTGCTGCCCCCTCGGCCATATCTTTTGCCTATGGCACCGACATTGCTGCCATCTCGCTAGCAGATTTTAATATTGGTGCGGTCGATGGTTCGGCCAGTTTTAGCGAAGGAGGACCCAATTCAGCCTATTGGCTAACGGGCGCCGATGCCACGTTATTTAATATTGATGCGAAAACGGGGATATTAAAATTGGCACAGCCGCGTGATTATGGCTTGGATGATACATGGCGCCCCACCCACAATTTTTCGGTGGTGGTGAATGCGTGGCATGCGGGCGCGGCGGCAAATATAAGCCAAATGTTCGTGTTATCGGTTAAAACGGACGCGGTGTGGGCGGCAAGGACGCCATCGGGCTTCATCAGCGAAAACAATACCGCCAACCTGTTGGTTGCGCAATTTTCGGCCTTTGACAATGCTGCCAATTTGCAAATGACCTATAGTTTGAGCGGCACCGATGCCAATTATTTTAGCCTTGATAAAGTCAGTGGAAATTTGATTCTTAAATCAAGTTTGGATTATGACGATACCACGCACCCTGCAAAATATTATAGCGTGATAGTTAAGGCGAGTTCAGTTGGTGGTATATCGATTGTTGATTCGTTTGTTTTGTCGGTGGGTAATCTTAATGATAATCCTGTCATCTTTACCTCGGCGACGGGGGCGGTGTCCTTGCGCCTTAGCGAAAATAATGTTGCGGGAATCCAGGTCGCCGATTTTGCAGCAACCGATCGCGATGCGGGCGCGGTCATTTCGCAATATAAAATAATCGGTGATGATAGTAATTATTTTACCATCACCAACAATGGCGCGCTTATTTTAAAATCGGCGTTGGATTCTGAAAACCCTAACCATCGTGCGCAATATTACAGCGTGGTGGTGCAGGCGATATCAAGCGATGGTAGCATGGCCAGTAATATATTTGTGTTATCGCTCGACAATGTTAATGATAATCCCTTGCGGTTTGTTTCTGCCACGGCGGCGACCGTTGTTAATGTAGATGAAAATAATGCCGCTGGTTTGCAAGTAGGGAATTTTGCCGCGCAGGATGCCGATGTTGGTGCGACGGTCAGTGGTTATAGCCTAACGGGTGCTGATAGTAATTATTTTAGCATTATCAACAATGGTCTATTGATTTTGAAATCAAGTTTGGATGCGGAGGATGCCAACCATAGCCAAACTTTCTACAGCATTGGGGTTATTGCAACCGCCACCGATGGCAGCGCAGTAAGCAGCAGTTTCATTTTGTCGTTGGGCAATGTGAACGATAATGGCGTAACATTTGTTTCGGCAACTGCCCCAGTCTCTATATTTGTTAGCGAAAACAATGCCATCAATGCCGAGGTTGCCAATTTTGGGGCAAGCGACGGCGATGTGGGCGAGACCATTATCAACTATGCCCTATTCGGTGCCGATAAAAACTTTTTTGACATAGATAACGCAGGACGTATAAGGTTAAGATACAGCCTAGATTACGAAGATACAAAACACACTAGATATTACAGCGTCGGCGTCTTGGCGGTATCCAGCGATGGTAATTCGGCGCTTAATTCTTTCGTGTTTTCGGTGGCCGATGTAAACGAACCAGTGCAATGGAGCAATGCCAACAGCCATCCCGCAACGGGCAGTGTGGCTGAAACCTATGGCAAAGTGGCATATGTGTCGCCTGGACAAAGTTATCCCGCCGACCTGGTTGTGCCCGCGTCATCTTTTGATTACAGCCAAGGCAAGACTTTGGATACCGCCGCCGAGCCAGTTCATTATGTTGGTAGTTTGATACGATTACCCTTCAGTTTGGTTATAAGGGGCACCGCGGATAAACAAGCTCGCGTTGTGCTTTATAATGACGATGCAACCTACACCCAAAGGGGTGGTGCAAGCGACGGGGCGCAGGCCACGGGCAGCGCAGCCTATAGCTATACCCTGGCTGCGGGCTCGGTCATAGCTGGCTATGGTATTTTTGATAGAGGCGCGGGCGGTTACCTCAAGGCTGATAATATGAATGGTTTAACCATCCCTGCCAACACGCGGATCTTAGATATCAACGAACAGGGTGATTATTTCCTTGTTAATATTACTGGGGCGCAGAATTTTTTCTTTACTGCCGCTGACCCTGACGGCACCCCTGTTAGTTATTCGCTTATGGGTGTTGAGGCCAGCAACTTTAGCATCGTTAGCGATTTTAATAACATACGCGGCGTGGGACGGTTATTTTATAACGGCGTTTTGGATTATGACGGCACCAGCATTACCCACACCGTGACGGTTGTCGCCAGTTCAGGGGGGCACAGCACCAGCCAATTGTTTGTTTTATCGGTGACGAATGTGAACGACGAACAAACCTATTGGGTTCTGCATCCCTCACGCGCCATTATTGTGGAAACGTCAGCCACCGCGGGGTTATCCATCGCTCATTTCCAAGCGAACGATTACGACCGTCCACCCCCTGGCGACAACGCAACCCAAATTACCTATGGGTTGAGCGGCGCCGATGCTAATTTATTTAGTATTAATTCTAGCGGCGATTTAAGCTTAAGAACCACGCTTCCCTCCCCCGTTGTTAAATCGCTTTATACGGTTATAGTGTTGGCGGGTGGTGTATATGGCGGTGCCCCCATTGGCTATTGGGGACAGCAATCATTAAGGTCAGAAATATTTGTTTTGAGCGTTCAAAATATTAACGACCAAGCAACCAGTTGGGTGCAGCGTCCAGCCTCCGCCATTATTTCAGAAAATAATGGTGCGGGGATCACGGTAGCAAATTTTGTGGTAACCGATGCCGATGGCGCGGGGGTAAGTTATTGGCTGACAGGGGTCGACAATAATTTATTTAGCATGAGCACAAGCGGCAGATTGCATGTTGTATCGGCGTTGGATTACGAAGCAACCTACAACGGGCATAATGGCCGTGTATTTAGCGTGACAGTGAATGCCATCGGGGTGGATGGTGGTGCGGGCGTCGGCGCAGGGGCGGTAGCCATCACGCAATTATTTGTGCTGACGGTGAGTAATGTGGATGATAATGCCACGGTGTGGAGTTCGACCCCCGCCACGGGAATAGCGATTGATGAAAAGTCAGGTGTGGCTGGCGCGCCAGCCTTGGCGACCGTGGTAAGTATCGCGGATTTCGGCGCGATGGATGCCGATGGTCAGATTGTGAATTATTCCATCAGCAACACCAGCGATTCGTGGGCATTCAGTATCAACAGCAGTGGTGTGTTGTTCCGTAAGAATGATTTTGATTTTGAAAGCATTGCATTGGGACAATATTTTGGGCCACGCCAGAAATTTTCGGTGACAGTAAATGCTTGGAGCACGCCAGGTAATGGTATCACGACCAACGGTGCGGCCATCAGCCAATTGTTTGTTTTGACGATTAATGATGTGAATGAACCCACCAATTTTTCTAGCACACCAAGCACGGGTATCGCCGTTAGCGAAAACAATGTCGTGGGGCTAACGGTGGGTAGTTTCCGCGCGTTTGATGGCGATGGGGTTGCGGTAACATATAGCCTTGGCGGCACCGATGCGACATACTTCAGCATTGATACAAATGGTAATTTAAAATTAAGATCAGTTTTGGATTTTGAAGATAGTGCCCATACGGCAAAAAATTACAGCGTGGTGGTGCAGGCAACATCGACCGATGGCGGTGCCACGATTAGCAGTGCGTTTGTGTTGTCGTTGGGTAATGTTGCGGGGGCAAGCCATGCCGACCACACGGCATACATCGACGGCACCACGGCGACCCATGCGGTGAATGTGGGTGGCATTATTGGTCATGACGATGCGGGTAATATTGATTATGCCAATGTGCAATTCCACGGCGTCAATTACACCGATAAGGTTATTACGCACAATGTTGCCCCCGATGGTTTACAATCAACCACGGTGGATTATGTGGTGCGCGGGATTAGCGATTTGGAAAGTTTGAGGATAAGCTTCAACGGCTTCACCGACACGGACGGTAGCCAACGCAACCATTGGTTCTTCGTCCAGGATGATGCCACCGACCACAGCGGGCATATTGTGTTTGACGCCGATGGGCAGAATGTGAATTTGCATGCTTTGAACGATGGCGGTGGTTTAGCAACTTCTGACCAAATTAATTTGCTGGCTGGTTCGAACTACGGCATTGATGGCGACTTTGCCAAACCAACCGATCTGAATTTGAACTTGGCCTCCGACCCATTGCATCAAAACATCGCGGGGGCATTAACCTTCGACCAATTCCTCGCCCTCCTCGGCGGCAGTCAGCATATCAGTTTTGTTTAGGCGAAGCTGCAGCCTATCCATTATATCATTCACGGTTATAAATTTTGTGCCACGGTGTGGGCTCAAATTCCTTTTATGGCAATAAAATTTTTGCTTGCAAAATCTTTTTGCAAAAGATAGAGAAGAGCAATAGAAATAAGGCTCATTATAAAAAAAGAAAAATTCTCTCATAAATAACCATGAATGGTAGGGCAAAATAATGGAAAAAAATACTAACAGATCTGGCAAACAACGCACCATGCGGGCGGTCGTCATTGGTGGCGGCGTGAACGGCGTTTCGGCACTTTATCATTTGGCTAAAAAAGGTTGGAAAGATGTTTTGCTTATCGAACGCACCGAATTGACCGCGGGGTCAACATGGCACGCGGCGGGGTTGTTGCCATTGTTTAACATGAGTTATTCGGTTGGTCAGTTGCATCAATATTCGGTCGAATTGTATAAAAGATTGGAAAAAGAAACGGGGCAGGAGGTTGGTTTTCACCAAACGGGTAATTTGCGATTGGCGCGGGTGCGCGACAGGTTGGATGAATATAAAAATTATCAATGCACCGCCGAAACCATCGGGGTGGAATGTCATATCATTGGGGTTGATGAAATTAAAAAACTTTGGCCATTGGCCAACATGGATGGTTTGATTGGCGCCCTGTGGCACCCCACCGACGGGCATATTGCCCCGGTCGATGTTACCATGGCCCTGGCGAAGGGCGCACGGGCGTTGGGCGCGACCATTGAACAAAATAAAATGGTGGTGGGGATAGAACGCACCGATTCCGCCGAATGGAAAATTATAACCGAAACCAAAGATGGCGAACGCGAAGAAATTTTGTGCGAACATGTTATTTGCGCCACGGGTAATTACGCGCGCCAAACCGCGTTGATGGTTGGGTTGCAAATTCCCGCCATTCCCGTTGAACACCAATATATTGTTTACGATGTTGACCCCGTGTTAAAAAAATACCGCGAAGCGGGCAATAAAGAATTGCCCATTTTGCGCGAACCCGATGCCCAATATTATTTCCGTGAAGAACGCAATGGTTGGATTTTAGGGCCATATGAACGCAACGCCCCCGCACGATTTGTTGACGGCGTTGACCCAGGTTTTGAAAAAGATTTGTTCCCTGGCGATTTGGACCGTTTGTTACCGCATGTCGAGGCCGTGATGCACCGCGTGCCGTCGTTAGAACATGTTGGGGTGAAAAATGTTGTGAATGGTCCTATTTCCTACGCGCCCGATGGCAACCCCATGGTGGGTCCCGCCTTTGGCTTGCCCAATTTTTGGATATCGGAAGGCCATAGTTTTGGCATCACCGCCGCGGGTGGCGCGGGGTGGCAATTGGCACAATGGATTGTTGATGGTCAACCGTCGGTCGACATGATTGGCGTTGACCCACGGCGGTTTGGCGTGGTGTCGAAAAAATTTACCAAAATTAAAAACGAAGAAGCCTACGAACATGTTTTTATTATTCATTACCCGCACGAAGAAAAACCAAAGGGTCGCCCCGCGAAAACCATGCCCTGTTATCGCGACATGGCGGATGCTGGCGCGGTGTGGGGACAAAATTTTGGCTGGGAACGGCCGTTGTATTTTTCAACTTCCGACGATACCAAAAAAGACGATTGGTCTTTCCGCCGCCCCAAATGGTTTAACACCGTGGGGAATGAAGTGCGCAAAATGCGCGACGAAGTGGGGTTGATGGAACTTTCAACCTTCGCCAAATATATGGTCGAGGGGCGGGGGGCGCGGGCCTTCCTCGACCACATGGTCGCCAATGCTATTCCAAAATCGATTGGCAAACTTAATTTGTGTCACGCGCTTTATCCGACGGGTTCTATCCGCGCCGAATTCACCATTTTGCGTTTGCCCGACGGTCATTATGGCGAACGTTTTTATGTGGTGGGGCCGTCGCGCACCCATGACATCGACTGGGATTTCTTACAAAAAAATCACCCGAAGGATGGCTCGTTTTCTTAACCGACATGACCACCACCAACGGCGTGTTTATTTTGGCGGGGCCAAAATCGCGCGATGTGTTGCAAGAATTGGCGGATGCTGATTTGTCGAACGGGGCTTTCCCCTGGCTTTCGGGGCGCGACATACCCGTTGGGTTTTGCCCCAATGTGCGGGCGTTGCGGGTTAACTTCGTTGGTTCGTTGGGGTGGGAATTGCATCACCCGATTGAATATCAATTGCACCTGTATCGTGCAATTATGGATGCTGGCAAAAAACATAACATCGGGCTGGTCGGCATGCGCGCCATGGAATCGATGCGGTTGGAAAAAACCTATCGCCTGTTTGGCACCGACCTTAATGCTGAAAATACTATATTGGAGGCTGACCTTGGCCGTTTTGTTCGCTTGAACAAGGGAAATTTTGTGGGGCAAGAGGCTTTGGTGAAGCAACAGGCGGCGGGCGTGCCACGCAAATATGTCACGATAGAAATTGACGCGGCCGACGCCGACAGTTTTGGTAACGAACCAGTGTTTATTGGCAACGAAGTGGTGGGTCGCGGCACGGCGGGCGGTTATGGTCATTATGTTAAAAAATCGTTGATGTTGGGTTATGTCAATACCCAACATGCCGCGGTTGGCACCAAATGCAAAGTGCGCATATTGGGCGAATTACGCGACGCCAAAATTGTCGCCGAGAGTCCGTATGACCCCGAGAACAACGCCCTGAGGGGGTAGGTTCTTTGCGCGTGGATTTTTCGACAGACGGCAATTTGCTGTTCGCAAGATATTTGCAAACGCCCTATAAATCGTTTATTAAATAACGTGGGGCAATGGGACAATGGCAAAGAAAAAAATATTAGCAGAGAAGAACACGACACCAAGTCGTAATGAAATGAAAAGCAGAGCCTTGGCATTTCAAAAAAGGTGGCAAATTGCTTCTAGTGAGTCTTCTGATAAACAAACTTTTTATAATGAATTTTTTAATATATTTGGAATTGATAGAATAAAAGTTGCTGTCTTTGAACAGCAGGTTGAAAAATTAAACAACCGCCGTGGGTCTATAGATTTGTTTTGGCCAAAAAAACTTTTGGTGGAGCATAAATCAAAAGGCGTTGATTTGAAGAAAGCGGTTGAACAGGCTTATGACTATTGCCTTAATATTGAAAATGATTTGTTGCCTGAATTTTTGTTGGTATGTGATTTTCATGAATTTCGGTTAATAGAAATTGCTAATAAGCAAAAATATTATTTTACATTGCCAGAATTGCATGAAAAATTGAATCTATTTAATTTTATGACCGATTATAAAAAACAAAACATCGCCGAGCTTGATCCAATTAATTTAAAAGCGGCAGAACGCATGGGCGATCTTTATGATAATTTAAAAAATGATAACGCTTCACAAAAAGATTTAGAATTATTTTTGGTGCGTGTGCTTTATTGTTTGTTTGCCGATGATACAGATATATTTAAGAAAAAGATATTTCATGATTTGATTGATAAAAAAACAAGGAGTGATGGTTCGGACGTTGGCGACAGATTAGCCCATTTATTTCAAACCTTAAATACGCCAAAAGAAAAAAGACCCAGCACTTTAGATTTTGATTTAAATGACTTTGATTATATCAATGGTAAATTGTTTGCGGACACGATTAACATTTTATCTTTCAGCACATGGACAAGAACATATTTGATAAATTGTTGTTCGTTTGTTGAATGGCGAAAAATATCGCCCGCTATTTTTGGTTCGTTATTTCAAGCGATTGCTGATAAGAAAAAAAGACGAAGCACGGGCGCGCATTATACATCGGAAAAAAATATTTTGCGCACCATCAAACCATTGTTTTTGGATAATCTGTATCAAGAATTTGAAGAAGCGAAAGGAAATAAAAAACAGTTAATCGATTTTCATAACAAATTGGCGGGGCTAAAATTTTTTGACCCCGCTTGCGGTTGTGGTAATTTTTTGGTGGTGGCTTATCGCGAATTGCGCAAATTGGAATTAGAAATTTTAAAAATTTTATATAAGGGGCAAGACAATGTCGACGTTAACAATTTATCAAAAATCGATGTTGATAGTTTTTATGGCATAGAATTAGAAGAATTCCCCGCCAACATTGCTTCGGTTGCCATGTGGTTAACCGACCATCAATCTAATTTGGAATTGTCAGAAACCTTTGGTCATTACTACGCGCGTATTCCATTAAAAAAATCGGCTAAGATACATCATGGCAATGCCCTAACCACCGATTGGTCAAAAATTATCGACCCAAAAACATGTTCCTACATCATCGGTAATCCACCGTTTATTGGTGCTCGCCAAAAAGATGGTATGCAATCGAAAGAAATGGAAGATATATTTTCAGGAATAAAAGATTGGGGTAATTTGGATTATGTAACAGCATGGTATAAAAAAGCCGCCGAATATATCCATGGCACAAAAATTAAGGTAGGGTTTGTTGCCACCAATAGCATTACACAGGGTTTGCACGTTGGTATATTATGGAATAATTTAATCAATCAACATGGTATTACCATTCACTTTGCCCATCAAACCTTTGCTTGGTCAAATGAAGCCAAGGGTAAGGCGGCAGTTTATGTCGTTATCATCGGTTTTGCCAATTTTGATAGTGATAAAAAAACTCTATATGAATATGATGATATTAAGGGCGACCCAAATGAAATAAGATTTAATGGTAATATCAATCCTTATTTGATTGAAGGGAATAATACCTTCATTTCCAAGCGCTCTACGCCGCTTTGTGATGTGCCAGAAATGTATACGGGTAATAAACCTATAGATGATGGCAATTATATTTTTGATAGCAAAGAAAAAGAAATTTTTATCCAGAAATATCCTAAGGCTGAAAATTATTTTTATCGTTATGTTGGTGCAGACGATTTAATCAATGGTTTAATGAGGTTTATTTTATTGACACCTAAAATGTCGCCAAGTGAGATTAATAATATTAGAGGCATAAAAGACAGGGTAGAATATGTAAAGATTTTTAGAGAAAACAGCAAAAGCCAGCCCACAAGAGATTTTGCAAAAAAACCTTCAAGGTTTCATATAGAATTTATTCCTGACAGTGAATATCTAGCGATACCCGTTACTAGCTCTGAAAGACGTAAATATATTCCTATAGGTTATTTGCCACCAGAATTTATTCCTAGTGTAGATATAAGAATTGTGCCTAACGCCACCCTCTATCATTTTGGTATTTTAACTTCGGCCATGCACATGGCGTGGGTGGCGCAAGTTTGTGGACGATTAAAATCAGATTTCCGTTATTCAAAAGATATTGTTTATAACAATTACCCATGGCCAAAAAACCCGCCCGCCGACAAAATAAAAAAAAATTGAATCCATCGCCCAAAGGATTTTGGATATTCGCAAAAAATATGAAAATAAAAACACCCTTGCCGATTTGTATGACCCCAACACCATGCCCGCCGATTTATTGCGCACCCACCAAGAATTAGACAAATTGGTTGATGATTGCTATGACCCCGCTGGTTTTGCCAGCAACAGCGATCGCCTCACCCATTTATTTAATTTGTATGAAGAATATATAAAAAATAAAAATTAATTGTTGCAACAATGGGGGCAAAATTCGACTGCGCTGAAATATTGTTTTTTTGCTTCCGCCATAGCTTCCTCAGGACTTTTTTTATAACTAGCATGATAAACATCATCCTGCATGTGGGGGCAACCTTCCCGATGCAATAAATGCACGCGCTGCCCCGTGGAACCATCCACAAATGTTTCCTTTTTTTCTATCATGTATGCTTTGCCTAATCCTGACATATTTTTTTCATACCCTTGATTCTGTTATCAGGCAATATCTATTTCACCAATGACCGCCATTTGTTGCCGATGGTTTTTATAGCGATAGGGCGCAACCAACCCATAAAGGCAAAAACACCACGCGCGGCGCGTGCGGGCGGTTGCAATTTTTAACCAATGGGCTTATAGATACAATAATCAAATATAGCATTATTCCAATAAAATATAGCAACATCATGGCAAAGAAAAAAACCATAGCTGGAAAAAAATTGACTTCTGCGGCGCGCTCATCGCCCAGCAACCAACCCACGGGCGGCGCCATGGCGGGGCTGGCAACCCAATCGCTGTTGGTGGATATTCATTACGCAACCTTGGTCGATAGGTTTTTAAAATTTATCCGCCGTTATCAACAATGGTTGGTGGCGGTGGTCGTCGTCGCCCTGGTTATAAGCTTGGCGGTGATAAGTTGGAATTTTTATCAGCAATCCCAAGCAAAAAAAATAAGCGAAGAATTTTATGCCTTGCTCGGTGATAAGGAAATTGCCACCCACCCCGATAAGTTGGTCAATTTCGCCGTCAACCACAGCAAAGGCGCAGGGGCGGGTTATGGCGCATTGGCCAGCGTCATGGCGTTGCAATTAATCGAAAAAAACAAAAATGATGCCACGCAAACCAATTTAAAAAACACCATCGATAAAGCCGTGGCGCAAAATCCCTATTTGCGCGACGTGGCGGCCTTGCGTTCGGGCGATGAAAAAACATTGCGCGCCCTTACCGTGGCGGCGCAAAATTCGTCGATGATAAATTTGGCCCTGGCCGACCGCTTAACCGCCGCGGGGAAAAAAGACGAAGCAAAAAAAACGTTACAAACCATCGCCATCAACAACCAAAATAATTTGCTTGGTTTGTTGATGTTACAAATTTTACCCAATTATTAATTCACCAAACTTCATCCATCGAACAATATGTTGCAAAAAAGAATTTATTCCTACGTTTTTGGCGGTGCCATGGCAACATTGTTGCTAACTGGTTGCGCCGATAACAAATTGACCCTGACGGGACAGCGGCAAGTCATCGACATTGCATCGATAGACGATGTCCGCGCCAGCGATTCGAAACTTGTCGGCGGTGGCTACAGCCTAACCCAGCCAGTCACCAACCAAGAATGGCGTTCGGCATCGGGCGGTAACGACCGTCGCCCACCCCATGCACGTGGTGGCGAACAAAACAAAATAGCTTTTTATATAAAAATTGGCGCAGGCACGGGGAAATCCGCCCTCTACCCCGCGCGCGATAAAGACGGCGATGAAAAACCCGAAACCCCGCGGGGCGAGGCTAATATAGTCAACATCGCCCCCATTGTTGCCGACAATAAAATTTTCGCCATCGACAGCCGTTATCAAATCACCGTGCTCGATTGGCAAAAAGATAGCGACCAGCCCAAGGTAAAATGGCGT
Organism: Alphaproteobacteria bacterium; assembly: GCA_965203915.1. GTDB lineage: Bacteria > Pseudomonadota > Alphaproteobacteria > JASGCL01 > JASGCL01 > JASGCL01. Next base: position 665,552 of record OZ241918.1, read on the forward strand.
TATCTTTTAAGCGAAGCCAACAATTACCTTGCCGCGACGGGCGGGGGCATGGCCTTCGCCAATGCTGGCGGCCCCGATGGCAAAACCCCCTTGTTGGTGGTGACCACGGGGTTTGGCAAAGTATACGGTTTTAACGCCAACACGGGCGATGTGGTTTTTCAACAAAACCTTATCAGCCCGATTAAAAATGCGGCGGCTATCACCGACAGCCTAGCCATAGTCAAAACCATCGACGGTTCGGTTTATGGTTTGTCATTGCGCGACGGGCGTAGGGTTTGGCAAAATAATAGTTTGCTGGCCGATGGTGGCACGATTGATGCCATCGGGTTTAAGGGCGGATCCGCCCCCACCGCCAGCGCGGGACGGGTGTGGACGGGTTTTTTGTCGGGTAATGTGATGGCTTTGAATGGTGCCTCGGGCAATATATTATGGCAAGATGGCACGATGAAATTCAGCATAGGCGACAGCAACCGTTATCGCGAAATTATTGGCAACATGATGCTTGACGGTGGGGTTATCTATGCCTTCAGCTTTGGTTCTGACGCCATTGCCTTCCGTGCCGATGGTGGCGGCAAATTATGGCGCAAGCGTTTGGCGACTATCGAAAACCCGACTATGAATAACCAAACAATTTTTATCATCGACAGCGATTACAATTTGAAAGCCATTAATAAAGCGACTGGCAATTTATTTTGGAGCCGTATCCTAGAAAAATATCAATACCCTGGCACGCGAACTTTGACACTGGTCGATTGGCATGGCCCATTGTTGGTAAGCAAAAGATTATTTTTGGCGAATAATATAGGACAATATATGTTCGTCAATGCCCTGAACGGCAACATGATTGAGCAAGGACAAGATGATATATATAAACTTGACTCCCCCGCCATCGCGGCAAAGAACACTATTTTGTTTGTCAACAGCATGGGTTATTTGGTGGGGATTCAATAGATCATTGACTTCGCCCATCCTCTATTAGGTAATATCATGAAAAAAACAAACCATTTTCTATCTATTGTCATGATTGCCCTGTTATTGGCAATCGCGAGCCAGCCACAAAAGGCCAAGGCAGAATTTTACGGCGATATTAACGCCGAATTTGCTATCGCTGGCAATACCAATTTGGTGCCGCGCATCGGCGGCGGGGTGACATTTGATTTGGGTTACATCGTTGGTAACAATCGCTTTTTTATTAACAGCGGGGTGAATTACCTTTCTGGCAAACCCGCCGATTATGATATTCTGCGTCATCGCTACCAATTATTTTCCTTCGTGCATGTGCCGCTAACTTTTAACTATGGCATCGTGCTCAATGCTGGGCGTGTTTCTTTCATCCCCTCGCTTGGTTTTGGTTACAGTTTTACGACCATGTATGGCTATGATATAGAAACCGATGGTCGACCGCTTCCATTCCCCGCCCATAGTTTTATTGTCAGCCCCAAATTGCAGATCATGTATAATTTTAATGACAAAACATCGATAGGCGCGACCTTTGGCGGCAATGTTTTTGCGTCAGAATTTTTAAAATTCACCTACATGGTGGTGGGCTTTACCGCCAGCACAAAATTTTAATTTATTTATTTCTCAATAATATAACAAGTATTCAACGCGCCAGCGCGCTCGACCCGATATTTCTTCGGTATAATTTTTTTCATGTCAACCGATTGAAACCCCAAGACGCGGGTTAGGGGATTTAACGAATGAGCCAATTTGCCTTTGCGGGTGTTAACATACAACATGATTTTGCCGTCTGGCTTCAAATGCTGTAATGCTAATTTTAAAAAAGCATCGGGGTGCGGCAAAACGGAAATAACATGCACCAGCACGATAATATCAACTTTTTTAGTTTTTTTTAGTATATCCTCGGCATAACCAATCAAAAATTCTGGTGCATTTTTTTTCATCATATTGGGTAAATATTTTTTTACCCGCCGCTCTGCAACCTTCAACGCCAGGCGGTCGGGCTCAGAAAAAATAAATCTATTTTTATTTTGCTCGCCAAGATATTTGATATAAGGCCCCACGCCCGTGCCAATATCCAAAATAGTTAGGCCATGATTTTTTCTGGTAAAGCGAGCAAAATGCTCGTAGCTGCTTTTTTGCCATAAGCCCCAGGTAAAAGAATAAACGGGGCGCCATAAAGTCCAAACATTAAAACCAAATATCATGCGCGCAACGCTAGCAAATTATAGCGCAATCACCAAACAAAAAATTACCTTGCATTTTGCTCATAATAGCCTTAAAGCATTTTTGACCAATCTTTTTGTAAAGTTCATGAACACACAAAAATGGCGGAGCGTAGCGCAGCCTGGTAGCGCACTTGACTGGGGGTCAAGGGGTCGTGGGTTCAAATCCCGCCGCTCCGACCACCTATTAAAACATGGCATGACTACCTGCTAAAAATACACTATAAATAAAAAAAATGTTAGAGGCTTTCTTTTCTATTTTTCCCATTTTGGCCTTGGTGCTGTCTGGCTTTCTTATTGGGCGCATGGTGCGCAAACCAAAGGAAGAATTGAGCGATCATTATATGTTGCTCGACAGATTTATTTTCTATGTTTTGGCTCCTGCTTTCTTCTTCTTCACCATCGCCAATGGCAACATCGACGCCGTCATTAACTTTCCCTATTTTTTGGCGTTGATCGCCAGCCAATTTATTATGATGGGCCTGGCCCTTATTATCACGGGCAATTTTTTTAAAGAACCATTCGGCGAAAGGATGCTGCATAGTTTATCTTCCAGTTTTCCCAATGTCTTGTTCGTTGGCTTCCCTATCATGATAGCCGTTTTTGGCGAGCAGGGCATTATGCCCGCCATCCAAGCGGTTTTCATCCAGCAGGCTATTATCATGCCGATATTGCTATCGACCCTGCAATTTGATTTAGCCGTCAGGCGCGGTTTTAGCCATGGCAACATGCGCACCACGGTTATAGAAATTGTTCGTGCTGGCTTATCGGTTATTAAAAATCCTATTTTGCTATCGATATTGGCGGGCGTTTGTTTTTCTTATTTTGATTGGGAAATGCCAAAACCCCTGACCAATTTTTTTAATTTGGCCAATGGTGCTTTGAACGCCGTGGCCTTGTTTGCGATTGGCGTTTTCATGGCGCAAACAAAATTTGTTTATACATTGGTGGTGGCGCAAGAAAGCTGGTGGGTGGTGATATTAAAAATTATTGTTATGCCATTGCTAAGTTGGTTGATTGTGACCGTGGCCTTTTCTTATTTGGATTCTATACATGCCGCCGCGGTGGTTATTATTGCCGCCCTTCCCACCGCGGGTTCCATCATGTTGCTGGCTCATCATTTTTCTATCAGAAAAAAACGCACGATGTTAGAATATCATTTAACCAGCTTGGTTTCGGTCGTAACTTTAAGTATTATCCTTGCCTATTACCTCAATTAGTTATCCTCACCACATGGCTGGCTAAGTATTTTTAATGAAAGGCGGCGCATGATAAGAAAAAGCAATTTGCAATCGATGGAGGGGCTCGTTAAAAAAATGGCGCGGCTTTACCTTGGCCGTGCGGGCATGGTGGCGATGGATATAAGCAAACATTGGCGAGAGGTGGTTGGTGATGATTTTTACCAGACGGTATTTTTTCAGAAAGTTTCTTTTCCCATAAAAAAAAACCTGCAGCAAAAAAACAATGGTGTGCTGATGGTTGTTTGTCATCCCGCGGTGGCGCATTTGATAAAGTTTGAAGAAAAAAATATTTTGCAACGCGCCAATCGCTACTTTGGTTATCCTGCCCTTGGGCGTATTTATGTTAAGCAACGAAACACATGAAAAATTTTATCTTACTTACATTGTTCCCTGAAATGTTTCCTGGCGCACTGGCCCATTCGGTTATCGGTAATGCACTTGGTTCGTTGTGGAATTATCACACCATCAATTTGCGCGATTTTGCCGACAACAAACATCATAGGGTCGATGACGAACCATTCGGCGGCGGCGCGGGCATGGTTATCAGGGCGGAGGTTGCCTTCAACGCGGTCGAGGCCGCCTTGCGCTCCCACGCCAACGCCCGCGTTGTTCATTTGACGCCGCGTGGTGAATTGTTGACCCCCGCCATAGCAAAATATTTGGCAGCAGGAACGGGGGAGGGGAGAGACGGCGAAGAAAATATAATATTGATATGCGGCCGCTACGAAGCCATCGACCAGCGATTTGTTGATTATTATAATCAGCAACACCCCGATAACCCGATGATGGAGCTTAGCATTGGTGATTATGTTTTGTCGGGCGGTGAATTGGCCGCGATGGTGTTGATGGATAGTATTTTGCGTTTTGTGCCAGGGATATTAGGCAAAGAAGCAAGCCACGAACAGGAAAGTCACGAAGAGGGTTTGTTAGAACATCACCATTATACCCGCCCCGCCGAATGGCGCGGGTTAAAAGTTCCAGAAATCCTCTTGACAGGCAACCATAAAAAGATTAAAGAGTTTCGTCAGGCTGAAGCAGAAAATGTAACGAAGCAACGACGCCCTGACATCTTGATAAAAAAAATAACCGACAAAAAGAATTGAGAAACACCATGATGAATTCATTTTCCAGCGTTTTAGCTGATAATTTAAAAAAAGCTAAACAAGCTAAAAAATCCCCCACCTTTCGTCCGGGCGATACATTGCGGGTTGAGGTAAAAGTTGTCGAAGGCGACAAGTCGCGTTTGCAGGCTTTTGAAGGCATTTGCATTGCGCGGAAAAACGCTGGCATTGGTTCTTCCTTCACGGTGCGCAAATTATCCTATGGCGAAGGGGTGGAAAGAACATTCCCACTTTTCAGCCCGATGGTCGATTCGGTTGAGGTTGTTCGCATGGGCAAAGTGCGTCGCGCCAAATTATATTATTTGAAGGGTCGCAAAGGGAAATCAGCACGCATCGCCGAAGAATTTCGTTCGGTGCTAGCCATGAAGGGTGATGAGATTGCCACGGCGGCGCATATCAGCGAAGAAAAAATAGCCGAGGTCATAGCCAAACCCGAGGCAGTTGCGGAAGCAAAGCCCGAAGTTAAAAGCGAAGCACCAGCCCAAGCGGTTGCTGTTGAGGCTCCTGATACCGTTGTCAAAGACGAGCAAAAATCATAAATTATTTTGTTGAAGGGGGCCAAGCGAAGCATAGGCCGCGCCCATATTTCTTACATGGCTATTCATGTCCAAGTATAAAAATGCTAACAATTTGTAATGGCTGGGGACTCCTGCTATAAAATATCATGACCGCCGTTTATAATATAAAATCTATCAAGGGAATGACCATAGGCAATGATTTGCCTTTTATATTGATAGCAGGCCCTTGCGTTTTGGAAACTGAAAAACATGCCTTGACCATGTCGGCGGCTATCCAAAAAATTTGTGACAAATTAAAAATCCCGCTTATTTATAAAACAAGTTTTGATAAAGCCAATCGGTCATCTATCGAATCCAGCCGCGGTTTGGATTTCGCGGAATCGCTAAAAATCTTTTCTAAAATCAAGGCGGCGACAGGCCTGCCGCTGCTAACCGATTATCATGAAAAGGAGCAGGCGGCGCAGGTAGCCGATGTGGTTGATGTGTTGCAAGTGCCCGCGTTTTTATGCCGCCAAACCGACCTGTTGCTGGCGGGTGGCAAAACGGGCAAGCCGATGAATGTTAAAAAAGGTCAATTCCTTGCCCCTGAAGACATGGCAAATGTGGTGAGCAAAATTGAAAGCACGGGCAACCAAGATATTATGTTGTGCGAACGCGGGGTGAGTTTTGGCTATCGCACCTTGGTGAATGATTTCCGCAGCCTGCCCATCATGGCCAAAACTGGCAAACCCGTGATTTTTGACGCCACCCATTCGGTGCAGAGCCCTGGCGGGCTTGGCAAAACATCGGGGGGGCAACGCGAATTTGTGTTCGACCTGGCGCGGGCCGCGGTTGCCGTGGGGGTGGCGGGATTATTTATGGAAGTTCATGAAGACCCCGACAAAGCCCCGTCGGATGGACCCAACATGATAAAATTGTCGGATTTAGAAAATATCTTGCAGAAATTGCAAGAGATTGATAGGGTAATAAAAAAATAGAAAAGAACGATGGCTAAAAAAATATTTGACCTTCATGCCGATGGCTCGGCGATTGTGGAAATTTTACCGCTTGAGGTTTTGGATAGCCGCGGCAACCCGACGCTGCAGGTTACGGTAAAATTATTAAGCGGCGCGGTGGGCGTGGCGTTGGTGCCATCGGGCGCGTCAACGGGCAAGCATGAGGCCGTGGAATGGCGCGACGGCGATAAAAAAAGATTTGGCGGCAAAGGATTGCTGGAACCATGTGAAAAAATTAAAGGCGAAGTGAGTGATTTGTTGTTGGGGCAGCAGGCGGGCGACCAATTGCGGTTGGATAAATTATTGTTGGCGTTGGATGGCAGCGACAACAAAAAAATCCTGGGTGCCAATACCATTTTGGCGGTGTCGCTGGCTATCGCCCGTGCGGCGGCGGCGCATTATGGTTTGCCGCTTTATCGTTACCTTGGTGGAACCACGGCGCATCTGTTGCCTGTGCCCATGATGAACATCATCAACGGTGGCATGCACGCCGATAACAATTTGGATATTCAAGAATTCATGATTATGCCCGTTGGCTTTCAAAAATTTTCGGATGCTTTGCGGGCGGGGGTTGAAATATTCCACAGCTTGCGATCCATTTTAAAAAGCAAAAACCTTAATACCAATGTCGGCGATGAAGGGGGTTTCGCGCCCGATATCGCCAGCGCGGAGGAGGCGTTGGCTTTGATAGGCGAAGCGGTCACGTCGGCGGGATACAAAGAAGGCAAAGAAATTTTTTATGCACTGGATTGTGCCAGCACCGAATTTTTTAAAGATGGCGTTTATGATATGATGGGCATGAAGAAAAAAATGTCCAGCGCGCAATTAACCGATTACCTGGCTGGTTTATGTAACAACTTCCCCATTATTTCTATCGAAGACGGTATGGCCGAAGACGATTTGGCAGGGTGGGAAATATTAACAAAACGCTTGGGCGATAAGGTGCAATTGGTTGGCGACGATTTGTTTGTCACCAACCCCAAAAGATTGCAAATGGGTATCGATAAAAATTTGGCCAATGCCCTGTTGGTGAAGGTGAACCAGATAGGAAGCCTGAGCGAAACCTTGGAAGCCGTCAACATGGCGCATCGCAATCATTACCTTGCCGTTATGTCGCACCGTTCGGGCGAAACCGAAGATACCACGATAGCCGACTTGGCGGTTGCAACCGCTTGCGGCCAAATTAAAACGGGCGCGCCCAGCCGCGGCGAACGCACCGCAAAATATAATCGCTTGCTGGCCATCGAACAGGAATTGGGGCATGAGGCCGTCTACGCTGGTAAAATGATACTCAAGTAGGGTAGAATGGTCATCAAAGAATAATAAAAAATAATCATGCCGCTTAACAAAACCCATAAAAAAAATTTGCAAGTTATAAAAAAAGAAAAACTGGCCGATGCCTTGCGGGCTAACCTACGCAATCGCAAAAGGCAACAACAATTGCGAGATAAGAAATAGTAACGCCATGTCTTTACAACCCGATAAATGGATAAAACAAGAAGCCGCCAAGGGCATGATAGAACCATTCGTTGATGGTCAAGTGCGCGAGGTCGAAGGTAAAAAAATTATTTCCTACGGCTTATCATCTTTCGGTTATGACGCGCGTGTCGCCAACGAATTTCTTATTTTTACCAATGTCGACAGCGTTACCGTTGACCCTAAAAACTTTGAAGACAATGCTTTTGTGAAAAGGCAAACCGATGTTTGTATTATCCCACCCAATAGTTTTGCCCTGGCGCGCACCGTGGAATATTTTAAAATTCCAGAGGATGTGTTGGTGATTTGTTTGGGGAAGAGCACCTACGCCCGTTGCGGCATCATTGTCAATGTTACCCCGCTGGAGCCAGGTTGGGAAGGGCATGTGACTTTAGAATTTTCTAACACCACGCCTTTACCCGCCAAAATTTATGCAGGCGAAGGGGCTTGCCAATTTTTATTCCTGAGGGGGGAAAAGCCCGAGGTGTCTTATAAAATGCGCGGCGGCAAATACATGGGGCAACGCGGCGTTACCTTGCCCAAACTTTAAAATAATTTTTTTTTATAGCTGCGTCGCGGGCAACTTGATAGGATAACGTTTGCGCAATTCAACATCCAACGCTGGGTCAATGAAGGAATGCGGCGGCATGGCAAGAATTTTTTCTTTGATGGCGCGCGCCTTTTCCAAAGCGGTTGGCTTGTTATTGGCCTCCCATTCTTTGGGTGAAGAGCGGTCAAAGGTTTTGGGATAAAAATAATCCTTTTGCATAACGCGCAAAGTTTGGTCGGCCCCCAAGAAATGTCCTGGGCCGTCGATGCAAACCGAGCGGATGGTGTCTAAACTCAATAATTCTTCGGTGACCTCTATGCCACGAATGATACGGCTGGTGGAACCCAAAACATCATTGTCCAATATTAAACTTTCCAAGCAGAACCCGAGCAAACTGGCGTGCATGCCCGCCGATTCATAAACCAAATTAGCACCCGATTGCGCCACAATGGCGTGGTTATATGCCTTTTCTGCGCCAGCCTGGTAATCAGGAATTTTTGAATCGGCCATGCCCGAAGCAACGCCGTTGATAAGGCCAAGATGCCTACCAATTTCTGCCACGCCAGCCATCAACAATGATTGTTCGGCCGAACCGCCGCTCATCGCGCCCGTGCGCAGGTCGCTAACAAATGGCCAAGCACCAAACATGGCGGGTGCCCCTGGCTTCACGGCATTAACATAAAATAATCCCGCCAAGACTTCGGCAGCCGACAGGGTTACCGAACCAACCAAGGTCGCGGGACTGGTCGCGCCCGCTTGGCCCGCTGATATTAATAAAATAGGCATGCCTTCGAGCGCGGCGCGTTCCAAGCAGCGGCAGGCGTCTTGCGCAAATTTTAATGGCGGCACCACAAAGCAACAAGATTGCGATACGAAAGGACGCGCCAACCATTGTTCTTTGCCACCCGCGATCTCATGCAGCATGGCCAAGGATAAATCAAAATGTTTGGTATCAACCCACGAAGTGCCAACATGTTTGCGCGAACCGCGCACCGAGGCATAGCAGGTGTTAAAATCCATATCCAATGGGTCGGGTAGATCACGTGGCACCAACGAACGTTGATAAAAATGGATGTTATCCATGTGGTCGCATATTTTGGATGCATGATAAAGATCTTCCAACACTGATTCGCGATATTCGTTGGTTAAGGCATCAACCATATGCACCGCGGCACCCGCCGTGCCGTAATAAACGCGGTCATCATAGGGATGCAAATCCCATTCGGGGTCTAAGCCAAATAATGTAAATTTTTTATTGGCAATGGCAAGCATATCCAGCACGGCATTTTTGGGGAAACAAAGACGGTTGTTTTTGACAACCGCGCCCATTTTTTCGCAATATTCGATGGTGGATGGTAAGGCCTCAGCAAAGCCGATGTTTTCTAATATGCTTAAGGCACTCTCGACAATTTTTGATCTTTCTTCGGCGGTAAATAATTTTAAACGCCCCGACTTCATGCCACGCCAAATGGGTTGCAGTTCGGTTTGCAAGGGGGCTTGTCTTGCGGCAACGCGCGATGCGCGACCGCCCATTCTTAGTGACATGATAAAATCCCTCTCCTTTTAATTTGTTATGATATTATTTTTTTAGAAAATAATGAATTTACAATTATATATTACCCATGAATGCGATTCGAGCTTACTACCCAAACTATAATTAATTTAATACATTTATGGTGCCTCGTCAATAAAATTCTTATTTTTATCAATAAATAATATTTAAAAAATAAGATATCTTATGCAAAAACAAATAAGCCTTTTTTTTCTATCACCGCCCGCACCCTATCCCCCACCTTAAAACGGCGCGGGTTGGCATGGTCGGTAAGCAAACGACTATGAATATGGAACGGGGTGTTGGGCGATCTATTGTCGGTAGAGGCATCGTTATGGCATTGCCAATGGATGAGCAGGTGGTTGCCCAAAAACCTTACCTCCACCACTTCGCCTGTTATCTCGCTGGCTATTTTTGTTGCTGTGGTTTTTTTTATTTCTTCCCCCATGCTACAATTGATAAGGTCGATGGCGTCCGCCCTTATAACCACCTCAACCATTTTTTTCTCATCATTTTTTGTTAAGGTCTCGGCCGACAATGCACCAAGCGGGGTTACAACCTTTCCTTGGCTCACAACGCCTGCAAAACGATTAACCTCCCCAAATATTGACGCAACGAAGGGGCTTTTGGGGTGATAATATAGGTCAAGGGGGTGACCTTGCTGCTGTAATTTCTGGTCATGCAATATGGCCATGGTGTCGCTCATGAACATGGCTTCTTCCGCCGAGTGGGTAACCAACAGGGTGGCGATTTTGTTTTCTTCTAAAAAATGGAGGAGCCAATCGCGCAACTCATCGCGCACCCGTTCGTTAAGCGATGAAAAGGGCTCGTCCATCAATATTAATTTGGAGCCTGGTGCCAAGGCGCGCGCCAAAGCAACCCGCTGTTGTTCGCCGCCCGACAATTGATGGGGGTAACGATCGAACAGCTGTTCTAAACCAACTTTTTTTAATAAATTCTGCACCAAAGATTTTTTATCAAGCGCGGTTAATTGTCGGTTGCGTTGGATGCCAAAAGCAATATTGTCATAGGCATTCAAATGGGGGAACAATGCGATATCTTGAAACAATAGCCCCAAACCGCGCTGTTCGGGCGGTAAAACAAAATGCTGGTCCGAAACCAATTCGCCGTTGATAAAAATTTGGCCACTGGTTGGTTTTTCTAAACCCAAGGCCAAGCGTAATATGGTGGTTTTACCCGACCCCGAAGGACCAAGCAAAGACATGACGCTGTTGCTGGGCACCGAAAAAGATACGCCCTGTAATATTTTTTCCTTGCCGTTAGATTTACGGTAAGAAAAATGGACATCACGAAATTCTAAAATATTTTTTGCCATCTTAATCCTTTTCTTTCAGCCAATAATGTTTCGTCAACCAGATGGATGCCATGCTTACCAAAATAATAAGCAAGCCAGGTAAGGCCGCCATTTTTATACGCTCGTCACTGACAAAGGTGAAGAGCCTTAAAGATAAAGTTTCCACGCCAAACGGCCGCAGCACCAGGGTGATGGGCAGTTCCTTGATAATTTCGATGAAGGCAATAAGAAAGCCAGAAAATAAGGCGGGGCGCAGCAGCGGCAGGTGAACAAACCCCAAAACCCCGCCGATGATATTGCTGGGCCATTTTTTTATTTTTTTCTTGCCGTCATATTTTTTTGCCATGGGTAGCGTATTCGTTAAATGAGTATAGGAATTTTTGTTGACGACATGGTTAAAGAAATTGCCAAAAAAAGCAATGGGTGTTTCGCCCAACACCCGCGCCGCATGGTCGATGTTGAGGCTGATGGCGCGATAACCCGCGCTGATGGCACCAAAACAACTGGCAGAAAATTTTGCCAAATAACCATAAAATAACAAAACAAGCATGGCGATGTTGTAATAGGTGGCATTTTGTGAAGCATCTTCGGCTTGAGAAAAAAACACCCTTACGAATGCAAAGCCAAGGATTAATATTCCCAACCCCAGCACGACCCCAGGCATGGCGTAGCCAATCACCAACGGCAAACGCAGCAGCGGCATGTGCCATTGCCGTTCGGCAAAACCGATGATAAGAGCAAAGAATAAAATACTTAGCCCCGCAACAGTGGCGAAGCCAAAAGTAGTCAGCAGGGCAGGCAGGGTGTCGGTGATAGTGGCAAGCCAATCTTGTAAATAACTTGGCGCAGCAATGTCGGTGGCGTCGCCCATTTGCCAACCATGCCACAGCGGCGCGATGAACCATACCAACAAAGATAGAAAGGGCAAACCAATCGCAAAAAATAATAATATACCCAAGCAAGTCAGCAAGGCAATATTGCCCAATCGTGATAAGGATTCGGGGCGATGGTAACTTGCGCCGCGCCCCGTTGTCAGGGTGCTTTTGCGTTGCAGTCGCCAACCCATCAGATGAAAATTTTGAATGATATAGTCGAAGATTAAAAATAACGACACCAACAGCAGAATGATAAAACAAAAATAACGAGCATAATTGATTTGCCCCAAATTAAGCCATAGGTCAAACATACCCATCGACAGGGTTTTGACCGCAAAGAAATTCATCGCGCCGTAATCGGCCATAACCTCCAACCCCACCAAAATAAACCCCGCCATCATTTGCGGCAGCATCAGCGGTAAAAACAAACGCCAAAAACAACTGGATAACGGCAAGCCGAGCACCCGCGCCATTTCAAGGTTGCGGGTTACATGAAGCGAGGAGGATAAGAAGGAGCGTGCCAACAAATAAACATAGGGATAAAAGCAAAGCGATAAAACCACCGCGGCCAATCGCCAATCGCGTGGATTAAAAAATCCTAACCAGTTGTAAAGCCATTGCCCCAATATTCCATTGGGCGACAATTGTTCGACATAAACCATGGCAACGATATAAGGCGGCGTGGCAAAGGGCATCAGCACCAGCCAGGATAATATTTTTTTCCCTGGAAAAGAAAAAAATTCAAAAAACCAAGCCAAGCCCATGCCAATCATAACCGCCAGGCCACCCGTTGCCAGCACCATTTTGCAGGTGGTGAGGAGGTAAGGCAGAATAATCGCGGCGTCAATATTAACCAGCAGGCCGTCATGCTGGGGTTGGTTTGCGCCGCCCGCAAGCAATAAAAAAAATAACGGCAGCAGTGGTAAAAAACTTAGGAGTAATAATGCAAATTTGGTGGGAACAATGCCGCGAGCAGGGGTGGATGACTTTTTCATGATGGTCAGGTATTTTCCACCATAGACAGATTCTTAACCAAAATAAATATATTCTTAGGACTAGCGCCAGGGTTGATATCAGGTCAATTATTTTACAACAATTTTCCCCTTCATGCCATGTTCCTCATGCCCAGGTATAAGGCAGATTATCATAAATTGACCCGCTTCAAGAAAATGCCAATAGAGGTTAGCGGTTTTGCCGCCTTCTACTTCCACTTCAAATGCTTCGGGATTTTCCTCTGCTTCGCCGTCGGCTATTTCTTCTTTGGCATAATCGATGGCGGCTTTGTCGCCAATGACAAATTCATGCTTGAGGCTGGTTTCATTTTTGACAACAAAATTTATTACTTCGTTCTTTTTTATTTTCACTATATTGGGCACAAATTTGTAGGTGCCTGCGTGGATGGTTATCACCACTTCGCGGGCTGTTTTGGCTTCGGGGCTTTTTTTATCAACGGGCGCGCCAAAATCATAACGAGTCGTCCAACTGGGAACATAGGGGTGAGCAGCCGCACTCTTAGCAGCATCCAGATTTTTTGTGGCTTCAGCATAGGCTGGGGCCACAGCATGCTGAGCAAAGGGCAGGTAAACCTGCAGGGGGCTTGTTAATACAACAACCCCCAGCAAGCCAATCACAAAATTGTTTTTCATTATTTAATATTTTTATTTGTCATTAAAATTAACCGACAGCAAAGCTTTAATCACAAGAGGATAAAACTTGTAGGCCTCGACCATAGCTTTGTCATCGCTGGTAAATTTTTTACCATTGAGGGAGATAAGATTTTTTTGCCAATGGGCCGCGGGCGACACAGGATATTCATTGTTTTTTGTCATGAAATATTCTTGCGATGAAGGCGTTAACAAAAATTGCGCAAGTTGTTCAGCACGTTGTTTGCGTTTGCTGTTTTTCATGATAGCAACGCCCGATATATTGGTGGCAATCCCTTCGCCCACTTTATCACCGACCAACGATACCAACCGCGGCGTGGTTTTGCTTTCAAGGTCGGGAACGTCTTTCTTCAACAAACCATAATAATAGCTATTGACGACGGCAATGTTGCACTGGCCGCTATACACCAATTTTATTTGGTCGCGGTCAACGCCACTTGGTTTTTGCACCAAGTTGGATTTTAATTTTTTAAGATAATCCTTCATTTGCGAATCATTCATGTAAACATGCAGGCCCGAAAACAACCCTAAATTATAAGGATGAAGACCATCGCGCATACAAATTTGACCGCGCCATTTGGGGTCGGCCAATTGTTTCATGTTCACTATTTCTTGGGCGGGGGAATTCTTGGCTATAACAATAATCCGCGCGCGATAGGAAACCCCAGTCCATAGGTTATCGCTATCAACAAAATTTTTCGGAATACCCTTGGTCACCGATGATGGAATGGGGTTATTAAAACCCGCGTCCTTTAACTGTTGCACCATGGCAATATTTTGGGTGATAACAATATCGGCGGGGCTGTTGGGGCCTTCTTGTTTGATACGTTCAATCAAACTGTCGCCACCATAATAAGTGCGGACATTAACTTTATTTTTCTTCGCAAATTCGGCTAGCAGGGGTTTCAGCAAATCTTCCTTACGGTTGGTATATACCACCAGATCATGGTCGCCATGGTCGTGCCCTTCATGGGCATGGGCGGCGGGTAGCAAGGATGCCAAAACGGGTAGTAGCAAACCACCCAATAAACAACGTTGTAATTTTTTGTGAGAGAATTTTTTTAACATGACTTTTTTTAATAGGATTTATAGGAAGCCCCTTTATTAATATAGTAGTAATACAATACTATATAAAGCTTGTCAATTGTCATATAAAGACAAAACAGATATTTTTTAATCATGGCGATGAGTGATTATAAAATAAGCGGATGAGTCGAAAAGACTCATCCGCTTTATTCGTTTGCCCGACCTGATATTAGGAGAAAAGAGGTATCGGGGCAAAGGAATCTTGAGATACATTCGCTTGCCTGCTTATCCTCCATGATTATTCAATATCTATGCCAGCTAGGGGGCACAGCTACGGGCTTAGGCAAGGCCATGGCTGGGGGCATGCACCAGCGTGATTTTTAATGAAGACAAGGACGGTTAAGCTAAGGCCTGTTCCCAATCACGAATAAGATCCTCGTGATTTTCTAAACCCGTGGAGAAACGGATAAGGTCGGGCGGCACGGTGGAACCTTCCCCCTCGACCGTATATCTATGCTCGGCCAAGGATTCGGGACCACCGAGCGATGTTGCGCGGCGTATCGTTTTTAAATGGCGCACCACTTTCAATGCTTCGGCCGCGCCGCCGTTCACATGGATTCCCATCAACCCACCAAATCCACCGTGCATTTGTTTTTGTGCCACGGCATAATTGGGGTGGCGGGGTTGGCTGGCGTGCCTAACCAATGATATTTTTTTATGTTGGCTTAAGAAATCGGCAACTTGCGCCGCATTATCCGAATGTTTTTTGACCCGCAAAAATAATGTTTTCAGGCTGCGGGTTAATAAAAAACTGGTGAAAGAATCAAGCACCCAACCAAATAAAAACCGTTGGTCTTTTATACGCAACCATTGTTCGGTTTCGTCCTTGCTGGTCACCGTGCCTGCCAGCAAGTCATTATGCCCGCCCAGAAATTTGGTTGCCGAATGCACCACGTAATCGGCACCCAGATCCAGCGGGCGGGTTAAGATGGGCGTTGCCGCCGTGCTGTCGACGCATAATTTTGCCCCCACCGCTTGGCAATGTTGCGCAGCCTTGGCAATATCAACAATATGGTTCATGGGGTTGGATGGCACCTCGACCCATACCAAAGCTGGCCTATGTTGTTTGATGGCCGATGCCAAGGCTTCGTCGTCGCCACTTTTAACCCATATGATTTCGATACCATAACGGTTGAGGTGTTGCGTCGCCACTTTGGGTAGGCCATAATAAAGCGAATCCTGGACCAAGCATTTGTCGCCTTGCGATAGGGCAAGGAAGATGGCACTCATCGCGGCGGCACCCGAAGGGTAAAGCAATGTTTCAAAGCCCCCTTCCAAATGGTTGAGCATGGCAGAACATTGGTCAAGGCTGGCATTGTCGTCGCGCACATAGCCACGGTCGTCATGTTTTTCATATTGATCATTACGGAGGTAGGTTGTGCCCGTGTAGATAGGCGGGTGGATATTCCGCGTTTTTTCGTCATAAAAATATAACCCTTGGACAATTTCACTTTCCAAAGATAAACCAGCAGGGCGGGGGGGTAATTTACGGGGCATGTTGCAAGCGTGATAAAAACTATAGGTAAACTTGTATCAATTTTTTTTTCAAAAAACAATTGACAAGTTGCTTAACGGCGGGATTATTTTTTTATAGATATTTCATTAATTCTTGGGCGGCGCGGGTCGCGGGGTTGGGGATGCTGCCTAGTTCCTTTAAAGCCTTATCATATTTCTTTTTCATGCCAACCCTGCCGATATGAAATTGCTCGGCGGCATGGTTGATAAGGTTGACCACGGTGGCATCCTCCTGGATTAGCTCGGGCACAATCATTTTGCCCGCCAGCAAATTGGGAAGGCAAACATTTTTTATTTTTATTAACTTGCGAACGATAAATATTGTCAGCGGGCTGGCGCGGTAAAAAGCAACCAGGGGGGCACCGCACAAGGCAGCCTCCAACGTGGTGGTGCCCATGCAACATAGGGCAAGGTCGGTCGATAAAAAATACTGCCATTTCTTTTTGTAATCACTGATAACGGTGATATTGGGGACAGATTTGGGATCAGCGCGGCGAATTTGTGCTATCGCCTTTTTGATGGTCGCCACCAAATGGGGCTGGGTATAAAAAACATAATGGGTGTCGGCGGGCAAGAATTTATTCTGGCTAATAAATTGCGACAAGAGCGGTAGGCTCTGCTTGACTTCACGCACCCTGGACCCCGCTAACAATAATATTTGCGGTGGTTTGTTTTTCTGCGGGGTGTGGGTTTTCTTGGCCACGGCAACCTCCGCCACCAGCGGATGCCCCATGGTAAAGGTTTTTAATTTGGTGTCAGAAAAATAACGCGATTCAAAAGGGTAAAGACAAAATAGCGCGTCAAATATTTTTGCATATAAAAAACGCCGTTTTGGTCGCCATGCCCAAATGGTCGGGGCGACAAGGTGGATCCTGGGGAAGGGTTCTTTCCTTAAAGCCCAAGCCACGCGTTTGCTGAAATCGGGTATGTCGATGGTGATAAGCATGTCGGGCTTTTCGCGC
The DNA here is from genome assembly GCA_965203915.1 of Alphaproteobacteria bacterium. GTDB lineage: Bacteria > Pseudomonadota > Alphaproteobacteria > JASGCL01 > JASGCL01 > JASGCL01. The sequence goes on from OZ241918.1 coordinate 682,608, forward strand.
CTTAAAAACATAATGGTTTTGATAATCAAATAGATAATTTCACCCAAATGCGGCAGCAATTCCACCAAACCCATTCTGGCGATTTTCTCCATGGGGAATAATGAGGCTAAGCCCGCCGCCGCCATTTTCCTGCCGCCGACGCCGATGAATGTGATGGTGGCGCGTGGATATTTTTTTGCCCAAGTGGTCCTGATGGCGGTCATCATGGCGCCGCCCAAATCATCGCCCGATGGCTCGCCCGCCAGGATGGCAATTTTAATATTCCCGCTTTTTGTTCTGTCCATATTTATTTATTTTTCTATTGCTTGTGACGCCTTGCCCGACAATAAAAACTATTGCCCCAAGTTGCAAGCAATGATTGGTGGTAAGGTAGAAAATATAGAAAGCAAACAAAGAAAAAAGAAGGGTTTCTGTTGCTGGGAAACCCTTCAAGACCCCACCTATCGGGTATGAGCCGATAGGAATTTTGAGATGCACTCTAAGCCACTCTAGGCAGCAAGAGCAACACCCCTTTCATTGTCATTGGCATTTATAGCCTTTGAAGCTCTCTTAACCCCTTTATTATAAATAATATCAAGGCGGCGAACTTAATACCGAACGCAAACCATAACCTTTATCACGCCTGTCTAGCCTGTTTCACCCCCATAATTTTACCCTGTCACTTTGATTTTTTTAAGTAAGCCCACAAGTTTTTTTTATGGTGGAGGTGCCGAGTACTGCCCTCGGGTCCAGAACGTCTATGCCGTTTGATTTGATAGCGTCATAGTCCTGCCAAAGCAGAACAATATATGATATACTACGCCATAAAAAAAATGTCAATCTGCGCCCCATAACCACCTCGCCGCTTAACCAGCCTGTTTATCATCAACCATGCGCCCCGCGATTTTAAATTCGTTATTTCAACCACTTTCTAACCTGCATGGTTTGGGTCCTAAATTTGCATCCCTGTTAACAGGGTTAGCAGGCAACAGGGTCATCGACATGCTTGGTAAATTGTTGCCGCAAAAAATGGTGGAAAGAAAAATAATAAAAAACCTGTCCGAACTTAACCAACAATTGATTGGTTGCCATGTGATAGTGCAGGGTAAAATAACCAGCCACGTGCCGCCAGAAAATAGTTTCAAAAAAAATAGGCCCTATAAAATATACCTGGCCGATGGTACGCGCGCCATCACCCTGACATTTTTTTTGCAGCAAGGGGCATGGTTAAAAAAACAATACCCCCCTGGGGCCGAGATGGCCATCAGCGGCATATTGAACCAATTTCAAGGCGAATGGCAAATCACCCACCCCGAGGCCGCGGTGGCGGCACCGCGCATCGCGGAGATTCCCTTGGTCGAAAGTATTTATCCCAAAAGTCAAAACCTACCGCAAAAAGTTATCCAACGTTCCATGCGCGAGGCGATAAAATTGTTGCCCGATTTACCCGAATGGTTGCCGCAAGCCGTGATGGATAAATATCAATTTCTTAGCTGGCGCGACGCCATCAAAAAAACCCATCACCCTCACCACCCCGACGACTTGCGCCCCGATTCCCCCGCCCATATGCGCTTGGCGTTGGATGAAATTTTGGCGTGGCAATTGGCAATAAAAAAATCACGCGCTAGCCAGCAACCCTTGGCAAAACCACGCCAATGGATTCTGCCCGCGCCGCAATTATTTTCAACCGTGGATTTACCCTTTAACCTAACCGCCAGTCAGCAGCAGGCTATAGAAGATATAGAGCAAGACCTGGCCTCGCAGAAAAAAATGACACGGTTGTTGATGGGCGATGTCGGCAGTGGTAAGACCATCGTTGCCTTTTACAGCATGTTGCGCACCGTGGAAAAATGTTTGATAGAAAAAACACCCATGGTGCAAGTTGCCTTGTTGGCGCCCACCGAAATTTTGGCGGAACAACATTTTCGTAATTTTGAACAATGGCTTGCACCCATTAAAGAAAAATGGGGCATTAAATGTTTACTGCTGACGGGGCGATTAAGCAAAAAAGAAAAAGAGGCAAGACGCGAAGCCATCAGGGCGGGCGATTGCCATGTGGTGATAGGAACCCACGCCATTATTCAAGAAACCATTGGGTTTAAAAATCTACGGCTGCTGGTCATCGACGAACAACAACGGTTTGGCGTGATGCAACGTTTATCATTGTATCAAAAATCATTTTCGGATGACGATACCCCGCCGCCCGATATATTGTTGATGACCGCCACCCCCATTCCCCGCACGTTAAGTTTGTTGCATTTCGGCGACCTTGACCTTTCGACCCTTAAAGAAAAACCAGCGGGTCGGCAAATTGTTGAAACCGCCATGGTCAATGAAGAAAGATTAGCCGAAGTTATCGCAAGATTAAAAAAACAAATAGAGGCAGGCAGTTCGGTTTTTTGGGTTTGCCCATTGATAGAGGATAGCGAGGTGATGGATTTACCATCGGCCGAGGCGCGTTATGAATTGGCAAAAAATTATTTTAACCAAGAAGAATTGGCGTTGATACATGGCCAGATGAGATCAAGCGATAAACAAAAAATTATTGATGATTTTAAATCGGGCAAGGTTAAATTGTTGATAGCCACCACGGTGATAGAAAGCGGTATTGATATTCCCCGTGCCACCATTATTATCATCGACCATGCCGAACATTTTGGTTTGACGCAATTGCATCAATTACGCGGCCGCGTGGGGCGCGACCAAGTTTTTGATAAGGCGGGCGACAATAAGGCTTATTGTATTTTGTTATATCGCGCGCCGTTAAGCGAACTATCGCAAAAAAGATTGACGGCTATCAAAGAACATAACGACGGTTTTTATTTGGCAGAAAAGGATTTGGAATGGCGCGGCGGCGGGCAACGTTATGGTTTGCGTCAATCGGGGTTTGATGATTTTCACTTCTTCGATATTTTTTTTCATCAGGAATTATTGGCAACCGCCACGCAATGGGCAGATAAAATCATAGCCGACAATTTGTTGGATGAAGAAAAATACCAAATATTACTTGCCCTGCATGATAAAGACCAATCAAGCCATTTGTTAAAGGCGGGTTAGCAAACAACAAACTGGGGGACAAACCTCGCCCATCATGGTTTTATGCCACATGGGCAATGGCTTTATTTTGTTCGGCAAAAATAACCGCGACACCCTGACGTGCTAGGGCGAGCATCGCGAGGAGGTCTTCATCGGCAAAGGGTTCTTGTTCGGCAGACAATTGCAGTTCCAGCAATTTGTTGTTGGTGGTGATGACGAAGTTGCCGTCCAAGCTCGCGGTGGAATCTTCGGCGTAGTCAACATCAAGCAAGGGAACACCCTTGACCAACGCAACCGATACCGCCGCCAATTGATATTGCAAGGGATTGGTTTTTATAAGGCCTTTTTTTATCAAGCCCTGGCAAGCCAAATGTAACGCCACCCAAGCCCCCGATAGGGCGGCGGTGCGCGTGCCGCCATCGGCCGATAATACATCGCAGTCAATTTTTACTTGCCGTTCGCCCAATGCCACCAGGTTGGTGGCGGAGCGTAAGGAGCGGCCTATCATACGCTGGATCTCTTTTACCCGCCCATCGCGCAATTGTCTTTCGCGTTCGGTGCGGTTTTCGGTGGCGCGCGGCAACATGGCATATTCGGCAGTGACCCAACCTTTTTTTCCGCCGCGTAAAAATGGTGGCAATTGTTCCTCGACCGATGCGGTGACCAAAACCTTGGTAAAGCCAAACTCGACCATGCAGGAACCTTCGGCAAAACGGCTTACATTGGGTGTAATATGGATGGCACGCATTTCATGGGGTTGCCGCTTGTCATGCCGCGTTTGAGAATTTGTCATGATTGTTATATCTTAGGAAAAAGAGTGCGAAGATAGGTGAGAAAAAATTTGGTTGCGGGGGTAGGATTTGAACCTACGACCTTTAGGTTATGAGCCTAACGAGCTACCAGACTGCTCCACCCCGCGTTAAAAAAGAAAAAATTTTTGTAGCGATTTTTTTATATCTTTATCTGATAAGGATATAAAAAGCAAGACAAGCTTCTGGCGTCACTTCGGGATGTTTTGTTACAGGCTTTTACCGTCAAACAATTCGATATCCAGCGATGCAAAATCAATCCCTGGAATACAACGGACATTAATATCCACTTCATCGACTTTATCGGTTTTGGTGCGGTTGTTGTCGGCATAAATTAATAAACCGCAAGTTTTACAAAAATGGTGGGTATACATGTTGCGGTTGGTAAAACTATAGGCTGCCAAATTATCACCCCCCGTTAGCAGGGTGAAATCGCCCCTATCAAGCACCGCCCACAAAACCCCAGCCTTGCTGCAAAAGGAACAATTGCATTCCGATATGTTGTTGGTATCAATGGGCGCGCGAAATGTCACGGCCTGGCAATGACATGACCCTTCGTGTATTTTTTTGCTCATGTTTCCTGTTGCCATAATTTTTCTAATAAGTCCATGGCGGCGAACAGGGTTTGTTCGCGAATACCTTGGCGGTCGCCATCAAAATGATATTCCTGCACCAGGTTTTTTTTCTGTTGGTTGGCAACGGCGATGAAAACCAAACCATCACCCTCTTGGTTGGTGCTGGGTGTGCTTGTTATATGATAGTCCGATCTATCCCCCGCCAAACCCGTGATGGCTATACCATGGGTAATAGCATGGGTAATGGCAACATTATTTTTATCCTTCGCCGCCGCATTGTTTGTCATGGGCGGATGAAATAAGCCCAAGGCCATGTCGCGCGCCACGGCTTCATTAACCGCGCCCTCCCTTGCCAGCAATGTAGCATCCACCCCCAAGTAAGATGTTTTCCATGAATTGTGATAAGTTATAATACCGCCATAGAAAACGTTCGATATGCCCGCGACCGAGGTGAATAACCCACCCAATAATCCCCCCGTGCAAGATTCGGCGGTGGCCAACACCGCCCCGCGGTCGTGCGCCAGTTGCAGGCAAGTTGCCGCGCGTGATAATAATTTTTCGTTAAAGATGTTCATTTCTTAATCATATTTTTTGTATGTTATCTTTTTATTGGGGCAGCCTTTGACGGTGCTTTTGTATCGGCGGGCAGGGTAGCATGATGGTAGGATAAATGTTCGAAGGTAAAACCATTCCAGGTAAGGTTGGGGAAGGGTTTAGCTTCATCGGCTGGATCGCGTGGCACAAACCAATTGGAATTACGCTGTTTTATCTTGTTGTTGATAGATTTTACCACCTTGTCGGGTGCATTGATTAGCCAAACCAAGGGTAAAGAAAAAATGGCATTGTTTTTTTTGTTCGTGATTTGCCCCGTGATAAAATCACCATTGGCATGGCCAAAGCCATCGCCAAAACTATCACGCGGCATAGGAAATATCTTGGCATTTAATTCGCGCAAGAATTTTCTGCCCATTTTATTTTCAAAAAATCCCATGTAGAGAAACCAGTCAATCTTCCCAGTAGAAAATTGATTAAGCAAATCTTCATCGTTTTCATAGCTTCCCATAAAATTATCAACATAATGAAAAAAAGATGCCGTGTCGGCAAAATCAATGACAGGTTTTTTTTCATCTGAAGTCGTATCTTGCGATTCGTTGTTGGCTTGCTGATTATTTTCCTCGGGCGGGGTGGTTTCGGCATCGTTATTAAGTTTGGCAAATTTTTTATCAAATTGATTGCCGACAAAACCATCCAACAATTCAGCAAGCAGGATATTATTATTTGCGCTCGAGGTCCGCTTTTGTAAAATATCATCAATAGTTTTTATATTGTCGCGGGTTATCAAAAATAGTGGAGTGGGTTTTATGACCTCCATCACCCTGAACCCCATGGCTGCCAGGCGATTTTTATCTGTAAAATTAAGTCGTGGATTAAAAAGTTCCAATGGCAAAATAACCGACATAGCGTTATCGCCATTTACTTTTTTCATCAAGGCAGCATAAGAATCAAAGGCTATAACCTGCGGGTAGATAGGATTGACGGTTTCGTCGAGGCTGGCCTTCGACGGGGAAAATATTTTATCCGCCAAATAATTAGCAGCGTCATATTCAGCGCCAAAGGGCGATGCCACCAAAAGCGAGAATGGCGTCGGCGAAATGGTAGGCGCAGCCGCCCTAGCCACTCCATCGTAAGATGCTAAAAACGGCATCAACAATCCACCAGCCGCCAATTGGGAAAACACACGACGTCTTGAGAAATTCATCTCTTTTTTATACCACAAATTTTTTTTGCTATAAACCCCTGCTTATAGATCTGCGCAATTTTTTGATAAGCATGGATAGGGAAGCCTCATCCGAAGCCCCACTGTTTAATAAAATGCTGTGATAGGAATGAAGAAAGACGCTTTTTTAAGCGGTCTTTTTGCCCATGGTCTTAATACGTTTATTAAGACGTGAAATTTTGCGCGAAGCGGTGCCCAATTTGACCAAACCTTTTTGTGCGCCACGATGAAGATTGGAAGAAGCAAGGCGTAAAGCAGCCATGGCTTCCTTCTGATTGCCCGCGGCAATTTGTTCTTCAACTTTTTTGACGTAGGTGCGTAAACGGCTCAAACGCGTGCGATTGACCGCATGGCGTTTTATATCGACCCGTTGTTTTTTGATAGCATGTGCTTTATTGGGCATGGTTGTATCCGTTCTATGGTGTTTTCCCTATCACTTATGATTATTGTTTGTCAAGTTATTATCTAATAAGAAAGTTGTTTTATAAATGCCATAACATCGCCGCCAAATTCATTCTTAATTTGGTTGAGCATTTTATCGCTGGTGGATTCTTTTGAATTCACAACCTCGCGAATAAATTCCAAGAAAATAGTTTCGTCGTTGCCCAATTGATTTTTGACGGCGCGCGATTTTAATCCGCCCTCGGCAACCACCAACAATTCTTTTAAATAATCATAGGCGGTAAATTTTCCTAACGACGCCCTTAAACCCAAACGCGGCACATCATGGGCAAAGGCCACCATGTCGGCGACTGGCCATTTTGCCACCATGTCATAGGCGGCATCCAAACTTGATTGGTCATACAACAAACCAACCCACAGGGCGGGCAGGGCGCATAAATGTTGCCATGCACCCACGTCGGCGCCGCGCATTTCCAAATATCTTTTTAATCGCACCTCGGTAAAGACAACCGTCAAATGATCATCCCAATCCTTGATGGTGGCGGGGCGGTCTTCAAACCCGGGCAAATTGCCCGCCATAAATTTTTTGAAATCCTTGCCCAGGGCATCGCGATAAATTATTTTATGATTTTTTTCATAATCCTTATCGTAATCTTTCACGAAATACATCGGCACATCCAGCATGTAATCAACCCACATGTCGTAACCAAAACCATCGTCAAACACCACGGCGGGGAAACCCGTGCGGTCGGGGTCGGTGTCTTGCCACACCGCGACGCGGGTTGATTGGAAATCGGTTATTGTGCCGTTCATGATAGGGGAATTGGCAAACAAAGCCGAGGCAACGGGTTGCAAGGCCAGCGAAGCGCGAAATTTTTTTATCATGTCGGCCTCGGACGAAAAATCAAGGTTGACCTGCACGGTGCAGGTTTGCGTCATCATTTCGGTGCCGCGTTTGCCGCGGGTTGGCATATATTGGCGCATCAAGGCATAACGCCCCTTCGGCATCCATTCGATACTATCGGGGTTGTGCAACGGGTCATGGCCCAGACCAAACATTTGAATATTAAATTGTTGGCAAACCTGCAACATCATTTCCAAATGGCGATTGGTTTCGGCGCAGGTTTGATGAAGGTTTTTTAACGGCGCGCCCGATAATTCAAATTGGCCGCCAGGTTCCAACGTGATGGAATCCATGTTGGTGCCCGTTAGGCCAATGATGTAATCCCCTTCCCAAATGGGTTGCCAGTTGGTTTTCTTTTGTAAAAAATTTAACAATTCTTGAATGCCATTTTTGCCGAAATAGCCAACGCGTTGTTGATTGCTTTTGTTGTATAAAAATTTTTCGTGCTCGGTCCCTATCAACCATTTGTCTTTGGTTTTTTCACCGCTGGCAATGTAATCGGCCAACTGTTGTTTTTTGGTAATGGGGGAAGATTCTTTTGCCATTTTTGGTGGTTGTCTATCATAATCGATTATAAAAGAAAAGCCCCGCCAGCATAGCAAGCCCTGCGGTTTCACTGCGTAGGATTGTATCGCCCAAACTGACGCCGAAAAATTTTTTTTGCTTGGTGGCTTGCATTGTTTGTTGCGCGCGCAACCATTTTCTTTCGCTATCGGTAAAGCCGCCAGGTGGCCCAACCAACAAACCCACGGCGTCATGGTTGCTCGTTGCGTTGTTTTTTATCAGGGCAAGTGTTTCCCTAAAATTGGCACCGCCCTTTTCATCGCCATAGATAATGGGCATAGCAGGCGACGCCATGGCTTCAAGCTCGATAGCATCATGGAGCGTTGCTGGGGCGAGGCGGCCTGACAATTCGGTTGCGCCCAGGGCTACCTTCTGCCATTTTTCTTTTTGCTTCTGCCATTCTTCCTTTTTACGCTCGGTAAGGTCGGTGATAACGGGGATAAGGTCGCTCGCCCCCAATTCAATCGCCTTGGGTATCAGGGTATCAAGCCGTGATTTTTCCAACAAAGCAAAATACAAAACGGTTTTTGCCTGATGCGACATGGGTGATTTTTCCAACGACATGATGTTGAAACTTGCCATTTTTTTTTCTACATGCGCAACGCGGGCGCGGTATTCACCAACCCGTTCGTTGAACAACAACAATTCATCATTGACCTGACGGCGCAGCACCGCCAGCAGGTGATGGTTTTGTTCGGGCGATAAAATGGATCCTAAAGGGGCGGTTGTTTTGTCCAGCCCCATGGTTGTTTCTAGGCCAGGGCAATAGAATCGCGGAACATGACGCTGCTTCATTTTTTTTTTATTTTTTAAGCAGCAGCGATGACCCCGTCATGGCGGCAGGTTGCTCAATGCCAAGCAAGGTCAACATGGTGGGGGCAATGTCGGCCAATTTGCCCGTGGGGCGCAATGTATAATCTTGCCATTGTTTTTCATTGCCCACCAACATACATGGCACAAGGTTCAGGGTATGGGCGGTGTTGGGTTGGTTGGTTTTTTTATCAAACATGGTTTCAATATTGCCATGGTCGGCGGTGATAATCATCGTGCCATTTTTTTCTTCCATAGCATGGGTTAGGCGCGCCAGGCATGTATCCAACACCTCCAACGCCTTGACCGCGGGGGGCATCAACCCCGAATGGCCAACCATGTCGGCGTTGGCGTAATTTAAAATAATAACATCATGTTTGTTGTGGGTTATGGAATCCACCACCGCGTCCGTTACCTCCACCGCCGACATTTCAGGCTTAAGGTCATAGGTTGCCACCTTGGGTGATGGGATCATGATACGGTCTTCGCGGGGGTAGGGTTCTTCGCGCCCGCCGTTAAAGAAAAAAGTAACATGGGCATATTTTTCGGTTTCCGCAATCCGCAATTGACGCAACCGATGGGTGGCCAATACTTCGCCCATGGTTTGTTCAAATAGTTCTTTGCCAAACAATACCCCCATATGCTGTGATAGGGTTTTGGAATATTCGACCAAGCCAACCATCATGTTTGGTTTAAAAAACTTTTTATCTTGATGGTCGCGTTTGAAAAAAGCAAAATCATTATCGACCAAGGCTAGCGAAAGTTGCCTTGCGCGGTCGGCGCGAAAATTCATAAATAATACCACATCGCCCTTTTTCATGCCTGCATAATTATCGATGACGGTGGGGGTTATGAATTCATCGTTGATGTTGGCTTGATAGGCGGCATCGATGGCCGATAAAACATTGTCAGCATGCTGTGGCGCCACGCCATGCACCATGGCATGGAATGCTTGCTCGGTTCGCTGCCAATTTTTATCGCGGTCCATGGCAAAATAACGCCCCGTCACGGTGGCGGGTTTAACATGTTGGTTGGTTTGCGCCGCGGGGGATTGGCTGGTTTGCCAATCTTTCCAGAATTCTTTGGCCGAACGCGGCGCGGTGTCGCGACCATCGGTAATAAAATGCAGGTAGGAAGTTATTTTATGTTCCGCCAAATAATTGGCGACATGGGCCATGTGGTCTTGGTGGCCATGCACCCCACCCTTTGACAATAACCCGATAACATGCACCGCACCGTTATGTTGTTTTGCGGTGTCGAGCATTTGTTGGAAGGTTGGAATTTTTTCCAACGAACCATCGGCGCAGGACTTGGTAATGCGGGGCAGTTCTTGCAAAATAACGCGCCCCGAACCAATATTCATGTGGCCAACTTCGCTGTTGCCCATTTGCCCTTCGGGCAAGCCGACAAAACTTTCGGATGCTTGCAATTTTGCCATGGGATATTTTTTACATAAACCTTGCCAACAGGGCATGTTGGCTTGGGCAATAGCATTGTCGGCTGCATTGTCATCCGCCTTGTTAGGGGCTGAATCATGCGGAGCATCGCGCAGGCCGAAACCGTCCAATATTACCAACAGCAAGGGAAGATTGATGAGGCGATTTGACATGAAGGGTTGTAGCTAGGATGTCCGATATTTTTTATGTGCACTCCTTATAGATGAAAGATATTTTTTTGGCAAATGACACTGCGCTTTACTCGCCAAATCATCCAAACCCTAAGGCTAACTTGGCGTCGGCCGACATTTTCTCCATGGTCCAGGCTGGGGTCCAGGTTAATTTTACCCTCACCTTGCCCACGCCTTCCAACACCGCCAATGATTCGGCTACTTGCTTGGGCATTTCACCCGCCACGGGGCAGGCGGGGGCGGTTAGGGTCATGACAACATTCACGTCGCCGTTGGGCACCTGTTGCAATTCGTAGATAAGCCCAAGGTCAAAAATATTGACGGGAATTTCGGGGTCAAAAACCTGGCGCAGGGCATTTTCCAAATCATCCATGCTTGCTAATTTTTTTGTGGCGTTGTCGCTAGCTGGCAAGTCCGCCAAGGATTCGCCCATCACCACTTCGCGCCCCTCGGCAATGTCGGATGTTTGCGGGCTAAGGTCGATAATATCTTTTTTCAGATCCTCAATATTGCCTTTTTTCATATCAACAGGTTGCTGACTGTCATCTGGTCTTTTTTCTTCGGTCATGATTTTTTTCCTTCGCCATGGTTGCTGTTATTTTTATGCCAATTTTAACATTTTGAGAGATTGGTCAAAGGCCGCAAAAAATTGTTCTACATCATCTTGGTCGTTATGGATGCCGAAACTGACCCTGGCGGTGGCGGCAATGGCTATGTTTTTTTGTGCCGCCATGAATGTATGGATGGGCATGGCGCAATGATGCCCCGCGCGAATCGCCACGCCCGATTGGTCGACCAATGTTGCCACGTCATGCGGGTGCGCACCGCGAATAAAAAATGACACCAGCGAACCGCTTTCTTTGGGGTTGGATAAAAATTCCACGGCTTGGTATTTTTTTAATCCGTCCCGCACCTGCATCCCCAATTTTTTTTCATGATCAAACAGTTCGGCCAGTGGCAAGGTATTTAACCATTCGATGGTCGCGCCCAGGGCGATAGCCTCCATCGTTGGTGGCGTGCCCGCTTCAAACCGCGCGGGTGGGCGAGCAAAGGTGGTTTTATCAAGCGCAACCGATTCTATCATATCGCCGCCGCCAAAAAATGGCGGCAATTTTTTTAACCATGATGCGCGACCATATAATACCCCGATGCCCGTTGGGGCATAAAGTTTGTGGCCACTAAAAATAAAAAAATCGCAGTCCAAATCTTTGACATCAATTTTTTGATGGCAAATACTTTGCGCGCCATCAACGATGGTGGTAACGCCCAGGGCTTTTGCCTTGGCGCAAATTTCTTTGATGGGGTTGATGGTCGCCAAAACATTCGAGCAATGGGTAAGGGTCAACAATTTGACATGGGGTAGATGTTGTTCGATGTCTTGCATGTTGAGGTTGCCATCGCTGTCGACACCCGCGTAGATTAACTCCACCCCCGTTTCGTCGCGCAACATTTGCCACGGCACCATGTTGGCGTGGTGTTCCATCACCGACAATAAAATTTTGTCGCCTTTTTTCAAAAAATGGCGACCATAAGCATGGGCCAACAGGTTAAAGCCAAATGTCGCCCCGTTGGTAAAAACAATTTCGTCATGTTCGGCGTTGATAAATTTTGCAACCGACGAGCGGGCTGCTTCGTAATCATGGGTCATGACATTGGCAAATTGATAGGCACCGCGGTGCACGTTGGCGTAATGATGCTGCATCATCGATGATAAAGATTTGATAACCGCCAAGGGTTTTTGCGCCGAGGCTGCACTATCCAAATAACAAAGTCGTTTGCCGTGGATGGGTTCCTGCAAAATAGGAAATTGGTCGCGAATGGTGGAGATAATATCTTTCATGATACGGCAACTTTCTTTATCAATTATTGTGGGTCGACAAGCGGCGTCAGCCACCCCCAGGCCGTGTTTAAAACATCCCCCGAAAAATGCCGCAAGCCATTCATGAAGAAGCTGCCGAGCAATAATTTTTTTGCCGTTTTGTGGTCGATGCCACGGGCGCGCAAATAATATAATTGGTCATCGTCAATCGCCCCGACAGACAAACCATGGGTCGCCTTCACCTTATCATGTTTTATGTTCAATTCGGGCTTGCCATAAAATTTTGCACTGGGCGATAACACCATGGCTTTGATATCTTGCGCCGTGTTGGCGTTGGTGGCGGCAATATCAATATCGGTGCATACTTGGGCTATCATAATATCGGAATAATCCACCACGCCGCGCACAATAATTTGAGATGTCGTTTCGGGAACCTGGTGAATGACACGAATCGTGCTGTCGCCCAATTTGCTTATTTTTTCTTCCCCTGCCTCTTTTGGCGCGACACCATTTCCACTATTTTGCGGGATAGCTTTTGCCATGTCGTGGTTAATCAGCGTGTTTTTTCCCGCCACAAAGACGCAAGCAACGGCATGCGGGGCTTCCAAATATACATCGCGTTCCATCCTGACGGCGTGCGATAAATCCAAAAATGTGAAATCGTTTAAACGACTGCTTTCTTGCAATCGGTAATGAAATTTGATGAATTGCGGCTTGCTACCCTCGGGCTTTTGCCAAAAGAAATTGGCCGTCGCGCCAGGCGCAATGATAATGGTGAGATATAGATTGAGGTTTGCTCCGCCCTTATTTTCTGCCAAGGTAAAAAAAACATTGGCCTCGGTTTGTGCGGGCACGGTGATATGGCTGTCGCCCGTGATGGTGACCTCGCTATAGCCTGGCTTGATGGTGAGCTCGACCTTATCGGCGGGTGTTGGTTGTTCGGTAACAACCGACAACAGGTTGCGTGCTACGTCGCTGGTGCTTAGGCTTTTGTAAAAACTAAGGCTGTCATCGCGTCGGGCATTAGATATATTGACCATAGCCACTTTTTTCCAATTCTTTTGCCAAATTTTTATCCCCTTCTTTTGCTATTTGCCCCTTTGCTAATACCGACACCACATCGGGCTGGATATAATCCAACAGCCGTTGGTAGTGGGTAATAATCAAAAACGATGTTTTTTCATTGCGCATTTCGTTGACGGCGGCGGCGACGGTTTTCATGGCGTCAATATCCAACCCCGAATCTATTTCATCCAAAATAATCAATTGTGGTTCAAGCAACAACATTTGTAAAACCTCAAATCTTTTTTTCTCGCCCCCTGAAAAACCATCATTCACCGCACGGCTTAATATATCATCAGATATTTGTAATTTTTTGGTCAAGGGGCGCAAATGTTTTACAAAATCCATGGGCGACAACGGCGGTTCGCCCCGCGCCACCCGCACCGCGTTAAGAGCATAACGCAAAAAGATAGAGGAAGAAAGCCCGTGGATTTCAGTCGGATATTGAAAAGCCAAAAAAATACCCGCCCGCGCCCGTTCCTCAACATTCATGGCGAGTAAATCTTGGCCATTATAAATGACTTCGCCGCCCAATATTTCATAATCTTCCTTGCCCGCCAAAACTTGGGCCAGGGTGCTTTTACCCGAACCATTGGGCCCCATGATGGCGTGAACACGACCAGCGGGTAGCGACAGATTTAATCCGCGCAAAATTGCATCTTTGCCATCGGCGCGTTTGGCTTTTAAATTTTTTATTTCCAAAATATTCATGTTGTTTGTTTGGGGTTGGTTTTAACCAACCGCCCCTTCTAGACTAATGGCGACGAGTTTTTGCGCTTCCACGGCAAATTCCATCGGTAAATTTTGTAATACCTCACGGCAAAATCCGTTGACGATTAAACCAACCGCTTGCTCTTTGTCAATGCCGCGTTGTTGGCAATAAAAAATTTGCTCTTCTGATAAACTTGTTGTGGTGGCTTCATGTTCCAATTTCGCCATCGATTGGTTATTCTCGATATAGGGGATAGTCTCCGCGATGGCAGCATCGCCAATGATTAGGGAATCGCATTGGGTAAAATTTTGCGCGCCTTCGGCCTTGGCAGCAATTTTTAATAACCCGCGATAGGCCTGATGGCCATGCCCCGCCACGATGCCCTTTGAAATAATCCGCGATTTGGTATGTTTGCCAAGGTGAATCATCTTGGTGCCCGTGTCGGCTTTTTGATAATTGTTGCTAATCGCAACCGAATAAAATTCGCCCGAGGAATAATCGCCCTGCAAAATACAGGAAGGGTATTTCCATGTGATGGCGCTGCCCGTTTCGACCTGAGTCCAAGAAATATGGCTGCGCGCGCCGCGACAAGCCCCGCGTTTGGTAACAAAATTATAAATACCGCCGCGCCCCATTTTGTCGCCAGGATACCAATTTTGCACCGTGGAGTATTTTATGCTGGCGTCATCCAACGCTACCAATTCCACCACCGCGGCATGCAATTGATTTTCATCGCGCATCGGCGCGGTGCAACCTTCTAAATAACTTACTTCCGCCGCTTCATCGGCGATGATAAGGGTTCGCTCGAATTGCCCAGTATTCTCGGCATTAATACGGAAGTAGGTTGAAAGCTCCATCGGGCATTTTACGCCGCGCGGTATGTAAACAAAAGATCCATCAGAAAAAACCGCGCTGTTGAGGCAGGCATGTTTGTTGTCGCTGTAGGGCACCACCGAACCCAAATATTTTTTTACCAACTCGGGGTAATGTTTTACGGCTTCAGAAAATGCACAAAACACCACGCCCACCTTTGCTAATTCTTCGCGAAAGGTCGTGGCAACCGACACACTATCGAAAATAGCATCCACCGCCACGCGCGGCGCGCCCTTCACATTGAGCAAAACCTCTTGCTCCTTTAAGGGAATGCCTAGTTTTTCAAATGTTTTGATGACCTCGGGGTCAATTTCATCAAGGCTAGCCACCGATTTTTTGGGTTGGGCAAAGTAAGAAATTTTTTGATAATCAATAGCGGGAATGGCAAAACTTGCCCAATTGGGTTCGGGCATTTTTTGCCAGTAGCGATAGGCCTTCAGCCGAAAATCCAACAACCAACTTGGCTCATCCTTTATGGCCGATATTTTCCTTACCACATCTTCGGACAGGCCGACCGCCAATATATCGCTATCAACCTTCGACACAAAACCAAATTCGTAATCCTTGTCCAATCGCGATTGCACGGCGTCGGGTGGCGTGGCCCCCTGTTGCTCGTCTTGCTGACTGACGATATTTGCGCTTCGTGAATTATCTTGATTCATATTTTGTAATTAGGCGGTGGGGGAGGTTGATAAAAAATGTTGAAAGTTTTTATGAAATGTTTTGTCGTCCGACAAAAGGTCAGACAAGGTTATTTCCTGCAACGCAACTTGGATCACCTTGTTTATTTTTTGCCAGCGACCCGTCAGTTGGCAATAATCCGTTCTCTCGCACCTATCATCGTTGTCATGGACGCAAGCGGTGAGGGCGGGTGCCCCCTCCATCAATAACAACACATCGAACACCGAAATGCTTGATAGGGGTTTTGCCAATTTGTAACCGCCATCGCGGCCACGCTCCGCCCATAACATCTCCCCCGCGGTTAATTTTTTTAACAGCAATTGCACGGTGGGCAGGGGGATAATGGTTAAGGCCGCCAAATCACCCGCCGACATAAAATGGTTTGGCGCGCTATCATCAGCAGTATTTTCCTGGTTTGAATTATCTTCCTGCAAACGTGTTGTGGTAAATGGCGCACTGCGCGATAATTCGGCCAGCAAAACAATGGCGTAATCGGTCATTTTAGAAATTTTAATCATGATATATAAGCCCTTGAATTGTTTGCAAAATACTTATCTTGCCTTGGTGTATACCGTATCATTATACTACTATATTTAAGGCAAAGCAAGTTCATTATTATTTTTTGTATAAAGGAGGTAAGTTGGGTATTTACCAAATTTTTTTTGTTTATCATGTTGGGCTTGCGATTTTAATTCGTAGCGCGAAGCCATAAGAATATCAGGGCGTTGCAACCACATCAGCGGTTGGTGATTGCTCCAGATAAAATTTTTATCCTGTTGAAAATACATCATGGTTGATTGCAAGAAAATAGCATGATCGGTCGCAATAAGAATCTGCCCCGCGGGTTTTAACAGACGGCAAAAGATAGGCAAGGTGAGGGGCGATATCATACGCCTTAGGGTGTGGCGTCGTTTTTTCCAGGGGTCGGGATAAAGAATAATAATTTTTTCCAAACAGCCATCGGGCATATGGGGCAGGAGGTGATGGATGTCATCGGTATAAAGATGCAGGTTGGGAAGGGTTGCCGCGTCATCGATAATTTTGCTTAATAATTTGACCGCGCTATGGCGAAATGGTTCGGCACCGATAAAGCCGACCTCGGGTCGAGTCTGAGCCCAATGATATAGGTTTTCGCCGCCACCAAAGCCGATCTCCAACCACCAATTCTCATGGCGGTGCCAAAAATCATTATTTTTCATGGCGGTGGGGGATATTTGATAGGATAGCAAGCCGTTTTGCCATATGGCTTGCTGGCGCGCAGTTAATTTTTTGCCAAGGCGGCGACCAAAAAATTTTAACTGCGGGTGTTCTTGTGAATGGCGCGGGGTATAAGACATGAAGGATTGTTTAGCTTTAATTTAAAAAAATAAATGTTGCAATTCTTATTGCAACATTATAAAAAAGAGCGGTATCATGAATGCTGTGAATGACTTTGCGGCAACGATAAATAAAAAATGACAAAAAATAAATTGGGATTTATTTTTTTACCATCGCGCAGCTTGTTGCCGCGCTTTTTCATGCCCGCCTCGCCAGGTTTTTCGACAAATTTTTTTCCAGGTTTTTCCCCAGTTTTTTCCCCAATTTTTTTCTTGGCTTGCTTATTTTTTTTCCTGACTTTTGCCTTAGCACCCGCCTTTGCCTTAAGCAATGACGAAAAGGAAATGTTGCGCGCCGCCGCCGATGGGGATGCCGATATTGTCGTGCACTTAATAAAGAAAAATATTGATGTTAATACGGCGGATGAAAAGGGCGAAACATCGCTGTTGAAGGCCGCTTACAATAAAAATGACAAGACGGTGCGCGCGCTGTTGGCGGCGGGTGCCAACCCTAACCAAGCCGATAAGGAAGGCAACACCCCCATCATGGCCGCGGCTTGGCAGGGGGATGTTGACATCGTAGCCATGCTCATCACGGCGGGCGCCAATGTTAGGGCAAGAAATAATGGCGGATACAATGCCATGATAGCGGCGTCGGTCTGGGGCTATCGCGATGTTGTAAAATTGTTAAGGACCGCGGGTGCTGACTAATAGGCCCGCGATTAAAAACGCGGCAAAAAGCCAAAAATAATATAGCGAAGGTTGCAAAACAACGCCCAACCGCGGCGGATAATCCGCTAGCGTGTATCGATATTACATTGCAATCAATGTTCACTGCATTTTGCAGTTGATTATAGTGGTTGACAAATACCATAAAATCCCATAAAATCCCATGATATGGCAAAAATGGGGTGCTGTTTTTTTTTAGAAGATATTAGCCTGCTATTTTTGGCTTAACGCCGACCGACCTTAAGAATATTTTTTTTCCAGGAAGGTTAGCAAGTTAGTAATTTACCAATGGATAACCCATAAACAAGGCGCAAGGTTTTATCATCATGGTTTCGACGGCAGTGTTTACGGGAACTTACCCACTTAAACTTGACCTCAAGGGTCGGGTTTCCCTGCCATCGCCATTTCGCAGCCATTTGCAAGAAGGAAAGTTTTTCCTTTTCCCGTCGCCCAATCACAAGGCGTTGGAGGCCTGCCCCACGAGCTTCATGGAAAAATTGCAATCGGCCGTGGTGCAACAAACCAACCTGTTTTCTCAAGAAGAAGATGATATGTCATGGCTGTTTGCCGAAAGCCGCGATGTGGCGATAGACGACACGGGGCGGTTCGTTATGCCCCAGGATTTTCTTGACCACGCCGAGATTGCGCTGGGCGATAAGTTATTTTTTGTTGGCCACGGCACGCGTTTTTTTATTTGGAACGAAGGCAACCTCGCCGCATTTAAGAAAAAACGCAATCCACCGAAAAATTTAAAATTGAGCACCTGATGATAGATGAAACCACCCCCCATGTTCCTGTATTATGTTCCGAGGTTGTAGAAATGTTGGCTATAACATCTGACGGTATTTACATTGACGCAACCTTTGGCGCGGGTGGCATGACGCGGGCTATTTTGGCGCGGCAGCCCAAAAAAGTGATAGGGGTCGACCGCGATTCGACCGCGGGCAAAACGGCAAAAATATTGCAAGAGCAACATAAGAATTTTGAATTTATCAATAACAATTTTGGCATGATGCAACATTTTTTAAAGGATTATGATAAAAAAATAGACGGCATTGTCTTTGACCTGGGGGTTAGTTCGATGCAATTGGACGATGCGGCGCGGGGTTTTTCTTTCGCCAAGGACGCGCCGTTGGATATGCGGATGAATCAAGCGGAAGCAACGCCCACCGCCGCCGATATTATTAATCAGCAAAGCGAAATAGAATTGGCCAATATTTTTTATCGTTATGGTGAAGAAAAAAAATCGCGCTGGATAGCAAAAAAAATTGTTGCCCAGCGCGCCGTGGCGCCCATCACCACCACCCTGCAATTGAGTGCGTTGATAAGCGATACTATAAAAGGCGGGCGCGGTAAAATTCATCCCGCAACCCGCGTTTTTCAAGCCCTACGTATCGCGGTTAACAACGAATTGACCGAGGTGGTTAATGGCTTAGAAGCCGCCGAAAAATTATTAAAAATTGGCGGACGTTTGGTGGTGATATCATTCCATTCTTTGGAAGATAAAATTGTTAAAACATTTTTAAAAGACCGCGCGACCGCGCAGGCTCGGCCATCGCGCCATATGCCCGATAATTTGGATAAAGCAACCTACCAGCCGTCGTTTGAATTGCTGAGTAAAAAACCTGTGGTCGCCAGCGATACCGAGCGGCAAGATAACCCACGCAGTCGTTCCGCCAAATTACGTTTTGCAATAAAAATAGCCTAAAAAAAATAAGGAAAATAAAAAATCATGACCCTTCAGAAATTGCTCATTGGTATTATCTACAGCCTATCATTGATTATTCTTTGTTGGATGCCGACCTACCTTGGTTATTATTTAAGCCAAGCAAACCGCGAGGTTAAATTTTTGAAAAGAGAATTGCTGGCGGTGCGCGCCGAAAATAGTCGGTTAGAAATAGCCTATAGCAATCTTTCTAGCCCTTCCTCGGTGGCGGCCCTCACCGAAAAATTTTTACCAGAAATGAAGCGGATGAGCGAAAGCCAATTCGTGACGCGCGATTGGTTTTTGCAAAACAATTTTGTTTATAACCAGAGCCAAAATCGCTTGGCGCTTGACGGTGAAGAACAGGTCAACAAGCAACTTAAAAGTTTAAATTAATGACGCCTATTATTTTTTATTATTATTTGTAACAACCCATGTCTCGCCTCACCCCGCGCATTACGCCCTTGATAGATTTTATCGAGGAGCAGCAGTTGCTAGACCGAGAAAATTTACCCGAAGCATTCAAACCATTGCATCGCCCGCAGCAAATATATTTGCGCAAAATAAAACGGCGGATGATTATTGGCATCCTCTCACTGGCAACCATTTTTGTTATTCCCGCTTATCGCCTAAGCGAACTTGCCATGAATAGAAGTTG
The DNA here is from genome assembly GCA_965203915.1 of Alphaproteobacteria bacterium. Taxonomy (GTDB): domain Bacteria; phylum Pseudomonadota; class Alphaproteobacteria; order JASGCL01; family JASGCL01; genus JASGCL01. The sequence continues at coordinate 702,646 of OZ241918.1, forward strand.
GCAAGCCATTGCCGATGCCACCGATGGCAAAATCATGATGCCCGCACCCGCCCCCGAAAACATGATCCCGCGGGGAAAAATTTATGACCGCACAGGATTTTTGTTGGCGGGTAATTTGCCCACCGTGTCGTTAGTGGTTAACCCCAATAATATTTTAAACCCCGATGCCACCGCCAGCAAATTAACCAGCCTTTTTCCCTATTTAGAAAAAAAGACATTGTTGAAGCAATTCCAAGAAAAAACCAACCGCAGGATAATTTTGGTGCAAAACCTGGATCCCGTTATCAAACGGTCGGTGCTGGATATTGGCGACCCTGGCTTAGAATTGATGGATGACAGCAAACGTTTTTACCCCAGCAACAGCCATGGCGCGGTGACCATTGGGTTCGTTACGCCCAATAACAAAGGCATCATGGGTTTAGAAAGATTTTTTGACAAAGAATTGACCGCGGGCAAAGATGTCAGCCTGTCGCTTGATAGCCGCGTTCAAAATTTTTTGGATGAAGAATTATCGGTCGCCGCCGCCGAACATAAGGCCTCGGCCGCGGGCGGCGTGGTGATGGATATTCAAAATGGCGAAATATTGGGGCTATCATCCTTGCCAGGATTCAATCCCAATAATCGCACCAAGTTGGATATCAACAATACTTTTAATATGATGATAGGTGGTAGTTACGAATTGGGTTCGGTTATGAAAATTATAACCATCGCCAAATGGTTGGATGAACAGCCAGCGGTTGATAAAAACCAGCTAGGCAAAGAATCTTGGCGTAAAAAATTGTGGGATGTTACTGTCCCATTAAGCATCGATGATTACACCATAAGCGACATGCACCCCATAGATCGCCCCATAACCAGCGATGAGATATTTATTTATTCTTCTAATATCGGCACCATTTTGCTTACCAAAGATGTGCTGGCGGGCAACAGCGCAGCGCAGCGTGATTTTTTACGTTCGTTGCATCTGTTATCAAAAATAGAATTACCATTTTCTGACCAAGAAGTTGCCAAACCCATCGCACCAAAAAATTGGGGACGGATAGAATCTGGCACCATCAGTTTTGGACATGGTTTGTCTTTGCCGCCGTTGCAATTTGCCACGGCGGTGGCGGCGTTGCTGGGCGACGGGGTGTGGCGTGCGCCATCTTTTCGCGTGACCCATCATGACAATAATACACCGTTAGACAGCCAACCCAAAAAAGAAACCGTCAGCAATGCCCTGATGGCGGTCTTGCCTGTCGCCTGGCAAGATAAAATGGCTTCGTGGTTGTTAGGGCGTGATACAGCCGCCAACGAGCAACATAAAAAAACAGGACCAGAACTTGTGAAGAGCACCACGCGCGAAGAATTGCGACGTTTGTTAAGGTTGAATGTTTTATATGGTTCGGGGCGGCGGATTAATCAAACGGGGGTGGCGGGTTATGAAATTGGTGGCAAAACTGGCACCGCGGAAAAAACATTGAATGGACAATATGATAAAGGAAAAAACCTAACCAGCTTCATTGCCGTTTTTCCCGTGTCAAAGCCACGCTACCTGGTTTTTCTCTTGCTTGATAACACACAAAAGGGCGACCTGGCCTCGGCTACGCTGGCCCCAGCCACAGGCCGCTTGATAGGAAAAATAGCTCCGCTCCTACCCTTAATACCCAACCGCAATGTCGAAAAAAATCATGATAATGATTATCAAGCCATCAGCAATATAAAAGATTTGACAAAGAATGAAGGCCAGCAGGATGCTTCGCGCCAAGTAAAAACGGCACCCAAGAAGCAAGCAAAACAAGCTGTAAAAAGGTAAGGGCGGGTGGTAATGAAAAAATACCCCGTTGCTTTATGAATATAACTCACCTTATCATCCGCACATGCCATCCATCGCCCCAGCATTATCGCCCGAACAAATAAACCAGCTTGCCAATCGCTACAGCGGTATCACCGCCGATAGCCGACGGGTCAAGGCAGGCGCGCTGTTTGTTGCTTTGCCACGCAGTTTTGAAGGCGGGCAAGACGGCGCCGATTATATCGATGCGGCCATTAACAATGGCGCCAGCGCGATACTAACCGCAAGCGACATTGATGTTCAATCGTCAGCCACGGTTAGCGTGATAAAAAGCAACGAGCCGCGGCGCGATTTGGCTTTGCTCCTGGCGGCGCGTGCGGGGGCCATGCCACAATATTTGGCGTTGGTGACGGGCACCAATGGTAAGAGCAGTATTGTCCAGATGGCGCGGGAATTATGGGCGAAGGCAGGGGATGATTCGGCGTCGGTCGGAACATTGGGGATAGTGAAAGAAGCCGCGGGCAAAAAAACATTGACCAACCTAAGCCACACCACGCCCGACCCCGAATGGCTTTATCCCGCCCTGGCGGGGCTACAGCAAGAAAATATTCAGCATGTAGCGATGGAGGCTTCCTCTCACGGCTTGCACCAACATCGATTGGACGGTTTGGCAAAAAATATTCTGTCGGCAGCGATGGCGGAATTAAGCCAAGACCATTTGGATTATCATCGAACCTTAGAACATTATCACGATAGTAAATTGCGTTTGTTCGGCGAATTATTGCCCGTGGGCGGGCGGGCGATATTTTGGCAACATAGTCCCGTGGCGGAAAAAATAAGCGATATTTGCAAACAACGTGGTTTGAAAAAAATAATGATGAGTCGTGGCAAAAATCCTGACGCTACATTATGCTTGCTGGCCACCACCCCCACCGCGGCGGCGGGGCAAAAATTGGAATTTTTGTTTATGGATAAAAATTATACGGCAACCCTGCCCCTGGCGGGGCATTTTCAGGCCGAAAATGCTTTGACGGCCTTGTTGATGGTGATGAAAGAAAATACTTCCTCAGAATTAGAAAAATTTTTGCCGCATTTAGCCAGCCTGTCGCCCATTCGTGGTCGCATAGAAAAAATTGCCGAGCATAGGGACGCCCATTTTTTTGTCGATTATGCCCATACCGACGCGGCCTTGGCGACTATATTGCGCACCCTGCGCCCCTTCGTGCGCGGTAAATTGATTGTGGTGTTTGGTTGCGGTGGTAATCGCGATCCTTTTAAGCGGCCAAAAATGGGGCAGGTTGCCAATGACCTGGCCGATGAAGTCATTATCACCGATGACAACCCACGGAAGGAAAAACCAGAAGCCATAAGAAAAGCCATTTTGGCGACTTGCCCCAAGGCGATAGAAGCGCAAAACCGCAAGCAAGCCATTGCCCTGGCCGTGGCCATGGCGCGGGCGGGCGATATTATTTTGGTGGCGGGCAAGGGGCACGAGACAGGACAAATTGTCGGCGAAGAAATTTTACCATTTGATGACGGCGCGGTAATAAGGGAAGAAATAAAAAATGCTATGGACTAACCAACAATTATCATCGGCCTTGGGTCGCGCATGTCATCTTGAAACTGGCGGGGCGGAAGGATTCATCATCGATAGCCGACAGGTCAAGCCAGGCGATATTTTTTTGCCATTGGTCGGCACCAAGCAAGATGGCCATGATTATATAGAACAGGTTATTAACCAAGGGGCAGTAGGCAGTTTGTGTTTGCGAGGGGTTATCAAAAATTATCCAACCAACATACAACAAAAATTGATAGCCAGCGATGATATCATGGCGGATATTATAAAACTTGCCCGTTATCGCCGCGATGAAATAAAAAAAAATGGCGGCAAGGTTTTGGCGATTACGGGGTCGGTGGGCAAAACATCGGTTAAAGAAATGATTGGTCATGTGTTAGAAAAAACGGGTGAGCATTATTACAAATCCCCCGCCAATCAAAACAATACCCTGGGCGTGCCGTTATGTTTGATGAACAGCCGCGCCGATATCAAGGCGGGGGTTTATGAATGCGGGATGAATCATCAGGGCGAATTGTTGCAGATTGGTGAAACCCTGCGCCCCGATATTGTTGTCATCACCAACATTCGTGAAAACCATATTGGTTATTTGGGCAGTTTGCGCGGCATTGCCGAAGCCAAGGGTGAATTGCTGGAACATATGGCACCCGATGCGCCCATGGCGATATTAGAAAAAGCACGCGAAGCAAAATATAATTTTTTTGATTTTCTATCGCAGAAATTTAAACAACATCACCCAGAAGGGAAAGTGGTGTCGGTGGGGGATTGGACTGGGTGCGATGCGCATTTGGTTAAAACAGCCAACCATCTTGGGTCAGGTCAAACCATTCAGGCGCGATTGTGCGGCAAGCAAGAAAATTATAATCTTAATCTGAGCGGGTCGCATCAAGCATTAAATAGCTTGTTTGCTTTGACTGGGCTTCGGTATTTGTTGGGGCCACAGGTAGCAGACACCGCCGCGCAACAATTATCAACCTATGACGCGCCAACCGGGCGGGGCAATAGCGAATTATTAAAAATAGGTAGTAAAAGAATAGTGTTGATAGATGAATCCTACAACGCCGCGCCAGCATCGATGAAGGCGGCGTTACAAAACCTCGAGAATTATGTTGAGCCAGCGTTGGGCATTGAAGCGTCAGGAAATGCTAGAAAAATTGCCATCCTTGGCGATATGAAAGAATTGGGCGATAAGGAATTAGAATATCATAAGGAGATAGTTGACGTAGCCCAGCGTTCAGTGGATTATCTCATCTTCGTTGGCGATTTAATGAGGCAAGCTTGGGAGCATTTTTTATTACATGGTAGCGAAAGGACAGCAGTTATACATGTGCAACCACCGCTATCTTTTTCCAGTAGACGCAAATTCCGTTTGAACAAACCCAAACCATCTACCAATACATCCTTGGAACGCGTGATTACCGTTGACGACGCCGACCAAGCCATCGATGTGCTCGATGAAATTCTTGCCAACGGCGATATTATCATGGTCAAGGCCTCCCATTCTATGGGGCTTGAAAAAATTGTCAAATACCTGCAAGAGAGGTCATCTATTAATTAAACCAAATGTAAAAAATATAGAAATTATGTTTTACCATTACCTGCCCCAATTAGACGATATTTATGGGTTTTTTAACGTGTTTCGTTACCTGACCTTTCGGGCCCTGATGGCGATGTTGACCGCCTTTTTATTTTCGCTGTTTTTTTATCCGCCCTTTATGTTGTGGTTGCGGGCGCAGCAACATGGCAACAGCAATGTCAGGGCCGATGTGCCAAAGAATCATTTAAAAAAATCGGGCACCCCGACTATGGGCGGCATGATGATTATTGTCTCCACCCTTTTCTCGCTTTTTTTGTGGGGCAATGCTCAAAATATCATTTTGTGGGGCGCGGTGGTTGTCTTCACGGGTTTTGGGTTGATTGGCATGGTGGATGACCTGCAAAAAGTTAAAAAACATAATAAAAAATTAGGGCGCGGCCTTTCGGGAAAATTGCGACTGTTGTTGGGGGCGGGGTTGGCGGTGATTGGGTTTTGGTTCATCTACCAAGCCAGCCCAAACAAAGACATCGCCACCAGTCTTTATTTTCCATTTTTTAAAGATATAAGCATTCAATTTGGTTTATGGTTTTTGCTGGTGGTTTTCTTTGTGATAGTTGGCTCGGCCAACGCGGTGAATTTGACCGACGGGCTGGATGGTTTGGCTATTGGTCCTATTTTGGTGGTGGCGGCGGTGTTTGGCCTTATCAGCTACTTGGTTGGTAACAGCATCTACGCCGATTATTTGCAAATCCATCATGTGCCCGAAAGTGGTGAATTGGCGGTTTTTTGCGCCGCCATCATCGGCGCGGGCCTTGGGTTTTTATGGTTCAACGCGCCGCCCGCGATGATATTCATGGGCGACACGGGCTCCTTGGCTCTTGGTGGTGCCTTGGGTTATATTGCGGTTGCTGTCAAACATGAAATTGTTTTGGGCATGGCGGGGTTTTTGTTTGTGGTGGAGGCCTTATCGGTGATGCTTCAAGTTGGTTATTTTAAATATAGCAAAATGAAATATAAGACAGGCAGGCGCATATTTTTAATGGCACCATTGCATCATCACTACGAAGAAAAAGGTTTGGCGGAAACGCATATTGTCATTCGGTTTTGGATCGTGGCGGGGATATGCGCGCTCCTAGCCCTCAGCACTTTAAAATTGCGTTAGATCATAATGTTACTGCCTTCTTATCAAAAAAATAAGAAAAAAATATACGTGGTTGGGCTTGGCTTGACGGGGTTGGCGGCTATCAAAACTTTAACAATGGCGGGGGCAGAGGTTGTTGCCTTCGATGACGATGAAAAAAATCGCCTTGCCGCCAGCCAAGCCAATATTGCTTTGCTCGCCCCCCATGACTGGCAAGCCAGCGATGGCGTGGATATGTTGCTGCTCTCGCCTGGCATCCCCGCCGAAACATCGCGGGTGAAAATGGCGCACCCCGCGGCGTTACGCGCGCGCGCCCTGGGCGTGCCCACCATGGTGGATGTTGATTTGCTGTTTAACGAATGGCATGGGCAGCGCGATTTTGTTTTTATCACGGGCACCAACGGCAAATCCACCACCACCAAATTAATAACCCATATCTTGGCGGTCAATCATATGCCCGCGGTGATGGGTGGCAATATTGGCGCGGCGGCACTCTCCCTGCCTGTCTTACCCGACAAGGGTATTTATGTTTTAGAATTAAGCTCCTATCAATTGGAACGCATGGTTAAACCCGTGCCACAGGTTGCGGTGCTGCTCAATTTATCTTTTGATCATTTGGAACGCCATGACACGATGGAAAAATATCTTGCCATCAAAACAAAAATTTTTTCTTCGGCGGGGGATGTTCCAAAATTATCCATCATCGGGGTGGATGATGAATTTTGCCGCGCCTATTACGAACAGAACAAAGGCCGATTAAACTTGATACCTATCTCGGGCATAACCCTGCCCGCGGGGGGCGTCGGGGTTCGGGATGGGCAGTTGGTTGATGCACGCCGCGACAAAAATCTTGGCACCTTGCCCTTTCACCCCGCGCTACAGGGGCCGCATAATGCACAGAACATGGCGGCGGCCTATTTGGTGGCGGATTATTATGGTTTGGATATCAAAAATATTGTATCGGCGGTGCAAGGTTTCATGCCGCTGCCGCATCGCCAAGAAATGGTGGCGAGCATGGCGGGTGTGCAATATATCAACGACAGCAAGGCAACCAATGTTGATGCCAGTTTAAAATCCTTGAGCAGTTTTAACAATATCCGTTGGTTGGCGGGCGGGCAATTAAAAAGCGGCGATCGGTTTGCTGACCTTAAGACGGTTGCAAGCCACATTACCAAAGGTTATTTTTTTGGTGAAGGGGCAAGAAAATTGCAAGCAGAAACCATGGAGCAAATCCCGAGTATGATTTTTAACGATTTGGCGGAAGCCCTGACCGCGGCGCACCAGGAAGCGCGGGCGGGGGATGTTGTGTTGTTGTCGCCCGTGGGGGCAAGCTTCGACCAATATAAAAATTTTGAAGAGCGTGGCAATGATTTTAAAAAACATGTTTTGAATTTACAAAAATAAATATGGCACGTTTATTATTCACCCGCGCGGATAGAGGATTGCTTGCCCGTTGGTGGTGGTCGGTCGATATTGGCACCATCGTGTTGGTTTTTTTGTTGATGGCGATTGGTTTGTTGGCGGTATCGTCGAGCATGGCCAACGCCAACACCCCGCCCAATGTTTTTTTTAAGCATATTGTTTTTGTCGTCGGTGCTATCCTAATCATGCTGGGGGTAAGTTTTTTATCGCCCCGTCAGGTTAAGGCCTGTTCGGGTGTGTTGTTTTTTGTTGCCCTGACCTTGATGATTTTAATATTGATTAAGGGTGGGCAAGAGGCGAAGGGGGCGCGGCGTTGGTTGTCGTTGTTTGGATTTGCCTTGCAGCCTTCTGAATTTATTAAACCCAGCTTGGCGGTATTGTTTGCCAATTTGTTTGTGTTGGGCAAAAAACAAGAACAGGTAATGTTTTATGGCTTGGCGTCCTTTATTTTGTTGTTGGTGGCGGGTTTGTTATTATCGCAGCCTGATATCGGCATGACTATTTTGGTATGTTCGACATTTTTGATTATTTTATTTTTTGCGGGCACGTCGTTTCGTTTTATATTTCCGCTGTTTATCGCCGCGCTGGTTCTGGTGGTGGTGGTTTATTATGTTTTTCCGCATGTGCAGGACAGGATATTACATGTGAATGATTACCAAGTAAAAAAATCGCTGGCGGCCTTCGCCAATGGTGGTTTTTTTGGCGTGGGTTTGGGTAATGGCGTGGTCAAATTAACCTTGCCCGATGTTCACACCGATTTCATTTTGGCTTTGTTGGGCGAAGAATTGGGTTTGGTGCCGACCCTGCTGATTATTGCTATCTACCCTGTTATCATTTTGAAATGTTTTAAGCGGCTTTATGAAAGCAAGAATAATTTTGTTATTATTGCGGGCGGTGGTTTAACCTGTCAATTTGGTTTGATTGCGCTTATTAATATTTTTAGCGCGCTTGGGTTAGGACCAACCAAGGGCTTAACCTTGCCTTTTATTTCTTACGGTGGGTCGGCGATGATGGCGAGCGCGCTGAGCATGGGATTTTTATTGGCACTAACCCGACAAAAAAATGATTAAAAAAACAATGAAAGCAAAAAAAGTGAAAGCAAAAATCGCTTCGCCAGCGCAGCAACAATATAAAATATTGTTGGTTTCGGGCGGCACGGGCGGGCATAGTTTTCCCGCCTTGGCGGTGGCGCGGTTGCTTGCCAAACATGGCCATGCCCCCAGCATTCTGTGCGAACAACGCGGCTTCGAATATTTTAAGCAGGCTATGGACCAAGAAAAATTAAACTGCCCGATATATTGCTTGCCGTTAAAAAGTCCGCAAGGCGGCAAAGTAAAAAAAATAATATCCGCCCTGTCGCTCTTGACCAGTATGTTGCCTGCTGCGAAATTGTTGCGCCGCGAACGCCCCGATATATTATTGGGTTTTGGTGGCTACATGATGATACCCAGTTTTTTGGTGGCGCGCCTAGGCCGTGTGCCCCATATTTTTTTGGAACAAAATGCGGTGATGGGTCGCGCTAATCGTTTGTTTAAATCATCCGCCGCGGCGATAGCCACGGGCTTGCCAACCTGCCGCGGGTTGAGCAAGCAAGAAAAAGCAAAAACCCACTTTGTCGGCACCCCCATCAAACAAGAATTCTTACAAGCGGGCGAGGATGCAGGGCATAAAACTAGCAAAAAAAATATCACCATATTGGTGACGGGTGGCTCGCAGGGGGCAAAGGTCTTTGCCGATATTGTGCCGCGCGCTATAGAAAAATTGCTAAAAAAATTGGATGGCACGGCGATAAACATTCACATTCAACAACAATGCAAGGCCGAGCAAATCAAGGATTTGGCCATTGCCTATAATAACTTGGGCGTCAAGCATGATATCAAAGATTTTTTTTATGATGTGCCACAAAAATTGGCGGCGGCGGATATTTTTATTGGTCGCGCGGGGGCATCAACCATAGCCGAGGTTGCCAGCATGGCAAAACCCTCCATCCTTATTCCCTTTCCCTTCGCGACCGACAACCACCAATATTATAACGCGCGGTTGTTGGCCGATAAAAAAGCTTGCCGCTTGCTTAGCGAAAAGAAAAACAAAACCCCCGCCGACAATGAGCAATTAAGCGAAGCCTTGGCTGATGAATTGTTTGACCTTATCCTCAACCCCAAACATCGCCAACAATTAGCCAGCAATATTAAAAACTTTGCTCAAAAAAATGCTGGTGCTGAATTGATGAAATTGGCTATAAGCGTGGCAAAACAACATAAAAAATCGGCATAAAAAAATGACACCTTTCCCCAAAACCGAAGATCAATTATCTGACATCGCCAACCCCGCTGCCGCGCGCCCCTTAGGCATAATTTATTTTGTTGGCATCGGTGGTATCGGCATGTCGGCCATAGCCGAGGTTATGCACGACCTTGGCTATAAAATAGCGGGCAGCGACAACAGCGAAAATGCCAATGTGATAAGGTTAAAGGAAAAAGGGATCGTCATCAACCTGGGCCAGGATAAAAAAAATATTGTCGGGGTTGATACCATGGTGGTCAGCACCGCCATCAAAAAAGATAACCCCGAATATCAGGCGGCGGTGGATTTAAAAATACCCATCGTGCATCGCGCCGATATGTTGGCAACCTTGATGCGGTTAAAAAAATCCATCGCCATATCGGGCACCCACGGCAAAACCACCACGACATCGTTGATAGCCCATATTTTTGTGACGGCGGGGGTGGACCCCATCGTTATTGGCGGCGGTATTATTAACAATTATTCTTCCAACGCCAAATTGGGAAAGGGCGATTGGTTAATAGCCGAAGCCGACGAATCCGATGGATCGTTTTTGTTGTTGCCCGCCGCGGTGGCGGTGGTCACCAACATCGACCCCGAACATCTTGACCATTATGGCGATTTTGAAAAAGTGAAAATGGCTTTTTATGATTTTTTACGCCGCGTGCCGATTGACGGTTTTGTGGTGGCCTGCCTTGACCATCCTGTCGTGGCGCAATTGATTAAAAAAATTAAAGGGCGGAAGATTGTTACCTACGGCATTGCACCGCAAGCCTTGGCGCGTATCAGCAACACGCTGTTCGATGGTGACGGTGCGTTGTTTGATATAACGATGGATGGCAGCACCGAAAAATCCATCCGTTTGCCATTGTTCGGTTACCATAATGTTAGCAACGCCGCCGCCGCCATTGCGGTGGCGCGTTCGGCCAATATTCCATGGGCGGATATTCGCACTGCTTTGGAATCTTTCCAAGGGGTCAAAAGACGTTTTACCCTAGCTGGTATTGTGCAGGGTAAGGATAAAAAAAATATTAAGGTGATAGATGATTATGCTCACCACCCCGTGGAAATTGAAGCCGTGTTATCCGCCGCGCGGCTGGCGTTGCAGGCAAGGGGAGAGCAAGGCCGATTGGTGGTTATCATGGAACCCCACCGCTACACGCGGTTGCGCGACTTGATGCAAGACTTCTCGCGCTCGCTGTTGAATACCGATTTATTATTTATCGCCGATATTTATCGCGCGGGTGAAGCCCCGATAGAAGGGGTGGATGCCGAAGCCTTGCTGGCCATGATACAAAAGGGCGGGCATCGCGATGCCCACAAATTGTTGTCGACCGAAACGGTTGATGCAATAGCCCAACAATTGGCGAGCAAGCTTCAACCGAACGATATGTTGCTCTGTTTGGGGGCTGGCAATGCTTCGAAATGGGCCAATGCTTTGCCCGCGGCGTTAGAAAAATTATTATAAATGTCAGAAGGAAATATTGCATCCATGGCGTCAACCCCCCTGCAAACATTATTGACGGGCAAGGTAAGGGGCAAATTGTTGTTCGATGAACCGCTTGCACCCCACACCTGGTTTCAGGTGGGTGGCAAGGCCGATGTTTTTTTTGTCGCCCAGGATAGCGATGATGTAAAGGATTTTTTGCAATTACTGCCGCGGGATGTGCCGCTCTTGCCCGTGGGGGCGGCGTCTAACCTGCTGGTGCGCGATGGTGGCTGGCGCGGCGCGGTGGTAAAATGTGGCAAAGGATTTCAAACCATGAGCCACGAAGCAGGGATGATAACGGCGGGGGCGGCGGTGCTGGATGCCAGCTTGGCACAATTTGCCTTGAAAGAAAAAATAACGGGCTTAGAATTTTATTTGGGTATTCCAGGCACCGTGGGTGGGGCGGTGGTTATGAATGCGGGTTGCTTCGGGGGGGAGACCAAGGACGTCTTGCACCACGCCGATTTCATAACGCGCGATGGTGAACTCATTACCCTGACCCGCGACCAATTACAATTTTCTTATCGTCATTCGCTTATTCCACGCGGGGCTATTTGTGTGGCCGCTCATTTTACGGCCAAGCCAGGCGATGAAGAAAAAATTCGCGAGACAATGCTAAGGCTGAAGGAAGAGAAAAACAAAAACCAACCCTTACGTGGTAAAACGGGCGGGTCGACTTTTAAAAATCCCTTGCCGCAACATGCCTGGCAATTGATAGATGCTGTTGGCTTGCGCGGGCATCGCTTGGGCGGTGCTATCTTCAGTGAAAAACATTGCAATTTTTTAATCAACGATGATAACGCGACCGCCGCTGATATAGAGGCACTGGGCGAGCGGGCGGTTGCATTGGTGAAAGAAAAATTACATATTAATTTGGAATGGGAAATAAAAAAAGTCGGCGAAAGGAAATAAATTTAATATTATGAAAAAAAAATATAAAAAAATTGCGCTGTTGCTTGGCGGGCCATCGGCCGAGCGCGAAGTTTCGTTGGTGTCGGGTGCCGCGGTTTATGATGCTTTAAATGCACTGGGTTATGAAAGCAAAAAATTTGATCCCGCCCGGACTGATGCGGCTTCCCTAGCGCAATTTAAAAAGCAATTGCAAGAATTTGCGCCCGACGCTTGCTTCAACGCCCTGCATGGTCAGTTTGGTGAAGATGGTGCGGTGCAGGAAATATTGGAATCGCTCAGGATTCCCTATACCCATTCTGGACCCGCGGCTTCGCGCCTAGCCATGAACAAATTGGCAAGCCTGAATCTCTTTCAGCAACATGGGTTGCCCATTGCCCAACATGAATCTTATGACGCGGCAAAGGTTAATGGATTAACCAGCAAAGACATAACCATCGGTTTTCCCCTGGTCATCAAACCAATATACGAAGGATCGTCGGTTGGTTTGTATATTGTTAAAACCGAAAGCGCGATGCCCGACCTATCGTCATGGCATTTTGGCGACGCCTTGATAGAAGAATATATCGATGGGTTAGAATTAACCACCGCGGTGTTGGAAATCGACGGTGTCGCCCGTGCCTTGGCGGTAACCGAATTGCAACCCAAGCGCGGGGTTTATGATTACAAAGCAAAATACCAAGACGGTGAAACAACCCATGTTTGCCCCGCCGCTATTGCGCCCGACGTATATCAACAATGTTTGGCGATGGGTTTGGCGGCGCATCGCGCTATCGGCGCGGCGGGTGTCAGCCGCAGTGATTTCCGTTATAACCCCATCAAAAAACAATTGGTTATTTTGGAAACTAACACCCAGCCAGGCATGACAGCCCTGTCATTGGTTCCCGAACAGGCGAAGTATAAGGATATTTCTTTTACGCAATTGGTGGAATATATTCTATCAAGTGCCAGTTTAAAATTGTAATATCAACCTGATAAAAAATATGAATCATTTTTACCATCGGCTTGCTGGTTTTATGATATTGACCATCATTCTGGCGACTGGTGGGTTTGTCTATTTTTTTCTCTACCCACCGCTCAACCCCGATAATCGCCTTTATTTTATCACGCCAAGAATAGAATCGTTGGCGCGGCGTTTGGATTTTGTGTTGCGGTCCACGGCGATAAGCCAAACCACCTTCACTTCGGAACAGGATATTGTTGGCAAGGTTTTGGCCAGCCACCAAGTTGCCTTGGGCGAAGCCTTGCCGCTTATTCCCGCGCGCTCTATAAAAAAAGAATTGGAAGCCCTGCCCATGGTGTTATCGGCGACAGTGGTGGTGCATTACCCCAGCCGCCAATTGCGTATCAATTTTGTGGAACGGCAACCCTTGGCGGTGTTATCGCCGCAAAATAAGATAATCACGCTTGATGGCCGCTTGTTACCCCTGCCATCGGCGGGGGGCGATAAATTGAAAGACATCATGCGTGTAAGGAGCGAGGCGCAAAGCGAAGCAGAAGAAGCCAGGTTGATAAAAAACTTTTTTGAATTATATAATGGCTTGCAAGCCTATAGCCTGTTATTGGATATTGTGAGGGAAGCGCAATTCGTTGGCGGGCGACGTTGGCGTTTGTTTTTGGCGCGGCCGTTGGGTCATGACGATCTGTTGGTCGAATTGCCAGAAAACCTCACCACGGAAACCTTGGCGCGTTTAAGCAAATTAATATTGGTGGATAAGATTTTGGATTTAAAAATTGCCAAGCTTGACCTTAGACTTGAAAACCAAACTTTGGTGAGGTTATTATCGCCCAATAAATAACAGAAGATAATAACAAAATACAAAGTAAATGAGCTATAATAAAGAATGACTTTAACAAAGAATCGTTGGTTGGCACCCGCCGCGGCATTAAGGGACAGTTGGCAAGATTTTTCGCAAAAATTTGATAACGAACCATTTGGCGTGCTGTCCTTGGGCAGCAGCATGATAAGGGTTGCTATTTTCAGGCGCGACCGACAAAATAATCCGCTGTTGATGGGCATTGGTATGACTCCTTCGCTGGGGTTGAAGGACGGTTTCATCACCGACTTGAAGGCTTGCCGCGACAGGGTATTTCTAGCCTTGAACCAGGCAGAAAAAATGGCAGAATATAATTTAAAACAAATTGCCGTGTTGTTTTCGGGCCCGCAACCCGTGGTGTTGATGAAGAAATACAAATTAAGCCTGGGCGGTGCCGCGGTGTCGCGCCGTCATCTTGCGACCCTCAATCAAAAATTTTGGTCGCCCAAATCGGTGGAGGAATATCATTTGCTTTATCCCATACCTTTTGAATATCGGCTTGACAGCTCGCCATCCTTAAAAAATCCATTGGGTTTGGTGGGGCAAAATCTTTCCCTGACCATGGCGATGATATATGAAGAACGCCATGCCCTGCAGAATATTGATGGTTTTTTGGAGAAGTTAAATTTACCCCCGTCGTTGTTGATAGACGAAGCCATGGCGGTGGCGCTTGGCATGACATCGGTTGATGAGCAAGAGATGGGGGCATTATCAATTCATATTGGGGCGGAGACTATTAACCTGGCGGTGATAAAAAACTTTTGCCCTATATTCATGCACCGATTTAACCTGGGCGGAAGTTTTTTAACCAAGCAATTGGCCAACGCCCTCGCCATTGATATAAAAACCGCCGAAGCATTAAAAAAGAATTTGCCTAATATCACGGGACATGGCAACCCAATGGATAATCCAGTGGGCAATAGCAGTCGCGACGGTGCCAAGCATTTTTCCCCCAACCCATTGTTGCCGCATGTCGATATGGATAAGGCATTGTTGGTGGTGCGGGATTATTTATCGCAAGTTTTCAATCAAGCCATTGGCATTTTAGAAAAAAATCATATCGATTATCGACAATTATCGGTGATGACGGTAAGCGGCGGTGGCGCAAAAATAAAGGGTTTGGACGAATTGCTCAAAGAAAAATTAAAGAAAATGGTGCGCACCACGCCCACGACCGATATTAAAAACTTACCGCCATATATACATGGCATAGAAATTGCAGGAATAATTGGCACGGCTTTATTCATCATCAAAAAACAACTTAACCAGCAACAAAAAAATATTTCCCCCGTTGATTTTTACCAACCCTTACCCAAAAATTCTATTTTACACAACATCATCGCTTGGGCGAAAAGAAATTATGGCTAAACCTAGAAATACCCGAAAGAACTTGTGGAATAGATCGAATTATTATAAGAATAAGGAACAAAAGTTATGAGTTTTAATCCCAATATAATTGTTTTTGGCGTGGGCGGTGCAGGGTGCAACGCTGTCAACAACATGGTGGAAAAAAAATTACTGGGCGTGCAATTTGTTGCCGCCAACACCGACGTGCAATCATTGATGCATTCCAAAGCCGATGTAAAAATTCAATTGGGCAGCACCCTAACCCAGGGACTTGGCGCGGGTGGCAACCCCGAGGTTGGGCGGGAAGCGGCGCGTGAAAACACCGCCGAGATCAAGGAGACTTTAAAAAATTGTAACATGTTGTTTATCACCGCGGGCATGGGCGGGGGCACGGGCACGGGGGCGGCGCCATTGGTTGCAAAAATTGCCAAAGAAATGAATATATTGACCATCGGGGTTATCACCAAACCATTTGGTTTTGAAGGACGCAAGAAAATGGATGTTGCGCTTGATGGTATTCGCGCCATGAAGGATCAAGTCGGCACTTTGATTATTGTACCCAATCAAAATTTGATGTCGCTGGCCAACGAAAAAACCACAAACCGCGAAGCATTTATATTGGCCGATGAAGTTCTGTATAATGGTGTGGCGGGTATTAGCGATATTATTGTGCGCCCTGGCCATATCAATTTGGATCTGGCCGACCTGCGAAGTGTGATGGCTGAAATGGGTCGCGCCGTGTTGGGCACGGGTGAGGCAAGCGGCAAAGACCGCGCCACATTGGCCGCGCAGCGCGCCATTCAAAATCCTTTATTAGAAAATACCGACATTGCGGGGGCGCGCCAATTGCTTATTAATATTTCTGGCGGCGATGACCTCACATTATTTGAAACCGAAAAATCCATCGGCATTATTGCCAAGGCGGCGGGCGAGAATTGCAATATTCATATCGGTAGTGCAAGCGATGAGAATTTAAAAGGCAAGATAAGGGTTTCTTTGGTGGCAACGGGTATTAAGCAAGACGGCGCGACCAGCAAATTGTCGTCAGTATTCCAATCCAGCACCGCGGATAAAACCGACGAGCATTTGGCGTCCATCAAAAATACCCCGTTAAATCCCTTTAACCCATTGCGCCCGTTGGAAGAAGAAAGCGACACAAAAATGGATGGCGAAGGGGATAATACCCATTCATCATTTATGCAACGCGACGAATTTTCGTCCGATGCCGATGACACCACGGTGCATCGCTCGAGCTATAACGACCTGACCGCGCGGGCAGATGGCAATATGCAGGATGATGATACCTATACCGATACCACTGACAATAAAAATACAAACCACGCCGCAAGCATGGCGAGCGATGAAGGCGATAGCCGCAAGGGTTTTTCATCTTTTTCCAGGACCATGGGTATGAACAACGAAAAGACTGGCGGCGGCGGTCGCCCCATTTTTGATAATCCCTTTGCTCAGGGAGCCAATAATGTTGCGGCTGGCGGGGAAGCGGCATCGTTGGATGATATTGAGGAAGCGGGCACGGTGCATAGAAGTTTTGCAACCAAAAGCCCCACCGATACCCACGACCCCGTGAAAGAAGCCATGGCAGATTTTGACGATTTTTCAAAAAATATCATAGGCGACGAAGCAAGGGATGCTCGGCGTTTGGCCACCAGCCAACATGACGATGGGCGTGGTGATTCGGGCGATGATGGCGACATCAACCAACATTATGCCGCCTGGCAATTGGCAAGGCAAAAGCGCGAGGAAGAAGATGCCGCCGCCTTAGACGGGAATTCAATCTATCAAGAAAGAAACCTTGCCGAGAAAAAGAAACCAGGTTTGATGAAGAGATTCTTTGGGGGTTTTTTTGGCTCGGCCGAGGATGAAGACGAAGATGTGATGCAAGATGGCAGGGGAAATAGCAGGGAAAATATTAGGCAAGATGTTGCGAATCAACGTTGGGCAAGGTATCCTGAGGTGGTTGACCTGCGCGGTGAAACGACCGATGAGGGTGCACCCCCGATGAAGCGTAGCACCAAAGTTGATAAAGCGAAAAAAGCCAGCGCGCGCAAAAATGCCGAGGCGGTGGATGACGGCGAGGCTTCTTTATCCGACCTTTTTTCGGTGCGGCGCAACGATTAGCTGTTGTCGCTATTGCGCTCACAGCCGCAAAAAGATAAGCGACAGGATATAGGGAGCAATTGCCGCTTTGCCATATGTTTGATATAGAACAGATGGTTAAAAAAACTTGAGGCCTAGTCATTATAACGTCCATGCGATTTAAAAAAACTATTTTTTTACTCTTTACCCTGGGAATCCTTTACGGGATTACCAACACGGCCTTGCAAACCTACCGCCTGTTTAAAAAAAATCAAGAGATAGCAGTATTAAAGAATCAGCAAAAACAATGGCAAGAAAAAAATCAGATATTAGGCAAAAAAATAAGATCGTTGGATAGCAATCATCCCGATAAAGATTTTTTGGAAGAACTAGCGCGCGAAAAATTGGGCTACAATTATTCTGATGATATTCATTTAAAGGACCATTAGCATTTTTTGTTTGCTATGGGGCGCAAAATAAAGTATTATTTTTTTTACCATAGCTGGTGCTTGTTTGACGCGATAGTTCGTCAAATTGGGCTTAATAGGGAATGGGAATCAAGGTAATCGTTTTGGCGATATTTGATAATCTCAACTGTCCTTCGCAACTGTGGGTGTGGCGCATGAATATGCAAAGAAAAAACCACTGATAATATTATTGGGAAGGTTTTTTTATTTGATAATTTTGTAATAAAAAATTATCACCGCACCAAAGTCAGGAGACCTGCCGACCGTGGTAACAATGGGCTTTGTAATAAAGCATCCATTGTTCACAATATAATTATTTTTCCGAAGGAGTGAAAAATGCACCTATCATCCTACCTTGCCAAGGTTACCTCGGCATCAACCTCGTCCGCCAAGTCAGCATCGCTGGCCCAACGTTTGTTATTAGGCTCGCTGTTATTTGTTATGGCAAGTGGTGGCCTATGGCTCACCGCTTTTTCTGCACAACACCAATTGCATAATGCGGCGCATGATGTTCGTCATGGCTTAAACTTCCCCTGTCATTGAGGTTAACATGCCCAAATCACCCTTTATCGCGGGGATATGGCGGACCCTGCTGGCGGGGCTGCTGGCGGGAATTGCAAGCTCCATCTTTCAACCATTTCTCACCTTGCCGCTTATTGCTATCGGCGAGCAATTAGAAGCAGCATCGTCTGGCGATCCTGATATGCTGGCGTTCGGGCGATTCTCGGGCACCATTGTTGCCAACATTGCCACGGCGGTAAGTTTGGCGTTGTTGTTGTTCGCCATCCTTTTTATATTTAACCTGCGGATTACTTATAAAAATGCTTTCACCTGGGTCATTTGTTTTTGGCTAACCGTGTTTTTTATTCCCGCCCTGGTTCTGCCACCAACTTTGCCTGGCATCGATTCAAGCGGCGAAATAACCCTACGCTTACGGCAAATTGTTTGGCTGGGGCTGGTGTTCGCCGCGGCCATTGGATTTTTATTGCAGACCGAATTTTTTAAGGAACGTCTGGGGCGCGGGGCCAGGATGACATTGTCAACCCTGTTGCTGGTTGTGCCCGTGACAGTGGTGATGGCGATATGGCCGTTGGAGCTTGCTCCATCTGCTGTCCCAGCCGAGGCGGTGCAATTATTCGTTATGTATTCCCTGTTGAGCGGATTACTTCTCTCGACAATTATTGTTATGGTTTTTGCCATCGGTGATAGAACGTGATAAGGGTGGGGGATGACCGCTCCCATGACCGCTCCAGTTGCAAAAAAAATTAGCCCGCAAAATTTTCTTGTTAGTTTGATTGGCCGCGCCAATGTCGGCAAGTCGACTTTGTTTAATCGCCTGGTGGTAAGAAATTACGAACGTAGGAATCGGTTGACGGCCGACATGCCTGGCCTAACCCGCGATATTGAAATTCGTCAGGGCGAAATCATGAATGCTCATTTTATGGTGGCGGATACGGTTGGCTTCCAACCATTAAAAAACACCATGGATGAAAAGGCGCGTAGCCTGCTGTTTGGTTTGATAGATCGCTCGCAATTGTTGATATTCATGGTCGACGGCTTGGCTCCCCTTAATCAATTGGATTGGCAATTGGCCGAATTCATCGCCGCGCAACAACAAAAAAAAGGCGGCAAGCTGGATTGTTTGGTGGTGGTGAATAAGGGGGAGAATAGCCAAAAACTCATCACCGCCATGACCGATGTTAATAGCCTGCTGGCGCGTTGCCCCATTAACAAGGTCGCGGGCCAGGTGATTGACCCGATTGTCATGGCGGCAAGCCACGGCATCGGCATGGCCGACCTTTATGATGTGTTGGTGAAGGTTTTGCCCGAAGAATTATTTTCTGAAAATTTTGGCATCGATGAAGCGGGCGAGGATGAGCAAGACGAATGGAGCAAAAACCATGACGACAGCGATGATGATAATATTGATAAGTTATTATTGCAAGAAGGGGATAAGGAAAAAAGCGCGACACAACATAGCAAGCAAGCAAAAATAAAATTGGTTATATTGGGGCGGCCCAATGTTGGCAAATCGACCCTGACCAACAATTTGTTGGGGCATGAAGTGGTTTTGACGGGCGATATGGCGGGGACGACGCGCGATGCGACCTATCACGATTTTCATTTTTCCAGCAATGGCAAGGAAACCGACTTTGAAATTATTGATACCGCAGGCATAAGGCGCAAAGCAAAAATAACAGAAAAAATAGAAAAACAATCGGTGGACCTCGCCCTTACCGCCTTACGGTTTGCCCATGTGGCTTTGTTGTTAATCGACGCCACGGCACCGTTGGAACAACAGGATATGGCGATTATAAAATTGATTATTCAAGAAGGTCGCCCATTTTGTTTGGTGCTTAACAAATGGGATTTGGTCGAAAACAAACCCAAAGCACGGTCCGAAATTGAGCGTCAGGTTTCTTACCTACTGCCACGGGTGAAGGACCTGCCGATTATCACCCTTAATGCCCAAGAGCAACGTGGTAAAAGGCAACTGTTATTGACCGTCAAAAGATTATATGATCGTTGGGGCAAACGCATCGACACATCAACCCTGAACAAATGGTTAAGACGCGCCATGGAAAAAAATTCACCGCCCAGCCGCAAAGGTTTGCGTGCCAAAATAAGTTTTATTATCAATGTTAAATCGCGCCCGCCGCATTTTGTTTTGTTTTTAACGCGCAAAGAGCTGATTAACGAAAATTATTTGCGTTATTTAGAAAACAGCCTGAAGGATGAATTTGATTTCGCGGGTGTGCCGTTCCGTTGGACTTTGCGGGTTAAAAAGAACCCTTTCGCTTAGGGATTTCATCCTTCACGATGGGTATTTTACCGCTCACAATGCCTATTTTACCACCTGGTGTATGGTTGTTTAAGGGGTGTTTGAAGACTTTTATAATTGGTCTTTATATAACCGACCATAAGGCTTGCAAGTTTTGTTTGGCTGCTTTATGATGGTGTCATGCTCTATTACCTTGCTCTTTATCTTTACCGTTTCCTGGTGGCTAGTATTATCCTGGTTGATGGTTTCTTTTCCATTTATTTTTTATCGGTGAGTGGTTGGGGCCAAAAATTGGGGCAAACCTGGTATAATGTTTCTGTTTCGACTCTCAATCTTTTCCAAGTTATCGTCGAACGTTATCTGCATCTTAATATCGTTTGGGATTATTTGATTGTTCCTTGGTTGTTGTTGCCTGTGTGGGCGGCTATCGTTGTGCTCTGGATTGCGGCGGCGGTAAAACTTTGGTTGTTGCGTATAATATTTGACAAGATTGCTTAATCCTACTTGCCCTTATAATTCGCCTGCTTAGCTGGGGCTATTTTCTCTGTCGCTTGGCCTATTATTTGCCACGCTGGTGCGCACCAATTGTTCGGCCATTTTTTTCTTGTTCGATAATTTGGGTATCACAAGCCCGATGGTGCGATAATATTGTGGGTTAAATGGCATATAACTCAAACCATCGTCTTGCTTGCGCGCCATGTTGGGAATAACGGTCAGGCGATCCTCCACCAGCAACAAATGGCGAATCGTTTCTAAACTGGTGGCGCGGAACGGGCTCAATTTTTTTGCTCCCTGTTGGCATATTATTTTTACCTCCCCCGTTAGGCAATGTTCATCATGCAACAATATTAATTTGTCGCCATGGTTTGCCAATATTTGTTCGCTGGTGTGGTTGCTTTTTAACAGCGGGCTGGTTTTGCTGGCGGCCAATAAAAAATCATCTTGCATCACCTCATAAGAAATAATTTTTTTTTGATAGGGCGATAGTTGCGCGCTGCTCAGGCTTAATAATACCCCGTCTAATTTTCCCTGCATCATGTTTTTTAACAAATCTTCGGTGATGGCTTCCTGCAAAATAATTTCTACTTGCGGCATGGCGTTGCTCCATTTTTTTATCAACTGCGGCAACAAATACGGTGCCACGGTGGGAATAACCCCCAGCCAAAATTTATCTTTCATGCGGTGCGGCGTTTGTGCCGCCAATTCTTTGATAGCATAAAATTGCGTTTGTACATTTTCTAACAAAGGAATTAATGCCGCGCCAAAGGGGGTGATTTCCAGCCCCGTTTTCTGCCTGATGAATATCTTATTACCCAACCAATCTTCGACATTCTTTATTTGCACGCTTAGCGATGGTTGGCTGACCCGACAATAGGCGGCGGCGGCGCTGAATGTTTTTAACCGTGCCGCGGCCAAAATATACTCGATATCGCGAAAACTTATCATGCGGGGCTTCTATATATAGGTTTTTCCTATAATAACCATAAAAAGATAGTAATGGCAAGTTGCTTTGTTTTGGGTTATGGATTTTTCTTAGAAAATCTAATAACTCTTACTTTCTTTAAAGGGGAACAAACATGAGTAAAAAAACCTTAACCACCACGGCGGGTCGCCCCATTGCGGATAATCAAAATTCGCTGACAGCGGGCAAACGCGGTCCTGTGCTTTTGCAAGACGTGCATTTGATAGAAAAACTAGCCCATCAAAACCGCGAACGTATTCCCGAACGCGTGGTGCATGCTAAGGGTTGGGGCGCCTATGGCACCCTTACCGTTACCCACGATATTAGCAAATACACCAAAGCCAAATTATTTGAAAAGGTGGGCAAAAAAACCGACCTGCTGTTACGATTCTCCACCGTGGCGGGCGAATTGGGTGCGGCCGATGCCGAACGCGATGTTCGCGGTTTCGCGCTGAAGCTTTATACCGATGAAGGCAATTGGGATATTGTTGGCAACAACACGCCCGTGTTTTTCATTCGCGACCCGTTAAAATTTCCTGATTTTATCCACACGCAAAAACGCCACCCCAAAAGCAACCTACGTAGCCCGATAGCTATGTGGGATTTTTGGTCGCAAAGCCCCGAATCATTGCATCAAATAACCATTTTGATGAGTGACCGTGGTTTGCCAACCGACGTGCGCCATATCAATGGTTACGGGTCACATACCTTCAGCTTCATCAGCCCAAAGAACGAACGTTTTTGGGTGAAGTTTCATTTCAAAACGCAACAGGGTCATCGCCATTGGACAAACGCGGAAGCCGAAAAAATTGTCGGCAAAACGCGCGAATCCACCCAAGAAGATCTGTTTGGCGCGATAGAACGCGGCGAATTCCCCAAGTGGAAAGTTCAAGTTCAAATCATGCCAGAAACCGATGCAGAAAAAACCTCTTACAACCCATTCGACCTGACCAAGGTTTGGCCCCATGCGGATTATCCCTTGCATGATGTGGGTATGATGGAATTGAATCGCAATCCTGAAAATTATTTTTCAGAAATTGAAAATGCGGCTTTTTCACCATCGAACATCATTCCTGGTATTGGCTTTTCGCCCGATAAAATGTTGCAAGCGCGTATTTTTTCTTACGCCGATGCTCATCGCTATCGTTTAGGAACGCATTATGAATCCTTGCCCGTTAATCGCCCAAAATGCCCCGTGCACCATTATCATAAAGATGGCCCCATGCGGTTTTTTGAAAATGCCAGCGGCAACACCGATGCCTATTACGAACCCAACATGTATGCCGATGCTGCCAAGCAAGATGAAAGGTATAAAGAACCGCCATTAAAAATTAGTGGCGATGCCGATCATTACAATCATCGTGAAGGTAACGATGATTACACCCAGCCAGGCAATTTGTTCCGTTTGTTTAACGCCGAACAAAAGCAACGTTTGTTTGACAATATTGCCGCCGCCATGCAAGGCGTGCCGCAAAATATAGTCGATAAACAATTGGTGCATTTTGACAAAGCCGACCCCGCCTATGGTAAAGGCGTGCGGGAAGCCCTTGCAAAAAGCAAGTAACCTAACAATTATTGATTGCAAGAAGGGGGGAGGCAAAATTGCCTCCCCCCTTTTTTTAAAGAAAAAAGTGGCGCAGCCAAAAAACTTATCGGTAAGCCGATGATAGCAAAACCTTAATAATAAGAAATAATTTTGGGATGGTATTTTGGGCGAACAGTGGTATCTAAGAAGATAGCAGGACACGATTGTGCCATTGATGAATTCAAGACATGTTAAGTTAGCGGTAATGGGGTTGGTGCTGGGGTGCCTTGCTTTTTCTTATGCAGATGATATATTTGCGCAAAATAATGTTGCGGTAGAAAAGAAAATCAGCGAGCAAGATAAAAAAAAGAAACAGCCGCAATCCAAAAGCGTCAGCAATCAAACCACCAGCAATAAAAATAATCAAGCCAGCAAGCGCAAAGCTGTAGAAAGCAAATATCCAAAGAAAAAAGGTCAGGGTGATGCGAAAGATAAATCAAAGCAACAAGCAAAGCAAAAAAACAACCCATCCCCCAGCCGTAGTGGTAATGACAGCGCGGGCAAAAAACCCATACCGTTAAAAAATACCAAGCAACAGAGTAAGGCGACCGCCAACGACAATAAGGCAAAAAATACCAGGTCGCAGGGCAAGACTCTCGTCGATAATAAAAAATCTCTTTCAGCATCCCCCGATAATAAAAAATCTTCTTCCGCCCCTACCCTTATCACCCAGCCGAATTCCGCACCGAAAAAAAACCCTCAGTCCCCGAACAACCTGCGTAGATCGGCAGGCAAGCCGTCTGATAAAATTGCCAATAAAAACGCGGCTAAAAATTCTGATAAAAACAAATCTAAGGTCGCGGCTTCCTCGCCCCCTTCAAAAAATAACGTGGCCGTGCCCGATAAGGGGAAGATGAAGCAATTGGCACCAGCAGCAGCTCCAATAGCAGCCCCAATAGCAACCCCTGGCGCAGTGATAGCAGCCACTGGCCAGGGCTTGGTTGCCGATACGCCTGTTGCGGCTTTGAAAAAAATTGTTATAGAAAATGTGCCGTCGAAAGATAAAGGCAAAAGCAACGGCGCAAATAACGATGGGGCAAAAATAATACTAACCTTTGATAATCCTATCGCTTACAGGGTTTTCACGCTGGATAACCCAGCAAGAATAGTCATAGATATGGTGGGAAATATTGCGGCGAACAATGTGGCAATGCCCAATAATTTATGGATAAAAAAATATCGGTTGGTGAGTCAAGATGTCGAGGCAAGCCGCGCAGGGTTAAGCCGTTTGGTGTTGGATATGAACGCACCCGTGCAGGTGAACGATTTGTCGCAGAGCATGCCAGCAAGCGAAAATAAATTAGATATGCCCGCCGCCATGGCAATCAATGTTTCAATTAGCCGCAGTAATAAAATGGCGGTGTTTAAAAAAGAATCGCAAAATTGGGCGAGCGCCACCAAGCAAAAAAAATCACCGACTGTAGCGAAAGATACCATTGCTGGCTTGATAACCAAGAATGACCAGGCCACATCTTCGACTCGTCAACAAATTGGTTTGCTGGTAGGGAGAAGCGAGGGTAACCTAACCACCAGCCAAAGCAATGTTAATCAAAATACTGCCGCGAATAAAAAATTACTCAATGAGATAATTAAAAATAATAGCGATGAGCGAGGCAAGGGAGGAGCAAAAATAACCGCAGAGGGTTCTCGCCCAGGTTCGGAGCAAGCCTCCGTGCCAGTTTCTATCCAACCTCTTGGTAAGAACAATCCCCAAAATCTTGAGCGCAACATAAAACCATTGATAGCGATTGATGCGGGGCACGGCGGAGTCGACAGCGGAACCATCGGGTTGCGCGGCACGGTGGAGGCGTTGGTCAATTTGGCGGCAGCCAAGCAAGTTGCCAAGGCGTTAGAAGAATCGGGGCGGTATCGCGTTTTTTTAACCCGCAAGGGGGATTATTTTATTCCATTGCGCGAACGTTACCGCTTGGCAGAAAAAGCCAAGGCCGACTTTTTTATTTCTATCCACACCGATTCTTTTCCTGACCCCAATGTGTTGGGCGCAAGTATTTATACCCTGTCTGATGTGGCGTCTGACAAAGAAACGGCACGCCTTGCCGAAAAAGAAAATAAGTCGGACAATTATGCCTCTTTTTTCGAACGGGGTTTGCCATTTGATGCACGTATTATTTTATTGGGCCTAGGGCAGCGGCAGAAGGACATTCAATCAAACATATTCGCTAATTTGGTGGCAAAAAAATTTCCGCCTACCGTGCCTTTTTTAAAAAGCAAGCCGCACCGTTTCGCGGCCTTTACGGTGATGAAGTCTATCATCATGCCGTCGGTATTATTTGAAATGGGTTTTATTTCTAGCGAACAACAAGAACGCCAAATTGTTTCGCCCGAATTCCGCGCCAATGTTGCCCGTTGCATGTTGCGGGCATTTGATGAATATTTTTATGACATAAAAATGAAAAAAGGCTGTTCGTAGGAGTTGTTTCTAAAACATTATTAAATAAAAAATAAGCTTGCAGAAAAATGCGGTTAGCGTATAATTATCAAAATATTAACGGGACAGCGGGAATGGTTTCTGTTGGTTAACGTTGATACATTTTTTGTATTTCTGAAAGGATACCAACAATGAAAAAACAAAATTATTTTAATCCGTTGGCTAAGAAGGTAACTTCGACAATGGTTGCATCAGGCGTGGCTTTGGCCAGCATGTTGTCGCCCGTTGCTTCGGCCTACGCCGCCAGCAAAGAGGTTAAAATTGTTGCTTGGCCAGGTTATATTGAACGTGGTGCAAGTGATAAAGCCTATGATTGGGTAACTGGTTTTGAAAAAGAAACGGGTTGCAAAGTAACGGTGAAAACAGCTGGCACATCAGACGAAATGGTCAGCCTTATGAATCAAGGCGGATTTGACTTGGTAACCGCATCGGGCGACGCCTCGGTCAGGCTTATCAAGGGCGGCATGGTTCAACCCATCGATATTAGCAAAATTGCTAATTATTCCAAAGTTGATAGCCGTTTGCAAAATGCCGCATGGCATACGCTTGATGGTAAACATTATGGCGTCCCCTATCAATGGGGTCCCAATGGATTACTCTACAATACCAATGTTTTCAAAAAAGCCCCAACCAGCTGGTCGGTGGTGTTTGAAGAACAAAATTTGCCCGATGGCAAAAGCAACAAGGGTCGGGTGCAAGCCTATGACGGTGCCATTTATATTGCTGACGCCGCTCTTTACCTGAAGAAGAAAGAACCTTCTTTGGGGATTAAGGATCCTTATCAACTGAATGAAAAACAATATGCGGCCGCGGTGGCTTTGTTGAAAAAACAACGCCCCTTGGTTGGTCGTTATTGGCATGATGCAGCGGTGCAAATCGATGATTTCAAGAACGAAGGCGTCGTTGCCAGCTCTTCTTGGTCTTATCAAGCCAATGCTTTGATGGCTGACAAACGTCCCGTCGCTTATGTTGTTCCCAAAGAGGGGGCAACGGGCTGGGCCGACACCACCATGATGCATAGCAAATCAAAAAATGTTGATTGCGCCTATGCTTGGTTAAATCATTCTATCGACGCCAAGGTCCAAGGTGACGTGGCGGCGTGGTTTGGTTCGGTTCCCGCGGTTCCCGCGGCTTGCAAAGGCAATGAATTGCTGGGCAAGGCTGGTTGCGAAGCCAATGGCAGCAAATTGTTTGGTCAAATTGCCTTTTGGAAAACACCAGTCGCCGAATGCGGTGGTTCAGAAGCCTGCGTGCCCTATAGCCGCTGGGTGAAGGACTTCATCGCCATCCAAGGCTCAGGCAAATAATATGTAAAGATTAATCGTTAAGATTAATTATTTTCTTACACAAAAAATTAAAGGGGGTAGAATTATTTATTAATTCTGCCCCCTTTATTTTTATACGTCTTGCCCATTGGCTATCAACCAAATAAACAACAAACAAATCGAGAATAAGTTTTACTTTTTATTTATTTGTGATAATGAATTTTTATGGTTAAGAATGCGATAGAATTTGTCGGGGTAGGGAAGGATTACCAAACCAACAAGGGGATTTTTCATGCCCTATCCGACCTCAACCTTGAAATTAGGCAAGGGGAATTTTTCGCCCTCCTCGGCCCCTCGGGCTCGGGCAAAACCACCAGCCTGCGTTTGCTGGGCGGGTTCGAACCGCCAAGTTACGGCGCGATAAAATTATTTGGCCAGGCAACCGAACATCTGCCGCCATTTGAACGCCCCATCGCCACGGTATTCCAAGATTACGCCCTGTTTAATCATTTCAGCATTATCGACAATGTTGCCTATGGCATGATGGTGCGCGGCGTTGATAAGAAAAAACGTTACGCCGCCGCGCGCGAGATGTTGTCGATGGTGCAATTAAGCGGGATGGAGGATAGAAAGCCCAGCGCCCTGTCGGGCGGGCAACGGCAACGGGTTTCGTTGGCGCGCGCGTTGCTGACCCAACCCAAAATATTATTGTTAGACGAACCCCTGTCGGCGCTTGATTTAAAATTACGCGAAGAAATGCGGGTTGAATTAAAAAATTTGCAAAAAACGCTTGGCATCAATTTTGTTTATGTCACCCATGACCAGGGGGAAGCCCTGGCCATGGCCGACCGTATTGCCATATTTAACCAAGGTCGGTTGGAGCAAGTCGGCACCCCGCTGGAAATTTATGAAACCCCTGGGTCATTGTTTGTTGCCGAATTTGTCGGCCGCGCCAATTTGTTAAACCCCGATGTAGCAAAAGACATTGGCTTGCCCGCACAATGGCACGCGGTGCGCGGTGAAAAAATTACGATAGCAAAACAAAAAAAATCCACGGGCCTGTCGCTGGCGGCAAAGGTGGTTGACCAGCAATACCAAGGCTCCAGCTGGCATTTTGAATTAAGCCTGGAACATGCGGGCGCGGGTAAGCATAAAATGTTTTTGGTGATAGCACCTAGTGGCCAAGAACCAACGGTAAAAAAAGGGGAAAAGGTTTATCTGACATTTGATAAATCCTCGACTCACCCGCTCAAAAAATAATCGGTAACAACAAAGGGTGCGGCGATGAAGCAATCAACAGCAGGTTTTTTAAAAAAATTTTATCGCAAGGTTTATGAAAACCCACGCTGGGTGCCGCTGATGCTGTTGGCGATACCCTTGTCATGGTTTTTGTTGGGGTATGTTGGTTCGTTGGTCAATTTGCTGATTAACAGTTTCTACGCCATCGATGAATTTTCGGGCGTGCTGATAAAAAAATTTACGCTAAAAACCTACGCGGAGATTTTTCAATTAAGCAACCTACAAATTATTATTCGTTCGGTAACCATGGCAACTTGCGTTACCTTGCTGTCTATTCTTATTGCCATGCCGCTTTCTTGGTTTATTGCGCGCCATGCCTCGCCGCGGGCGCGGGCGTTGCTTTACCTTGGTATCATGTTGCCTTTATGGTCCAGTTATTTGGTGCGGGTTTATGCCTGGAAATTAATTTTGTCGAAGGAAGGAGTCTTGACCTATGTTTTTAACAAGCTTGGCTTAAGCAGCTTGCTTGATTTCATCCTTTCTCTCCCCGTGGTTGGCGGGCCATCTTTGTCTTTCAGTTTGTTGGGTACCTTCATTGTTTTTGTTTATTTGTGGTTGCCTTACATGATACTGCCCATGCTAGCCAGTTTTGACAGGGTGGGAAAATCGTTGCAGGAAGCATCGGGCGATTTGGGCGCCACGCCCAGCCAAACTTTCCGCTACGTCGTTTTGCCCCAGGCTGTTCCTGGTATTGCGGCGGGTTCGATATTTACTTTTTCTCTAACCTTGGGGGATTATATCACCCCCAGCATCATTGGTTCGTCGCGGGTTTTTATTGGGCAAGCGGTGTATAGTTATCAGGGCTTGGCGGGTAATTTGCCACTGGCCGCGGTGTTTTCAATCGCGCCGATTTTGATTATGGCGGTTTATTTAATGTTGGCGGGGCGTTTGGGGGCGTTCCGCGCTTTATAAAAAATGATAAATAAGTGTAAAAAATAAAAACCATGAGATCCTTGAACATCCACAATTATAACAAACCCCATTGGGTAACGCGCGCTGGCCTGTGGTTTGCGCTGTTGTTTTTATACCTGCCTATCGGTTTGATATTTCTTTATGGGTTTTCAACCGATGAGACTACCTATCAATTTCCCCTACCTGGCTTTACCCTGAAATGGTTTCATATTGCTTTTTTTGAGAGGCCTGACATCATTGCCGCTATTTCGCTATCGGTGCAGGTAGCCTTGATAGCCACCGCCTTCGCCCTGGTGTTTGGCACCTTGACCGCCATGGCCTTGGCGCGCCACAATTTTATCGGCAAAAATATTTTAAGCCTGTGGTTATTGTTGCCTATCGCCCTGCCTGGCATTATCACGGGCATGGCGTTGCGTGCTAGTTTTTACACTTTTGATATTCCCTATAGTTTTTGGACGCTGGTGCTGGGGCATGCAACATTTTGCATGGTGGTGGTGCATAATAACGCCATCGCGCGATTGCGGCGATTGTCGCCCAACATGGTGGAGGCTTCGCTGGATCTCGGCGCAAATTATTGGCAAAGTTTTCGTTATATTGTTTTGCCCAATTTGGGAACGGCGTTGTTGGCGGGGGGCATGTTATCTTTCGCCCTGTCGTTTGATGAAGTTATCGTCACCACCTTCACCGCGGGGCAACAAACCACCCTGCCTATTTGGATGTTGGATCAATTGTTGCGCCCACGCCAACGCCCCGTCACCAATATTGTCGCCATGATGATAGTTTTGATAACTTTTATTCCGATATTAATCTCCTATAGGCTGACCCGCGAGGAAAAATAACCTAATACTTGATTGAAATATCTTGCTTACTATGGTATCCGAGGGCGTTGAATTATTCGAACCATATTTTCGCAATTATTCTCTGCCGTTAATTGCACCTCTTTCCCTATCCTAAAAAAAAACGCCTCGTCCTTGCCATTTAAAATATTATCATGAGTCTATTGCTAGAATTATTTCCAACATTTTTATTTATCGGGGTTTACGCTTTTACCAGCGCCAGTATTTTTAAAGCCACGCTTGCAGGCATGGTATCCAGCACGGTCGCAACCTTAGCCTATTATGGATTTTTCAAACGCATCACTACCTTGCAAATGGTTTTGCTTTTGATGCTCCTCATCTTGGGCGGGTTAACCATTTATTTTGAAACGCCGCGCTTCATTCAATTATTGCCAACCATCATTTATTTTACCTTTGCCACCGCGGTTATTTTATCGATGTATAATAAAAAACCAATATTGCGTATTATGTTTGGCCGCCAATTTATAAAAAATCAAAAGAAGATTAAAGAAATAAATTTGTGGGATGATATGAGCTATCATTTTGCTGGCTTCTTAACTTTTCTGTCGGGGCTTAATTTGTTCATCATGTTTTTTGCCAGCACCAATTTTTGGGTTTATTCCAAATTTGTATTTTTTATTATGTTCCTTATTTTTATCATATGGGAACTACGCTGGGCCTATAAAAAAATTAGTCCACGCTCATCATTTATCAAATGGGTGAAGCATTTCTTTATCAAGCAACATCGCTAATCAATTGTTGTCGCACCGCGGGTAACCCCGTTTTTTTGAGCGAAATAAATAACCTTTCTAAGAAATAACCTAGTAATTGCAGGGCTTGCAATTTGCATTGTCGCGTCGCGCGTTGTTCATCATGAAGCAAAAATGATGGCAGGGGAAGGAAGGGCTCCCCCCGTTTGCTCGCGCTTGTCAAATAATCGCCGCGACTTTGGTTAAGCAAAATAACTTCTTGGGCATGGTCCAGGTTAAACCCATAACCCAAATGCGATAGCAAATTATATTCAAATCGGCAGTAAGTCGAAAGATAATCATCATTATCCATTGCATCGGTTGGCGTGGTTGGCGGATGCGATGGTTCGTTTCTAAAATATTCTAACAGGTCTAGGCTATCATGATACAGGCTTACCATCGGCATGCGTTCTGGCAACAGGGTGGTCAGCAACACCAAGGCCGATTCAAAGGCGCGTAATTTTTTGGCAGAAAAAGACAAGGCATAACCGCCAAAAGGTTCGATAAGTTCGGTGCGCCATTCCCCCAAATGTTCTTCCAACCGTGCTTGCCATTTTACTTTCAGCAAATTGCCGCGTTGGAATTGCGTGCTGTTGGATTTGGAACGGGTGTAGCGATGGATGCCCGTGCACAGCCCATGGTCCCTGGTAAAGATAAAAAGTCGCAGCGAGCGTTCTTGAAAATTGATGGAGCGGGTGATGAACCCTTCGTCTTGCCATTGCATTTTTTTACGATATATTGATTCGTTGTTCTTACCAATGGCATAGATCGAATCCAGCGGTCATAAAAAATATAAAAATAAAAGGCAAAGGATTGCTACAATAGTTTGTTGACATTTTTGCTATCCTTGATATAATGGCTTAATTTTATTTTAGGGGTTTATAATTTATTTGCATTTTACATGTTGCGCAATATTTATGGTGGGTTTTGCCTGCAATATAATGAACAACAGCGTCGCCATCGTTTCCATATTCTGACAAATATCATGATGGTGATTCATATAATAAATTCATAAACTGCCTTTTTTGCAATATATCATGCCCGACCCCCTCCAGAGATTTTTTTCTCACCTATTTTTTATTATTTGCTGTTTTATTTTTGATGCTCGCCGTGGCGGGCGGGGGTTTCAACATAACCGCGCCATGCAAACACTGGTTAGGATTGGTGGAGGAAAAGGGATATAATGGAAGTCTTGACCACGTACTTGCCACAAATGCTCTGGCTGATTGGATTGTTGTTATTGTCGGCGTGTTTTTCCATGGCGGAAACCGCCATTGCTTCGGCGTCATTACCGCGCATGGTGGCGATAAGGCATGAAAAAAAATCGCGCAGCGCAGCGCAGGCAGTGCGTATTTTAAAAAACAAAGAACGACTGATTACCGTCATGTTGCTTTGCAATAATTTGCTGAATGTTTTCTTATCGGCTTATTTTACTTATTTTATAACCAGCCTTTATGGGGCGAAGGGGTTGGCGGTGGCGACGATTATTATCAGCGTGGTGGTGGTAGTATTCGCGGAGGTCATACCAAAAAATATTGCTATTTACCTTGCCGACAAAATTGTGCTCACCTTTGCTTACCCCTTAATATTCGTTGGTTATATAACGCGCCCCCTGACATGGTTGATGGATGGTATAAGCAGGTTGGTCATTGTATTATTTGGTTTTAAAAAAGATGGCGCCAGCGAAGCCGATAGGGAATTGCGCGGCGTTATAGAAATGCAACAAAAAGATGGCACGGTCGAAAAGCATGAAAAAATGATGTTGCGTTCGATTCTTGATTTGGCCGACAATGCGTTGGATAGCGCCATGACTCATCGCAATTCGGTTGAAATGATATCAACCGATTGGTCGCCGAAAAAAATCCGCGACGCTATCATGGCTTCGCGCTATAGTCATATCCCGCTTTATCAAGACGATCCCGATAAAATTATTGGGGTATTTGATACCAAAAAATTGTTGAAGACCGAAAGTTGGCAACATAGTTTAAACAAAAAACAATTGATTAAGTTGGTAAGCAAGGCATGGTTTGTTCCTATTTCGACGACGCTGGCTCATCAGTTGCAAGCCTTTCGCCAACAGGGTAAACATTTCGCCATTGTCATCGACGAATATGGCATATTCAAAGGCGTGGTAACCTTAGAAGATATTTTGGGAGAAATTGTGGGCGAGATTGAAGATATTGATAAAAGGAAGAAAGACATAGTGCGCACGGCGGAGGGGGCGGTGATAGTCAAGGGCACGGTAACCGTGCGGAATTTGAATCGCGAATATGGTTGGGATTTGCCCGAGGAGGGAATCAACACGGTGGCGGGTTTGTTGCTGCGCGAGGCAAAAATTGTCCCCGAGGTTGGCATGGGGATTACAGCCTTCGGTTTTCATTTTGTCGTGTTGGAATTAGAAAAGCAGCAGATAAAAAAAATAAAAATTCGCAAATTAAAAATAAAAAAACCCAAGTCGAAAATGCGACTGTTGTCGATGATGTAGGTTATGCTAGGGTGGTAATATAATGACACAAGATGTATCGCCAGATAACATGATGCCCGCGGTGACGGCGCGGCGCGAACTTTATCATACGCGGCGTATCGAAGCGGCGGGTTTTAAACGCGATGATGGTTTGTGGGATATCGAAGCCTGGCTAAAAGACACCAAGGGTTATGATTTTGAAAATTTTGACCGTGGAAAAATTTTGGCGGGCCACCCCCTTCATGAAATGCGTTTGCGCCTAACATTGGATGATAACATGACGATTGTCGCCGCGCACGCGGTTACCAACGCCGCCCCTTATCGCATTTGCCCTGACATCACGCCCGATTATTTTAAAAAATTGGTGGGGGTGCAGATTGCCGCTGGCTTTTCAAAAAAAGTAAAGATGCTGTTCGGTGGGGTGGCGGGTTGCACGCACCTGACCGATATGTTGCCCATCATGGCCACCGTGGCTTATCAAACCATCGCCACCGCAAAATTGCGCGATGCAGGCCAGGTGCAACGGCAGAGCGAAACACTGGCCCCGTTGGTTAATACTTGCCATGGGTTTGCCGAAAACAAAATGGTGGTGCAACATTATAAAGAGGCATGGAAAAAATAATGACGCAAGGCAATACGTCAGCAAAAATTTCGCTGGTCTTTGCCTTTGCTTATCACCAAGCCAAAAAAATTATTGGCGATAGAGACGGACTGCTATGGCACCTTGCCGAGGATCTCAAGAATTTTAAAAAAATAACCCTGGGGCATGTTGTGAAACATGATGCAGGGACGTTGGCGATTGGCGCGACGCCCGCCGTTATCATGGGGCGCAAAACATGGGATAGTTTGCCGCGCAAACCCTTGCCCCATCGCCACAATATAATTATTAGTTGGCAAAAAAATCTATCATTGCCCGAAGGAACGCATTTGTTTTCAGACATGAATCAAGCGATAGCACATTGCCGAACCAAGGGATGGACGACCGCGGTGATTGGTGGGGCGCAGATATTTGCCGAGGCTTACCCGCTGGCTGATATTATCTATGCCAGCGAATTATTGGGCGAAAATATATTGGATCGTCAGCCCGTCGAGCCCTGTTATTTGGATATTCCCTATGAACAAGATTACAAGCTGGTTGAGGAAGTTGATTTTCCTCAGGCGGCTATCCCCTTCATCGTGAGGGAATATCACCGCAAGGATTCGCAATTTGCGCCGCAGGTAAAAAAATTATTAGGTTAATCCCCAGCACCCCAAGCAAATTATTTGCCGCGGATTTTTTTTATCAAGGCTGGCAATAACGCCAACAAACCCAAACCCGTGAAGGCCAACAAAATATTGGGGGAGATTAAACCCGATAAGGACGAAATATTCCCAAGTTCTTTACCAAGGTTGGCGAAGATAAAACTGGCGGGGGCAATACCCAACAGGGTGGTTATAAAAAATACCGAAACCGAAACATTGCAAAATGCCGCAACGATATTGACCAAAAAAAATGGAAAGGCGGGAACCAAACGCAAAAATAATAATCCCGACCATTGGTTTTTTTCCAATTCAACAGCAATTCTATTGTAAAGCCCTTTTGATTGCGCGGCTTTTTTCCTTAAATTTTCGCCCAGCGATGTTTTGGCAACCCAAAAAAGAATGGTCGCGCCGCATGTTGCGCCCAGCACCGTCAATGTGCCGCCGAGCCAGGTGCCAAAGAAAAATCCCGAGCTTAAAGTTAAGAGGCTAGCCGTGGGCAAGCCCAAGGCAACTATCGCCATGTAAATGAATAAGAAGCCAAATATTGCCAAGAAAAAATGCTCATGAATAAAGCCATCGATGACACCCTTTTTTTCTTGTAATAATGCCAGCGACAAACCATAATGTTTGATAAAATAAAAACCAAGCAGCGAAGCCGTTAATAAAATCAATAGGGGGAGTAGTTTTTTCATTAGGAAAGCAAACTACCCGTCAGAAATTTCTTTTGCAAGGCGTTTTGTGGCTTGTTAAAAAAGTCGTTATTTTTTTGGCAAGTCACCACCAGGCCTTTATTCATCAGGGCGATATCGTCAGCCAGGCGTTTTGCCTGGTTAAGGTCGTGGCTGACAAAAATAATTCTTATGCCCTTGGCCAATTCCTGGCGCACCAAATTTTCAAACTGCGCCGTGGCTTCATGGTCAAGGTGCGCGGTCGGTTCGTCCATCAACAGCAAGGCTGGATTAATAATCAGCGCGCGCGCCATGGACAAACGTTGCTGTTCGCCGCCCGATAGCGAACTGGCGCGTTGCTGGCGCAGGTGGGTTAGGTTGCAATCAATCAGCAATTGCTCGGCGCGTTGCAATTCTTTGTCGGTTAAGCCACGCCCCATGATACGATGCAAAGAATTGCTCAGCGGAAATATTAAATTTTGCCATACCGAACGGTTGAGAAAAACCGGGCGTTGGAAAACAAAACTAACATTTTTTGGTTTTTGCGCAATTTGAGCAAAACCAGCCTGGGGTTTTATCAAACCATCGATGATATTTAATAATATTGTTTTGCCCGCGCCATTGGGGCCCAACAGAAAAAGACAATTGGTAACGGGCAAGGTGGTGCTAAGGTTATTAAAAATAACATTGCCGCCAAGCGTTAGGGATAGGTTTTTAATTTTTAATTGCATCTTGTAAGACAAAGACAATGGTGTTGAGGATAAGGGCGACGGCCAATAAAACCGCCCCCATCGCCAAGGCGATATAAAAATTTCCTTGGCTTATTTGCAATGAAATGTCGGTGGTTAGAACGCGGGTTTGCCCCTGTATATTGCCGCCGACAATGGCGACCGCCCCGATAGCCGACAGGGCGCGTGAAAAACCATTGGCAAGCATGGTAAGAATTTGGATGCGGCCTTCAAAAATAATAGTCAGGGCAGATAACCATTTGCTTTTTTTGAGCGATTTGAACAGCAGTCGATATTTTTCATAAACCTGGGATATTTGTTGTTGGCTGGTAAAAATAACGAATGGCAAAACCAAAATACTTTGCGCCATAACCATCGCGGTCGGACTAAAAAGCCAATTTAACCAACCAAGCGGCCCAACATGCGACAGCAACAAAAAAACCAACAGACCAATAACCACCGAAGGGAAAGCAAGGAAGCTGCTTACCGCCAACAACAATAATTTCTTGCCACGAAAACTATTCATACCGATAAGCAACCCCATTGGAAAACCAACAATAAAGGCGATGGCTATGCTATAAAAAGCTACCCAAAAACTTAAATAAATAACATGATAAAATTCTAATTCGGTGAGGGGATTCATGATGCAAGTTCTATTACAACCATCATTTATTGTCAAACCAAGCGCAGGACATTTTTTATGGTGTAGGGCATGTTTATTGAACAAAACATAAAAAATTGTCGTCCGACATGTCGGGGGCAAATTGGTAATTGTCGATGGTAAAGTTTTTTATATCCTGCAGGTTTATTGTTTGATGGTTTGCCATATGTTTGATAATGGCCGACGCCAATAACCCGCGATATTTTTTTATCACCATGCCTGGGCTGCGATAGGCACCATTTTTCTTTATTTTGAAATCCACCGTCACAAAATGGGCGGGCAGTTTTTTGGCGTTGATCACCGATGAATATTCATGAGAGGCACAGTTAACAATCATCTCCTTTTCATCTTGCAAGTGATTGGTAATTTTTTCTTGCCAAAATTGATATAGGTTTTTTGCGTTGTCAATGGAGAAAACTGTTCCCATTTCCATACGATAAGGTTGGATAAGGTCGAATGGTTTTAACAAACCATAAAGCCCCGATAAAATATACAAATGATTGGCCGCAACCTGTTGCTCGGGGTTGTTCCATGCGGTTGGGTTTAACCCTTGGAAAGTATCACCCGCGAAGGTAAAAACCGCGGGCGTGCCGATATGTGGGTCGGGTTGAAAAGATAAAAAACGGTCGCGGTTTTCTTCCGCCAATTTGTCCGAAATAGCCATCTTGTCGGCTAAGAATTTTTTTAAATCGCTCGGTTTTTTGGCTTGCAGGTTTTTAACAATCTGCATGGCTTCTTTAAAAAAAATCGGCTGTTTTTCCGATGACTTGGGCAAGGGATGTGTGGCGCGTGCCGTTATTTGATTCGCCGTGTATAATTTTTTGGCGGGCGAGATAATAACCAACATAGTTAATTTTTTGCCAGATCGGTATTTTTTGGTAAAAGCTGAGCATTAAATTTTTTGCCATACCAATTGACTTGCCAATGCAAATGGGGGGCGGTGGTGCGACCGCTGTTGCCCGACATGGCGATGACTTGACCTTGTTTTACAATATCTCCCTCCTTCACTTGAAAATGGTCAAGGTGCATAAAAATGGATTGCACCCCTATGCCATGGTCAATAACCATGATGTTGCCTGGCATGAAAAATTTTTGCGCCAAAACAACTTTGCCAGATTGGGGTGCGCGCACGGGGGTGCCAATTTTCAACGCCAGGTCCACCCCATAATGCGGGGTGCGTGGTTCGCCATTAAGGATACGCTGGCTGCCATAGACGCCGCTGATGCGTGCTTCGGCGGGCCAAATAAATGTTTGCAGGGGCGAGAAATTGGTTTCGTCGCTGGTTTTACGCAACTCAACAATTTGTTTATTTTGTGAATTGATAAGAGCTACCTGCTCAACATTGGGGTTAACATATTGGTTGTTTAACCCGGTCAGGCTTTGAATATCGTAAATCGATTTTTGTATTTGAAATTTTTTGATTAGCTTGCTGTTGTTGGCCAGGACAAATGTTATTTCTTGCTCCAGCGGATCTTCGCGGTCGAAAGCAATAAAAAACTCGCGAGGGATTTTTTTTGTTTCATCGCCAGGCGATAAAGAAAGTTCGCGCCCGCCATAGATAACCGATTTGACATTGTCTTTTGATTTTTTATCGGGCGACAGCGGTGGCACGCGGCCAATCATAAAACCGCCCTGTTGCAATTTACCGCGCACAAAAAATTCGGGTTGCGCCGCGGGGGTAGGGTTGGTCGCAACCTGGTTGCCGAGTTTGGCGGGGGCGACGGCGGTTTGTTCCTGCCCATAGGCCAATGAATGAAAAAAAGATCCTAAAAGAAGGAAGCCAATCAAGTAATATCTTACGGGGTGGTTCATGTGTTTTATTTTTACGCCTTTTTTACCTAAGACGCAAGGTGCCTTAACTGGTTTTCTTCGCCATGGTCACTTCTATCGCGCCGTCGGCAAATTCTATCGCCATGTTTTTATCGGGGTTAAGGTTTTTTTGTCGCGCCACAATTTGTTGGTCCTGGCGCACAATGCTGTAACCGCGTTGCAGGGTTTTTTTGTATGACAATGATTCCAACAAACGCATCGATGATGATAATTTTTCTTCCTGTTGTTTAAAAAAATATTTTTGCCAATGAAGCAAATGTTGATGAATATTTTGCAAATGATTATTTTTTTGGGCGATGATGTTGGCGGGCGACAAAATACGTGCCCGCCAATGTCGCAATGTTTCTTGCCGTTTATCCATGGCGCGTTGCATCAACATATTGGCGTTGTCTTGCAATTGTTGCGTATGGCGCAACATATCGGCCAACAAAAATGGCAAGGCCATTTCGGCGGCGGCGGTGGGGGTGGGGGCGCGGGCGTCGGCCGCAAAATCTATCAATGTTGTGTCGGTTTCATGGCCAATGGCCGAAATGGTGGGGATGCCGCTTGCCGCCACGGCGCGCACCACCGCTTCTTCGTTAAATGTCCAGAGGTCTTCAAGCGAACCACCGCCGCGCGCAATGATTAAAACATCGGGTTTGGGAAATTGGTCATGATGCGGCGTCAGGTTGTTCATGGCGGCGATGGCTTGGCAAATGTCGTTGGCGGCCCCTTCACCCTGGACCAACACGGGGTAAATAATAATATGGCACGGGAAGCGCGCCCGCACACGGTGGATGATGTCGCGTATCACCGCCCCCGTGGGGGAGGTAATAACGCCGATGATTTTGGGAAAATGGGGCAGGGGTTTTTTGCGCGCGTTGTCGAACAACCCCTCGGCCAATAATTTTTGTTTGCGCTGTTCCAGAATTTGTAACAAATTGCCCGTGCCCGCCAATTCCAAACGGTCGATGAATAATTGGTAATTGGAACGCGCGGTGTAGGTGCTTATTTTCCCCGTGGCGATGACCATCATGCCTTCGGCTGGGACGAATGGCAAATAAGAAAAACGGTGTGATAATAAAAAACAATTGAGGAGGGCGGTTTCTTTTTCATCCGAATCTTTCAAATTAAAATAACCATGGCCCGACGGGGCGCGTTTGAAACTGGAAATTTCGCCCAACACCCGAACATGGTCGAAATGTTGTTCGATTGTTTTTTTTAATCGGGTAGAAATGGTGGCAACCGTTTCGGGGGAATCGTTGCGGGCATGATGGCGGGGCGTGTTGTCATGTTGCGCGGTGGCGGGTGATGGTTTGCCCATCACCCCCGCGGGGGTGGTGCCGCCCATGACGGTGGTTATATCCACTGGTTTGTTTTTTTTATTGGGCTTGGGTGAAGCGGGCGATTTTTTTGTCGACGCCGCGGGGGCCATGATAGAAAACAGATCGGGAAGTTTTTGTTTGGTCATGGTGCGGGTTATTTGGCCAATGCGGCAACCTCCACCATCATATCCCAAATGGCTTTGTAATGGTTGGTGGCGTCGTTGTCTTGGGCTAGGCTGAAAAAACCAATCACGATGCCGCTGGTTATATCGGCGAACAAATATTGCCCGCCGTATCCCGCGTGGGCCAGGGCACGGCCGTTGGTTTGGGTGTGGTTGGCGTAGCGGTAATCGTCAATCCCCGCCCACGCTACACCCTTGGCGGTTAATGTTTGTTGGGTGAAATCTTTGTTGCCGACCATTTTACCATCCACCCCCACGCCGCCGCGCGATAACAATAACCCGTAGCGTAGCAGGTCGCGCAGGGTGAGGCACGCCCCGCCGTCCATCACGGGCACGCCGTGGCGGTCGCAACTCATAGCCATTTGGCCTTCTATCCCCGCGGCGTCGACAATATCGGCCAGGTGTTGGCGCAATGGGCGTTTGCTAACCCGTTCGACAGCCCATGCCAGGACGTCGGTGTTGGCGTCTTTGTATTTTGCATATGGGGTGGGTGGGGTTTGGTTGGTGTTTTGAATACGGCACAGGAAATCGCGTTGCAGGACTTCTTGGTTTGGGTTTTTGGGTAATTGCCAGCCCATGGCTTCGGAATGTTCGTAATAATCTAATGTTGCTTGGTTTTCGTTGTAATCATTTTCAACATCCATATTTAACAATTGTTGAATGGTGGCATGGTCATAACCACTACCCAATTCGGGGATGATGGATTTTATTTCTTGGTCAAGGGCGATAAGACCATCGGCCAACGCGCGCCCCACCATCATATGCACCATGGTTTTGGTGATGGATTGCAAAGAATGGGGTTCGTCACGCGGGTAATCAGGCGCGTAAGATTCGAACAGAATATGGTTGCCGCGCGCCACGCCCATGGCGGTGAAGGACGGGTCGGCGATTAATTTTTTAACCGACGGTAATTGGGCAATAACGGCGTGGCGAGAATCAGATGATGGCGTGGGGGTAAGGCGCAACACCCGCGCGGCACGAAATGTCAACCCATAACGGTGCAGGCGTGAAAACCGTTGCAATGAACCGCGGCGGTTGGCGGGCAAATGCCAATTGGCATCGGGCGCGTTGGGTGCGGGTGTGTTGGTTGCGGGTGCGGTGGGCGCGGGTGTGGTGGTTGCGGGCGCGTTGGTTGTGAGCGCGTTGGGCGCGCCGACAATTTCCAAGTCGGGGTTGGGGTAGGTTTCGGGCAAATGCTTCATTGTCATAAAGACAATCTAGCATGATTCTTTAAAAAAAGTTTGCAGTCTTTGCCGAATCGCATCATATTTTATTATATAAAGGGGAGCGGGACATGCCTCAAAGCCAAAAATTAAGTAAAAAAGAGATTATCCAAATTTTGTTTAACAATTGTAAAAATAAAGGCGACTTTATTTTTCATAACAATGATATTAAACAAATTTCTCAGGGAACTTTTAGCAATCAATTTGATGTTACAAAAATTGATTCTTCTCACAAACTGCCAAAGGTTTTAAAAGATAATAATTATGGTTTGATACATTTAGGTGGGGGATACCATCAATTTATTCATGGTATTGACAAACTTTTTCATTCATTTGAACCAATTCAGAAAACAATCAATTGGCAATATCAAAAAAGCTTATTAAATAATTATGGCACAAGTGAAAGCAATCTTTTGTCGGTTGCTAACAACCAAAGAATTTTGCATGATTTTGTTTTTGGTAAAGATTGCGATTTTAATCACGCTGATATTAGAAAAAGACCCAAGACTTACCTCCCATTTCCAACAGGACACCCCATGAAATATAAATTGGGTGACGAAACCGTAGAAACAAAATCTATGAGAATGCAAATTGACCTTGCGATAGAATATCAAGGGGTGGTAGGTGTTTTTGAAGCCAAGAATGGCACGCCAACCGATTTTTCTATTTATCAAATTTTTAATCCTTGCTATTATTATCACCAGGCAAAAAAAGACGAAAGAATAAACGGTTTGTTGAAAGAAATTTATGGCATTTATGTTACTCGCCCCCAACCAACTTCTAATGTTATCAATTTATGGCAATACCGATTTAAGAAGCCAGAAGACATGGGGTCTATTGAATTTATAAAATCTGCAAGTTATGTTCTTATTCAGGAGTAATTATAATGAAAGAATTATCTTATAACAAAGTTTTTAATGACGACGTCATTAAGGTGTTGAAGGGCTTGCCCGATGAATCGCTTGATATGGTCTATGGCGACCCTGATTATAATGTTGGTATTAATTATCATGGCAGCGATTATACAAAAAAATGGGATGATTATATTGATTGGTATATAGAACTAACGCGCGAATCCCTTCGCGTTTTAAAGCCAACTGGTAATTTATTCATGATGAATTACCCCAAGCAAAATGCCCATTTGCGCGTAAAATTTTTAGACCAGCATGCCTACGATGTGCAAGATTATGTTTGGGTTTATAATACCAATGTTGGTCATACGCCGCGCCGTTTAACCACCGCCCACCGTTCCATTTTGCATGCAACCAAAAGCAAAGACAATCATTTCTACAAAGACGCCATCGCTGTGCCCTACCAAAATCCAAACGATAAAAGAATTCAACAACGAATCAAAGATGGGCATCTAGGGCGGATGCCTTATTCATGGTTTTACTATGACCTTGTTAAAAATGTTTCAAAAGATAAAACATTTCACGCATGCCAAATTCCTTTGCCTTTGGTTGAGATGCTTATAAAATCCTGCACCAAAGAAGATGATAAAATTTTTATTTTATTTGGTGGCAGTGGTTCGGAATTGGTGCTTTGTAAAAAATTATTACGCCAATTTATTTCTTGCGAACTAAACGAAGAATATTATCAAATGATTCTTGACCGATTAGCGAATGATGGAAAAATTAAAGAGCAATACAAACTACCATTGCAACAAAGACAAGCACAGTTGGATATGGACGAATACAAACAAGAATCTGGTTGGTTGCTCTAAT
The DNA here is from genome assembly GCA_965203915.1 of Alphaproteobacteria bacterium. Classification (GTDB taxonomy): domain Bacteria; phylum Pseudomonadota; class Alphaproteobacteria; order JASGCL01; family JASGCL01; genus JASGCL01. Next base: position 745,870 of record OZ241918.1, read on the forward strand.
ATTTTTTAAGGGTTGCGACTTCTTACGCAAACTTCCACATCTTCATCAAAGGCAAAATCCAAACCCTCTTTGGTAATAAGGGTTATGCTACCGTCTTTCGTTTTTATAGCCGCTTCAAGATATAGGTCATATTCATATTCATGGGATTCCAACAACAAACTACTATTGTCAAGCCGATAGCGTGTTATGGTATCGCCCATTTTTACCAAATCGCCCGCTCTAATATACATAAGGGTATTTATATCTCTCTCCCCAAAATTGTCAATTAATATTTATAAAAAAAAGAAAGGCGACCAGTGGAATTAGGTCGCCTTTCTCTTGCCGTTTTTAACACGGCACCCCGATAATAACAAATGGTTTGTTATTTTATGGCCTCAGGATAAGCGAATAAAGTGCCTTTTCGACAAAACTGGTCGTTGCGGCATAATGATTCGTGACCAATGAACCATGCTTCGCGCCATGATTCTCCACCTGGGTTGCATGATGCTTGCGAGATTTTTTGCGATATATTTTATGATAAGTTGCCATGGTGATTGCCGCCCTTTACAGATAGTTAGGTGATGGTTGATGTTATGCCATTATAAAAACGATTCGTAATAAAATACAATGACTTAACATTATTTCTTTGAATCCTGTTGCTATCCCGCGCCGCTTATGCTACATAAAAAACATACCAGTAAAGATAATTTATGGGTGGCGTGGCGGTTTTGAAAAAAATCTAACCATCGGCCGCCCATTTTTTTACCCGAAAATAAACGCCAAAAATACACCATTCATTTCATTTTATAAACCGCATGTTGGAACAAAAGATACTTGAAATCATTACCACGCCCGTCACCAACATGGGCTATCGTTTGGTGCGGGTAAAATGGCTGGGGGCAAAACATAACCCCATTTTGCAGATCATGGCCGAAAGAATGGACGATAAACCCATGGCGGTAGAAGACTGCGAAGCCATCAGCCGCCATCTCTCGCTGTTGCTTGATACCAACGAAGCCCTTACCAACCGTTATAGGTTAGAAATTTCATCGCCAGGCATCGACCGCCCCCTTATGACTCCCGAAGATTTTATAAAAAATAAAGGCTTGTTATGCTCATTATACTTGAAAGAATCGTCAGAAAAGGGTAAAAGGTTGAAAGCCGTCATTGATGATGTAACAAAAGAAAATGACGGTTGGCAAATCATGTTCTTGCTACCCCATGATGAACCACCCAACCATAACAAAGCAAAAAGCAAAAAGAAAAAAGAAAAATACCAGCAAAAAAATCATTCATCACCTTCACCATCGCTAGAAAAATTACCTGCCGACAATTTGGCAAATGAAACTTTGAATGGCGAAAAATTGCAAATTGCTTTTGATAATATCGACACCGCAAAATTGGTCATAACGGATGAATTATTACGGCGGGCATTAAAAAACACCGAAACAGAAAAAACCAACAACGAATAAAAAATATTACAAATCAACATTTATTGAAAGGACTAAAAAAATGATAAACGAAAATATATTGATGATTATTGACAGCGTGGCCCGCGAAAAAACATTGGATAGGGAAGATGTTTTTCAAGCCGTCGAAATGGCCCTGTCGCGTGCCGCCGAAGAAAACTATGGCCGCGAGCAAGACATTCGCGCCACCATGGACCGCACCACGGGGAAGGTAAGCCTCCACCGTTATAAAGAAGTGGTAAGCGAAATCGAATTCGCCGAAAAACAAATCACCGAAGCCGAAGGCGCGAAAAAAGGTTTGGCGTTGGGCGAATTTTTAAAAGAAGAATTGCCGATGGTGGATTCAGGACGGATTGCGGCCTATGCCTCGAAACAAGTTATCGTGCAAAAAATTCGTGAAGCCGAAAGATTGCGCCAATACGAAGAATACAAAGACAAAGTGGGCGAAATCGTGCTGGGCACTATCAAGCGCGAAGATTATGGCAATTTGATATTAGACATCAATCGTGCCGAAGCCATTTTGCGCAAAGACGAAGTTATCCGCAAACAACGCCACAAAATTGGCGAACGGGTTCGTGCCTATATTTACGATGTCAAACGCGAAGCCAAGGGGCCGCAGATATTTTTGTCACGCACCCACCCCGATTTTATGAAGGCATTGTTCAAACAAGAAGTGCCCGAAATTTATGACGGCGTTATCGAAGTTTTGGCGGTCGCCCGCGACCCAGGCTCCCGCGCGAAAATTATCGTCCGTTCAAAAGACCCCAGCATTGACCCCGTGGGGACATGCATCGGGATGAAGGGTTCGCGCGTGCAACAGGTTACGAAAGAACTGTTCGGCGAGAAAATTGATATTATCCATCATACCGAAGACCAACGCGCCCTGTTGATAGAGGCCATGGCCCCCGCCAGCGTGCAACGCGTGGTTATTGATGATGTTGAAAAAAATGCAAAAATTATCGTTGATAACAGCGATGGCAAACAACTTGGTATGGCGATTGGTTCGGGCGGGCAAAATGTTCGCTTGGCTTCTATCCTCACGGGTTTTGACATTGATATCATGACGACCGATGATTTCAACAAACAACAGGAAGAACAAACCATGGCGACGGTGAACCTCTTCAAAGAAGCACTTGATGTTGATGACATTTTGGCGCGCTTGCTCTATACCGAAGGTTATAAGGCAGTGGAAGAAGTAGCCTTGGTTGATGCCGAAGAATTGATGAAGACCGAAGGTATCGATGAAGATATTGCCAAGGAATTGCAAAGTCGTGGCAAGGTTTACCTCGCCAAGCATGAAAAAGAAATGGAACAAAAACTTGATGATTTGGGCGTTGATAAAGACATCCGAAAAATTCCAGGCTTGTCCTATGACATGATATTCAAATTGGCCGATAAAGAAATCAAAACCATCAAGGATTTTGCTTATTTGGATGCCGATGAATTATGCGGCTACAAAGACGGCATGTTGAAAGACTTCTCGGTTAAGCGTGACGCCGCTAATCAATTTATTATGACCGCCCGTGAAATGGCGGGGCTGATTGAAAAGGCTTCATAAATTACAGATATTTTTTGGACTTCACCATCATGACAACATAATTTTTAACAGATAACTACCAACCTCGAAGGAGTTTTTCTTTAAGTATAAGGATAAAAAAATGAGCGAAGATAGCATAGAAAAGAAAACATTAAGTCTGAAGACTCCAGTGAAGACGGGGCGGGGTGGCGATGTTAAAAAGAAAATTTTTCAACGCGATGACTCGGGTCAGTTGCGCGTGGTGTCGCCCGACGTGCTACGCCAACATCAACAAGGCGTCAGCGAAAAACTAACCGACCAAGAACGCGAAACGCGGGTTAAAATTTTGGCGCGCGCCGCACAAACCAGCGGCCTGGATAAGGGCGACCGCGAGCATATCCAATCATTGGAGGCAAAAGAAAAAAGCCGCAAATTACAAGAAAACCAAAAAGAAATTGAATTAAAGAAAAGCCAAGACGAACGTCGCCGCGTTGCGGAAGATGAAAGAAAAAGAAAAGAAGCCGAAGCACGGCGTAAATTTGAACAAACCGCAAAGCAGGCAGGGATTGCCGATGAAGTAACCGAAGTTAGCAAATTGACGGCGGGTTCGATGCAAAAACCCAGCAGCAGCATGCCACCCCGCCGTGGTCGCGGTGGCGCGGGCGGGCGCGACGTGCAACGTTTACAAAAAAGACGCGGCGGTAACAGTTTCAATAAAACCAAATTAATTTTGGGGGACGCCGATAGCGAACGGCAACGGTCCGAAGCCGCGGTGCGCCGCGCACGGCAAAAAGATAGGATGAAGGCCCTAAGCCAAGATAACCAACAAGAAAAAGTTTATCGCGAAGTTATTTTGCCTGAAACCATCATGGTGGGCGACCTTGCCAATCGTATGGCCGAGCGTTTGCAGGACGTTATCAAAAAATTGATGCAGATGGGGATCATGGCGACCCAGCAAATGGTTATCGACGCCGACACCGCCGAATTGATTATTCATGAATTGGGGCACAGCGTTAAACGCGTTGCCGAATCCGATGTCGAAAATATTTTAAAAGATGAATCGCAAGATGATGAGGCTTCATTAAAACCGCGCCCCCCCGTGGTAACGGTTATGGGCCACGTTGACCACGGCAAAACATCGTTGCTTGATGCGTTGCGTGCGACCGACGTGGCGGCGGGCGAAGCGGGTGGCATCACCCAACATATCGGTGCTGCCCTTATTCATTTAAAAAATGGCAAGTCTATAACCTTTCTTGATACCCCTGGGCACGAAGCCTTCACGGCACTGCGCGCGCGCGGTGCGGTGGTGACCGACATTGTGGTGTTGGTGGTGGCGGCCGATGACGGTATGCAAGCGCAAACCATCGAAGCCATCCACCATGCCAAGGCGGCGCAGGTGCCGATAGTGGTGGCGATTAATAAATGTGATAAACCAGGTGCCGACCCAAACAAAGTCAGGCAAGAATTGTTGCGCGAGCAAATAGTCGTCGAGCAATTGGGCGGCGAAGTGCAATCGGTTGAGGTTTCGGCAAAATCAAAATTGAATTTGGATAAATTGGAAGAAGCCATTTTGTTGCAGGCTGAAATCCTCGACCTGAAGGCCAATGCCGATACATTGGCGCGCGGCGTGGTGATTGAATCAAAAATCGAACAAGGGCGCGGCCCCGTTGCCACCGTTATTGTTAAAAAAGGAACCTTGCGTGTCGGCGATATTTTTGTCATGGGTTCAAGCATTGGCAAAGTGCGGGCGTTGCTTGACGATCATGGCAAACAAATTAAACAGGCAACCCCTGGCACCCCCGTCGAGGTCTTGGGTTTGCAAGCACTGTCCGAAGCAGGCCATGATCTGGTGGTGTTAGAAAACGAAACCAAGGCGCGCGAAATTGCCGATTACCGTTTGCGAAAGAAAAAAGAAGCCGACATGGCAAAAATGCAACGCGGCACCATGGAACAAATGTTTGCCAATATAAAATCTGGCGCGCAAAAAAGTTTGCCACTGATTGTCAAAACCGACGTGCAGGGCTCGTTGGAGGCTTTGCTGACGGCCTTTAACAAAATGACCACCACCGAAGTGAAAGCTCAAATTTTGCATTCGGCTGTGGGGCCGATTACCGAATCGGATGTTGCCTTGGCGGCGTCGGCGGGCGGTATCATCATTGGGTTTAATGTGCGACCCGTCACGGGGGCCAGGCAAAATGCCAAACGCGATAATGTTGACATACGTTATTATTCGATTATTTATCAGGCGATTGATGATATAAAAAATCTGTTAAGCGGTTTGTTGGCACCCGAAGAAAGAGAGCAATATTTGGGCGTGTTGCAAATTCGCGATGTTTTCAAAATTACGGGCGCGGGCATGATAGCGGGCTGCATGGTTGAAGAAGGAAAAATAAAACGCGGTGCGTCGGTGCGGTTGTTACGCGATAATGTTGTCATTTATGAAGGAACCCTGCGCCAATTAAAACGTTTCAAAGAAGATGTGCGCGAAGTCGGCGTGGGTTACGAATGCGGCGTGCAATTGGATAGGTTTGAAGATATCAAGATAGGTGATAAGGTCGAATGTTTTGAAATAAAAATTATCGCCCGCAGTTTGGCATAAAGCAATGGCAGAAGACAGGAAATCCTCGGTCCAAAAATTAAGTAGACGCCAATTGCAAATGGGCGAGATTATAAGACATGCCTTGGCCGAGGTTCTTTTGGCCGAACAATTTCATGATGCCGCCCTGCAAAATTTGGTTTTGACCATTTCATCGGTGATGATGTCGCCCGATTTAAAAAATGCCAAGGTTTTTTTTGTTGCCGCGGGCCGCGAACAAGAAAGAGAAGTGGTGGCAGCATTAAATAAGCTGGTGCCATTTTTAAAAAAAATGTTGGCAAAAAAATTACGTATTCGTTTTATGCCGCAATTACGCTTCATTGCCGACAATTCTTTTCAAATTGCCGAACATATCGAAACCTTGCTTCATAATATAAAGCGTCATTAATATAAAAATAAATAATTAATTTTTATTCATTAAGAAGTTAAGAATCCTGCCAATGGCGGGGGCAACATCTTTTCTTGTTAAGACCATGTCTATCACGCCGTGTTTTTCTAAAAACTCGGCGGTTTGAAAATCCTTGGGCAAGGTGGCGCGGGTGGTTTGTTCGATAACGCGTCGCCCAGCAAAACCTATCAACGCCCCCGATTCGGCAATATGAATATCGCCCAACATGGCGAAGGAAGCCGTCACCCCGCCCGTCGTGGGGTCAGCCAAAACAACAATATAGGGCAATTTTGCTTCACGAATTTTTTGCACGCCGATGATGGTGCGCGGTAATTGCATCAGGGAAAATACCCCTTCCTGCATCCGCGCGCCGCCCGAAGAAGTGACGGTGATGAAGGCGGCGTTGTTGCTGATGGCGGCTAGGCTGGCCTCATAAAAAGCCTCCCCCACCGCTTGGCCCATGGTGCCCGCCATGAAATAAAAATCGAAACAAGCGACCACGGCTTTTTTACCGCCGATTTTACCACTGGCCGAAACCAGGGCGTCGGGGCTTTCGCCGCGGCGTGCAACGGCCAGGCGGTCGGTGTATTTTTTTAAATCAACGAAGTGCAGCGGGTCTTCTATCACGCGCGGGTGGGGCAGTATTTTATATTCGCCGTTGTCAAACAATTGTGCAAAACGTTCCTTGGGGCCAATGCGCATATGCGCCCCCGATGGGAAAACAAATAAATTTTTTTTCAATTCGTCATGGTGAACCATTTGCCCCGATGCGGGATCTTTATGCCACAAATTATCGGGCACATTGGCGCCAGTTTTTTTATCGCCCGATGACAGGGTTTTGCGTTTTTTGTTTAACCAACTCATTTTTTTATCCCGCGTTTATTTCTTCAACTTATGTTGCTGAATGGGTTGTTGTAATCCACTTGATATTTCTTTTACTCTATTTAAGGCCAAAGAGGCAATGGTTTTTTTATTTGCGCCTTTGCTTGATTCTTGGCCAATGGTGCGCACAATGGCGGAGCCAACTACAATACCGTCAACATGGGTGTTTAAAGCCGCCGCTTCGTTGTTGGATGTTATACCAAAACCAACCACCACGGGTAAGGAAGTATATTTTTTGATTGTTAGGATTTTATTTTTAACCTCGGCAATATCAATTTGGCGGCTACCCGTGATTCCCAAAACCGAAACATAATATAAAAATCCGCTGGCGTGGTCGGTGATTTTTTTTATACGCGCTTCGTCGCTGGTCGGGGTGAGGAGGCGGATAAGCGACAAACCATGCTCCACCGCGGGCTGGCGCAATTCGGCATCTTCCTCAGGCGGCAGGTCAACCACAATAAGTCCATCAACCCCATGCTTGGCGCATTGGGTCAAAAAATTATCGATACCGTAATGCAATATGGGGTTAAAATAACCCATCAATATAATGGGCGTGTGGTTATTCTTGGCGCGAAATTTTTTTACCATGGTGAAAGTTTTTTCCATGGTGTGATGTTGCGCCAACGCGCGGTGATACGATTCCTGAATAGCAAGTCCGTCGGCCACGGGGTCAGAAAACGGCATCCCCAATTCGATAATATCGGCACCATGGTCTGGCAATACAAGAAAAATATCGGTCGAGGTTTCAAGGTCAGGGTCGCCCGCGGTGATGAAGGCAACAAAATTTGTTTTCTTTCTGGCGAAGGTTTCGGCAATACGCGACATGGTGGTTCTATATCATGTATTCTGCTTATCGGCAAACTTTGCTTTTTTATAAAATAATACCAAAAATTTTTTGTGGTGATTTTATAACAACCGAAACACAGTCGGTTCGGTTAAAACAACATCCAGTTTTTTTATTTTGCTCAGGGCTTGCTCAACCGCATGACGGCTGGTGGGGTGGGTGATGATAACAACATGCACTGGCTTTTCATCGTTTTGATGCAATTTTTCTATCGAAATATTTTCATCGCGTAAAATGGTCGAGAAATTTGCCAGCACCCCAACCTTATCCGCGACATTGAGGCGTAGGTAAAAACGCGCCACATCATCGCCATGATTTTTTATTGGCAGGTTGTTCGATTGAATAACCGCGAAGGGACGGATAAAAGGCAAAATATTTTTACCCATGTTGGTGCAAGCCGAAATAACATCGGCCAACACGGCCGAGGCCGTGGGGTTGCCGCCCGCACCGCGCCCAATGAAGAGCAACGAGCCGCGGATAGGGCTTTCAATATTGATGGCGTTGAGGGCATCACCCACCTTGGCCATGATACGATTTTTTTCTATCAACATCGGCTCCACCGCCAGGGTCATACCATCGTTATTTTTTTTGGCGATGGCGAATAATTTGATAGAAAAATTAAACAAGGCCGCATAATGAATATCAATAAGTTCGATACCGCGGATACCACGGCAATATATTTTATTCATATCGGGCAGGACGCCAAAACTTAACATGGTTAAGATGGTCAATTTATGCAAGGCATCAACACCATCGATGTCAAAGCTCGGGTCGGCTTCGGCATAACCATTGGCTTGGGCGCGTTGCAAAACCTCGGCAAATGGCAATTTTTCTTTTTTCATGCTGCTCAAAATATAATTGCAAGTGCCATTGACGATGCCGTAAAAACTATTGATGCTTAAGGACCGCAAAGAATTTTTCAAAACATCGATAATCGGCACGCCGCCCATCACCGCCGCTTCAAAATACAATTGGCTGTTATTTTTTTCTATCGCGGGAACAAATTGACTGGCGCGTTCGGCCAACAATGCTTTGTTGGCGGTGACGATGGTTTTGCCTTTATCAATGGCCAATTGCCAAATATTGGCCGCCATCCCGTCGACCCCGCCGATAAGTTCGACCAAGGCATCGTAATCGCCATCACGCACCATGTCTTCGGCGTTGGTAAAAAAGGGGTAGGCTGACATATCGGTCGCCCGCGCCTTTTCCTTGTTGCGGGCGGAAATGCCGACAATTTCTATTGGTCGTCCAGCTTGCGCCGTTATCTGTTCTGCTTCATCCTGCAACAATTTTACCAGGCTGGCCCCCACGGTGCCAAGCCCAGCAATGACGATGCGAAAAGGTGATGATTGCTTCATGAAAAAGATATAATGATGATTGCGAACAGAGGTTATTTCTTTATATAGCAAAACGATAAAGAGCAAGTGTAAAAAATCCACAAAAAAAATTGATGGTAGGCTTTATAAATTTTTATACTACAAGAAAAAATAGAAAGAAATAGCCCGTTAGGTTAAATAACAAAATAATATTCTCTATTTTTCAATTTATATGGTTTGTATGAGAATATATTTTTTATATCTTGGATAATACGGGATAAATAATCTCTATCATTTCATTTCTGCTTGAAAGCTAAAATAAAAACCCCTATAAGAATTTTTAACAGGAATACACCATGAGCGAAAAAATTACCACCGATGTGTTAATAATAGGGGCAGGCCCAGTTGGCTTGTTCGCGGTTTTTGAACTGGGCTTGCATGGGTTGCATTGCGATGTGGTTGATATTTTGGATCGCGCGGGTGGACAATGCGCCGAACTTTATCCCGATAAACCCATCTATGATATTCCTGCCTTGCCCGTTGTCTCGGGGGCCGAATTAACCAACAATTTGTTAAAGCAGATAGAACCATTCTCGCCACGTTTTCATTTCCAGCAGATGGTGGAAAAATTAGAAAAAACCGAAAGCGGCTGGCGCGCCGTCACCGATATAGGTCAAGTTTTTGACGCCAAGATAATCGTCATCGCCGCGGGTGGTGGATCTTTTCAACCCAAAAAACCCAATATCGAATTGATAGAAAAATTTGAAGGTCGCGGCGTTGCCTACGCCGTGCGCGATATCAAAAAATATGACGGCAAAAGAATTCTGGTGGCGGGTGGCGGCGATTCGGCGTTGGATTGGACATGCAATTTGGTGGACCGTGCGGCGACGGTTGCCTTGGTGCATCGCCGCCGCGAATTCCGCGGCGCGCCAGCCTCGGTCAAGAAACTGGAAAAATTGATAGAAGATGGCAAGGTAACATTTTACCTTGGCAACCCCAGCAAATTATTGGGCGAAGAAAAATTGACGGGCGTGGTGATAGAAAATGAGGGCCAAGAACAAACGGTGGCGGTTGATGATTTTTTACCTTTTTATGGGTTGAGCATGAAATTGGGCCCATTGGCCCATTGGGGATTAGATTTGGGAAAAGGTGAAACCAACCCCGCCGATAAGAATTTGATATTGGTGGATACCGAGGCCTTCAAGACCAATTTGCCAGGCGTTTATGCGATTGGCGATATTAATTATTATCCTGGGAAGTTAAAATTGATATTGTCAGGCTTTCACGAAGCTGCTTTAATGGCTATCGCAGCAAAAAAGCTTTTGTCACCAGACGAAAGGGTTGGTATGCAATACACAACATCTTCAACTAAGCTACAGCGTTTATTAAAGGTTATATAAGGGGGGCAATATCCATGTCGGTCAAAGTTAAGGTTAAAAATTATAAAACGGGCGAAGTGAGCGAGATTGAGGCACCGCTTGGCTATCAATTGATGGAGGTTATTCGCGATAACGACCTGCCTATCCTTGCCGATTGTGGCGGTGCTTTGGCTTGCGCAACATGCCATGTTAGGGTGGCTGACAACTGGGTCGATAAATTGCCCGCGCCGCGCGATGATGAGAAAGACATGCTTGATATGGTATCGGCGGCGGAAAAAACCTCGCGCCTATCTTGCCAAATTATTATCACCCAAGATTTGGATGGTTTGGAAGTATCGCTAACCCCCGAATCATTACGCCAAACTTAACAAAAATATATTAAAAAATGTATAGTTTCCCCATCTTCCTCAATTTGGATTCCGCCGTGCCCTTGGTAATAGGCGAAGGGCATTTGGCGGTGGCGAAGGTGCGCACATTGTTGTTGCGGGCCGCGCGGGTTGATGTGATGGCGAATCATTTGCCCGCCGAATTACAAAAATTTGCCAGCAGTGGTAAAATACGCCAACTGCCCATGGTATCAATGGCATCCAGGGCACCCATGGCATCAAGCAAGGCTGGGCGAATCCAAAAAGAAAAAATGGAGAAGGAAATGTGGAAAAAAATATTGGCGGGCCGTCCGCTGGTGGTGATTGACCCGCAATTGGATGATATTATCGACAAACTCTACCCCCTATGTTTAGAACTTGGCTTACCCATCAATGTTGCCGACAATATTGCCAAGAGCAGTTTTTCTTTTGGCGCGATGGTCGACAGAAGGCCCCTCACCGTGGCTATTGCGACCGATGGTATCGTGCCTGTCTTGGCAACCAACATCAGGGAAAAATTGGAGCAAGCCATTCCGTCCGAAGTGGGTGAATTGATGGGCCTGGCACGGCAATATCGCGCACGCGTGAACGAAGCCCTGCCCATGGGTTTGAAACGCCGATTGTTTTGGCAACATTTTTTGCAGGGGGAGGTAGCCAGCCTCATCCGTGCTGGCGATACAAATGCGGTGCAGGCGGCGGTGGAAAAATTGTTGGCGGCTATCGTTGCCAACAAACACCCCGATGTTATCTACCGCAACAATTTGTTTTTGCTTGGTTTACAATGCGACGAGCAAGTTGATAACCTATCCCTGGCTATGTTGCGCGCTATCAAAAACGCCGACAGCCTGTTTGTGCTGGGGGAGGCTGATATTTTTTCTGAAATATTAAGCCTAGCGCGGCGCGAGGTTGTGATTAAAAAAATATCAAAACAAGATTTTGATAATGATGGCACGAAACACCACCAAACCATCGCCGCCCATTTGGCGGCGGGGGAATCGGTGGTTATGTTGACAGAATTTTCGCACTACGCCGCCTGCAAATCAATGTTGCAGGGGAACGGCATTCATGTTCATGGTTTTTATACGCAATATGCCATGGATAATAATGATGATGTTGCGCCACCACAACATCACGAAGAAAAAATATGGCGCAACGAACAACATGCGACAGGCAATAAAAAAAATATTAATCAATAAAACAACATGAGTGAAAACAGCAACATCATTACCGCCAATCGCCTTGACGATGGCATCGTAGTCTATTTCCTGTCGCAGGGCAAATGGGTGGAGGATATTCAGCAGGCCAAACCCATAGCCGATGCGGATGTAGAATCAGCCATGGATGAAGCAAAAAAAGATTCCAAAGCTCGCTTGGTGGTAAGTATTTATCACTTTCCCATTGCCATACAGGGCGGAAAAATTATTACCCTATCGGCCAAGGAAGAGATTCGCGCCCTCCATAAACCAACCATTGGTCCTTCCTCGGGGCCATCCACGGGGCGCGCCGCCTAAAAAAAATAAAATAGGAAAATAATACAATGTATCAATATCAAACCGAAGATAAAAATTTTTTAAGCCAACGGGTTGCTGAGTTTCGTTGGCAAGTGAGTCGCCGTTTGGCGGGCGATTTGAGCGAAGATGAATTTCGCCCGTTGCGATTGATGAATGGTTTGTATTTGCAATTGCATGCCTACATGTTGCGGGTTGCCATACCTTACGGCGTTTTGTCGTCGGCGCAATTGCGGCAATTGGGAATGATAGCCAAAAAATATGACAGGGGTTTTGGCCATTTTACCACCAGGCAAAATATCCAATATAATTGGATACGTTTGATTGACACCCCCGATATTTTTGCCGACCTGGCCAAGGTTGATATGCACGCCATTCAAACCAGCGGTAATTGCGTGCGCAATGTCACCACCGATCCCTTCGCGGGGGCGGCGGCGGATGAATATGAAGACCCGCGTCCCTGGGCCGAAATTATGCGCCAATGGTCGACCCTACACCCCGAATTTGTTTTCTTGCCACGTAAATTTAAGATAGCCATCACGGGCGCGAAAGAAGACCGTGCCGCCATAGCATTTCATGACGTGGGTATAAGGCTTATCCCCAACCCCGCCGACAAAAATGAAATTGGTTTTCAAATGTTGGCGGGCGGTGGGCAAGGTCGCACCCCATTTGTGGCGAAGGTGGTGCGCGATTTCTTGCCGAAAAAATACCTCCTCAGTTATTTGGACGCGATGTTGCGGGTTTACAATTTGTATGGGCGGCGCGATAATTTATACAAAGCGCGTATAAAAATTTTGGTGCATGAATGGGGCGTGGAAAAATATCGCGCCGCGGTCGAAGCCGAATGGGAAAAAATCAAAGACAAAAGTTTTGACCTTGACGAAAAAATTAAAAATAGAATCTTAGCAGATTTTGTTCTTAAACTGCCGCCAGTTCAAAACAAAGGTTTTTCCGACAATGACCTGGCACAACAAATGGCATCGGATAAAAATTTTGCTGGCTGGGTGCGCGCCAATGTGGATAATCACAAAAACCCCGATTACAAATTGGTAACGATAGTGTTGAAGGATGACAAGCGGATGCCAGGCGACGCCACCGATAAAGAAATGGCGTTGATAGCCGACCTGGCCGATGAATTTTCGCGGGGCGAGGTTCGCGTTACCTACATCCAAAACCTGGTGTTGCCGCATGTTGAAAAATCGCAACTCTATAAATTGTTTCAAGCCCTCGATGCTCATCAACTGGCCGATGGTCGCAAAGACATGGCGTCCGACGTCATCTGTTGCCCAGGGTTGGATTATTGCAGTTTGGCCAATGCCCGTTCGTTGCCCATCGCCATGGATATTATCAAAACCTTCGCCAAAACAACCGAAGAAGATGCCTTGGGCAAGGTGAGGATTAACATGTCGGGCTGTATCAATGCTTGCGGTCATCACCACGCGGGGCATATTGGTATTTTGGGTGTGGATAAAAAGGGGGTGGAAGCCTACCAAATTTCTATCGGCGGCAACCCAACCGACGATGCCGCCATAGGACAGGTTTTGGGGCGCGCCGTTTCGGCCGAAGATATTCCCGCCGCCTTGCAAAGTTTTGCCGCGGTTTATCAGACCAACAAACAAAACAATGAAACATTTTTTGAAACCGTAACCAGGATAGGGGTTGAAAAATTTAAAGCCGCCCTTCAGGAGGAAAAAAAATAATGTGGGTAGATTTACAACAGGGCAAGGCGGTGGAGCCGACGGCGGTGACGGCTAGCTTCGCCACCGACAAAACGATAGATGAGATTGCCACCCAGATCCATAACTTGGCACCATCGGCCATGGTTGCCATAGAATTTTTACAATTTCGCGATGGTCGCGGATTTTCTTTGGCGCATTTGCTCAGGCGCGAATTTGGGTTTAAGGGAACATTGGTTGCGGTGGGCAATTTGCTGCCAGACCAGGCGCAATTTTTACATCGTTCGGGATTCGATATGGCGGCCATTGGTGAAAAAAAAATAGGTGATTGGCAAGCGGCCATCAAAAATTTTTCTGTTTTTTATCAAACCGCCATTCGTTAATGTTTGCAAAGATATAAGGTAACGGGCATGACAACAGCACATTCTATCGGCCAGCAAAAAAATTTTTTGTGGCAAAAACCAATGGGTAAAATACCCGAAGATAAAGTAAATATTTTATCGGCGCGCCTGCACGAGATTGCTCGGCAAGATGGTGTAAAAAAAATTGCCAACAGCCTGTCAGCGGAAGATATGGTGATATTGCACCATTGGCACCAAGAATTACAATTGCGCACGGGCGATTTTTTTATGCTGGAGACTGGACGCCTGCACCAGGCAACCTTGGATTATTTGGCGGCGGTTGAGGGCGATTATGGTATAGAAATTTTTAGGGTGTTGCCCGATGCCGATGACGTGGCAAGCATGGTCAAGCAATATGGATTGAATGGGTTTTATGATTCGGTGGCGGCGCGCAAAGCATGTTGCGGCGTGCGCAAGGTTGCACCGTTAAAAAAAATATTATCGGGTGCGGCATTGTGGGTGACAGGGCAAAGACAAGGCCAGGGCGTCACCCGCAGCGACATAGCATTTGAAGAAAACGATGATACCTTTGGTTTGAAAAAATACAACCCGATATTTGATTGGAGCGAGGCAGAAGTTTTTGGTTACCTCGCCCAACATGGCGTCAGGCTTCACCCACTGTATGACAAGGGTTATGCGTCGATAGGGTGCGAGCCATGCAGCCGCGCCATCAAAGCAACCGAGGATGTGAGAGCGGGGCGTTGGTGGTGGGAATCGGCCGACAACAAAGAATGCGGCATCAACGAAATAAATATAAAAAAATAATATGTTAGATAAAAACAATCCCCATTTGGACGCGCTAGAGCGCGAGGCATTGTATGTTATTCGCGAAGTCATTGCCAGCAGCGAAGCCATGGGTCGCCGCGCCGCGGTGTTGTTTTCGGGCGGTAAAGATTCGATGGTGCTGCTGCATTTGGCATGGAAAGCATTTCGTATCGATGGGATAACATTACCCTTGCCATTTGATGCGGTGCATATCGACACGGGGCATAATTATGCCGAGGTTTTAACCTTTCGTGATGAGGTTGCCAAACATTACGGCGTCAACATGATCATTGGTGAGGTAGAAGATTCGATTCAAAAAGGTTCGGTTAAATTGGCCAACGCAACGGCGTCGCGCAATTCGGCGCAATCGGTGACATTGTTAGAAACGATTGAGCAACATCGCTGGGTGGCGTTGATGGGCGGGGCGCGGCGCGACGAAGAACGGGCGCGTGCCAAGGAACGTTTTTTTTCGATCCGCGATGAATTTGGCGGCTGGAATCCCAAAGATCAACGCCCTGAACTATGGTCGCTTTACAACACCCATGTCAGGGATGGTGAGCATTTGCGTGTTTTTCCCATATCCAATTTTACTGAACTTGATATTTGGGAATATATTGGGCGTGAAAAATTACCCTTGCCGCCGATTTATTTTGCGCATCGGCGCGAAGTGGTGCGGCGTGGTGATACGATTATTCCCGTCAATGATTTGATGCCCGCGCGCCCAGGGGAGGTGTTAGAAAACCTGTCGGTAAGGTTTCGCACCGTGGGGGACCGCAGCATTACCTGCCCCGTGTTGAGCGATGCCGACACCATAGAAAAAATTATTTTTGAAACATTGGGCACCACCATTTCGGAACGTGCCGCCACCCGTATGGACGACCGTGCCACCGTGGGTGCCATGGAAAAAAGAAAAAGAGAAGGATATTTTTAATATGTTATTATATTTTACCATCCGTAAAAAAATAAAAAGTTGGTTGATTAGCAATCAGCCATTTGGTTGGCAACTTTTAAAGTTAGCAAAAAAAATATATACAAATAAAATATTAAGTTATCATTTTGATTCACCTGTTATTAAGGTGATAAGAAAATACAAATTAAAAATCAATGGCGTTATTCAGGTGGGCGGGCATCATGGCGAAGAAATTAATCCACTGGTAAGTTTTGGTATAAAAAGAATATCAATTTTTGAACCGATAAAATATAATTTAGAAATATTGGAAGCGGTTGTTAAATCATATAAAGAAAAAAATAAATTAATAACAATTCATCCTGTGGCTTTGGGTAGCAAGCAACAGAAAATTAAGATACACGTGGCGGATAATTGGGGAGCAAGCAGTTCTATTCTAAAACCTAAAAAACATCTTGAGTATTATAAAGATATTACTTTCAAAAACGCTGAAGAGATAAATATGTCCACATTGGATGTAATGATTGATGTAAAAGATAACACAAATTTTTTAATGATGGATGTTCAAGGATATGAATTAGAAGTATTAAAAGGTGGGGATAAAACATTAAGAAAAATTGATTACATTTATTCAGAAATTACTCGTGAAGAATTATATGAAGGAAATGTAATGGTAAACGAATTAGATGAATTCCTTTTTAGATATAATTTTCTTAGAATTTATACAGAATGGTGGGGCGATGGTTATGATGGCAATGCGCTGTATATTAAAAAAAATCTATTAAGAGAATGCTCAAGCGTTGCATATTATTGGTATACAATAAAAAAAATATTCCAAAGTCATCACTATAAATCTTTGTATCGAGGGAAATAAAACCATGAAAGAAACTTTACGCGTTATTACAGCAGGCAGCGTCGACGACGGCAAATCAACCCTTATCGGGCGGTTGCTGTATGACGCCAAGGTTTTAACCCGCGACCAGTTGGATATATTGGAAGAAGGGCAAGAAACAAACACCGCCAATCGGCGGCAGGATGCTGGGCCTGACTTTGCCGCCCTAACCGATGGTTTGCTCGCCGAGAAAGAACAAGGCATAACGATAGACGTGGCTTACCGTTATTTCACCACCCAAAGCCGCCGCTATATTTTGGCCGATTGCCCTGGGCATGAAGCCTACACCCGCAACATGGTCACGGGGGCATCCACCGCCGATGTCGCCATTATTTTGATAGACCCCACCAAGTTGGATTTTACAACATCGGATGATGATTTGCTCCTTATCCAGACCAAACGTCATAGCACGCTGTTGTTGATGTTGGGGGTGCGGCATATTGTTGTCGCGGTGAATAAAATGGATGCGATAGAATTTGATGAAAAAAAATTCCAGCAAATTGCGAAGGCCTATTCGAATTTTTTCACCAAATCTTATGGCAGGATATTCTACAATATCATGGGCAACCCGCGGGGCGAGGGGGCACAAACTATTCAACCGCTTATCATTCCATTGTCGGCCAAGGAAGGCGATAACATCGTCGATGCCTCGACCAATTTGCAATGGTATAGGGGCAAACCATTGTTGCAATATTTGGACGACCTGGTTTTGGAAAAGAAAGACGGCGCGAAGACTCGGGCGGATGTTTCCATTCTGCCCGTGCAATATGTTTTAAAAGATGAAAAGGGCACAGGGGTAAGGTTTCGCGGGTATCAAGGGCGGGTTGAACATGGAACATTTGCAACGGGGCAAGCGGTCACCATATTCCCGAGCGGCGCCAAAACATCCATCAAAGCAATTTACAACACGGTTGATGGCGCAACCACCAGCGAGGCAAAGGTTGATGAGGTGGTAACGATACAATTAACGACCGAGGTTGATGTGAGCCGCGGTGATTATATCATCCACGACACAGGCAAAGGCAAGGATAATAAAAATTTTAATGCTATCGTTTGCTGGCTTGATAAGGAACCTTTCAACCAAGCCATCAAATACAAATTGAAACATACAACCAAAGAAGTGCAAGCAAAATTAAGCAACATCAATATATTAAATTTAAATAAAATCGAAGAACAGCTTGATGAGGTTGCAGGCGACTTGCAAATGAACAGCATCGCCAAGGTTGCGGTGAAGGTGAGCGATGACCTCCATGCCTCGACCTATGATATGAATCGTTCGCTGGGGGCATTTATTTTAATCGACCCCACCACTTACCATACGGTGGCGGCGGGGGTTATAACGCCTTAGCGTGGACGCATCCATCGATAAAAAAATATTTTTTGTTTATTTGTTATTAAATAATTTTTATTAATAGATATTTGCAAATATCATAACAGTCTTTAGATAGTCCGCCTGGCATGCTTGGTATGGGGCATGGCGTAGCATAGCTTGCAAACCATAGGGGCTTGGTTGCGGGTAATATCGCGCGGCAAGATATTATTGTCTATCAATCCCCTGTAGATTCATTGCAAGACGCGCCCAGAAGGTGTAGAGAATAGATAAGTATTTCTTTTGGTTGAGGGGCAGATGCCAGAAGGCGAGTCTGTAACAATTATTATGTAAAGGAAATACCATGATACAATATATACACAAAACCAAATTGATTGGTGCAGTGGGTTTATGCCTGTTGCTTTTAACCTGCCACACTGCAACTGCCCAAGACAAAGATATTTGTCGAACGGTGCGCTTTGCCCATCCTGGGTGGGCCGACCTTGATGTCAGCATCGGTTGGTCAGGAACATTGCTGAGGGCTTTGGGATACAAAACATCGCAGGTGAATGTTAGTTCGACGATAAGCTTTGCTTCGCTCAAAAATAAAGATTTGGATATTGCGCTTGCCACGTGGTTGCCCGCGGGCGAAAAATTGCTACAGCAATATAAGGGTAATTACGATAAATTGGGTCTTAACTTGCCCAAAATGCGTTATACCCTGGCGACCACCAAACATGCTTACGATGCTGGGTTAAGATCTTGGCAAGATATTCCCAAATTTGAAAAAGAATTAAAGGGTAAGATATATGGTATCGAGCCTGGCTCGGCGGGGAATGAACATATTACCGATTTTACCAAAGACATGGGTATCGATAAAAAATTTAAAGTTATCGAGGCTTCGACCAACGCCATGTTGGCCCAGGTTGAAAAGAATCGGAATGGTTTCATTGTCTATCTTGCTTGGGATGGTCACTGGATGAGCAAATATAATCCACAATATCTTTCGGGTGGCGAAAAATGGTTGGGCAAAGATTCGATAGTCATCACCATCGCGCGCAAAGATTATAAAGTCGATTGCCCCAATGTGGCGCAATTCTTTAAAAACTTCCAAATGGATCTGGATGCTTTGAATGAATCGGTTAATAAGGTCGCCAATAAGCAACCCGTTGATAAGGTAACAACCGATTGGTTAAAAACCCACCCCGCGGTGGTTGCAAAATGGCTGCAGGGGGTTACAACCTTTGACGGTCGTCCTGGCTTACCCGTGGTTAGGGAAGCACTTAGTATGTAGGGATTTGTGCAGTAAGTAAAGTCATATAAGGGGCATGAAATTGAGGCACTGCCCCCTGTGCCCCCTTGGGCGGGCTTGCGCGGCGGGCTTGCGTGGCGGGTTGGGGCGGCGGGCTGGGGCGGCGAAGTTTACCCGCGGTTATCCACCACAATAAGCGAAGGGGGGGCTCGCTATAAAAATACGGCTGGTTAAGGGCAATATCCGCCATCGGGGTTTTAACTTATATCAATAACCCATAATAATTTTATTAAATAATTATTGCAAATTTTGTTTATAATATATATAGTTGTAATGCTTTGTTTTTGAGATTGGGTATGCCAACTTGAAGGCGGGCAATAACAAACTTATTATTATGAAGGAGAAAATACATCATGATAAAATATTCAAACAAGGCCAAATTATTTGCACTTGGTCTGTTATCGTTGGTGGCTGTGACCGCCGATGGGGCAGTTGCCAAAGACAAAGATATTTGCAAGACTGTCCGTTTTGCAAATCCAGGCTGGCCTGATCTTGATATCAGCATTGGCTGGTCTAGCAAATTGCTGCAAGCCTTGGGTTATCAAACCAAACAAACCCAAGTTAGCACCACTGTCACCTTTGCTTCTTTAAAGAACAAAGATTTGGACATTATGTTAGCCAATTGGTTGCCTTCCGATGAAAAATTGGAAAAAGAATACAAAGGTAATTATGACAAATTGGGATTAAATCTGCCCAAAATGCGTTACACCTTGGCTACCACCAAACATGCCTATGATGCTGGTTTAAAATCTTGGAAAGATATTCCAAAATTTGAAAAAGAATTAAAAGGCAAAATCTATGGTATCGAACCCGGTTCGGCTGGTAACGGTCACGTGGTTGATTTCACCAAAGACATGGGCGTTGACAAAAAATTCAAAGTTGTTGAATCTTCCACCAACGCTATGTTGGCGGAGGTTGGCAAAAACCTTAATGGTTTCATCGTCTACCTCGCTTGGGATGGTCACTGGATGAGCAAATACAATCCACAATACCTCTCGGGTGGCGAAAAATGGTTGGGTAAAGACTCGATCGTTACCACCTTGGGACGCAAAGATTATAAAGCCGATTGCCCCAACGTGGCTCGGTTCTTTAAAAACTTTGAAATGGATCTTGCCGCTTTGAATCAATCAATCGCTGCGGTTGCTGATAAAAAACCTGTTGATAAAGTGGTTACGGAATGGTTAAAAGCCAATCCCGCCGTTGTTCAAAAATGGGTAAATGGCGTGACCACATTTGATGGTCAACCTGGCTTACCCGCCGTTAAAAAAGCCCTCGGAATATAATAGCGGACTGTAGCAATACAGCCATTACCAAGGGAAAAAAACGGTAGGATGTAATCAGTTACTTTCTATGAGTTAAACAATTTGTGGTTTTCACAATATACAATCCCCGTCGATAATTTATTACATTATTTTATCGGCGGGGATTATTTTATGCAAAAATAAGGATTATCATCATGCAATATGGATTTGTGGGATTAGGACATTTGGGCGAAAAAATGGCTGGGTGTCTGGTGCGCGGCGGTTTGTCGGTTATGGTTTATGATTTAAACAAAACCGCGGTAGAACGATTGGTCAAGAAGGGCGCGACCGCGGGAACATCGGCCGCGGCGGTTGCTGGCCATGCGGATGCGGTTATTACCTGTTTACCCTCGCCCAATATATCTGAAAAAGTTTTGTTAGAAATGTTGCCAGCATTTAAAAAAGGCTCAACATGGATAGAAATGAGCACCCTTGATAGGGATAATATCATTCGCTTGGCGTCGATGGCCGCGGAAAAAGGCATCAACACGCTGGAATGCCCCGTGACAGGTGGCGTGCATTTGGCCGATGTTGGCAAGGTCACGGTTTTGGTGGGGGGAGATAGACAATTATTTGCCAAACATGAAAAGGCCTTAAAGTTGATAGGGTCGCGGGTATTTTTTATGGGGAAGATTGGTTCGGCGGCGATTATCAAGGTTATCACCAACATGTTGGCCTTCATTAATTTGGTGGGGTGTAGCGAGGCGTTGATGTTGGCAAAAAGGGGCGGGCTGGATTTGGGCACCGCCTACGAAGCCATCAAAGCCAGTTCGGGCAATAGTTTTGTCCATGAAACCGAAGGGGCATTAATTTTAAACGGCAGTTACGACATCGACTTCACCATGGATCTAACTTTAAAAGACTTGGGTTTTGCCTTGGGGTTTGGTCGCGAATTTGGCGTGCCCTTGACGCTTGCTTCGGTGCTGATGCCAACTTTTTTAAGTGGCAAGGCGGCCTATGGCGGTAATGCGCAATCAACCCAAATTGCAAAATTGTTAGAGGATCTGCTTAAAACCGACCTGCGGGCGGCGGGTTATCCTGCCAAATTGGTTGCCAAGGAATAGGCAGTTTTTTTCTTTAGCCTTTTGTAAGCCAAGCCTAGCCTTGGTCATGTGGTTTTTTTGCGATCTACGGCGCGGGCGCGCAGGGCGGGCCATGGGGTCGCCATGGGCGTTACCTGGTCTTATAAATCTTAGCCTTTGTTATTTAGGCTTATTGTCGTCGGTGGTCGATGATATGCGCCTTATGATATTAAAAATGCCCGCGGCAATGCCAAAAAAACCAAAAATAATGGTTAACCAGGGTTTGGTGCCAAACCATTTATCCAAACCAAAACCAAAACCAAACCCCACTATCAAAGCGGCGAACATCTCAACCGCCATCGAAACGCCATAACCATAACCCTGGTCATCTTCCTGGGAATTTTTTGGGCGAGAGGTTGTTTTTTTGAGGGAGGCTAATTTCCTCTCTAACATTTCCTGCTTATGTTGCAGGCTGTCGCTGCTGTTGTTAGGCTGGGGCGCGCCCTTTTTATCGTTCATTTTTTGCTTTTTATCTTTCATTTTTGGTGGGGGTGGGGGTGGATCCCTGCCGCATTATATACAATATTAGCCCCAATGTCTAAAAATATGATTTTTTAGGGGGAATTATTGGCGCGAGGCTGGCTCGTTGCCCGATTCGCGGTTTTCACCCTTATGATTGGTTAAAAAAGAGATTTTTTATCTCTTTTTTAAGTTTTTTTTTGCCATCCAGCAGGAATTATAAAATATAAACCATATTTTTCGGCATAAGTAGCAGTTTTTTACCATCTGTAGCAAATTATAATCTATTGATTTTTAATGATTTATTTAAAAGCATGTTTAATAATTATAATAATACAAAGCAAAATACTACTTTTTAACATTATAAAATAAAAATATATCTTTTTAGTTGATAAAATGGCATTTATGTAATATATTATTTCTATAAATGGATATAGTTAAAAAAACTGCTTTATAGACATTTTGGAGAAAACGGACGGAAAAGGAAACATCATGTTTATCAACTTTATTAATTCAGCGATCGGCGCTTTCAACCTATCGCTATTGGAAAATAACCCAGCCGGGCAGGGTATTGGCAGTATGGTTGCCAATGACACCGCGGGGGGGCAAATTACCTATAGCTTATCAGGCGACGATGCAGAATTTTTCTCGATAGATAGCCTTGGGGTTATCCATTCCGTTCGTTCTTTTAATTATGAACAACCGTTGGATAATAACGGCAACGACAATCAATATGACATTATTATCAGGGCGGAAAGCAATGGCGGCAGCATATCGCAAGCCGTAACCGTGCAATTGCTCAATGGTAAAGAAACGCCAAGATTTTCTTCGGCCAACCTCGTGCGGGTGGTTGAAAATACGGCTGGTAATTTTTATCAAATTTTGGCTGATAATATCAGCCAAATCGATAGGATCATTAGCTATCAATTGACGGGCAGCGATGCAGAAAAATTTTCTATCGACAGTGCGACGGGGCAAATTTCATTTATCTCAAGCACGGATTTTGAAAACCCTGCCGATGCCGATACCAACAATGCTTACGATGTGGTGGCGGTTATCAATGCCGCGGGCCCCAACGGTGTGTATGCGGTATCACAAAATGTTCAAGTGCGGGTAACCAACCAAGATGACAATTTGCCCTATTTTGTTTCTAACAGCGCGGTGGTCAGCCTGAATGAAAATAATGGCAACAGTTTTTATCATGTTGCCGACATGGTGCGCGACGCCGATGGTAATGATTTTACCCGCTATCAATTGCTTAATGTCGCGGACGCCAATTTGTTTACAATCGACAACAATGGCAATATATCGGCCAAGCAAGCTTTCAATTATGAAACCGATCGCCATGTTTACAGTATTGTGGTCGCGGCAACATCGGGCAGCGAACAAAATGTGGTTAGCCAAATGGTGCAGGTTCGTTTGCAAAATGTGGTGGAAACGCCAGGATTTCAACAGGATAGCCAAGTGGTATCGGTTTATCAGAACGACCAAATCATCACCACCCTTAGGGCGGTTGATGACGAAGGCGGCGGTATTTATAGTTACAAATTAATATGGGGCGATGTTTACAGCCTTGACGTTGATAGCGTCACGGGGGAATTGCGTTTTGTTAATCAAAACTGGGCGCGGGATGGCCGCGATTATTATGCTGGCTGGGTAGAAGCCACCAGCACCCTTGGCAACAGATCATACGAATATATTAGGATAGATGTGCAAGAAGGCAATCGCCCATTGCCCCCTGTCGCGCCTGCCTATGAATTGGATTTTTATGCTGGCAATGTTAACGTGCATGTTTCAGAAAATAATGCGGTTAATTTTCAGGTTGGGCTTTATCAAGCCAGCGATAATGTCGGCGGCATGGTTTCTTATAATTTGGCAAGCGGCGACCTTACCAGTTTTAGCATCAATAACAATGGTGGTTTGTTGTTAAGGGTTTCGACAAATTATGAAACCAAAACCAGTTATTCGGTGGTGGTGGTTGCGACGGGATATGACGCCAATGGGCAAGCGCATCAAATATCAGAATTGGTGCAGGTTAATATTGATAATATCATTAATGAAGGCCCAGGCGGCGGCGGTGGTGGCGGTTTTATAAGCGATACCCCCCCCGTATGGTTAACCCCATTGCCCGCCCGCCAATTGGTGATTGAAGGCGACAACGCAACGGGTGTTTTTGTCAAAGCCAAAGATACCAATGGGATGTATGATATAAGCTATAGTGTGAGCGACAGCAATTTTGCTGTGAATGCGGCGGGGCAAATTGTTTTTATCAATACCCCCGATTATGAAGATCCATTTATGTCAAAGATTTATTCTTTGACAGTCACGGCGCAAGGCGTGGGCTCAACCGCCGCCGCCATCACCATGACCACGGTGATAGAGGTGGTGAATAAAAATGATAACGCCGCCGTTATCTATGATGATGAAGGTTTTGATTCCACGGGCGGGATTTATCGTTTTCCTTTTAAGAAAGATGAAAATGCTCACCAATCCTTGATGACCTACACCGCTGGCGATGTTGACGGCGGTTTGGTAAGGTTGTCCTTAAGCGATAATGTTCATTTTAGCATCGACCAAAATGGCACGGTGCAATATATTGGCCCACAATATACGGCGGGCGGGCAAGAATTTTATACGGTGCAGGTGATTGCGACCTCGCTCTATCAGCCCAGCGTTGGCGATCTGACGGCGACCAATGTGGTTAGCCTTCTCGCCGTGGTGGAATTCATCGACCGTAATAATTTCTTTACGCCAAGTTTTGTCGTTGGTTTTCCTGGCAACGATGGCTTGCTAACCATCGCCGAAAATAATGCGCCAGGAATTTCGCTGGCGGTTTATCAAGCAACCGATTTTGACGCTGGCACGGTATCTTACAGCGTCAGCGACAGCAATTTTTCGATAAACCAAAATGGCGTGTTGTATTTTACTTCGGTTGCCGATTATGAAACCAAAACCGATTATTCGGTGGTGGTGAGTGCGACCAGCCAAGGCGATGTGGCGACGAAGATGGTGGTGTTGCGTGTGTTGAATACCAACGATAATGTTTATTTACCACAATTCATTGCCGCGCCATCGAGCCTAACCCTGTTAGAAAATAATGCCGAGGCAGTATCGCTAGCCCAATTTTCAGCCTTTGATGCCAATGGCACCGAGGTTAATTATTACCTAAGCAATGATATTTATTTTTCCATATCGCAGCAAGGTGCTTTAACATTTTTATCGGTTGCTGATTATGAACAACAACGTTCCTATTCGGTGGTGGTGTTCGCGGTCAGCGGCGGCGATACCATTAGCCAAGCCGTTACATTGGACATAGCCAACAGCAATGATAACCCCACCGAATTTCTCGTTGGTAAAGTTTACACCGCGATGGGTGAGAATAATCCTGTCGGCACGATAACAACCCAGCTTAGGTTTAGGGACGCCGACGGCGGCAGCATATCATACACCATAAATGACAATGGTTATTTTAGCATCGATCAAAATGGCAATATTTATAATAAAGCAATCCTTGATTATGAACAGCAAGCGGTTTATTCGCTTACCGTTACCGCCATCAGCCAGGGGCAACCCAACAGCGGCAATGCCAGCAATGAGATAACCCAATTGGTGGTGGTGAATATTGTCAACCGTAATGATAATGACATTCGGTTCCTTGCCGCGCCGAATCATTTTGCTGTTGATAATAAAAATACCGCAGGCATAGGCCTAGGCCAATTTGTCGCAACCGACGCCGATGGCGGCACGGTGTTGTATCGCATCGACGATTATTTAAATTTCTCAATCGATCAGGCGGGCGAACTTTATTTTAGCCAAGTTGCCAATTACCAGCAGCAATCTAGTTATTCGGTGGTGGTAACCGCTGTCGCCCAAGGCCAACCATCGTTTGGCGCTGGCAATAACAGCATCAGCCAATTGGTGATATTGGATATTAACAATATTACCTCCAGCGTTAGTTTTGGTTATGCGCAGGATACGGTGCAATTTTCATTGAATGAAAATAATCCATTTTATAATTTTTTGGGTAATGTGGCTTTAACCGACCCCGATGGCAGCGCCGTTATTTACACGCTAACTAACTCAGATTTTTCGGTCGAAACAAATGGTGATTTGTATTTTAACCTCAGCGCCGATTTTGAAACAAAGAATACTTATTCGGCGACATTGTTTACCACAACAAACGCTGGCCGCGCTAGCAGCCAAATGATTGTTTTGAATGTGCTGGATGTTTATGAACCAGGCAACGACCACGCGCCCCAATTTATCAATGGACAAACCAATTTTTCTATCACCGAAAATAATTCTGGCATCACCACCTTGGGGCAATATCAAGCCACCGATGTTGATGGTGGTAATATTTCTTACAGCCTCAGCAATAATATGTTCGCCCTTGATGCTGCGGGTAATTTAAAATTGTTAAGCCGCCTGAATTACGAACAACAACGTAGCTATTCGGTGGTGATTACCGCCCATTCTTATAATCAACCTGTTGGTGGCAGTGCCAGCAACAACACAACCTTGCTGGTGACCATCAGCGTCGGTAATGTTAATGACAACGCGCCGCAATTTACCCCTGGCTTCATTGTTTCGTCGATATTGGAAAATCAATCGCCTGGTCAATCCATCGCTCAATATAGCGCCTATGACCTGGATGGTGGCAATATTTCTTACAGCATCATGGGCGATGGTTTCAGCATCGACCAAAGTGGTGTGGTGTATTTCGCCACCACCGCCGATTATGAAACAAAAAATATTTATGTTTATACCGTGGTGGCAACCTCTTATAATCAACCCGCGATGGGCGGCGCATTAAGCAGCGTGCTAGCGGTGGGGGCGTTGAATATTGGCAACCAAGAACCAGAAGATAGATTCTTTATCACCGCCGACACCGCGCAAATCATCGATGAAAATAGTGGCAATACTTATTTGGGTGATATTCGCGGGCAAGACAGCAATGGTGGCACCATTTCTTATTGGGTAAACGATACGGCGCATTTTGCAATTGATGCCGCGGGGGCGGTTTATGCCATCAACAATTTTGATTACGAACAACAACGGACCGCAACCTTGGTGGTTTATGCTTCCTCGACTGGTCGTGCCGATGTTATCAGCAAATCCATCTTCTTTGCTATCAGCAATGTTAATGATAACGATATTCATTTTGTCAATAATCCTGCCTTGGCACCCGCCACCATCACCATCGCCGAAAATAATCAGGCGGGGGTCAGCATCGGGCAATATGTTGCGTCAGACGCCGACGGCGGTGGTGTTAACTACAGCATTAACGACAGCCGTTTTAGCATCGACAGCAACGGCGTGTTATTTTTTAGCAGCAGCCTTGATTACGAAGCTGGTCGTAATTATTCGGTGGTGATAACCGCAACCGCGACCAACCAACCAACTGGTGGCGCCAACAACGTGGTTAGCAAATTGGTGGCATTAAATATTACCAACAGCAATGACCATCCTATCACTTTTGTTAATAACCTTTCCGCATTGTCCTTGGCTGAAAATAACACAGCCAATATATCGGTTGGTAATTATCAAGCCTTCGACCTTGATGGCGGTGGTGTTTTTTACAGCGTCGACAACAGCACTTATTTTAGCATCAACAGCAACGGCGTGGTTTATTTCAAATCGGTTGCCGATTACGAAGCCCAAAAATATTATTCGGTTACGGTAACCGCCAATGCCCTCAACCAATCAAGTTTTGGCAACGCCGCCCTAAGCGTTACCCAACTGGTTGTTTTGAATATTCTGAATCAGCCAGAAAACAACAACGCCCCAAGCTTCACGGTATCACAAATTCTGGCGACAAGTATTTACGAAGGAACCTCCGCTGGCACGGTGATTAGCCAATTCCAAGCAACCGACCTTGACGGTGGTGGCATTTCCTACAGCGTGGTCGCCCCCAGCGATTTCCCAACCGACCCGCTTTTCAGCATCGACCAAAATGGTATTGTTTATTTGGCAAGCGATGCCATTTATGAAACAAGGATAGGCGGATGGAATTATCCCGCCATCAACAGTGGTTATTATTACTATTATGTGGTGGCAACATCCACCAACCAACCCAGCGCGGGGCAGGCCAACAATGTGGTTAGCGTTTTGAAATATTTACAAATAGTTAATACCAACGACGAACAACCTTACTTCTATGATTACAATAATTTCCAAGTTGATAA
The DNA here is from genome assembly GCA_965203915.1 of Alphaproteobacteria bacterium. Lineage (GTDB taxonomy): Bacteria > Pseudomonadota > Alphaproteobacteria > JASGCL01 > JASGCL01 > JASGCL01. The sequence goes on from OZ241918.1 coordinate 774,401, forward strand.
TGGCACCCTGACCGTAAGCGTCAGCGAAAATAATCCAACCGAACTTGCCGTGGCGACATTATACGCCGCCGATCTGGACAGCGGTGGAATCAATTATACCATCAATGACTCAACGCGATTCCGTTTGGAAAGCGATTTTGCGGGTGGTTATCGTGCCATTATCCACCTTATTTCATCGGCCGATTATGAAACACAAAATATTTATTCGGTGATATTAACAGCCCGTTCCAATAACCAACCCGCGACGGGCAATGCCAGCAACGATGTTAGCAAATTAATCATTTTGACAATAGGCAATGTAGCCGAAGATAACAGCGCGCCAACTTTCCTAACCGCGCCAAGCCATGTTTCGTTAGCAGAAAATAACTTAGGCGGTGTGTCGCTGGCGCATTTTGTTGCCACCGATGTCGATGGTGGTGCCATCTCTTATACCATCAATGACAATACCAATTTTAGCATCGACCAATCGGGCAAGGTGTATTTTAAATCGGTGGCTGATTATGAAACCGTTAATACCTACAGCCTGGTTGTGACGGCCCATTCGCAAAATCAAATTGCGGGCGGCGCGGTGGATGATGTCAGCCAAACCCTGGTGGCGCATGTTCAAGACATGTGGGAAAATTTTAACGCGCCAACATTTGTTTCGCCCGTGTCCTCTGTTTCGCTTCATGAAAATATTGCCGCGGGGCAGTTGGTAACTTCTTTTGTCGCACTTGATTTGGATGGCGCGATTGACGGCAACGGCAACCTTATACCTGTTCCTTTTTCTTACAGCCTGAATGATAATGTTCATTTTAGCATCAACAACAATGGTCAACTTTATGTAAAAAATATAGATTACGAAACAACCCATGATTATTCGCTGGTGGTGACTGCCATATCGCTTAATCAACCTATCTATGGCCCTGCTAGCAACAATGTTAGCACCCTGTTGACGGTTGGGGTTATCAATGACAATGATAACAGCCCAGTATTTTATAACAACGCAGGCCAAGTTTTATCTGGCACCCAGTATATCACGGCTTACAGCGATACTATATTAACCTCGGTAACCATATTCTCCGCGGTTGATGCCGACGGCGGTGCTATATCCTACAGCGTAAGCGACGCCGCGCATTTTTCAATCAATGCTAATGGGCAACTAACTTACATCGGTTCGGCTTTCAATAATACCGCGGCGCATTTTACCTTGGTTGTCACCGCGCAATCCACCAATCAACCAGCAACGGGCGGGGCAAGCAATGTTGTCAGCCTGCTTCAAGTGGTCGATGTGGTTGACCCCAACCAATCTTCCTATCAACCACAATTTGTTGGTCGCACCAATGGTTATACCTACACCGGGCAGGTGTTTGAAAATAATTCCACGCCCGTGTTGTTGGCAACCTTTGCCGCCAGCGACGCGGCGGGCACGGCCATAAGCTATTACCTAACCAACGACAATGGTAATTATAGCATCAGCCAAGATGGAAAATTATATTTGTTGACGAGCACCGACGCCGAAAGCGTCAATGGTAATTTTATTAACGGGCTACGCATCAACGCCACCACGGCCGATCTATCACGCGGCGGCACGGGGAATGTTACATCGTGGATTAGTTATAATCTATGGGTATTAAATGTCGATGATAACAAACCCATATTCCCAACCGCCAATTATAATTATTCTATCAATGAAAATAATATTGGCTCGGCTTACCTTGGAACCTTGGCGGCCGACCCCGTTGATATTATGGGTTATGACAACACCATTCATTACAGCGTCAGCGACAACAGCAATTTTGCTATCACTTATTATGGGGCGAATTCTTCGATGGACCTGACCTTCATCGGTAATGCCGATTACGAAGCACAAAGCCTCTACAGCGTTATTGTTACCGCCACAACGATAGAATCACCCGGGCTTAATCAGGTAACCCAACTTGTCGTTTTGCATATCAACAACATTAATTACAACAACAACAACCCGATAGTTTTTAATTCTAATGTTAACAGTTTTAACATCAATGAAAAAAACAATACCAATGTGTTTTTGGGCAATGTGGCGGCAAGCGATATTGATGTCGCGGGGGCGGTGGGTGGCATTTCTTACAGCATCCAAGGTGTCGACAGCGCGTCCTTCAGCATTGCCAAATACACGGGCGACCTTACCTTCATCGGGCGTGCCGATTACGAATCGCAAAATAATTATTCAATTATCTTAACCGCCAAGACCAGCGAGCAACCAGACACCATAAGCAAATTGGTGGTGCTGCATATCAATGATGTGGCTGGGGTTAGCGTCAGCAACGATACCGCCGCCAATTTTACCAGCGGGCTGGTGGGAACAGCCGAAAATGACCAATTCACCATTTATTACGCGCCAGGCGGTCAACCCTGGACGGGTGGTGCACCCTTAATCAACACTATTCTGCTGCGTGATTATAATCCCACGATGGATCATATCACCCTGAACAGCTTTGCCAATTCCGCGGGCATCAGCGGCGGCATTGGCGGCGTGTCAAGCCAGGCAATCTTCGAAAATTATTTGAATAATAACAACCTCAGTATTTCGCTGCTTGGCGGCGATATCAATGTTGCCCTGAGCAATGACATTAATTTGTTCATTGACCGAGTGAACGACAACAATGGAAACGACCAGGCCTTCTTGATACCATCCACCGGTCTTGCAAACGGCAACATTAGTTTTGCCGAATTCTTGCAATTACTGGGCGGGGCAAGCCATGTAGACTTTGTCGGTTAAGTTGTTGTGTTTCCTCTCCAACCAAAGTGGGGGTGTTGTGGTTTATATCATAACATCCCCACGAGAAAACCAAACAAACAAAACCTAACAAAATAAAAACAATGCTACCACGTCTTTATTACATCATAAAACTTATCAAAAGGCAATAACTCAGGCAGAATGATCTTGCCACCCTTGGTATCATAAAAAATGGTCAAGGGGATACCAACCCGATGTTCGTTGGTTAATAGGGCTTCAATCTCTCTGCTTGGTTTTGTCCAATCAGCCAACAACAAACGAATATTATTTTCCTTAACCCAAGATGAAAATCTATCCGATGAAAACACCATTTTAGTATTAACCTGACAGGTCAAACACCAATCCGCCGTTACCACCAACAAGGTTGGTTGTGTTATCGGCGGGGTAAGGCTTGCCGCCGTGAAACCTTCCCAAGGAAGATTTTTTTTGTTGCTGGATGGTTGGTGGTAATAGGCGGCGATTAACAATATAGCCAAGACCAGCAAAGCAAAATTATTTTTGGCCCAGGGTTTTGATTTACCAAGCAAGCCAAGCAACAACAACAATGTCAAGCCGTAGGGCCAGATGCCAAAGTAATTTTTAAGTAACCCCAGCATCCAAATAATAATCACCAACAGGGCAAGGGTGATAAGGATACTCAAAACAAAAAACAACAAAACCCATAGGGAATTTTTTTTATCACCAGTTTTTATCTTACCCTTGGATAATAAAATATTGGGTAATAAAATATTGGGGAAAAGTGCCAAACCCCACCATGGCAAAGCCACCCCCAAACCCATGACGCCAACCAACAGGGGGACGAGCAAAGGCTGAGGCTGATTAAGGGCGAAGGTGATGCTGACACTCATGAAGGGGGCAAGGCAGGAGGCCGACAAAATAGCCATAACAAAGCCAAATAAAAAATCGCCCGTCAAGGAATGACGGAACAATGGCCGCGCCATAACAAAATTAATGACACGGTTTAGGGTTGCGCTGCCTGGCATGAATGAAAAAAAAGAATTGTTTTCGATGATGTGCAAATTTTTGAGCGAGGTAAAAAAGGTCAGGATAAAAAACAACAATAGAGCCAGCAAAAACCATGGCGATTGAAAATATTGCCCCCAGAAAAATTCCTTTCCCAATAGGCGTAGGCCATAAATGGTCCAACCCAGACAAACAAAGAAAACAAACAAGCCAAGGGCGGTTATGGCAATCGATTGTCTTATCAATCTAGCATCCTGCTGCGCGCCATGCTGTGCCCCAGGCTTCCATTTCTTTTGCTGCAGGCTATGTATTTTTAACGACAGGGCGGGCAACACACAAGGAAAAATATTGAGGCAGATACCGCCAACCAACGCCAGCAACATATACCACGAAACCTTCGACCATATAGCCAGGGATGATGAATGGGACGGCAGGTTTTTTATGGCCGTGGCGATCGTGGGGTTATTCATGGGGGCGGACAATTTATCGGCGGGGGGAACATTGGCAACCACATGAAAGGTCGCGGGCACGCAGATAATATGGCACACCAAAAACTTGGTTTGCAAATTTAACAACAGCGGTTGGCGGGGGTCGACACGCGTTACCTTGATAGGAAAAATAACCGACCCTTCATAACCATAGCTAGGGATACCCTGGAAGATAAATTTTTTATCCCGTGGAAATGATATTTCCAGCGTTTGTAAATTACGCGATAGGCTGTCATCAATAGCGGGGGGAAGTCCACCAGCATTTTCTCGATCGCTATAGGTTTTCCAATTGGATGCCATATCCAACCGCAAGGCAATATATTCTTGGCGCAATGATTCGCCTGCTTTGTCGCCTGCCTCGCTATGGCCAGTTAATAATTGCAAGCGCGCTATGTCGCCGCCTTGGGCGTCATAAAAAATCGCGGTATTACCAAGTGGGCCAGCCAAAGCAAAATTAGCAAAGATGACTAGCCATAACCCTATTGTAAAAAAAAGGATCTTCTTCATCAAACAATTCAGCAACAATTAAAAGGGTTTGGCAATAACCAAAATAAGTATCAACAACAATAACACTGTCGGCACTTCGTTCAGCACACGAAAATATTTTACCGATCTTTTGTTGGTGCCCCGTAACAATTGTTTGCGATGGTAAGATAACAAACCATGGACGGCGGTTAAAATTATCACCAAGCCCAATTTACCATGCAACCAACCATCGCGCGCAAAACCACCCGCAAACATCAAATGCAGGCCTGTTAAAATAGCAACAATCATGGCGGGGTTGATAATAATGCGCAACAAACGACGCTCCATCAGGGCTAGGGTTTGCGCCACTTCACCCTTGGCACCGCCTTTATTTTTAAGGTTGGCGCTAGCATGATAAACATAAAGCCGCGGCAGGTAAAACATCCCCGCCATCCAGGCGAAAACGCTAAATACGTGAATTATTTTGATAATAACCAGGCTATTCATGATATTTTTTTTAGGGTTTTAAGAAAAATTCTTTACCAAATTTACCAATGTTGCCACATTCTCTATCGGGGTTTCTTTGTCAATACCATGTCCCAAATTGAAAATATAGCTGTTGTTTTTCATGTCTTGTAGCAGTTGGCTGGCGGCGGCAACCATGGCTTTGCCACCCTGGCGCAATAAATGGGGGTCGAGGTTACCCTGAAGGATGATATGGGGCGGTAATTTTTTTTGCATCTGGGCCATGTTTTGATGATGGTCAAGGGCGATAACCCGCGCCTTGGTATGATGTTGATAAGTTGGAATATCGGCAATACCCTTTGGGAAGCATATGATATTGCCAGCCAAGGCATTGATAATTTTTTGATGGGGATTATACAGCGCGGTGGTTAGGAGGTTGGGTGGAATAAGCCCCGCCCAGCTGTCAAAAATTTTTACTATATCCGCACCCGCCGCCTGTTGGGCTTGTAAAAAAATAATGACGGCGGTCGTTAATATATCCATTATTTTTTCAAAATCGGCGGGGCGATTTTTGGCAAACTCCACGGCTTGCGAAAAATGAGGGGACGACCCACCCTCAACCATATAACAAAACAATGTCCATGGCGCGCCGACAAACCCTATCAAATCTTTATCGCTTGATAATTGTTGTCTTGCTTGCGCAATACTGCTTAATAACGGCGCAAGTTTTTTTAAAAATACTTCTTTGGCTTCGGCGTCGAACCCTTGGGCCAAAATGGCGGGCAATTGTTGCGGGTTAAGGCGCGGCCCTTCACCCGTGGTGAATTGAAGATCCATCCCCAGCCCCAAGGGGATGACCAAAATATCAGAAAAAATAATCGCCGCCGATAAATCAAAACGGCGCAGGGGTTGGATCGTTACCTCCACCGCCCATTCGGGGTTAAAACATAAATTGAGGAACGAGCCAGCCTTTTCCCGCAGAGCGCGGTATTCGGGCAAATAACGCCCCGCTTGGCGCATCAACCAAATGGGCGGCGGGGTGGATGATGGCGCAGCCTGGCTTGCTAATAATGTTGTGATGGCGCCCGTCATGTTATTATCGGTAAAAATTTATGGTAATTGGCTTATTATTTTTTTGGCGATGGATAAAAAAATATGTCCTTCGGGGGTGGTATCCTTTTTATCCAACAATGGTTTGCCGCTGTCGGATGCGATTCGTAGGTTTTTGGTCAGCGGCAATTCGCCGAGGAAAGGAATCCCATGTTGCATGGCTTCGGCTTTGGCACCGCCGCGGGCAAAAATATCATGTTCGGTTTGGCAATGATCGCATATAAAATAAGCCATGTTTTCTATCAAACCCAAAATGGGAATATTCAATTTTTGAAACATGGCGATGGCTTTTTTAGCATCCAGCAGTGCCAGGTCTTGCGGAGTCGAAACCACCACCGCCCCCGCCAGGGGAACCCGCTGGATAAGGGTTAATTGAGCATCGCCCGTGCCTGGCGGCAAATCAACCACCATGATATCGCGCGCCCCCAGCACGCTGCCCCACGCGGTTTTGAATAACAATTGGGTAAGGGCACTCATCACCATGGGCCCGCGCCAAATGGTTGGCTGATTATCCTCCAATAAAAAACCGATGGAGTTTATTTCCAAATCAAAAGCGGTGAGCGGCACCATCATGCCCGCCGCGTCGCTGCTTGGTTTTTTCCCCGTCAGCCCCGCCAACAATGGAACCGATGGGCCATAAATATCGGCATCAAGCAACGCAACTTTTTTTCCTAAAATACTCAATGCCAGGGCAAGGTTAAAGGCGGTGGTCGATTTGCCAACCCCGCCCTTACCCGATGCCACGGCAATAATCTGTTTGACCTGCGGAATGGGTTTTTGTTCGGTGAATGGATTTTGCGGGGTGATAGCCTTCGCCGCGGGACGTGCAGTGCTGATAATCACCATTGTTTTTTTGACGCCTGGTATTTTTTTTAATTTTTCTTCCAGGATAGGTTTTAACGCTTGGTAGCCCGCCAGCAATTTCTTGTCATCGTTAGGGATTTCTAATATCAACTGCGCCGTTCCATCTTGGATTTGGCTTTTAACCACAATGTTCGCGGTGATAAGTTCGGCCCCATCGGGGGTTTTTACACCGCGTAATATTTTCTCAAAATTTGGCAGGAGTGGCGATGGCATTTTCTTATGGTGATGGTTACGATGCAAATGATTAATATCGGGGTAGGATTCAACATAGCAAGTTCTTTGCTACGGCGCATGTTATTTTTATTTGCGCCTTAACGGCTTGCCATGACAAATGGGTCTTCGACCATAATCATATCGTCGCGTTCGGGGCTGGTGGAAAGCAGGGTAATGGGGCGGGTGGTTAATTCTTCCAACCGCTTAACATATTTGACAGCGTTGGCGGGCAGGTCGCGAAAGTTCCTGGTGCCTTTTGTCGAATCCTGCCAACCCGCCATGGTTTCATAAATGGGTTTGGCGCGCGCCTGCAAATGGGGGGATGCTGGCAAATAATCGTAAGTTTTACCATCAATCTCGTAACCAATGCCTATCAACAATTCATCCATACCATCCAGCACATCCATCTTGGTTAACACCAAACCATGGATGCCAGCAATTTTGCAAGATTGCCTCACCATCACAGCGTCAAACCAACCGCAACGTCTTTTGCGCCCCGTGACCGTGCCAAATTCGTGGCCCTTCTGCCCCAACAATTCGCCCGTGGCATCCATCAATTCGGTGGGAAAGGGTCCACTGCCAACCCGCGTTGAGTAGGCCTTAACGATTCCCAAACAATAGCTGTGAAACGCCGCCCCCAGCCCCGAACCCAATATGGCATTGCCTGCCGCGGTGGAGGAGGAGGTAACAAAAGGGTACGTGCCGTGGTCAATATCCAACCACAATCCTTGCGCCCCTTCGAATAGGATTTTCTTTTGCGCTTCGTCGGCCTTATCCAATTCGCGCCATACGGGCTTAACAAATGGCAGGATGATTTTAGCCTGCTCCAAAAGGGTTGCCAACATTTCATCAACCGAGGGGTAGACCAACTTCATGGCCGAGAGGAAAATTTTGTGATGCTCGAGCAAGGCCTTTAGTTGATTTTTTAAATCGTCAGGGTTATTCAAATCCCCCACGCGGATGGCGCGGCGCGCGACCTTATCTTCATAGGCTGGACCAATACCGCGCCCCGTGGTGCCAATTTTGTTGATACCCATTTCGTTTTCCCGCGCCTTGTCTATCAATGGGTGGATGGGCAGTATTAGCACTGCATTTTCGGCTATCATAAAATTGTCGGGGGTGATGCTGACGCCCCTTTTTTTTAATCCATCCATCTCGTTAATCAACGCCGTCGGGTCAATAACCACCCCGTTGCCAATAACCGCCATTTTGTTTTTGCGTAAAATCCCCGACGGCAACAATGATAATTTGTATTCTTGGTTGCCAATCATCAGGGTATGGCCAGCATTATGCCCGCCCTGAAACCTTACAACATAATCGGCGCGGTCAGAAAGCCAATCGACAACCTTGCCTTTGCCTTCATCGCCCCACTGTGCACCCATAACAATAACTGACGGCATGTTTTTTTGTCCCCTAATCTGATGGTCGTTGTTGGTTGATGATAGAAGGTTTAATCATGGGTAGCAAGTTGTCAAGGTATAATGAAAAACCGACAGCCTCTTCACCGTTTGATGTTACTTGATAATGTCCACCGCGTCCAATGGTACTTTTGTTGACCTTATCAAATAATGTGAAAGCATAGCCTGTTTTATAATCAAAGCCTAATAATTCTGTCGGGTCGATAGAAAGGGTGGGGGGCATGGTAAGTTGCGAGCTAGTCGCCATCGCCGATTCGACCAATTCAATAAATGCCGTTACCGATGCCCCAATCAACTTATCCCCGCTGTGTTTTTTTAATTGGGGCAGGACGTCCGCCGCCAAGCCCGTGGTGGTGAGGAGGGCGGCAAGCCCATCCAGGTTTTTGTTTTTCATGGCAGTCAGCGAAGCCACGTCCTTGTGGCGAACATAATTTTCTGCCAATATTTTTTCTTGGCTATCAAGTTTGTCCAACATGGCGCGGGTCGCCACGGGCAATGCCAGATCGCACCACAGGGGGCGGGCAAGGATACCATCCAAAGCGGCAAACAATGTTTCTAATATCAGCAAATTTTGTTTGTTATGTTTGATGCCAATAATTTCGACGCCCACTTGGGTTAATTGGCGTTTGCCGTTGATGGGTTGTTGGGTCACAATATCGCCGCCATAACATAATTTCAAAGGCCGCGGCCGATGCGCCAATTTATCAGCGGCAATACGCGCCACCCCCGCCGTCATGTCGGCGCGCACCACCAGCGATTTGCCCGATGTCGGGTCAAAACTAGCAAAAGAATTATCCGCCACCCCCGCCCCCACCACGGCCGATAGAGAGGAAGTATATTCGATTAACGGCGGGTCGATAAAATCATAACCATGGTCGTAAAAAAACCTTAATAAATGGCCCATCACTTCCTGCCTGGCGAAGGCGACGGGGGGTAACCTATCCTCCACCCCCTCGGGCAGGGGGCGCGGCAAATTGGCAGGGGGGGCGGAATTCATCATGAAGGGGAGATATTAAAAATGTAGGTGAAGTATAAAATTCTTAAACAAAAATGAGTAATCCATAATATGATACCAGCAACAATCGTTCATAATAAATAATCACTAAAATTGCAATCGCGTTTGCGAACTTAACCATCAAGAGGTGCTTTTTATCAAGAAAACTAGGGTTAATAACAATCTTTGCAGATTTTACTTGCGTTAATTTTAATAAAAATCTATAAGTATCAATCACAAAGCGGGACGGATAAGGGCAAGACGAGGAAGATGGTCATAGCCGCCTATAAGGTCGAGTCAACCGCGGTAAAATTATGTCAGCAAGCTATACCCCAGAAATTTTATCAATTATCTGGGTTGGCGGACAGGGACAGCTTGTTACGAGATAAAAACTTTGATGCTTTGCTGTTGTTAGACAGCAAAGGTAATAAGTTTGTTAACTTGGTTGATTTTGTTTTAAGTTTAGAAAAAGCGGGTGAAAACCTGCCACCCGCTGCTGCATCATTGTTTTGGCAGGCTGGCTTTGACACGCCCCTGGGCTCCATGGGTTTGTTGGGCACGGCCATTGCGCAGGCAACAACCTTGGGCGATGGACTGGGCATGTTGCAACGTTATTTTTACCTTACGCAAGATGTCAGCGATATTTGTTTGGTCGTCAATAATGATGTAGCAAAACTTAGCTACCGTATCCTTGACCATGCTGTTTGGCCACGCCGCCGCAACAGCGAATTCATGCTGGGGCTTTTGGCGGGGTTCATTTATCGTTATATCGGCACAAGGGAAATGCCAAAATGTAATATTTATTTCGAACATAAAAAGGGGAAAGAAAATCTAGCCAATGTTGATGCGCCCCATTATGAAATGCACTACGGGCATGATGTTAATGCTATTGTTTTTCCCGCCCAATTGCTCGACCTTTCTTTTCCGTCAACCACAAGGAGGAATTCAAATTATACCGAGGTTATAAAAAATATTAACAAAGAAGCTTCTTTCTATAATCATCAAAAACCCATGTCGATAAGGGTAGCCCATAAATTGTTGCAGGGTATCAACAAAAAAAATATTAACCAAAAAGATATTGCCAGCGCGCTTGGCACAACGTCGCGCACCATGCACCGTAAATTGCTGACGGAGAATAAGAGTTTTAAATCTATCCTGGAAGATTGCCGTAAAAACCAAGCATTGTTTGAGATTGCGGTGCGGAAAGAAAAATCATTGGCAGAAATTGCGGTGGCCTTGGGCTATTCTGAGCATAGCACCTTCACCCGTGCTTTCCAAAAATGGTTCGGCCGTAGCCCAAGAAAATTTTTGACCATGCAGTAGGTTGCAAAATTGCCACCGTGGTTTTTTTATGCTGCTAATCGTTTTATGATTTAAGTCCATAGCCCCTGCGCAATGCCAACCAGGTGATGGCAAAACCGCTGATGGCTAGGATAGACCATATAATATAACTGTGAGGGATCGGGTTAGAATCAAGAAACCATAATTGCCGAATGGTATATTGCAATTGGTAAAATGGATTCCATTCCATAAGAAAACGGTATTTTTCGGGTAGGGCGGCGGCATCAAAAAAACTGCCCGATAGCATAAAAAGCGGGAAGATAATGGTGTTATCCCATTTGGAAATATCATTCCAACGTTTCGCGTTGAGCATCATGAAAAAACCCATGCAACCCAAAAACACCATGACAAGCATCAGCAGAAGCAAGCCAAGCAACAGCGCGGATAAAGAAGGCAGCGGGATGCCCAAAAAAAATAATAGGATAAGAACAGGCAGCGAAGAAAGAAAAGCACTTTGCATTTCTTCTATCAAGACAGAACCCAACCATAGCCAGGAGGGCAGGGGGCTCATCATGTAATTTTCTAAAACCCGTTCTAATTTGTAAAACATCAAATTATGGGCGACACCAAAATAAGAACGGGTGATGGACGCCATAACCCACAGCCCGATGCCAATGACAAAAAGCCTGTTGGTTTGATAAATATCACTCTGCCCCGTGCCGATGATGGAAAAAACAGCCAACATGAGCATGGCGTTGATGGAATCGATACATGTCCATATATAGGCACGGCGCAGGTTGGTTAGAGCATTTTTGTAAAGCGTGGCGAAGGCAACCCACAGATAATTTTTTTTTAACAATTTCGTCATGGCGTGGCGATTCGAAAGATTAACTTTTTAAACGAAAGCCCGACCTAATCACCAACCAAGAAATAACGGCCAAAGCAAAATTAATAACGAAAATAATAACCATGCTTAATTCAAGCGCGGTATCCGATATGCCCAAAAACCCATGACGGAAACCATCGATAATAAAAAAGAAAGGATCGGCATGGGCAATTTTTTGCAACATGGGATGCAAACCCTGCACCGAATAAAATGTGCCGCTTAAAAAAATCAGTGGCGTGACAATAAAATTGGTGAAGGCGTTCATGTGGTCAAATTTTTGCGCCAAAATACCACATAATAGGCCAAGGTTGGCCATCCACAGCGAACCCATCAAAGCAAAATAAATAATAATCAACCAGTTGGCTTGGGTGGAAGAAATAAAAAACAACAGCGGCAACAAACTTGCGCCGCCGACCAACATGCCGCGCGTCATGCCCGATAACAAAAATCCCGCGGTCATTTCAAATGGCGTGATGGGCGACAGCAAAAGGTCAACGAAGGCACCTTGAATCTTTGAAATTAATATGGCGGATGACACCGAGGCAAAAGCATTTTGCATGATGGTCATCATGATAATACCAGGGGCAAGAAAATTTTTCGTTTCTTGAAAAACCGCGGGGTCGGTGTTGGTTTTTAAAGCCAGCGAAAAAACAGTGAAGTAAAGCAGGTTGGTTACCGATGGTGCCACCAAGGTTTGCGCCGCAATATTTAAAAAGCGACGACATTCTTTAACATACAACGTGTAAAGTCCTATCCAATTTATTCCGCGATGGAACATTGGTGGTTGTAATTTACCAAAGCGAGATCCCATATCTGACATGATTTAGGGTTATCATGCCGAGAATAAAATAGCAATCTTATAAAATATTCAACCCGTAAGGGTGGGATTAATTTTTAAAACCATCCACCAGGTCAAGTTCTTCCCAAGGGAACAAACCATTTTTGGCATCGCGACCGAAATGGCCATAGCTGCTGGTTGGTACGTAAATGGCACGGTGCAGGTTTAATTTTTCACGGATGCCCCAAGGCGAAAGATTGACCAAGCTGTCTATCTTGGCAACGATTTTCTCTTCGCTTACCTTACCCGTGCCGTAAGTATTCACATAAACCGAAAGGGGTTTGGCAACCCCGATGGCGTAGGAAATTTGAATGGCGCATTTATCACATAAACCCGCCGCCACAATATTTTTTGCCAAATAACGCGCGGCGTAGGCCGCCGAACGGTCAACCTTGCTGGGGTCTTTGCCCGAGAAGGCACCGCCGCCGTGGGGCGCGGCACCGCCATAGGTGTCGACAATAATTTTCCGCCCAGTCAAACCCGCATCGCCATCGGGACCGCCGATAACAAAATTCCCTGTCGGGTTGATATAGATTTCATCATTGGCTGGCAGCCAACCCTTGGGTAATATTTTTTCGATATGCGGCATAACGATGTCGCGGACTTGCTTTTGATTTAATCCAGCGTCATGTTGTGTGGAAACCACAACAGAGGTCGCCTTGACGGGTTTGCCACCGTCATAAAGCAAAGTAACTTGGCTTTTGGCATCGGGCCCCAAGCCCGAATTGCCCGCGCGGCGAAATTCGCTGAGCGATTTTAAAATACGATGAGAATAATCCAACGTGGCGGGCATGAGGGCAGCCGTTTCGTTGGTGGCGTAGCCAAACATGATACCTTGATCGCCCGCGCCCTCTTGGTTTTTATCGCTGTTGTCAACGCCGCGTGCAATATCGGCCGATTGACTATGAAGCAGATTTTCGAACTTCAAATTTTTCCAATGGAAACCATCTTGTTCATAACCAATGTCCTTCACGGCGTTGCGCACCGCGACCTCAATTTCTTTTGCAAGGGTGGGGTTGGTATCAACCAATTTACCATTTTCCAAATTGGATAATTTGATTTCACCAGCAATAACGACGCGTTGCGTGGTTGCCAATGTTTCGCATGCCACCCGTGCATATTTTTCCTTGGCAATGAATAGGTCTAACACCTCGTCAGAAATGCGGTCGCATATTTTATCGGGATGCCCTTCGGATACTGACTCGCTGGTAAAAAGATAATGGCTCATAAAAAATATTCCCCTAGTGGTTTGTTTTTAGTATAATTTGTGCAAATATAATTTCGCGCTACCATAGGTAAAAGAAATAACCTCGTCAAGCCAAAAAACATAAAAAAAAGCCACCGACAAATTGCCCCGTAAAGCAACATAGTCGATGGCCTTTTTGATTTATTTTACAGATTCTTTTAACTGCTTGCTGGGTTTAAAACGTGGCTTTTTGGCCGCGGGGATAGATATGGTCGCCCCCGTTGCTGGGTTGCGGCCTTCGCGGGCTTTAGTTTGTTTAATGTCAAAATTACCAAAACCAGCTAGCTTAACTTCTTCCCCCCGCTTCAAACATTCGCTAATACAATCCAATACCGCGTTCAAAGCGCGGTCTGCGGTTGCTTTGTCACTGCCGGTTTTGCCAGCAATGGCTTCTATCATTTCATTTTTATTCATGGTTTTTTTCCTTTCTATAAAGTGTTATTTCTACCTAGCATGGTAATCATTAATAACTTAATGGATTATCCAAATACGTGGGTATGAAATTATTTCTAAGATTTATCGGTTGATTCGGGGCAAAAGGTCAAATAAAAAATGTCAAAAGTCAGTCAAAATAGCATTTTTTGCCATAATATGGACTTATTTCTAATTAAAAAAGAGCAATATTCTAAATTTAAATTAATTATGTCTCTCAAATATTTGTTATTTTTTAAGAAATTGGGTATAGTGCTTGCATTATGGGACGCTAGGATCAAGGTTGCGATATTACCGGGGTTCGAGAACAGGGATAAAATATAAATATTGATAAAAAAATAATTAACATAAAAAAATGAATACAGAAACAAAAAAAAATATAACCTTATTTTCTAAACTTGACAGGTTTGTAAAGGGCGCGGCTCAGCCAACAGCTGGATTGATGATAACCTTGTCGTTGTTGTCGGGTTGTTCTCGGCAGGAGATAGGGGCGACCGTCACCGAAAAAGCAAAAACCGGTGAAGTATTAACGGTGTTGCAGGGCAACCCCACGGCAACGGTGGAGATTGACCAGGATAATTTATCAAATTCCAACACCACCGCAACCAATACTACCGATGGCGCAGGCGCAGATAGCGCAAGCGTAGCGGACGCAGGTGGAGACTCCCCAGCAAGCGGCAGTGTCGTAGCGGGGGTTCCCGAAGTAAACAAAGGCTATTTTGATTATGATAGCAGCGTGGTTAAATCAGACACCGAGCAAGTTATCAGGTCATTTGGTCAATGGATGCTTGCTAACCCCAGCAGCAAATTGGTTGTTGAAGGCCATGCCGACGAACGTGGAACAAGGGAATACAACCTTGCCCTGGGGGCGCGGCGTGCCAATGCAACCAAACGTTATTTGGTTGCGATGGGCATCTCGCCCAATCGTATAAGGACGATATCCTATGGTAAGGAAAGACCAGATGATCCGCGTTCTAACGAAGAAGCATGGGCAAAAAATCGTCGTTTCGTCGCTTTAAGATTGCAATAATCTTTTCTTGACGCTGGTTGGGCTGTTATGGCTGAGGGTGCGTGCCGCACTTCGCGCCTTCACGGGTGCGCAAAAAAATTTGCATATTATAGGAAATATTGCCATAAGGTTGATAAACAATATATCCTATAAAAATATAATCAAAAATATAATCTAGGATCGCGTAAAAAATTTGGTAAAAGAATTTTCTCAACAGTCGTATTCAGAAACGAAGTCAGGACTTAGACCATCAGGCAAGAATGGCCTAGGCGAGGCATTGCTGGAAATTTTTTTTCAACGGCTTGAAATGGCCGATATGAAGTCGGTCATACTACCGCAAAAGAAAATGTTGGTTGCTTTGTCGGGCGGCGGTGATTCCTTGGCCCTGACCATGTTATTGAAAACATGGTGCGCGGCCCAAGGCAAACAATTGGTGGCGGTGCATGTTAACCACGGTTTGCGCTGGGCGGCCAACCGTGAAGAAAAAAAATTACGCAAATTAATGGCGGCGCATGGCATTTCCCTTGTGGTAAAAAAACTCACCTGGCGGGCAGGCAAAAAAAACCTGCACCATCGCGCGCGCCATGCGCGTTACGCGGCCTTGCGCGATGCCGCCCATGAACAAGACAGCAAGGTGGTGATGTTGGCCCACCAACAAAATGATGTGGCAGAAAATTTGTTGATGCGCCTGGCGCGGCGTGCGGGGTTGCATGGTTTGGCGATGATGCAAGATGTAACCTATGACGATGATATTATTTTTTTACGTCCCCTGTTGTCTGTTAAGTCGGATGATTTAAAAAAATACTTGTCAGGGCAAGGTATAAAATTTTTTAAGGATGCCAGCAATAGCAACGATAAATTTTTGCGCGCTCGCACTAGAAAATTATTAAAAAAATTAGAAAAAAATAATATTGTGACGAGCGATGATATGGCACATTCGTCGCGCCATTTGCGCGATGCCGCCAATTTTGTTGACGCCATGGCGGAAGAAAAAAAATCATCCATCATGATGCAAGGCCATGGCGTGGTTATTTTGTGGCGCCAGGGGTTATTGCCAGCTAACCATTTGTCAGCGGTTGATGCCGCAAGCGGGGCGGCGGTTTATCCTTTTTTATTGCGCCATTGGTTGCGCCATGTCATGACAACATGGCAAGATAAGCCAGGCGATAAAAACTTCGCGCCACCGCAATATCAGTTGGATAAAATTTTATCGGCCACCCAACAAACCGAAACGATATTTGATTACCCCGATTATTGGGTTGTGGCCGATGACAAAAAAATCACGGTGATTAAAAAACCGCCCGCCAATATCATTCTGCTAAAGCCTTATGAAAAAATTATTTGGAATAAAATTTGTTATATAGAAAATCACGGCGATAAAGATTGTTATATTGGCGCATGGGGGCGGGGTTTGAATTTTTTGAAAACAACATACAAAAAAAATTTTATTGCCCCCGATATTGCTTCGTCGCTGTCGGTTAAGGCTAGGCAGTATTTTTATCAAAGCCAACCCAAGGTTTTTTTAGAAGATAAAAAAAACCATTGCTTGCCAAGTTTTAATTTGACAGAGGGGCAATCCATGTCTATTAAATTGAATTACATAGTTATTTAACACTGCATGACGAATAATAATTTGCCAACGCTGCCCGAATTGCTTGAATTGGAACGGCAAAAAAATTGGGTAGGGGCCGCCGCCATTTGCGAACAATATTTGACTCAATCACCTGACGATTATGTGTGGCTTGACCATATGGTCATGGCCTATTTCAATTTGGAAAACCATGCCGCGGCCTTGGTGGGGTTAGATAAAATGCTGGCTATCAAGCCCAACAATTTGATGTCGCGTTTTCACCGTGCCGCGACCTTAAAAAACTTGGGGCAGTTAGATCGGGCGATAGAAGAATTGGAATGGTTGGGCAGTTGTGACGATTATCCCAAAAAACATCTCTGTCAATTATTTACCACCCTCGCCCTTAATTATCATATTGTCGGCAATTATGCCAAAGCGATGCAGGCGGTGAAGATAGCGCGCACATTTTTTGCTATCTACGGCGGGGATGAACTTGACCTAAAAAAACGGGAGGCATTTTGTCATTTGCACAATGGCGATTACGCCAAGGGTTTCGAGCTTTATGAATTTCGTCACAGCAATATTGACCCCAAACATTTTAACCCCATGCCGCACCATGTGCCAGAAAAAATTTGGCACGGCGAGGATATTACCAATAAAACATTGTTGATAGCCGCCGAACAAGGGTTGGGCGATATGGTGATGATGGCGCGGTTTTTACCATTGATAAAAACCAAAGCAAAAAAAGTCATCGTCGAATGTTACCAAGAGCTTTACCGTTTGTTTAGGCATAGCCCAGTGGGGGAGGGGGTTGAAATTGTTCTCCTCACCAATGAAAAAAGAGAATTTGATGTTTGGACAAAAATGATGAGCCTGCCTTATCATCTTAATATTAATGACCATGATTTGCCCAATCATTTGCCTTATTTATTGCCACCCGCCACTGGGTTCGCCGATTTTGCCCCCACCGACAAAAAATATAAAATTGGTTTGGTGTGGCAAAGCGGGGTGAAGGGTTTGGATAAGGTAACAAGGTCGATGGGATTGCAAGACATCGCCCCATTGTTATCCACGCCCGATTGTCAATTTTTTAGTTTTCAATATGACAAGGACCCAGAAAAAACAAAAAAAGAAATCACCGAAGCGGGATTTGGCAATATCATTTTTGATACCGCGCCGTTAATCAAAGATTTATCGGATACGGCGTTGCTGTTGTCAAAAATGGATTTAATAATTACGGTTGACACGGTGATAGCCCATTTGGCGGGGGCGTTGAACAAACCGACCTGGGTTATTTTGCCATTTGAAAGCAGTTGGAAATGGCATCGCGATAACAAAACGGTGTGGTACCCGCGTGCCATGACATTATTTCGCCAAACCCAAGCCATGCAATGGAAAGACCCCGTGGCGCAAGTGGTGACGATGTTACACAATTTGATTGCCAACCATCAGGGCAAAGAAAAATTGAGCACCGATAATTTTTCTGATATCGAAAAATTTTTGCCCACCGTTGATAACACCGTGCGTTGGGATAAGGTGGACCTTATAGAAAAATGCAAAGTCTTGATGAATGAAAAAAAATATTGGGCATCGGCCATTTATTTGCAAAAAATGCTCAGGGATAAAAATACCGATAATGCTTTAAAAAAGATTGTCTTGCTCAATGCGCGCAATGCTTGGCGCGCGACGGACAGATGGGATAATGCCCTGGCGCGTAACGAAGAATTATTGGCTTTCAAGGATTCGCCCCCCGCCGACATGGTTGATAATCATTTGGCGGCATGTCAGATGTTGCAAAATAGGTGGCAGATGCCCCAAGCCATGGAACATTTGCTAGCAGCAAAAAAAATATTGGATGCTTACCCCGCGTTGCGCAACGAAAAAAACTTGCCCTGGCAAAAACAGGCTATGTTCGCGTATTTAAGGCAGGGGGATTTTTTAACCGCTTGGCAACATTGGCAATATCGGCACGAAGGTATTGTGAATTACGCGGCATTAAAATATTTGCCGCACCATAAGCCTGAAAAAAAATGGCAGATGGGTGATAATATCAAAGATAAAATTGTCTTGGTGGCGATGGAGCAAGGCTACGGCGATATCATGCAATTTGCGCGCTTCATCCCCACGCTGGCGCGGCAATGTCGGGGAGTGGTGGTGGAGGCTTACGAGCCGCTCTACCCATTGTTTAAAGCCACGTTAGAAAAAGATAATATTACCGTGGTGCGGTGGGAAACAGAAACCCCGCAATTTGACACATGGTTGTTGGTTGCGACATTGGGGCCATTGCTGGCGATTGACGAAAAAAAATTACGCCAAGAATATCGGCAACCTTATTTTCATTTGCCTAGCGGTGTGAAAAAAAATTTGGATAATAAGAAGAAAAAAATTGGTATCAATTGGTATTCAAGCTTGATTGGTAAGGACCATGCGGCGCGATCCACCAATTTAAAAAATTTTTTCCCATTGTTTGAACAACCCAATTGCGATATTTTTTCGTTGCAATTGGGCGGGGCGGAGCAAATAAAAAAACTAGGCCTACAAGCCATGGTTTATGATTTGTCAGCCAGCGTTGATAATTTTTTGGATACAGCATCTTGGGTGGCGGGGTTGGATATGGTTATCACGGTCGATACCGCCATGGTGCATTTATGCGGGGCGTTGGGGGTGAAGACAAAATTGTTATTACCGAAAGATTGCGACCCGCGGTGGGGGGCAACGGGGGATAGTTGTTTGCTTTACGGCGACCATGTAAAATTATACCGCGCCAAACATGCCGTCAATGATTGGGCGGGCGGGGTGGTGGAAGACGTGCTGCGTGATATATAATTTTCGCATTGTTATCGTTGTTTTTTTAGCGCGATAAAAAATAATTTAGATATCTATTTCTTCTTTATCTTTATATTGCTGGAATATCGCATTATAAATATCAGGCAGATTATCTTGAATCATTCTAAGAATTTTTAACATATCTTTTTCTACGATATATCCTAATAGTTTATTAGATTCTATAGACGGTTTTTGATAGGGCGAGAATACTGCAAATCTGCTACAACCTACATAACTATCGTGCTTTAATATAGTTCGATAATTTGCCTTTTCCAATTTAATATAAGGAAAGTAATCTCTATTTTTATCGGTTGACGTTATGACAAGAAAATAATAATAAGCTAAATATTTGCCAAGGAAAATATGTCTATGGGCTTCAGTAACATTTGGATTTTTAATAAATAAAATCGCCCCTACCTTTGCTTTCATAACCTTGCCCCATGTTATATTTCTTTTAGATGGGGATATAGGCTGAACGGGCGGCGACTTCGTCGATTGTTTCTTTATTAACCGACGAATCATAGAAATCCCTGTAATCCATTTCGGCATAATTAAACAATCTTTTTTCCCATGCCCTATACCAAGCGGGGTGGGCATGTGACAATTCGGTTAATTCAGAAAAGTTTTTGTCTTTATATTTTTCCCAAATCTCATCTAATATTTTTTTGCTAGTTGCGGACAAGCAATTTCCAACGCTATTGTCTAACTTCCTGTTAATCTTCACGCAATTCCCAAGCCTACTAATTATTACTTCTTCCTCTTCGCCTGATACCTCCCCCGATGTGTTATTGATAATATCAAGTGCTTCTTGGTGAATTGGTCCATATTTTAATGCTTTGTAAGTTCCGCCAAAAATTGGTAAGAGGGTTTTATTCATGCTAGTAACATCAGCAAAGAAAAACAGCTTCATTGTCTGATGAATGCTTAATTTTCCATCATTCATCTTTTGTGAAAGATAACAAATGCCGTCAATGATCGATTTTTCGTTAGAACGAAATAGTATTTTTTTTATCATAACCGACCCCCTTTATATAAAAATAAGAGAAGATGGAAGAAAATAGGTAAGATAATTATTTTTTAACCTTTTTTTGTTCCCAATTTATACTATAGTTTATCTATCATTTACGCTGGCTTGTCAAGGGCAACTTGACTAACCTATAATTTTTCTACCCAAAAAAAACCTACGAAAAAAAACAATAAAAAAAACCCCGCCAGAAAAAACTTCGGGCGGGGTTTTTGATATGAAATAGAAAACCTATTTTCTTTGTTCTAAACTAAATAATTAGAAAGAAACTTGGCTGGCAATGGTCCAAGCATAGCCATTGTTGGGGGCATTGCCACCGAAGGCTTTGTCGTAACCAATGGTTTGGCTGAAGTTTTCACTCCAAGCATAGCCTAAGCCGATACCAAAGTTATAATTGGTGACGCTATCAACATCGGCGCTACCAATTAGCATGCCGAGGGTCAAGCCCGCGACGCGTGGGGTGTCAAACGACATACCAACGCCCCAACCTTTGATGTTACCAGTATTACCAGACACCGTTTTGGTTTGCATGTAGTTACCATTGACATTGATACCAATGTTTTTGCCATCGGTATAGCCAAGTTGTGCACCAGCAGTCCAAGCACCAACGTTTTGGCTATGGGCGTCTTTTGCAAGACGGCCACCAGCCATCACCGCCAAGGTGACGGGACCAAACGCACCGTCGTAACGGGCGAAGAAGTCACTGCTTTGTGCGAGGTTTCCATTATAGGAATTGGTTGCAGGGCTTTGTCCAGCAGCAAAATTTGCAGTGGAATATTTGGTGCTATAGGTATAGCCCAATTTCACGCCGTAAAGAGTTGGCGTGACGTAGCTGAAGCCCAAGGCTTTGGCACGACCAGTGATATCATAAGCATTGACGTAACCGCCGCCAGGATTGGCATCGCCGTCAACCGAATAACCAGGAACCAAATCGGTTGGGCTGATTAAATTGTTGCTGAGGCTGCTGTTGTCGCGACCCGCGGTTAATGTACCAAAATATTTTTGGCCCAAATAAACGTAGGCTTTGTCTGCACCGTTCGCGCCATCAAATGGGCGATAACGCAAATAAGCACCATAGGTCATGTTCAAAGTGCTGGCTTGGCCATCGGCTTTGACGCTGATGTAATTGCGCCAAGATGGCAAGGTCAAAACAGTTCCTGTATTGGAACCGCTGACGACCGCGCTAACGGTGCCACCAATCGAGGCTTTCATGCCAGCTTTTTGGTCTTTCATCATGGACGCAGTTTGTGCGTTTGCCGATGAAGCAACCAAAGTAAGGGCGCCCAGGATAGCCGAAGTGCCCAATAATATTTTTTTCATTGCTGTTTTTCCTTTCAAGAAAAATAGTTGCAATAATTATTGACTAGACGCTAAGTCCAGCATGTCCACAAATAATGCAACATTGTGCAATGAAAAATTGTGTCCCGCTTTTTTACCGTCTAACCGGTTTTGTGCAAAAAAGTTAAAACGCGCCAGGGATTATTTGTCCCCCCTGGTATATCCCAACCCTTGCAACCCAATTGTAGCATAATTCTTTTAGCTGTCAAATATAATAATATACATTAAATCATTGATATATATGTATATTATATTTTATTACTCGGTAAAAGGGCAAAAAAACGCCAAACCGCCCACCCAATATTTGCAAAACAAAATAGAAAATATTTTGTTTAAAAATTATCGGGGGACGGTTTGGCGCAAAATAAAGGTTCTAGATTTAGTTAGCTAGAGTTTGTTTGGTTAGAATGAAACCTGGTTAGCCAAGACCCATGACCAACCATTGTTGCCCGCGTTGCCGCCAAAGGCGCGGTCGTAACCGATGGTTTGGGTGAAGTTCTCACTCCAAGCATAGCCAAGCCCGACGCCGACGTGGTAATTTTTGATACCTGTCTTATCGGCGCTGCCAAACAATGCCCCGAAGCTTAGGCCCGCAACACGTGGCGTGTTAAGCCCCAACCCAATACCCCAACCATTGGCATATTGTGGGCCATTGGTGGCGTGGCTGTAATTACCATTGACGCTTAGGCCGATGTTTTTACCATCGGTGTAGCCAACTTGCGCACCCGCGGTGACCGCGGTTACACGTTGGGTGGCGTTAAAGTTTTGCCCAACCCGACCGCCAGCTTGGAACGCCAACGAAACGGGACCAAAGGCTCCGTCATAACGGGCAAAGAAGTCGTGGGTTGCGCCGAGGGGCTGATCCAAGAAGTCTTTGGCGAAGGCTTTGCCTGGCGAGCTAGCCTGACCACGCATGGCGTAGCTGTAACCCAATTTGACACCGTAAACGGTGGGGGTTATGTAGCTGACCACGGTTGGTTTGGCACTTTGGGTTATGTTATAGACCGATCCATAATTACCACCCGCAGCCAAGGCATCGCCGTCCATCGAAAAGCCTGGCACCAGTTCGGTGGGGGAGATTAAGGTTTTGCTCAATACACTTGAATCACGACCAACGGTCACGGTTCCAAAGTATTTTTGTCCTAAATAAACGTAGACCTTGTCCGCGCCCTTTGCCCCGTCAAACGGACGATAACGCAAAAATGCCCCATAGGTTACCCCCCAGTTGGCGATTTGCCCATCGGCTTGAATCTTCAAGAAGTTACGCCAAGACGGGAGAGCGATGTCGGTTCCGCTGTCGCGTGACCCCATGATGACGGCACCAACCTTACCCCCGACCGAAATTTTTAATCCCGGTTTTTGTTCAGTGGCTGTTGGCGGTGTGGTTTGTGCATTGGCGACAGACGCCAACAAAGTAATAGCACCGATGCTTGACACGGTTGCTAACAATATTTTTTTCATTGTTTTCTCCTTACAAAAAAGAATTGTTAAAAGAGATCGAGCAAATAATAAAAAAATTGTCCCGTCTTATATGCGCCCCACGATCGATTTATATTTGTAACGGGTTGTCTATTAAAATAATTAGAATGATGATACTAATATTGGCTATCGATAATTCCCCATCAATATTCATTGCCAATATTGCCCCTTACATAACTCAACCCCTTACGCCGACGATTATAACAGAATAAAAACGACTGTCAAAGGCGAAATAATAAAAATCTACCCATCGGCAAATAAAATATATTAAACAATTTTTATTTTATATAAGGCGGAACAATTTGTGGGGTTCGCGCCCATGGATGCAACCCATGAACACAACGATGACGCACAATGATGGACGCAACGATGACGCACAATGATGGACGCAACGATGACGCACAATGATGGACGCAACGATGACGCACAACGATGGCGCACAACAACGGATAAATTTAACGTTGGGTATCGGCGATTTTTATTTCGCGGGCGCGGCTTAATATCGCCAATTCTAATTTGTTGACCATGTCGGGCGACACCGCAACATCCTGCCAATTATTACCCGTCGCGACCTGCTTAAAAACCTTAACCCTGACGGCGTCAGCACGCAAAATATTACCAAATAAAAACACATTGATTTTGTAACGTTCATTTTGGGTTTGTTGACTGGGGATAGCCGCCCAATCGGTGATAATAACGCCGCCGAATGGGTCAACCTGGGCCATGGGCATGAAGCCCAATGTTTCCAAACTGGCACGCCATAGGTAGGTATTGACCGCGGTGTTGCTTAATGTGCCGCCGCTGCTTAAATCATTACGGTTAACACGCGAAAAATTTTCATTGTTGTTGCCAAAGGCATAGCCAGTGCGACTGACATATCCCGTGGTTTCTTGATTAGGGCGGGTATTTTCGACAAGGTTGTTACCAATGCTGGAGCAGCCCGATAAATTGAGCGATAAAAAAGCCACGAAAGCCATGGGCGCAAACCAACGCGCGCCGCAGGATTTTAACAATATTGAGGAACCCAAAATAGATATTAATTTCATGATTTTTTGTATAGATTATCCGTTGATGAAAATGGGCGAATGAAGCAATAGCTTACGGTTGGTATAACAACAGACTGTCAATATTGTCAATCTCAACTTGTTAGTTTTTTTACAGCTTGCGGTTATTGCGGCCTTGCTACTCGCGCCGCTGCAATTGCTTGCTACAATTTATTACAATCAATTATGCAGCGCGGGTGCGGGATGCCGAATCAAGGTTGCAAAGCAAAGTGAGAAAAAGTTATTTTCTAATTTTGCTGGCCATGGATCGCTAAAAAGCAGTCAAGGGCACAATCCCCAACAATTGAGGGGAAATGATGATAGCCCAGGTGATGGCCGCGGCTATGATGATGGTGACAATAGCAGGCAGAATAAGTTTGCCAAAATTGGTAGAGATAGAATTATTTACCAATTTTTTGCCAGTTATCATCGCGGGCAACAAATTTTGCTTTTTTCCCAGCAAATACCAGAAAACAGCCAGCACATGGACCGAGACCAAAGTTATAATAACCACGGGCATGACTTGGGTGTGGAGAAAGTTGAAGAAACCTTTCAAATCGGCATTTTGAAATAATGGCGATAATTCATGGGCATAGGTAACGCCCTCGTAAGTTTTTTGCATCGACATGCCCAGCAAGGATTGGAACCCCAAGGCCAATAAAAGCGCAAAGGTCATGGCCCAACCCAATGGCGTATGGCCATCGGTATATTCGGGTTTGCGGTTAAAAAGCGTGGGGATGTAGCGGGGAATACGGAACAAGGCGCAAATTCCAGGGATAATACGCGCTTGCTTGCTGCCGACAAAGCCCCATAAAATACGGAAAATGACCAGCATCAACACAACCTTGCCCAAGATAATATGGACGGAAAATATTTTTTGATCGGCGGTAATAAAAAGAGCCAATATTGCCAGGGCCAAGGCCCAATGATTAATGCGAATAACGCCTTCCCAAACTTTTACTTTTTTTGTCATTTTTTTATAAATAGATAGATAGAGTATGTTGTATTGATGATTGTTTTTGATGTGTTGAGTGTAAGTGATTCCCAACAATCGGTCAAGTATCAAAACCACCCCCTTTTAGGCAAGCTTTTTACTACAAGGGGCGTTTTTAGTCTTTCAAAGCAATAAAGCTCGCGGGCTTGGCGCATATATAAAGTGTGGTGCCAATGGCATGGGCATAATCGTCGCCCTTTAAACGGGTTGGGTTTTGTTCGCTGGTGCGGATAATAAAACCGCTTTTGCATTTTACATGATAAAATGTGAAGTTGCCTTGATAAGAAAATCCAACCACTTTACCTTCGCAGATGCTATCGGCGGTTTTTGTTTCGCTGATAAAGAGTTTCTCAGGGCGAATCGCCAAACTGACGGTTTGCCCAATGGTCAGCCAGGCGGGTGCGGCGATGTCAACATCCTGCCCCAATTGTTTGCAGGACAGGGTGGCAAGGCTGGCGGATTTTTTGATAACCTTGGCATCGTCAAACAAATTAACCGAACCAATAAAATCGGCGGTGAAGCGAGTCTCAGGGTATTCATAAATTTGCCCTGGCGTGCCGATTTGCATTATTTTTCCATTGTTCATGATAGCCATGCGCTCGGCAAGGCCCAAAGCCTCCGACTGGTCATGGGTGACAACAATGAATGTTACGCCCGTTTCACGCTGCAACCTGGTTAATTCAACTTGCATCGCGTGGCGTAATTTTGCATCCAGCGCCGACAATGGCTCATCCAGCAACAATACCTTGGGTTGCTTCACCAAGGCACGTGCCAAGGCAACGCGCTGCCTCTGACCACCTGATAATTGTTCGGGCATGCGGTCTTGATATTGAGTCATATGAACCTGCTCCAACGCTTGCTTGACGCGTTGTTGAACATCGGCCTTGCTGCGTTTTTCTATCTTTAACCCATAAGCAATATTGTCAGAAACCGACATATGGGGAAAAACGGCGTAGGATTGAAACACCATGTTGACAGGGCGTTTTTCGGGGGGGAAGCCCGCGGCATCCTCCCCATTGATAAGCACCCGCCCCGATGTGGGAACTTCGAACCCTGCTATCATGCGCAACAGCGTCGTCTTGCCACAACCCGACGGCCCGAGCAAAGCAAAGAATTCATTTTCTTTTATGTCGATGCTGACATTGTCAACCGCGGTTGATTTGCCAAATATTTTGGTTACATGTTCGATGGTTATCATTTTTTTTCTCCTATTTTTTGATGGTGGTGGTTTGTTGTAATTTTAAACCGATGTAAACCGCTATCAGGGTAATAAGTATCAGCAAGGTAAAGGTTGCGTTATAATCAGGCGTTATACCGCGCCGTGCCGCCGAAAATATTTTAACGGGCAGGGTGACACTGTCGGGCCCACCCGTGAAGAAGGTAATGATGAAATCATCGAGCGATAGGGTGAAGGCCATCAAAGCGCCAGCAATGATGGCGGGTTTAAGGAAAGGAAGGAGGATGTCGCGCAATGCCGCGGCTTCGCTCGCACCCAAATCGCGCGCCGCCAATTCTAATTCAGGGTTAAAACCCGACAGGCGCGAGCGAATAATCATGGTGACAAAGGGAAAAGAAAAAGAAACATGGGCCAAAGTAATGGAAGAAAGGCTTAGTGGCCAAGGTAGGTCATTGGGCCAGCCAACCCGCGAGAAAAAAACAAGGAAGGCCACGCCCATACAAATTTCGGGAATAACCAGGGGCAAGCCCAGCATGCCATCGGTGATGGGTTTGAATCGAAAATTATAACGCCACATGGCGATGCCCGACATCACCCCCAAGACGGTTGATATCAAGGTGTTAAAAAAAGCTATGGACAGCGAATTGACAAACGCACTCAACAATTCATCGTTGGCAAAGGCCAGCGGATAATTGGCGAGGGTGAAACCTTCCCATTTAATATTATAACGCGCCGCATCGTTAAAGCTGAAAATAATAATCCAGACGATGGGGGCATAAAGAAAAAACACCACCGCCGCCAAGAAAACCCGCATCCAAGTTCTTTTGGTGTAATCCAGTGGGCCTATAAATTTTTTGCTGCTTAAGTTTTTATGGCGCATGATTTAACTTCCCCTTATTTTCTGTTCGCTACGATTTTCAAGATAACTACGTATCGCCAGGGCACCAAATGTTATATACATCAATAAAAAAGATAAGGCGGCACCAAACGGCAAGTCGTTGGCACTATGAAATTGTTGTTCGATGATATTGCCGATTAAAAACCAATTGGGATTACCCAACAAAGTGGGAATATAAAAAGCACCCAGGGCAGGAATAAAAACAAGAATAATGCCCGAGGTTAATCCGCTGGAGGTCATCGGCAGGATGATAGAAAAAAAGGTGCGCAATTGACTGGCACCAAGGTCAAGCGAGGCTTCGATATAACTTTTGTCCAAACGTTCAAGCGAGCTGTAGATGGGTAATATCATAAAGGGGATGAAAGAATAAACCACACCAAGGTAAACCGAAAAGCCAGTATTCATCATTTGGATGGGAGTATAATCGCCCTGTAGCCAGGCAACACCCAGCAACGCAAATAGTTTTTGTCCCAAAAGCCACAGCCAAGACAAAAGGCTGTTGATGGTGCCTTGGTCGCGGATAATAGCAATCAGGCCATAGGTACGAATGAGGACATTGATCCAAAAAGGTAAAATAACCACCAATAACAACCAGGGTTGCCATTTTTTATCAACGAAGCACATGGCGATGGCCACGGGGTAGGCAATGACAACGCATATCAGGGTAGCGATGGCAACAACCAGGAATGATTTGGCAAATATAAGCAGGTAGATGGGTTCAAAAATACGGGCGTAATTTGATAATGTCCAAGAAATATCGATGGTGGTGAGGCCCGTTTTTTGCCCAAAGGAATAAACCCATACCATGGCAATGGGCACAATGAACAAAGCCACCAACCATACCCAAGGGGGCAGGTTGAGCAACAACATCAACCATTTGTTTTTTTCGGTGGGGTTTTTTGTAACCAGGCTCATAATGGGATGTTAGGCGAACAATAGAATAATATGATTAATGGGAATGGATACAATATTAAAGAAACGGTCGGGTAAAAAAATTTACCCGACCATCTCTTTTATGTTGTTAGCTAGAATCTAGCTTAAAAAAATTTGCGATTTTTTTAAGCTGCTTGAACGCGTGTCCAAGCTTCATCCATGGCTCGGGCGTTTTCTTCGCCCAAATACAGGGTTGATTCATATTTTTTCCGCACATCGGCCGTGGGCCATAAGATGGGATCTTTTTTATAAGAATCAGGCATCAAATTATAGGCCGCTTCATTCGGTGTGGAATAGCCGATGGTTTCGGTGATGGCTTTGGCAACCTGCGCATCCATTATATAATTAATGAAGGCATGGGCGTTTTCGGGGTGCGGTGCGCCCTTGGGGATGGCGATGCAGTCTTGAAACCACAAACCACCTTCTTTGGCGAAGGCAAAAGCAACATCCTTGTCGCTTTGATTAACTTGCCAAATATCACCCGACCATTCCAAACAAACATCGACGTCTTTGGCGACCAACATATCTTGCCCTGTATCAGGGGCGAAGGCGCGGATATTTTTCTTCTGAGCGATGATAAGGTCAGCGGCCTTGTTGATTTGTTTTTTGTCGGTCATGTTGTATTTGTAACCCAAATATTTGCCAGCATGGCGCAGGGCGGTGGTTGATTCCGATTGCAAAGCAATACGTTTTGCAAATTTGTCTGAATCAAAAAGCCATTTTAAGGTTGCCATGTTGGTATCCTTGGTAACTGATTTGCGATAACCAATACCCATCGACCCCGTTTGATAGGGCAGGCTGTATTTGCGCCGAGGATCAAACTCCGAATCCAAAAATATTTTGAACAGGTTTTTCATGTTGGGTAATTTACCATGGTCAAGCGGCATAAGCATGTTGGCTTGAATCATACGTTGTACATAATCGCTGGTGGGAACAATGACATCATAGCCTTGATTGCCTTCGCGCAATTTCCCAAACAATTCGTCGTTATCGCTAAACAAACTCATTTTAACTTTTATACCCGTTGTTTTGTTAAAATCGGCCAGGGTGGTCTTGCCGATGTAGGTATCCCAGTTGAAGAAATTAAGTTTTTTTTCTTCGGCGGCGAAAGACTTTTGGAAGCCCTCCAGCTGAAAAGCAATACCCGCCACGGCACCCGAGCCTAAAACCCCAAGTGCCGAACGGCGATTTAATTTTTTTTGCATCATTTTTTTTCTTTCTTTGTTGATAATGTTATTTTTTGATGACCTTTATGGCGCGCTCCATTCTACTCTCTTTTTAGTTTCTGTAAAGCGACTTTTTGTCTTTTTGCTATTTTATATTACTTTTATAATATTAACTCAACTTTAAATATAATTTATACCAGGTCGCGCTTGACGGTATTCATGCTTTTTTATGGTTTTCATCATTCCAACGGCAATTGGTCTTCGATAATAATTTGTTTTTTGGGCTTGATTTTTAAGTAATCATAACCTTCCTTACCCAAAACGCGGCCACGGCTGGTGCGAATCACGAAGCCTTTTTGAATCAAAAATGGTTCAACCACCTCTTCCAATATATCTTTTTCATTGCCCAAGGCCGCGGATAGGTTATCAATCCCTGTCGGCCCGCCATCATAAAGTTCGGCTAGGCATTTTAAATATTTGCGGTCGAGGTCATCGAGCCCCAAACCATCGATGGATAGATGGTCCATAGCCTTGATAACCATATCTTGGTTAATAACAGCCAGGTTGTTGATGACGCCATGGTCGCGCACGCGGCGGGTTAGCCGCCCCGCGACGCGTGGTGTGCCGCGGCTCCGTTTGGCAATTTCTTGCGCCCCCTGGTCGCCTAACTTGATATTAAAAATATTGGTTTGACGGGTGACGATGGCCGCCAATTCATTTTCGTTATAAAAATCAAGGTGAAGGGATAGACCGAAGCGATCGCGCAGTGGTTTGGCTATTAACCCCGCGCGCGTTGTCGCGGCGATAAGGGTGAAGGGTTTAAGGTTGATGCGCACCGATTTTGCCGATGGCCCTTCACCAATCAAAATATCAATTTGAAAATCTTCCATCGCCGAATATAAAATTTCTTCGACCGAGGGGTTAAGGCGGTGAATTTCATCAATGAACAAAACATCATTTTCTTGCAACGCGGTTAGGATGGCGGCGATGTCGCCCGCGCGGGTGAGGACAGGCCCCGCGGTGGCGCGAAAATTGACGCCAAGTTCATAAGCAACTATCTGCGCCAGGGTTGTTTTGCCAAGCCCAGGCGGGCCAAAAAATAATAAATGATCCATCGCGGCGGCGCGTTGTTTGGCCGACAGGATAGCCATCGACAGGTTTTTTTTTAATTGCTCCTGCCCCACAAAATTTTCCAAAGCTTTTGGTCTGATGCTTGGCGCGTCATCGCTGGCACTAGGGGGGGGATGATGGGGCATGTTATTTTTTGTGGCGGCGGCGCGCCCTGGCTGGTCGTTGTCATCGTCGGCAATTTTTTGCGCGGCGTCGATGATGCGGTGGATGTTGCGGTTGTTGTCCATGACAATATTCTAACAGGATTCTAACAATATTCTAACATAGGGTTGTCATGCCAGCCACGGTATGACGGGTGATGAATGGTGGATTATATTTATGGGATAGGACATTTGTTGCTTTACTTCTAGCTTGATTCTGTCTATTTTTTCAACCAAGTAAAAAATGGCAAAAGGATTATTTATTGTTTTCGAAGGCATAGATGGCTCTGGCAAAACCAGCCAAGCCAAAAAATTGCAGCAATTCATGGTGGCGGCGGGGCGCGAAGTTATCATGACCGAAGAACCGCGCAAAAAATCTTTGGGACAATGGGTAAGGCAGAAATTGCTGCATACCCGCCATTTATCGGATGATAACCAGCAAGCGGGCAGCGATAAGGCTTATCCGTCATTACCCAGCAGCGAATGGCAAAAAGAAATAGATAATATAACCATGGTTTACATGTTGTTGGCGGCGCGCGCCGAACATGTGGCCGATGTTATTTTGCCCGCCCTGGCGGCAGGCAAGGTGGTGATTTGCGACCGATTTTCCCACTCAACCTTGGCTTACCAGGGTTATGGCGCGGGGGTTGATATTGAATTGATAGAAAAATTAAGCCAGCCGATTAACGCGATGGTAAAACCCGACAGGGTTTTTTTGATTGATATCGCGCCGCAAGCCGCGCGATTACGGCTTGAAATGGGGCGCGAAGGCAAAGACACCATGGAAGAAAAACCCATCGAATTTTTTGAAAAGGTCAGGTTGGGTTTTTTGGACATTGCCAGGGACGACCCGTTGTTGGTGAAAATTATCGATGGGCATGATAAGGAAGAGGTGGTGGCAGCGGCCATAGAAAAAAACATTCAGCCATTATTGAAACACTAACCATGAAAGAACGTTATTCTTCTTCCCCCCATCAGCCAATGCCTCACCCCTTGCTGGTAAAAAAAATTATTGGTCATGAGGTCGCCTTAAAAATATTGACCGATGGATTATTGGTGGGCCAGCCCAAACATCACGCCTGGCTATTAACGGGGCCACAGGGGGTGGGGAAGGCAACCCTGGCTTATCACATCATCGTCAAACTTTTGTCGCGTGGGGCGCGGCAGGATGGGGTGATGATGGCGCCCAAAGAAAATATTACGGAGTCAGCGAGCGATGGTAAAAAAGCAAGCGGCTTATTTGCCGAGGAAGATTTGTTTGCTGGCGGATTAGATTTGGGAGAAATGCCAAATAAGCCCGCCGCTAATATTCCCGCTGGGGCATCAAGTCAAAATGTAGGGGCCATGACAGCGGATAATCCGACAGGCATGACGGCTGGGGGCGCAGGTAATATTAACCGAACAAATGAAGAAGATGTTATCAAGCAATTGCGCGATGTATCGCACCCGCATTTTTTGCTGTTGGATAAAAATATCGATACGGCCGAAGAAAAAGGCGAAGGGGATGAGGCGGATAGCAAAGCAAGCCCCCGCACAAAAAAAAACCAGATCACGGTTGCCATGGCGCGTAAAATTTCGGCCTTTTTTTCTTTCCATGGGTTTGATAAAAATTTACCGCGGGTGGTGTTGATAGACGGCGCCGAAGACATGACGCCCGCCGCCGCCAACGCGTTGCTCAAAAATTTGGAAGAGCCGCCCCCCAATAGTATTTTTTTTCTTATCAGCCATCGCCCAGGTTTGTTGCCCGCGACCATCCGTTCGCGTTGTTTTATGTTGCCGATAAACCGCATGGCGGATGATACATTATCGCATTTATTAGCGCAATTGGTGCCGACGATTCAGCAAGCCGAAAACGATGCCCTGACCGCGCTGGCGGGTGGGCGATTGGGGCGGGCGATAGAGATTTACCAGGAAGCGGGGCTTAATATTTATCGCGATTGGTTGGATTTTTTTCTTAACCCGCAAAAAGAATGGGCCGACAGAAAGAAAAAAATCATAACAACTTTGCTAGCCCAAGAACGCCCCGCGCGTGCCCAGTTGTTTTTGTCTTTGGTTGAGGATTTTTTCTTGCGTATGGCGCATTATATTCATCAAACCACCAAAAATTATTCATTTAGCGATGAAGAAAAAGTTTTTCAGCTATTTTTATCGCGCCAAGACATCGCCAAATGGTTGGATTTTTGGCAAACACAAAAAGAATTTTTTCAACTTGGTTTTGCACCAAAAAATCTTAACCGCGATTATTTGGTAACGCAATTATTAGACGAAACAAGCGAACTTCTATTGCTACGGCGATAATTTTTGTTTAAGGTTGAGGACGCATGACAAAATTTTATCTTACCACGCCTATCTATTACGTGAATGACAAACCGCATATTGGTCATGCCTACACCAGTTTGGCGGCCGATGTTTTGGCGCGGTATCACCGATTAAAGGGCGATGATGTTTTTTTCCTAACGGGCACCGACGAACATGGGCAAAAGGTTGAACGGGCGGCGGCGGCGAAGGGGATAGAACCCCAGGCTTTTACCGACCAGGTTTCTCAAAATTTTAGGGATTTGCTGGTGGCAATGAATGACAGCCCCAACAATTTTATTCGCACCACCGAAGACCGCCATAAAAAATGTTGCCAGTTATTATGGCGACAATTAGAAAAGGCAGGATTTATTTACAAAGGTTATTATGAAGGATATTACGCCATAAGGGACGAAGCCTATTACCAAGAATCCGAATTAACCAAAACCCAGGATGGCAAATATATTGCGGCGAGCGGCGCCGAGGCGGTGTGGGTGAAGGAAGAAAGTTATTTTTTTAAATTGTCGGCATTCCAAGAAAAATTGTTGGATCATTACGAACGGCACCCCGAATTTATTGCGCCAAAAATTCGCGCCAACGAAGTGATGAGTTTTGTGCGCGGCGGGTTGAAGGATTTATCGATATCGCGCAAAAATTTTTCGTGGGGCGTGGCGGTGCCCGATGACGCGGCGCATGTTATGTATGTGTGGATTGACGCCCTGACCAATTATTTAACCGCCATTGGTTATGGCACGGACGATGCGCAATGTAATAAATTCTGGCCATGCGATTTGCATTTGGTGGGTAAAGATATTTTGCGTTTTCATGCTGTTTATTGGCCCGCCATGTTGATGGCCGTGGGTTTGGCCATGCCCAAAAAAATATTTGCCCATGGTTGGTGGATGAACGATGGACAAAAAATGTCAAAATCGCTTGGCAATGTTATCGACCCCAATGATTTAATAAAAAAATTTGGTTGCGACCAAACACGATATTTTTTATTGCGCCAGGTGCCGTTTGGCGATGATGGCGATTTTTCAGAAGCGATGATGAAGGATCGTTGCAACCATGATTTGGCAAATGATCTGGGCAATTTGGCGCAACGCACCCTGTCGTTGGTGCAAAAACATTTGGGTGGCAATTTTCCCCAAAAAAATAATCCGCCAAGCGATGAAGCAAAGAAATTGTTGGATCTAACAAAAAATCTGTTGCCCACCGTGGAAAAACATTTGGACAATTTGGCTTTTCATCGCGCGTTGGAATCAATATGGGCGGTGATTGGCGAGGCCAATCGCTTCATTGATAAGGCGGCACCATGGAGCCTGGCCAAGACCGATAAGGCCGCGATGGAAGATGTTTTGTGGTTGTTGTTGACGGTATTAAAGGACGTGGCAATTATTTTGCAATGTTTTATGCCCGATACGATGAAAAAATTATTGCAGCAACTTGGGGTTGATGATACAACGATAGAATCATGGGGTAAGGAATATGTTTCTCAAAAAACATTACCCGCCCCGACGGCTATTTTCCCTAGATTGTAGCCAAAGTATTTTATAAATGAAAGAAGTTACATAATGGAAGAACCTCAGCAACAATATACACTTGATGGTCAATCGGTGCATTTGATTTATAAATTAATGACGCAGGTCATGCCAACCTTTACCATTGCGGCGGAGGGGCAAAATATCCTTGATTTGATAATCAACAGCATGTCGCACACCCAAAACCATGTGGGGGTGCTGTTGAATATTATGAAGCTGACGGGTAAAAAAATTGTTGAGATTGTTCCTGATGACGATGTTATCAAAAAGCATGATCTGACCAATGAAATTGAAAATCTAAAAAATTTGTTTAACCAACATAAAAGCGACAAACATTTTCTTAACCAATATGAAAAAGTCTATAGTTATGTATTTAATGTTTTGCAGAAAAAAAACGATATAAAAAAAGTTTTAGAAATTGGCTTGGGCACAAGAAATAAACAAGTGCCAGGCAACATGACATGGAATAATTTTAGCGAGTGTGGCGGTTCTATCAGGGCATGGCGCGATTATTTACCCACCACGCAAATATATGGTTGTGATGTTGATAGAACGGCTTTGTTCCAAGAAGAAAGAATAAAAACATATTTCGTTGACCAATTATCGCCAAAAACTTTTGACGACCTGTTGGTTGAAACGGGTGGAGAATTTGATGTTATTATTGATGATGGTTTGCATTATGTGCATGCCAATTTGAACAGCTTTGCTTTTGCCTTGCGGGCATTAAAAGCAGGGGGCGTTTTTGTGTTGGAGGATGTTGATATTATGTATAGCAAAGAAAATCATCTTTTTTGGCAAATGGTTGGCGGGTTGTTGCCCAGCCATTATCATTATGAAATTATCAAATGCAAAATGGCACATGTTGTTATTTTTCAAAAGAAATAATTCATGACAGAAAGAAATTATTTCGTTGATAGCCATTGCCATTTGGATTTTTTGGCGCGTGATGGGTTGGATGTTGGCGAAGTTATAAAACGCGCCCAAGCCAACGGCGTAGAAAAATTTTTGACAATTTCCACCAAGTTGGAAACTTTTCCCGCGGTGTTAAAAATTGCAGAAGCATTCGATGATGTTTATGCTTCGGTGGGGGTGCACCCGCATGATAGCGAGGCAACGGTTGAAACCCACCCCGAGGTTGGTGATTTTTTATTACAAGCCACCAACCATGATAAGGTAATTGGCATTGGCGAATCGGGTTTGGATTTTTTTTACAATCATTCTAATAAAAAATACCAAACAGAATCATTCCGCACCCATTTGGCGGTGGCCAGGCAAAGCAATTTGCCGATTATTGTCCACAGTCGCGCCGCCGACAAAGAAACGGTCGATATGTTGCGTGCCGAATCCCACGGTGGAAAATTGAAAGGCCTCATCCATTGTTTTTCCAGCACGCGCGATTTGGCAATGGGGGCGTTGGATTTGGGATTTTATATTTCATTGTCGGGTATTATAACTTTTCCAAAAGCACAAGATATTCGTGATGTGCTGCGCGATATTCCGCTGGATAGGTTGTTGCTGGAAACTGATTCGCCTTACCTTGCCCCCATTCCCCATCGCGGTAAGAAAAACGAACCATCGTTTTTGCCAAACACGGCGAAGGTTTTGGCCGAGGTAAAAAACGTCTCGTTAGAAGAAATTCGTGCAATCACCACCGATAATTTTTTTCGGTTGTTTTTTTAAAAAAAAATGATATTATAAAGAAATATATAAATCAAGGGACGGAATTATGCTGCAAAAGATAATAGAAAAAATTGCCACATCGCCTATCGTTAAATACGCGCGAAAAATAAAAATTATTAATATAATTTTGACCAAATTATGGACATGGCGTCTTCATTCTAGGTACGGTAAAATAGATGTTGCTGAAGTAAAAGATAATATAGCAAATATTTTTTGGGCAAATGATTGGTTTCAGCATAATTTAAAATATGCGCTTAATTCAACATTGAAATCGATAGAGGCACTACCAAAACAATTGTTTGATGTTGGGGGGGGGGGGGCGATATCAAGCATTTTATAAGCCATACTAGCTTAGAAAAAAAATATCCTATCCTGCGCCAGGAAAGCAAGACATTATTACATTTATTTGAAGAATATAAAACCGATAAGCATCACCATGAGTATCAATATGTTTATGCTTATATATTTAATATTTTAAAGAAAAGAAATGATATTAAAAAAGTTTTAGAAATTGGCATTGGATCGCGCGACCCAAAGGTTGATGGTTCCATGGCGTGGAATGACTGGTCATTGGTGGGCGGATCATTGAGGGTATGGCGGCATTATTTACCCAAAGCAATGATTTATGGCGCAGACATTGATAAAAAATGTCTATTTCAAGAAGATAGAATCAAGACTTATTTTATTGACCAATTAACACCAAAAACTTTTGATAATGTCTTATCAAAAACTGGTGGCGATTTTGACGTTATCATTGACGACGGCTTGCATCATCTAACTGCTAATTTGAATAGTTTATTATTTGCTTTGCGCGCCCTTAGAAAAAATGGCGTGCTGATTATTGAAGAAATTGATTTTGCTTATGACAGACAAAATGGCGATATTTATAGGTTATGGCAAACGATAGGTCGGCTGTTGCCAAAGAATTATCATTACGAGATAATAAAATGTAATATTTTCCATGTATTTATTATTCAGAAGCAATAATTTTTAGGCAATGAGGGGGGCGATTTGTTGCCAACCCTTTGCATGGCAATCAAAGTGAAGAATAGATATGAGAGCAGGGATATGCAGGACGTAGCAATCTATTCTAAAAAACGATAAACCCCATTCATGGTGGCGAAGAGTCCTTTACCCTTGACCACGGGTGTTGACCGCCGTGCCGACCAAAATTTGGTTTCTGTCTTCGGTTAATTGTTTCATCGCATCGCTCATAAATTTATCGGTTTGCATAACGGGGATAGCGTTAGATTCATGACATGTAATAACCAATGATAATATTAAATGATAAATGGCGCAATAAAAAAACCCTTTAAGAATTTTTTCTTAAAGGGTTTTTTTTAAATTGATTTGATTGACGATAGTCTAAAAATCGCGGCGTCTTTTACCGCCGCCACCGCCGCCGCCACGACCGCCACCGCCGAAACCACCGCCGCGGTCACCGCCACGATCGTTGAAACGATTGCCAAAATCATCGCCTTCTTTAAATTCGCGAACACGACCGCCGCCAAAACCGCCACGGTCACCGCCGCCACGGTCACCGCCGCCGCCACCACCGCGGCCGCCAAAGCCACCGCCGCCACGACCGCCGCCAAAACCACCGCGACCACCGCCACCGCCACGACCACCGCGGTCTCCACCGCCGCGTTCGCCACGATCGCCTTTATTTTTTGGTTCCAAATTAAGGTCAGCACCCGTTTGTTGGTCAACCATGCGCATCGACAGGCTTACTTTGCCCCGTTCGGTGCCCAGGCATTTTACCCAAACCATGTCGCCTTCTTTTACCATGTCGCTTGGATGTTCAACGCGATGTTCGGCCATTTCGGACACATGCACCAAACCATCTTTTGCACCCATGTATGTTACGAACACGCCAAAATCAACGACTGACGCGACCTTGCCATGATATATTTTGCCAGCTTCCGCTTCTGCAACAATGCTTTGAATCCAATCATAAGCGGCTTTGCCTTTTGTTTCGTCGTTGGCCGCAATGGTGATAA
Source organism: Alphaproteobacteria bacterium (assembly GCA_965203915.1). Lineage (GTDB taxonomy): Bacteria > Pseudomonadota > Alphaproteobacteria > JASGCL01 > JASGCL01 > JASGCL01. The sequence continues at coordinate 813,066 of OZ241918.1, forward strand.
GACCTTCATCGTCAATATCAACCTTCGCGCCTGTTACTTCAACGATCTCGCGGATAACCTTACCGCCCGTGCCAATAACTTCGCGGATCTTTTCTTTGGGAACCGTGAAGGTGGTGAGGCGAGGGGCATTTTTCGATACTTCTTGGCGACCATGGTCAATGACCTTGGCCATTTCACCCAAGATATGCAAACGCCCTTGTTTGGCTTGAGCCAAGGCAATTTTCATAATATCCGCAGTGATAGAAGTGATTTTCAGATCCATTTGTAAGGAGGTGACGCCGTCTTTGGTGCCAGCCACTTTAAAATCCATATCGCCGAGGTGATCTTCATCACCCAAAATATCAGAAAGCACAGCATAATCGCCGCCTTCTTTTATCAAGCCCATGGCAATACCAGCGCAGGGTGCACTTAATGGCACCCCAGCGTCCATCATTGCCATCGAGCCACCGCAAACGGAGGCCATGGATGACGAGCCGTTGGATTCAGTAATTTCAGAAACCAAACGCAGCATGTAGGGGAAATCATCTTTTTTGGGCAACAAGGGGCGCAGGGCACGCCATGCCAATTTGCCATGACCAATTTCGCGACGGCCAGGTGAACCAATACGGCCAGCCTCGCCAACTGAAAATGGTGGAAAGTTATAATGCAGCAAAAATTCTTCTTTGAATTCGCCATCAATAGCATCGATAATTTGTTTGTCTTGGGTGGTGCCCAGCGTGGCTATCACCAATGCTTGGGTTTCGCCACGGGTAAAGATAGCCGAACCGTGGGTTTTGCGTAACACACCCACTTTGCAATCGATTTGGCGAATATCTTCCAACCCGCGACCATCGATACGTTTTTTGCTGGATAAAATATTGTGACGAACAATAGTTGCCTTTAAATCTTCTAACAACCTGGCAACCAATTGTTTGGCACCTGGCTGTTCCATATCGGCTTTGGCTTCGTTGGCCACGGCTTCCGCCACCAATTTTTTAACCGCATCCAAGGCCGCATAACGTTCTTGTTTTTTGGTTTGTTGGTAAGCCGATTTTAAAGCATCGGTTGCAACCTTATCAATAATTTTTTTCAAATTGCTGGCGTAGGCTGGTTGCGCAGCAACCGCGCGCGTTGATTTGCCAACTTTTGCTTTTAATTCGTTAATCATGTCGATAACTTCTTGCAAAGCCTTATGGCCAAAAGTAACCGCGTCCAACATGGTTTCTTCGCTCAATTGGCTGGCTTCTGATTCGACCATCAAAACACCTTCCTTGGTGCCCGCAACAACAAGGTCCAACATGGTATCAACCAATTCGGATTTGGTGGGGTTCAATATGAATTGATCGTTTTTATAGGCAACACGGCAAGCACCGATGGGACCCAAAAAAGGAATATCAGAAATGGCCAAGGCCGCCGACGAGCCAATCATGGCAGCAATATCAGGATCATTTTCCAGATCATGAGAGAGCAGGGTGGCGATAATTTGAGTTTCATTCTGAAAATTTTCAGCAAACAATGGGCGGATGGGCCTATCGATAAGGCGTGAAGTCAAAACTTCCTTTTCGGTTGGCCGACCTTCACGTTTGAAAAAACCGCCAGGCACGCGCCCCGCGGCATAAAATTTTTCTTGGTAATGGACTGATAAAGGGAAAAAATCTTGTTCAGGTTTTGATTCTTTCAACGCGACCACGGTGCATAATACCTGGGTATCGCCATAGGTTACGAGCACGGCACCGTCGGCTTGTCTTGCCAAATGCCCTGTTTCTAATTTTAGTGTTTTGCCGCCCCAGTTTTTTTCAACAACATGATGATTGAACATATCGATTCTTTCTTTTATATTTTTTTTATATTATATTATTTTCCATATTTCGCGACGGCACTATTTTCTTAGATCAAGCTTTTCGATAGTCGTTGTGTACAGTTTTTCGTCTTTTCGCTTCAAATAATTTAGCAAACGACGACGCTTACCGACCAGCAACAATAGCCCGCGCCGCGAATGAATATCCTTGGGGTGGGTTTCTAGATGGCTGGTGATATCTTTGATACGCGCGGTCATGATGGCTACCTGCACTTCGGGCGAGCCAGTATCTTTTTGATTTCTAACAAAGTCTTTGATGGCCGTCTTTTTTGCGGCGGTGGAAAGAGTCATGATGATATGCGGGCAATAATTTTTCTAAGAATTTTTTATAAATGAATTACAGAACAAAAATTCTTTTTGGTATAAGGAGGGATTCAAGAGATGATATGTTGATACACGGTTGACATTGATTTTCTATTTCATTTTTTGCTTCACAAGATACAAAACCAATAGGTTGTTTGTTATTATCAAGCGCGAATAAAATATTCAAATTGTTTTTTTCGGTTTCAGCTTTATTTTTCGTTCTATCTTTTGAATAATGGACAATAATTTTTTTTCCTAAACGCAGTGCGATTGAATCAGCTTCATTTAGGGAAATGGTTTCTAGGCCCATCAGGGTTGCCAAGTTTTTATCAACAGGATTATCTGAAAAGAATTTCTTGTTGTAAAAATCTATCAGCGCAGATTCCACCCTGTGGCTATAATCTATTTTTTCTAGCTTAGCAAGGGAAAAAGCATCGTTTAATGAAAAATTTCCGACTGATAATCTTTTTAAAGCGGCGAGGTGCCCATGGCTTCCTAACTTTTTTGCGATGTCATGGCCAAGGGTGCGGACATATAATCCCGCCGCGCCGCGCACGCGCAGCACAAAATCGGTCGCGGACAATTGCTCAACCAATGATAAATTATATATATCAATGGGGCGCGGTGCTAGGGGCGGTGGCGGTGGTGTCGCCAACCCCGTTGCGGCGTTGCTGGCGCTGTCCTTCGCCCATTTGCGCGCCACTTCATAACTGCGCACGCCCTGCACCTTGATAGCCGAAAAGAGGGGGGGGATTTGGCTACCTTTCCCCAGGAATGAGGGCAAAATATTTTCGATGGCGGCAGGACTTGGGATGATATCGCTTGTCGCCACCACGTTACCCGTGATGTCTTGGCTGTCGGTGGCGGTGCCAAAGCGTAACACAAATTCATATTCTTTGCTGTTGGCTAGAATATAGGGCAGGGCTTTGGTGGCTTCGCCCAAGCCTATCAACAACAATCCCGTGGCGAAGGGGTCAAGGGTGCCGCCATGACCAATTTTTTTACCACCAAACAGCCTGCGCGTTTTTGCCATGGCCTGGGTCGATGTTAAACCAACAGGCTTATCCAACAGAACAAAACCGCTAAGGTTGCGGCGCGGATTTTCGGGCGTGGTTGTCATGATAAGTTAGTGGGTGAGTAATGATATTTGCTTGCCTTACCCTGACGCTGGTCAAAATACATTTCTGAATCGGGGGTTAGACCATGGGTTATAGATTTAATATCAATGGGGCAGTCCCCCGCCGCGCCCAATGTTACATCGCTTTGTTCGCACAACCATAATTCATCGACCAACGACCCCGCGCGAAGGCTTGATAATAATTGCCCGCCTGTTTCTATCAACAATCGGCTGACTCCCATCTCCGCAATTTTTTCTAATATCGCTGCCCATGAAAAATATCCTGCTTTGCTTTGCTCATCGGCACCCAAGATAATTTGAGTTACATGATGCGCGGCGGGAAGGGCAGGATTAATTTGGGCAGAAAAAATAATCAGGGGTTGCGATTCCGCCGTTTGAAATATTCTTTCCCTCCCCGTTAGGCGGTTTTGAGAATCAAGGATAAAACGTGGTTTTTGCAATATGGGCAAACCGCGTTCGCGAATGGTTAATAGCGGGTTGTCGGCCAAAACGGTGTTGGCCGAAACCAACAACCCATCATAAAGGCAACGAATATATTGCGCAAAAAATTGTAATTGTCCGCGTGTGATTTGATGGTGGGGCGATGCCGCCATCGATAAGGTTTGATGAGCAGGTTGATGTTTGATAATGGTTTTGCCATCAGCCGACAGTGCCATTTTTATCGCCACCAGCGGGCGATGGCGTTGTAAGCGCAGGATAAAACCATGGTAGGATTCTTTTGCCAACCCTTGCCATTTTTTTTGTTCGCGATTAGGTTGGGCATGGGGGGCGATGGGGCAGGCGAGCAAAACCTTCACCGCGCCATTTGTTCTTTTTTTTATTAATTCTAGCCCCAAGCCGTTGGTGCGCGGGTCAGGGTCAAGGCAGCCCACCACCACACGTTTTATGCCCGCCGCGACAATATTCTCGGCGCAGGATAAAGAGCGATGCGCCGAATGATGGGCGCAAGGTTCCAGCGATAGATACAAACTGGCGTTGTTAGGAATTTTTGGTTGCCGCGCCAATAATATTTCTTCGGCATGGGGGCGACCACCCACCGCGGTGATGGCGACATCAATAACCTGGTCGGGGGTGGCAAGCACGGCCGCCACCGCGGGGTTTGCACCACTTAACCCCCATTGCCGACGGCATAAAGACAAACAAAGCGAGAGGTATTCTTCATCCTTGGCAGAAAAGGCCGATTGCTTATCATCCATCATTATTTTTTTCGCCGATTTCTTTTTCTATAAAATTTTCAAAGTCTTTGACCTTATCAAAATCTTTATAGACCGAGGCATAGCGAATAAAGGCAACCTTATCAAGGCTGGCGAGGCGTTTCATAACCCATTCGCCGATACGGTGGGTGGGGATTTCGCTGTCGCCCGCGGTTTCCAATTCCCGCACCAGGCTGGAAATAATGGCTTCTAACTTGTCATTGTTGATGCCGCGTTTCCTGCAGGCCAAGGCTATCGAGCGTGCCAATTTTTCGCGTTGAAAAATTTCGACACCGCCCGTGCGCTTCACCACCATCAATTCGCGCAGTTCGATACGTTCAAAGGTGCTAAACCTTGCGCCGCATTTTTTACATTGCCTGCGCCGTTTGATAATTTTGCTGTCGTCGCTTAGCCGTGAGTCTTTGACGTCCGATTCTTCGTGGGCACAAAATGGGCAACGCATCGCCGCCTTTTCTATAACTTGCTATAGATAGGAAAATCGTGGCAGAGTTTTAACACCTTGGCTTTGACCGCTGATTCAACCGCTGGATTTTCGGTTTTGCCACCTTGTAATCCATCAAGCACTTCCAAAATATATTGTGCCACCAATTTTATTTCTTTGGTGCCAAACCCGCGCGATGTTACCGCGGGGGTGCCAAGGCGAATGCCCGACGTCACCGTTGGTTTTTCGGGGTCGTTGGGAATACCATTTTTGTTGCAAGTGATACCCGCGCGATCCAATGCCTTTTCAGCCACATCGCCCGTGATTTTTTTGGGACGCAGGTCAACCAACATCAAATGGGTGTCGGTGCCGCCCGAAACAATTTGCAACCCGCCCTTCATCAATTCTTCGGCAAGCAAGGCGGCATTTTCCACAACCTGCTTGATGTAGGTTTTGAATTCTGGTTTTAAGGCTTCGCCAAAACCGACGGCCTTACCCACCATCGATGCCAACAGCGGGCCACCCTGCAACCCAGGGAAAATAGCCGAATTAACTTTTTTGGCAATGTCTTCATTGTTGGTTAATATCAAACCGCCGCGCGAACAGCGCAATGTTTTGTGGGTGGTTGATGTAACCACATCGGCCAAGGGCAACGGATTGGGGTGCACCCCCGCCGCAACCAGCCCCGCAAAATGCGCCATATCGACAAACAAAAACGCGCCAACCTTATCGGCGATAGCGCGGAATTTTTTAAAATCGATGATACGGGCATAGGCCGAGCCCCCCGTGATGATAATTTTTGGTTTATGTTCCAAAGCCATTTCTTCGGCTTGGTCGTAATCTATCACGCCATCTTGGCGCACGCCATAATTGACAGGTTTGAACCATTTGCCACTGATATTGGGCGCGGCACCGTGGGTCAAATGCCCACCCGCCGACAGGGCCAAACCCATGAAGGTATCGCCTGGCTTCATCAACGACATAAAAACCGCTTGGTTGGCTTGCGAACCCGAATGGGGTTGCACATTGGCAAATTTGGCACCAAACAATTTGCAAACCCGCGCGATGGCAAGGTCTTCCATTTCGTCGGCATGTTCGCAACCGCCGTAATAACGTTTGTGCGGATAACCTTCGGCATATTTGTTGGTGAAGATAGAACCGATGGATTCCATCACCGCGCGCGACACAAGGTTTTCAGAGGCTATCAATTCCAATCCTTCTGATTGGCGTTTCAATTCGCGATGTTGGATGGCGTCGATCTCGGGGTCGCTGCTTGCTAATGACGCATTAAAAAATTCTTTTTGGTTTGCTAGGTTATTCATGATAAAAAAGTCCTTAAAAAAAGTAGCATGTTGATATTTTTTGTTATTCTCGATTGACTGGAACTTTACTAAACAAATTTATCGTGTTATTCAAGTATAAAAATATAGACAATGTTGAGAGAGAAAATTCCCGCCACCGTTATCACTGGCTTTTTAGGCAGTGGCAAAACAACCTTGCTTGCTCATTTGCTTAAGAACAGCGGCGGGCAACGTATCGCCGTGTTGATAAACGAATTTGGTTCCTTGGGGATGGATGAAGCCATTGTTCAGAATCAGTGCGATGATGCTTGCAAACCGCAAGAAATTATCGAATTGGCGAATGGTTGCATTTGTTGCACCGTGGCGGATGATTTTTTACCCGCGATGCAAAAAATTTTAGACAATGCTGATAGCGAAGCCAAACCCATAGACCATATTATTATCGAAACCTCGGGTCTTGCCCTACCCAAGCCATTGTTGAAGGCTTTTCAGTGGCATGATATTGCACCGCGGGTTACCGTCAATGGCGTGGTGGCGGTGGTTGATGGCCCCGCGATATTAAGCGGCCGATTCCAAGATGTGCCAGCGGCAAACAGGGAAAAGCCCGTCCCCGCCCCCGAACATGATAATGAATTGGCGGAATTGTTTGAAGACCAATTGCTGTGCGCCGATATTGTTTTGTTAAACAAATGCGATATCATGTCGGCGGCCGAGCGAAAAAAAATTATCGAGGATATGCGTTCGGGAAAGATAGAGGGCTTACGCCCCGCCGCCAAAATTATAGAAACCACCCACGGCGTGGTCGACCCCCGTGTGGTGTTGGGAATGGGGCAAGCGGTTGAAATGGATTTGGATAATCGCAAAAGCCATCATGACGATGAAGAAGAACATGGCCATGATGAATTTGCTACCTTCATCGTAACATTTGGGGAGGTTGAAGATGAAAAAAAATTGGAAAAGATTATCCAACAATTATTACAGGACCATGATATTTTGCGCATGAAGGGGTTGATAACGCGCCGCGGCAAACCCCGCCAAGAAATTTGGCAAGTGGCTGGCCCGCGCATAGAACATTATTTTCAGCAGGGGATAAAAAACAACGATGGCCCGCCTAAAGAATCGCAATTGGTGGTGATAGGATTAAAGGGGCTGGATGAAAAAACCATCACCCAAGCCTTGCAATCCGCCGCGTAATTTTTTTATTGATGGGCGATGGGGCAAAGCCTGGCGCGGCGGTGGCGGCAATAGTTTATTAGCGACCTGTCGCAAAATATCACGCAATGCAAATCAATGAATGCAAAATTATTTTTTGCTTGTTGGTTTTTTTGCGGTTTTATTTTTGTTAGGATTTTTTTTGGCCGTCGATTTTTTGCGTGGCGTCGAAACAATGTTACTGCTTGGTTTTTTGGAAATGCCTTTGACCAGCAAACTTTTGATAATACGGTTGGTCGAATCCTTGATGACAAAGGTTATTTTTTTATCCCTGGTTTTAATTTTTTCGCCCTTTTGCGGCACGTAGCCCGCCAAGGCTAAAACCACGCCGCCCACGGTATCGATATCGATGTCATCAACGGGGGAGGTTAAATGGATACCGAAATGTTTTTCAAAATCCTCGGTCCGCATCAAGGGATTAACAAGGAAGCCTTCGCGTGTTTCTATCAGGCTAGATTTGCTGGCGGCAAAAATATCGCGATCCATCTCGCCGATAATTTCTTCCGCCAGGTCGGTGACGGTAACCAAACCATCGGTGCCGCCATATTCATCAACCACGATGGCTAAGTGGCGTTTTTCTTCGCGCATTTTTGCCAACAGTTCAAAAACCGGCATGGCGTTGGAAACAAAAATAACGGGGCGTGCCAAATGTTTCAATGAAAAAATATTTTTATCATTTTCTTTGCTGCCGTTTTTTTGCGCCCCTGACTTGCCATCGCCGCCATTTTTATAGGCAGCATCCAACCCATAATGATGCAACGCCCATAGGATAGACTTCGAATGAATAAAACCGATGATATGGTCAGGGTCGTCGCCATAGATAGGATAGCGGGTTTGCGGCGATTTCACCACCTGGGCCACCACCTCGGGCAGGGTCATGTGGCCAGATAAAAATTTTATATCGGCGCGCGGCACCATAACATCTTCGGCCTTCATGCGGGAAGCCGTCATGATGTTGTTCAGCATATCCATTTCTTCTTCGCTCAAAGAATCCAAATGCTGTTCGTGGGCCAGACGCAATTGGTCCAATTGCTGGCGCATGTTTTGTTTGCGGAATGAAAGAATTCTTTTTAATATCATGGTGTTTCCTTTTATGGTTATTTTTTATTGATAGGGGTTTTCGATGCCAAGGTTTGCCAACAACAGAATCTCTAAATTTTCCATCTTCTCGGCGGCTGATTTTTTATCATGATTAAAATCGAGGAGGTGTAACAAACCATGCAGCCCAAGATGCACCAGGTGGTGGCGAAAATCTTTGTTGGCTTCCTGCGCTTCTTTCTTGATAACTCCATAACCCAGGGCGATGGAGCCCAAAAAAGCACGGGGGTTTGTTTTGGGCAGGCCATGCTTCGTCGCATGATTCGCTCCATGGGTTGCGCCAGCGCGCGAGTCATGATGGGGGAAGGATAAAACATTGGTCGCCATGTCTTGTTGTAAAAAATCTTTTTTTAATTGGCGCATATGGTTGTCATGGGTGAAGAGAATTTCAAGCGAAGCGATGCGGGGTGCGCCAGGGATTGTTTTGTAAATTTTTTTACATTGCTTGATTAAGAAATTCATGTCGGCCCTATCCCAATCCGCCGTGTCCTGCAGGGCGGTTATCTGCAAAGGGGTGAAGTTAAAAAACATTGTATGGATCCTATGGTCCTTGTTTATTATTTTATGGTGGAATTAGAATCTTTTGCTTTTTTTGTCAAAAATTCTTTACGCGGTTTCGCGTCTTTTGTTTCTGAATCAACATTATAGGCGGCGATAATTTTTTTCACCAAGCCATGACGTTGAACATCGCTGGTGTCAAATTCTACCATGCCAACCTCTGGAAATGTTGCTAGCTTTTTTATGGCATCTTGTAATCCCGATTGATCTTTATGGCCTAGGTCGGTTTGCGACCCATCGCCCGTTATCACCATTTTGCTACGCTCGCCCAATCGGGTTAAAAACATTTTCATTTGCATTGTTTTGGTGTTTTGAGCCTCATCAAGCAAAATAAAGGCGCGTTTTAATGTTCGCCCACGCATGTAGGCCAGGGGCGCAATTTCTATCTGCCCCGATTCTTTTAATTTTTTTACTTGGTCGGTTCCCAATATTTCCCCCACAGCATCGTCAATCGGCCGCAGGTAAGGATCAATTTTTTCCGTCAAATCGCCAGGCAAAAAGCCAAGGCTTTCGCCAGCCTCCACCACGGGGCGGGTGATAATCATTTTCTCCACCGCGCCCGATAAAACCAACGACAAACCATAGGCCACCGCCAGATAAGTTTTACCACTGCCCGCCGCGCCAATGCCAAATGTTAAATCTTTTGCCTGCATGGTGGCAATGAATTTTTGTTGGTTGGCGGTGCGCAGTTGGATGCGCCTATGTTTGACGGTCAGGGTTGCCAAGGGGTCGCCCGAATCGTCGGGCGGAGCATCCATCATGGCATGTTGCTGGTTGGTAATAATCCGCTCCATGGTTGAATCGATATCCTCGGCCAATATACGTTGTTCGTAAATGGTGCGCAAAATTTTTTCCGCCAGGACGATATTTTTTTTATCGCCTGACAATTTTAATATATTGCCGCGATCGCTAATATCAATCGCCAGCAACCTTTCTAATGCCGAAAGGTTTTTTCTCCCCACGCCATAAAGTTCTGGTAGGCGACGGTTGTCGTTAAATTCTAAAAGTCTTTGCTCCATTTTTATTACTTCATTAACCTATTATATTCTGTTCGTCGGGTTGTTGATAGGATGTATATGGCTGTGGCGCGGCACCCATGACGCTTGGCGCGGCGTGCTGAGCCAGCCGCCCAAAAAGGCTATGTTTTTCGGTATGGGTGATGGTTATTTTTTCTAATTTACCGATGAGGCTGGTTGAGCCTTCGCCCGCCAAACGACCATCTATGTTGCCAGGTTCGTTACTGGGCGCCATGAAATGAACAGGCTGGAGCCAGGGGGATCGCCCCATCAATTGCCCAGGTTTGTGGGTTGTTTTTTCCACCAACACATCGATGGTTTTGCCAACCGTGGCGCGGTTAAATTTTTCTTCCTGCTGATTAAGCAGGGCTTGCAGACGTTGCAAACGGCTTGATTTGATATCGTCGGGCACCTGGGGCATGTTGGCGGCGGGCGTGCCGATGCGTGGTGAATAACAAAAAGAATAACAAGCGCTGTAGCCAATTTTTTCCACCGCAGCCAAGGTCATGGAAAAATCTTCTTCTTCCTCGCCAGGGAAGCCAACGATAAAATCGGAAGACAAGGCAATATCGGGGCAGGCCGATTTTATCTTATCGATGACTGTCATATAATCTTGAAGACCATGGCCACGGTTCATCGCCTTTAATATTTTGTCGCTACCACTTTGTAGGGGGAGATGCAGGAAGGGCTGTAATTTTTTATTGCGAACATGTTCCATTATCAATTCATCGTGCATGTCTAATAGATGCGATGTCACGTAACGAATCCTTAACAGCCCATCAATGTTTGATAATTCGGCTAGCAATTGAGCCAAGTTCCAAGTTTTGCCCTGTGGCCCCAAACCATGCCAGCCATTGACATTTTGACCGAGGAGGGTGATTTCGCGCGCCCCCGCCGCCACCAATTTTTTTGCTTCGCGTTCGATATCGACATAGGGGCGCGAGAATTCGGCACCACGGGTGTAGGGCACGACGCAAAAACTACAAAATTTATCGCAACCTTCCTGGATGGCTAAAAATTGCGAGACAGCCATGTTGGTTGGATTGGTTATCAATTCTTCTTGCAAATAATCAAATTTGCTTTCCACGGGGAATTCAATATCGGCGATTCGTTTTTTTAATGTTTGGCGGCGCGTCAACAATTCGGGAAGGCGGTGATAATTTTGCGTGCCGACCACAATATCTATCCTGGGTTTTTGTTTTTGCATTTCTATCCCCATGCTTTGCGCGGTGCAACCCGCCAGGGTTAAGACGCAATCTTTTTTCATCAATCGTTCCATGCGCCCAATGTCAGATAAAACCTTGCTGTCGGCTTTTTCACGAATATGACAAGTGTTAAGAATCACCATGTCGGCTTCTTCCACTTGGTTGGTTTCAGAAAATCCCATGGGGGACAATTGCATTTTCATGCGGTCGGCGTCGTAGACATTCATCTGGCAGCCGTAGCTTTTGATAAATAATTTTTTATCGGGCGCGGGGGGATTGGTTTTATCCAAAGGGTCGGACATGGTTCAGACAGGAAGAAACAGGGGGAAGAAACAGGGGGAAAAAGGCAGGACGATAAAATAAAAATAACTTTACAATATAATATTGGAATCATACTATAATGACAAAATGGTTAAAATGCAATCAGATTGCAACTACCCCCATGTTGTGATAGGGTTATGTGTTATAAAAATATATTATATTTTGACCTCCTCATTTTTGGATACCCCATGGCAAGCGATATAAAGAAAAATCATTGGCTATTTGCGGCCACCCCAACACCCTGGCACGATTATATTTTGCTCTTGCGGCTCGATAGGCCTATCGGCACGTGGTTGCTGTTGTTGCCCTGTTTTTGGGGGTTGGCGATATATCATGATAAAATGTCGGCGGAAGGTTTTTTATATTATCTTATTGTTTTTACCGTGGGTGCCTTCGCTTTGCGCTCGGCGGGGTGCGTATGGAACGATATATTAGACCGTGAATTTGATAAAAAGGTTGCCCGCACCCGCCAACGCCCCCTTGCCAGTGGTCGTATAAGTTTGGACAGGGCATTGTGGGTGTTGGTTACATTGTTGTCCATTGGATTTTTCATTTTGGTGGCGCTTGATAATCACCCCGCCCAGGTTGTGGCTTTGCTGTCGCTTGCTTTGGTGGTGCCCTATCCCTTGATGAAACGTTTGTTCCCCCTGCCGCAATTGTGGTTGGGTTTTACTTTTAACATTGGGGTGTTGGTGGCGGGGGTCATAGGGTCCGAAGATTATTTTGATATAGGCCTGTGGTGGCTTTACGCCATAGGTATTTTATGGACCATGGCCTACGACACTATCTATGCCCTGCAAGACAAAGATGATGATGAGCTGTTGGGGTTAAAATCTTCGGCTTTGTTTTTTGGCAAGGAAGTTAAAAAAATAGTGGGTGGTTTTTACCTGTTGATGGCGATGGCCTTGGTGGGGTTGGTATATTATTTGGACGGTAATAACCCGCTGGTTGGTTATGGTCTTTGTGTTGCAACCATGTTGGTGATGTGGAGCAATTATCAAAAAATTAATCCCAAAAAGCCAGCCATCAATTTGCAGGTTTTTCGCCGTCAGTGGATGGTGGGGGTCTTGATATTGCTGGTGCTTTATTATGCTTAAAAAATGATGGATGATATTGTTTATCAAGCATGCCGCGCAAAGAATTTTCTGATAAATTTTACCAAGGGGATTATTGGTTGGCCCCATCCATCGCCCAGCGCGACCATTTAACAACCCCCGTTGCGGTGCTTGACGAAAACGGCGGCACATTGATGCACCCCGCGATTCGCGAAAAACCCCTGACTATATTTTTAAATAGCCAAGAAATTGTCACCGCCATGACGATAGGCGACCACCCCCATTATTTGGCGATAGGATTCCTGGTTAATCAAAAAATGCTAACCAAGGATGACGAAATAACCAGCGTGGATGTTGACGATGATTTGGGTGTGGTGGTGGTGCGCACCAAACAACCCACCCATTTTGAAATGAAAAGCAAAAAGAAAATAGTAACATCGGGTTGCGGGCAGGGCACGGTGTTTGGCGATATCATGGATGAGGTTGATAGAAAAAAAATTGACAGCAGCATGACCATCACCACCACGGCGTTGCAAACCTTGCTCAAGCGTATTTCCCTAACCCCCAGTTTGTATCTGATAGCGGGGGCGATTCATGGTTGCGCCCTGGCGATAGGTGATGAACCAAAAATATATGTCGAAGATGTTGGTCGCCATAACGCGGTTGATAAAATTGCAGGCTATATGTGGCAACATGATATTTCAGGCCATGATAAAATTTTTTATACCACGGGGCGGTTGACATCGGAAATGGTTATCAAATGTTTGCTGATGGAAATTCCGATATTGATATCGCGCAACGGGTTTACATTGTATGGTGCGCAATTGGCGCAAAAAGCCAACATGACAATGGTGGCGCGTGCGCGCGGCGGGCGATTCATGGTGGTGGCGGGCGGCGAGCGAATATTATTTGATAAAAAGTAAAAAATTTGCGATGATAAAAAAATAGATTGAGGAGAAATAAAAATGGTTAACGAAGAAGAAAAAGTGGACTTTGGTTTTGAAAAAATTGGGCAGAGTGAGAAAACAGGTCGGGTGCGTGGTTTGTTTGGCAATGTTGCAAAAAAATACGACCTGATGAATGATGTGATGAGTTTAGGCCTTCACCGTTTATGGAAAGAAGCATTGGTATCGCAAATCCCCAAAGAGGGGCATTTGCTTGATGTGGCTGGCGGCACGGGCGATATTGCTATTCGTTATTTAAAACATGGCGGCGAACGGGCGACGGTGATTGACCTGACCGAGGAAATGATAAAACGCGGCAGGGAAAATGCCGATAAGCTCGGGCTGATGCACAATATTGATTTTATGGTTGGCAATGTGGAAAACTTGCCCTTTGCCGATGCAACCTTTGACGCCGTCACCATTTCATTCGGCTTGCGCAATGTTACCAACAAGGAAAAAGCCTTAAAAGAAATGCGGCGCGTGTTGCGCCCTGGCGGGAAATTCCTGTGCTTAGAATTTTCGAAAGTCGTGTTGCCAGGCGTCGACAAAATTTATGAACAATATAACTTTCGTATATTGCCCTTGCTTGGCAGGTATATTGCAAACAGCGAGGCTTCCTATCGCTACTTAGCGGAAAGCATAAAAATGTTTTATACCCAAGAAGAATTGGCAGAAAAAATGAGGCTTGGCGGTTTTGAAAAAGTAGGCTATGAAAATTTAACGGGCGGCGTGGTTGCAATTCATCGTGGCTATGCTCTATAAAAAATAATACATGTAAGGAGATAAAAAACCATGGCAAAAGATTACACACAATTGATGAATGCCCCCTATGCTATTTTAACCCAATTCCAAAAAGATTTTTCTTTTGAGAACCCTGGAATCATGAGTTTTTTGGTGGGCGGCGTTAAGGAAGAACCCCAACATAACATGGATTGGACGTTAAGTTTTAACAAATTGCAAGAAAGCGATTATGAAGTGGTGATGAAAATGACATTAACCGCGCGCGCCAAGGAAGAAACTTTGTATGTTGTGGAAGCGGAATATGGCGCCATTGTTCGCGTTAACCCCAAAAATGAAAATATGACCAACCCGATATTATCGGCGGAGGTTCCCTCGCACCTCTACCCATTTATACGCGCGATTATTGCCAAGGCGGTTTCTGATGGCGGTTATCCACCCTTGTTGTTGCCCGCGATAGACTTCCACGGACATTTTGTGCAAAAAATGCAGGAATTAGAAAAAGAGCAGGCAATGGGCGCGCAGGATAATGCCAAGGCTGGCGATGTCAATGATAATAAAAATACGTCGGCCAAGAAAAAAGATAAAAAGTTAAATTAATAATTACATCGACAAGAAAAACGGCGGGCAAAAATGATTTTTCTTGCCATTTTTTCAAAATAGTTTTAGGGGAATGGGTGTCTCGCTCCATCTTGGAAAAGATTTATCTTGTGCGCGTAGCTCAGCGGTAGAGCACCTGACTTTTAATCAGGGGGTCGAGGGTTCGAACCCCTCCGCGCATACCATACCTCTTCATGTATGGTGATTTGAATATTAACTGCTTTAGCCAAGCAAGTAATATAAAATTTAGTGATGGATGAGGACAGGCACCAAGGACGAGACCAAGAGAATCGCCATAGCCCAATTAAAATATTTTTGCCGCTGACCACGGCGCAGGAAGCGCGATAGCGATGCGCCCATCACGACCCATAAACTGCAATGAAGCACGGTAACCAGGGCGTCAACAAAAAGCACGAATATCACCACTTGCCAATTATAATGAGGGGGGAGGTAAGTAGCAAAGAAGCTAATCGCCATCATCACGCCCTTGGGGTTAATGAATTGAAAAGCGGCGGCTTCAAAAAATCGTAATGGTCGCGCCCCCGATTTGGATGGTTTTATATTTTTCTTGGTTTGTTGGGGTGATGTTTTTTCAAGGTTGGTGGTGGTGGTGGCGATTTTGTAGGACAAATAAAGCAAATAGATTATCCCCGTGTATTTTAAGATGTCATATAACAAAGGATAGGTATCAAATATTTTAAGCAAACCAAAGCCTACGCTTAGCAACAAAATCGCAAAACCAAACATGATACCCAAGATATGGGGCAGGGTGCGGCGAAAGCCAAAATTAGCACCCGACGCCATCAGCATCATGTTGTTAGGCCCTGGCGACAGGGATGACGCCATCATATAAAGAAATAATGACAGCCATGCGCTGTAATCAATATTCCATAACATGTATGTTGTTTAAGATAGTTTGATATGATTGTTCAATAAAAAAAGAACAAATATCTTGCGCTTAATCGCGCATTTCCGAACCACCATTGATATGCAATGTTGCGCCCGTTACATAACCTGCTTCGCGGCTGGCTAAAAAAACCACGCCTGCGGCTACATCGTTGGGTTGGCCAATTTCGCCACTCGGCACGCGTTCCAGCAATTCGGCGCGTTGTTCCTCGGTCAATTTATCGGTCATTTCGGTTTTGACCAAACCTGGCGCAATGCAATTAACGGTGATGCCGCGCTTACCATATTCTTCCGCCAGGGTGCGGGTTAGGCCCGTCATCGCCGCCTTGGTGGCGACATAATTGGCTTGCCCCGCATTGCCCGCGTGGCCAACAACCGACGTAATGGAAATAATACGGCCAAATTTGCGCTTCATCATCGAACGGATCAAGCCGCGCATTAAGAAAAATCCCGCGGTTAAGTTAACTTGCAACACATCGTCCCATTCTTCGTCCTTCATCAACACCGACAGGTTATCACGGTTAAGCCCCGCGTTATTGACCAAAATATCGACGCCAATTTTATCGGCTTCCTTAATCAATTTTTGCACATCGGCGCGATCTTTTAAATTGGCAACGATGATATGTGATTTGTTGGGTAATTTTTTTTGTAATGCTTCTAATTTATCAACCCTTGTTCCGCTTAAAATAACTTCCGCACCTTGCGCGCTTAGCGCGGTGGCGATGGCAGTGCCGATGGAGCCTGACGCCCCCGTTACCAATGCTTTTAATCCGTCGAGTTTGAACATGTTTTTAAATCTTATATTTTTTATTGATATTTTTTACAGCAAATTTCTATATGCGCTTTATACTGGCTTTTGAAAAAATGCAAGTTGTTCTTTTATATCGGTGACATTGCCAATGTTAATGGTTTGCGCGGTGGGGGCAATGCGTTTTACCAACCCGCTTAGCACGCGACCCGCGCCAACCTCCACAAAATGGGTGAAGCCATCCTGCGCCATGTTAAGAATGGTTTCGCGAAATCGCACGGCACCACAAATTTGCGCCACCAGGTCGGACTTCATTTTCACATTATCGGTTTGCGCCATGGCGGTAACATTGTTGTAAACTGGCAGGCTCGGTTTGGCGAGGGTAACCTCGGCCAGGGCCTCCTTCATTTTTTCTTCGGCTGGCTTCATCAGTGGCGAATGGAACGGGGCCGATACGGGCAAGGGCACCGCACGTTTTAGTCCCTGGGCCTTGGCTAATTCGATGGCTTTTTCAACGCCTTCTTTTTTGCCAGAAATAACAACTTGCCCATCGGCATTGTCATTGGCGCAGGCAACCACCGCGCCCTGCGCCACGGCTTCGGCAATAATTTTTTCAACATCTTGCCAATTCATTCCCAACAACGCGGCCATGGCGCCAACCCCTGGCGCGACCGCCGATTGCATGGCGGCACCACGAATTTGTAACAATTTGGCGGTGGTGGCAAGGGGCAGGGAATCCACCGCGGTAAGGGCGGAATATTCGCCAAGGCTGTGGCCCGCCACCGCGCTTGCCATGGCGGATATTTTTTTGCCCGTTTCCTGTTCCAACACGCGTAATAATGCGATGGAGGTCACCATCAAGGCTGGTTGGGTAAATTCGGTCATGGTTAATTTTTCGGCGGGACCATTGAAGATGATGTCGCTCAAACCCATGTTGAGGGCCGAGTCAACCTCCATAAATATATCGCGAGCCAGGGGGAATTGGTCATGGAGGTCTTTACCCATGCCCACAGTTTGCGAGCCCTGTCCTGGGAATAAAAAAGCAATTTTCATTATTTTGCTATAGCAATTTGTTGTTTTTTGGCAAGAGTTATGATAATTATTTTTTTTGAAGGGAAAAAAACAAAAATGCACAAAAAAGTAAAATTAGGTCTATCTGACCTTACGGTATCGCCCATATGTTTGGGTACCATGGTGTTCGGCGACCAGGTTGATGAACAAACATCCTATAAAATAATGGACCACGCGCTTGAACGCGGCATCGATTTTATGGACACGGCCGAGGCCTACGCCGTGCCCCTCAATGCAAAAAACTATGGCAAGACCGAAGAGATCATCGGTCGTTATTTTGCCAGCAACAAAGATAAAAGAAAAAAATGGACCGTCGCAACCAAGGTGGTCGGCATGACCAGCGCGCCATGGGTGCGCGGCGGCAAGAATAACACCACGGCGGATGATATTATCACCGCTTGCGATGCCAGCCTGCGTCGCTTGCAGACCGATGTTATCGACCTTTATCAACTTCATTGGCCCAACCGCATGGTGCCAGTGTTTGGCACCATGTATTATGACCCCAGCAAAGAACCGAAAGGTAATGCCACCATCCATGAACAATTGGTGGCGTTGGATAAATTGGTGAAGGCAGGCAAGGTGAGGGCGATAGGTTTATCGAACGAAAGCTCCTATGGCGTTTGCGAATTTGTGCGTTTGGCCGAACAACATGGTTTGGCGCGGGTTGCCACGGTGCAGAATCCTTATTGTTTAACCAACCGCAGTTTGGAAAACGGGCTGGATGAAACCATGCACCGCCTTAATGTTTCGCTTATCCCTTACTCGCCCTTGGCCTTTGGCGTGTTGAGCGGGAAATATGACGATGTGGGTATAGAACCCGTGGCGGGCAAAAATGATAGTTTGGGGCGCATGAGCATGTATTCCGAATTTCGCGTCATGCGTTATGGCCGCGCCGAATCCTTGCGGGTTGCCAAAATCTACAGCCAGTTGGCGCGCGACAATGGTTTGACCCCGACGCAAATGGCCTTGTCCTTTTGTTATCACAAATGGCAAGTGGCCTCGACCATTATTGGGGTTAGCAGCGTGCCGCAACTTGATGAATGCGTTGATGCTTACAAAACAATATTGGATGATAAAATATTGAAGGCAATTGACGAGGTTCGCTTGCAATATCGCGACCCCGCGGCGTAATTTATTTACGGGTAAAAAAGTTTTACTTTTGTTCTTTTTTGTGTTAGGGTTCTATTACACCGAATCACAACATACGAAAGGAAACGAATGGTAAAAACAAATGAAACGCCACAACATGGCGTGATAGCAATATCATCAATAATTTATGCAACTTTAAAAACAATAACTTATGGTATCGGCCGCGGTAGTAAGTTTATTTACACATGTTGCGCTAATATTATTCATAACAAATACCTCGCCAATATCATTTATCACCTGTGGCTGGGTTTAGAAAATATATTATTCAAACCGCTGGAAAAAATATTGGGGCTTGCATTGCACGCCCTGTTAAAGCAAATCATCGCCTACGGACTTTTATTTTTTGTCCTTTGGCTGTTGCTTCATAACACCTGGCCATTTACATGGTTATTTACATGGTTGTTGAAGGGCGGGTGGCATGGAATCATGACACTGCTTGGCCATGCGGCTGTTGGTTTATGGTCATTGGTGTGGCGATATTAAAGAACTTTATAGGAAGCAATAAATAAGATAATGTTTGTTCCAAGCTGGCAAAACAAAATAATAAAATAATGAAAAATTTTTTTACAAAATTTCTGACAGGTTTTTTGTTGCTATTGATAAGCATGTATCGCTACGGCTTTGCCTATTTCTTGGGTGGGCATTGCCGCTTCACCCCCAGTTGCTCGCGCTATGCTCAGATGGCTATTACAAAACATGGTCCATGGCGCGGCGGCTGGCTAAGTATAAAAAGATTAAGTCATTGCCATCCGATAAAAATATTGGGCAGTCGGTCGGGTTATGATCCCGTGCCATAAATGATGAAGGGGGACAAGGGCGATGCAAGAAGTTTTTGTTAAAAACAAAAAGGAAATGTGGCAATGGTTGTTGAACAACCATCAGCAACGCGAATCGATATGGTTGGTTTATTATAAATTAACATCGGGCAAAACCGATATGTCCTATTCTGACATTGTGGATTATTGTTTATGCTTTGGTTGGATTGATTCGACGAAGGGCACGGTGGACCAGGAACGCACCAAAATGCGCCTTTCGCCGCGCAACCCAAAAAGCGCGTGGAGCAAGATTAATAAAGAAAAAATTGCTCATCTGACCAAGGCAGGGTTGATACAACCCGCAGGGATAGCGATGGTGGCGCAGGCTAAAAAAAATGGCGCATGGACAAAACTCGACAGCGTTTTTCGTGGCGAGTTGCCCGATGATTTGCAAAAAGCAATCCACGATAACAAATTATTGACATCATGGGAAAAATTATCAGCCACCAACCGCCGCATGGCTTTGGAACGCCTTATTAATATGAGGGGCGAAGAAACGCGCAACAAGGCAATAAAAAAAATTATCGATGATATGGCGAAGCCATCATGACGGCTATTTTTTTAGCAGGGTATTATTTAGTCCGACCCGCGACGTGGGTCAAGCGCGTCGCGCAACCCCGCCCCGATGAAGGTCAACAGCGACAATTGCAACATGATAACAAAAAAACTAGTCAGCCCTAACCAGGGTGCATTAAGATTATTTTTACCTTGGTTTAATAAATCACCAAGCGAAGGACTTCCTGGCGGCAAGCCAAAGCCCAAAAAATCCAAAGCGGTTAGGGTGGTGACCGAACCCGCCAACATAAATGGCATAAATGTTACAACGCTGGTGAGGGAATTGGGCAAAACATGGCGGGTAAAAATACGAAACGGCGGCAGGCCCATGGTGCGCGCCGCCTTGATATAATCTTGCTGGCGGACTTTTAAAACCTCGGCCCGCACCAAACCCGTCAGGGGCATCCAGCCAAATAATAACAAAAGCCCAAGCAACCACCAAAAATTGGGCACGATAAAGGATGACAAAATAATTAATAAAAATAAAACTGGCATCGATCCCCAAATTTCTATAAACCGCTGTCCCAGCAGGTCAATTTTCCCACCAAAGTATCCCATCAGCCCGCCCGCAAAAATGCCGATAAGGCTGCTAACAATTGTTAGGATAAAACCAAACAGCACCGACAGGCGAAACCCATAAACCAATTTTGCCAACACATCGCCCGCCGATGTATCGGTGCCGAGCAGGTGATTTTTATCGGGTGGTGTTGGCGCGGGTTGTTTTAAATCGCTGATGACCGAATCATAACTATAGCGAACGGGCGGCATAACCATAAAACCATGGGCGGCAATTTCGGCACGAATTTCAGGCAGGCTGTAATCTGCCTCGCCCTTTAAATATCCGTTGAAGGTGGTTTCGGGCAATGATTGCACCACGGGAAAATACCAATGGTCTTTATAATGGATTATCAAAGGGCGGTCGTTCATGATAAAATTGGCAAATAGCGATAGAGTGAATAATGCCAAAAACAGGATAGCCGAAAAAAAGCTGAGGCGATTAGCACGAAACCTTGCGAAGGCGCGGGAGAAGAAAAATAATTTGAACATGGCTTATAATCGGATGGTTTCTCTACCCCTCCATCTTTTCAAAATTGATACGTGGGTCAACCAGGCTATAACAAATATCGCCCAGCAACCCCAGCACCAGCGAGAGCAAGGTAAAAATATAGAGGGTGGCAAAAACCACGGGGTAATCGCGGGTGATGGAGGCCTCATACCCCATCAACCCCAAGCCATTGAGAGAGAAAATAATCTCTATCATCAGGCTGCTGGTAAAGAGCATCGAAATAATCAACGATGGCAAACCCGCCAGCACGATAAGCATGGCATTTCTAAATATCACACCATATAGAATTTTTTGTTCTCCCATGCCGATGGCGCGCGCCAACATGACGTAGGGTTTTGTTAGTTCTTCTAAGAAACTATTTTTGGTTAAAATTGTTAAGCTGGTAAAACCGCCGACGGTGATGGTGATGATGGGCAACACCAAATGCCAAAAATAATCGGTTATTTTGCTGAACAGGGATAATTCAGAAAAATTATCAGACACCAACCCCGACAAAGGAAACCAGGAAAAATAACGTCCGCCAGCAAAGAAAATAATCAAAAACACCGCCAGCAAAAAGGCAGGCAAGGATGACAGCATAATCAACACCACGGTGCTGGCCTTGTCGAAATAGGAATCTTTCTGGGTGGCTTGCTTGATGCCAAGCGGGATGCTAACGGCGTAGATTAACAACGCCGACCATAAACCCAAGGATAAAGAAACTGGTATTTTTTGCGCTATCATTTGCATGATGGGTTGCCCGGTAGAGAAGCTGACACCGAAATTAAATTGCAAATAGTTTTTTATCATGATGAAAAACCTTTGCACCACGGGTTTATCAAATCCATAGAATTTTTCCAATTCGGCGACCACCCTGTCATCAACGCCAACGTAGCGACCTTGATAATTGTTGGATGGGGTCGTGGTGCTAACCTTTACCCCGTCGCCCGTTTCATTTTTTAATAGCGTGTTGGAATTGCCCTGGGTCATGGCGGCGATGGCGCGCTCCACGGGGCCGCCAGGCGCAACCTGGACCACTGCAAAATTTATCAGCATAATACCAAACAACGTAGGCACCATGAATAACAAACGGCGTAAAATATAATTTTTCATGGTTGGGCGTGATGTGTTATGGATAATTTTTGTTGGTGATAATCTAACATTTTTTGTGAATTTATTTCATTAATTTTTCGACAATTTCCTGCGCCAATTTATCGGCGGTGAATTCCCCCGCCGCCAACCACGACGACAATGATAACCTGTCTTGGGCCATGGGGTAGAGATACTGGCTTTTCATTATTTGGCGGGTTTCAACCTCGGCAAAAAAATGACTGCCCTTGCCCAGCACGCGTTCGATGACGTGGGCTTGAATATTGGCATCGTTTATCATCGGCGGCATGATGGCGCGTTTAACCATGGCGAGCATATCGTGGTCGGTTATCAAATTGTTTTTGCTGATAATCTGGCCATCACCCAACAGCCCCGCGCTTTGCCCCACCACCAAGCCGCAATGTTGGTTAAGGGCGGTTTGCACCAAACCCATTAAGCCCAGCGATTTTTCTATACCCGATTGGTTGTCGGGCAATTTGGCCGATGTTTGCGTGGTCGAAACCATGGCGGGGATTTGGTAAAAACGCGCCACCCGCACCGCCAATTGTTGCGCCACCATGGTTTCCGCGCTACCCGTGGTGGTGGTGCCCTGCTTAAGGTCAGATGTGTAGGGAACAAAACCAAAGACAAATGGCGCGCCAGGGGCAATAATTTGAGTCAAGACCAACCCCGCCAAATTCATGGCGATAGCCAAGGTGATGGAACCCGCCACGGTGGCGGGGGCGGTGGCGGCGGCAATCGTCACCGCGCGGTTTTCTATCACCATGCCTTGGGCAATGGCGTCAAACAGGCTGGCCGCCAGGTCGCTATCCAGCGACAGGTTGGGCAAGAAAGCCGATAACCCGAGCGCGGCACGTTGCGGCAGATCGGGGAATTTTTTTAACAGCGCGGGCATAACATGATGGTTATGCAATTCGACGACAAATGGTTTGGCGTTGTGGTCATAAAGTTGTTGCACCATGGTGTCGTAGGCTTGCTCGATGGAGCCTAGCTCGCTCGCCAAGATGTCGGGTTTGGCGAAGAATCCCAACATGTCATAAAGCGGCATGGCGTGGGCAATCTTAACCATGGCCAGGCTATCGGCACTGGTGATGGGGCGGTAGGTGGCTTGTTTGATAGCGGTGGGTTCGTAAAGATGGCTGGCACTGCCCCCAACGGCAAAAAATATTGTTGCTTGATTTTGCTCGAACGCCAAATGTTTGTCTTGGGCGGGGCGATGGATGGTGCGTGGCGCGGTGGACAAAGCCTGCAATATTATTTTTTCGCTTAGGGCAAGCCGCCCATTGGGCAGGGCTTGGCAACCCGCCGCCATGATCTCTTTGCGCCATTTTTCATCGCGCACCATAATGCCAACGCCCGATAAAATTTTTATCGCCGCTTGATGCAAAAGGTGGATGGGGTCGCCGCCCGTGTCCTGTAAATGATACTGTAAATAGGTTGCGACGCCAGTGGGCGGCGGCGTTACCGCTATGCCGCCTTGCAACTGAAGCGTTTCGTCTATTTTTATATTACCGCGTCTAACCATGGGGATAAGCAAATGAAGTCATGTAAGTAGGAGAATTATTTTTGGGCAACTAAACTTTTGGGCAAGGTTTTGGGCAAGGTTTTGAGCGAAGATTTTGGTGAGGATTTGGCGAGGGGTTTGGCATAGATCTCTAAACGGTGGTCAATAATTTCATAGCCCAGGCGGTTGATAATTTTTTCTTGCAGTTTTTCTAATTCTTTGTCGTAAAATTCTATAACCGTTCCCGATTTTATATCTATCAAATGGTCGTGATGCGATTTTAAATTTATTTCATAAAGTGGTTTTTGATTATGAAAATCGTGTCTTAGCACCAATTTTTCCGTTTCGAATGTTTTCAGGGTGCGATAAATGGTTGCCAGGCCGATGGGCGATTGTTGCTTGGCAATTTTTTGATGGATAGCCTCGGGCGTAAGGTTATGGTCATCGCGCTGGTTGGCCAACAACAATTGGTTCAAAATCGCCAACCGCGGTGTGGTTAATTTTAAACCCGCCGCACGCAATGCACCAATAACCATGGCAGGAATTTCCTTTGAAATATCGCCAGCCATGGCGCGGGCGAGAGGCTTTGTAATATTTTTTTTTGTGGCTGATAATTTTTTGGCGGACATGGTTTGCAATAATAGGTTGGTAGATGATTTCCTGCGGGTGTTTTGCTCCAACGCCCCATAATATCAGGCAATATTAATCATCCATAACTATCACAAAATAAGCCGTGAGAGAAATCAAAAAATCAGTCAAAAACTTGCGGAAAATGCGAGAAAAATAGGCAGCGACGCCGCCAAAAAAATGATGAAAAAAAATAATAAGAAATGGTGCCGCAGAGAGGAATCGGACCTCCGGCCTTACCCTTACCAAGGGTATGCTCTACCACTGAGCTACTGCGGCACAAAAACCTAAAGGCGATATGGCATAGGGCAGGGGGGTTGTCAATTATGCTTTGTTATAAACCATGTTCATTTTATGCCATGGTTATTTTGTTCAATATATTTTCATCTATATTTTCGCGCCCATTCTTGGGGCTGCGTTGGGTGAATCACCCGCCCCATTACAACTTATATTTTACAAAATATATTTCGCTTCTTTTGTTGATTATCTTCTTTAAATTATCCTTGTCAAATGACTAAACTTATGCAAAAAGGCAAATAAGCGGATGTAGCTCAGCGGTAGAGCGCCACCTTGCCAAGGTGGATGCCGTGGGTTCGATCCCCATCATCCGCTCCAATCTCTTTACCCTTGCGCTCGTATTTTTTATGGCTTGGCCTGGTATCTGGCGCGCAGGGCAATGTCTATTATAAAAAACTTGATTGTTATAAGGTTTTATGGCAACAATTTTTGTGAAATAACATCATGCCTACAAATTCTATCCCCACCATGGCCAACCGCGATGGCTTCATTTGGCAAAATGGCAAAATGATCCCATGGCGCGATGCCGAAACCCATGTTTTGACCCACGGGCTTCATTATGCTTCGGTCGCTTTTGAGGGGGAGCGAGCCTACAACGGAAAAATATTTAAATTAAAAGAACATACCCAACGGTTGATAGATTCGGCCAAGATATTACGGATGGCGGTTACCTTCACCCTTGAGCAGTTGATGGCCGCCAGCAACGAAGTGGTGAAGGCGAACAACCTGCCCAATTGTTATTTGCGCCCCATCGTTTTTCGTGGGCCCGAGGTCATGGGCCTGTTGCCCAGTGCCGCCGCCAGCCACGTGGCGATAGCCGCATGGGAATGGCCAAGTTATTTTGATATGGCAACAAAAATGAAGGGTATCAAGTTGCAGTGGGCCGAATGGCAACGCCCCGCCCCCAACACCGCCCCCGTTCACAGCAAATGTGCTGGCCTTTATATGATATGCACCCTGGCGAAGATGAAGGCCGAGGAGGAAGGCTATAACGATGCGATGTTTAAAGATTACCGTGGCCTGGTGGCGGAGGCAACGGGAGCCAACGTGTTTTTTAAAATGAAGGACGGGAAAATACATACCCCCACACCAGATTGCTTTTTGGATGGTATAACCAGGCGCGCCGTGATGGATATTATCAAAACCATGGGTGTGGAAGTGGTGGAGCGCGCCATCAAACCCGAGGAATTGAGCGAAGCAACCGAATGTTT
Organism: Alphaproteobacteria bacterium; assembly: GCA_965203915.1. Taxonomy (GTDB): domain Bacteria; phylum Pseudomonadota; class Alphaproteobacteria; order JASGCL01; family JASGCL01; genus JASGCL01. The sequence continues at coordinate 839,065 of OZ241918.1, forward strand.
TTTAACGGGCACCGCCGCCGAGGTAACCCCCGTTAAATCGATTGGTGATTATCAATTTACGCCAAGCGATTTTAGCCAAACCATTGTCAAAAAATTTAACGACATGGTGGGCCAGGGTTAAGCAGGGCTTTGCTTAATTTTTTTTTAAGGATTAGAAAAAATATTCTTCAGGATGGAACGAACAAGATTATTTACTTTGCGATAGTTTTACAGAAATGGCTGTAGGCGATTTTGCAACTTTGTATAAATACTGCTAATATCAGAAACATAAAAACTGGCGGGGGGAAATATTAAGTCAAAAGCAAGAGAAGGCGAGATGGCAGGTTGTATAATGGTTAAGAAATTTTTTTTATATGTGGCGTTAGGATTAATGATAGGCTGTGCCCAACCCGCTGATGCTGGTGATGAAGTCGCTGGCAGTCAATATTTCAGCTGGAATGGCGGTGTAAAAAGCAAACCAGTCAAGAACGACCTGCCCAAAATGGTATCGTTGCGGTGGAGCGAAACCAATATAAGAAAAGGCCCAGGCAAAGAATTCCCCGTGGCCTTTACCCTGCATGCCAAGGGCATACCATTAAAATTGACAAGGCGTCATGGCGATTGGCGCGAAATAATCGACTGGCAAGGCAGCAAGGGTTGGGTGATGCGCGATTCATTGAGCGAGCAACAAACCATGATAGTCAGCGTTGATGAAACCGACATGCTTAGCAAGCCAGCACCATCCAGCACCGACAAGGGAAGGCTTATCGCCAAGTTAAAAAGGGGGGTGACCGCAAGGATTATAAAATGTGAAGGCCAATGGTGCGAGGTTGAAACTTTTATTGGCAGTCACCAGGGCTGGGTAAGAAAATTGGATACCAAACTTAATTTTTAACCTAACTTGGTTTGTAAAATAAAAAAATATTTCAGCCTGGTCAATTATGCCGCTGGGGTCAAATAAATTGATGCAACAAAGGAATAATGGGCTTATCAGCGGGCAGAAGCATATCGAGCTTCGCAATATCGGTCAGGGGTAACCATTTTACGGCGGCAACCGATTCTTGATTTGGGGTTATCATGCCGCGCCATTGCCGCAATATAAACACGGGCATCAACAAATGAAAATCGGGATAATCATGGCTGGCAAATACCGCGGCGGCCAGGCACGATAGATTGGTGTCGATGGATAATTCCTCCTTCAATTCGCGGATGAGGCACATCTCGGGCGTCTCATTTTTTTCAACTTTTCCGCCAGGGAACTCCCAATAACCAGCGAAAGATTTTGTCTGGGGGCGTTGTTGCACCAACACCCGACCGTCGGGGTCAACCAAAACCCCCGCCACCACCAATTGCAATGGCTTTGGGTTGTTTTTAATGGGGGCGGCGGAAGTATCAAGGCAAGACATAAGGATAAGGGGCAGTAGCAAAAAATTTAGGAGCGATAGTCGGCATTAATATCGATATAGCCATGGGTTAAATCGCAAGTGAAAACCCGCGCCGCGGCCTTACCATCATTCATCACCACTTTAATATTGATGTCGCGGGTTTTTAAATATTGCGACACCGCGGCCTCGTTATAATTTTTAACCGCGGCGCCATGGCTTGCCACCAAATAATCGCCAAAATAAATTTCAAATTTGTTGGGGTTGAGCGCAATCCCCGCCTTACCAATGGCCATGACAACGCGCCCCCAATTGGCGTCGGCCCCCGCCACCGCGGTTTTTACCAGCGGCGAATTGGCAATGCTGAAGGCAATTTGCTTGGCGGTCTTGGCTGTTTTGCTTTTGCAAACCTCAACCGTGATTAATTTTTCTGCCCCCTCGCCATCGCGAACAATTTGCAAAGCCAAGTCATGGCATAGGCTGGTCAGGGCCGCCATTATTGTTTTTGCTTGCGCTGGGGTCAATGTTTTTTTAGCCTCGGGCGCGAATATTAATAAACTGTCGGATGTCGATGTATCGCTGTCGACCGTGATGGCGTTGAAGGTTTGGTCAACGATGGTTCGTAAGGTGGTTTGCAACCATTTTTTGGGCAAGGGGTAATCGGTTGCCATAAAACACAACATGGTTGCCATGTTGGGGGCTATCATGCCGCTACCCTTTGCTATACCATTCAGGTTATATTTTTTGCCATCCAGCATCACCTGCCGCGTTGCCATTTTGGGGAAGGTATCGGTGGTGCATATGGCGCGCGCCCCCGCCAACCAATCGCTGGGGCGCAATTTTGGCAATTGTTCGGCCAGCGCGTTTTCTGGCAATATGGTGCCGATGATACCAGTCGAGGCAACAAAAATTTCTTTGCTGGTCGCCGTTATTTTTTTTGCCACGGCTTTGGCGGTTGTTTCCACCAACGCCGTGCCTGCTTTACCCGTGAAGGCATTGGCATGGCCAGCATTGCATATCACGCCGCGCGCATGACGCTCTTGAAGGTTTTTTTGACACCATAGGACGGGCGCAGCCTTCGTGGTTGATTGCGTAAAAACCCCCGCGGCAATAAATTTTTTTTCTGCGGACAACTTCATCAACATTACATCGTCGCGTTCTTTGTAACGCAAACCGCTGTGGCAAGTGAATATCTCCACACCATCGATGGTGGGCATGGTGGGCAAGGGTTGCGGGGCGAGGGGTGATATTTTATTGCTCATCATTTTTTTCTGGTTGGGGGTTGGGGCGTTGAAAGGTAACGGGTGTTTCTTTGTTGTTTTTATCGATAAGCACGATATTGGATTGGTTGGCACGTTCCAATATTTTCTCGCGCGCAATTTTTTCACGCTCCAGCAATATCAAACCCTCTTTGCTTTTATCAAAACTCGGGGCGTTGCCTGTTTTTTTATCCAACAATTTTATAACATGCACCAGCCCTTGGCTTTTCACGGGGGCATTGGTAAATTCATTTTTGTTCAACGATGCCACAACCAGGGCTAGGCTGGGTGGCAATTGTTCGGCACTAACAAAACCCATGTCGCCGCCTTGCGCCGATTTGTTAAGGCTATATTTTTTGGCAAGGCTAGCAAAGGACGCGCCCGATTTTAGCTGTTTGATGATATTCACAGCTTCGGCCTCGCTCGAAACCACAATGATTGCGGGGCGGTAAAGCATGGTTTGGGTGCGGCTCTTAAGAAAACGTTGATAGGTCGCCCGCCACTCCTTATCGCTTTTATCGGGGACGATTAATTGGCTGCGCCACGCCGCTATCATCATTTCCTTTTTATAATTGGCTAGGTCCACCGCCGATTGTTTGGCCAGGTTATTTATTTGCTGGTTAATATTTTCATCGCGGTCCAATTTTTTTTCAACCGCCCATTCAAAACTTAATTGTTGCGCAATGATGTCGTTGATGGCTTGGTTATATAATTTTTCTTGATTTTTTTCGCCGGTGCGTGCGGCAATAATTTTCATGGCCTGCAAGATAGCCGACTGCCTAATTTCTTGTTGGTTGATTCTCAACACCACGGGGTCGGGGGCATTATCACTGGCGCCGCTGGCCACGCCACCACCCATCGCCAGCCCAAGCAATAATATACAGGCAAATAGGCAAAAAATTTTCTTCATGTCCTGTTCATACCAATTTTTGCTGGAAACAATCTAGCAAAATCGCCAGTTAAATAGTTAGCGGGATCCTTGGCAAAATAAGCCAAGGGGAAGTAGGCTGGCGGCGGCGCACGATAGGTTTTGGCGGCTGGTTTGTCGCCCTGCTTTACAGCCAGTTCCAAATGTAATTCCAGCGCGTGGAGTAGAAGATTATTGCCTACGATTTTGCCAAGCTCGGCGGGCGGGATAGACCTGTCGCCATATTTCCTATCGCCCACAATGGGAAACCCAACATGGGAAAGATGGGCGCGCAATTGGTGCTTGCGCCCGCTTAGGGGGTTGCATTGCAACAGGTATAGTTTCTTACCATCATGATTTCTTGCGGCCAGTATTTTTACATGGGTGACGGCGGACAAACCATCGGGGTCAGAGCTTGAGGTTGCGGTCATTTTTTCCATATTTTTGTGAGTGTCCTGTTTAAGCGGCACATCGATGATGCTTGGCAACGTGGCTTCGGCATTCGCCATGACAACCGCCAAATAAGTTTTTTTGATGTCATGGCCATGGAATTGCGCGGTCAGGATTTGCGCCATCTCTCGCCCGCGCGCCAATATCATAACGCCCGATGTATCCCTATCAAGGCGGTGCACCAATTTGTATGTTTGGTTGGCTTGGCCACGCAATATATCGCGGTTAATCGCCATCAGCCAATCATCGAGTGAGGTGCGAAGCCCGCTGCCCCCCTGCACGGCGAGGCCAGCGGGCTTGTTAATAATTTGATAATCGCGCGTTTCAAAAATGGTGATATGTTGCAATTTTTTTGATGCTTCTTCGCCATTCATGGTTGTGGCGGTGGGTGGCGGAGCATCCATAAAATGGGGCGGTGGCAATTTTAATTTGTCATCAATTTGCAAGATGTCGGTTGGCATTATTTTTTTGCCGTTCAATTTTACCTCCCCCTTGCGCAGCCAGGTTTGCACCAATGGGTAGGGTAGGTGAGGGTAATGGTTTTTAAAAAACTGCTTGATGTTCAAGCCCGCCAATTTTTTATCAACCTGAATAATATGGGCCATGATATTTATATTGCTTGGGAAGATGATTGCGATGGGGTGTGTTTTTTAAACAATGGCTGTAATTGCCCGCGATACCATGTTGCCTGCCGCTTGGCATATTGACGGGTTTCGATAATAATATGTTCTTGCAATTTTTCCATAGTCATATCACCCGCTAGGTAACGTTCGATAGCCTGCGCGCCGATGGTTTTTTTGATGGGTAAATCTTTATGGTGGGCTGGGGATTGGTTTAAAAAATCTTGATATTCTGCAATGGCACCCTGCGCCAATATTTGCATGGTGCGTTGCGCGATGTTGTTTAATAACTGTTCGCGTGGCGGCGCAAGATAATAATAATCTATCTTAGCATGGGGAAAGGAATCCAAAAAACCACCGCGTGGTTTAACCGCTTGCCAGGCCGACAATGGTTGCCCCGTCGCCATCAATATCGACAGGGCGCGGATAATTCTTGTCTTATCATTCTTTGCCAATTTTTTTGCGCCCTCGGGGTCGTGGGCAAGCAATTGCTGATAATAATCTTGTAATTTTTCTGGGTTGGCCGCCAACCCATCCACCAAATTATTTTTTATTTCTGGGGGCACATTGGGCATGGGGCTTAGGCCCGTAAGAAAAGTTTTTATATAAAGGCCGCTGCCTCCCACCAGGATAGGCAAGTGGTTTTGCGTAAAACAATTTTGCACTTCGTCCATGGCAAGCTTTAGCCAATTGACGACATTGCTTTCTTCCTGCGCGGGCAAAAAACCATAGAGCACATGGGGGCAAATTTTTTTATCATCGGCATTGGGTTGCGCCGATAGCAGCGGCAGATCATGATATTGCTGCAACGCGTCGGCATTGATGACGACGGGCAGGTTGGCGACACCATTTTTTTTATCATTTTTTTGCGACAATATTTTTTTTGCCAGCTCTATGGCAAATTGCGTTTTGCCCGACGCGGTGGGGCCATAGATAACGACAATGTTATGGGTATGGGCGTGCTTCATTTTTTTTGGTAATTTTATCAGCCAGTTTTTACCGCAATGTTATTGCGCAAACAGGCTTTTTGCAAATTGCGCGGCATCGAATTGATCAATGTCTTCGGGTTTTTCCCCCACCCCCAGGGCATAAAGTGGCAAGCCATGTTTTTGCAGGATGGATAGCACCATCCCGCCCTTCGCCAATCCATCCATCTTGGTTATCACCATACCCGTCAGGGGGGCGACCTTCTGAAACATTTCCACCTGGGTGCTGGCATTTTGCCCCGTGGTAGCATCCAACGTGATAAGGCAACTGTGGGGAAGGTTGGGGTCAATTTTTTTTAATACCCTGACTATTTTTTCTAATTCGGCCATCAAATTGCTGTTGGTATGCAACCGCCCCGCGGTGTCAATCAAAACAAGTTGATGCCCCTGCGCCACGGCATGGTTGTAACCGCCGTGGGCAATGGCGGCGGGGTCGGTGCTGTTTTGTTTTTCGCCATCCCAATAATCGACCTGTAATTTTTTGGCCCAGGATATTAATTGGCTGCTACCCGCGGCGCGAAAACTATCGCCCGCCACCAACAATGTTTTTAAACCCGCGGCTTGAGCAAGGGCGGTTAATTTAGCCAGGGTGGTGGTTTTGCCCGTGCCATTGACTCCCACCATCAGCAAGACGGCGGGCTTGGCGTCCAATCCCAGAGAAAACAGGTCGTCAATTTTTTTTTCAAACGGCGATATCATGGTGGTGATGATGTTGATGATTTTTGCCGTGGCTTCCTCGCTCGATTCAATATTGCTGGGCAATTTATCAACAATATTTTGCGCCAACTGCGGTGGAATATCAGCCATGATTAAGGCATCGACCAAATGACGCGCTATGTCTTGCCAATTTTTATTTCCTTTTTTGAATCCTGCCTTCAGGGCGGATACCAATTGGTTGCCGCTGGGTTGCAGCGCCTGTTGTAATTTTTTTAAAAAACTCATGGGTTATTTTTGCTGATGTTACATAATATCGGTGATGCCTAAGACGAATTATAACACGATGTTGGCCATCAAGCCATCTTGATTGATGCCAACAATTTTGACGGGCAAAATTTGATTGGGTGAGAAGAGGGGGAGCGTATGAGGCGCGGCATCGCGAGAAAGCCCATTGCCCTCATCAAGTGCCACGGTAATAAAACCAAATTGTTCATTATGCCCCGCCAATTTATCGGGGGTCACGGTTTCGACCAGCAATTGCTGTCTGTTGCCAACTTGGCTTTTTTGCCATTGCAACAAATTGTTGGCGCAGATGTTTCGCAATATTTGCGCACGCTGTTTGCGGGTGGCAAGGCTAACCTTGTTTTTTATATTGGCGGCGGGGGTAAATGGCCGTTCGGAATAGGGAAAGACATGGCCAAAGACGATAGGAATTTTTTGGATAATATCCACCGTATCTTGAAACATTGCCTCGCTTTCGGTGGGGAAGCCAGCGATGATGTCGGCGCCAAAAACTATCGCCCCGTTGGTCGCCCGTAATTTATCAACCGCGGTGATGATGTCTTGGCGCAGGTGGCGGCGTTTCATCCTTTTTAAGATAAGGTCGCTGCCCGATTGCAAAGACAAATGTATATGGGGTAACAAACGCGGCTCGCTGGCAAATAATGTTATCAATTCATCGTCAATTTCGGCGGGGTCAAGCGACGACAGGCGCAAGCGCGGCAGGTTGGGCAAGGCATCCAGCAAATGACGGATAAGGTAAGGCAATTTTTTTACGCTGGATGATTCTGAATTATCTTCGCTACGCCAGCTGGCAATATCGACCCCCGTTAAAACAATTTCTTTGAAACCATTAGCCAACATATTTTGCGCGCTGCGAATAACATGGTCGCGGCGATGCGAACGGCTGTTGCCGCGACCAAAGGGAATGACGCAGAAGGTGCAACGGTGGTTGCAACCATTTTGGATTTCCAAAAAACCCCGACTATGGTGGGTATCATGCGACAAAAGGTGCGGGGATAGTTCGCGCAAAGTCATGATGTCGCCAACTTGCAATTTGTCATTGGATAGACGGTTGAGGTTTTTCTTGGCTTGAATTTTTTCACCATTGCCCCACACCGCGGATACGCCCGTTATTTTTTCATAACTGGCACCGTCTATCTGTGCGGCGCAACCCGTAACAATAATTTTTTTGTCGGGGTGGGCTTTGTGTTTTTTGCGAATGGTTTGTTTCACTTGCCTTTCGGCTTCGGCGGTAACGGCGCAAGAATTGATAACAATAATATCTTTTTCGCCGCGCAATTCTTGGCGCAAGATGGCCGATTCGTGATGATTAAGGCGGCAACCGAACGATATAACCTCGGGTTCATGGCCCGTGTGGTTGCCTGGCGATTGGGGCGATTGGGGCGATTGGGCGATGGGTGGGGGAAGTGTTTTTTCCGTCATGTGCTTAGGATATTAGTTGGTATAAAATTTTTTTTGTTGTTCGGCATCATCTATCTCTTGACTGATGGATGGCAGGGCTTGGCGGATGGTTTTTGTCTGCCTAAACCAATTTTCTAGGCTGCCGCCATCGCCATTTTCTATGGCGGTGGTCAGGGTTGCCAGGTCATCCTTAAAACTTTCAAGTTGTTTGAGCACCGCGGATTTGTTGTTTAAAAAAATATCGCGCCACATAGTCGGGTCGGAAGCGGCGATACGGGTAAAATCGCGCCAGCCCCCCGCGGAATATTTTATTACCTCCTGGCTTTGAACATTTTTTGTCGCGTTTTTTATTTGGTCTTCAAACGCCCGCGCCGTGCCCGTGATGGTGTAGGCTATAAGGTGAGGGATGTGCGAAGTCATAGCCAGCACTTCATCGTGGTGTTGCGCCGTCATATGTTCAACCTTGGCTCCCACCCCTTCCCACATTTTTTTTATTTTGTCATAAGCATCTTTATCATGGTTATCGGGTGGGGTCATGATGCAAAACATATCTTGAAACAAATGCGCCATGCCGCTTTCGGGGCCTGAAAATTCGGTACCCGCGATGGGGTGGGCGGGCATAATCCTTACCCTGTCGCTGCCATATTTTTTTGTGGCTTGTTCCATGATGGCAAGGGCGGAACCCTTGACCGAACCAACATCTGATAATATCACTGTTTTGGTTGAGTGGGCGAGCAAACCGCCAACCTGCTCCATAACCGAACTATATTGCCCCATGGGAACACACAGGATGACGGCGTCGGTATTTTCTATTGCCGCCACTGCATCGGTTGTGGCGTGGGTGACGCATTGGACGGCAAGGCAACGTTTTGCGGTTTCTTCGCTCCTTACCAAGCCCACCACTTCCTTCGCCAATTTTTTATGCAATATTGCACGCCCCAGCGAAGACCCGATGAGCCCCACCCCAACCAGGGTTATTTTTTCAAACAAATATTCTACAGGTTTGCCGTCGTTTGTCATGACAGTCTTCTAACCAAATTTGGCGATAAAAACAATCAAGGCTTTTTGCCCTAGAAAAAAAACCTAGGCTTATGCCCTTCGCGCGGGCATTTTTGGTTGCTGCATTTTGCGCAATGTCCAAATACTCACCACCAGCAAGACGATGATACCGCCCAGGATAGTTTGGGGTAAGGGCGATTGACCAAGCACCCACCATACCAACAATGGGCCTATCAAGGTTTCTAACATAAATATAAGCAAGGTTTCTTCTGACGAGACAAAACGCGCGGCGTAGGATGTCAAAGAAAATGACAGGGCGGTGGTCAACAGCGCGTTGATGAACATCAAACCCATTTGCGCGCTGGTGGTGGTGCCCCAACTGACGAATGGCAGAGAAAAGAAACTGTTGCTACCCGCCAACAGCAACACCACCAACAAAGGATGGGGATGTTTTTTGACGGTTTGCAAAAAACTGTAATACATGGCGAGGAAGAAGGCCGCGCCAAACGAACATAACGAACCAAATAATTTTGCTTCGCGCAAATTATCGGCCATCACCAGGGCGATACCCAAAAAAATGCCGATGGTCGCCAACCAATTATCAAGCGGGACTTTTTTCTTAAGGTAAAGGGCGGTGATAAGCGCGCCAATCAAGGGCGCCGATGATAGGATAATCAGATTACTCGCCACCGTGCCATATTGTGTTCCCAAAATAAAACAGAAGGAGGTAGCAGGGTAAATAAGGGTGATAGGATAGAATTCTTTTATTTTGGCCCAAAGCATGGCAGGGGTTTTTGCTAAGGAAGTTTTTTTGCCAAATACTTGGTGGCGATAAATAAACACCAATGGTAAAAATAATAAAACCATCATGCCGTTGCGAAAGAACATCAAATTGGCGGATGATTGCCCCGACATTAAGATAAGCAAGGAATCGGGGGTGATAAACAATACCCCCAATATGGTTAATAACAAACCGCGGCGATAGGGGGTAAGAAACTTCATGATGCTAGCAGGTAATAATTTTGCTTTATTTTTTATTTGCTCTATCTCAAAACAGTTGACTAAGTCAAATGCTTAGCTGCCCAGTTGGGTGCGGGCTATGGCGACGCCGATGACTTCCTTCACCCCATTTTTTTTTAACAATTCGGCCAGATGGTGCATCGTGGCGCAGGTTGTTACCACATCATCGACCAAAATAATTTTTTTATGGCGTATTTCTTCCCAGCCTGCATGGGGTTTGCTTTGCAATTTTTTTCGCTTGGTTATTTTGCTGTTTAAAGCAAAGGCGTTTTTTAATTGCCGCCAGCGGGCATCGCGCCCGATATTTTTTTGACTGATAGGCAGGGTGCGGATCAACAGCGACGTCATGAGCGATATGTTTGTTAAGGCTGCTAAGGGCCTGGCCAAAACCTCGGCTTGGTTATATTTTCGTTTGAGGGTTCTTTTGATATGGCTCGGCACGGGCAAAATAAGATAATCATCGGGATTGCCAAGAGAGGGTTTCAAAGCCGCCAACAGATGATAAGAAAAAAATCGGCTTAAGGCTAAATCGTCGGCGTATTTTAATTTTAATATTAAGGATATCAGCGGTTCGCGATAGAGGAAGGGGGCGACTATTTTATCCACCGCCAGCGGGCGTTGTTGACAGGCTAGGCAGAGGTTAGCCTGATTATTATTTATTCGGTCGTCAGCAACGGGAACAGGCAAGGGATAGGCGCAAGCAACGCAATGATGGGCGGGCAAGAAGGGCAGATTTGGCCAACAATCAACGCACACCCCATGGGGTGTTTCGATATGCAGGGGTTGTTGGCACAATGGGCATAGCGGCGTGTAAACAATACCCGTCAAACGCCGTGCCGCGCGCCGTGTTAACAACCAGCAAGACCAAAGGAAACCAAAACGGGGCATGATTTTTGAAAGAATGAAAGAAAAGATTGTTATTTAAGCGATAAAAGATTAAATAGATTAAAGAAAGAAATCAATGGTTGCTTCTCGTTTTTTGACCAAGCTACAAACCATCATGGCGCGCGCTCGGGTGTTGGTGGTGGGCGACGTCATGTTGGATAGTTATATTTATGGTTTGGTGGAGCGTATTTCGCAAGAAGCCCCGATACCCGTGCTTAGCCAAACGGGCGCAACCGAATATCGCCCAGGTGGTGCCGCCAATGTTGCCTGTAACATCATGGCCATGGGGGCGGGGGTTTCGCTGGTTGGGTTGATGGGGAACGATGCCCCAGGCCAGCAATTGGAGGCATGTTTAAAAAAATTGGCGAAAGAATTATCAAACAAATTGTCGCTGGATGACCAACTCTATGATGGTTTTTTTATAAAACAATCCGACCGCCCGACCACCGAAAAAACCCGCTATATTGCCAACAAACAGCAGATGTTGCGCCTGGACCGCGAAAATATTCGACCCATTGATAAAAAAACAGCCGATGAATTGTTAGCAGTAATTGAAAAAAAATTGCCCGATGTGGGGGCCGTGATATTATCCGATTATGGCAAAGGGTTGTTGACCGATAGTTTTTTGCAGGATGTCATCAAAATGGTGAAGGGAAAAAAATTACCCGTGGTGGTCGACCCCAAGGGGAATGATTTTAAAAAATATCGGGGGGCGGATTACATAACCCCCAACCGCCAAGAATTACACCAAGCCACCAAATGGGAAACCAAAACCACCGACCAGGTTATTGCCGCCAGTTATGAATTAATCGCCAGCGTCGGATTACAGGGCGTCCTCGCCACAAGGTCGGAGGAAGGATTATCCTTGATAAGAACATCGCCCGATAAAAAAAATATCATTGCCCATTTTAAAACCGACGCGCGCGAAGTATTTGATGTGGCTGGCGCGGGCGACACGGTGGTGGCGATTTTTGCCGCGGGTTTGGCGGCGGGTTTGCCATCGATTTTTGCGGCGCGTTTGGCCAATGCTGGCGGCGGCGTGGTGGTTGGAAAACGCGGCACCGCCGAGGCCAACCTTACCGAGATTATTGCCATGATATATTCATCGATAGAACATGGCGAATATAACCCGAACGAGGGCGAGGCCTTGGCAAAAATTTCGCAATGGAAAAAAATGGGCAAAAAAATTGTGGTCGCCAATGGCTGTTTTGATATGTTGCACGATGGCCATGTTAGCCTGCTGCAACAGGCGCGGCAGCAAGGCGATGAATTGGTGGTGTTGATAAACAGCGATGATTCGGTGGCGCGGTTAAAAGGGGCGAGCCGACCATTTCAACCCTGTCAAGTTCGCGCCGATGCGCTGTTAGGCCTGGCGGAGGTTTCGCAAGTTATCCCATTTGAAGAAGACACCCCCGCCGATATTATAAAAAAAATCAAACCCGATGTGTTGGTCAAGGGCGACGATTATGCGGGCAAAGATATTGTCGGCGCGAAAGATTCGGGGCGGGTTTATTTGGCCAAGCTACAAAATGGTTTTTCAACCAGCAATATTTTAAAAGATTTGATTTAAGCCACAAGGCGGTTGGCAAATTAATCGAACAGGTTGAGCCAATATATTAGACCATGAAATAACAAATTGGGTTCGTAATCTTTTGGGTTGTTAAATCCGCCGCCCGTAAAAACCATGGCGCGATTTTCTGCTTCTGCTTTTTCTGCTAATTCGGTCATTAGGCCGCGAAATATTAAACGACAACCCTTGCTAATCGCGTCATGGGTGTTCCTGCCAATCATGTTATCTTCGATTTTCTGATTAATTTCGTTGATAATATTTTGGTCAATTTCAATTTGTGATAAATCTGGCATCTGCTTGCTGGCCGAATCGTGTTTCGTTTCTGGTGTCATTTTTTCTGATAATTTGTAATTTTTGGCGGCGGTTTTTGCCCAGGGTGGTTTTATCCCTGTGTTTTCATAGAGTGCTTGTTCCATGATAAATGCGCCAGGCATTATCACCCCGCCTTCAAAGCCAAAATCTGCATCGGCAAAATTAACCGTCATGGCGGTGCCAGCATCGACTATCATCAACGGCGCGCCGTAGCCCAATTTTTTGGCACCCAGGATAGCCAACAACCTATCGGCGCCCACCGCCTCGGGCTCGTCGGTGTAATTGCGGAATGGGTAATCTTTGCTGGTGAAGAATCGCAAATCTATGGCATGTTGGCTAGCAAATTTTTTTAGCAGCAGGGTGACAGATGGCACGACCGACACCGCAAAAATTTGCCGCGCCGCCACCAACAATTTGAAATGGCTAGAGGTTTTTATGCTGGCAGTGTTGATAATATTGATGTCACCTAAGTTTTTTCCGTCCCACTCAGTGTAGCGCACATGGCTGTTGCCAATAATCATAAGAATAACGTTCATGGCGTGAGTATAGGAAAAAAATACAATGGTTGCAATCAACTTGCGGGGTTTGTATAGGAAGTATCACATTGCGGAGAGGTGCCAGAGTGGTCGATCGGGGCGGTCTCGAAAACCGTTGTGCGAGCAATCGTACCGAGGGTTCGAATCCCTCCCTCTCCGCCACTAGGCTTGTCGCCTAGAAACGATATGACTAGGCTCGCGCCTAGAACCGCTCTGGTTGCCACTAGGCTCACGCCTAGAACCGCTCTGGTTGCCACTAGGCTCACGCCTAGAACCGCTCTGGTTGCCACTAGGCTCACGCCTAGAACCGCTCTGGTTGCCACTAGGCTCACGCCTAGAACCGCTCTGGTTGCCACTAGGCTCACGCCTAGAACCGCTCTGGTTGCCACTAGCAATAAAAAAATCATGGTTTTCATCCGCCACCAATAGCAATTATATTTTATTCGTTATTCTTAAAAATAGGATGTGAATTAAAAAAATAAATTGACATAAAAATAAAAATAATTTAGCCACCATTCATGGCAAGCGTTGCAACCTATCTTAATTTCTCGAACCAGACCGAGGTCGTCTTTGATTTTTATAGATCGGTGTTCGGCGGTGAATTTACATCCTTCACGCGGATTGGCGACGTGCCGCCATCGCCAGGGATGACATTTAGCGATGAAGAAAAAAAATTGGTTATGAATGTGCAATACCCCATTTTGGGTGGCCATGTGCTGATGGGCAGCGACGTTCCATCAAAACATGGCAAGGTGGAGATGGGTAACAATATTTCCATCGCCCTGATGGTTGATAGCGTCGACCAAGGCAAAAAATTATTCACCGCCCTGGCCGCGGGGGGGGGCAAGGTTGGCATCGCGTTTCAAGAAATGTTTTGGGGACATTGGGGTTCGCTCACCGACCAATTTGGTGTGCGGTGGATGGTCAATTGTAACAAGTAAATTTTTTTATCAGATCCTTGCCGAGCGCGGGATAAAATAAAATATCGGCGGGATCAGCATAGCAACATAAGCCAAGTAGGGGCTGATGAAGCTGAGTAAAAATCCCCCGCCGTAGCAAGCAACGCCAACGTATCTTTGCCAACCAAATTTTTTCAGGTTGCCATGAACACTGCGCGTTAGGAAATAGAAGACGATGGCCGCCAAAAACATATTGAAGTTATAAAAAGCAATGCCAATGGGTTCGTCAAAATTTTCCCCCAACAGGCTGGTGGAAAAGGGGATAAGGGTAATAAATAGCAGGGTGAGAATATTAAGCCATAATATCCTATGGGTAACGGTTTTGATGCTTAAACATAGTTGATGATGGTTGACCCACCAAATGGCGATGGTGATAAAACTTAAAACAAACAATAAAAAGGTAGGAAGAAACGGCAAAAAATCAGGCCAACGGGTTATATCAAAAGGATGCAGGTCGATGGCCAACAGAGTCATGACGATGGAAAACACCCCGTCAGAAAATGCTTCCAGTCTTGTTTTATTCATTTTATTTTTCTAACGTTGGTAATATTTTATTTGCCAAAGAAAGTCAAATTGATTAAGATTAAAAAATGAAAAAAGTTAGCACCTTTCTTTGGCTTGATAATTCGGCGGAACAAGCCGTGGGATTTTATAGTGAGATATTTGCCGAATTAAAAATTGTGGGAAAAATGGCACCTGGCGGAAAGGTCATCGGCGTCACTTTTGACCTATGGGGTCAACAATTCATCGCCTTTAATGGTGGTTCATATTATAAATTAAACCCCGCGGTATCAATATTTGTGAATTGCGACACCCAGGAAGAAATTGATAATTATTGGGATAAATTGTTGGCAGGTGGCGGCAAAGAAATGGCGTGCGGTTGGTTGACCGACAAGTTTGGCGTCAGCTGGCAAATCATTCCGCGGATGTTAGGCGATGTTTTGGGCAGCAAAGACAGCGCGAAGTCGGAACGCGCAAGGCAAGCCATGATGGAGATGGTAAAACTAGATATACAAAAATTGCAAGCTGCCTTTGATGGCAAATAATTTTTCAAGCCGCGATTTAAGAAATGGCTTTAAAAAATGGCTTTAAAAAAATAAATCAAATCAAATCAAATGATGGTAAGGCTCAACCTTACCACCGCACGCCGCGTTTTTGCCAATGTTTCACCCGCGCTTCAAAAGAAGTATATTGGTCAGGGGCAAGGGCGTCCTTCATATCTGACAATAGGATCTTTCTATTTTTTTCTTTGTTGTTAAAATATTTTAACCACGCATTGTGAACGGTGGTTTTCTGAACTTCGTTTAAACCTAAACTTTTAGCCATTTGCGCTGCTTTGACTTCTGCCATGGCTTCTGGGCTGTCATCGGCGTGGCGGTAAGACCACATTTGAATGCCACCCGCGACCCAAAGAATAATCGCCACCACGCCAACCGCGGCCAACGCGCCCAGCATCACTTTTTTTAAACAACATAGCCATGGGCTGCAACCAGCACCATATTGCTTGTTAATATTTTCTTTTGCAGGTTTTTTTGCCATGGGGATAATTTTTTAAACAACAACACGCCCCACGGGGTCATTATAAAAAACTCTTACGACAGAATCAAGAATTACTTCATCCACGTGACGAGTAATTTGATGGGCAAGGATAACATGGTGACGGCAAACAAACCAAACAACCATAACATGATAAACCAACTGACTTGGCGCAACCGCGGTTTGTTTTTGAATAATCGGTGCAACCAATTATCAATTTTTTGGGTGATGGATTGGATTATCATTCTTGCTGGTTGGTTAAGATTATAAAATATTGCCATTATTTTTTGTTTTTTAATAGGTTGCCTTGTCATGGGCCTTGCCGCGGAAAACAAAATAGCAATAGCCCGTGTAGCCTAAAATAATCGGCAACATGGGCACAACCCCGACCAACAACAATGATAACCCAGGCCCCGATGCCGCCGCCTGGCCAAAAGTATATTGGTAAGGAATGATGTAAGGAAAGATAGATACCGTCAGCCCAAGGTAGCCCATCACAAATATTAATTGGGTGGTAAAAAATGGGCGCACTTCATGAAGCACACGCTTGCCAACTTCGCGCTTAAGGTCAAACCAAGCGACAATAAAAAGCAACGCCGTTACAAGTGGAATAGGCGCGAGGTAAAGCATATGCGGGAAAGAGAACCAGCGGGTAGCAATGGTATCGTTGATAAGGGCGACGCTAACACTAACCAACAACATGGCAATTCCGACAAAGCCGAGGAGGTACATGGCGGCGCGGCGCGCCCAAACATGGGTTTCCTTGTCGGTCTTCATCACCAGCCAGGTTGCACCCAGCAACCCATAGCCAAACACCAATGATAACCCCGTTAACATGCTAAAGCCCGATGCCCAATCAAGCGGGCCACCAGCAAAATTGCGACCATCAACCTTGACGCCCGAAATAAATGCCCCCAAAATAAGACCTTGGCAAAATGCCGCCATCAACGAACCCATGTGAAATACATAATCCCACAATTTTTTGCCCTTCACCGATGCTTTGAAGCGAAATTCGAAGGCAATGCCGCGCAAAATAAGCCCGAACAACATCAAAATAATGGGCATGTAGAAAGCAGGCAAAAGGATAGAGTAGGCCAAGGGAAAGGCGACAAACAAACCACCCGCCCCCAATACCAACCATGTTTCGTTGCTATCCCAAAATGGCGCAATAGAATTGATCATTTTGTTGCGGCAGTTATCGGACGGGGCGAAGGGAAATAAAATACCAACCCCCAAATCAAACCCGTCCAGCGCGACATACATCAACACCGCAACGGCGATGATAACACCCCAAATAATGGGAAGGTTAAGAAAAGAGGAAAAATCAAACATGCTGTGTGGTTGGGTATGTGGTTGGGTGTATCATTGCTATTTTTTCTTTTTTGATTTGGCGGGTTTGGCAAGGCCTTCTATCATCGAGGCCTCCAACCCATGTTTATAAAATTGCTCTTGGTTGCTTGTCGCGGGGATTCCCAAACCAATCAGCTTGAGGATATAATAACTGCCCGCACCAAATACAAAACTATACATAACAACGAATGCCACCAGCGACCATAAAACCTGCGGCCCCGTGATGGCGGGCGACACCGATTCAATGGTGCGCATCACCCCATAAACGGTGAAGGGCTGACGGCCAACCTCGGTCACGAACCAACCCGCCAACAGGGCGATGAAGCCGCTCGGCATCATCGCCATCCACCAATATTGCAGGGCGCGGCTGGTAAAAATCTTTTTGCGATAATAAGCCCAAGCGCTGGTAAGCCCCAAACCTATCATCAATAATCCCAACCCAACCATAACACGGAATGACCAGAAAACCCATGCTACATAGGGCCTGTCGGCGGCGGGCACCGATTTTAACCCTTTGACCTCGCCATTCCAGCTGTGGGTCAGGATAAGGCTTGAAACATAAGGTATAGATAGCTCGTAATGATTCTTTTCATTTTTTTGGTCGGGGATAGCAAACAGACGGAAGGTAGCGGGCTGTTCCGTTTTTTCCCAAATACCTTCCATCGCGGCAACCTTCATAGGTTGGTGCTTGAGGGTATTGAGGCCATGCAAATCGCCAACCAACAATTGCAACGGCGCGGCCAAGGCCAGCATAAGCGTTGCCATGGTAAGCATGGTTTTTGCTTCGTTGATATGACGTTTGGTAAAAAGATAGAATGCCGCGACACCACCCACCACCAACGACACCGAAAGATAAGCCGCCAACACCATATGAACAAGCCGATAAGGAAAGGACGGGTTGAAAACAATAGCAAGCCAGTTGAGCGGGTATAATCTGCCGTCTGGACCAACTTCAAAACCCTGGGGGGTTTGCATCCAACTGTTGGCGGCGAGGATCCAAAATGCCGATAACAGCGTGCCCAGGGCAACAATCACCGTTGCCGCAAAATGCATTTTGGGCGACACGCGATTAAAACCAAACAACATAATACCCAAAAATGACGCCTCCAAAAAAAAGGCGGTCAAAACTTCAAACCCAAACAAAGGCCCAATAACATTGGAAATACGGTCGGCAAAAGTCGACCAATTGGTGCCAATTTGATAAGACATCACCACGCCCGACACGACCCCCAAACCAAAAGACACGGCAAAAATCTTTATCCAAAATTTATAAAGATTAAGATAGACGGTTTTCCCTGTTTTAAGCCATAGCCCTTCCAGCACTGCTAAATAACTAGCAAGGCCGATGCTCATGGCGGGGAAGACAATATGAAAACTGATAGTAAATGCAAATTGAATGCGGGCGAGCAATAGGGGATCGAGGAGGTTATCTAACATCTTTTATCCTATCTACCTGCTATTCTTTCTTAACCAAGCATCATGACTTGATTTTTTTTTACTCTATACAGAGTCCGAATTCTTGTCAAATTATTCTTCTTTATTGTTGGATGATTAAGTCTATGTTTGAGATGATTTAATAAAAAAATTGCAAGGATGTTGTAAAGATGGTAGCCTGCCACCATTGATCATGCCGTTACCAATGCTTGACATATTACATATAAAAATATCGGGGTGGTTATGATGACAATCACAACGCGCTTGATGGGCGGACTGGGTAATCAATTGTTTCAATATGCGGCGGGGCGCGTCTTGGCAAAAAAACATAAAACGACACTGAGGTTGGATACAAGTTTTTTGGCGCAGCAAAATAAAAATATTACCCATCGTTCCTACGAACTAACACCCTTTGCCCTTAGAATTGATAGGTTGGAAAATTGCGAGCCTGGCGAACAGGATAAAGTCATTGAAGAGGAGGGCTTGGCATCGCCCGAAGCATTCATGGCAAGCCCGCCCAATAGTTTTTTGATAGGTTATTGGCAAGGGCGGTTTTATATCGAAAAAATCAAAGATGAATTGTTGGAAACCATCAAGCCAAGAAAAACCTTATCACCAACATCGCAACAAATATTAACCAAGATAAAAAAAACCAATGCGGTGTTTGTGCATATTCGCCGTGGTGATTACGCAAACTTATCGTCCGCCACCCGATTTCATGGTTTGTTGCCGATGGATTATTATCAAAGGGCAATTAATGAAATGCTGCACCAGGTGAAAGACCCAAGTTTTTTTATTTTTTCTGATGACCCAAAGTGGGTAAAAGAAAATTTAGCAATAGCAAATCATGACACGGTGTACGTAACCCATAACCAGGGAAAAAATTCATGGCAAGATTTGATATTGATGAGCCATTGCCAACATGCCATTATCGCCAACAGCAGTTTTTCTTTTTTGGCGGCTTATTTGTTACAGCTGCGCCATGCCAAAGCAAATATCGTAGCACCACGCGAATGGTTTCGCACGCGGTTGGTTGACCAAGAAAAATGGTTTCCAGCTGGCTGGCAATTGTTAGCGGCGCAGCCCCGTTCGCCATTTCTTGTTTTTTATAGATTATTGACAAGCAAGATAAAAACCTGCATTAAATTAACGATAAAGCGATATAAAACCAAAGGCATAACAACATGACGGAAATGATTTGGGCGATTGATGGCATGCACTGCGCCGCATGTATTGAAAAAATAACCGCGGCGATGACGGGCGAGGAGGGGGTTAAGGTTACCCTTACCCCGCCGCGCTTGCATGTGGGCCAGGCGAGCAATTTAGCAACCTTGCAGAAAAAAATAAAAAAAGCGGGCGAGCGTTATTCCTTGCGCGCCCGCACCCCAGCAGAAGTGATGGCGGATAACAACCCTCACCACGCTATGGTCGACCATAGCCAGCATGGCGGACAGGCGGTCATGTTGGACAATGGCGAAGATAACCGTTCTTTCCTGCAAATTTATTATCCATTGTTTTTAATCGTGGGTGCGGTGGCGGTGTCGTCTCTTAAAGGTGTCACCAATATTTACGATTGGATGTTAAATTTCGAAGCAGGATTTTTCCTGGTATTTGGCTTTTTTAAATTGCTTAATTTGCCTGGCTTTCGCGACGCCTACGCCACCTATGACCTGTTGGCAAAAAAAGTCCCTGCCTATGGTTTGCTTTACCCATTTTTGGAATTGGCATTGGGTTTTATGTTTTTGTTTCGTTTTGAATTGGCGATTGCTTTTTATGCCGCCATTATATTGATGGGTTTCAGTTCGCTGGGGGTGTTGCAAGCCCTGGCAAAAAAACAGAAAATCCGCTGCGCCTGCCTAGGCACGACCCTTAACCTGCCCATGACCAGCATTACATTGGTCGAGGATTTGAGCATGGTGGTGATGTCGGTTGTTATGTTGTGGCATGGTATGATATAAGCACTAGGTGTTTCGTTTATGTTTGGTAACATCTATCGGCGATAGGCCGATGCAAGATTATTTAGATTTTTTGCGCGCCGCCGTGCTTGGCGGGGTTGACATGGTGCAGTGGCGAGAAAAAAGCGAGCCCTACAAAAAAATATACCAAGCCGAAGCGATTAAAAAATTGCTGGATGAATGGCAAGTGCCCCTGATGATTAATGATTACCCCGATATTTGCAAGCAAGTTGGCGCAGGCGGTGTGCATTTGGGCAATAGCGATATGGCGGTGGCGATGGCTCGCCCCATTATCGGGGGTGATAAAATAATTGGCGTTTCGATAGAATCGGAAGATGACCTGAAGCAAGCCAACCAAGATGCGGCTATCGATTATATGACGGCCAGTGCTGTCTACCCCAGTGTTCATAAATCCGATACTCAAAAAATTTGGGGAATCGAAGAATTAAAAAAATTGGTGAAGATGGCGCAAAAACCCCTCACCGCCATTGGCGGCATTACCCTGGATAACCTTGCCGATGTTATGGCCACAGGGGTTGCGGGTGTCGCCGTGGTTGGCGCAATTCACAATAGACAAGACCCATACAACACAGCCAAAAAGATGCGTGAAATAATTGACCACTACGCGCGTAAAACCGCGGCGGGAACCCCTAAAGCTTGATAGACTTTTATTAAAAATTTTTTTATATCATTATATATAAATTGGCTTATCATACAAACCACCATGCAAGAAAAAAAATCGGTCCTCGCCTTTTCGGATATAAGGGATGGCGCGTTGCCCATCTTGGTGGCGTTGCGCGAAAAAAAACCATTGATATTGAATCTGACCAACCTGGTCACGATGGATTTTATGGCCAATGCTTTGCTCGCGCTGGGGGCGGCGCCCCTGATGTCAGCCGCCGATGAAGAAATAGCAGAATTGGTTGGTATTTCTTCCGCCGTGAATATTAATATTGGCACATTGGATAGGGCGTTTATGCAACGCGCCCTGTTGGCGGCAAAAACCGCGCAAGGGTTAAAAAAAATAATGGTGCTGGATCCCGTCGGGGCAGGGGCCAGCCAATTGCGCAGCACCGCCAGTGCCGCGCTGTTGCCATGGGCAACCATGGTGCGCGGCAATGGTTCAGAGATCCTTTCGCTTGAGCAAGAAAGCAGGGAGGGGCAGCATGAGCCTGAGAATAAAAAACCTCCAGAATATAACATCGGGCATGTGGAACATGTCGGGCCGTTGGGGGTTGAATCAACCGTTGGTTCGCTTGATGCGGTCATGGTGGCGGAACAATTGGCAAGCCAGGGCAAAATAATTATCGTCAGCGGGCGCGAAGATTATATCACCGATGGCAAACAGCATTTTCGTTGCCCCTATGGCTCGAACCTTATGCAATCTATCACGGGCATGGGTTGTGTGTTGACGGCGGTGGTGGCGGCCTTCGCCGCGGTTGGGGGTAATGGTTTGATGGCGGCCAACATGGCGGTGCATTTTTTCGCCCTGACGGGGCAGGTGGCGGCGCAGTCGCATCATGAACCCGCCAGCTTCAAAACAAAATTTATCGATTTGCTATTTGCGCCCGATTGGCAAGCGATAGAAGAGATTATGGACCATGGCGGGCAGCAAGATAGGAAAACCATCATCAATGAAATATAAAGTTTTATCTATCGCGGGGCTTGACCCGTCGGGCGGGGCGGGGGTGTTGGCGGATGTGAAAACATTCTCCGCCATTGGTTGTTATGGCATGGCGGTGGTAACCGCCATCACCGCGCAAAATACCCACGGGGTAAGCGCGGTGTTCGATGTATCGGCAAACGCGGTGCGTCAACAGTTAGAAAAAATTTTAGAAGATATCATGCCTGACGCCATCAAAATTGGCATGTTGTTTAATGAAGATATTATTTTAACCGTGACCGATGTTTTGCAAAAAATGGTTTTGCCCAAAAAAATTCCTATCGTTCTGGATCCCGTGATGATGGCAAAAAGTGGCGATGCGTTGTTGCAACCTGCCGCCATGGCGGCATTAAAAAAACAATTGGTGCCCTTGACCGATATTATCACCCCCAATTTACGCGAAGCCGAAGCCTTGTTGGGTTGCGACACCATCAGCGCAGAAACCATGGCAAGCCGTGCCAAGGAATTGTTAGCATTGGGCAGCCAGTCGGTATTATTAAAGGGCGGGCATTTAGAACAAAATATGTCCGACGATTATTATGTGGGCGCAGATATGCCAAAGGGTTTATGGCTGACCGAGGCGCGGATAAAAACCAAAAACACCCATGGCACGGGTTGCACATTATCATCGGCCATCGCCAGTTATTTGGCAAAGGATGCTGGTAATCCCAAAAAAATGGCGGAGGCCTGCCAAGAGGCCAAGCGATATTTAACGGGGGCATTGCGCGCGGTGGAGCAGGCTTCGGTGGGCGGCGGCGCGGGGCCACTGCATCATTTTTACCAACGATAACAGCATGGTAAAATAGGCATATAAGAATATTATTTTTTAGCTTAATATTGTAAAAAACATATAACCATCGCCATTTTTTCAAAATATGGTTTATGATACGCTGATATTATAGTATAATTTTTTTATATTTAAGGAAATGACGCTGTTTTATTGATTAATGTTGCCTGGATAAAATTTTTGCTTGACAGATTTAAAGAAATGGTGGAAAGCAAGAATAGTAAAATAATAATCAAAAAAAACATATAAAGAACATAAAATAGCGTATATTAATAAAAATATAAAAGGGAACAAGCTATTACAATGTAAGCAATTTATCTTTTGTATCTAATAATTAATTGCAAGCAATATAAATATCACATCAGCTAATCTAACTTACTGAACGTAAGTAAATTTTTTTAAGAAGGAAGGAAAACAGAGATGGCAAAACAAGAACACGGTTTTAAAATAGCAGGCATGGGGCGTTATTTGCCCAAACGTTGCGTTACGTCAAAAGATATTGATAAAATGACGGGTATGTCGGAAGGTTATACCGAAGAACGCACCCACATCCACCAGCGTTATTGGGTTTCGGAAGGGGAAACAACCCTTTCCATGGCAAAGGCAGCCTCGGAAGAGGCATTGAAAAAAGCGGGTATCACGATAGATGATGTTGGTTGCGTTATCAACGCGGGCGTTTTGGTGCCACAGATCATCCCTTCGACATCTTCTTTGTTATTGTATGAATTTGGCACATCGAAACAAGATTGTTTTGATGTCGATTGCACCTGCTTGAGTTTTGTTAAGGCTCTGGATATTGCCGATTCCTTGGCGCAAACCAAAGATTACAAACATATTCTTATATTCACCAGCGAAATTGCTTCCTATGGGATTCAAGATGGCCATCATGATGTAAAAAGCCTGTTTGGCGATGGCGCGGTGGCGATGGTTTTAAGCAAAGAAAAAGGCGCGAAATCGCATGTTATGGGTTCGGTATTCCAAGCCTTCCCCGATGGCGGCGCATTTAGCCAAGTGCGCGGCGGCGGCACCCGCACGCACCCCAAGGCCAACAAAGGAACATTGCCCGAGTTAACAAGCTATGACTTTGAAATGCAAGGCCCCAAGGTGTTTAAAGTGGCGAGCAAGAATTTCCCTGCCTTCATGAAATCGGTGCTAGAAAAAGCCAATGTTAAAATGGAAGATATTGATTATATTATCCCCCATCAAGCAAGTTATCAAAGTATTATTCAGATTCAAAGACGTTTGGGCGTCAATGATAACAAGGTTTTGCGCACCATCGAAAATTATGGCAACCAGGTTTCTGTTTCCATCCCCAATGCTTTTTACGAATTGTTTGATTCGGGGCAGTTAAAATCGGGCGATAAGGTTATGTTCCTTGGCGCCGCCGCGGGGTTGGTCTTGGGCGCCGTGGTATTGCAATATTAAATAATAATTCATTATCATTTTTTTTAGATAATTCATGAAAAAAAATAATGGATTGGTGTTGGGCGGTGCGACGTTAGCATGGTTGCTGCCTATGGCGGTTAGTTTTTTTATGGTTGATGCTTCGACCACGCCCCATAGTTATAAACCCAATATTTACGTATTTAAATTGGTGATGTTTGTTTTGGCATCGGCCATTACCTATTATTTTTATAAAAAATTAAGGGATAAAAAATCTTTGACCATGGTGGTGGCGCATGTATTTTTTGCGACCTCGGTCTTGCTTGACATGATATTGTTGGTGTCGGTTTTTAAAATGCCGTTTATGATATGGGTTGCAATGATATTGCCATTTTATGTCGTTGCCTTTTATGGGATTTATTTTTTGCTAAACTATAAGAAATAGTTTATTATCACCGCTGTGTTATCGATAAAATTTTATCAGGCTGGTTTTTGCAAACACCCTGAATGCGTGATGAGCGGGCTTATCACTTTAAGTGGTTTGAAGAATGTTTCTATCCCCATGGTTTGCACCCTTATCAAACACCCCAAACATGGGTTGATGTTGTTTGATGTCGGCTATAGCGATAATTTTTTTAAAGCATCTGAAAAAATGCCATATCGTTTGTATCGTATGGTAACGCCCGTTTCTATCGGTGAAACCCTGGTCGAGATGTTGGAACGCGATGGCATTGATAAAAATGATATCAAATATATTTTTATTTCACATTTTCATGCTGACCATGTGTCGGCGGTTGATGATTTCCCGCAAGCAAAAATTATTACCGCCCAGGCGGGGTATGATTATGCAAAAAAAATCACGGGGTTTGCGGCGGTTAAAAAAGGATTATTGCCCGATCTGATGACGCTGTTTAAGAAGCGGAAATTCGAATTTATCGAAGATAAAAAACCTATCAAGGGGCATAAAAAACTTTATAATTTTATAACCCATGATATTTTTGGCGACGGCGCGATGGTGGCGGTTGATTTGCCCGGTCACGCACGCGGCCAGCATGGATTATATTTGCAAGATACCGATCGTGGAAAAATATTTTTGGTGGCCGATGCAACGTGGATGATGTCGTCGCTGGCGGCGGACAGGACGCCCCTGCCCATTGTTGCCTTGGTCAATGATAACCAAAAGAAATTTGTGAAAACCTTTCATGCCCTCCATCGATTCTACCATGAAAATAAAAATGTAACCATGGTTCCATGCCATTGCCAGGCGACATTTAATAAATTATCAGCCAAACAGCGTTAGAAAAAACGTCATTGTATTTTTCTTGGCAAGTTGGTAAAATTCATCTATATTGATAATAACAATGAATAGAACATTTCTTATATTCACCCTGACCGTAATATTTATTGCGGCATTATGGGTCATTATTCCTATGGCCATCAACAATGTGAAGGAGCCTGATTTCAAAATAATCCAGGCCGAGCGTAATATCCAATTGCGCCAATACGCGCCCTATATCGTGGCGGAAGTTAAAGTGAGCGGCGAACGGGGTGCGGCCGCCAGCCAGGGGTTCCGCCTTATTGCTGGTTATATTTTTGGCGGCAATCAATCAAAAACCGCGTCGGCAAATAAAAATGGGGCTGAAAAAATTGCCATGACCGCGCCCGTCATTCAACAAAAAGATAGTGAAAAAATCGCCATGACCGCGCCCGTCATTCAACAAAAAGATAGTGAAAAAGTTGCCATGACAGCGCCCGTCATTCAACAATTAACCGATGACGGTTCATGGACAGTGCAATTTGTTATGCCAAAAGAATATACGTTGGCAACCTTGCCCACGCCCGATGACAAGCGTGTCGAATTAAAACAAGTCGCCAGCAAGCAATGGTTGGCAATAAAATTTTCTGGTATATGGAGCAAAGACAATATTGAAAAACATTTTAAACAATTGATGGATTATGCCAACAGTAAGAATTTACAAACCGTGGGCGCGCCGCGCACCGCCTTTTACAATGCACCTTGGACCTTGCCACCCTTGCGTCGCAACGAAGTGATGATAGAAATAAAATAATATCTTTTATTTTTTTCTACGCTTGATGATAAAAGAATCAAAACTTCCCCATCAAATGCCAAAAGATTTGCAAGCCGCGGTGTTTGCTAACCCCCAAGTAAGAACCTTGTGGGAAGATATAACGCCGCTGGCGCGTAATGAATTTATTTGCTGGGTAGAAGACGCCAAGAAACCAGAAACCAGGGCGCATAGAATTGTAAGGACTTGCGAGGAGCTGTTAGAAGGAAAACGCAGGCCTTGTTGTTGGCCAGGATGCTCTCATCGCACAAAATAAATTATTCTTGCAACATTTTGTTGATGTATTTTTCCGTTTCCAGGTAATTATGTTCGCCGCATATACCGTGCACCACGCGACCATATTTATTAATGAAATAAAATGCTGGCCAGCAATCGTTGTGATAATTATCCCAAGTTTGTAATTGATTATCCACCGCCACGGGATAGGTTATGCCGTGCTGCCGCATTGCATTTTGAATGGCGGCCAGCGACCTATCCTGTTCAAATTCGGGCGAATGCACACCGATGATAACCAAACCCTTGCTGCGATACTTCCTGTCCCATTCGACAATAGCGGGCAGGGTGCGTTGACAATTGATACAAGAATAGGTCCAAAAATTAATCAAGACAACCTTGCCCCGCAAAGAACTTATGGTTAGCGGCTGGTCAACATTAAACCATTGTTGAATGTTGACAAATTCTGGCGCGGTAAAGGAAAGGGGTTTGCTGAATGGCCCATCAGCAAAAACAGAAACGGGTTTGTTTTCGGTGGCGTAGGCATTGGTTCCAACCAACAACGCCGATACAATAATCATTGTCCCCACTATTTTTCGCGCCAGGCGATGGCGCTGGGGCAGCCAGCCAAAATAATTTAAGGCTTTCCTGCCCAACAGGGCGATGATTAAAAACGGCACGCTGACCCCCACGGCAAAGGCCAACACCACCATCACCGCATGCAGGTTATCGGTTTGTCTTATAACTTGGGTAAGGGCCGAACCCAAAATGGGGCCAGCGCATGGCACCCAAACCAGGGCGATAACCGCGCCAATCGCCAAACCAACAATAATGTCGTTATATTGTCGCGTTTCGATATAATATAATAATCTGCTACCCGAATTGGCAAGGTTGCTTGTTAGGGCGGAAAATTGCTGGGACAAGTTATCCGACAACATGACGCCACCAAATATAATCAGCATCATCACCGAGGCATATTTTATATAATCCAAATTAATGCCAAGAATTCCCGTAAGGTAGCGCGCGGTAAAAACGAACAAGGTGAAGTTAAGAAAAAAGCCAGTCATGATAGCGAAGGGACGATATTTATTCCCAGTCCCAGTGGTGGTTAGAAGTAGAGGCAAAATAGGATAAATACAGGGTGAAGTGATGGTTGCGAATCCCTCAATAAAAGCGAGGAAACTGGTCCAAAACTCACTCCAAAATCCGTGAAATAAGTTCATGCCCAGGTTCATCACAAAGCATGATAATCTATATTTCTTTTAAAAACAATGAATTAGTTATTTTTAAAAAAATAAAACAATATTTTGGCGACATTTGATAATTTTTTTTTACCTTACCTTGAGAAAAACCAAGAATAGCTCTATAGTCATTGCTCGCCATGCTTCCTGAATTATCTTCTTTATCCCGCGCCGCACCCAACGCAACAAGTCAGTCACCTAATTTGATAGATGGCTTTGGCCGCCATATTGACTACCTACGACTATCGGTGACCGACCGTTGCGACCTGCGTTGTGTTTACTGCATGCCTGAAAAAATGAAATTCTTGCCCAAGAAAGATATTTTGGAATTAGAGGAATTATTAACCATCGCCAAGGTTTTTATCGAGTTAGGAATAAAAAAAATTCGCCTGACAGGCGGCGAACCATTGGTAAGAAAAAACATATTGTGGTTAATAGAAAAATTGGGGAAGGAATTGGTGCCGACGGATAATGATAGTTACCTAAGCACAGAAAAAAAGATAGGTTTGCGCGAATTAACCCTTACCACCAACGCCACCCAATTGGCGGGGTTGGCGGAACAGATTTTTTCCATGGGGGTGCGGCGGATTAATGTCTCGCTTGATAGTTTGCGCCCCGATGTTTTTACGCGTATTACCCGCGGTGGCCATTTGCAACAGGTCATTGACGGTATTCAATTGGCAAAAAAAATTGGCTTGGCGGTAAAAATTAACATGGTCGTGATGAAAAATATTAACGACCAAGAAGTTCATGACATGATAAAATGGTGCGGCGATAATGGTTATGACTTAACCTTTATCGAAATTATGCCGATGGGCGACATTGGCGAAGAAACAACGACTCGAAAGTTAGGAAAAGAAAACGACGAAGAAAATTGGTCGGTGCGTAGCGAGCAATACATGCCCCTGTCGCTGGTGCGCGCCGATATCATGACGCGTTGGCAATTAAGCAAGAGCGAGCAAAAAACGGGCGGCCCCGCCAATTATTATTTATGTCATGATACAGGACAAAAAATTGGTTTCATTACGCCCCTGACCAATCATTTTTGCAGTTCCTGCAATCGGGTGCGTTTGACAACCAGCGGCAAACTTTTCCTATGTTTGGGCAAAGACGATATGGTGGATATAAGGGCGGATTTAAGAAAGGGCGGGGTGGCGCAGGTTAAGAATGCCATCATCAACGCCATGGCAAGGAAACCCTTAAGCCATGATTTTGTCATTAGTCGTGGTGGCCATCAACCGTCGCAACGGCGCGCCATGGTCGAAACGGGGGGCTAGCAGGTCCTTTGCCCGCCCTTTATCGAACTCAAGAGAAAAAATTAATTGATGTCTTGCCAGTAGCGATAGGCAATATTGTAGGCGCAGGTCGACAGCCAAAAGAAAAACATATTGCCCAAAAATGATAAAACAAAAGACAGGGCGATAGAATTTTGAATAATTTTTTGCAACACCGTCACATCATCGATGCCAAATGTCGCGAAGCCGACGCCCAGAATAATCGAGCAACCCGACACGATGCCCAAGAAGAAAAAAGCCAATATCCACAAGGTAAGAAAAATTTTGCCGTAAGAATGAAAGGCATGTTGCAACAATAAGAATGGTTGAAATTTTTTATTAAGCACAAAATCTATCATGGACAAGAAAAAAAATGGCGCAATGAAAACCGCGGGCAGCAATAATATGGATAAAGATATTTTTTCGTTGGTGGCCAGCGGGGTGATTTTTGCTGATAAAAATAATAAACTTGTCACCGCGCCATAAACCAAGAGCAATAGGATAGAAAAAATAATATTGCGCCACATAAATCGCCAAATGGCAGCATATTTTTTAAATACATGGAAAATATTATCGCGCCGCGTGATGCGACCATGCAAGAACAATATCCACCCAACAACAAACGGCAAGCCAATAACCCATTGGCAAAGCGCAAAAACGAAAAAAACAATTTGATTATTTTTGGGGAAATTGGGCAGAAATGTGGTGATATCAAATAGGCCAATTAAAAAGGCAGGAAGCAAAGCCAGGTTAAAAATAAAATTTCGTTCTTGCCAAGTGATGGACATGCCGTCGGCTAATGTGCTGCGAACATCAAGGTTTATTTTTTTTCTTATCATGATTTTTATTCTATCGCCCCAGGGGCCAGATAGAGCCTATAGCAAATTATTATATTTTTGGAAAGCTAGCAGATTTTTTGTAACGCAATAACCAAAAGGCTCGGGATAATATAATTGATATAATGGTAACGCTAACGAACGTAACCAACAATGTCACGCTATTCATTAATATAACTTGGATAATGCTGGAACGAATGAAAAGCGGCAAGGAGTAAGTTGCAAGCGCGCCCAAGTAATAAATAGCAGCAGCAAATATCAAACCCAATGCCCCCACCAACACGGGGACAGCCAAAATAGTTATAAATAATAAGAATATCCAAATATGATATTGGCGAACAATGGCAAAGAATATTTTTAATTCATCTTCCAATCCCTCCAAGTCGTATAATTCCTTGATGCTTAAGAGGTGGAAACGGCTTTGAAAAATAATATAGGGAATAAAAAGCAACCAGGAGGCAAAGAAGTACATCAAGCCAAAAACAATAATAATGTAGCATAATAAAATTAAACCCGTGATGAAGTCATGGAACCGCCCGCGCAACATATCTTGTAGGAATTCGAAGAAATTATTAATAACAAAAAAGCAGCTAAAAAATATAACCGCGAACACAAACAGCCACAGTAAAATTTTAAGGATAAAGTCTTTTTTTTGTGCATTCCAACTAGAAAAACGCAGCGACAGTGTTTTGCCTTCGGTGTCCTCGCCAATTGCCCAAAAAGCAAAAGGATAGACGCACAGCGCGACCAGCAGGTAATTAATTAATGAAGACAAGCCATAATTAAATAACAAAGATTTGGGCAATAAAATGGTGAATGCCGAACTAACAATGGTGGCAACGATCCACGGCACAAAAATAATTTTAAACAATGGCTTGCGCCCGCGCCAAAATAAAATAACCCCCTCCCACAGCAGATAAAAATTAGGCGGCAGATTCGCCGAAGTTTTTAAGTGCTTGCTGTATGTTTTTTTAATAGTTTTGTTGGTGCGTTGCCAATGATGACGGGCTTCCTCGCCCAGGTCTTTTGGCATGGTGCGCCAATCAATATCCTTCGCGCCCCGAATAAAGAAAAAGAAATAATAATAGATTTTTTTTAGCCAGTCCATTTTTTTAACAATGCTATTGTATTGTCCCCCATAAATTATTTGGAATTTTTTGCGCCAACAATTCTTGGTGCTGTTGTAATTCTTCGGCGCTGGCGACAAATAAACGGGCGGGGCGGTGCGCGTTGTTGTTTCCTATATTTGCGCGAACCTCCTGATCATTCATAACACTCCCGCTGTTGTTGGCTAACTGATTATTGATGACGGGGGCGGGTGTGCTGACTTGGTTGTTGGTTTTTTTACTGGTGCCCTGGCTTTCAAGGTTAAGGCTGGCCTGACGCCCACCGTTTAATTCTAACCAAACATCGACCAACAGCAAGCAATCTTTTAATGCGCCATGTTGTTGCCGTTCTTCAAGGCTGATATCAAACCGACGGCACAGGGCATCCAAACTGTTGCTCTGCCCTGGAAACTTCTTGCGCGCCACCATCACCGTATCAATCACAGGATTTGTCAGCGCCCTATAGCCCAATTCCGCCAAGTGGTGATTGATAAAGGCCATGTCAAAATCACTATTGTGGATCAGCAAGGTTGCATCGCCGATGAAGTTCAAAAAATCATCAACCACATCAACGAACAAGGGTTTATTTTTTAAAAATTTTTCGCTTAAACCATGAACCTGGAAAGAAGCCTGGGGCACATCGCGCAGCGGATTAATATATTGCTGATATTCTTTTCCCTTTTGAAAACCTTCTAATTCGACAGCGCCAATTTCAATGATACGGTGACCTTCCTCAGGTTTGAAGCCAGTGGTTTCGGTGTCAAGGACGACATAGCGTTGGTTTGTCATGGGTTGTGATAAGGATATTGGTTATAATTTATAATTCCTACATTCATTATTATAGACGAGTCTGACAAAATTCAAGCTATAACTTCCGTCTTAGGCTTTGTTAAATACTCATAAAGTTTATTGCGGGGATAGGGGAGACCATGCAGGGTCGGAGCCATGAATAGGGGTGGGAATTTTTCTTAAAAAATTACCCGTTATATCGACGGTCCAAAGCGATAGGTCGGGGTCGTCGGCCGTTGGTTGACGAAAGAAGGCTATCACCCGACCGTTGGGTGACCAAGTGGGTCCTTCGTCCAAGAAACTTTGCGATAACAAACGCTCGTCGCTCCCGTCGGGTTTTACAATGCCGATATAAAAACGATTGTCGCTTTGTTTGGTGAAGGCAATATAATCGCCGCGTGGTGACCACACAGGGGTCGAATATTCGCCGTTGCCATAACTTATACGTTTTGGATTTTTTCCATTGCTATCCATGACGTAGATTTGCTGGGTGCCACTGCGGTCAGAGGCAAAGGTAATGAAGCTACCATCGGGCGAATAGCAGGGCGAGGTGTTGATGTCTTTGCCGCTGGTCAGGGCCATGCCCAAGTCATCGCTTGGGGACATGGTAAGGTTTTTTACATAAATATTACTGGCACCATCAAACTCATAAGAAAAAATTATTTTTTTATCATCGGGTGAAAAACGTGGAGCAAAGGTCATGCCGTCGAATGCCCCAATCAGGTGGTTTTCGCCCGTTTCAATATTTAAAATATAAACCTGCGGCACGCCATCTTCATAAGATAGGTAAGAAATTTTTTGCAGGTTGTTGGAAAAACGTGGGGTGAGAACCAAATAACGGCCATCGCTTATGGTATGCAAATTACCACCATCTTGATCCATGATAGCCAATTGTTTGGTGCGCGTGCCTTTGCTGCCCGTTTCGGCAATGAATACGATACGCGAATCAAAATAACCTTTTTCCCCAGTTAAGCGCGTGTATAATTGGTCGCTTAATTGGTGAGCAAGCCGTCGCCAGTTTTGCCTGTTGGTAGATAGCCCTATACCGTTTTCGCCCAAAAGATTTTTCTTTTGCGCTACATCCCATAATTTTACGCGTATTAATATTTGTTGATTTGGGCCATAGGCCGCGCTTTGTGTGCTTAAACTTGTTTGCACCAAAAATTGCCGCCCCAATCTTTGCCAATTGCCAAAGGACGGCTTCTGGTAAAAGCTAGATAATTTTTCGCTATTTTCTTCGCGGGTGGTGATGTTAAATAATCCCGAGCCGCTGAGGTCGTTGTCTATAACCGATGCTATATTTTTTCCCAATTCATCGTTGACAATTTTTTGTCCCGCGGGGGATGAACTGACATCGACATCGGCAATAGCTAGGTTGATGGTTTTTATCGTTCCTTGTTTGATTGTCATTTTCAATGCGGCGGTGGCGGGCGGGCTGACGCTATAAAAAGCAATAAGCAACAACCAAGATATTTTTTTAAAATTATAAAGCATGGTAGGGGTCAAAGGTAAATTCGATGGTTTTCCATATGGGGTATTTGTCTTTGGGCAATGTTAATTTCCTGCATGATGGTGTATCAAAAGAGCGCAGCGCGCTTTCGGCTAAGATGCGCTTGGTATCATCTTGCAATATTTTTTTATCCTTTAATTTTACGTCCGTTACCTTACCATCAGGCGCAAGGGTTAGTAAAACAGTAATGGTTGTTTTATCAACATCGCGCAAACCCGCGGGGATTTGCCAGCAACCTGCTATTTGTTGGCGCAATTGAAAAAACTCGTTGCGGGTTAGGGAGTCCTTCTTGCCGATAGGCAGTTGCTTATCGGCCAGGGCGCTTTGTTTTGTGTTGGCTTGTTGGTTTTTATTCTGGGTGGCTTTCCCTTTATCATCTGGGGTGGCGGGGGTTTTATCGATGGTTTTTAAAATTTTGGCAATATTTTGTTGGTTATCGCCCTTTTTTGTTTGCTGGGTTTTGCTGGCTTGGTTGGTTGGGCTCGATTGTTCACCCTTGCTATCAGAAAGGGGCTGAGAGGGAGAGGCAGGCGATATAGGCCGTTTATTATCGGTTGCGCCACTTGATTCGCTATTGAGGGGTTTGGGTTTGGCTACTTGATTTTTTCCCAATTTGGCTGGATCGGGTAAACGCTGGTCAATATCTTTTTCATTAACAAGGTCGACCGCCAAGATATTTTTATTCTTCTTTTTCTCAGGCACAAAAAGATAAGGCGATGCCAGGCCAACAACAATCAACAGTGCCATCATATGAAGGGCGATAGACCATAAAATCGATGGGCCTTTATAAAAATTTTTTTTGGTGGCGGATATTTTTTCTGCCATGGGGGTTAATCACCACCTTGCTTAGTTATCTATTGATTGGGTTATAAGCGATACTTGCCCCAAACCCTTTTCGCTCATGGCATTCATCACGGTCATGATATTGCCATAGGACACCGTTTTGTCGCCGCGCACAAATATCTTTTTATTTTTATCGCTTTTGGCCAACACCGCTAACTTTTCTTTTAATTGTGCCAAGGTCATCAGGTCATTTTCCCAATAGATCTCGCCGTTATTTTTGACGGTGATGATAAGCGGCTTGTCATCTTTGCTTATGGCGCGTCCTTTGCCCGCGGGCAAGTTGACGGGCACGCTGGCATTGGGTGATGGGTTGTTAAGGGCAGGGGCGGCAATCATAAAAACCACCAACAGAACCAACAGCACGTCGATAAACGGCGTCATGTTGATATAAGCAATCGGCAATTTTTTGGTGCGGCGGCGGCGAAATCGATTCATGGTTTGTTAGGCGTTCCTGGCTATATTCATTTTGGTTTTGGCGCGCATTGATTTTTGCATGACCACTGGAAATTCATCGATGAAGGTTTCTAATCGCGCCAAATATTTTTCAATATCAAGGGTGAATTTGTTATAGGCCATGGTCGCGGGGATAGCAGCAAGCAACCCGATGGCGGTCGCAAACAAGGCCTCGGCTATGCCAGGGGCGACGACGGCCAACGAGCTTTGGCCACGGCTTGCGATAGCAGAAAAGGCATTGATAATCCCCCACACCGTGCCAAACAAACCAATGAAGGGCGCGACCGAAGAAGTGGTGGCAAGGATGCCAAGGTTTTTTTCCAACCTTGCTGTTTCGCGGCTCAAGGCTGCCTGCAATATTCTTTCTATTTTTTGCACCGTTGATGGTCCCTGTAACAATTCGTTCATTGCGCTAGAAAACATAACCGACAAGGGATCTTTGGGGTGGGGGCCAATACGTTGGAATAATTCTTCCATGCTGATGCCCGACCAAAATATTTCGTCAAAGCGGTCGGCGCGTTGTTGCAACCTTTTTAACAAGAAATATTTTTCTAAAATAACCGCCCAGCTGATGACAGACAGCACTATCAAAAACAGCATGACCAATTTGACCGCCAGGTCGGTGCTGAGGAGCAATTGCCAAAAAGGACCTTCGTTAAAAGATGACCGCCCCGCCAACAGCCACGTTTTTGTTGCATGATATAAAGTGGGGAAGTGGTCCGCTAAGCTTTCTTTGGCTTGATGAAGTGATTGATGCAAGGTCATGTTTTTTATTGGCTGGGCAAGATAAATATATTGGACAACTCACGTGGCATTTTTTTTGGCTTGCTATCGCTTAGCGCGTTATGGGTGCCGTTCACAGCATTTTGTTGTTCATAGGAAATAAATACTAGCAGGATTTCCAAAACAGCTAAAGATTTTTCTTTGCATAGAAATTCTTGACGAAAAGTTAGGCTGGCACTGCCTATTTTTATTGGTTGGGTAAGGATGGTTATATCGTCTTCTAAATAGGCGGGTGCGCGATAATCCAATTGCAGGTTTTTAACGATGAAGCAACCATGATGGTCATGCAACATTTTGCTAATGGGATAGTGAAGTTGGTGCAGGGCGTCAAGGCGAGCCCGTTCCGCCATGTCAATGTAGCGCGCGTGATAAACCACACCGCCCGCGTCGGTATCGGCGTAGGCAATTTTTGTTTTGTAGATAAGTGGCGGGATGAATGTTTGCATAATGGTTTGTTATTTATAAAAAATAAATTGGCAGCAAGAACATAGCGTCAACAGACGGTGGATTGATGAAGGTTCTTATAAAACAAACAAAGAATGAATAACAATTATATATAAAATTAATAAATGAAAACTATTTTAATTATAATTTTATTGATTAAAATATGAACAAAAAAAGAATCGCCGTTCTTACATTTGAATAATTATTTTTGTTGGTTTTATTATTAACCCATGAGGAAAAACAACGGGTTATATTTGCCACGATTCGTAAGCGATAGCAAAAAGAAAAAACTGCTTTCCAGCATAACTTCTCCTGCTAGTGCCAGGGTTGTTATAGAAGGGGCGAGGTTGCCGAGGTGGCACCAGGGCGTCGACCGTGGCGGGTTTGCTCCTGCCCTAACCATAGGGTTATTGGCGATAGCCGACGCCGCCAAGGCAAGGATTGACGTAAAAGACCCTGCAAAAGATATTGTAAAAGACCATGTTGTTAATGGTCAAAATATTTTTCATGAGGTTAAACAATCTTCCCCATCGCATCCATTGCTTCATTCTGCCGCAATGCCTGAGGTGGGAGCAGGGGATGGGGCGGAGGATGCCGATACGCCCCCTGCAGATAATGAGGACGTCGATTCCGCAACACAGGTTGAGGAGAGCAATGCCGCAACAAATGATGCCAATGATGATATCACTATTATACCTGATACGCCATCGTCTGATAGTTTGCTGGGGGATTATTTGTTCGATAGGCCACAGTCGATATTAACGCCTTATCAACTTGTCTCGCCCTATCTTGGTTTGGCAAAAAATTATTATCATCGCCAAGATAGCATAACGGTCAAACAACCCAATCATTTGTTACCAGATAAACAAGACGCACAATTTAATATATCGCCCAGCACCATAAGCAAATCATTGCAGGCGATGGATTACATGATGCAACAGGATATTGATAAGGCGTTGTTTAATGAAACTCATCCCACGGCTAATGCCGTTTATGATATGGGCAAGGATGATAATCCTTCCCCTACCAACCCGCCCGCGGACAAGGATTCAAAAAACGAACCCGTAACAGATAAATTGACGGAGCAGAAAATTGAACTGACGGATGGCAGTATTAAGCTAGAAAAAACCAATGGCGTGGTTACCAACATAACCCTTTATGGATTGGTGGCGTGGGAAGATATTGCGCCGTGGTTACATAACAACCATGATAAGCTAACCATAGCGCCGCATGGTGTATTGGTTATTACGGATATAAGCGATTTTTTATCAAACCTGGAACATGGGCTAACCCTGGCGGGCGATGGTTTGGTTTTGTTGCGCGATGCCCTAACGCAATTTGTTTTGGATGGGGTTGCTTTGGGGATACTACGCGATGCAAATATAAACCATCGGGTTTTTAATAATTTTTTTGGTGATTATTATTTTATAGATTTGGATACGGGGGATTTGCTTGCGCCCGTTGACCATAGCTTGCTGCCACCCACTATGTTTCCGCCCACTACGCCCGCGCCGCAACTGTTGATGACCGATGATAAGATTGTTGATTCTAACCTGTTGGCGGATGGCGTGGAAAATATGCCGCCCGTTATCCATGACGACCTAAACACAACGATAGATGTTGATGCCGCTGCGCAACAGCAAACAGATCATACATCAGTCATGTCAGAAAACGGTCAATTATTTTTGGCGCAGATCCACCAAGAACATGCCAAAAGCGATTGGCTTGTGTGATATAGTGCTTGCTCTATTGCGCCTACCTATTGTGCTCTATTGAGCCTACCTATTGCGCTTTGGGCGCGGCGGGGGCATTCTCGAACGGTTTTAATGTATCAGCCCCGTTTGTATTAGGGATTTTAGCGGGTGCTAGCTTATCTTGCTTGCTGGGGGTATTGTCTAATTCTTTTAAGATTGATTGGTTGCTTTGTGAATTGCGAGAAAACAAAATAGCCAAAACCAAACTTGTTACCATGAAAACAGTTGCCAAAATGGCCGTGGTGCGGGTTAAGAAATTGGCACTGCCGCGCACGCTAAACATACTATTGCTGCCGCCGCCAAAGCCGAGCGATCCACCCTCGCTCTTTTGCAATAAGACAAGGATGATAAGCACCAAGGCAATAATGGCATGGATAATAAGTAAAAATGTTATCATGATTTTATCTCACCACCCATAGCCAATCGAAAATAATAATGCAAGGCATGTTGTTTTTAAGGATCCACAGATTGTTGCGATGATTTTTTTTAAGCAGCCCCGCCATGTGAGGGAAGAACGATACAAGGACGCCGACCGCAAACCAGAACTTTTTTAAAAAAACCTTGGGCTTATTTGGGCTTATATAGCCAAGCGAACCAAAATAAGGATAGTCAATATCCACCATATATTGTTGGATATGAAAAACGAGACAAAACCAATAAGAATGCCGATTCCAGAAAATAAAACTAATAAACTGGCAGTAAGGATATGAAATAAAAACACAGCGATGGTTCTCCTTTTATAATGTTGCGGGTAGAAATAACACAGCAACCGCAGCATACCATCTTGTTTCTATTTACTATCTATAGATTATCTTTTAGCAGTTTACAAGATGGATTTCTTTATAGTTTTTCGTAGGGATCGGGCGGTTGGCGGGTTGATGTGTTTTTTAAAGCAGGTTTGGTATCCTCATTTTTCTTTTCTGGTTTTTGCGGGTTGGCAAGGTAACGCAGTGGCGATAACAATTTTGGTTCGGTATGGTTTTTCTTGGCTATGAAATAATCGATAGCCCATGCCAGTGCCGCCACGCCCAAACCCAGGGGTAAAATCCACCAAAGATTTTTTAATATAATAAAGGCGACAAAAATAAAGCCAAACCCAAATAGCACAAGGATAAGCCGCGCAATCGAAACGGGCAACCTCTGCCATATAACGGGGAAGGCCACGATAAAAATAAGAAATGTAATAATCGCCAAAATAGTGGTCACGTGATTGAGGACACCTTTCTTGTGTCGTGTCCCTATGGTCCCGCTACTAACGCCCCACCATATCCCGCATGTCCCGCTTATGTTCAGCATCCGCCGACATGGAAAACTATACCGCAACCATTCCTGCTTTGTCAATTTATTAAATATTGTTTTTTGCGGGCGCGGGCTTGGCATGACCGCCGCTTTTATTTTTTATTCGCTGCCGGGTAAGGGGCGACTGAGCAAATGTTCGATAGCCTTATCGACGGGTAAAGATTCATGCAACACCGCGGCGACGGTGCTAATAATGGGCAAATCAACCCCCAGCAATCTTGCGCGCGCCGCCAATTGGCGTGATGCACCATAACCTTCGGCCACGCCGCGCGATTGTTGTAGGGCGGTTGCAATATCGCACCCCTGGCCCAATTTTATCCCCAATGCCGTGTTGCGTGATAATTCGGAGCTAGCAGTCAAGACAAGGTCGCCCACACCCGATAAACCGTAACAGGTATTTTCATTGATGCTATTTTCGCCCGCGGCTTTTTCGGCCAGCAACAATTTTTTCATTTCCGCCAAACCGCGGCTTATAAGGCTTGCGCTAGCATTAAGGCCTAAATTTTTGCCACGCGCCACCCCCACCGCGATGGACAGAATATTTTTCATGACGCCATTTAATTGCACGCCGATAGGGTCATGGTTGGCATAAATGCGCCAAAAATTTTGTTGCAACAATGTTTGCCCGCCCGTTAGCACAGCGGCGTGATGACTAGCCAGGACCGAGGCGGTGGGTAAATTTTTTTCCATTTCGAAAGCAAAATTGGGGCCCGCCACAATGCCCCAGGCCACGGTAGGAAAATATTGTTGAAGGATAGCCGAGGGCAACAGCCTATCTTCGTTCATGCCCTTCGAAAACAAAAGGGTGGTGGGCAAGGTTGCTTTATCAAGGGCGAGTTTTTTAAAAACGCTGTCGTAGGCCTGCACGGGCAGGGCTACCAACAAAAAATCCTGCTGGGTGAGGGTTATTGCCTCACCCCGCCTGACCAAGGTTACATGGTGCTTGGCGCGTAATATATTATACAGCACCGTGCCAAAATGTCCCGCGCCCAAAATTGTTATATTCATGATAGGTTGCCCGTTATATTTGCTGAAGGTTGTTATGAATCTGGCGGGTGGGGTTTAGGTCGGTCGTCGCCCAGCGTGGTCGTGGTTTGTAATCAATGTCGTGGCTTATTCCCGCGCGCAACATTTCTATCCCCGCCCAACCTATCATCGCGCCATTGTCGGTGCATAATTTGGCGGCGGGGGCGACAAACGAAAATCCTTGGTTATGGGCAGCATCCTGCAACAACCCGCGAATAAATTGGTTGGCGGCGACACCGCCCACCAAACAAAAATGGCGCGGTTGCGTGCTATTATTCACCTCATTTTTATATTTTTTCATGGCGGCGAGAGATTTTTCTTTTAATGATTCGCCAATGGCTTGCTGTAAACTGGCGGCGGCATCGGCAACGGTAAAATTTTCTTGCTTCATGATCTTATTTTTTAATGCAGTTTTCAAACCAGAAAAAGAAAAATTGCAACCCGCCACACCCTTCATCGGGGTGGGCAGGGGGAATCTTGCCGCCACCCCTTGCTTGGCACAATGTTCGATGGCGGGGCCGCCAGGTTGCGGCAAACCAAGCAAACGCGCACCCTTATCAAATGCTTCGCCCGCCGAATCATCCAATGTTTCGCCGTAAAGTAAAAAATCATCCACCCCGCGCACCAACAGCAATTGGCAATGCCCGCCCGACACCAGCAAGGTCAGGTAGGGGAAAGTAATAGCGGGATTATCCAACCTCACCGACAGGGCATGGGCCGCCAAATGGTTCACCGCCACCAGTGGTTTGTTTAAGGCAAAACTTAAAACCTTGCCCAGCATCGCCCCGACTATTAACCCACCAATCAGGCCAGGGCCGTGGGTTGCGGCAATGGCATCCACCGCCGAAAGGGGCAGGCTGGCTTTGCGAAATAAATTGGTGAGGAGGGGCATTATTTTATCAAGGTGCGCCCTGGCCGCCACCTCTGGCACCACGCCACCGAATGGGCGGTGTTCCTCCAGCTGCGACCATGTTTCCATGGCCAGAATTTTATTTTTTTGTAACGGCATGGCTGGCGCGTTTTTTGCCGCCCCGTTGGCTTGCCCATCACTTACCAGGGCAAGCGATGTTTCATCACAAGAAGTTTCAATACCAAGCACTATCATAATAAAAAACATCTATCATTTTTTGGTGATAAAATCTATAAAAGCAAGCGATGGTAAACTCGCAAGCAAATAATATAGTGATAGGTAGCCGCGCTAGCCCCCTGGCCTTGGCGCAAACCATGCTGATAAGATCGGGGTTGGAGGCGGCGCATCACGGATTGGTGGTTGACATAAAAACCATGACCACCAGCGGCGACAAATTTTTAGAAGCCAATTTGTCGGCGATAGGGGGCAAGGCGTTGTTTACCAAAGAATTGGATAATGCTTTGTTGCAGGGCGATATCGACCTTGCGGTGCATTCGTTAAAAGATGTTGAAACCAATTTGCAGGCTCAATTACAGATTATTGCCATTCCCCGCCGCGAAACACCGCTTGATTGTTTGGTAAGCCATGGCAAGGCAACCTTGGCATCGTTGAAGCCAGGCAGTGTGGTTGGCACTGCTTCGCTGCGCCGTCAAGCCTTGATAAAAAAACATCGTCCTGATTTGGTGCTTACCTTGTTGCGTGGCAATATCAACAGCCGTTTGCAAAAATTGGAGCAGGGCGAGATGGACGCCATGGTGTTGGCGGTGGCGGGGTTAAAACGCGTTGGGTTGGAACATCGCATCAGCGAGGTTTTCTCGGCCGAAGATTTCCCGCCCGCCCCATCGCAAGGGGCATTGGGTTTGATGGCGTTGTCGCACAATGAATCGATAAAAAAAATATGCGCCCCGTTGCATGACGCCCATGCGGCACGGGCAGTCGAATTGGAAAGAAAATTTTTGGCGTTGCTTGATGGTTCGTGCAAAACGCCGATAGGTTGCCTGGTAGAAATCGATGGTAAGAATTTACGTGCGATAGGTTTTGTCGCCAACCAAGATTTATCTAACCCACGGCAAAAAATAATGGTTGGTGAATTGAGCCACGGGGATAAAATAATCACCGCATTGGCCCAAGCTTTACGGTAATGGCTTTACAATAAATATTGATTCTCTACTTACCTGCACCCCGCGATGACCATCGATAAAAATATAGATACATCCGCCCTGGTTATTATCACCCGCCCCGATTCCAGCGGTGAAAAATTAACCGCCGAGTATAAGGCGGCGGGGTATAAGGCTTTGCATCTATCGGTTATGCAATATGAAACCTTGGGCATGGCGGATAGCATCGTTTATGAAAAATTGGCTGGCGCCAGCGCGCTGGCCTTTACCTCTGGCAATGGGGTGCGCGCCCTTATGGAATATTTTGGTCGACCATCAGGGGTGGACTTAATAAAAAAATATGGCACGATTAAAAAAATATTCGCGGTCGGCCCCATGACAGGCTTGACTATAGAAGAATTATTACAACAGCAACTTTTTGCTCCGCCGCCGAACCAAGAATTATTGATAGCGGGCGGCAATGTAGAAAAACTTGCGAAATTAATACAGGAGAAATTTCATGGGCGTGAGGAAGGGGCTATCCTGCATATCGGTGCCGCACAAACCGCGGGGGAGGGGCAGGGCGAAGATTTGGTAGCCCGCCTATTAACAAACAACATAGCCGCGGAAAAATTATCGCTCTATAACATGGTGGCCAGCGAGGGTATGGATGATAGGATAAAACAAACCATAAAAAATCATCCAGAAAAAAAAATAATTTTATTTTTTTCGCCGCGCACCGTGGTGTTAACCGCCGCATTATTACGCCGCCATGGTTTTGCGCCGTCTGATTTTTTTGCCCATGGTCATACCCCCACGGTTAGTGCGGTTGCGGACCAGCATGGGTTTCAATGATTATTTTTTGATATCGGCCAGCAAGGCGGCCTTGCTCAATTGCCCTTGGCTATCCAGCCATTTTTTTTCCAAACGCGGTATATGGGTGGCAAAATCATCGCGGCCAAAACCCAAGGATTTTAATTCTTCGCCCGCCTTGGCCAGGGGAAAAACAGGTTGCGGTTGTTGCGATAAAACTGCCCATTGCTCTTGATTAATATTACCTTTCAGCCATTGGTGCATCAACCATGTTTGAT
This sequence comes from Alphaproteobacteria bacterium, assembly GCA_965203915.1. GTDB lineage: Bacteria > Pseudomonadota > Alphaproteobacteria > JASGCL01 > JASGCL01 > JASGCL01. The sequence goes on from OZ241918.1 coordinate 882,154, forward strand.
AAACTTCTTGCCCGCCATAATAATGAATAGCAAACGGCTGAAATTTCGAGCCCCATTTTTTATCCGCATGGGCATGGTCGGCGATAAGTTTGTTTATTTCTTTGGGCCAGGCAAAATTGCTTTGCATCAATGGCTCACCCATTATTTCTAACAACGAAAAATAAAATGTTGCGCGCCGCGTTGCGGGCCAGCCATTGATGGTTTCTATCATCGCGCTGGATAGATTTTGGATAAGGGTGTCCTTTAGCCTGAGGCCTATTTCTTGCCAAATGCCGTCTTCCGCCATGGCGCGCATGGTGTCTTTTGCTTTGCTTGATAAGAAAATTTTTAACAATTCCATGCCAACCCGTTCGTGTGATATTTTTTGCAAACCATTTTTTTGCCCCATGATAATTTTTCTGTCGGCGGCATCGTGGGACAGCAACGGTATGGTGGCTAAAAATCGGTAGTAGCGTAGGATCCTTAAGTAATCTTCGGTAATACGTTGCTTGCTATCGCCAATGAATGTTAGGCGCGGTGTTTTTATATCGGGCATGATACCCAGCGGGTCGAATATTTGCCCCGCGATGTCGGCGTAAAGCGCGTTGATGGTGAAATCACGCCTTGCCGCATCATCTTGCCAATCACCGCCAAACGCAACCACCGCATGGCGACCGTCGGTGCTGACATCACGGCGCAGGCAGGCTACCTCCACCATAATCCCCTGCTGGACAATACGAATAATACCATGGTCAAAGCCATCTAATATCAATCGCCAATCATCGAATTCTTCCACATATTTTTTTAATAGGGGCGGGGTGGTTTTGATGGCTAGGTCGTAATGATAGGCAACCGTTTCTTCAATCGCTAACCCCAACAATTGGTCGCGCACCGCACCGCCAACCACCCTGACCTCCGCCAACCTATTCAGGCGCGTCATCATACCATGAACCAACGGCGGAATTAATATTTTCTGCGCCAACATTTTTTGCAATCTAGCTGGCTTAGGGGTTTCCAAAAATATTTATTTATTGTTTATTGAGATTTGGGCGCGATGGGATCGTTGCTAATAACATCCTCGGGCAGGGTATCGGGGCTGGCATCGAGCGAATCAGCGGGCAATTTTTTGCTGGCTGGCGTTGGCACCAGGGTTAACAATGGCAGTAGTTTTTCTGGCTCGACATGAATGATGTAGGGGACAGCACTGGTTGTTGTGTAGCGATAGGCTTTGTTATCGAGTAAAAAGGTTAAATTGGCCACCGCGGGGGTGTTCAATTTTGCATCTTTTTGGGAGGGCAGGTTGATGGTTTGCCCTTTTTGCATCACGGTTTCTAGCAACAGGGTGCCATTGGCGGCGGTTATTTTTATCGGGGTATTTTCGTTGGCATACAACATAAATTGTGCCGCGGGAGTTGTGAGGGCGGCGGGATTGGTCGCGTTATTTTTTTCGCCGATGGATAAGAACAAATAATAGCCACCAAACAACAAAGCCAGCACCACAAGCAGGCCGACAGGTTTTATCAAATCTATCAGGTGGGTTGGATGATAGTTAAATTTTTTCTTAACATATTCTTTGTCGCGATTAAAAAACCGAGAAGGCGTATGGGCGATATCGTTCATTTTTAATAAACGTTTGATGGCCATTTCGTCATAAAAATGTTGCGCCAAGAAGGGCAGGTAAATATCTTCATCAATATGCAACAATTGTGAATATTGCCCAATGAGGCCGCGAATAAAATATTGGTCAGGCAAAAGATAATAACGACCATTTTCCAAGACATCAATGAACGATTCGCGAAATTTTAATTCGCGAGAAATGTCAGCATGTTCCCAATGTAATTCTTTGCGTTTCTTTTTTAACATTATGCCAAATTCTATCGGGGAAAGCGTGGCATATTTTTTTTGATTGGGGGTAAGGATGGATGATACCGAATCGGCTTCCATAGCCTCCACAATTGGTGAAGGGTTGGTTTTTTGGTCGGCAACGATGGAAGATTTTGCAATATCTTTTACCTTGCCAAATAAACTTTTTCCTACGTTGGCAACATTTTTATCGCTTAATCGTTCATACCACGGCAATGGTTTGCCGCCCGCCGATGGCGCATCTGTTTTACCTAAGGTATCAATAAACTTCTTTTTTTTCATATTTTTTTTTAGCATGTTATGGTTGTTATAACAAGGGTAGGCATTTTTATGGGGAGAGGTTGGATAAATATTCGTTGGTTACTTATTTTTAGGTTCAAGCAAGTGATTGATGAGTGGTAAAAAATGGGGGAAGGATGTCGCAATGGCCGAGGCATCATCGATGACGATGGGTTGTTCGGCTATCAGGCCTAGGATATAAAAACTCATGGCGATGCGATGGTCGAGGTTGCTATGAATCATGTTGCCCCCCGATATTGTGCTGCTTGATGTTTTGCTGGCGGCACCATGCAAACCCTTGCCAGTAATTTCTATCCAATCTTCGCCTGTCTTTACCGTTAATCCTGCCCCCGCCAAACCCGTGGCGATGGCGTTTAAACGGTCGGATTCCTTGACTCGCAATTCGGATAATCCTTGAAAAAGCGATGTGCCATGGGCGACGGCCGCGGCCATGGCAAGAATGGGGTATTCATCTATCATCCGTGCGGCGCGTTCGGGCGGGGTGGTAACGCCGCGCAACGGCGCGTATTTTACTTTTACCGTGCCGTGGGGCTCGCTGCCCTTGGCAAAACTATCAAATTCTATTTTTATGTCGGCACCCATTTCTAACAATGTTTCCAAAATCCCATCGCGCGTCGGGTTTAACCCGACATTTTCAATCGTGATATCGCTGTCGGGGATGATAGATGCCGCCACCAACAAAAAAGCAACCGAACTAATATCGCGCGGTATGTTGATGTTTTTGGCTGTTATATTATCAAGCACGGGCACGCCCCCTTCGATGGTGATGCCGCGCAGGTTCTCCCTCAATGTTTCGCGCACTTCAACCCCAAAATGCGCCAGCATGCGTTCGGTGTGGTCGCGGCTTATTTCCTTTTCCCAAATGGTGGTCTGGCCAATGGCCGATAACCCCGCCAATAGGATGGCAGATTTTATTTGCGCCGAAGCCACGGGCAGGGTGTAATCAAGCGGCAGCAATGGCGGTTGACCACGAAAAGCCAGCGGTAAAAATTTATGGTCGGGATTGTCAAACACAACACCCATGTTGCTTAATGGGTCAATGACTCGCCCCATCGGGCGTTTGCTGAGCGATGAGTCGCCAAAAAATTTGATGGGATGCCCCGTGCCCGCCAAAAGCCCCATCAGCAACCTGGCGCTGGTGCCACTGTTCCCCATGTCGAGCGGTGCTTGCGGTTGGCGAAAGGATAAAAACCCTGCGCTGGTTACGACATAATCTTGCCCTTCCTTTTTGATATCTACCCCCACCGCTTCCATGGCGCGTTGGGTGCGGTGGGTGTCCTCGCTTTCTAACAACCCGCTGATGCGGCTTGTGCCGCGCGCCATGCTGGCAAACATTAAGGCGCGGTGCGAAATGGATTTATCGCCCATCGCCGCCAGGGGATTATCCTTGCTTAAAAGGCCGCGCAACGGATGGTTGGTTTTATGACTGGTGAGTTTCATTTTTTTGCTTAATCATGCGCTATCGACAAAGGCAATGTAAATATTATCCAATTTGTTTTTGTTACGGTGGTGAGGCTAGCGGCAATATTTTTTTTGATTGTGCTTATGATTGATTATACATCCTGCACCCGCAACATAAACGATTCCTTTATCAAAGCAATAAATTCTTTTGACAAATTATATTTTGTATGTTAGGCACAAAACATGTTTGCAACTGTCGACCTTGGCGAAAAATTTACTTGCCCCCATTGCTCCACACCCGAAGAAAAGGTGAAGTTTTACAATTTGGGCAGGGAGGGAGATTCTATCTGCCCCAAATGTGGTGCGGCCCATAACCCGTTGGAAGCCTTACGCTTAAAAAGTTATTACCAAGGTATGGAAGAAGAAACCATCGAAATTATAGAAGAAAACACCGAAGAAACGGTTGATGACACCACCGAGGTTTTAGAAGACACCAGCGAATTGGGCGGCGAAGAAGTTTTGCCCGAAGCCGCCGTTGAAAATTCTGAGGGCGAACGATAAGTTTTGCTCCATCATTTTCGCCTAAAATAAGCGCAGCTACTTTACCAAAAACAAAGTCATGAGACACAATTCTTGCTATCAATTATAGCGGAAGATGCTTTTGACCATGTTTCGAAATTGGCTCGATCCTTTTGTGCTGAATGCTCGGTTGTTGCGCGTTAGCTTTTATGGTTGGCTAACCTTCCTTTGTGTTTTGGTGGCGGTGGGATTTTATCCCTTTTTATATTATCGTGATTTTTTGACGGCTTTGCCGCGGGGTGCCGTGGCGATGGGCGCGGCCATGGCTTCGGCGCTTCATTCGCCCGGTTTTTTTACGGGCTTATTTTATTCGACAAAAATAGCGGTGATAGCTTTCTCGCTGTCTTTTTTGATAAGTTGGCTGTTGAATATGAACATGCCATTTTTTAACGCCAGCATAAAAAAGCAATCATCCACCCGCAATATAAAAGAAAGGCTTATCAGGCTGGCGACACAACCTCATTTCATAACGGGGCTTTGTTTTTTTTGGCTGGCCGTGCCGCCGCTTGCTTTGCTGGCTGGTATGGATATTTTTTATGGTGCATTAAGCAACGGCTTCCCCAACCCCAATGGGTTGCATCATGTGATAGTGTTGGTGCAAAAAGAAGTGCCGTTTTTGTTGTTGGTTATGTTTAACGCGCGCCGCGCCATCCAGCCTGGCTACCATAGGCAGGCCGCGGCGATAGGCATGGGGGGGATAGCAGAATATGTGAAGGTTGAATTTCCGCTGATGTGGCCCAAGATAAAATGGCCATGCGTTTTAAGTTTGCTCTTTGCCTTTAACAATATTGAAACCGCTATTTTTTTAGCACCCAACGCGCCGCCCGCCTTCACTATTTTGTTGCTCAACAGCATGCAAACCGAATTGGCCATCCAGCAGGATCAATTGCATGGTTTTGCCCTGTGGTTGTTGATAGCCAATGGCTGTTTGGTGTTGTTGTTTTTATTGGTTGCCTGGCTGGTGAAGCAAAGCAGAATGTTTTTGTTCAGATTGAGTTTAACCGACCGCTGTTTTCCGCGGTTTTATTATGGGGGGATGGTTATTTTTATGTTGCATGGTTTCTTGTTGCTATCGGCGGTGCTTGGTTCGGCCGCGCCGTCAATCATCAATGATGTGGGCGACATGCCGCGCAGCATGATTGATGCGATTGTGAATAGTCTTTTCTTGGGACTTGCCAGCAGTTTCTGCGCCGTTTTTATTTTTTTATGGTGGCGGTTTAATAAATTACGCATAGATGGTTGGGCCAAATATATTTTGTTATTACCCATTTTTTTGCCCGATACCATATTGGCGTTGCACGGCAATATATTGGCCTTCCTGCTGGGCGGGCAAAAACTTGCCTTGTTATTTTTATTGCACGGCGGCATGGCACTCGGCTTGGCATTTTTATTATTGGATGGGGTTTATGAAAAAATACCGATAGGCATCATGCGGCATGCCCAGGCCTTGGGGTTAAAACCAACCGCCATATTTTTCCGCGTGGTGATACCCTGGTTATGGCGTCCATTGTTGTTTAGCTTGGCCTTGGGTTTGGCGGTGAGCGTTTCGCTCTATACCCCCAACATTATTTTGGCGCGCGATTTTGATACCATGAGCGCGCTGTTGATGGCTTATCAATTTTCGGGCGATAGGCATATGTTGGCGGTGGCCTCGACTTGGTTGTTGTCCTTGCCGATGCTTGGCTATGGTTTGGCCTATTACTTGTCGGGAATTTATGATAGGAAATTCGCCTGATGTTACAATTATCAGATTATCGTATCATGCTGGATGGGCGTCATCTGCTGGGTTTTAAAAACCTAGCGGTGCGGGGTGGCGATGTTTTAACATTGATGGGACGGTCGGGGTTGGGCAAGACATCGTTTTTGCTTGACCTGGCGGGTTTGCAAGGGGCGGGGAATTTTTCTAGCCAGGGGATGATAAAACTTGATGGTGAAGATATACGCCCGCAATTGCCGCATGTGCGGCGCGTGGGTTATTTTTCGCAACGCCCTGTGGTTTTTCCATTCTTGTCGGTCAGGGAAAATCTTTTGCTGGCCTTACAAAACGTGCGCACCCCGCCAACAAATAAAAAAAATGCCAAGGGCAAATATGATAAAAAAACAATGGAAAAGAAAATCGCCCAAGCCTTGGAGCAATGCCAGCTAAGCGGTTTTGAACGCCGCGACCCCAAAACCTTGTCAGGCGGTGAAATAGCAAGGGTGTCGCTGATGATGCTTATCCTTGCCGAACCAAAATTATTGCTGTTGGATGAGCCATTTTCTTCCTTGAATAAAAACTTGCGCACCACCATGAAATCGCTTGTGTTGGATGCAATGGATAAACAGAAAATTCCTATCATCATGGTAACCCACCAACGGCAGGACGCGCTTGGTAAGGTTATTGCTTTAAGGTCTTAATTAACCTAGGATAAGCAACAAGGGGACGCAAAATGAAAGAACCATTTTTATCGGTTATCATGCCCGTTTTTAACGTGGCGAATTTTTTACCGAAGGCCATCGATAGTATCTTGGGTCAGACTTTTCAAAACTTCGAATTTTTTATCGATACCACGGGTTGCACCGATGATTCCAGCGACATTGCCGATAATTACGCCAAGCAAGATAAAAGAATCAAACATGAAAAAAATGGCAGCGATAGGTTTATATCCAGCAAACTCAATCGCATGATACAATTAACGAAGGGGGATTATATTGCGCGGATGGACGCCGATGATATTTCCCTGCCCGAACGGTTTGCAAAACAGCTGGCTTATTTTGCTGACCACCCCGACCTGTCGGTTTTGGGTACCAACATGGTGAGGATAGATGAAGAGGGTAATGTCAGGCAGGGATTTCGTTGCATGATAAGCCATGAAGAAATTGTAGAAAACACCGCCAATGGTGTGGCGGGTATTGCCAACCCCACGGTCATGACGCGCGCGGCAGATCTGAAAAAAATGGGCCCATACCGCACGCAATTGGTCAATGCGGAGGATTTGGATATGTGGATGCGGTTTATTCGTGGTGGCTATCGTTTTGCAAATTTGCCTGAGGTTTTGCTTCATTATCGCCGTCATGATACCCAAATCACCCGCGAGCGTTGGCGCGACATGACGCTTATTACCGCGTTATTAAAATTGAATCACCGCGAGGTGATGGAGGGCAAGTCAGACATATTAGAAAACCTGCAAATGGCTGACATCAATATAGAATTGATAAAAAAATTTTCGCGTGATCCCGCAGAGATCATTAACAATTATTCGGGCGTGTTGTTTGGTTTGTTGTCAGAATCCGCCCATAAAAAGAACAATGACCTGTTGCAAGAAGTGGCATTTGTTATCGAGGGCATGATGAACAATTGTTATAATGATGAGGTTAGAAAACAGATCATACCATTTTTTGCCAAACTTCAGGGGGAGGCTGTGCCTTTATCCCCCAACTTTCATGACCTGTTCTATCAAGTTTACATGGGCTTTGCCCCGCTAAGCCGCCAAATGTCCGACACGGAAAAGCAAAAGATTTTGCAAATAATGGCAAATGTTGGTATGCAGCAGCAGGCAGCAAACTTGCAGCAAGCATGGAATTCTTAAACATAAAAATAATCAATTCATGAAAAAAATTCTTATAGTTGGGGCGGGGATATCGGGGGCGACGGTGGCAAGGCTGCTTACCGATGCCAACCCAGGGCAATTTGATATTACGGTGATTGACCAACGCCCCCATGTTGCGGGTAATTGCCACACCGTGATGACCCACGGCATCATGGAACATGTTTATGGCCCGCATATTTTTCATACCGACCAGCCCAAGGTATTTGCATTTGTTAAAAGATTTGCAAGTTTCTATGATTACCGCCACACGGTGAAGGCCATGCACGATGGGGTTTATTCCTTGCCCATTAACTTGTTGACGATATGTCAAGTTTATAACAAGGAATTATCGCCCAAGAGCGCGATGGACATGATAGCCGCCGAGCGCGAGGATATAAAAGACCCCAAAAATTTTGAAGAGCAGGCTTTGAGCATGGTGGGGGTTAAGCTTTATGAAAAGTTTTTTAAATATTATACCGAACGGCAATGGGGTGTGAAGGCTACCGAGATTCCAGCCTATATTTTAAAACGCTTGCCGTTGCGATTTAATTTTGACGATAGGTACTTTAATCACCCGGTGCAGGCCCTGCCGCGCGACGGTTATACTAAGATGGTTGAGGGTATGTTCGATTCGCCCAATATAAAGATAAAACTGGAAACCGAATTTGATAAGAAAATGATAGCCCATTATGACCATATTTTTTACACGGGAAAATTGGATCAATTTTATGATTTTCAACATGGTGATTTGCCCTACCGCACTTTAGAATTTAAGAAGGAATTTTTCCCTGATACCGATTATCAAGGTTGCGCGGTGATGAACAATTGTTCGAAGCAGGGCGAGCACACGCGCGTTACCGAATACAAATATTTTTTTCCTGATAACTTGCACAAGGATACCCTTATCGCCCGCGAATATAGCAAGGATGGAAAACGCGACGATATTCCTTACTACCCCGTTAATTTGGTGTCGGATAATAAAATGTTAGGGCAATACCAAGCCATGGCCAGCAAAGAAGAAAAGGTTATTTTCTTAGGTCGCTTGGGCAGTTTTCAATATTTGGATATGGATAAAGCCATTTTGGTCGCGATGCAATGTGCAGAAAAATTCTTGCAAAAATAATTAAAAGTATTTTATACACGACAATATAAAATACAATTGGGACATGAAGATAGCGGTCGAAATATCAGGACATTTACGCACCTTCGCGGTTTGCGCGCCGCTGCTGCGCCGTTATTTATTGGACAGGTATGATTGCGATGTTTTTATTCATACGTGGGATAAAATGGAACATCAAAATCTTTCGTGGCATGGTAAAAAAGGCATGGGGGATGGGAAAGCGGCGGCAGCGGTGGATGAAGCCATTACGCAAAAGGTTATGGATTTGTATCAGCCCAAAAAAATAATATTCGAGAATGAAGCCGATATAAAAAAAATTGACGGGTTTCTTATCCCCCCACGTGCCCGAGATAAAGATGGTGATGATTTTGGCGGTTTCGCTTTGCAGGCGGTTTATAACACACTTTATACCGAAGTCCGCGCCCACCAATTGATGACAAATTATGCTAAAGAAAATAATATAAAATACGATTTTGTTATTCGCACCCGCCCTGACATTGGGTTGTTGGAACCATTTGTTATTGACCCCTATTTGCCATTTTTTAACATGCACGCACATAGCGTGGTTTTTTTTCCATCGTGGATTTATACGCTAAACGCCTTTAGCCGTTTGGAAAACAAGGATTATGAAAAATTTTTGCCAGGTTCGATGGATGTTTTTTACCTCACCACGCCCGATGCGATGGATGGGTTGATGACAATTATTGAAGCCGAGCATTTTCATCATTCTTTCATCCACACACCGCGTTGTTTCCCTTCAAGAGATTGGCAAATTCGCTGGAGCGTGGAGTTGTTGTTTTTGTGGCATGCTCAAAAAATGGGCGTGCTGCATCATTTTGGTAAAATAAATAGAATTATAAAACGCAATGATCCTCAGCATGATGTGGTGGTTGTGCATCAAGACAGGATAGAAAATTCTAAAGAGCATTTGGTGATAAAACCCAAGGAGCAGATGGGGGCGGCATCATGACAAGGGTTAATATCTTAACGGTTCATGAATTGGCTATACCGTGTTTTTTGCGCCAGGCTCCCAAAACAGTCGACGAAAAATCGAGCGTCACCTGGAGAAGCCTATCATTTGTTTTTAATCAAACCGTGTTGCGCGACGATGTTGTGGTGGTTTATGATTACCCGCCACAAGATATTAAGATAGAGGTCGCATCGCGCCGCCAAGTGGTTCATTTGTCGACCGAGCCGTTTGACCGTTACCCTTACGATTTTATTAAACAATTTGGCACGGTGATTTCGCAAAAATCAAAACCCGCCGATTACGACGGAACATGGATTAACAGCCATGGTTGTTTGGAATGGTGGTATGGGGTGCGCCACCAGCCAGACGGCAAGCGGCAGGTCACCATGGATTGGGATGGGCTTGCCTATGCCCCCATCAAAACCAACCAACGTGTTTCGGTGATAGCCTCCACCAAGGATATGGCCGCGGTGCAGGGCCACGCGATACGCAACAAATTTGTCGATGCCCTGAGCGTCAGTGATTTACCGATAGATGTTTTTGGCCGCGGTCGTCAAGAAATTGCCGATAAGGTTGAGGGGTTATTTCATTACCCCTATACGATAGCCCTCGAAAACACCATGCTTGAGGATTATTGGACCGAAAAATTGGCGGACGCGCTGTTGGCGGAATGTTTTGTTTTTTATGCGGGCTGCCCCAATATCAAAAAATATTTTGATGTTCTAAGCAATGATAAAGGTTCGCTGGTTATGCTAGACATCAACGATGCGGCGGGTGCCATTGCCATAATAAAAAAAACCATGGCCGATAAGGCATGGGAAAAGCAGCAGGTCGCCATCAAAAGCAACAAGCAAAAATTGATGATGGAACAAAATATTTACCCCGTGATATTGAATATTTTATTACAGCAGGGTATTTTAAAAGCGCAATCTTAGATTCAAGGATATTGTTGAGGGTGGCATGGGCCCCATTGCACCAAGCGGGCAATCTTGACTTTATGCTGTCAAGGGATTATCATCCACACTATGATCCCGATTATTACTCTTACCGACAGGGCGGCTTCGCGCATCAAAGATTTGATGATGCACCCCGAGAAAATCGCCACCAAAAATCCCGTTGCCCCTGAAAAGATTTCGGCGGTCAGGGTGTTGCTTGCCAACCGTGGTTGTTCGGGCAAATCTTATGAAGTTGAATATGCCGACGCCCCCAAACAACATGAAGAAGTCATCGAACAAAAGGGGGTAAAAATCTACATCGACCCCGCCGCCACCATGTTCCTGATTGGTAGCGAGATGGATTGGGTGGAAGATAAATTTTCTTCGAGCTTCCAATTCTCCAACCCCAACGAAAAAGCGCGTTGCGGTTGCGGACAAAGTTTTATGGTGTAAGGGCTCCCGCGGTTATGCCGTTTGCGAAACCTATCGCCTGAAATTATTTCTCTCTTTTATTTAATCCAAGCTTTTTCGTGCCTTGAAGGCGGCGAACAATGTTCCTTCATCCATGTAATCTAATTCCCCGCCCGCGGGCACGCCGTGGGCAACCCGCGTTACGGTTATGCCTGTTTCCGCCACCAGGGGCGATAGGATTTCGGCGATGTAGTGGGCGGTGGTTTGCCCATCCAACGTTATGTTGGTCGCCAAAATAACTTCTTTTATTTTTTTTGCTTGGCAACGCGGGCGTAAGGAAGCAAGGTTGAGGTTGTCGGGCAATATACCATCCAGCGGCGACAGCACGCCGCCCAACACATGGTAAAGTCCTTTATAAATGCCACTGCGTTCGATGGCCCACAGATCGCTCATTTGTTCGACCACGCATATTTTGGTGTTGTCGCGTTGCGGGTCGGCGCAGGTTAAACAGGGGCTGACAAAATCCAACGCGCCGCATTGTTGGCACGTCACAACCTGGTCGAATGCCATTTGCAAATTGGTTATAAGCGGTTGCAATTCTTCGTCGCGGTGATTTAATAAATGCAGCAAGGCGCGCCGCGCCGACCGCGGCCCAAGCCCTGGCAAACGGGATAATTGCTTTGCCAGCAATTCAAACAATTTATGCTCTTTGACAGCCATGGATGATGCAGAAAGGAAAGATAGCCACGGTATTTCCAGGGTATTAAAATGGCAATTTAAAATTGGGCGGCAGCGGTATATGGCTGAACATGGTTTCTTTTTCCTTTTCTATGCGTTTGGCTATTTTTTCTTTGGCCTGATTGCTGGCAGCCTTGATAAGGTCTTCGACCACTGGTTTCTGCTCGGGGGTGAGCAGGCTGGGTTCAATTTCAACCGATATGACCGTGCCCTTACCGTCCAATGTTATTTTGACCCCGTTACCGCCCGCCTGACCCGTTTCGCGCCATTGCTCAATTTCCTTTTCCATATCGGCCATTTTGGTTTGGAATTCTTTGGCCTGTTGTAATAGATTTTGAAAATTCATCATGATGATTTGTTTCCCTTCTTAATGATAATTTTTGGGTTGAGGATTTTTGAATTGGGGAAGAGCTCCATGGCTAGTTTGAATGTTTTATTCGATGCTATTTTTTCATACAATGCTTCGTCCAATGTTGGTTGCCCTGGCTCATCGCTCAATGTCACTTTCCACAGGCTGTCGGTTATTTTGCTAAGTTGTTCGCGCAGGCGATTGGCCAATTTTTCCGATCCCTCATCAATTTTTTGAAACACCAATAATCCGCCATGCTCGTCGGTTGGAAAATCGCATTGTATCAATCGAATTCCCGTGCGCATATCGGTCGATAACATCATGTCTTTTTGCGCCACCACAGCGGTAAGGTCGGCAAAGGATAGGAGAGGCGGCTGAACCTTATGGCTTGGCTTGGTTGCTTGCGGGGTTGGTTCGCCTGTATTTTCAACATCATCTCCCGAATCTTCCGCCAAATTTGCTTCGGAATTTTGGCTATCATCTTTATCTGAATATTGCGCCGCAGGGTCGCCAGCGTTTTTCATTTGGCTTTGGCGAACCTGCCCTTCATTATTTTTTGTATTAACCCCGCTGTTGGTGGGTGCGTTAAGTGGCGCATTAGTAGGGGCATTAACAGGTGCATTAATTGAGGGCTTATCCAATTCTTCCCTCACGATGGACGCCAATTCGCCAGGGGTCGGGGTGTTGCTTACCATCATCAACCTTATTAACAACATTTCGCCCGCGGTGATGGCGTCGGGCGCGGTGCGTAATTCGGTCATGCCCTTTAACAACATTTGCCAGGCGCGGGTTAAAATGGGCAGGGATAATTTTTTATAAAGGTCGCTGCTCAAATTTTTTTCTGTTTCGCTCAAGGCCGATGTTCGATGATAATCCTCATCCAAACCCATTTTGGTCATGGTGTGAACAGCCTCCATCAATTGCTCCATCACCATGTCGGGGGCCGCGCCAAGGCTGATGAGGTCATTATATTGCGTCATCGCCGCGGGGGCATCGCCCGCCATGATATGTTGGAGGAGGTGATAAATCTTGGTAATATCCGAAAGGCCAAGCATGGCAAGAACATCATCTTCGCCCACCCCTTCGGGATTAAGAGCAATAGCCTGGTCAAGCATCGACAGTCCATCGCGCACCGAACCCTCCGCCGCACGGGCAATAAGCGTCACCGCCGAATCGCTCATGGTTACCTTTTCCTTTTGCAGGATGGATTGAAAATGACTTGCCAATTGTTCGGTGGGCACACGGCGCAAATCAAACCTTATGCAACGCGATAAAATGGTGGCGGGAATTTTTTGAACCTCGGTGGTGGCAAGGATGAAAATCAAATGCGGCGGTGGTTCTTCCAATGTTTTTAATAAGGCGTTGAAGGCTTGGGTGGTTATCATATGGGCTTCGTCCAAAATATACACCCGATATTGCCCCAACACGGGGCGATAACCGACGCTGTCAATAATGGCACGCACGTCGTCAACCCGGTTGTTGGATGCCGCATCCATTTCCTGAACATCAACATGGCGGTATTCGGCAATGGCGATACATTGGTCGCATTGCCCGCATGGGTCTTCTATCGGTGTGCCCGCGGCTTTGTTTTTGTTTTTTTCACAATTAAGGGTTTTGGCAATGATGCGCGCCGTGGTGGTTTTGCCAACCCCACGCACCCCCGTTAGAATATAACCATGGGCGACCTTATTCATTTTGAAGCTGTTACGTAGCACGCGCACCAATTGTTCCTGACCAATAAGTTCGGAAAAAACATTGGGGCGGTATTTGCGAGCTAGGACGAGGTGAGAGGTATCCGACATGTTTTGTTAGGCTTTATTTTAAGGGTCTCTTGCAGTGAAGGATCGCCCGTGACCCGACAATAATTGTTACGACTGCTTCTTTTCAGACCTGATCGGGTTATGCAACACCATCGCCCACAGACGACCCTTCATGTTTTATCTAAGACGGGATGGGGGTGATGTCAATAGGCAGGCAACGAGCCTATTCCAGGTATAAAGTTTGACCCGCCCCCTTCCTAGCAAAAACCCCGCTCAAAATCATACCAAGTAATCGATGACACTATTAAGTTTTAAGAATCCCTGCTCGGTGAGGCGATAATCAAACCCATCCACGGCATCATCCACGGCATAGGCCAAGCCTTCATCAACCAAATTTTGCCAATGGGTCATAAAATCTGTTGGTAATTCATCGGCTTGCAAGGCTGCACCGTTGGTCAAGCGCAATCCCATCATCACCTTTTCCGTCATGATCTCTTTGGCGGCAATGATATTGTTTGATTCGATACCGCTGTTTTTTTCATGCACCGCGGTCGCCCATTTATCGGGCAGGCGAAAGTTTTTTATCACCCAACGTTGTTGATGATGGGGTTGTTGATGATGGGGTTGGGTTGTTATTCGCCCCTCCGCCCCTGCGCCAATTCCCAACCAATCGCGATATTGCCAATAATTCATGTTATGGCGCGATTCTTGGCTGGGGGCGGCGAAGTTAGAAACCTCGTAGGCGGGCAAACCATGTTGCGCCATGGTTTCGCGGGTTGCCAAGAACATATCGGCGGCGGTATCGTCTGGCAACATGATTAATTTTTTTTCTTGTTGCTGGCGATAATAATCGGTGCCAGGTTCGATGGTTAATTGATAAAGCGACATATGCTGGGGGCCAAAACTAAGGGCTTTTTTTAATTCATCCAACCATGCGCCCATGGTTTGCGATGGCTGGCTATAGATCAAATCAAAAGACCAACGTTCAAAAATAGTTGGCAGGGTTTTGATAATATGGAGGGCTTGCTTAGAATCATGGATTCGCCCTAATTTTTTTAATAAAACATCATTCAAAGATTGCACCCCCATCGATAAGCGGTTGACCCCCGCCGCTTTAAAATCGCGTAATATATCGCCCCCTTCCAATGTGCCTGGGTTTGCCTCCAATGTTATTTCTATGTCTTGGCTAAAACCATAGGTATGTTCGGCGGTTTGTAGTATTTTTTCGACAATATTGGGCAGCATGAGCGACGGTGTGCCGCCGCCAAAAAATATACTGCTTATTTTTTTGCCACGAAAATAATCGCTAAGAAATGGTTGCTGCGGCAGGTTGATTAATTCTTTTATCAAGGCATGGGCGACCGTTTCGCTATCGCTAGGTTTTTTTGCCAGGTGGGCGTTAAAATCACAATAGGGGCAACGTTGCAAGCAATAGGGCCAATGGATGTAAAGAGCAAAATATTGGCCGTTAGGACGCGTTTCAGGGGTAGGAAAATGTTGCATGGTATGACCCTTATATCATAAAAAATGATATTTTTTAGTTAATGTTGAGGATGGGCACCGAGGCATGGTTCATAAATTCTTAACAAACAATAGGATAGAATAACCAAGACTAGACAAGTAAAAAAACATTTTAGTAGCAATTTATAGTTGTTTTATTACCATAATACATCTAATATAGAGATGGGAAGTTAGAAAATATTATTTTTTTTAGATACATATTTTCTAACCGCCAAGCTAACATTAACTTTAACCTTTGGAGAGGAGTAAGGAAATGACAAATGGTCAACTATTGTTGGAACATGCGTTACCAACGCAATTACAAAATGGCTTGCAAGGAAGATTGCAGGGTGGATTCATGGCCGCAAGCAAGCGAACATCCTTCACCCTTTCACAAGTTTATGGGCAAGTTATTTATCAGCAATTATCGAACACAAGCCAATCAAAGAGAGCTTTAAAAATGGCACTGCGCCAGGTTGAGATTAGCCAACCAACATGGAGTCGCATGATGGCGGGCAAGGTTACCCTTTCATTTGATAAAATGAAAATGCTGTGTGACGCATTGGGGTTAGATTTTATGGACCTGCTGACCCAGGTTTTGCAACTAGCCCAAAAACTGCAAGTCGATGCTTCGATGCAGATGGTTGGCGTGCCTTACAAAACCCAGTTGGTTGGCAAAGATATTTTGCGTTTTTTTATCGAGCGTCTGGACGGAAAAAACCTGGTTAAGCAAAAATATTAATATATATTTTGCCATTTATAATTTATAAAATATGCTTGCCAACCCTGGCAAACAGGTTTAATTAATAATGAATGGCCGAGTTACTACGACTAGAACAGATTAATAAATTTTTTGGGCATCAGCGAATATTGGCATCGGTTAACATGACGGTGCACGCTGGTGAATGCCATGCGCTGCTGGGCGACGTTGGCTCGGGCAAAAGCACGTTGATCAATATCATTGCTGGTTACAGCCAACCCGACGAAGGGGCAATATATTGGCAGGGCAAAAACATCAGGGCCGAAGCAACGACTGATGCCAACGATAAAATAAAAAGCAAAAACCTGCTTTCTTGGTGGAAAAGCAAGCGAAGCAAAAAAGACAGTAGCCGCAACCTCGCGCTGCTTGATAATGGGCCAGGCTTGCTACCCCAGGCTAATTTTATTGAAAACATGGCTATTTTATATGGTTGGGGCATCCACAAAGATGCGCAAGACATCATGCTGCGCGTTAACAGCATCATGGCTACCAATGGGTTTCATTTTTTAACCGATATTCCCATCAAGGAATTAACCAGCAATGAAAAATTGGAAGCCAATATTGTCCGCTGCTTGTTTAATAACCCGCGCTTGCTGTTGATAGACAACCTCAGCGATAAAATTATTAATTACGGCAAAACAAAATTTTATCATTTGGTAAAGCAATGGCAAAAGCAAGGCATGACCATTATTTACAGCACCGACCTTATAGACGATGCGTTAAAAATTGCCGACGATATAACCTTGCTCAAACAGGGCAGGCGCGTCATGGATTTTGACCCAAAGAAAAAAAACAAGAAACAAATTATCGACATGTTGAACGATGGTAAAAAAGAGATAAGGGAAATAAGCCATATCGACCACAAAACGAATTTGTTGGTGGTTGATAACCTTAGTTATGAAGCCGAACAAGGGGTGAGCCTTTCCAGCATCAATTTTTCTTTACGCGCGGGCGAAGTGTTGGGCATTGTTAGTTTGCCTGACAACGGCGATGACGAGTTGTTTGCTGCCTTGCGTGGCGATATTCCATTGCCCGCCGCCATGATAAAATGGCATGGGAAGGAACCCATTGCTAACAAAGATGTGGTAGCAAGGCGCAAAAAGAATATCGGCTTTATTCCCAAACATTGGCAGCAAAAATCTATATTGGATAACCTTGATGTTTTTGATAACCTGCTTAATCTGTTGGTGGCACGACCCCAAGGACAAAAACTTGGTATCATTAATAGAAATTATGTTAACAGCATCGCCGATAGTATTATAAAAAAATACGATTTACCTATTCAAAATCATCAACGTTTATTTAAAGGATTGCCAGAGAGCGATAAGTACAAATTTGTCATCGGGCGCGAATTGGCCTTGATGCCTGAGATTTTTATTTTGCACGAGCCCTATGTTGGTGTTGATAAAAAAATGATATTGCTGACCCACCAAGTCATCAACGATATGGTAGAAAAAAGCGCGGGCGTTATTGTCATATCTTCGGATGTTGAAGAAATTCTTTCTATCTGTGATACGGTTTATGTATTTGCCAATGGGTTGCTGTCGCCACCTTATGAAGTTAAAGACCAGAGCAAGGATTTTATAGAATCCCTGATGGTGGGGCATGCTGTGCAACGCGCGGGCAAAAAAAGCAAAATGGAGAAAGCCGCATGATAGCCTTAACCAAAAAACATATCGTGTCGAAAGATCATCAATGGTGGCCTGTGGTTATTGCAGGAATATTGTCGCTGCTAGCCTTTTTTATTTTGCTGACTTTTTATGGTGTCTCGTTTCATGAAACCATGCAAGCCATGGGCATGGTATTTACGGATAAAAATATTTTCCTCAGCTTTCTTACCCGCGCGACGCCATTTATTTTATGTGGCTTGGTGTCGGCCATGTCATTTCGTGGCGGCATATATAATTTATCGGCCGAGGGGCAATTTCTAGCGGGCATGATATTGTCGGCCTGGATTATTCAAAATTTTTCTGAACATGTCGGGCAATGGTTGTTGATAATTATATTGATTGCGGCTGGGGCTATCGGCATGGTGATGGGTTTGGTGGTGGGCGCGTTGCGACGACAAATGGGCACGCACGAAATTTTAAGCTCCATCTTTTTGGTTTTTGTCGCCCATTATTCTTTTGCTGGGTTTGAAAATAATATCGATTGGACAAAATCTCTAACCGCCATAGATGATTTTTTACCCAATGTGTTTTTTAATATTTTTCATTATGGTATTTTTTATGCTCTGTTCGCCGCGCTTTGTTTTTCGCTATTGTATCGCTACCATGTTATCTCATTCCAAATTAAATTGATGGGGCATGGCCGACAAGGGATAGGGGAAACCGGTCAAAAGGAAGCAACTATATATTGGTTTATTATCCTTACAGGGGGCATCATTGCTGGTCTAGCGGGCGCAGCTGCCTTGGTCGATAATTGGGTGGGAATGAGGGCTGGTGATGCTTCCTTGGCGGTGCCCCTATGGTCATTAACCATGGTTGTTGTGGTTGCCACCGCCATGGGGCGCATGACACCGTGGGGCACAACGCTGGCCAGCCTGTTATTAGCCTTGGTTGCCACGTTATTAAAAAACCTTGAACAAAAAACCATTCCTATTGATGGGTTGTTTGAAATTTTTTGTGTTTTATCTTTATTTTGCTTGCTGGCCATTGATTTTATGAATAGATACCAATTGGATTTTGATACCCTCTTATCCCGCTTTCGCGTTAATGTCATGGCGAGTGAGGCAGCGGATCAAAAGCAACAAAAAACCACAAAAGAGAAACCTAAGGCAAATAAGGCAAAATAAAAAATGTTAGAAAATATATTTTCCATTTGGACCAATATTATTTCTTTATCCACGCCGCTATGGTTGATGGGTTTGGGGCTATTGTTATGCCAACGCGCTGGATTGTTGCAATGGGGCATAGAAGGGATAGTGTTAAGCGTAGCCACCGTGACAGAATATGCAATGCACGCAGGATTGTATCAGGGCAATGATGTCGGGCAAGGTTTTTGGCTTACGCTGGCGTCTGCCATGGCCATTGCGGTTGCTTTGGGCATGTTGTATTTTTTGTTATCCGAAATAATCAAGGTGAATCAAATTTGGGCGGGTATGCTTATCTTTTTTTTGGGGGTGGCCATAAGAACCACGATGGTGCCCCAAGCGGGTGAGTTAAAATTACAAGCCACTGATTTGCCTTTTGCTTTAGAATATATCGTTCCTTACTTGGTTATATTATTGTTGTTGGCGGTAAGTTTTTTCCTTTATAAAACAAAATGGGGGATGGTATTGCGCGGTGTCGGTGATGAGCCAGCGGTGTTGGCGCAACTTTATCATATTCGGCGTTGGCAACTTGTTGTTAATTTTTTGGGGATGGCCTTCATAGGCTGCGCCAGCCTGCTGCTGACTATTATTGTTAACAGCACGGCGATGCGGCCGTTGTTGGCGCATGATATTATCAGCGAAAATAGTTTAAACTTAGAAGGTTTTGGTTGGTTGGTTTTGTTGTTGGTCGCGGTGTCGGCCTGGTCGCCCCATCGTTTGTTGTTGTCGGGCTTTGCCTTGGTGGCGGCGTTTCTTTATGCGGGGCTTTCTGTCGGTATGCTCTATGGTTTATTTTTGTTGCTGTTTATTTTCCTGTTGGCGCGACGCGATTTTTTCGAAAATCATGCGCCAATAAATTGGCGAAAGTTTTTCATGCCAAAATAATGGCTGATTCGTGGAAGCAAGCTTGAAGCAAAAATTGGGCAGGTGGTTATTGCGCCATAAATTTTTGTAAGGCTGCATAATAATTTTCGGGGCCAATGGCGAAGGCATTTTGGGTTAATTGCATCTCCGCCAGGAAACTATTGACCCCCGCCAAAAACCATTGATTGTTTTGTTGGTAAAAGATAGGGCCGCCGCTGTCGCCAAATGTTATCAAACAATTATGTTGAATAATCAATTCACCCGTTACGGCGATGGTCGTGCAGCGATCGCCATATAGTTTTTCTTTGTTGGCACCATAGCCAGCCTGCGTCAATGGTTGGTTGATGCTGGGGCTAACGCTGGCGATGGCGGGGAAGGTAACCTTAAATTTTTTTATATCAACGGGATCGCTAAGCAGGGCAAAAGCAAAATCATTTTTTATGTTGTTGGTTTGGGAGGTAAGAAAACCAACGTCAGGATAAAATATTTTCTTAAGTTTGGAAATATTTTCTAATTTGCCGTCGCGTTCTAACTGGAATGTAATTTTATCCGCAGGAATGATTTTATTAGCCTTGCCAAAGCAATGACGCGCCGAAACAATCACATTGGGCGCAACCAAGGTTGCGGTGCAGATAGCATTGGGTAATTGCAATCGCCCCACCGCATTCCATGGCGCGGTGGTGGTGTCGACCGCTTGCCGCACCTCGCCCTGGCCACGGCGATAAAGCAAGTTTGATAATTTGAGCGAAAGGGTTTGCGGGAAAAGCCAAACCATGCCCCCGATAATAACCAGCCAAATAATTAAGGTTTTTGGGAAATTCATTTTCTTGATTTTTTTATTTTTTTATTTTATAGTTCTTCACAAGGATAGGTAGCACAAGAAACATAAAATGACAAAAATTATATTTGAGCAATTTTCTTTACCCAGTTTATTTTATGGGTTTGCGGCCTGGGCTTTGGCCTTTCTTTCGGGCAGTATTTACATGAAATTGATGGGCATCACCGATAAGGAAGTGGCCTTGGCGGATAATCTGTTGCATACCATTGCTTTTGTTGTGCTTATTGCGGCGACCGTCATTTTTTATCTGCGCCTACGTGGCATGGATACGGGCGGGCAAGATTTCGGTTTGTTTACTGCCCATAGTTTTTTCTTGGTTAATATCGTCATGGACTTGATAATCCTGATTGGTTTTATGAAATTTGATTTTGTTAAATGGGCATTGGTCGGGATTCCCGCCTACGGCATTATTTTTTATGGTTTGTATTTTCTGTTAAAAAAATAACTTCATGGCAAAAAATATTATTTTTTACTACGCGCCGCAAACGCGCGCCGAATCGGTTTTATGGGCGTTGGAAGAAATTGGCGAGCCTTATGAATTAAAAACATTGGCTTTTAGCAAGCAAGAACATAAATCGGCGGCATTTTTGAAAATCAATCCCTTTGGCAAATTACCCGCCATGGTGGTTGATGGTGTGGTTATAACCGAAACCGCGGCCATTTTGGCCTATTTGGGCGATGAATATCCGCAAAAAAAACTTGCACCAAAAATGGGGGACGCGCATCGCGGCGCTTATTTGCGTTGGTTGTTTTTGATTCCTGGCGTCATGGAACCCGCCATGATGGATGCCCATCGAAAAATAGAGGTCAAAGATGCAGATAGAACAGCGGCTGGTTGGCCACCCCTGTCCGAATTTGTCAATTTATTAAAAAGCACCCTGGAAAAAAACGATTATATCACTGGCAATGATTTTTATTTGGTGGATGTTTTAATTTCTAGCACCCTGCATTGGACCATGATGTGGGGCATGGTCGAAAAAAATGACATTTTTAATAATTATGTTCAACGTTGTTTTGACCGCGATGGTAAAAGACGCGCTGTCAAAATAAGCCAAGATATATTGGAAAAGCAAAAATAACTGCCACGAACTATTCCATGGCTGGTTTGAACAATTGTCTATTGTCAGCCAGTGCAGTTGACAGCCGCCCATAAAAAATTTACAATCTATATAAAGCGGAGAATCAAACAGCAGGGGTATGAAAAAAGTATTTTTAGCCGTTGATAAAGGAAACCTTGCCGAAGCGGCAGCAATCATCGAACCTTTAAAGAATCACCTGGCTGGTATCAAACTTGGTTTGCAATTTTTTTATGCCAATGGGGTCGATGGCGTAAAAAAAATAAAACAGCAATTTTCTGCTTTACCCATTTTTCTTGATATCAAGTTGCATGATGTTCCCAACACGGTGGCGGGTGCTTTGTCGTCTATTTTGGATGCTGGGCTAGAACCTGATTACATCACATTACATACCACGGGTGGAGCCGAAATGATGCAGCGCGCCGCGGAAGTTATCAAAAAAAGAAACAAACATAGCAAATTGCTGGGGGTTACATTGCTGACCAGTTTGGATAAATCTGACATGGCAGTCATGGCGATAGATAACATGGCGCAAGTCGAGATTGTTTGCAATCTTGCCAAGAATGCCGCCGATTGTGGGATGGCGGGCATCATCTGTTCGCCCTTGGAAATAAAAAATATCAGGGCGGCTAACATCGGGGGCGATGGTTTTGCCATTATTACCCCTGGGATATCTTTGGACGGTAATAAGCGCGATGACCAAAAGCGCGTGGCAACACCCGAGCAAGCCATAGCCGACGGTGCCAATTTTATAGTCATGGGGCGCGGTATATTGCAAGCCCCAGACCCCGTGGCGGAATTACAAAAAATAAATCAATTCCCTAACATGACAAAAGAATAATATGGGATGATGTTATCAAGCCAATGAAAATAAAAATATGCGGCATCAATGATGAGGCTGGCTTGCAAGCCGCGCAGGAGGGGGGGGCAGATTTTTTTGGCCTGGTGCTGGCGCCCGAATCGCCGCGCTTTGTTGATTTGGCGACCGCGAAACATCTGTTATCGATTGCCGATAAAAAAATAAAACCTGTTTTGTTGCTGGTTAACCCCGCGCTTGATGAAGCGACCTATTTGATTAAAGAATGCGATCCCTATGCGGTGCAATTGCACGGCGAGGAATCGCCCGACCTCTGCCTGGCAATTAAAAATCAAACCCAAAAAAAAATTATCAAGGCTATCCCCATAGCCGACAAAAATGATTTAAAGACAACCAAGGATTATGAAGATGCTATCGATTATTTTTTATTCGATACCAAGTTAAATAAAACCATCGATAAAAATGTTAATCGCCGCGGCGGTTTGGGGCGGGTGTTTGATTGGTTGATTCTTGGTGATTATCATGGTGCCACGCCGTTTTTTTTGGCGGGCGGGTTGACGCCCGACAATGTTGGCACGGCTATCAAACAAACCAATGGCATTAATAATAAATTATATGGGGTTGATGTTTCCAGCGGCGTGGAGGAATCGGTTGGTAAAAAATCGCCCGCCAAAATAAAAAAATTTTGTAGCGCGGCTAGAGCTTAACAATATATGAATGACATGGTTTATTATCGCGCCGCATTTTAAAAAATGAAATAACATTTGCCAAACCAGCAATAATTTGTTAATGACAAAGACTATTAAAAATCATGAACGATTACAAAGTAAAAGATATAAGCCTTGCCGAATGGGGCATGAAGGAAATTGACATTGCCCATGGCGAGATGCCTGGCTTGATGGCTTTGCGCGCCGAATATGGCAAATCCAAACCTTTGAAGGGGGCGAAAATCGCGGGCTGTTTGCATATGACAATACAAACCGCGGTGCTGATTGAAACATTAATCGATTTGGGTGCCACGGTTCGCTGGTCATCTTGTAATATTTTCTCAACCCAGGATCATGCGGCGGCGGCCATTGCCAAAATGGGCGTGCCAGTCTTCGCATGGAAGGGGATGAATGAAGAAGAGTTCTGGTGGGCTATCAAACAAACCATCACCGGTCCCGATGGCTGGCAATGCAACATGATATTGGATGATGGCGGTGATTTAACCCAGATCATGCACAGCGATGAAAATTATCACGCGATATTAAAAGATGTCAAAGGTATCACCGAGGAAACCACGACGGGCGTTCTGCGATTATACGATATGGCAAAAACTGGCACCCTGATGACGCCCGCCATCAATGTTAACGATTCGGTAACCAAATCAAAATTTGATAATTTATATGGCTGTCGCGAAAGTTTGGTGGATGCTATCCGCCGTGCGACCGATGTCATGATGGCAGGAAAAGTTGCCATGGTATGCGGTTATGGCGACGTGGGTAAGGGTTCGGCGGCTTCGCTACGCCAAGCGGGTTGCCGCGTTTTGGTGGCGGAGGTTGACCCGATATGCGCCCTGCAAGCATCGATGGAAGGATACGAAGTTGTAACCATGGATAATGCCGCGCCGCGCGCCGATATTTTTGTTACCGCGACGGGGAACATCGATGTTATTACCTTGGAGCATATTCGCCAGATGAAGCATCGCGCTATTGTTTGTAATATTGGCCATTTTGACAGCGAAATTCAAATCAATCAATTGCGTAATTTTAAATGGCATAATATCAAACCCCAGGTTGATGAAGTTGAAATGGCCGATGGTAAGAAAATTATCATCTTGGCCGAGGGTCGCTTGGTCAACCTTGGTTGCGCCATGGGCCACCCAAGTTTTGTCATGTCGGCCAGTTTTTGCAACCAGGTTTTGGGACAGATAGAATTGTGGAATAATCATAAAAATTATGAAAAAAAGGTTTATGTTTTGCCCAAAGAATTGGATGAAAAAGTTGCGATGTTGCATTTGGATAAATTGGGTGCCCAACTTACCAAATTGAGCAAGAAGCAAGCCGATTATATTGGGGTGGGCGAACAGGGTCCATTTAAAAAGGACCAATATCGTTATTAATTACCTTGCGGTTTTTTTCTTTTATCGATTACGATTCAACGATGCAATTTGCCAAAAAATTGGCAAGTAATGTGTGGCAAGAAAAAAAATCTGATACCGCTTCAGCTCCGCTTGCTTTATTATTTCATGGCGACCTTGGTGCGGGTAAAACCCATTTCATCAAAGCCATTATCAAAACATGGTTGGGCGATGATAATTTGTCGGTGGTCAGCCCGACCTTCTCCCTCATTAATACCTACGAAAAAAATAATATAAAAATTTTGCACGGTGATTTTTATCGCATCAAATATGTGGGGGAGGCTGAGGAATTAAACCTGCCAGATTATTACCTCAACCATCATGTATTGTTGGAATGGCCAGAAAAGATTGAAGGTTGGTTGCCAAAAAATTACCTGAGCATTCACATCGATGCCAATGTTGATAACCACGCGGCGCGCAAAATTAGCCTGAAGCCCCATGGCGCATGGTATGAAGCCTGGTATGAAAAATTCTTAATTGCGTGATATTATTTTTTTGCCGCCAGTAGCAAGCCAACAAATCGCACCACCGCGGTTAATAAACAAATGGCGGTTACCAGCATCGCCAACAAGGGGTAATAAAGCGGCGCCAAACAAGCGATAATAAAAAAAGCAATTGTTTCGGTGCCTTCCATGATGCCAAAACTATAGAAAAATCCTTTTGTTTTTTGGAACTGATTTTTTTGACTTTGCCATTTTTCGTGCAAGATGGCGGCACCAAGGAAAGAAACCGCGGTCATCAAAAACCCAAATAATAAAAATACCGAAGCCAAAGAATTACGCGGTGCGTCGTAAATAGCAAACCCCAATGGCACAATACCGTAAAAAACATAATCGTTGCTTATGTCAATAAAACCGCCCAAAAAACTATCCCGTCCGATATTTTTTTTGCTGGTGGTGGTCGCGCCTTTGGCGGCGGCCTTAGGGGGCGGCGCATTGGCCAGGCGTGCTACAAAACCATCAAGCCCATCGCAAACGCGATTGAATAGGATAAAACCAACCGCCGCCAAAAATTGCCCATGGCAAAGGCAATAGAGCAGGGGCGCGTTTGATAAAAATCCTAGTAATGATAATTGGTTGGCGGTGATGGCATATCGGCTCAGCAGAACCGCAACTTTTGCTAGGCCAGGATCAAGTATTTTTTTAGCAAAAACATCAAGCATAATAATCGTCAGCAGTTTAACGCTTGCGATTAACAGCTAAGAAATGCAACGGCGAAACAAACAATGATATGATGTAGAGAGCGGCAATGCCTAACATAGCACCCCATGTAAAGATGTAGATGGCACAGGCGACCCCAACCACCACCATAACCAAGATAGCACGGTCCAGTGTCTTTTTTATTTTTATGCCCTTTGTCGAGTAGGTCGGAATGGAACTAACCATCGTCAGGGCGACAATAACCGTCCACACCGCAATGATGTTAGAAGATAAAGAAAGGGTTTCAGAATTGGTGAGGTATAATATTAATGGCGTTAAGCACAGGCCCGCGGCGGCGGGGGTGGGAACACCCTGAAAGAAATTTTTCCATATTTTGGAATGGTCGTCGCCCATGGTGTTAAACCTTGCCAAGCGAAATGCCCCAGCGACAATAAACAATAAAGTCGTGGCCCAACCCCACAATTGCAATTCATACAGGCTAAATTGATACATGATGAAGGCGGGCGATACGGCAAAATTGAGAAAATCAGCCAAGGAATCCAATTGCGCACCAATGGGCGACACCGCATGTAATTTGCGCGCCACCCAACCATCAAAATTATCAAGTACCGCGGCACCCGCGATAAAAATAATCGCCATGGCATAATCGCTGTCTATCGACACCGCACGAATCGCCGACAAACCCAAACAAATGGCCGACAGGGTTATCAAACTGGGAATGATAATAGGCCAATAGAAATGTTGAAAAAATGTTTGATATTTTTTCTTGTTAACCTTAGCCATTTTAGGGCTTTTTTTCATTTTTTTTGCCATGGTTGCGCTCCCTCTTGTTGGTTTTACCCTTGTTATTCTTATATTGTAGTTATGGTCTTTAGCCTATTTTTTTAATTCTGCCAAGCGGGTTTCGCCGCCAACCGCCAATTGTCCAACCTTAACCAAAATTTTATAATCAGCGGGCAGGAAGACATCAACCCGCGAACCAAACCTTATCATACCGAAACGTTGACCCATTTTCCATTTGGTTTTGACATCGGCCTTGCACAGGATGCGCCGCGCAATAAGGCCCGCAATTTGCACCATGCCCACCGTGGTTTGGTGGTTGGTTTTTAACCACAGCGATTGCCGCTCATTCAATTCGCTAGCCTTGTCAAGCGAAGCGTTGAAAAACCTTCCCGCGTGGTAATGATTCAGCACCACGGTCGCGGCGCATGGCATGCGATTGACGTGAACATTGAAAACATTCATGAAGATGCTGACCCGCGTGTATTTTTTGTTGCCCGCTATTTTTTGCAATTCGCGGGGCAGGGGCTTGTTAGCCACCGTTTGAATAACCCCATCGGCGGGGCTGATAATAGCGCGCAGATCGTTGGGCGGAACACGGTCGGGATTACGAAAAAAATAAATGCACCATAAGGTCAAAGGCACGGTGCCTATCAACAACCACGGGGTAAGAAACACCGCCGACAAAACGGTGGCGCAAGCAAATAAAAATATGAAGGGATACCCAGCAGGATGGATGGGAACAAGAATATCGCGAATATTACCAGATTTTTTTGTCATCATTTCTCTATTGATAGTTGCCTTTGCTATAGTTTTTTTATTGTTTAGTCAATAGTTTATATCGTGAAATGGCTTAATTTTTTATAATTAATATTTTATAAAAGAGCCTGCAATTCATCGCCAGGTTTGATAACGCCAGGATGAATTATTTCGGCGTAAACCCCCATATCCAAATGCTGATAATTATTTTTTAAATGTTTGAGGGTGGGGAAGTCGCGCTGGCCAGTTGTTGGGTTGACCTCGGTTATGGCGCAACGCGCGGTGCGTTCGATGACTTGTAATATTGCGCTGCCGCATTGTATTTTTTTTCCTAACAAAGTTAATTCTTCAAATGGCGGCATGTTATCAATATAAATATTGGCCCTAAAACGTTTTTCATCAACCGTGACTTCCTGCGCCCGCGCGGCCAGGGCACGCACCGAATGAAGGTTAATCAGCGAAATAGCGGTTTTCTTATAGGCCCCCACTATGGCGGGGCCTTTTTTTATATCTTCACCAAACAGGCCATCATCGTTTTTATAAGCCAAGGAGAGAGGATGCACAGGACCATCATAGCCTAATAATTCTGCAACATAATCAGCGACAAGGTAGTCTTCGTTGGGTAGGGTAGCCCGCACCCGAAGCTGGTTATCGTGATAAACTTCCAGCATTTTTGCTTTTTCATCATAATGACAGCGCAGGGTAAGAATAGCGCGGTCGGTCCGTAATTTGTATATTGCCTGTTGTTGATTGTCAGGCAAAATATTGATAATTTTTTCAACAATGCCCATGACACGGTCAAACGGCGGGGGCGAGTAGGCCTTCAAATCCAGCCTATCGATAGCTTGGCCCTGCGCCCCCTGGAGGGGGTAACGATAAAGCGCAACAACACGGCAGGATGATGACTCGCCCATGGTAAGGTTTTTTTAATTTAAATATTTGGTTGCGCCTGGTATTTCAAGCGGGAAGGCTGGAATGGTGATGGTGAACATTTCGCCCTGCTGGTTTATCATTTGGTAATGGCCATACATCATACCGCTGTTGGTGGATAGGGGACAACCCGAAGAATATTCATAGGAATCGTTGGGGGTGATGACTGGTTGCTCGCCCACCACGCCAAACCCTGAGACTTCGGCTTGATTGCCGTTGGCGTCGACTATCTTCCAATGGCGTTTTATAAGCTGAATATCCTCATTGCGATGATTGGTGATGGTAACATGATAGGCCCAACTGTAACGTTGCTGTTCAGGATCAGATTGCTCGGGTAGAAATTCAACCCTGACGCTGACCGTCATGTTATGCGTGGTTTGCGACCATTTGGTTGGCATAGCGATGGTTTTGATTATTTTTTTTTAAGGGACGCTTGCCAAAACTTCGGCCGCATGATTTGGCACTTTTACCTTATGCCATTCCTTCACCAACTTACCATGATGATACAAAAAAGTTGCGCGCTCTATACCCATGTATTTTTTACCATACATCGACTTTTCAACCCATACATCCATCGCTTCGCATAACGCGCCCTCTTCATCGGCGAGTAATATAAAATGCAAAGATTGCTTTTGGCAGAATCCTTGGTGCGATTTAACCGAATCTTTGGAAACGCCAATTATTTGGCAGTGTTTTTTTGTAAAATCGTTGGATAATCTTTGAAAATCGCCAGCCTCAACCGTGCAACCTGGCGTGTTGTCTTTGGGATAAAAATAAAGCACCAGCCAGTCTTTGGCAAATTCCTCGCTGCTGCGTATTTTTCCGAATTGGTCGGGTAAAGAAAAGGTAGGTAACGTTTGGCTCATGGCATTCACTCTCACTGGCACTATAATTGGTTTTTTTATTTTTTACAAGGTGAAGGAGCGGGGCGGGACGTCTTTTGAAGGGAGCATTGAACTTAAGCAATCCGTTTGCAATATTACAGTAATAGCGATATTACAAATACATGGCACTAAAGGAAAAAATATTTGGTTGGTTAAAGAAAATTATTCGATTTAATCGCATTATGACGGTGGTTATGCTGTGGTTAATCTTCGTCTATGGCCTGCCGCTTTTTCCCGCGCCCTTGGTGCTGAATCTGTTGTTGCCCTTACGTAGCACCGAAAATATTGCGGTCGATGATATAAGATTACGTTATAATATTTTAACCGCCACGCCCGAAATCATTGTTGATAATTTGCAGGTCGGGGACGAAAATTTTAACAAAATTGTGATAGGATTAAATAGCCGTTGGTCGCTCAATAACTCGCCACAAAAACAGATGTATGATGGGTGGCATCATCAGCAGGCACCAAAAACTGACTTCATACTCTCCAGCACGCCGCCCATGTTGGGCACGCCCAATTATTGGGAGGAAACAAAAACTTTTAATGTCTTAACTAGCAACGCCATATTTTCTTATGTCGTTGTTCGTTACGCACCGCTGGATATTCCTATAGAGATCCACGATTTGTTGATAAGCCCCGACCAAAATAGCCCCGTTGGCTTTAGGTTGGATGGGTTGTGGCGCATAGCGGGATACCGTGGTAAGTTATCGTTCAGCAAAAAAGAAGGAGAAAATCTAATATTAAATATAACCAGCAAAAGATTTAACTTGCTGGACGTGTTGTCAAATATCTGGGGCGACGAACAAAAGATATTGGATAATGTCGCTTTCCTGAATTTGGATATGCTGGCTAGAAAAAAACGTCGCAACGCCTTGGAAGAATTTTTGGTTGATGGCAAGGTGATGTTTGATGATAATGTTAGTTTTCAATCGGCCGATATTAAAATTACATCTCAAAATCATTATGTTGAAGCCATGGTTGTGCCGAGCACCGAGCGGACTCATATATTTTTACGCTGGGATCTAAAAAATTTACAAACATTGTTATCCAATAAAATAAAATTGAACACCAAGTTGCAGCAGTTGGATACCCAAGGTAGTTTATCGCTATATAAAATTTTGCCCCAGCGCGGCGGTTTAAGCGGGTGGGGGGTGGATGAAACGGATGCCAGCAAAAAAGTTGATAATAAGCTTGCGCTTTCTGCCGCTTTCAATCAACCCAGCATAAAGGCACTTAACCTTCAAGCCAATTTGTTACCTAACCAGGTTGAAGAGGTCGCGACCGATTATGCTTTCCATGGTAAATTACAAGCCAGCAAAGACCAACAAAAGATGGATGCCAATTTTAAAATAGCCAAGGTCGGCAGCGATAACAATTTTCATGTTCAAGTTTATGAATCGCTGCAGTCGGTTTGCACCATGTTTGATTTTTGTAATGCTTTGCCTGCCAATTTAATATGGGGGCACGACGTAAGCAAGTTAAAGGGTAATTATGATATTCATATAACCACCACCGAACAGAATGCTTATGAAAAAATAAGAGGGTGGCGCAAAATATTTTTTGCCGCCAATATTACCTTCAAGAACACGCCATCTTTTGACATTCCTTTTATTAACTTTACCTCGCGCGCCAACAGCACCACCCAAATATTTACCAATGGTTACAGTTACGGCAACACAGTGCTTGTTAATAAAGTCAATGTCTCGAATGAAAAAGGTTTATCGGTGAATGCCAACAATTTGCAATTCCAAAATGGAACTTTCTTAAAGGGGACGATAGAATCCACGCTTGGACAAAAAGAAAAATCAGCCTTTACGATATCGCACTTGCCCGATGGCACAAGGAAAATGGAAGTGGTGGGGGATAGGGTTTCTTTCGCGCCTTACCTAGGGTTTGAGAAAGATAGAGTTCCTGCCTCGCCAAACGATATTGATTTCTTGGATAGGCATATAAATCGCAAAAAACTACCCGATGTTTACCTTACGGGGCAAATCAAAAAATTGCGCCTTCATGGCGACTACGAATGGAACAATGCCACATTATTGTTGGTTGTTCGTGATGAGAGGTTAGAGCAGGTTGATTTCAAAAGCGACCAGCTAACTTTATTCTATAAGGTAGGAGCAATTGGTGATGCGGTATTAAAAATCAATGGCACGCACGCTGGCGAAATGCTCAATGGTTTGGGCGTGTTAAGCGGGATAGAGGGCGGAAAAATTAAATTCAACGCACAGGCCGAAAACGCCGATGAACCATTGATAGGTAGCGGCGAAATAATAGATAGCAATGTGTTGCGTTTGGGCGGGATAGCCAAAATGTTTGACCTATTATCAATCTCAGGTTTATTTAGCGACAACGAAGGGGTGCCGTTTGATAAGATAGTCGTCAATGCCAAAATGCGCGAGAGGCAAATTATTTTTGAAGAAGGCATCATGAGTGGGCCATCGATGGAGATGACCTTTGCGGGGCGGTTGGATCTTTTTGGGCCTGGCACCTATATCGAGGGAACCTATGTGCCCAAGAATATCATCACCCGTATTTTGGATATTATCCCCTTGTTAAATCTTATCTTGCCCATGACGGGCGACAACGCCGTGATAGGCACGCGTTATACTATAAAAGGTTCGCTTGAAGACCTGAAGGTTAGGTTTAATGTTGGCACCATCCTGACGCCTGGTATTTTGCGCGGTATTTTTGGCAAACCGACTGGGGCGCAAGAATTTATCGAGCGTGGCAACAAAAATAACGCCTTGCCTTTTCCATCAAAGCAAGATAAAAGCAACCTGTAACGATAATCCAAGTTGGCTTGTTAAAATTTCTTTTAATTAATGGAGGAGTGGCCGAGTGGTCGAAGGCGCACGATTGGAAATCGTGTAGGGTGTTAAAGCCCTCACGGGTTCGAATCCCGTCTCCTCCGCCATGCTTGGCTTTTATCTTTGGATATTGCCTGCCTGGCATCTTATTTTTAATAGATCGATATATAATGTTATGACCGAAGCATTCTTGCCTCCTAAAGTTTTTATAACTTCTGACCACGCGGGATATGATTTAAAAATGACCTTGCGCGAAACTTTGCGCGCCAGCGGTTATCGAGATGTCGAACTATTGGGAGCGACATCGACCGTGGCCAGCGATTACCCTGACGATGCCAAACAATTAAGCGACGCCATGTTGCAAAGCAAAGAATCATGGGGAATAGCAATCTGCGGCTCGGGCATTGGTATAGCTATCGCTCTTAATCGCCACCCGCATATCCGGGCGGCATTGTGCCACGATGTCGGCGACGCCGCGACAGCGCGTGAACATAACAATGCCAATATATTGGTGTTGGCGGCAAGAAAAACCAGCGACCAAATAGCCAAAAATATCCTTGATGTTTTTCGCAAAACTTTGTTTGATAACAAAAGCGAACGCCATCTCAGGCGTGTTAAGAAATTATCTTAAGTTTTTTTGCTTTGTTGATAAAAACGCCAACTATCGACACACATTTGGGTTAAATCTTTTTCGGCGTGCCAGCCAAGTTCTTGGTTGGCGCGGGTGGCATTGGCCCAAACGGCGGGGCTATCGCCTGGGCGTCGGTTGGTGATTGTTACGGGCAAGGGTTTGTTGCGCCCCGTTGCCTCCTCAAAAGTTTTTAGCATTTCTAGCACGCTGTAACCATGACCACGGCCCAAATTAAAAACATTAAAACCTGGGTGGTTATCTAGATAGGCGAGGGCTTTGATATGGGCAGCAACAAGGTCAACCACATGAATGTAATCCCTAATTCCTGTGCCGTCGGGCGTGTCATAATCATCGCCAAAAATTTGTAATTTTTCCATTTCGCCGCCCGCAACTTTAAGAATGATAGGCATCAAGTTGTTGGGTGTGCCAAGCGGATCTTCGCCGATAAGCCCCGTGCTATCCGCGCCGCATGGGTTAAAATAGCGCAAACTTGCGACGCGCCATTGCTTATCGCTACGACATAAATCGGCCAGAATATTTTCGACCATCAATTTGCTTTCGCCGTAAGGGTTGATGGGGGCAAGGGGCGAGGCCTCGGTCAGTGGTAATGATTGGGGAACACCGTAAACCGTGGCCGAAGATGAAAAAATAAATTTTTTAACATCATGTTGTTGCATGGCTTGCAATAAATTTAACGAGCCCGCCACATTGTTGGCGTAATAAGCCAGCGGTTCGCGCATCGATTCGCCCACCGCCTTTAATCCCGCAAAATGCATCACGGCATGTATGGGTTGTTGCGAAAAAATATCCTCAAGCAACAATTTGTCCCTGATGTCGCCCTTGTATAGCAAGGGGGCGTGCCCCGTGATTATCTTTATATTATCAATCGCCGTGGGTTGCGCGTTGCTAAAATTATCCAGCACCATGACGCGGTAACCTTGCTGCATCAGGGCTAAGACGGCGTGACTACCGATGAAGCCAGCGCCGCCCGTTACCAAAATATTGCTGTCGTTTGTGTTCATGTTCTTTTGAATCCCTATCATGGCTTATGCCACGGGCGTGGTATTTTTTCAATCTATAGAATTTGTATTTTGCTCGTAATTAATCTATAGATGATTTGATGAAAAAATACATTCGGTTATTAATCGAAAGTCAGGACTGCTTTCGATTTTCAAGCAAAAAACAAATTTTTAAATTGTTGGCGGGGAATATCCTGGTGGGGTTGTGCGAAACCTTGGGTTTTGTTCCCTTATTTTGGCTTGTGGTTGTTATGTCAGACCCTGTGGCGATATTGAACTATCGCTGGATAGGTTCTGTCTTTCAGCATTTTTCGGTGGTTAACCCGTTGGAGATATTGCTAATATTAAGCGCGATGGTAGCGGTGCTATTTGTAGCAAAAACCGGTTTGCAAATATTATATCACCAACGTATTTCAAAGGTCACGGCTTTGTGGGGCAATAAAATAAGCCAAGAGGTGTTTTTTAATTATTTTAAGGCTCACTACGCTGTTTTATTAAAACGCAACCTGCCTTACATGCGCACCATGATAGGTTATGGACATACTATTCCCAATGAATTCTTCCTTCATGTGGTTTTTTTGCTTTCTTATAGTTTGCAAATATTCTTTTTATTGCTGGTTATACTTGTTACCTTGCGCTCGGTCATATTGTTGGTATTGGTGGTGGCGTTGATTGCCTTTATTTTGGACAGATTTTATATTCGGCAAAAATTGATTAAAATCCAGGAAGCCTTGTTAAGGCGAACCATAGCAAGATCCTTGATAGAAGAAAATTCGATTAATAATATTAAGGAAGCAAAATTGTCGGGGCAAGAGGAAACCTACATCAAGCAATATGATAAAATAATTTTACCCGATTCGGTAGATAAGGCGCGACTCAGTTTTCTTGGTTTCTTGCCCAGCCAAATAACCGAGGTTTTGGCAATCATAGGTCTGATAGTTATATTTAACGCCCTTGCTAGTTTTTCGACCAATAACAATTTGTTGACCGCGCAGATTGGTATCATGGTGGGGGTGGTTTTTCGCTTTTTGCCTTACTTAAATCGCATCATGCACAGTTGGAATCACCTAAAATCTTTTTCAACCATCATGCGTAAATTGTTAGACGAATATAAAGAGGTGCGGGCCGCGCGCGGCGTAGAGATTGAGAATAGTCTGCCCATAGATTTTAAGCAGTCTATTAATTTTCATCAAGTCGCTTATCGCTATAATGACAAGGAAAAATATGTGGTTGATAATGTAAACCTGGTTATTAAAAAGGGCGAGTTCATTGGCTTAACGGGACCATCGGGCAGCGGCAAAACAACCCTGGCCAATTTGTTGATGGGCTTCATTGCGCCCAGCAAAGGACATATCATGGTTGATGATACAATATTACGTCCCGAACATATCCATCATTGGTATAAAAAAATTGGTATGGTTGACCAAGATATTTATATCGCCGTTGGCACGGTGGCAGAAAATGTTGCCTATGGCGAATCCTTGGCAGAGATCAAAACATCCAAAGCAAAACAAGCTCAAATTGTGGGGGCGTTAAAAAAAGCTCAGATTTGGGATTTTGTTAAATCTTTACCCCAAGGTATTTTTACAAAAATTGGCGAGGGCGAAAAATTATTATCGGGCGGGCAGGGGCAACGGATAGCTATTGCCCGGGCATTTTATCGCCATATCGAAATATTGGTGCTTGATGAGGCCTCAGCGAAACTAGACATGGCGACCGAAAGATCGTTTTTTGATTATTTGCAAACCTTAAAAGGGCAATTAACCGTGGTGATGATAGCCCACCGCCTCTCGACTTTAAAAAGCTGCGATAAGATACTTTTTATAAAAGAAGGCGAAATAAAAAGCAGCGGTAATTTTTCAGAATTAGAAAAAAGCAACGAAGATTTCCGCAGTTACCTATTGCAAGCCAAGGTGTAACGTAGCTGTCAAATACTTATGGCTATGCTAGGGGTGATGTTAGGGGCGACCCTAGGGGTTTTATAAAACCTACATTTGGGTGTAGTTTGGACCGCCACCGCCCATTGGGGCAACCCAATTGATATTTTGGGTTGGGTCCTTGATATCGCAGGTTTTGCAATGAACGCAATTTTGAGCATTGATCTGCAGGGCAGCTTTTTTACCCTCCCCAATGATTTCATAAACGCCAGCGGGGCAGTAACGTTGTTCGGGTGCGTCATAATTGGCCA
Organism: Alphaproteobacteria bacterium; assembly: GCA_965203915.1. Lineage (GTDB taxonomy): Bacteria > Pseudomonadota > Alphaproteobacteria > JASGCL01 > JASGCL01 > JASGCL01. Next base: position 918,081 of record OZ241918.1, read on the forward strand.
AATTAATGGTAATAGGAATTTTGTTATTTTTTAAGGTCAGGTGGCAAGGTTGATTTTCTTCGTGATTGGTGCCCGAAAATGAAAGATTTGTCAGACGGTCGAAACTAATGATATTATCAGGTTTGGGATAATGTATTTTTTTGGCCGCCGATTTTTTCTTTAATGACAGGTTGTCGGCACCGTGATGTGACAATGTCCATGGCGCGCGACCACGAAAAATATAGGTATCCAGCGCGCTGTAAACCAAGCCAAACAAATAACCCCATTTAAAGGCGGGGCGAATATTGCGCGCCAATTTTAATTCTTTCCACACCCATGATTTCTTAACCGAAGTTTCGTAATCAAACAATTCCACAGCAGGGTTATCGGTCGAAAGAGCCGCGGCGATTGATTCCGCCGCCAGCATACCCGTTTTTATCGCGGTGTGAGAACCCTTAATTTTTGGCACGTTGAGGAAGCCCGCGGTGCAACCCACCAACAAACCGCCAGGCATGGTCAATTTGGGAATGGATTGGAAGCCCCCTTCGTTAATGGCGCGCGCCCCGTAAGAAATTCGTTTGCCGCCCGTTAATATATTTTTAACAAATGGGTGATGTTTAAAACGTTGAAATTCCATATAGGGCGACAGGTAAGGATTGGGATAATCAAGTCCGATAACAAAACCAATCGCCAGCACGCCCCGTTCGGCATTTTTTTCCAAATGATAAATAAATGACCCGCCGTAGGTGTCAAAAGAAAGGGGCCAACCCGTGGTATGGATGATGTTGCCAGGTTTGGAATTCTTAACTGGAATTTCCCACAATTCTTTGATGCCAATGCCATAGGTTTGCGGTTGCGCATTTTTGCGTAATTTGAATTTTTCCATCATCATCTTGGTTAGATGCCCGCGGCAACCCTCGGCAAAAATGGTATAACGCGCCCGCAATTCCATGCCAGGTTGGTAATCGGCTGTTTTTTTCCCTTGTTTATCTATACCGACGTCGTTGGTGGCGACGCCCGCAACGGCGCCATTTTTATTGAATAAAACTTCGGTGGCGGAGAAGCCAGGATAAATTTCTACCCCCAAAGATTCGGCCTGTTGGCCAAGCCAGCGCACCACTTGCCCCAGCGAGACAATATAATTGCCGTGGTTATTCATTTGTGGTGGGGTGGGTAAGCGAAAGGCCTTCTTTTTGGTTAAGAACATAAAATGGTCATCCTTCGCCGCGGTTTTGACAGGGCTATCCATTTTTTGCCAATCAGGCAGCAATTCATTTAAACCACGCGGTTCCATCACCGCGCCCGATAAAATATGGGCACCGACTTCTGACCCTTTTTCTATAACGCATACCGATATATCGCGCCCGCCATTGCCGCCCGCCGCCAATTGTTTTAATTTGATAGCCGCCGCCAAGCCCGCTGGCCCCGCCCCAACTATCACCACATCAAATTCCATTGCTTCGCGTGTCATGGTTTTGTTTTTTGTATTCTTGTTATTGTCAATAAGTTGCTTTACAAAATTGGCAGAATCGCCGAATGATTGGTTGAAGATACAAAAATATAACTAGTATAGTCAAAAAAAAATTGCAACTTATTTTTCCATTTTATGCCCACCATCCATCCTATGTTTTCTTTGCGTTTGCCCGCCGCGGGCGGGGCGGGGCAGGACGTCATGGATAAAAACACCCTAAAGAATATATTATCGGCGCTTGATTGGCAATTATCAATGGGGGCCGACGAAGACCACGCCACCAAGCCCCTATGCCGATTTGGCGAGATTGCGATACCGCTCAACCGTGCTGTTAAAAAAACAAATATGGTGCAGGATAATTCATCCCCCATGTCATCCTCCATGTCATCCCCCATGGCGACGACAATATCCTCATCTCGCAGGTTACATCAGAACAGCAATCATCAAGGCAACAACCCGTCTACCGACAATGCACCCGCTGCTGTGCCGCTCGGCAGTTTCGCCGCCAGCGAGCAGGCAAAATTATTGGCCAGCGGATGCAAGACCCTTGATGAATTGCTTGCTGCGCTTGAGGGTTACGAGGGTTGCCCGCTGAAAAACCTAGCGCGTCATTTGGTGTTTGGCGCAGGGGTTAGCCATAACCCCGATATCATGGTGATTGGCGATGCCCCCGACGCCACCGAGGATAGAGAAGGGCAAGTTTTTGCGGGCGCGCCAGGCTTGCTTATCAAAAAAGCCTTGCTGGCTGGCGGTTTTAGCATGGATAAAAATATATATATCACCAATAGTCTTTATTGGAAAAGACCAGGCAATCGCTCGCCTAACCTTGGCGAACAATTATCTTGTTTGCCATTTTTGCTGAAGCAGATAGAAATTATCAACCCCAAACAATTATGGATAATGGGTATCGGCGGCGTCATGGGATTTTTCAACAGCACACTCGCCAAATACCAAGGTAAAAACAATATAACCTTATCAATTGCTGGCGAAAAATCTAGCCAGGAAATTCCTGTGCTGGTTAGCCAGGCGCCCCACCACTATTGGCAAAATCCTGTAGAAAAAAGATCCCTGTGGCAAGATATATTGCGCCTTAAACAAGTCACGCAACCAACATGAATGGTGCCGTCATGTTGTGGGAAAAAAAATATATGAGGTTAGAAAGGAAGCAAGATTTCCTTGATAGCGAGAATTTTTTAGATAGTGTATTTGGCTTGGGGCGACATCTTCGGACTTTAAATTTTTTACGGCGTAATATTTATCCCGATTACAATCATAGTTTTCATTATCGCAACCAAGACGACAAATTGCTGGGGCTTATTCGTTTCTATAAGTTAATATTAGAAGACAACACCGAGGCTAGCCTCATGGGTCCCGTGGCCATTCATCGTGATTATCAACAGCAAGGCTTGGGCAATTTTCTTATTCATCATGGTTTGGCGTCGGTTGATGCAGAACATAGCGCCAATCACCTTATATTCTTAGTTGGCGGTTATGATTACTACCAGCGGCACGGGTTTTGCAGTGTAAAGAATCATGAAAATACGGAACAATACAGCTTTGATGGTCCTATCGCGCCTTTGTCGTTATTGGTTCGTTGCCATGATAAGCAAGAAATATTAAAACATCGCGGTAGATTAAATTTTATCAATCGGTTATAAAAAAATAATGGTGGCTGACTATATTTTAAGTTTTTTACGCGACAACCCGCATATTATTGGTTTGCTGTTGGGGTTGGCGGTTATTTTTGCAGAGGATGCTACCATCATTACCGCGGCGGTTTTGGCCGTGGGTGGTAAAATTTCTACTTTTATGGCTCTTACTTCTTTGTTTGGTGGCATTTTTTTGGGGGAATCGGTTTGTTATCTCCTTGGTCATTTGGCGCACCGCAATAATTGGATTAGAAAAATAATGGCAAGGGAAGGCATGTACAAAGTCATGCAATGGTTACAAAATCATTTGATATTGGCGATATTGGCAGCGCGTTATGTGCCTGGCATGCGTATAGCCATCTATGGTGCATTGGGTTTTTATAAATTCAACATTAGGCAGGTGTTGTTAATGAGTTTGTTGGTGATAGTTATTTGGACGGGTGGATTATTTTTCATTATCCGTGAATTTGGCACCCAATATTGGGACGATCTGGGCCATACCCGTTGGCTGGCGGTGGGGTTATTCAGCATTGCGATGCTTGGTATATATTATACAATTCAACGCCGTATCAAACGGGTTATGGCAGAAGCATCATCCGCCAAAAAAAATCAAGCCCTAGCAAAGCTAAAAAATTCCTCCAAAAATAATAAAAAATAGGCTGGAAAGGCACGTTGGCCGTTGTCGTTATTTATGCTGCCACTATTTATATTGCCTAATAAGGCCGCGCAATATACCCTGGATAATAACGCGATGGCGCGCCAGATCATAAACTTTATAATGTTTGTTGGCGGGTTGTAATAACACCTTATCGCCGCTGTATTTTATTTTTTTCAATGTTGCTTCCTCTTTATCAACCAACGCGACCACAATTTGCCCATCATCGGCGTGGTCTTGTTTTTTGATAACAACCACATCGCCGTCAAAAATACCAGCGTCCTTCATCGAATCCCCTTCAATTTTTAACGCATAAAAATCACCGAAACCTAACATAGAACTGGGCGCTTCGATAAATTCGTTGGGATCTTGCAACGCCGTAATCGGCGTGCCCGCCGCAATTTTTCCATATAGCGGCAGAATGGTAATTTCACCATTTTTTTCGCTTAATCCTCTTGCCTGACCTTCTTTGCTAACAAAATTTTTATTAAGGACATCGCGCGTCTTAACCCCAAATTTTGCTTCGGGGGTGCGCAATACCTCCACCGCGCGGGCGCGATTGGGAAGGCGGTTAACATAACCGCGCTCCTCCAGCGAAAAAACCAACCGATGCACACCCGATTTTGATTTCAACCCCAGCGCATTTTTCATTTCTTCGTAAGATGGGGCGTAGCCACGCTCCATAATACATTGTTGAAGATACATGAGGAGGCGATGTTGTTGTTGGGTTAACATATTTTTGTTGAAAGCGATGCCATAGCGCAAGTTGATGTATAATGTGGAAAATAACCCATTCTTTGGGCAATTCGCTTGAACTATAGCAGATGTTTTTACTTTGTTCTACATAATTATAGGAAATAACAAATTATCCTGTGCATAACTATCATTTAGTAAGTTTTTAGATTAACGCGGGTATTTTAAACCTGCAACGCTGGTAGATGTTTGAAATATAGTAATGCCTCGGGGTTAAGCAATGCTTCTTTATTTTTAACTTCTTTGCCCATCACAACATCGCGCACCGCCAATTCGGTTATTTTGCCCGATTTGGTGCGTGGAATATCGGCCACCGCCAATATTTTGGCGGGAACATGGCGCGGCGAACAATTGTCACGAATTTTTTTCTTGATGACATTGATTAAGGCTTCGTCCAACCCGACGCCATCTTGCAATTTAACGAATAGCACGACGCGAGTATCCCCCTGCCAATCCTGACCTATAACGATGGATTCGGCAATAGCTGGCAACTGCTCAACTTGGCGATAAATTTCTGCCGTTCCTATGCGCACGCCGCCAGGATTCAATGTTGCGTCCGACCGACCATGGATGACGTAACCCGTGGGCGTTATTTCTAAAAAATCGCCGTGATACCAAACATTGGGGTAGCGATCAAAATAAGCCTGTTTGTATTTTTGGCCATCGGCATCGTTCCAAAAATATATCGGCATCGAGGGGAAGGGCTTGGTGCAGGCTAGCTCGCCGCGCCCTTGTTTTATTTGCTGGCCAGCTTCATCCAATGCCGCAACCGCCATACCCAACACGGGGCATTGCAATTCACCCCGCACCACGGGTTGGGTGGGGTTGCCCGCCAAAAAACATCCTAAAATATCGGTCCCGCCAGAGATGGAGGCAACCTGGATAGTTGGCTTCACGGCTTCATAAATAAAATCAAAACTTTCGGGTAGCAGCGGCGAACCAGTGGTCAGCACCATACGCAAATGCGGGAAGGAGTGGTTTTCTGTTGGCCGATAACCCGATTTTTTTATACTATCGATATATTTGGCGGAGGTGCCAAAATGGCTGAAGCCATATTCATCGGCATAATCCCATAAAACGCTGGGGGTTGGATAAAGTGGCGAACCATCAAACAAGGCGAGCGACGCCCCCGTGTGCAAACAACCCAACAACCAATTCCACATCATCCAGCCACAGGTGCTGAAAAAGAATATTTTATCTCGCGGTTTTAAATCACAATGGATGGTTTGCTCGACCATAAATTTTAACAATGTTCCGCCCGCGCCATGGACGATACATTTGGGAACGCCCGTCGTGCCCGACGAATACATAATAAATAATGGGTGGTCAAACGGCAATGGGGTAAAACGCGGCGTGGCATCCTGCCCCGCCAACCCATCGCCCCACAATATAACCTGCGGCTTATTTTTTGCCAACATACTTAGGTTAGGTTCGGCATGAAGAAACGGCACCACCACCACCGCAAGCAAGGACGGTAATTGAGAAACAATATCAGCAATTTTGGGCAAACTATCAATTTCTTTGCCGCCATAATAATAACCGTCGCAGGCAATAAGCACCTTGGGGGCGGTTTGACCAAACCTGTCCAACACGCCCGCCACGCCAAAATCTGGCGAGCAGGAAGTAAAAACCGCGCCGATAGAAGACGTTGCCAACATGGCAACCACGGTTTCAGGAATGTTAGGCATGAAGGCCGCCACACGGTCGCCAGGTTTGACCCCCAATGTTTCTAATTTGCGCGCCAATTGCATGGCTTCCTTTAATAAAATGGCGTGTGATTTTTTATAAGATTTTCCCGTTTCGCCTTTAAAAAAAACTTCGGTTTGGTCGCGGTCAATTTTTTTGGAACATAGGATATTTTCGGCAAAATTTAATGTAGCCTGGGGGAAGAATCCTGCATGCGGCATTTTGTTGGGGTGGCTTACCGCGACCGCGCCCTTGGTTCCTATAACCCCTGCATAATCCCAAAAATGAAACCAAAATTGTTCTAGATTTTCACAAGAAAATTGATGCAGGCTGGCATAGTCGGGAAATGCTTTGCCCACTTGCTGTGCCAGCCAATGGCTGAAATGATGTAAGTTGGTAGCGGCAATCTGCGATTCGCTCGGTTGCCACAAAATTTTTTCAACCATGGGGTAAGGGCGTCATTTTATGATTGTTAAGAAAAAGAAAATAACGGTGGCTAAGCAGCCCCGAAATAATCAACCATCAGTTCATAATATATTTTGGCAAGGTCATCAAGGTCTTTCGTCGCCACCCGTTCGTCAACTTGGTGGATGGTTTTGTAAACATGACCAAAATCCAACACGGGGCAATAATTTTTTATAAAACGCGAATCCGACGTACCGCCAAGGGTGGTTAATCGAACATCCAACCCCGTGATTTTTTTTATAGCGGCTTGCAATTTGTTGGACAGGGCACCCTCGGGCGTTAAAAAACTTTCGCAATTGGCACGCCATGCAATGCTCCATTTTTTTTTATCAAAATCTGAAAACATCGATTCAATTTTTTTCATCAAGCCTTCGCTGGTTTGGTCGTTGTTAAAACGAATATTAAATTGCGCGCTGGCTTGGTTGGGAATCATGTTATCGGCCTTGTTGCCGACATCGATGGTGGTGATGACCAATTGGCTGGGTTCGAATTTTTCATTGCCTTTATCTATTTGCCAATTTTTTAATATCTGCAACATGTCGAGCAGGCGGGGGATAGGGTTATCAGCAAGTTGCGGGTAGCCCGTATGCCCCATGGTGCCGCTTACCTTAATCACGCCCGTCAAAGAACCGCGGCGACCAATTTTTGCCATGTCGCCCAATCGCTCGGGGCAGGTTGGCTCCCCCGTTATGCAGGCCGATAGTTTTTCTCCCTTGCTGGCGATGGCTTCTAACAATTTTTTTGTGCCAAATTGGGCATGGCCTTCTTCATCGCCCGTTATAAGCATGGACAAGGAGCCTGTTATCGATTTGTTTTTATCTTGCTTCAACAATTTTTCTAGGGCGGCGCACCATGAAGCAATGCCGCCCTTCATGTCGCACGCGCCGCGGCCATATAAAAAATTATCTTTGATGCTGGCGGAAAACGGCGGGGTTGACCATTTTGTTTCGTCGCCCGTCGGCACAACATCCACATGGCCAGCAAAACATAGGTTGGGTTCGCCGCTGCCCCATTTTGCATAGAGGTTTTTTGTGCGGTGGATGCCATCACCAAATTCATAAATATTACAAACAAAACCCAATGGTTCTAGGAAATCGGTCAGAACCTTCATCGCGCCCTTATCGCGCGGTGTGACCGACGGGCAAGCAATAAGTTGCTTGGCAATATTAACGGCGACCGAGGTTTCCATGCAGCGATTATAATGAATTATTATTAATCGCGCAATAATTCATTGATGGATGTTTTGGCGCGGGTTTTTTCATCCACCTGTTTCACAATCACCGCGCAATATAAATGGGGGCTTGGCGTGCCGTCGGCCATTGTTTTGTTCGATGGCAACGACCCCGACACCACCACCGAATAGGGTGGCACCATGCCCGTATAAATTTTGCCCGTGGCGCGGTCGATAATTTTTGTGCTGGCGGATAAAAAAACACCCATGGCAAGGACCGAACCCTTGCCGACCACCACACCTTCGGCAACCTCGGCCCTGGCGCCGATAAAGCAATCATCTTCGATAATGGTCGGGTTGGCTTGCAGTGGTTCCAAAACACCGCCGATGCCCACCCCGCCCGACAGGTGAACATTTTTGCCAATTTGGGCGCAGGAGCCAACCGTGCTCCATGTATCGACCATGGTGCCCGAATCAACATAGGCCCCGACATTAACGAACGACGGCATCAACACCACCGAAGGGGCAATGTAAGCCGAATGGCGCACCACGGCGTTGGGCACGGCACGAAACCCATGTTTCTGCCAAGTGGATTCATCCCAGCCCAGCCATTTGGAATCGACCTTATCGAACCATCCGCCGCCACTGCCACCCTTGATAACCTTGTTGGGGGATAATTTGAATGACAACAGCACCGCCATTTTTAACCATTGGTGGGTGTGCCATTTGTCGCCCATTTTTTCGGCGACGCGCAATGTGCCAGCATCAAGCAGGTTGAGGGATTCATCAACCGCCGATTTTACCGCCGCGTCATGTTTGTCGGGCGTGATAGCATCGCGTTGTTGCCAAGCGGTTTCAATGATTTTTTGTAAATTTTCGTGGGGCATAATTTATCTTATAAAGGAATTTTTGCCAGATTGCAAAGCTTGGGGGCATGTTTATTGTAGATTGTTTCTTTCAAATAAAAGATGTATTGAAAGGATATGAATAAGAACCCTTATGAAATTACAATAGATGTTATCACTGGCGACCCTAGGGGCGCAATTGTGATTAGGAAAAAACATTGGACGGGTGAGGCGATAGCCTTAACAAGGGACGATATACAGAATCCTGATTTAAAAGAACAAAGAGAAAGATTTAAACAAATAGGTGTCTATATACTTATTGGTCATGATGATGAATCAGGATTGAATAGAATTTATATAGGACGAAGCGATAATAAAGATTGGGGAGTTATAGGCAGAATTACTGACCATTTAGATAAAAAAGATTGGTGGGATAGGGCAATAGGATTCGTGGCTACTGATTTTGATAGCGGTCAGGTTATTTGGTTAGAACATGCCCTTTGCGAAGTGGCAAGAAAAACAGATAGGTGTAAATTAGAGAATCTTACCAAACCCGCAGAACCTAAAATTTCAAGCACCCATCGGGCGCAGATGAAAATTTTTCTAGAGCAAATGATAAGCTTCTTACCTTTAATAAATGTTTTAGCTTTTGAAGAAAAGCAAAGAACAGAAACAAATAAAGAGTTGATAAGAAAAGAAAAAATTAAATCAACCGATAAGGTTATTAGTCTTAAATCAAAAATTAAAGATAAGAAAGATACATTAGTTGCTGACAATAGCAAAAATGATTTTGATACCATTATTATTTCTTCTAACGATGCAAAGGAAGATACAGAGACATTCCTAAAAACAAAGAAAGCTTGGTGGGCTGTAAGAATACATCAATCCAAATTAACACAAATTCAATATATCGCCATTTATATTACCGCCCCAACCTATGCCATTACCCATTGGGCGAAGGTTAAGGACATTGAAGAATACGGGGAAGATGGTAAATATCGCTTAAATTTTGATGGTGATGTACAAATATTTGAAAATCCCATTGAGAATATTGAGAAAGGGAAAAAGGGTAGGCATGTTCAAGGCTCAAGATATACGACAATGGAGAAATTAAGAAAAGCAAAGAACACACACGAGGCATGGTAAATTTTTGACCTTGCCTACCGACTCAAATATAAAAAATTGTTTTTCATTTTGCGGCGCATGACGGATGATGGAATGGAAAGGGATTCGCGATATTTTGCCACGGTGCGGCGTGCGACCTGGAACCCAATTTCTTTTAAATTTTCAACAATAACATCGTCTGACAAAATTTTGTCGGGGGTTTCGGCGGCGATGATATTTTTTATATAATGGCGAACAACCTCCGCCGATACGGGGTTGTCTTTGTCGCTGCCTTCCAATGCTTGGGTAAAGAAAAATTTCATTTCAAACATGCCGCGCGGCGTTGCCATGTATTTGTTGGTGGTAACGCGGCTAACCGTGCTTTCGTGCATTTCAATCGCCGAAGCAATGTCGCGCAAAATAAGCGGTTTTAGGTTTTCGATACCGTAATCAAAAAAGTTTTTCTGCTTCTCAATAATTTTGCTGGCAACTTTTAAAATTGTTTCTTGCCGCTGTTCCAAACTTTTTATCAGCCATTTTGCCGCATAAAATTTTTCGGCTATAAATTGCCTGTCTTTTTTTAATAAAGAACGTGATTGGGTATAATGTTGATAATTTTTTTCATGAAGGATAGCACGCGGGCTGGCGCGGCTGTTTAATTCGGCTTGCCATTCGCCCAAAGAATTTTTAAACACCACAACATCGGGTTCGATGGCGATGGGTGCTTGGAATTGATAGGCCAATCCAGGCTTGGGGTCTTGTGCCCTGATGATGGTAATCAACGGCTTGATAGCATCGGAGGTTAGCCCAGTTCTTTCCAATAATTTTTTTTCATCGCCCGATATAAAACAATCAAGGTTATCAAGCAGGCACCGCATGTTGTCGCTAAGCAGATCTTTGTCGCGCAATTGAATCATCAAACATTCGCGCAAATTGCGACAAAATATCCCCGCGGGTTCAAGGGTTTGCAATTTGTGTAAAACCTCTTCCACCTTCGCGCTGGTTACCCCGAGGGAAGTCAGGTCCTGCTGCCAATTGCTGGACAACCAACCCGTTTCTTCCAACAACCCCAAAAACACCAGGGCAATTTTGTAATCGGGGCTATTTTTAGAAAACAAAATATCTATTTGATTCATCAAATGCCCCTGCAACGATTCTTGCCCCGCAACGCGCGCTATGGCGTCGTTATCACCATCGTTGTTAAATGACCCCGAACCTTTCAAACTATGGTCATTTTGATAAAAATTTTGTTCGGCATCCTGTTCTTGATTTGATGGGGCAGGGGGGCTCGCGCCATCGGCTACCCCATGACCATCCTTGCTACCGTCCGAAACATGGGGGTTATTATTTTCGGTAGATTGACTTGCCGCCGCGTTGCCCGTCCCCGCCTGCTCCGCCTGGCTATCGGTGCTTAATTCCAGCAAAGGATTTTTTTCTATTTCTTTTAATAAAAATTCGGTCAACTGGTCGCCGCTATATTGTAATAATTTGATGGCCTGTTGCAACTGCGGCGTCATCACCAAATTATTGCTGGTGACCAGGTCGAGTTTTATTTTTTGATTCATAAAGAAATGTTCCCCGTTAATCTTTTATTAATTGATGGTGCCCGCGGTTAATTCTTGGGTGACTTCCTCACCCAAATATAATTCGCGCGCCAAGGGGTTGTTGATAATATCTTTGGGTGAACCATCGGCAATAATTTTGCCATCATGAATAATATAGGCGCGTTCCACAATACGTAATGTTTCGCGCACATTATGGTCGGTAATAAGCACGCCAATGCCGCGTTTCGCCAAATTCTTCACCAACAACCTGACATCGCGAATCGCCAGGGGGTCGACACCCGCAAAGGGTTCATCCAACAACAAAAAGGTCGGGAAGGAGCATAGGGCGCGGGCAATTTCTAAACGGCGGCGTTCCCCGCCCGATAAGGTAACGGCCTCGGCGTTCCTGCGTTCTACCAAATGAAAATCTTTGAGCAATTGTTCGCTATAAGATTCGATGTCGTCTTGCCGTTTCATTTTTATTTCCAACACCGCCTGCAAATTTTCCTTAACGGTTAAACCGCGAAAGATAGACGGTTCTTGCGGTAAATAAGACAAACCAAGTCGCGCCCGCCGATAAACGGGCATGTGTGATATATCAACATCGCCAATAAAAATATGCCCACTGTTGATAGGCAACAAACCCAAAATGCCATAAAACAGGGTGGTTTTTCCCGCGCCATTGGGGCCCAGCAAGCCGACAACTTCGCCCGCCTGCAGTGAAAGCGAAACATCGTTCACCACGGCGCGCTTGCCAATGGTTTTTTTTATATGTTCGATACGCAATATTTCTGTCATGATTGTTAATTATTTATCAGCCATGATTCTTGCGCTGATTCGCTGCTTGATGCAACCCATCCCGCCACAGAAACTATCTGATAATAAAAAAATGTTATTAAAACTTGACATCGTTTTATGGGCGGTTTATGGGTGAGCATAAGTGGCATAGGATACAATATTGCCATCGGGTGGGGCAAAAACCTCGTTTTTAAAACCGATGACAAGAAATATAAATGATGGTGGAGTAGTTCAGTTGGTTAGAACATCGGCCTGTCACGCCGAAGGTCGCGGGTTCGAGCCCCGTCTCCATCGCCACTTCTTTGCATAATATTTCCCCCGCCATTCCGCCGCACAAACATAAGGATTAAAACATAAGCCATGATTGCCCCCGATGCTCCCCCTACCAAAATCAACCTGTTGGGTATGAACCTGGCGCAGGTAGAAAAAATAATGTCGGATATGGGGCAGGGTAAATTTCGTGCCAAGCAACTTTATCAATGGCTTTATCAACGCTCCGCCGATTCAATCGATGCCATGACCGATTTGTCAAAGGATCTGCGTGAGGAATTAAAAAAAAACTATTGCCTTATCTATCCCCATATCAACAATCACCAAGTTTCCAGCGACGGCACGGAAAAATGGTTATTCTCTTTTGGCACCAACCAAGAAATAGAAACGGTGTTTATTAAAAAAAGTGGGCCATACGAAGAATCGGGAACATTATGTATTTCATCGCAAATTGGCTGCACCCTCAATTGTCATTTTTGCCACACGGGGACTCAAAATTTGGTGCGCAATTTAACGGCGGGAGAAATCTTATCGCAAATTTTAATGGCAAAAAGGCAGGTTGGCGACACCGACCCGCAAATTCGCAAAATTACCAATATCGTTTTTATGGGTATGGGCGAACCGCTTTATAATACCGACGAAGTTATCAAGGCGATTAAAATAATGCTCGATACCCAAGCCCTGGGGTTTTCGCGGCGCAAGGTAACGGTTTCGACATCGGGCATTGCCACCGACATAGTGCGGGTTGGCGAAGAAACCATGGTCAATTTGGCTATATCGCTTCATGCCGCGACCGATGAATTGCGCAGCCTTATCATGCCCATCAATAAGAAATATCCGCTGCAGCAGTTAATTTCCGCGGTTCGGCAATATCCCGCTATCTATCACGCCGATATAAAATATTACGACAAACGGGGCGCGGGGCGCGGGCGGGGGGAATTGATAGGCGATTACCAAGGTCGCCGTGTAACATGGCAATATGTTATGATAAAGGACGTGAATGATAAGCCGAGCGACGCCCATGCCCTGATAAATTTAATCAAAGATATTCCCTCGAAGATAAATATCATACCATTTAACCCATGGCAGGGGTGCGATTATGAATGTTCGAGCGAGGAAACCATCGATATTTTTTCTGCCATCGTGCGCGGTGCGGGTTATGCGGTGCCAACGCGGCGACCCCGCGGGCGCGATATTTCGGCGGCCTGTGGGCAATTAAAGTCTGAAAGTTTGAAGATAAGGGCGTCGCAACGCCAATAATTGATTGCTAAACCGTGGTTGAAGGACTTAGCTACGAACCCGAAAGTTTTTAAATTGCCAGGGATCGTCGTCGTCTCTATCCTCGGGGAATAATTTGCGGCGATCTTTCAACGGCGTCCAGTCGCTATATTCGCCAACCATGTCGCCCAAATAGGGTAAGCAAATCGCAAGTATTTCATCAAACGGCAATTCGTCAGAATCCAAAATACCCTTGTTGGGGTTGTTGATGGCCCAAATGATTCCCGCCAAAACGGGGGAGGTTACTTGCAAACTGGTGGCACTGTTATGGGGGGCCAAATCACGCGCTTGATGAATGGATAGATGCGACCCATACCAATAGGAAGTTTTTTTATGCCCCATCAGCAACACACCCAATTCATCCACGCCGTCAACAATTTCATCGCCAATCAGCCGTTGCGTCGGTTGCAATTCAAAATTACGCCCCGCCAATTCATGAAGCGATAGCACAGCAGCGTCGCAAGGGTGGTAAGCGTAATGCACGGTGGGACGATAGAGTTTACCATCGACCTTACCCGAAAAATAATCGGCGATGGAGATAGATTCGTTGTGGGTGATAATCCAGCCTTGGTAAGGACCTTCATCGGGAGTCCAAGAGCGGCATTGCGTTATCGCCCCTGGCTGGTTGAGGTAGATGGCGGCCCCGCCACCAAATGTATGTTGTTCGGCATCGGCGGGTATTTCTTTTTCATGGCTGCCCCAACCCAATTCGGCTGGCTGGCAACCTTCGGAATGGAATCCATCGATGCTCCAGGTGTTAACAAATTCGTCGCGCATTTTGGGTTTCGCGCTATATTGCGTGTCGCGTTCGGCAATATGGATAACCTTAACCCCCAAGTTGCTGGCTAATTCAACCCATTCTTGTTTGGTTTGCGGCACCGCGGTGTTGTGGCCAGTATCCTTGGCAACATTGATAAGGGCTTGTTTAACAAAATGGCTTACCACCCCAGGATTCGCGCCATGGGCGATGATGGCGGTTGGGTTGTTGGCTTGGCTACCATGTTCTTTTTTTTGCCATTCGGTCCGCTTGGCAAGGGCCGATTCGCGCAAAGCATAATTGCTACGTTGCGATGCCGAAAGTTTGGTGTCGGTATAAAAACCAACCCATGGCTCGATGCAGGTATCGATATACAAGACATTATGTTCGTGGCACCATTCGATGAGGGCCACCGAGCTAACATCGACGCTGAGGTTGATAAGAAAATCGCCAGCGGTGAGATGTTCTTCTAATATAGATTTATAATTATCGCGGGTTAGGGGATTGACGATATGAGGAATTTTATAATGTTGGGCGATGGTTACATTGCGGGTGTCGGCGGTTATAACCTTGATATGTGGGCTATGGAAATGTTTAAACAACATCGGCAACAGGCCAGTGGCGATGGAGCCAAAACCCAAAATAACAAATTTGCCACTGTAATTTATATTTTCCATTATTTATCCTCCATCATTTATATTTTTTTATAATAAAACCTTAACAATAAAATTTTTTTTTGACAAGTTTTTTTTATAACGTAGTTTGATTTTTGGCATGATTTTTGCTATTTTTATCATATAAATAAAATGTCTCAAAAACAAAAATTTCTTTCAGGTTTTTCAACTTTTGCGTGGTTGCGGAGGGTAGGAGTTGTCGCGGGCGTCCTCGCCTTGGCTTATACTGCCAATGTCAGCCATGCTCAAACCGCCGAGGATTTTGGTTATGGCAGCAAGGTTTTCGCCAAAAAAAATCCTATTTGGTATCATGTTCGCTTGGATGGCGGGATTATTATCCCTAGCGAAGCCAAGATAGTTCGCGGCGGCTCCGCCGATACGTTGGTTCCTGATAAGGCTGGGTGGGACGTTGGTCTTTCGTTTGGTGGATCTTTTAACCATGGTTCTATAGCGCAAATTGATTTAACGGGGGTGGTGAGCTACGCCCGTTGGTATGGGACCATCGCGCCAGGGGCTAACGCTGCGGGTATCAGCCAGGGTAACAAAATTTTATTAGAGGGCACCCAAGCCCTTGTTGAGGCTAATTGGCGGCCGTTGGTATCGACCAAGGGCTTTATATCTCCATTTTTGGGGGTTGGTTTGGGTTTAAATATCATTTCATGGTTAAATCAAAATATTGAACAAACGGCTGGTTATAAAAGATCGTCGGTCGGGGCAACGGGTTTATTCCAAATCGGCACGGGGTTTGATTGGTTTTTCGCCACCAATTGGGCGATTGGCGTTAAATATAATTATTGGATACCATTCGGCAATTCTATCGAAGTGGGAAATTTGGTAACGGGCGGTGATGCCAATCCTATCCTTTATACCCCGAGCAATACCCATGTGGTTAATTTTGTTATGAGCGCGTCCTTCTAAAATTCATGATAATACTTGTCTTTGTTATTATTTTTGCCTTAGTATTTTTGTCTTACCTTTCATAAATTTTATGCTAGGCATCACCCCCAGCTTGGTGACGGGGCTTTATATGTTATCTTATTTATTTGCGCGGGTGGGAATTATTGTAAAGCCGTTGCAGGCTAGCAATATCCATTTTGGTATAACGCGCGGTTGATGTCAGGGATTGATGGCCTAACAATTCTTGTATCGTCCTCAAGTCGCCACCAGCCTGCAACAGGTGGGTTGCGAAACTATGCCGCAAAGCATGGGGTGTCGCGCCAGGTGGCAAATGCAATTTGCTTTGCAAATTTTTCATCAGCAATTGAATAATTCTGGGGGATAATGCTCCGCCCTGCGTCCCCCTAAAAAAAATATCCTCGGATGTTAACGGAAAGGGCAGGAGGCTTTGGTAATTTTCTAAATAATCCATCACCAGCGGCAACACCACCACCACCCTGTCCTTATTACCCTTACCCCTTATGGTAAGGGTTTGGTTGTTGCCTTTTAAGTGGGTGTAATCAGCCATGGTTAGGTTGAGGGCTTCCATCAAACGCAACCCCGCCCCATAGAGCAAGCCAATGATTCCCAAGTTGCGCCAATCGACCCATGATAATGATTTGTCCACTGGCGCAGTATTGTCATGAGCGGCGGTTTTGGTTGGATGGCTTAGGTAATCAAGGATATTGCCACAATCGGCAATATCAAGCGCGCGTGGTAAGGCGGTGGGAAGTTTGGGGGTGCGAACATGCTGAATAGCCTGGTTATCAAGCTTATTATTTTTTTTTAAATAACCCAAAAAACCGCGTAGCGCAGACAGGGCGCGCGCGGTTGATGTTTTTTTTAATTCCAGGTCGTTGTGGCGATAATAAAGCCAGGAGCGAAAATCTTGCAAAGATAATTTTTCTACATCTGCAAAACTTGGCTGGTCGCCCAGGTGCTTGGTTAAAAAAACAATGAAGCCAGCGATATCATGTTTGTAGGATTGCAGGGTATTGTCGCCATAACCTTTTTCTACCTGCAAAGAAGCGAGCCAATCTTGACATGCCTGTTGCAACGCGCTGTTAGATTCTATAGTCATTTTATCAACCATGATTTATTTTATCATGATTCTGTTTAGCATAATAGCGATTGATTTTGTGAGGCAGTTGGGGTAGTTTTTTATTGTGGTTTTTTGCCAGGGATATGATTGGGATGTGATGTCCCATGTGGTTGATTGAGGAAAAAAAGAATTTTATATTATAAACAATAGCAGATGAAAAAAAGAAACAAAATTGCATTGATTGGCGCTGGCAATATTGGCGGCACCCTGGCCCTGTTGCTGGGGTTAAAAAATTTGGGTGATATTGTTTTGTTCGATGTGATGGAAGGCATCCCCCAAGGCAAGGCCTTAGACCTGGCCCAGGCCGCGCCCTTGCTGGGCATGACTCAACAATTTTCGGGAACCAATAATTATGATGACCTTACCGATAGCGACGTGGTTATTGTGACCGCGGGGTCGCCGCGTAAGCCAGGGATGAGTCGCGATGATTTGATAGGCGTCAATGCCGCGGTGATGGCGGCGGTGGGTAAGGGGTTAAAAAATATTTGCCCCGATGCCTTTGTTATTTGTATCACCAACCCGCTTGATGTCATGGTGGGGAAATTGCAACGCTCTTTGGGCTTCCCCACCCATAAAGTGGTGGGCATGGCGGGCATGTTGGATTCGGCGCGCTTTCGTTATTTTTTATCGGCAGCAACCGAGATAGCGGTTGCCGATATTGACGCCATGGTGCTGGGCGGTCATGGGGATTTGATGGTGCCCATGGCGTCTTGCGTTGCTATCAATGGTATGGATCTGCCCAGCGCGGTGGGGCAGGGGTTGATTAAACAAGATAAGGTCGATGCCATCATCACCCGTACCCGCAATGGCGGCGCCGAAATTGTGAATTTGTTAAAAACGGGTTCGGCTTTTTACGCGCCCGCCGCATCGGCGGTGGCGATGGCCGAAAGTTATTTGCTTGATAAAAAATCCTTGATGCCCTGCGCCGCCTACTGCAAAGGGCAGTATGGGTTGGAGGGGATCTACGTCGGCGTGCCCGTTATCATAGGTAAGAATGGCATAGAAAAAATTATTGAGGTCGCCATGAATGCCGAAGAAAAGAAAAATTTTGATACATCGGTGCAGGCAGTGCGCGATTTAGAAAAAGTACTGGCGGATTTAGAAAACCATGGTTAACCCCTTTTATTCCCTATTGCGCTCATTTATAAATTTATGAATATTCATGAATATCAGGGCAAGGAAATATTAAAAGCTTATGGCTTGCCCGTGCCGCATGGTGTCGCGGTAAGAAGCCTGGATGAGGTAGAAAAAGCCACCGCAGCATTACAAAAAACGGCAGGAAATACAATATTCGTTGTGAAGGCGCAGATCCATGCTGGCGGCAGGGGCGCGGGGCATTTTAAAGGACAAGAGAATGAAAAAGGCGGGGTGCGTGTTGTCAAAACAAGCGTGGAGGTGATGAAAAACGCCGAGGCCATGCTGCATCATACCCTGATGACCAAGCAAACTGGCGCGTTGGGCAAAGAAGTTAAGTGTTTGTATATCGAGGAGGGAGCCGACATCAAGGCGGAATTTTACCTCAGCCTGCTGATTGACCGCGCCTTGGCAACGCCGATTTTTGTGCTGTCGCCAGCGGGCGGCATGAATATAGAGGAGGTTGCAGAAAAAACACCCGAAAAAATTTTCAAAATCCCCTTGGCTATCAATCAAACCATCGATAGCACCATGGCGGCGCAGGCGGCTAAGAACTTGGGTTTGCCTTCCTCGGTCATTGGCGATATGGAAAAAATAATGGGCGGTTTGTTCAAAGCCTTCGTAGAAAAAGATTGTTCCTTGATAGAAATCAACCCATTGATTTTAACCCAAGATAATCGGTTGGTATTGCTTGATGCAAAAATAAGTTTCGATGACAATGGATTATTCAGGCACCCCGATATAGAAAAATTGCGCGATGCCGCCGAAGAAGAACCGATGGAACGCGAAGCCGCCAAGCATGACCTGAGTTATATCAAGCTGGATGGTAACATAGGTTGCATGGTGAATGGCGCGGGGCTTGCCATGGCGACATTGGATATTATTAAGCAGGAAGGGGCATCGCCCGCCAATTTTTTAGATGTCGGCGGTGGCGCCACCGAGGAACGAGTCAAGAAAGCCTTCGAAATTATTTTGTCGGATAAAAATGTAAAGGGCATATTGGTTAATATCTTTGGCGGGATTATGCGGTGCGATATTATTGCCAAAGGCATTATCAACGCGTTGCAGGGGATGAAGAATTTGCATTTGCCGTTGGTGGTGAGGTTGGAGGGAACCAATGTCGAGCTAGGAAAAAAACTATTACAAGATTCGGGCTTGCCGATTATTACCGCAAGCGACCTGGGCGATGCCGCAAAAAAAATTGTAACCGCAATAAAATAAAGAAAAAAAATGTCTATATTGGTTGATAAAAACACAAAAGTAATATGCCAGGGCCTAACGGGGTTGCAGGGGTCGTTCCATACCGAGCAAGCCATGCAATATGGCACCAAGATGGTCGGTGGCGTGGTGCCAAAGAAGGGCGGGCAAAGTCATTTAGGGTTACCCGTTTTTAATAGCGTGGCGGAAGCAAAAGAAAAAACTGGTTGCGAGGCCTCGGTCATTTATGTGCCGCCCGCTTTTGCCGCGGCGGCAATTATCGAAGCCATCGATGCCGATGTAAGGTTGGTGGTTTGCATTACCGAAGGCATCCCAACACTCGATATGGTCAGGGTGAAAGAAAAACTGAAGACCAGCAAAACAATTTTGTTGGGACCCAATTGCCCAGGAGTCATTACGCCAGGCCAATGCAAAATTGGCATCATGCCTGGCTTTATTCATCGACCGGGCAAGGTTGGGGTTGTTTCGCGTTCGGGTACTTTAACCTACGAAGCCGTGTGGCAAACCACCCAAGCGGGGCTGGGGCAATCCAGCTGTGTCGGGATTGGCGGCGACCCCGTGCATGGTTTAAGTTTTATTGATTGTTTAGAAATGTTTTTGGCTGATAAAGATACCGATGCCATTGTTATGATAGGTGAAATAGGCGGCGGCGAAGAAGAGGAGGCGGCTGCATTTTATAAAAGATCCAAGGTTAAAAAACCCATGGTCGGATTCATCGCGGGGTTATCAGCTCCCGCGGGTAAACGCATGGGGCATGCGGGTGCTATCGTGGCGGGGGGTATGGGAACCGCCGCGTCAAAAATTGAAGCCCTGCGTTCGGCGGGTATTGCCGTGGCGCCCGCCCCGCATTTGATGGGGCAAACCATGGTTTCCCTTTTGAATAAATAAATGTTATAATGGGCAACGCCGCAAAAACTTTGCGCAATCCTACCTTTTTGGTGCAATTTATCAAGAAATATACAATGTAAAAAAGAAGATTACATGAAGAATAATTTCAAATTAAGCAATTGATATATTATTGAATAATATAAATACATGACCCAGGGTAATGATGTTTTGGATAATGGTTATGCTTCCCCTCTATCTGGGTCGCCGAGCAATGGAGCGATGCAAGGCAAAGATGGGGAAGATGCAGGTGGGATGTTGGAGCGCGCCCAGCGGGAGAAATGGCAAGCAGATCTGCAAGTTAGCCTGCAGGGTGGCGGTTCTTATATTTTTGATATTTACAGACGCTATTTGCAAGATGCTTCCTCGGTAGCATCGGACTGGCAAGAGGTTTTTGCCACCATGGATGGGGCGAATGGCGTAAACCATGGTTCAGAGCCATCCGACATCGGCAATGCTCACGAACAATATTTTACCAACGCCAGCAGTTATCAACCATCGTGGGCGCGGAAATCAAGCAACGGCGCGGCGCAAAAAGATGCGGTTATCGGGGTGCATAAAAAATTTGGCAAGAGCCTCTCCGATTTTTTGTTGTCGGGCATGGTGCGCGGCGAAAATTTGCAAGATAGTTTGAGCCGTTACCTCAGCGATCAAAAGGTGATAGAAGGGGTGATGGGCGAGCGCGAAGTGGCGGAGCGGCTTAATTCTATACGCGCCATCATGCTCATTCGTGCCTTCAGAACGCGTGGCCATTTGGAGGCCGACCTTGACCCCCTGCAACTATCGCCAAAAATAAATTTTCCCGAATTGGATTATCGCTCGCACGGTTTCACCGAAGAGGATTTGGAAAAAACCATCTACATCAATTATTATTTGGGGTTAGAAAGCGCAAGGTTAAAGGATATTATTGCGATATGTCGCAAGGCCTATTGCGGGCGTTTTGCAATCGAATTCATGCATGTTCAAGACCCTGATGAAAAACTCTGGCTGCAAGAAAAGGTCGAAGCGGATTATGCAGGCAAAAGCCTAACCGCCAACAAGCAGCAATCGATTTATCAGCAGATAGTTCATGCCGAAATGTTTGAAAGTTTTTTGGATAAAAAATATCAGGGAGCCAAGAGGTTTGGCTTGGACGGCGGCGAAAGCACCATCCCCGTGTTGATGGAAATCATCACCCGCGGTGCCGAATTGGGGATAGAAGAGGTCGATATTGGTATGGCACATCGCGGGCGATTGAATGTGCTGGCCAATATTTTGGGCAAACCCTATCGGCAAATATTTTATGAATTTTATGGCGGCAGCGTCACCCCCGATAACCTGCCACAGATGGGGGATGTGAAATATCACATCGGGGCCAGCCACGACATGGTGGTTAATACCCCCAATGGCGAGCAACGCACGGTTCACCTTTCCCTGTCGCCGAATCCCAGCCACCTGGAAGCGGTTAACACCGTGGTGTTGGGCAAGGTGCGCGCCAAACAAAAACAAAAAAACGACGATAAAAAAGAGAAGGTGATGGCGGTGTTGTTGCATGGCGATGCGGCCTTCATTGGCCAGGGGGTGGTGGCAGAAACTTTTTTATTATCGCAGCTAAAGGGCTATCGCACGGGCGGCACCATTCATATCGCCATCAACAACCAGATAGGCTTCACCACGGTGCCGAAAGATGGTCGGTCATCGCCCTACTGCACCGACATGGCCAAAATGATAGATGCCCCCGTGTTGCATGTTAATGGCGACGACCCCGAGGTATGCGTGCGCGCCGCGCAATTGGCTGTCGAATATAGGCAAAAATTTAAAAAAGACATTGTTATCGATATTTATTGTTATCGCCGCCATGGCCATAACGAAGCCGACGAGCCATTTTTTACCCAACCGTTGATGTATCAAAAAATCTTGGCGCATCCACGCCTAAGTAATATTTATGCCAAGAAATTGGTGGCCGAACATATTTTTAGCGATTCAGAAGTACAAGAGATAAGCAAGAATTTTAATGAGCGTTTAGAAAATGCCCTAACCCTTGTCAAGGATTTTAAACAAAACAAGGTTGATTGGTTGGAAGGCCGTTGGCATGGATTAACCATGGCCGAAGGCGGCAAAAGGAAGGGCGACACCGCGGTCGAAAGCGATGTTATAAAAGAAATAACCAGCAAAATTACCCAAGCCCCCGCCAACTTTGCTTTGCATCCTAAAATTGTCGCATCCTTACAAATAAAAAGATTGAGCGTCGAAAATGGTAAAAAAATTGATTGGGGCATGGCCGAGGGCTTGGCCTTTGGTAGCCTGCTGCTTGAGGGTATACCGATTAGGTTGTCGGGCGAGGATTCCGAGCGCGGCACTTTTTCTCATCGCCATGCGGTGTGGTCGGACCAAAAAACGGGCGCGTCCTACGTGCCGCTTAATCACCTGCGGGCGGGGCAAAGCAAGATAGAGGTTATTAATAGCCCCTTAAGCGAATTTGGGTTGTTGGGTTTTGAATATGGTTATTCCTGTGCCGAACCCCATGCTTTAATATTGTGGGAAGCGCAATTTGGCGATTTTGCCAATGGCGCGCAAGTGATTATTGACCAATTTATCGCGGCGGGCGAAACCAAATGGTTTAAAATGTGTGGCTTGGTCATGTTGTTGCCCCATGGTTATGAGGGGCAGGGGCCAGAGCATTCCTCCGCCAGGTTGGAACGTTATTTAAATCTTTCCGCCGATGATAATTGGCAAGTATGCAATATCACCACGCCCGCCAATTATTTCCATGCCTTGCGCCGTCAAATCAAAAGGAACTTTCGCAAACCACTTATTGTGATGAGCCCCAAGTCGCTGCTCCGTCATCCGCTTTGTGTTTCTAACCTAGAGGATTTTGCCACAGGCTCGTCATTTCGGCGTATTCTGCCCGATGATGCTTTCACCGCGGGGCAATTGGTTGCGCCCGACAAATTTGTCAAAGTCATCCTATGTTCGGGAAAAATTTATTACGACCTTTATCAAGGGCGCGAAAACAACGGGCGCAAAGATATTGCTATCGTGAGGTTGGAGCAATTATACCCTTTCCCCGATGAAAGCCTGAAAGCCATCATGGAAAAATGTCGGCAGGCGCAATTTGTTTGGTGCCAAGAAGAACCAGAAAATAACGGCGCATGGTCATTCGTGCGCCCGCGTATAGAAAAATTGCTACGTCAATTAAAAGCCCCGCAACAAGACCTATTGTATATCGGTCGGCGGGAGGCCGCCAGCCCCGCCGTCGGCTCGGCGAAGGCGCATAACCTTGAACAGCAAACTATTATTGCCGAGGCGTTAAAATAGTGATAGAAAAAAAATCATGATAGAAGTAAAGGTTCCTGCATTGGGTGAGTCGATTATGTCGGCGCGCGTTGCGAAGTTGTTGGTGGCGCCAGGCGACAGCGTGAAAAAAGATGACAACCTTTGCTTGTTAGATACAGAAAAAATAAGTTTAGAAGTCATAGCCCCCGAAAACGGGGTGCTGACCCAATGGCAAGTTAAAGAGGGCGACGATGTTCAAGTTGGTGGCCTATTGGGAATCATCGACGAACATGCTACCGCCGCCGCCGACAATCAACCAAAAAAAGCAATGGAGGCAACCGTGGTGGCAACGCCAGGGCAAAGACCCGCGGAATTCTCCGATAAAAAAGAAATCAAGGCACCGTCAGAAAATATTTCGAGTGCGGCGTCATCCGCTGCACAACCTGCGGCGCAATCGCAACCTCAATTGACGCCCATGCCGCATGCCCAGGCCTATCACATGCCCCCCCACGTGACCGATGAACGGGGAGAGGAAAGAGTCAAGATGAGCAAATTGCGCGAGGCTATCGCCAGGCGGTTGAAATATTCACAAAACAACGCGGCGACCTTAAGCACCTTTAACGAGGTTGATATGTCGTCATTGATAGAAATGCGCCAATTGCATCGCGAACGTTTTCAAAAAGAATATGGCACAAAATTGGGCTTCATGAGTTTTTTTGTGAAGGCAGTATGCGCGGCCCTCAAATCTTTTCCGATAGTCAACGCTGAAATTTCGGGGAATGAGGTTATCTATAAAAATTATTATGATATTGGTATCGCGGTGGGCTCACCCACGGGTTTGGTGGTGCCTGTATTAAAAGATGCCGACAAAAAATCATTTGCGGTTATCGAAAAGGCTATTTCGGAATTTGGCAGTAAGGCCGAGGGCGGACAATTAACCCTGGCCGACCTTGCGGGCGGCACCTTTACCATTACCAACGGCGGTATTTTTGGTTCGATGCTATCAACCCCCATTCTTAACCCGCCACAATCGGCTATATTGGGCATGCACAAGATACAAGAACGCGCCGTGGTTAAAAACGGCATGATAGCCATTGCCCCCGTGATGTACCTTGCTTTATCTTATGACCATCGCATCATCGATGGCAGGGAAGCCGTTAGTTTCCTGACCGAGGTTAAAAATTTACTCGAACGCCCCGAAAGATTAATGTTGGAAATTTAAGAAACAATTTTTAAATTTTGCTTGACAGGGGTGGTGGTTTGCGGTATTTGCTTGTCATAGATATTTTTTGGGCTAACCAATGGTTGTATCATAACTCGTTTATGTTATAACTAAAAAAAATTGTATTATAGATTATTGATAATCTGTTAGGCACAGCTAAATATTAAAAATATCTCCATTGTTAATCATTGGTTTAATATTTTTTTAGAATTGATATTATTCTAGAAAAAGTTGGTTAAGAAAACCAACCATGAAAAACTAAAACTCAATAATAATCGGACTAAATAGAAAAAATAATGCAAAGACAGAATAATTGGCGCCGTCATGGCAGTCGCGGCGGTGGTAACCGTGGTGGTGGAAATCGTGGTCGCGGTGGCGGCAGCAGACAAAGCAACGCCGTGGTAAGAAACCCCTTACGACAACAAATGGATTCAAACGGCCCATTGGGCAGGGTGCGTGGTAACGCGATGCAGATCATGGACAAATATCTTGTGTTGGCCAAAGAAGCCATGTCAGATGGCGATAGAGTATTGGCGGAGGCTTGTTTGCAATATGCCGAACATTATCAACGACTGATAACCGAGCATCAGGGGCAATTTAAACCGAGCGATGATGACGGTATGTCATCTGATAATTATGGTGATAACGATTCGCAACAACCTTTGCCACGTTCTGGCGGCATGCGCGGCGGTAATGGCGGCGATGTAAGGATGATGAGTCGTGGCGTCGTGCGTTATGTTGATGATAACGATAACGAAGAATCGTCGGGCAATGAAAATGCGAATGGCGAAGATTTGCCCAGCTTTTTGACTGGCAACCAACGCGCCGTGAATAAAAGAAAATCAAATAGGGATGATGACATGGAATAAGATACATGGTGGAGGATTGATAACAACAGATTATTATTTTATCTCCTCGCCATCTAATCATTAGTGCTGGTATTATCATGTTCAGAAAAAACTTCCTTTATATATTTTTTTATTTTGCACTTGTCTTATTGTTAGGACTAAGCTTTTATTTTTATTCTCAGTTAGATTTATACAACATCGTTATTTATTGCGGCTTGGCTTGGCTGGGCTTATCTTTTTTGCATTTGTTGTTAGCGGGTCGGGGAAAGGGCAGAAGATCGGTTAATGAACTTCATGCTACGCCGCATGCGCGCGCTGGCACGGTGGCTAGAACATCATCGGCTAGTTCAAACCACATGGCTGCTAGCCTTAGCCCTGCGCAACATAAGGCAAGCCCCAGTGCCATGATGCCAGAATCCAGCGAACCCAAAAAAATTCCAAGCAAAAAAGTCAATGCCATGCAGGATATTTTTAAAAATGCTTACCAAAACGAATTGTTAACGGGTGGTTTGGCTTTGGTCATGATAGGGCATGACGTGGTGGATACAAAAACCCGCCAATTAAAAGGTTATTATTGCCAAGGTTTTATCGAATACCCCAATGGCCAGGGCATTGACACCGCTAGTATTATTAATGCCAGTCCCAAAGATGCCGTGGCGGGTGATATCGAAATTTTATTATTGGAAACCTTGCGCTTTTATTGGCAAAAAGTATTTCAGGATGGCTTCCAAGCCGAAGAAGGTAGCCAAGAAAAATACTCGCAAGTCAATAATTTGCCCTATTGTTTTTTTCCCCTGTCCGAACGTGCCCTGAACGAGAAGGGATTTATGAATGACCTCAAAAGTTTTTTAAAATCACAGAAAATTTCAAACCCAGGATTGGCAAGGGCCTTTAGCCGCATGGTTTTTATCTTGCCCTTTACCGCGGGGCTTTACCGTCATGCCGAAAATTGCCAATTTTTAAATTCGGAAGGAATCAAATTGGCGATGCTTTATACCAACGACAACACAACCTTGCTCAACCCGATATTGGACGATGACCCGTCGCTATTATTACGCACGGGGATTGATTTTTATCTATCTTCTTTTGATAACTTGCAATTCTTGCAGGAAAAAATGGGTTATGAACTCATGGCGGAGAAGATTACATCCTTGGAAAAATTGAGATTAAAAATGATGGTATTTAATGTTGATAATGAACAGATTTATAATAATTTACCGCACGGTGTATCCTTGGTCATGGGGAAAATGTTTGATAAACAAACCCGTTTGGCGCGCTTGCCCTTGCCATCGATTTGATTAAGGACAACAACAAGACAAACAACAGCATGACAAGAATTTTAAGCGGCATCAAGGATATTCTGGGCCATTACGATCTGGCGATTATTGACCAATGGGGCGTGTTGCATAATGGGGTGGTGCCATTTCGCGGTGCGGTGGATGCCGTGGCCGCGTTGCATGAAGCAGGCACAAAAATTATTGTCCTTTCTAATTCGGGTAAGTTAGCCAGCCATTCGCATAGATTGATAGGCAGGATGGGCTTCAACATGGATGCTATCCACAAGGTTATAAGTTCGGGCCAGGCGGCGCGCGAATGGTTGATAGATAAAAAAGATCCCTTGGCAAAAAATATTGCAACGGGCGATAAGAAAAAATTATTGTTTTGGGGGTTTGACGATGACCATCGCGCCATAGATGATTTGGGCTTTATTATGACCGACGCGGTCGAAGAGGCTGATATTATCTTGGCGGCGGGCGCGGGGCGTGGCGCATTAGAAGCCTATCAAGATGAGATGGATGTTGGGATAAAAAAAAATATCACCATGTTATGCACCAACCCCGACATGGTGGCCAACATGCCCGACGGGTCATTAAAAATTTGCCCAGGCAGTTTAGCAAAATATTACGAGGAGCAAGGCGGACATGTTGTAAGGTTTGGCAAGCCAGCCAAGGAAGTTTACGACATGTGCAAGCAGGAATTTCCCGCGGCAAGAAAAATCATTGGGATAGGTGATAGCCTTGAGCATGATATTGCGGGGGCGAGGGTGTCCGAGATTGATTCCTTGTTTATTCTGGGCGGCATCCATGCCGCGGATTTTTACCATGGCATAGACAAACAACGGATGGAAAATTTATTTAAGACTTATGACGCGACGCCGCATTTTGTCCTTGATAGCTTCCACCTGTAACTGCTATTTTTGACTCGTCAAATTCTTAGAAAGAATATATAGATAACATATGACCCAGCGTTTTTTTTCTTTGCTTTTGTTGTTGTGCTTGCTTGTGGGGTTGTCGGCTTGCGCCGAAACATTGCGCCGCGGTCAGGTGGTGAAGGATTATCAATTAGAAATGTTAGAAGTTGGCAAAAGCACCTACAATGACGTGCTTGAGAATCTTGGCACGCCAACCAGTTTTTCTAATTATGACAAACGTATATGGTATTATTTCAGCCAGACCAGAAACCAATGGGGTTTCTTATCGCCAAGCTTCGCCGACCAAGAGGTTTATCAAATAAAGTTAAATGATCAAGGGGTTTATTTGGGCTACAAACGTTTCACGGGGGATGATGCAGTCAAATTATCGGTATCCAAAGACACCACGCCAACCGTTGCGCGTGATAAATCATTCCTGCAAGAATTGGTTACCAATTTTGGACGTTACGGCAAAGATAAAAACAAGGTTAGCCCCATCAACCCTGTTCAGCAAAATCCGCTACAAAATACCTTCCAACCTTGATACAAATAGACTATAGAAAATTATTAAAGCCAAGCCAGGTATAAAAAATGACAATTATAAAAAGACAAAAAATGATAGAAGGACAATTGATGCCAGCGGGGGTGATTGATTCCGCGCTGCTGGATGGTTTTTTGCATGTTAATCGCGAAGATTTTATGGATGATACGATAGACCAAAAAAAACGTGCCTATAGCGATAAATGCGTCATGTGCGAAGGGGGTAGGATATTATTATCGCCCATCGCCGCGGGTTTGTTGTTGCAGCATGCCGATTTGCAACCTGGGCATAAAACCTTAATTATTGGCGGCGGGTATGGTTATGAATGTAATATTTTGGCCATGATGGGGGTTAATGTTTTTGCATTGCAAAGTTCTTGCGACAAAATAAAAAAAATGATTCTTAAAAGCAATTTTACAATTGTCGATGCGGAAGGGAGCATTGCCGAAGGTTGCAAAAAATTTGCTCCTTACCAATCTATCATTGTGCTGGGGTCGCTGCCTGCTATTCCTGAAAAATTATTGGCACAATTGGATGAACATGGCGCGTTGTTGACCAGCCTGCAGGATAAAAAATCCCCGCAAGAAAAAAATCAATTGGGCAATTTGGTGCGGATTGAAAAAAATGGCAAAATTAATTATTTTGGACAGGTTGCGGGACTGCCCATCATGGCCGAATTTGCCAACCATCAACATCAAGCCAGCGGCAACATGATGGATCGCATGGCTTCTTAAACCCACGGCTACGATGAACGATACCGCTGTTAATATTCCCATTGTTTCGGTAACCGAGCTAGCCAACATCATGGCAGCCCAAGATGTATTTTTGCTTGATGTGCGCGAAGCAAACGAAGTAGCCATGGCAAGTATAAAGGGTGCCAAACATATTTCCATGAATGAAATAACCGACAGAATCGACGAATTGCCCAAGGATAAAACCCTGTATGTTTTTTGTCATCACGGCGGGCGTTCGGCCATGGTATGCCAATATTTGCAAAAGCAGGGCTACGATTGCAAAAACATAAGCGGCGGCATTCATCAATATGCTTTGCAGGTAGATAATAGCATCGCCACTTATTAACGCCATGCAATATAAGAAACCCATCAGAAATCCATAAGAAATACATGACAGCCGATATTTTTAATTTTTTTGACGATGTTATCAAATTGGCAAAAGCCAAGGGCGCCGATGCAACCGAAGTTGTGTTGAGCAAGTCGCTTAACCAAAGCCAACAAGTAAGAATGGGCAAGGTTGAGGAAAGCGAACGCGCCGAACAAGAAGTGTTGGGAATAAAAATTAGGGTAGGGCAAAAGGAATCGGCGGTTACCAGCAATGGCAAAACGATGGATGTCATCGAACCGTTGTTAGACAAATTGTTGGCGATGGCGAAGGTTTTGCCCGACAACCCATTTGCGGGGGAGGCAAGCCCCGAACAACTTTACCACGCCGCCAAAAATGGCGCAACGCAAGACCTTGAAACCTTTGATAAAACCGAATTATTACCCGAAGCAATGCAAGCGATCGCGAAACAGATAGAGGATGCAGCGCGCGGCGAAAAAAACATAGTTAATTCCGAAGGGGCGAGCGTTTCCTTTGGCCATCAACAAGATTGGTTTGCCTTTTCTAATGGTTTTAGGGGGGAAGAAAAACATTCGCATTATTCCTTGGGCATTTCGGTGATTGCCAGCGATGGCACAAATATGGAAGCCGATTATGATTATTCCAGCAAGGTTTTTTTTGGCGATTTAACCCCGCCAGAAAAAGTTGGCGTCAGCGCGGCCAAACGCGCCGCGGCACAATTGGGGGCCAGGCAAGAAAAATCGGGGCAATACCCCATTATATTGGACCCGCGGGTTGCGACCAGCATGATAGGCAACTTAGCCTCGGCCATCAATGGTCAAAAATTGGCCAAGGGCACAAGTTTTTTACAAGGCAAGTTAGGACAACAGGTTATGGCGACGGGTATAACCATGGTTGATGACCCTTTGCAAAAAAGGGGATTTGCCTCGCAATTTTATGATGGCGAGGGGTTGCCCGCCGCCAAGAGAAATATCATCGATAAGGGGGTTTTAACTTGCTACGTGCTTGATTTGGCCTCGGCCAGGCAACTGCAATTACCGCCGACCGGTCATGCGCACCGCGGGTTAACGGGGGTTTATCCCGCCCTTAGTAATGTTCATATTACGGCGGGAAAAATATCGCCCACCGCATTGATGGCCGATATCAAGGCGGGTTTTTATATAACCAGCCTGATGGGGTTTGGTGTCAATGGCGTCACGGGTGATTATTCGCAAGGGGCCAGCGGTTTTTGGATTATCAATGGGCAAATGTCGCACGCCGTCAATGAAATGACGGTTGCGGGCAATTTGAACCAGATGTTTATGAATATGACGCCCGCCAACGATTTAGAATTCATTCATCATCACAATTCCCCAACCTTACGCATCGACGGCATGACGGTCGCGGGCAAGTAGCCTCCTTTATATTTGAAGCAATATTGAAGCAATAGCCTAGAGGAGCCTAGCTATTTTTTTTCTAGGCAATATCAGTTGGATTATATTTGAATCCGTGAACCCAAGATGACAACTTGGCTGGGGGGGATATCGAAATATTCGAATATCGAATTGGAATTGCGATACATCCAAGAAAATATTTGTTCGCGCCAACGCGCCATGCCATAAATATGGGTGGAAACAATGGTTTGGTGGCTCATGAAATAGGATGTTTTTTGCATATCCAACGCTAAGCCGCGTTGTTTAAGCAAAGCAATGATGGAGGTAATATCGGGGTGTTCCATAAAACCATAACGAACCTTCACTTGCCAAAAACCCGTCATCATTTCTTTCACTTCCAAACGGTGGGCGGCGGGCACGGTGGATGCGGTGGTGAATTCAACGGTAAGAAAAATATTGCGGTTGTGCAACACCATGTTATGCTTCAAATTATCAACCAAGGCCGAAGGAACCGAATCGGCATTTTCGACCAAATAAATGGCGGTGCGTTCGACCGATGGGAATTTTTTTCGGCTCATCAAACTCTTGATATAAGGTTCAAGGTAAAAAGCCTCGCTACGCATAACGCGTATTAAAATGGCTTTGCCCTGACGCCAGGTTATCACCAACACCATAACCAGGGCGGCTAGCAAAATCGTAAACCACCCGCCGTGCCATAATTTTCCTAAACAGGAAAGGGCGAAGGCCGAATCAAGTAAAAAGAACGAACCGATGACAGGAATAGCGATCCATTTTTTCCAATGCCAACGTTTGACAACAACCTGGAACATTAAGACGGAAGTAATGGTAACGGTCAAGGTAACAGAAATACCGTAGGCCGCGGCCAAATTAGCACTGCTTTGGAAAAATATGGTTGTCATCAAAACAAGCAAGAACAAAACCCAATTTATCAATGGTATATAAATTTGGCCAATCACATTGCGGGATTTATGAATGATGTTGAGGCGCGGCAAAAGCCCAAGTTGGATAGCCTGACGCGTCATGGAAAAAGTTCCTGAAATAACCGCTTGGGAAGCAATAACCGTTGCCAGGGTAGCAAGGATAACCTCGGCAAAAATATAATCATGTGGAAAAAGACTATAGAAAGGATTTTTGATAACTTCGGTGGGATTTAGTAAAAGGCTGGCACCTTGCCCTAAATAATTAAGCGCGAGTGCGGGGAAGACAAAAATACTCCAAGTAAGGCGGATAGGATTGCGACCCAGATGCCCCATGTCGGCGTAAAGAGCCTCGACCCCCGTGATAGCCAGCACAATGCCACTTAAAGCAACAAATAATATTTTACCGTCGTTGAATAAAAAGCGGGCAGCCACCATGGGATTGAGGGCATGCAAAATAGCTGGGTTATGCAAGATAGCGCCCACGCCAGAGATGCCCAAAGAAAGAAACCATATCACCATGATATAGCTAAAATAATTACCAATTTTTGCCGTGCCGCTACGCTGCGCATAAAACAAACCTAACAGCACAAGAACGGCTATACCCACGATATTTAATTTTTGGCCATTAAAGAAATCGCCATAATTTAACCCCTCCAACGCGCCCAACACCGAAACCGAGGGGGTGATGACGCTATCGGCCAAAAATAAGGCTGCACCCACGATACCTAAAAAAACAAGGATGGTATAGGGCCTGCTATCTTTGCGCATGACCGAAGAAACCAGCGTCAGCAGGGCCAAAATGCCACCTTCACCCCGATTATCGGCGCGCAACACGAACATAACATATTTCAACGAAACGGTAATTATTAAGGCCCAAATGATGGAAGAAATGGCACCCACGATATTATCGGGGGTTAAGCCAATGCCCGTTGTTTGATTAAATATGCCTTGCAACGTATAAAGCGGGCTGGTGCCAATGTCGCCATAAACAATCCCCAAAGAAAGAAAACTGAGGCCTAAGAATCCCTGAGATTTGTGCGAAGAGGTAGACATGAGCGTTGTGGCAAGACATGTTGCTGACAAATAATAAAAAATATCTCGTGCGAAATAAAATAACTATGTCTTTAATTTTTTTTAAAAAATAAAAATAAATAAATTCTCCTGGTTGCAAATAGCAAATCTTGTGTAGGAAGTCAAATCTTGCGCTAACAACGGCGGACAAAGATACGAAGGTCAATCAACAAAAAAATTTTTTTTATTGGCTAAGCAATAAATACAATTTACAATGTTGCGGGGCAAGGCGTAAAAACCATGAAGGATAGTGAGCCATGGTTGATAACGCCATAATAAAAAATAGATAGAAAATACAATGCGCCGATGACGAAAAAGCAAGATAGGATTTTTGATGATGGCATAGAGTTGCCCGATGACAAAACGCCGAATAAAAATTTTATGGATGCCGCCCAATTTTTTTTGCTTGATAAATGGCGTGAAGGCGCGCGGCAAATCCTTGCCCATTAATAGTTGGTCATGAGAAATAGCCAGCAGGTCGCTACCCAATAGACGCCTGCTATAGGCCGAATAACGCACCAATTCGCCGTATAATAAGGATAAAAGATGGAAGGCCGTGGTCTGCCCGCTGCTGCGGCGATAATGATAGAGCGGCTCGGGGATGCTCCCCGCCGACCAATTTTTTTCCATAACACGGTAAAGAAAATCAATGTCGGTGCCAATGGGTAAGGGGCGAAAAAACGGCATGGGTAAGGCGGCAAGAATTTTTTTATCGAACATCATGGTTGGGCAGAATAGTCGTTGGCGATGCAGTGCGGGATTGGCGGTGGTGTTGATGACCGTTTTTATTTTTTGTTCATGGTCATCGATGATTATCATGTCGGTCGCGACCAGGTTAATTTTTTTATGTTGGCGCAAAAATGATAATTGTTTTTCAATCCTCGTGGGGGCGGCCATGTCGTCGGCATCTTGCCAGGCGATATAATCAATTTTATTGTTTTTAAGAACTTGCTGCAGTCCGACCTGGCGCGAAAACCATTCTTTAGAATTTTTTTTATTTTTGTAATATTGTATCCTGGGGTCTTTGTATGATTGGATGATGCTTGCCGTGTTGTCTTGGGAACCATCGTCAATAATAATCAGTTCTAAATTTTGATGGGTTTGGTGAAGGATAGAATCGATGGACTTCCTAATATATTTTTCGGCGTTGTAGGCAGGCATGATAACCGCAACAAAAGGGGAGCGGCTTAAGCGGGAGGTTAAGCGGGGGGTCGAGCGTGGCATAAAAATTCTTGTAATCTTGTTTAAAATCTATAAAAGATAAAGCATGAAAAAACAACCGAGAGAACGGGGCGGGGGCACCAGCAAGGGGTTCATCAGGGTCAATGTCCTTACCCAGCATCTGGCAAGTGCCTATGTTCTAAGTCGCCAGGCACCCGCGCGAAAGCAATCGGCGATTATATGGAAAAACCTGCTGGTTGTTTTTAATCAAAAAATTTTGCCCGATGATAGGGTGGTGGTGTGGCATTACCCCCCCTATAAAAAAACTTTCTGGCATAGCCTTGCCAAAAAAATATCGATACCCTTTCCAACCAAATTGATTGACCATCCGCGGGCGCAAAAAATCCATATTCAAACCGAACCCATGACCTTGCCATTTGCGCGCGTTATTTACAGCAAAAAATTTTTATCGCAATTTGGCACCGTGGTCGCCCAATACCCCAAGCCAACATGGTATCGCGGTGGTGATTGGTTGCAGGACCATGGCGGGTTAGAATGGTGGTATGGTTTCGCCCAGTCGAAGCAAAAATCTGCCAAACGGGTTATTAACAAAACATGGCAAGATATGTTGGCTTCGCCCCACAAAACCAAGGTTTTATCGGTGATTGCTTCGCGTCAACATATGACGGCGCAACAAAAAAAACGTATCAAGTTTGTTGATGCTTTGGCGGCGGACACAGAGCTAAACGCCATCATGGATGTTTTTGGCAGCAAAAGAAATTTTATCGTCGATAAGGCCATGGGTTTAGAAAAATACAAATATCATGTTGCTTTAGAAAATTCTCTGATAGCCGATTATTGGACCGAAAAATTGGCCGACCCATTGTTGGCCGAATGTTTTGTTTTTTATGCGGGGGCACCCAATATCGGCGATTATTTTGACACGGCATCGATGATGATGCTGGATATTTCTAACCCCGCTGCGGCGATTAAAATAATCAAACAAACCATCGCATCGGGGGCCTATGAAAAAAATCGTAAGGCCATTGCAGAAAACAAACGCCGCGTGATGATGGAAGAAAATTTTTTTAATTTGCTATGGCGCGTCGTCAATAGGACAGCATGAAGCAAATAAAATTAAACCGCCAAGAATTTGCAATTTTGCTGTAAAAATGGCATATAAACGGGGGTATCTTATGCAGAATCACCGCCCTTTTCGAACTATTATCAGGCGTAAATGTCGCACCATTAAGGTTGGCAATGTCATGGTTGGTGGCACCGCACCCATCGCCGTGCAAACCATGACCAACAGCCTTACCACCGACATCAAGGGGACATTACAGCAGATTGAGAGGGCCAGCGAAGCGGGGGCAGATATTGTTAGGGTTTCTTGCCCTGATGAGGCATCAAGTGCGGCCTTGAAAGAAATCACCAAATATTCGCCCGTGCCCATTGTTGCGGATATTCATTTTCATTACCGCCGCGGTATCGAGGCCGCAAAAAATGGCGCGGCTTGCCTGCGCATAAATCCAGGCAATATTGGTTCTTTGGATAGAGTTCAAGAGGTGGTGAAGGCCGCCAAGGATTATGGCTGTTCGATGAGGATAGGGGTTAATGGCGGGTCGTTGGAAAAAAACCTTCTAGAAAAATATGGGGAGCCATGCCCCGAGGCTTTGGTGGAATCGGCATTGTATCATGCCAAGATTTTACAAGATTTGGATTTTCATGAATTCAAAATATCGGTCAAGGCATCGGATATTTTTTTGGCGGTGGCGGCTTATCAACAATTGGCGGATAGGATAGATTGCCCGTTGCATTTGGGAATCACCGAAGCGGGTGGTTTGCTAAGCGGTTCGGTGCGGTCGGCGATTGGCATCGGGTCGTTGCTTTGGGCGGGGATTGGCGACACCATTCGCGTGTCCTTGTCGGCCGATATAGCCGAAGAAGTGAAAGTAGGATTCGAAATGTTAAAATCGCTTGGGATAAGAAGCCGCGGCGTAAAAATAATTTCCTGCCCCAGTTGCGCCAGGCAACAATTTGATGTCATCAAAATCGTTGCTGAATTGGAACAAAGATTATCGCATATCAAAGAGGAAATCACCCTATCGGTGATAGGTTGCGTGGTCAATGGCCCAGGCGAAGCCCGCGAAACCGATATAGGATTCACAGGCGGCGGCAAGGGGGCATCGGGCTTGGCGACCCATCAAATTTATTTGGGGGGGATTCCCGCCCACCGTTTTCAACAAGACAACATCGTTGATTATTTGGTTGGTTTGGTCGAAGAAAAATTGGCGGCACGCCATCATGATTCCTCTAGTGGGGCAGTAGATAAATCGCCCGCCCCGCAGGTGGGCAACATCAATGCCGCAACCCATTTGCCACGCCACTAACATACAACGGTGATACTTCAACATGGTTAAGATACAATCCGTTCGCGGCACAAAAGATTTTATAGGCGATGAAGCTAAAAAAATTTTTTATTTGCAGAGCCAGGCGCGCGCCATCGCGACTCGTTATAATTATCAAGAAATAATTACCCCCGTTATCGAATCGGTGGGTGTGTTTACAGAAGCCCTGGGGCAGGCTTCCGATATTATTCATAAAGAAATGTTTGTTTTTGAAGACCGCGGCGGTGATAAAATATGCCTACGCCCCGAAAATACCGCGGGGGTGATGCGGGCATTTGTCGAGAATGGCTTGCAACAGCAACTGCCAAGCAAATTTTTTTATTACGGGCCGATGTTTCGTTATGAACGCCCACAAAAAGGTCGCTACCGCCAATTTCATCAATTTGGTGTGGAATACCTCCATGCTGCTGATGAAGAAACCGCGCGGATAGATGCCGAGGTTATATCGCTCGCCTATCAATTTTTACTAAGCCTTAATATTGGCGAGGCGAGGTTGGAAATTAATTCCTTGGGCAATACGGCGTCGCGCAACAATTACCGCAAGGCCTTGGTTGATTATTTTACGCCCTATAAAAAAGACCTATCGGCCGATTCGCAAATGCGCCTGACAGAAAACCCGTTGCGTATTTTGGATTCGAAAGATGAGGGCGATAAAAAACTATTGCTGTCCGCCCCAGCCATGGTTGATTATTATGATACAGAATCAAAAGAAAAATTCGCCGCCTTGCAAGCCATACTAACCGATTTAAAAATTCCTTTTGTTCATAACCCGAAATTGGTGCGGGGGTTGGATTATTATTGCCACACCGCCTTTGAATTCATTACCGAAAATCTTGGGGCGCAGGGCACCATATTGGCGGGCGGGCGTTATGACGACTTGCCCGCCATGTTTGGCGCGAAGGGCGTGGTCGGTGTGGGTTTTGCCGCGGGGTTGGAACGATTGATGGCGCTGCTGCCCGCCGATAGGGCGCGCGACTTACCGTTATTTTTTCTTTGCCCTGTCGGCGCAACCGCGCAGCAAGGCATTTTAGGCCTGGCAGAAAAATTACGCGCCGCGGGTTTACGCATCGACATGGGCTTGAGCGATAATTTAAAAAAATCGCTATCGCGTGCCAACAAATTGGGTGCGCAGGTGGCTATTATTGTTGGCGAGGAAGAACTAGCCAATAAGCAATATCAATGGAAAGATTTACAAACGGGCGAGCAAACTTTATTATCATACGAGGCTATGGTAGATAGGGCGCTTGCGATAAAAAATATTTGATAAAGGAAAAAAGTCATGACAAAGAAAAAAGATGCACTCGATAATTACATCCAACAACGGTTAGATTATTATCAAGAATTGCAAGATAAAATGGTGAAGGGCGATACCACGGGATTCAAGGGCATGGGTGGACTATCCAAGGAATTATCATCCTTGTCTAAAATAGTTCCCGATATGGAAAAATACCTTAAGATGATAAAATCCCTCGAAGATTGTGATGACATGTTGGCAGATAAAACACTGGATAGCGAGATGAAAGCCGAGGTCGAGCAAGAAAAAGTGATGCTGTTAGAACAATTGCCCATTTTACGCCATGAATTGGAATTGGAAATCATGCCCAGCGATGGCGATGACAAAATTGATTCGCTGATTGTCGAGGTAAGGGCAGGAACGGGCGGGTTGGAGGCTGCCTTGTTCGCTGGTCATTTGCTTGCCATGTATCGCCGCTATGCAGAAAAAAAAGGTTGGCGATTCGAAACAATCGATATTAGCGAAAATGATTTGGGCGGCATAGCGACAGGTTCGGCATCTATAAAGGGGGAGGGGATTTATGAACGTATGAAGTTTGAAGGTGGCGTGCACCGCGTGCAGCGCGTGCCCGTGACGGAAAATGCGGGGCGGGTTCATACCTCAACCGCGACGGTGGCTATCCTTCCCGAACCAGAAGAGGTTGAGATTGTCATTAGCCCCGAAGATTTGCGGGTCGATACCTACAGGTCGCAGGGGGCGGGCGGGCAACATGTCAACACCACCGATTCCGCTGTCAGGATTACCCATTTGCCATCGGGTGTGGCGGTCGCTTGTCAGACCGAAAAATCCCAGCATAAAAATCGCGCCCAAGCCATGAGGTTATTACGTGCAAGGTTGTTCGAGCACCAGCGCGAAGAGGAGATGAAAAAGCGCACCGCGGCACGCCGTTTGATGGTTGGCTCGGGCGAAAGAGCAGAAAAAATAAGGACTTACAACTTTCCAGAAGGGCGTGTATCAGACCATAGAATAAAATTAACACTTTACAAATTGATGGAAATCATGGATGGTTCGGCGCTTGACGAAGTCATAGACCCGCTAATAAAAACTGATAAAGAAGAGCGACTAGCAAGTTTTTTAACCCAGTTAGAAGAGCAATAAAGCCCAAAAATAAGAAACCTGCCCTAAGAATAATGCTTATACAATTATACTCATACAAAGGAATGTAAAAAATGCGTTGGTCAATAATAATTTACATTTTGTTGGTGTTGGTTGCGATAGATTATGTGCTCCGTCGTTTTCGGGGCCACGGGTTTTTTTCAAAAAAAGCAGAAGAAGACTACGACCTAGCTTTTTTCTTTGCTGAGATTTTTCTGTTGGTGATGGCTTTTCGCGCGCTTTTTTTGGAACCATTTATTATTCCTTCTTCCTCGATGGTTCCCAATTTGCTGGTTGGCGATTATATCTTGGTCAATAAAATGAGTTATGGTTATGGTAAATATAGTTTTCCCCTGCAACCGCTTGATTTTCACGGTCGCATATTGGGGGCAGAAATTCAGCGCGGCGATATTGTGGTTTTTCGTTACCCGCCCAACCCCAGCGAAAGTTATGTAAAACGCATCGTCGGTTTGCCAGGCGATACAATTCAAGTAAAAAATGGCATGCTTTATATCAATGGTAAAATGTTAGATAAGAAACAAACGAAGGATTATATCATGGATGATAACAACAACATGCCCGTCGCCATGTTTAACGAAACTATCGCGCGGCAACCAAATCACCAAGATAGAACAAAAACCTATAAAATTCTTGAATTGAATGGCAACCAAGGCGATTTGGATAACACGGCATCCTATGTCGTGCCCGCTGGTCATTATTTTGGCATGGGGGATAACCGCGATAATTCGGTGGATAGTCGGGTTGCGGCACCATTTGGGGTTGGTTTTATTCCACGCGAAAACATCATAGGTCGCGTTGCTTTGGTTCTTTTTTCCACCAACAAGAGCGACAAGCAAAGCAAGCTTGGTTGGTCGTTGCGTTGGGATCGATTCTTTTTCTATCCTTGATGAATTAGTCCGCGAATTGAGGACGTCATGAAACCACCAACCCATCCATCCAATGCAAGATAAAGATTTTTTAGAGCGTATTAACTATTTAACCGAAGTAGCATTTGATAAAAGTGAAGAGCTGCTTTTGCGGGAAGCCTTTACGCACCCCAGCTTAAAAGGGCAAAAAAATTATGAAAGACTGGAATTTTTGGGTGATAGGGTGTTAGCTATAACCATGGCTCATTGGCTTCATGAATATTATCCCCATTACCAGGAAGGCGATCTGTCGGTCGCCTCGGCGCGGTTGGTGTCAAAACCCACCCTCTTGCTGGTGGCAAAAAAATTACAATTTGAACATCTTTTAATAACGGGCATTGGTAAAGACGGAACAAAACGGTTGGATGTTCGTGCCATGGATTCGGCCATGGCCAATAGCCTGGAATCATTTTTGGCGGTGTTGTTTTTGACCAAGGGGTTAGAAGCGGTGCAAAGCTTCGTTAAAAAACATTGGCAAGATTTCTTTAGTCAACCAGACGATGGATTAGACAACCCGCGTGGCCAATTGCAAGAATGGTTGCAGGCGCGCAAATTGCCCGCACCAATTTATGAAGTGGTGGGCACCGACGGCCATGACCACGAACCGATATTCACCGTTGAATTAAACATGGGGATGGAAGCCGTTGGTTTGGTCAGGGCATCGGCCACCAGCAAAAAATTAGCCATGAGCAAAGCGGCAGCCGAAGCCATTGCCAAAATAAAGAAATTGCGATTATGATGACTATAAAACCCGAAGCCAAAAAATTTGGGGTCATCGCGCTGTTGGGCGCGCCGAACGCTGGCAAATCAACGCTGGTTAATGTGTTGACGGGGCAAAAAGTTTCGATAGTCAGCAAGAAAGCACAAACCACGCGCTTCCGCCTAACCGCCATTATCGAACGCGATAATTCGCAAATGGCCATGATAGATACGCCTGGCGTTTTTAACACCAGCGGCAGCCAAGATAATTTTGATAAGCAGATGGTGAAGGCGGCGTGGCAAGCGTTGGATAAGGTTGATGGCGCGGTGTTTTTGGTGGCGGCCGATAGCGGCATCACCCCCAATGTTGAATATATTTTAAAAAACTTTGCAAAATTGAACCAGCAGGTCATAGCCGTTATTAACAAAATTGATAAAGTTAAAAAAGAAAAATTGCTTACATTGGCAAATTACCTTACAGAACAACCCGCGGTGCAAAAGGTGATGATGATATCGGCCTTAAAAAAAGATGGCACCGAGGATCTGCTGCAATTGTTATTAACCATGTTGCCGCAGGGCGAATGGGGATATGATAGCGAAACCGCCAGCGATTTACCCGACCGTTTGTTTGCGGCCGAAATTTTACGCGAGCAATTGTTTCATTACCTGCATCAAGAATTACCCTATCGTTTGGGGGTTGAAACCGAAAAATGGACGTTGCAAAAAAATGACAAAACCAAGAAAGAAACGCTACATATTTATCAAACCATTCACATTGAAAAAGAAAATCATCGCCCGATGATATTGGGGCGCGGCGGGCAGAATCTTAAAACCATCGCCAGCCGCGCAAGGTTAGAAATGGAAGAGGTGTTTGAGCAGAAAGTCTTCTTAAAAATATTTATCCGCCTAACACCAGATTGGC
Source organism: Alphaproteobacteria bacterium (assembly GCA_965203915.1). Taxonomy (GTDB): domain Bacteria; phylum Pseudomonadota; class Alphaproteobacteria; order JASGCL01; family JASGCL01; genus JASGCL01. The sequence continues at coordinate 959,482 of OZ241918.1, forward strand.
GCAACAAAAAAGAAATGGCACCGTTTGGTTTTGATGTAGGAAATTAGATGGTATAAATGGCGATGGGTTGAAAGCCGTTAAAATTGAGCGATGCCATGCTGCCGCTGTAAGACCCCGTATTAAGCAATATCAATCTATCCCCCGCCTTGGTGTCCTGGGGCAGGTCGTAAGTTTTTTTGGCATATAGGGTGTCCCAGCTATCGCAAGTGGGCCCTGCCAATATCATGGGTTGGGTTGGGCCACTGGTTGGTTGGAGGGGGATAATAGTATGTTGGATAGTGGGGTCAATAGCCTCAAACAATCCATTATAAACGCCAAGGTCAATATACAACCATTCGCCACTTTCTTTCTTATGACTTTTTAGAATAACTTCGGTTACCGATATGGCAGCCTCCGACACCAAACCGCGGCCAGGCTCGATAAGGTAATCGATTTTTTGTCCTGCAAATAATTTTTTGATTGTTTCGCCAATGTCAGAACCAATTTTTTCTAACGATTCCACATCTTCGCTGTTGCGATAGGTGGCAGGAAAACCGCCACCCAAATTAATAAGGTTCAAAGTAATTCCCTTTTCTGCCAAGGCATCAAATATATTTTTAACTTCTTGCAGGGCGGCGAGCCATGGTGCCGATTTTTTGGCCTGTGAACCAACATGGAATGAAACACCGCGTGGTGTTAAGCCGAGGGATTTTGCCTTGAGCAAAATATCGACTGCTTCGCTTGGCGTGGTGCCAAATTTATGATTTAAGGGGTAACCCGAATCGCGCCCGTCGTGCAAAATACGGCAATAAACCCCCGCATCGGTTATTTTCAATGATTTTGCTTCGTCGGCAATTTTTTTCAACTCCATGTCGCAATCAACCGCGAATAATCGGACGCCTTTTTCAAGCGCCGAATGGATGGCCGATGATTTTTTGATGGTCGAGCCGTAAGATAGTTTTTTAACATCGGCCCCTAAAGATAACACTTGCTCTATTTCCTCTATCGAGGCGGTATCAAAAAAACTTCCCAGGTCGACAAGACTTTTGATAACCGCATCGTTTGGATTGGCCTTAACCGCATAATAAACATGGGCAAAGGGCAAATAATCACAAAATTTTTGATACTGGCTCGCCACTTGCTCGAGATCTATTACCTGAAACGGGGTAGGCAATGTTTCATTCCTTAATAAGAACTTTTTTTGCTTTTCACTAATCATTTTTTCCTGCTAACATTTTTTTTTAAAAAAAACAATGTTTAAATATTTTATTTTCTATGAAAGATTTTGCTTGCATAATATTAGTATAATGTTAGATTCCGCTAAACCTTATCTATAAGAATCTATTCATCAATTTATTGAAACCTAAAATTTAAAAAAAATCGAGCAATGAATAAAAAAGATAATCAAGCCAAGTTAGGTTACACTAACAACCAAACGCAACCACCCATGATGGCGGGCAAACCCGTTCCTCAAGCATGGCAAGTTAATTTAGAAAATTGGGATGCGCCCCCTTATAATCGCTGGGCATTTAATCATTGCAGTGAATTTATACCGTCGGCGGTGATTGCGCGCGATGAAAAAAATGCTTTATTTTTTGATACCAATTATCAATCATTGGACAATATTTCTTTTACCAATAGTCAAAATAAAAAGACTTCTGTGAAAGAATATATGGAAACAGGTCACACCGATGCCTTGGTCATGTATCACAAGGGCAAAATTGTTTATGAAAAATATTTTGCTTTTACCAAACCGACCAGTCGCCACCTGATGCAATCGATGACAAAATCGGTGGTTGGCGTGGTAGCACAGAAATTAAAACATGAGAAAATATTGAATCCTGACGCCCTTATAGAAACAATTTTGCCCGAATTAAAAAATACGGGTTATGCGGGGGCCACGGTGCAACAGGCGTTGGATATGCGCACGGGCATAGATTTTAAAGAAACATATTTTGACACCCCTTTAGAAGGCGATTGCTATTTGTTGGATGTTGCCAATGGCTGGAAACCCATGCCCAACAAACCCAATATTTGCTCAGATAGTTTTTCTTTGGCGCAAACATTTAAAAATACATCTTTCCCCCATGGGGAGCGGATGGTGTATCGCTGCTTGGAGACCGATGTTATAGGCCATTGCATAGAAAAATTGACGGGGGCCAAGCTTGCCGATCTGATTTCTACATTCGTTTGGCAGCCGATGGGGGCCGAGGCCGATGCCTATATTACCGTTGACCCTTTGGGCTACGCCATAGCCTCGGGCGGGATGTGCGCCCGCGCCCGCGATATGTTAAAATTTGGTGTTATGATGGCGGAAGATGGCTTTATCAACGGCAAACAATTGCTGCCCGCTAACCTGGTGGCAGAATGTTATAATCCCGCGCCTTATAAATTTGATAACCAAGACCCCGAGCTCAACCCGCATGGCGGCTACAAAAACTATTTTTGGATTAAGACTATGGAGCCGCAGGTCATTGCCTGTTCGGGGGTGTTTGGCCAACACACAACGATAAATAAAACAAACAATGTGGTGATTGTCCAATTTTCGAGTTGGTTAGATCACGGCAGCGATACGGCGTTATGGCTTGATATGTTAGAGATGCATAAGGCCCTGACGAAGGCTGTATTATAAAAATTGTTATCTTGTATTTTCAAGGGCAATTTGATAACTGTTCGATTATGGTAGAATCAGGGACAAATAATTTACCTTATTTTTTTTGGAAAATTGTTTATATTTTTAAAAATTCCTTCATGGGGTTTAAAATTTATAGCGGTCGCACCAGCCGTTTAGAATTTTGGTGTTTTCAAATAATTTATGGATTATTAATATGTTTGGTGGTGGTGGCTGACGGTTGGGGGTTGATGTTCAGCCTAACGGCGATGGGGCTTTTTTTACCATCGCTGGTGCCGTGTCATGTGCGTCGGTTGCACGATGTCGAATATTCAGGGTGGTTTTTATTGCCGAAATTTTTTTATGTGCCTTGGTTTTTGTTTGCTGCCCGCGCCACACTGCATGGCGGATCGATGAATGATTTTTTCTTTCAAAATGCTTCGTTGGTTGAGCAATTTAAAATAACCAGCCTGCTATATTGCGGTTTAATCTATGAAATTATTTTGGTGAGTATTTACCTGCAACGCGGCACCGCGGGACTTAACATTTACGGCAAAGATTCTGTCGAAGATTTGCAAAAGGGTATAAAAACCTTTACCATGAAGATGCTTAGCAACAAAAAATAACATGAGGTTATGTATTTATTAGAATCCCTGCAAACTTGTTTTGCAAAATCTATTGTCTTTTCGGGTCGGGCTGGGCGTTCAGAATTTTGGTGGTTTCATCTTTTTCGTGTGGCATGTTGGTTTGTGCCAGTCGTTGGTTGGATTTTTTATTTCCTAACTATCTTGCCAGCCTTGGCGGTGACCGTGCGCCGTTTGCACGATGTTAATCGCTCGGGGTTTTATCTTTTACCAATTTTTGGCACACCCTTTTTGGCACTCTACCCTTTGATAGATATATTTATAACGACCATGTTGCCCGAAAAATTAGAACAAGGTATGAGCGATAGCCTTGCTTATCGCTATTTTGATTATGAAAATAATTTTGCTTTTTTCTTTGATTTTAGAAATTACGACGGGGTTATTTTACCGCAATTTATATGGTTGGCCTTCGCCATATACAGCTTCATCATATTGCTGTGGCTGTTAAAGAGAGGCGATGCAGGTGGTAATTCTTACGGGTTGCCGCCGCGCTAAATCTCAAAGACTTGGCCTTCGCCACCTACATGGCTTGGCGCACTTCGGTAACTTCGGGAATGAAATGCTTGAGCATATTCTCAATCCCCGATTGCAATGTAGCGGTGGAGGAGGGGCAACCCGAGCAGGCCCCTTGCAAACTGAGGTAAACCACGCCATTGTCGTAGGCTTGCAACACTATATTCCCGCCATCGCGCGCCACGGCGGGGCGAATACGGGTTTCGATTAATTCTTCGATTTTCTCAACCGTTGGTGCATCTTTGGGGTCGCAGGTAATTTTCTTTTCTTGTTGGTTTTGTTGCAATGCCCCTTCCGAAATAATTTTACCACCGCCCGCAATATAATCGGTGATGTTGCTGATGATAAGGGGGCGTAGGCTGGCCCAAGATATATCTTTGCCCTTCATGACCGAAATAAAATCCCTGCCCAGGAAAACCTCTTGCACGCCATCCAACGAAAATAATTGATAGGCGAGGGGCGAGGCATTTTTTGCCGCTTCCTTGTTGGTGAAGGCTATTTCGCGTGGCAATTCCATACGGCCACTATCCAATTGTGGGCGAAAGGTTAAAACCTCAGGATTGGGGGTGGTTTCGGTTTCGATGAACATTACAGGAGTAATATAGTCCTTATTTAATAAAAAATCAATTGACAATGATATATCGGTGGGTTAGGGTCAGGAATAATTTTTAAAGGTATCGTTCTGACGCCTTGTTTTTTTTCAAAAACACAAGACCACAAATTGTTATAGGAAATATCATGCATCTTAAAGAACTGTCTTCTAAGAATACGGGCGATTTATTAACGCTCGCCGAAAAAAATGGGGTAGAAAACCCCGCCGCGATGCGTCGCCAGGAAATGATGTTTGCCATTTTGAAATCCATCGCCGAAAAGGGCGAAGCCATATCGGCCCATGGCGTGTTGGAAGTTATGCAAGACGGGTTTGGTTTTTTACGTTCTACCGAATCAAATTATTTGGCTGGGCCAGATGATATTTATGTTTCGCCCAACACCATCAAATCTTTATCGTTGCGCACGGGCGACACCATCAGTGGTGGCATCGTCGCCCCCAAGGAAGGCGAAAAATATTTTTCACTTGATGAAGTGGCCGAGGTTAATTTTGGCGACCCTGCTTTGTGCAAGAATCGGGTTAATTTTGATAATTTGACGCCGCTCTATCCCACACAAAAATTGAAATTAGAAATAGAATTGGACAAAGATGGCAAACGCGATTTTACAACGCGGGTTATCGAATTGGTCGCACCATTGGGGAAGGGGCAACGTGCTTTGATAGTCGCGCCACCGCGCACGGGTAAAACTGTTATCATGCAAAATATCGCCCATGCTTTGGAAAAAAATCACCCTGAGATTTATTTGATGGTGTTGTTGATTGACGAACGCCCCGAAGAAGTAACCGACATGCAACGTAGCGTCCGTGGCGATGTTATATCATCGACTTTTGACGAACCCGCCACCCGCCATGTGCAGGTAGCCGACATGGTGATAGCCAAGGCCAAAAGATTGGTTGAACATAAAAAAGACGTTGTTATCTTGCTTGATTCCATCACGCGATTGGGTCGGGCTTATAACACCGTGGTGCCCTCCTCGGGCAAGGTTTTGACGGGCGGGGTTGACGCCAATGCCTTACAACGCCCCAAACGTTTTTTTGGTGCGGCAAGAAATATTGAAGAGGGCGGCTCCTTGACGATTATTTCAACCGCCTTGATAGACACTGGCTCGCGGATGGACGAGGTTATATTCGAAGAATTCAAAGGCACGGGCAATGCCGAGATAGTGTTGGATAGAAAAATTTCTGACAAACGTATTTTCCCCGCCATCGACGTGGTGAAATCGGGCACGCGTAAGGAAGAAATGTTGGTTGATAAAAATACCCTATCAAAAATGTGGGTGTTGCGCCGTGTGCTGAACCCCATGGGCACCATCGAAGCCATGGAATTTTTGAATGAAAAATTAAAATCAACCAAAAGCAACACCGATTTCTTTGAGACGATGAATCAGTAGCTTGGTGAGGGCAGGATGTCTTTCCTAAGACAATATAGCTATTATATTTTTGCTGCCATCTGGACGTTGGTGTTGGGAATTATTTTTTCCCCGCTTTATATTATCAAAAACCAATATGCGGTTTATTTGCTTTCCAAATTGTGGGAGGAAGGACTCCTCTGGGGTCTGCGCCACATTGTTGGTTTATCTTACCAGATAACGGGCAAAGAAAACCTGACCAAGCCACCATTCGTGTTGGCGATGAAGCATCAATCGATGTTTGAAACATTGTTGCTATCGGTTCATTTTTATAATCCTTGCGTCATATTAAAAAAAGAATTGTTGTCCATTCCGTTGGTTGGCGCGTTTTTAAAATCGGTTGAAAATATTGCCATCGATAGGCAGGCTGGGGCGGGGGCGATGTTGGCGGTTATCAAAGGCATGAAAAAACAAATAGCTAAAAAACGGGTGTTGGTAATATTTCCTGAGGGTACCCGCACCGCGGTAGGTAAAACACGGCCCTATCAGCCTGGGGTTTACATGACCAGCCGCCTGGGCATTCCCATATACCCCGTGGCATTGAATACCGGGTGTTTTTGGAACAAAGCAATGATGCGCCAGGGTAAGGCCGAGATTGCTATTTTACCCGCCATGCCAACGGGGTTGAACAAAGATGATTTTTTAAAAGAATTACAAAAACGGATAGAGCAAAAAACCCGTCACTTAGAAAAATTGGCTTTGTAGAAATGGCAATAGGTTGTCAAAAAACATTGGTCGCATTGCGGGTTTTGTGCTTTGCATATGTAACGCCCATGCAAAATAAGCCAATGATGAGCATGTTGTAAAAAATCTTGGGGGATGATGCTTAGTAAAGCGGCCTCGGTTTTTTCGGGGTTGCTCGTGTTGCACAAACCCAAACGGTTGCTAACCCGAAACACATGGGTATCAACCGCGATGGTTGGTTTACCAAAGGCTATATTCAATACCACATTGGCGGTTTTCCTGCCCACCCCTGGCAAGGAACGCAATTCATCCATGGTTTGCGGCACCTGGCCCGCGTGTTTTTCTATTAATAACTGGCATGTTTTCATGATATTGGCGGCCTTGGTGCGATATAGCCCAATCGACTTAACCCCCGCGGTTAGGTTTTCTAAACCCATGTTGATAACATCTTGCGGTGTTTTAATTTTTTCAAATAATATTTTGGTTGCCTTGTTGACGCCCAAATCGGTTGCCTGGGCCGATAAAATAACCGCCAGCAATAATGTAAATTCGTTGGTGTAATATAATTCGCCCTTGGGTTCGGGGTTATGTTGGCGAAAGGCCGAAAATATAGCCTCAACTTTTTTGCTTAAGTTTTCTTTCGAATCCAGCGGGGGATTCTTCATTGCGCTAGTGCCTGACTTTCGCGACATATCAGCCATTGGTTTGCTTATCATTTTTTAATATTTGCTATGATGATAAACTTCTATCACCGCCGTTACGATATACTGCCTTACAGCATATCGTTTAAACCATGCTGGCGCGCGGTGGCTATCAAGGTGTTGCGTAATAAACAGGCAATGGTCATGGGACCAACCCCGCCGGGCACGGGCGTAATGGCCGCGGCAATATTCATGGCCGATGCGGTATCAACATCGCCGACAATAATTTTCTTACCATTGCGTTCTATGCGATTAATACCAACATCAATAACCACGGCATCTTTTTTTAACCATGAGCCCTTAACCATTTCGGGCACACCGACCGCCGCCACCACAATATCATATTGCGACAATTCGCTTTCTATATTTTTTGTTTTGCTGTGTAAAATGGTTGGCGTAGCGTTGGCACCAAGCAAAAGTTGGAACATCGGTTTGCCAACAATGTTGGATCGCCCGATGATAGCCGCCTTTTTACCCGATAAATCTTTTGTTTGATAAATATCCTGCAATAGCAACAAACAGCCATAGGGGGTGCAGGGCACCAAAGCCGATTTATTTCCCGTGCTGAGCAACCCAACATTGGTTAGGTGAAAACCATCCACATCTTTTTCCACGGCAATTTTTTGTATAACCTTATTTTCATCCAACCCCTTGGGCAATGGCAATTGCACCAAAATACCATTAACGGTCTTGTCTTTATTTAATTGGTCAATCAGGTCAAGCAACTCTTTTTCAGAAGTCGTGGCGGGTAAGCGATGCTCGCGACTTTCCATGCCCGCTGCCATGGTGGTTTTTACTTTATTTTTAACATAGACCTCCGACGCGGGATTATCCCCCACCAAAACCACCACCAGGCAAGGCTTGATACCCTTGGCAATTATTTTAGCGGTTTCGCTGGCAATGTTTTTTACAAGGTTATCGGCAAATGCTTTGCCATCAATAATTTTTGTCATGGTGAGTAATGGGTGGGTTAATGAATGGTTGTTACAAAATAAATAATTTTATAAACTATAACATGAACCATCGGTTGAAAAAAGTAAAGAAACAATAGGAACAGCATAGGCCTAAAATCAAACATGGCGATAATACCGCCGCCCATCGGCTTTAAAAAACTATAAATCCAATCATATACTGGCATGACAATTCTATTGATGACATCGACCAACCTGCCCATGATGCGATGATGAACATCGATGATGTTAAAACTAATTAACCATGACAACAGGATATGCAAGATAGCCACCCAATAATAAAATTGGACAACGCCGTCAAATATCAATAAAAATATTTTTACCGCTAGGTCTAATGGTTCGCTCATGGATATTTTTTATTATTTACGCCGTAGGATAGGTTTCAGGAATTCGCCCGTCAAGGATTTGCTGGCCATGGCAATATCTTCTGGGGTGCCAACCGCAACCACTTCGCCGCCTTTATCGCCGCCCTCTGGTCCCATGTCAATAACCCAATCGGCACATTTGATAACTTCCAAATTATGTTCGATAACCAACACGGTGTTCCCTTGATCGACCAGAGCTTGCAACACATCCAACAATTTGCGAACATCTTCGATATGCAAACCCGTGGTGGGTTCATCCAAAATATAAATGGTTTTACCCGTTGCTTTGCGCGATAATTCTTTGGCCAATTTTATACGCTGGGCTTCGCCGCCTGACAATGTTGTGGCCGATTGCCCAATTTTTATATAGCCAAGCCCGACCCGTTCCAGGGTTTCTAATTTTTCTTTGATAAAGGGAACGGCGGCAAAAAATTTATGGCCTTCCTCGACCGTCATATCCAAAATATCAAAAATATTTTTATCACGCCAGGTAATATCCAATGTTTCGCGGTTGTAACGCTTACCCCTACATTGGTCGCAGGTTACATAAACATCGGGTAAAAAATGCATTTCAATTTTTAACACGCCATCACCCTGACAAGATTCGCAACGGCCACCCTTAACATTAAAGCTAAAACGTCCCGCGTCATAACCGCGGGCTTTTGATTCGGGTAAATTGGTGTACCAATCCCTTATCGGGGTAAAAAGCCCGGTGTAGGTCGCGGGGTTAGAGCGCGGCGTCCTGCCAATAGGGGATTGGTCAATATCGATGACCTTATCCAAATAAACTGAATTTTCCAATTTATCGTAGGGTAAACCAGGGAAGGTGCTACCCATCAAAGCCTTAGACAGGGCGGGGTAGAGGGTTTCCAATATCAAAGTTGATTTGCCCGAACCCGAAACGCCAGTAACGCAAGTAAGGCAACCAAGCGGAATTTCAATCGCAACATCTTTAAGGTTGTTTGATTTTGCGCCGCTGATTCCCAATTTCTTGCCGTTGCCTTTGCGCCGTTGTTTGGGGAGGGCGATGGACTTCCTGCCCGAAAGATATTGCGCGGTGATGCTGTCTTTCGATTTCAAAACTTGCGCGGGTGTGCCAATCGCCACCAAATGCCCGCCGTGCACGCCCGCCCCAGGGCCAATGTCGATTAAAAAATCAGCATGGCGCATGGCATCTTCGTCATGCTCCACCACAATGACAGTGTTGCCGAGGTCGCGTAATCTTTCCAAAGTTGTCAAAAGTCGCGCGTTGTCGCGTTGGTGCAAACCAATCGACGGTTCGTCCAGCACATACAGCACGCCCGTCAAGCCCGAACCAATTTGCGATGCCAGGCGAATACGTTGCGATTCGCCGCCCGACAAACTGCCCGCCGCCCGCGACAGGCTTAAATATTCCAAACCAACATTATCCAAAAATTGCAAACGTTCATTAATTTCACGCAAGATACGCTCGGCGATGGTTTGGCGTTTTTTATCAAGATGCTTGGGTAATTCTTTAAACCATTGTTGCGCCTGGCTGATGGACATGGCGGTAACGTCGGATATATTCCTCTGGTTAATTTTTACCGCCAGGGCTTCGGGTTTTAAACGTTGCCCTTGGCAAACATCGCAAGCCACCACCGACATGTAGCGTTCTATTTCTTCGCGCGCCCAATTTGATTCGGTTTCGCGATAACGCCGTTCCAAATTATGGATGATGCCTTCGAATGGCTTTAACGTTTTTACTTTTCGCACGCCGTCATCAAATTGAAAATTAAGGGCTTCTTTTGTGCCATGGATGATGGCTTTTTTGGTTTTGGCGGGCAGGTCGCGGTAAGGGGTGTGCATATCGCCACCGAAGGCTTTGCACACCGTTTCCAATGTTTGGCGATACCACGGGGCAGGGTTTTGTCCGCCCCAACCTTGCAAGGCGCCTTCCTCCAACGATAATTTATCGTTGGGCACCAGCAGCAATTCATCGATGGTGCGTTTTTCACCAATCCCGCCGCAGGCCGCGCAGGCACCATGGGGATTATTAAAAGAAAAAAGCCTTGGCTCGATTTCTTCGATGGTGAAACCCGAAACGGGGCAAGAAAATTGTTCAGAAAAAATATGTTGTTTGCCGCCCTCTGCTTCTTCGATGGTCATCAATCCTTCGCTTAATTTTAATGCCTGCTCGATGCTATCGGCCAAACGACGGGTAAATTCTTTTTCGGCATCATTGTCTTTTTTGTTGACCACCAGTCGGTCAACCACGACAGAAATATCATGCTTAAGGTTTTTATCAAGGCTGGGAATATCATCAAGTTCGTAAAAACTGCCATCGATTTTGATACGTTGGAATCCTTTTTTGCGGTAATCCAGCATTTCCTTGCGGTATTCGCCTTTGCGCCCCCGCACCACGGGGGACATGACAAATATTTTGGTGCCTTCGCTCATTTTGAGCACGCTGTCGACCATTTGGCTTACGGTTTGGCTTTCTATCGGTAAGCCTGTGGCGGGGGAGTAGGGAATGCCAACCCGCGCCCATAAGAGGCGCATGTAATCATAGATTTCGGTTACCGTGCCGACGGTGGAACGGGGATTGCGCGAAGTCGTTTTTTGCTCAATCGAAATAGCGGGCGATAGACCGTCGATGGAATCGACATCGGGCTTTTGCATCATTTCCAAAAATTGTCTGGCGTAGGATGAAAGGCTTTCGACGTAACGTCTTTGCCCTTCTGCAAAAATAGTATCAAAAGCCAACGAAGATTTCCCCGAACCCGAAAGACCCGTTATAACCACCAATTGATCGCGGGGTAGTTCCAACGATATATTTTTTAAATTATTTTGTCTTGCGCCTTTGATAATGATTTTGCTTTGCTGCATGATAATCTCCTCGATGAATATCTGTTATTCTTATTGGCGCAATTGTCCGTTGGTGGCACGAAGCACCTCGGCAACAATTTTGTCGCTGATAGTTTTTATTTCGATATCGGATAGGGTTTTGCCATCGGGGATGATGGTGACCCGTAATGCTATCGAAGTTTGTGATGGATTTTTGATATCGTGATAAATATCAAATATCCTGACATTGTCAATGAATTTCTTATCTGCCTTTTTTATCGCATTGACTATCTGTGCCGCGGTTATATTTTTATCAACCAAAAAAGCAAAGTCACGATGCACCCGCGGCAAATCATTTACTATAAGCGGCGGCTTGGCGCGCGATTTCGCTTCACGCGCCACGGGGATTTTATCCATAAAAATTTCGAAGCCGAATAATTTGCCCGTTATACCATGGCGTGCCAACACGGCGGGGTGAAGTTCGCCAAAATACCCGACAATATCTTTCCCAAGGTTCAGGCTGGCCGCGGCATGGGGGTGATAATGCGGCGGTAGATTATCTTGCTTTATTTGCAGGTTATGGGGATTAAACCCAACCGATTCTATAGCGGCAAACATGTCGGATTTGATAACGAAGGCATCAAGCGGCGGCAATTTTTGCCAATGCTGTTCGTCCGCGCTCAATTTTATACCTGCTATCATCGGCACCTGTTGCTCGGGTTCGACTCCATGAAATGCCAAACCCGATTCAAACAGGTAAATGGGCGAAAGGTTACGCGCCTGATTATAACCCGCGGCCAAAACAAGGTTGCATAGGACGGAAGGGCGCATGCAATCCATGTCGCTATGGATAGGGTTTTGCAATTTGATAATATCCAAGGCAGGCGAACCACCAAAGTCAGTGGCCAAAGATTCTTTTGTAAACGACCAGGTGATGGTTTCATAAAATCCACACTGCGCCAGGGCGCGGCGCATGGTCATCAATCGACGTCCTTGCTCGTTGATGGCTTGGTGGGGCATAAGGCGGGGCAGGGCAACATCGGGGATTTTATCAAAACCGTGCAACCGCAACACTTCTTCTACCAAACAATTATCATTTTCAATATCGCGACGCCAACTGGGGGCGATGACTTGCCATGTTGGGTTGCCTTTGTTGATGACAAAACCTAGGGCGGTTAATTTTTTTTCGATGACATCATCGCCCAGCGTCAACCCGCCGTAGGTTTTAACTTTGGCTGGCGAAAAAGCGATAGGTTTTTGTGGCGGCAATTTGTTGCCCGCCGTGGTGATGGTGGATGCTTCGCCGCCGCATATTTCTAATATCAATTGGGTGGCTCTATCCAGGCCTAATTGCAAACCTTCGGGGTCTATACCGCGTTCAAACCGATAACGCGCATCGGACAGCAAATTTAACAACCGTCCAGTTCGTGCAATGCCCGTTGGTTCAAAGTAAGCAACTTCTAAAAAAATATCGGTATCGTCCAATTGGCAACCACTGGCAAGCCCGCCCATGATACCGCCAACCGATGCAACCGCCCCCGCATTATCTATCACCAACATTTTATCATCAAGGCTATATTCTTTTTCATCAAGTGCCAATATTTTTTCGCCTTGTTTTGCATAACGCATGGTTATATCGCCAGACTTTAATGTTTTGGCCGAAAATACATGGAGGGGGCGCGCCAAATCCTGCGACAAATAATTTGTAATATCCACCAGTGCCGATATTGACTTCATACCCACCGAGGCTAATTTTGCCTTTAACCAAGCGGGGGAAGGGCAGTTCTTGACCCCTTTAAAATATCGCCCCATAACCAGGGGGCAGGCTTCGGCCGCGGCGGAGTCAATTTTCCATAGGAGTGGGGAGGGGAAGTCTCCCGCGATTGATTTGACATGAAGCGGTTTCAATGTTCCCAACCCCGCGGCCGCCAGGTCGCGCGCTATGCCCCGCACCCCCAAACAATCACCGCGATTAGGGGTCAGTTTGATGTCGAACATCACATCGTTCAAATTTGCCCAGGCGGCATAATTTTTACCCACGGGGGCATCCTTGGGTAATTCGATGATGCCATCGTGGTCATCGCCCAAACATAATTCATAGTTTGAGCATAACATGGCTTGCGACGCCATGCCGCGAATGACCCCTTCGTTTAATATCACCCCCGAGCGCGGGATAGTGTCGCCGACATGGGCCATCACCACCTTTAACCCTTGGCGCACATTGGGGGCACCGCATACAACTTGGAAAGTTTGCTTGCCATCAGAAACCTTGCACAAAGATAATTTATCAGCGTTGGGGTGTTTGCCGCATTCCATGACCTCGCCAATCACAAACGGCTTTAACATCGCGCCCTTGTCTTCCATGGTTTCAACCTCCAACCCTATGTGGGTTAAGGTGTTGGCAATGGTTTGGGTATCGGCCGTGGTATCCAAATGCTCAGCAAGCCATGATAAGGTAAATTTCATTTTTAAGGCACCAACGAAGTTAGGAGGGAAGGTTGCAAATAGGGTTTGAATCCATAATGGTCTAACCAACGCAGGTCGGAATCAAAAAAAGTTCGCAGATCGGGGATGCCATATTTTAGCATCGCCATGCGTTCAATCCCCAGACCGAAGGCAAAACCTTGCCATTCATTGGGGTCGAGCCCCATGTTGGTAATGACATTTTTATGCACCATGCCCGCACCCAATATTTCAAGCCAGCTGTCGCCCGTGCCGATGAGCAACTTTCCGTCTTTGCGTGTGGCGGCAATATCAACCTCTGCCGAAGGTTCGGTGAAGGGGAAGTAGCTGGGGCGGAAGCGCAACAAGGATTCTGACCAATCGGTTACTTCAAAAAAAATACGGCAAAATTCAAACAAACACCCTTTCAGATGACCAAAGTGAATATTTTTATCTATCACCAAGCCTTCTATTTGGTGAAACATCGGGGTGTGGGTGATGTCGCTATCGGCGCGGTAAACCCGCCCTGGCGCCATAATCCGTAACGGCGCGCCCCATTTTTTGCTGGCGCGTATTTGCACGGGCGATGTATGGGTGCGTAGCACCAACGGCCTGCCCGTTGAATCAAGGCGATTAACATAGAAAGTATCCTGCATTTGCCGCGCGGGGTGCGATTCGGGAATATTGAGGGCGGTAAAATTGTAAAAATCGGTTTCGATCTCTGGCCCCGTTGCCAGTGTAAAATTCATTTCACCCAAAATGGCGAAGGCTTCTTCGATGGTTTGTCCTATGGGATGCAATTTGCCAATATGTTGTGGGCGGGCGGGCAAAGTCATATCGACTTTGTCGGCGGCTAGTTTTTCGGTTAGGGCGGCCATGTTAAGGGCGGCGGTTTTTTCTTCCCAGGCGGCGGTTAATTTGTTTTTAACTTGGTTAAGGGCTTGCCCCCATTTTTTTTTATCATCCACCGAATAATCGGCAAGGGCGGCACCCGCGTTGGCCAGCAAGCTTTTTTTACCCAAAAATTTACTTTTCCATTGGTCGAGTGCAACAAGGTCGGTTACCGACGATAATTCGGTTACAGCAATATTTTCAATGGATAAAATATCTTGAATAGTGGAAGACATTATTAATATTTATATGTTTTGGTGATAATAAATTTATGTAGCCAATGACCAGCACCAAATTATACCGCGGGGTGCTATCGCCGAAAATAAGTTAAAAGACAAATTCAAAGACCAGTTAAAAAATCTTAAGATTTTTTAAGCTTTGTTTTTGCCGACAGACGCTTTTGCTTTTTCTGTCAACTGCTTAAAACCGTCCATATCGTGGATAGCAATTTCTGATAAAACTTTTCTGTCCAAATCGATATTTGATTTTTTTAAACCATCAATCAATCGATTGTAGGTCAAACCGTGCATACGGGCCGCGGCATTGATACGTTGGATCCATAAACCACGCATAACGCGTTTTTTATTACGCCTATCGCGATAAGCATATTGACCCGCCTTTTCAACGGCTTGCTTGGCGACGCGAATGGTGTTTTTGCGACGACCAAAATAGCCCTTGGCTTTTTTTAATACTTTTTTATGTCTGCTGTGTGCGGTGACGCCGCGTTTTACTCTTGCCATGATTTTTTCCTTTCGTGCTTTTGCTTTTTATGACTGCTTAGGCTGTGATAATCAATCGTTTAATGAACGACCAAATAATTTTTAAGAATTTTACGTCCATCGCAATCTTTTAAAATTTGCGAACCGCGATTTTGCCGCTTCATCTGGGTTGGGCGTTTTGACGTGCCGTGGCGCAAATAAGCACTATAAAATCTAACTTTGCCCGTTGCAGTTATTTTGAAACGTTTTTTGGCGGATGATTTGTTTTTTAATTTGGGCATGGGATTTTTGCTGGGGATTTTTGTGATTTCTTGGAATGTTTTACTATTTTTTCTACGTCCTGGTTGGCTAGCAAATATTAAACGAAAAGGCAAGCACCAAAATTATTTTTTTATCATCTTATAGGATTTGCGTTGAATGCAGACGCGATAATTTAACCGTGATGTGGCGTTGATGGGGCGGCTCATCCATGACCTCGTCTTTTATAACCCGTCCAACTTCATAAAGTTTTTGCGGTAAATGTTGGTCGCTTATAGCGAACTCATAGGTTTTGGTTATCACATCTTCTTGTTTATCCAACTCTTCGTCGATTAATGTTAACAGCGCGGGAAAATTGTCGCCATTGATGCCCGCAATATTAACGTCAGTTATTAAATGGCTGGCATGACCATTTTTTTTAAACAGGTCGTATTTATTCCCGACCAGTAATTTTTTTTGCCCTGCGGGTAGGGGAAGTTGCGATAAAATCTTTTCGACTTGGTTGACCTTAAATGTAAAATCATTGGCAGAAATATCGGCAAGGTGAATGATAATGCTGGCCTGTTCCAATTCTTCCAGCGTTGCACGAAAGGCGGCTATCAAATGAGTCGGCAGGTTGCTGATAAACCCCACGGTGTCAGAAAAAATAACCTGCCTTTTGGATGGCAAGGTAACGCGCCTGACATGGGTATCAAGCGTCGCAAACAACAAATCGGTTGCCAATTCCTTCGCCCCCGTCAAGCGATTGAAAACCGTTGACTTGCCAGCGTTGGTATAACCAACCAAGGCTATCAGGGGGTAGGGCACTTTTTGTCGAGTCTTGCGATGCAAACTGCGGGTTTGCAAAACCTTCGCCAATTTTCTTTCTATTTTTTTTATTTCATCGGACAGTTTCCGTTTGTCCAATTCTATCTGCCGTTCCCCTGGGCCGCCGATGTTGCCCGTGCTGCCGCGTTGCCTTTCAAGGTGGGTCCAACTTCTTACCAAACGCGATTGGTCATATTGCAGCCGCGCCATTTTAACCTGCAAACGACCTTCTTCGCTTTGCGCCCTTTTGGAAAAAATATTGAGGATGATGCCTTCGCGGTCTTCGACATAACATTGTAAATTTTTTTCGATGTTGCGTTGTTGCACCGCGGTCAGGGCACCATCGACATAGACAAAGCCCAATTGTGGCGCGGTTTGCCAATCCTCCGCTGGGGGTGCGGCGGCCAATAATTTTTGTTTGATAATTTCTAACGACCCCTTGCCGATTAAGGTTGCGGGATTAATAGACCGCAGCGGCACAACATGAAAACCGATAACATATTCACCCAGGGCGCGCACCAATTCGCTAGCCTCCAACAATTTTTCTTCTTCGTAAACCCGTTGATGGGGGTGCAATGGCAAGATAATAAAAACGCCCTTGGCCGCGTTGCCCCTTATTTTATCAATTACCTGAGGGGTTGTAGCCGTCAGGGATGTTGGGGAGTCGTGAGCCATAGCCGACATTATAGATTTTTTTTAACTTTATGTATAGGAAAGAATCGGTGTAAGAATATATTATGAAAATACTTATC
The DNA here is from genome assembly GCA_965203915.1 of Alphaproteobacteria bacterium. Lineage (GTDB taxonomy): Bacteria > Pseudomonadota > Alphaproteobacteria > JASGCL01 > JASGCL01 > JASGCL01. Next base: position 976,643 of record OZ241918.1, read on the forward strand.
ACGGGGGGCACGGGATTTGTTGGCACCTATCTTATCCAGGCTCTACAACATGGGCAACATGGTTTTCCCGCTGGGCCGCATCATATAACCATTCTTACCCGTCGCCTATATGGGGATGAAACCTATGCACCGCAAGGCATCAACCTTATAACCAGCCTTGAAGAATTATCTCAGAATGAGGCATTTGATGTTGTGATTAATTTGGCTGGCGAGTCTATCGCTGCAAAAAAATGGAGCGCCAAACAAAAATCATCCATTTTGGAATCGCGTTTGGTGGGGACAAGGCGATTGGTGGCATGGATAGAAAAAAATCAAAAAAAGCCAAAGGTTTTTATATCCTGCTCGGCGGTTGGATATTATGGCGCGATGGGGGAAGAGATGATTGATGAACGGGTTAAGGTAGGACACGAATTCACCAGCAAGGTTTGCGCCGCATGGGAATATGAGGCGCGCCGCGCCGAACCATCTTGCCGCACGGTTATCATGCGGTTGGGCGTGGTATTGGGTAAGCCCATTTATCAATCGCCGCATCATAAGGGGGGAGATTTTTTATCGCGCCTCATGCTCCCCGCCCGCTTTGGCTGCTCGCCACGCATGGGGCAGGGGGAGCATTACCTGTCGTGGATACATATCACCGATCTGTTGCGGTCCATGGCTTATTTTTTACAAAATACCCGTTGTCAGGGCGTTTATAACCTGACCGCGCCGCAACCACTGAAACAGAAGGAGTTCGCCAAGCTTTTTATGAAAACAGCAAGAAAAAATACCTTGTTCTTCATGCCAAAATTTGTTATCAAATTGATGTTTGGTGAAATGGGTGATAGGTTGTTATTACATGGGCAACGGGTTGTGCCAAAAAAACTTTTATCAGAGAAATTTTCTTTTGTGTTTGCATCGGGCGAAAATGCTCTAAGCGACATTTTTCAATAAAAAAAGGCAGGATAAAAACATGGATAAAAAAATACGCAAAATTATTTTACTGGTCGCGATATTAAATCTTTTGTATTTCGGTATTGAATTTTTTTACGCATTAAAAATATCATCGGTATCGTTGGTCGCCGATTCGATTGATTTTTTGGAAGACGCCGCGCTCAATTTCTTGATATTTTTTGCCACCACTTGGTCATTGCTGTGGCGTCGTCGTATCGGAATATTCTTGGCCAGCAGTATGGCCGTGCCCGCCCTGGTTACCTTTTGGGCGGTGTGGCGACAACTTGCCTTGCAAACCCCGCCCCATGGTTTGACCATGTCTTGGGTTAGTTTTGGCGCGCTTATTATTAATGTTTTTTGTTCTTTGATTTTGATTACATACCAAAAGAATAAGGATAACCTTATTCGTGCTACCTATCTCTCGTCGCGTAATGATGCCATTACCAATGTCGTTGTTATAGCAACGGGCGTTGTAACGACCTACTATCCTTCCATCTGGCCCGATTTAATTGTCGGGGTTTTTATCGCGCTGTTGCATGGTGCAGGGGCATTTGAAGTTTATCAAAAATCGATAAAAATGTAATCGGCACGGGCGGCGGGTTGTTAAAGTCTCCGCGCGCCCAAATTAAAAAGATTTATTTTAAGAATGGGGTGGCTGACCGGATTTGAACCGGCGACCCCCTGAACCACAATCAGGTGCTCTAACCAACTGAGCTACAGCCACCATAGTAAAATGACTTATAAAAAACCTTATAAAGTTTTATAAGACTTGTTGCTAGCACTTACCATAGGCTTTTAAAAACCGCAAACATTATCTTAAATAATAGTTTGGGCCGCTGACAAATATAAAAAATTTGCCTTCTTAACCCAACGTCATCGCTAAGGTTATTTTTGAGAACGTTTTTTTTAACGGTTTGGCGATACGCTTGGTTATCTTATCGATTTGGTAGCGGGCTTTCTAATAATGGGGTCTGAATTTGCCTTAACCACCGTCGGTGCCATGGGAATATCCGCGAGGAATTTAATATGGACCAGGTTGCTTTTCTTTGGCTTGCGAAGCCGCAACCGATTAAGCAAGAACAGCAACATCAAGGCACCTTCAATAATCAACACAATGGCAAAACCGCGGTAATTAAAATAGCTCATGAAATAGGATGTTGTCATGGGGCCAATGGTTTGTCCAATCGAGGATACCAACAAAAGCTGCATATTAATTGCCGCGCGATGTTGTTCGTGAAGCAGGTCATTGATATGAGCCATCGCCAAGGGGTAGAAGTTATAAATACTGCCGCCTATCATAATAATCGCCACCCAAAAAGATACACTGCCGATGGACGCGGTTAGCAGCAACCAATTACCCGCCATCATAAAAAATATCACCCAGAGAATAATCAATCGTCTATCAGTTTTGTTTGATAGATACCCCAACGGAAATTGTATCAAAATAGCCGATAAGAATATCAAAGTCATAAGATGAGAAATATACCAAGAGCTAAACCCCATTAATTTTCCTAAAAGGGCGCCTAGGCTGTTGGCGGCCGAAGCACCAATTTGGCTTAAAAACAAAACAACAAAGGCCGCAGGGGATATTTTATACACCGTGCGAAAAGATAAAAATTCGCCACTCACAGGATTAGGTTGTTGCAGCATGGTTGTTAGTAGGGGCAGCATCGATGCCAAAATAAACATGGTGATGTAGCTATAGTGGCTGAAGCTAAAAGTGTTGATGTAATTAAAGGAGTAGTTGCCGACAATTTTGCCCAGCGTAGCCATGATAATATAAGCCGCCATGAGTTGACCGCGACCCTTGTTATCGGTTGCAAAATTTAACCATGATTCAAAAACCACATACATACCGCCAATCGCCATGCCGCAAATGCAATAAAGCAATGACCAAGTCACGACCCCAGGGTGGATAGGAAATAACAAGGCCGCCAAAGCATAGACGGTGGTCATCAAAGCATGGCCACGAATATAACCCAAAGCGGCAATAAATTGCTTGGTTATTAAGCAGGAGATAAAATACCCCAAATAAAAAAAGCTGGTGATTATGCCAATACCCACAGTATTGATACCATAATCGTTGGCTTGAATTTGAATGATGACACCATGGTAAGTCTGCGCCGCCACAATTAATAAAACGCTTAGTTGAATAGCAAATGTGCGCGCCAAAGAACGATGTATCATGAAACCCTATGCCCTTTCAGTAACTACTGTTTAACCATTATTTGGGCATTTTGAATACGCAGCAGGGCGTCTTTTTTCACCACTTGAAAGCGACTTAGATCGTTACCAGCGAGGGCGCGCAAGGCTGGCAATTTAACGGTGGTTGGATTAACTTGGTCATTATTGACCAAAATCTCATAATGCAAATGCGATCCAGTGCTAAGACCAGTGTTGCCAACATAGGCAATAATTTGCCCTTGTTTGACTTTGCTTCCTACCGTGATCCCTTTTTCATAACGCGATAGGTGAGCGTAGGCGGTGGAATAACCATCGCGATGGCGAATTTTTAAGTAATTGCCATAACCATTTTCCCAGCGTAATACCTCCACCACGCCATCGCCCGACGCCTTAACTTTTGTGCCTGTCGGCGCGGCGAAATCGATACCCTTATGGGCGCGGGTAAACCCCAGGACGGGGTGAAGGCGCATACCAAAATTGGAAACCAGTCGCGCCCCGTCAACGGGGGTTGCAAGCAACATTTTTCGTTGGCTTTTGCCTTCATTGTTATAATAACCAATGGTGCCCGCATCATCAACATAATAGAAGAAGGCGTTGTCCTTACCCGTTTTGGCCGAGGAGATTAAAACCACGCGTAAGTTCCCCCCCAGTTCGTTGGCTTGGGTTGCACCACTATCATCAAACAACAATTGTATCAGGTCATTTTCGTTGATGTCGGTTTGCAGGTTGATGTCTAACCCTAAAAGATTAACCATGTTATTGATGTTTTCGGGTGAAAGACCCGCCGCTTCGGCACTGCTGTTCAAGCCGCCGCTTTTATCAATTTTAAATCGATACAACTTTACCGCATTATTCACCGCCAATTGATTAAGTGAAGCCTCAAAACTGCCATTCTCTAAACGTTTGACGAATAGTTCCGACGTATCGCCAACCCTGACGGAAAATTGTTTTAGAAATGGTTGATTGCTTAATGTCCTGCCAAAATCGAGTTTGACCACTTGGTTTTCGCCCAAACTCGAAAGCGGAAATACCTTGCGCGCTTGCTCGGTTGCTAGGTAAGCCTCGGTTGGCGAAACCCCACCACGAATAAGAGCCTTACCAAAGGTATCTTTTTGTGTAAAATTAGCTAGGTCGGCTTTGTTAATATTAGATGTTCCCGAACTAAGGTTGGCAATTTGACTAGCTGGCAAGGCGTTATTGGCATCGGTTTTGGCGACCGCTTTGTTGCTGGTGGTTTGAATTTTGCTAAGGGCGGCCTTATCCGCGGGGGTGGTGACGCTATCGCCTGTGTTATCGGCAACGGTTGCGTCGGGATAGTCGGTGGTTTCTATTGTGGGAACATCGCCCCCAGAAATAGCCTGGCGAAAAGAATCCCTAAACCCATAGCCCAAAAATAGCGACCCGACGCCCAAAAGAGCAAAAACAATGGCTACTGGTTGCGAAAAACGATTAGCGCGCTTACCCAATTCATCAAAAGCAGTATTATTTTTCATGGTTTTACTATATTAAAAAGTCTTCTCTAAAGCAAAGAAATCTTCGTATGTCTGGCGTGGGCGCATTATTGCATGGGTTGATTTTGTTATTAAAATTTCGGCTGGCATCATGCGGGTGTTATAATTGCACGACATCATGGATCCATAAGCACCAACGTGAAACAAGGCGAGAATTTCATCATTCTTAAATGATGGCAATTTTCGTGCCAGGGCAAAAAAATCACCTGTTTCGCATATCCCACCTACCACATTTTGTAATTTTATGTCAATACTATCGCCTTTGCCGTTCCTTAGGGGATTGGAAGCAAAAGATGGCTCTTGGATGGGCAAAATACCATGGTAGGCATGGTATAGGGTGGGGCGGATGAGGTCATTCATGGCGGCATCCACCACCACCACATGATTATCACCGCTTTGTTTTTGCAATATAACCCGCGAAACCAGCAAGCCCGACCGTCCAACAATCGAACGCCCAGGCTCGATAGCGATTTTTTCTAAACCTATAGAGCGCAGCGGCGCAAATACATCGCTAACCATCGCTGCATAATCGGTCATATCGACGGGGATTTCATTTTGATATTTGATAGCCATGCCGCCGCCAATATCGGCAACTTTAATAGCAATTTTTTCATTGTGTAGATAGCCTATCAATTTTGCTAGTTGGCGATAGGCATGCTCCCATTGTTTAGCATCGGTCAGTTGCGAACCAATATGCATGGCGATGGCATGGGGGCTAACAGCAGGGCAGGTGGATAAAAGTTGGTAAGCCGCCAAGGCGTCAGCAAAAGCAATACCAAATTTATCGCCAGCCTTGCCCGTAGAAATTTTTTCGTGCCCGCCCGCCGAAATATTGGGGTTAACCCGCACCGCAACCGCCAGGTTTTTTGACGGTTTGATGTCCGCCATGACATCGAGCAATATTTTTATTTCGTCAAACGATTCGACATTCAATTGCCCAAGCCCCTGTTGGATGGCATATTGTATATCGTCTTTTGTTTTGCCTACCCCCGAATAAATAATATCTTGGGCGGCGAATCCAGCCTTCATGCCCGCCATCATTTCACCGATGGAGACAATATCAAGCCCGACCTTATTATCTTTTATTACCTTTAAGATAGCCAGGCGGCTGTTGGCCTTCGCCGCATAGTGAATAGCAACGGGCAGGGCGCACGAAGCCAAGGCGGTTTTATATTGGGTAATAGCATCGACTATCGATGCACTGGAATAGCAATAAAATGGCGTGCCATATTGTTGGGTGAGGTCGGCCACTGCCACTCCTTCCACCATCAAGCCATGATGCTGGGGGTGATAATAGATAAAATTATCCAAGCAGCCAACATCCAAAGACGCGTAGTGATTCATGTCATGCCCCTTTAGTTAGGAAGAATGAGGGGAGCCTTGCCGTCGGGGTAACGCGGCGAGCCATAGATACCACAGGACGAAAGAACAAACGCCGAGAGTAATAACAGAATAACAATGTTACAAAATTTTATCATGCCAATTCTTTCTCCACCCTTGCCAATTGTTCTGCGATTTGTTTTTTACCTGTCGACCCAAAGGATGTTTTAAAAGCCAAAGAATTTTCGGGTGTTAAATCACTCACCAAATCAGAGGATAAATTTTTATCAATGGTTTGCAATTCATGGTTAGACATTTCGTGCAACGGACGCCCCAATTGGGTTGCATGTTTAACAACCTGGGCCGTGAGGCGATAGGCCGTGCGAAAATCCATTTTTTTGTCGCGCACCAACCTGTCGGCCAGGTCGGTTGCCGTGGCAAAACCCTGGTAAGCCATTTTTTTCATGATGTCGCGGTTGATGGTCATGGTTTCTATCATACCAATAATCGCCATCTGCATCAAATGCAATGACTTAACCGCGCTGAATAAACATTCTTTGTCTTCTTGCATGTCTTTGGCATAAGATAAGGGCAGGGCCTTCATCACCATGGCCAATTGGGTGAAGCCCGCTACCAAACGCGCCGCCTTGCCCCGCACCAATTCGGCGGCGTCGGGATTCTTTTTTTGCGGCATGATAGACGATGTCGAAGACCATTCGTCGGCCATGGTAATATAATGAAAATGGGGCGATGCCCATAAAACCAATTCTTCGGCAAGCCGCGACAGATGCACCGCGTGGATGGCGGCATCCGACAGAAAATTCATAAAAAAATCGCGGGATGATACGGCATCGAGCGAATTGTTGCTGGGGCGGTCAAAACCCAATTCCTTCGCCACCATATGCCTGTCGATATTAAAACTGGTGCCAGCCAGTGCCGCCGACCCCAGCGGGCAGTCGTTATGCAAGGTTAGGGTATGATGCAGGCGTTTTTGATCGCGCGAAAACATTTCGTCATAAGCCAAAAAATAATGGGCAAGGGAGACAACCTGGGCAATTTGCAAATGGGTGTAGCCAGGCATGATGGTGTCGACATTGTCTTTGGCCTTGGACAGCAAAACGCGCCTTAAATCAACAATCGCATCCATCGCGACATGTATTTTCTTTCTTAACCATAATTTGCTGTCGGTCATGACCTGGTCGTTGCGGCTGCGCGCGGTGTGCAATTTGCCCGCTACATCACCGATTAATTCATGGAGGCGATTTTCGATATTCATATGAATATCTTCCAAATCTTCGCGCCAGTTAAAAACGCCGTCAACAATTTCTTTTTCTATTTTTTTTAGGCCCGCGATAATTTGCTCGGCTTCGTTTGGTTCTATAATTTTTTGTTGCGCCAGCATGGTGGCATGAACGATGGACCCCGCGATGTCTTCGGCATATAATTCTTTATCGACCGCCAATGATGAATTGATGGCGAGCATGGCTTCATTCATTTCTTGCGCAAAGGCAGTGCGCAACATGCCATCCTTGCCTTGCTTTTTATTCATAAATTTTTATACCAAACATTGTGGTCAAAAGAAAGATATTTTGAGAAGTTGTTTTATGATTAAAATTGGTTTAAAAAACAAGACTACCCATGTTTGTTTATACCCATCATTTTTATCAGCGGTTTGGTTCGGCCGTGGTTTCGATGCACGACAGGGGCCATACCCTGGGCGATGGGGTTTATGAATATATTTTGGCCTGGCATGGGCGGCTTATCGATATCGACCCCCATTTGGACAGGCTGTATCGTTCGTTGCAGGAAGTTAAGATGAGCCACGCCATCAGCCGCGCCGCCTTAAAGTTAAAGATTATTGATTTTTGCAGGCAGAATAATTTGCGTCATGGCGGGTTATATTTGCAATTAACCCGCGGCACCGCGCCGCGCGACCATTATTATGGGCAAGACCTTAAACCCAATTTGACCATGATGGTGAAGCATTATCGGTTGGATGATAAACATGACATCATGACCACGGGCGTTGCGGTTAAATCGCACCAAGATTTTCGTTGGCAAAGGCGCGATATCAAGGTCATATCGCTTATTGCCAATTGCATGGCAAAACAATGGTCCAAAGACAACGGCGGCAAAGAAGTGGCATTTTACGATGATAGCGATGTTATAAGCGAAGGGGGTTCGTCGAACCTGTGGCTGGTGGATAAAAACGGCATATTGCGCACCCATGTTGCCGACCATCATATTTTAAATGGCATCACCAAGTTGATGGTGGAGAAGGTCGCGGCGCAGGAAGGGATAAAATTAGAATGGCGGGCATTTACCCGCGAAGAAGCATACCAGGGGAAAGAAATGTTTTTAACCAGCACATCGCAACCCGCGGTGCCGATAGTCATGCTTGACGATAAAAAAATTGGTGAAGGCCAACGCGGCATGGTGACCGAAAAAATTCAACGCGCCATCATGGCGGAAATGGAAAAACAGCCCATTGTATTATCATAAAAGACCATGAATCTTATGCGACCCAACATGATCATTTTTGATTGGGATAATACTTTGGTTGATAGCTGGGATATTATTCATGATTCGATGATGGCAACCTTCGACAGGTTAAAAATAAAACGAGCGTGGCAAACCAAGGCCGAAACGCAAAAAAATGGTCAACATTCATTGCGCGATAGTTTTCCAAAATTATTTGGTTGCCAATTCATGCGGGCGCGCGATATTTATTATGAAGAATATGTCGCACGCCATTTGCAGGAGGTAAAACCAATGGCAGAGGCGGGGGAGGCGTTGGCAAAAATCGCCAGCCAGCAAATTCCCATGGCCATTATTAGCAACAAGAATCATCCCATATTGCTTGCCGAGGTTAAGCATTTGGGTTGGCAAGATTTTTTTGTTGATGTGATGGGGGCGGGGCACGCCACGGCCGACAAACCCAACCCCGCGCCATTTTTGTTGATGATGGAAAAAATTTATGGCGATAAGCAAAATCACCCCGCGCCCGATGATATTTGGTATGTGGGCGACATGACGGTGGATGTAACATTTGCCCGCAACATCGGCGTCAAATCGGTGATGATTCCCAGCGAACCATTACAACAACAACCCGACAGGTTGCTTAAGGGTTTGGGGGAGATGGGGAAATTAATATAATAATTGTTGATAAACTATCAAGCGCAGTTTTGGTAGCTGCTGGGCAATCAGCCTGGTTCTAGGCGAAGCCTAGTCGCGTTTAAGGACTTCCAAAAAAGCACTATGGGGGATTTCGACCTTGCCAAATTGGCGGCGGCGTTTTTTGCCTTCTTTTTGCTTTTCTAACAATTTCTTTTTACGGCTAACGTCGCCGCCATAACATTTGGCCAACACGTCTTTTCGCACCGCGGCAATGGTTTCGCGGGCAATAACCCGCCCGCCAATCGCGGCCTGTAAGGGGACTTGGAATAATTGACGGGGGATGACTTCCTTTAACTTCACGCATATATCGCGGCCGCGGCTTTCGGCCGATGACCGATGCAATACCATGGCCAGGGCATCAACGGGTTCGGCGTTGATTAATATCATAACCTTGACCAAATCGCCTTCCTTGTAATCTATTATTTCATAATCGAAGGAAGCATAACCGCGCGAGATGGATTTTAACCTATCGTGAAAATCAAACACCGTTTCGTTCAGTGGTAATTCATAAACCAACATGGCGCGGGTGCCGACATAGTTTAATTGTTTTTGCACGCCGCGGCGTTCGGTGCATAATGACAAAACACTGCCCAAATATTCTTCGGGCACCAAAATGGTTGCTTTGATCCATGGTTCCTTGATAGCATTGATAAGGTGCGGTTCGGGCATGTCGGCGGGGTTGTGCAAGTCTCTCTCCGTGCCGTCGTTCAATTCCAATTTGTAAATAACCGACGGGGCGGTGGAAATAATATCCATGTTAAATTCGCGGCGTAAACGCTCTTGGATAATTTCCAAATGCAGGAGACCCAAAAATCCTGAGCGAAAACCAAAACCAAGGGCGGTAGAATTCTCGGGTTCAAATTGAAAACTGGCGTCATTTAATGATAATTTTTCTATCGAATCGCGCAATTCATTATAATCGGATGGGTCGGAAGGAAAAATACCGCAGAACACCACGGGTTCAGACGGTTTAAACCCAGGCAATGGCTTGGTGGTTGGTTTATGGTCGTCGGTCAGGGTATCGCCAACTTTGCAGTCGGATATTTGTTTAATACCGCTGATAATCACGCCCACTTCACCCGCCGATAATTTTTTTACATCGACCATTTTGGGGCTCATGACTCCCAAACGTTCAATTTCATAACTGGCGCCCGTGCCCATCAAACGAAATTTTTGACCAATGGTAAGCTCGCCATCAAAAACCCTTACCAACAACATCACCCCAAGGTAACTATTATACCAACTATCTATCAGCAGGGCACGCAATTCGGGGGATTTGCTTTCGGGGGGCGGGGGGAGTTTTTCAACAATAACCTCCAACACTTTTTCAACATTTAACCCGCTCTTGGCTGAAATTTCTATGGCATCCTCGCAAGACAAACCAATGGTGTTTTCAATTTGCTCCTTAACCCGTGCTACATTGGCGGCGGGCAGATCAACCTTATTCAAAACGGGAATGATTTCTAAATTATTTTCTAAGGCAAGATAAACATTGGCGAGGGTTTGAGCCTCCACCCCTTGGCTGGCATCCACCACCAACAAACACCCTTCGCATGCCGCCAGGGCGCGGGAAACTTCATAAGAAAAATCCACATGCCCTGGGGTATCGATTAAATTAAGAATATAATCTTTGCCATCTTTTGCCTTGTAATGCAGGCGCACGGTTTGGGCCTTGATGGTGATGCCGCGTTCGCGTTCCAACTCCATCGAATCCAATACCTGGTCCTTCATCTCTCGGCTAGAGAGCGCGCCCGTCATCTCTATCAATCGGTCGGCAAGGGTTGACTTGCCGTGATCAATATGGGCGATAATTGCAAAATTTCTGATAAGCTTGTCCATAAAATGCGTATATCAGACTTTCTGATAAAAGATAAAATTTATTTATCGATTATCGTAACAATTACTTAACGGGGACCGTTTTTGCGCGTTCGCGTAAGCGGGCGACCAATTGGTCAATATCGCCATTGACCTGCGCCAGGATAGATGTTGTCTCCGTCCGCATCACCGCTATCATGGAAATATCGTTAACCATAATATCCATCACGCGAAATTCGCCGTCATGCCACCATAATCGCCAATCGGTCACCAACGTTGGTTCATTGCTGCCCGCGGGCGGACTAAAATTAACCCGCACGGTATAAACATCGTTATTGCCGATGGTAACATTTTCAACATTGGTTTGTTGCCCTTTATAGTTTTTAAATTGGCGTGCAAAGAAAACATGGAAATAATCTATCAAAGCATTTTTGACTTTCGCGCGGTCGCTGTTGCTGATCTGTCGATTATATTGCCCCAACACAAAAGCAGTTAATTGGTCATATGCCCCATGTTTATCAACCATGGTTGCCATTTTTTTGCTATATTCTTCATAAGAAATGGGGGCGCGCACCAACTTGATGACGTCATCGCTTATTTGCAACATGAATTTTTTTACATCGTCCTCATTTTTGGTTTGCGACTGCGCGGGGCCAGCAAAAATAGCCAACATAAAAATAGCCGCGATTAAAATATATTTTCTCATTTTTATTTGTTCTCCTTATATCGCTTTTCCCGTTCTTGATAATTTTGCCAATAGGCTGATTTAGCCACCGAATAAGGATCAGCAAAATCGGCCAAAGAATCAAGGGATGGTGGTCGGTTTAGAACAGCCTTTGTTCCCAAAATGCTCCAATTTATCTTAGTCTGTTCGCTGGGTAAAAACAAGCTTAACAAAATATTGGCTGGATCCAAAATCGAATTGGCGTAACCCGCGACACTCGACCGTTGATTGCTAGGGCCAGTAAAAAATGCAACATTGTAATCGCCTATCGGCACGCCCCAACTGGCCAGCATGAAATCAGCGCTGGTATCCTTGGTGCGGAGGGCGGGGGTAAAGGAACTGGCGGGGTCAAAAGCACCACCCACCCCCAGCGTGCTGTTGATGGTAAACCGCGACAGGGTTAAAAGCCCGTCGGTAAAATGCCCACTCATGGTTAGAAAAATAAATTTGCTGGGCTCTTGCAAGTTTTTTAAAATATTGCGCACAATTTGTTCAACAGGGTCGGGCAAAATGAAACCCACCGCCGTTGAAATGGGTTTCAAAAATGCCCTATCCAGGAATATATTAAAATCCAAAATTTGGCGATTAACCGCCTCTTTGGGGTCGGGAATATTTTCGGCGACTTTGTCTTCAAACAAATTATTAAGTCCTTCGCCCATTTCTACCGGTGCTGTCGTGACATCATTGTCTTTATTCATCATTTTTTTATCCACGGTTTTTTGACTTACGTCTGGCGCGGCGGGCGGGGTAGCAACGTTAGCAGGCAAGACGTCGCTTGCGGGTAATGGTAAAATGGTGGGGGCGGTAAAGTCGCTACGTCGGTCGTTGCTTGGCAAAACCTGGGCCATTGCATCGTGAGAATAGATGCCAGCCATGAAATTGATAAAGATAATGGAAAAAAAAGCCAGGGCTTTCATTTGTTCTTGGTAGCATATATTTTATCTATTTTCAAGGAAGCCACATTGTGATAGATTGCGGTTTATGACAGCAGGTAATAAGAACCATGGGCAAAAGGCATCCGACCATGACACCAATTTTTTATTACATAACCAAGCATTTATCAAATTGGCTTGCGATAAATTAATAAAAAAAGATAAAAGAATAAAAAAATTATTAGCTGCAACAGGCTTACCCGAGGTCACACCAAGGGAGATGATAGGCTTTGCTAGTTTTGTTAATATTCTCATCAGCCAACAGATCAGCAACGCCGCGGCGGCAAGCATCACCAAAAAATTTTTGGCTTTGGTCATCGAATCAACACCGCGCAATATTTTAAAATACTCAAGCGAGGAATTGCGGGCCGTGGGATTATCGCGGCAAAAAATAGAACGCATACAATTGTTGGCGGCGGCGGCCTTGGCTGGCGATTTTCAACCCGATAATCTTGTCAACCTTTCCACAAGCGACGTTATCAGCCATATCGTTAAACAAAAAGGGTTTGGCGATTGGTCGGGGGAGGTATTCGCCCTGTTTTCATTAGGCCGAAGCGATGTTTTCCCCAAAGGCGATTTGGCGTTACAACTTGCGCATCAACATCTGTATGAATTGCCCAAACGGCCATCGGCCAAGGAATTGGAAGAAAGGGCGCGAGCTTGGCAACCCTACCGTTCGGTTGTCGCGCTTTTATTATGGGATTATTATGGCAAAGTGGTCAAAAAAACACCAAAAGAACAGCTTGCTAAAAACTTGTCTAATAAGCTAAGAGGGAAGATGAAAAGAAACAAGCAGGAGAGCACCCAAGACAATGCGGCTTAATAATAGGGCTATTAGCAAAAACGCCATTTTATTTTTGGCGGCTGGCTTGCTGGCATTTTTCTTAGCCGACAAATTTCTTGCCGATACCATTAGGGGTGTTGAGTGGTTGGTCAAGCATCGCCAGATGTTTGCCTTTCGGATGCTTGATGAATTGGGCAGGACAAAAAATTGGGTGAGCGGAGCAGGGATGGTGCTTATTACATCGTCCTTTGTCCTCTATTTAAAAAAAGGCGACAAATACCGCCAAAAATGGGTTCGCTATTCGGGCAATATTTTCTTATCGGTTTTCTTTGCCAGCCTGGTGACCGGTGTTTTAAAAACCGTCGCGGGTCGCTATCGCCCCTATAATGTAACGCCCGATAGTTCTATTAATTTTTACAGTTTTCATCCTTTTCAGGGCGATTACAATAAATTAGCATCCTTCCCATCTTCGCACGCCGCTATTATGATGGCTGTGTGCTTTGCGTTGTATTTTCTTTCGCCAAAAGAAAAAATGAATAAATATTTTTTCCTGTTGGCTTTTTTGGTTATTGCCCAACGGTTGTTAACCTTAAATCATTATTTGTCGGACGTCATTATTGGCGCGGGGATTGGGGTGTTGATGGCCTATTTAGCTCGTTGGTTTTGGAAGAATTTTATCAAAATAGGCGAATAAAAAACAAGGAAAATGACTGATATTTTTCCTAACCTGTCTTTCGCGATGTTTTTTGTTATCAGTTTTTTTGGCGGTTTGTTATGCGGCGGGGCAATTGGTTGGTGGTTGCATAAAAAAACATCGCCCAAAAATATGAATGATAATTTTGCCGATGAATTAAAAAATCAGTTCAAATCCATCGCCTATGATATTTTGGATGACCAGCGCAAAAAGAATCAAGACGATATCGGCAGTATTCTCCATCCCTTCAAAGAAAACATGAATGATTTTGGCAAGCGGATAGAAGATTTAAGCAGGAACGCCAGCCAAGAACGCAGTATTTTGCAAGACCAGATAAAACAAATTTCTCAAGACGCCAACAACCTGACCCGCGCCCTCACCAGTGGCGGAAAAACTTCGGGCAATTGGGGCGAATTGGTATTGAAGCGGTTGTTAGAATCATCGGGCCTGCAACCAGGGGTTGGTTACATCGACCAGCCCAGTTATAATGTCGCGGGCAAACAATTGCGCCCCGATATCGTGTTGTTATTACCCGATAAAAAACATTTGGTTATCGATGCCAAATTGTCCCTGACCGATTATGAACGTTATGTGAATGGCGAAGAACATGAAAAGGATGCCGCCCTGCAACGGCATGTTATATCGGTCAAGCGTCATATCAAAGAATTATCAGAAAAGAATTATCACCAAATCCCCGACATCAACAGTCTTGATTTTGTCGTGATGTTTGTGCCTATCGAGCCTGCCTACAACGCTGTTATCCAAAGCGATATCAATCTGTGGGAGGAAGCATGGCGTAAAAATATCCTGATAACCAGCCCCAGCAGTTTTATTTTTGTGCTACGCACCGTGGCGACGCTATGGCAACAGGAGGCGCAAAATAAAAATGCGAAAGAAATTGCACGCCAGGCTGGCAGCCTCTATGACAAATTTGTTGGCTTTGTTGAAGACATGCAAGCCATCGGCAGCAACCTTGACCGCGCCAAAGATTCTTACGATTCGTCATTAAAAAAACTTTCAACGGGGAAGGGGAGCCTTACCAGCCAGACCGAGAAATTAAAAAAAATGGGCGCGAACGCTAGCAAGAGCCTGTCGGACGATATGTTATCAAGCGATTAATGCCGTTGGGTTTATACAAACCTATTTACTCACCACAAAACTCATGATGCTTGCCGCCATGGCTAGGTTTAACGATTCGACATCGCCGACCATGGGTATCGTCACCTGGCTATCAGCGATTTTTACCAATTTGTCGGTAAGGCCTTGCTGCTCATTCCCCAACAATAATATTTGCGGTCGGGGGTAGGATGCCGTTGTGCAATCGATGCCGCCCACCAACACCGTGGCGGTAACATGGGGGCGAATATTTTGTGGCACCGTGGCCAGTCGCCATTTATGACATTGGTCCAAAAATTCATCTTCGGATACGTTATAGACCGCGCAATGGCTTAACGCCCCCATCGATGCTCGGGCAACCTCGGGCGAAAAAAAATCAACGGATTCGCCTATCAAAATAATGGCGGTGCCGCCAAAGGCTACCAAACTACGTATAATCGTTCCCAAATTACCTGGGTCGCGCACCCTGTCTAGTGCCAAATATAGGCCATCGGGTTTTATAGGCAAATCAGCAAGCGGGGCTTGCCAAGATTCCACAATGGCGAAGGCGGTTAGGGGGTTGTCGCGCGCCGAAACCCTTAAGGCTACTTTTTCGTCAATAAGGAAGCATGGAACTTGACGCGCCTGCTGCTGCTGAATAATTTTGAAAAAGGCTGGGCTTGCCATCGCCGTTTCGGTCAAAAATATTTTTTTGATAACGCGTTCAACCTGGGCCGCGGTGATAATAGCCTGCATCCCCTCTAACAAAAAGCAACCGTGCAATTGTCGATTCTTTTTTAATCGCAGTGCCGATAAAAACTTTATTTGCTCATTCTGAGGGCTGGCAATAGTCAATAGTTTCATTGTTTTTTGGTCCATTTTTGCTTATAGGTTTTTTATCATAAATTGCGCCATCCCGCTATCACATCTTGTCCGCAACAGTCAAAAAAATAAGAGAAAATTCATGCAAAACCTCGATGCTATTTTTCATCAATCGTTTCCCGTCACGCCGATAAGCGATGGTTTTTTTTATCAACCCCGCGCCCTGGCCAACAGCCCATCCTTTACGTTGCTGGATAGTGGTTATGGCGAAAAATTTGAAATGGTCGGCGATAAAAAATTCATTCGCCCCGAACCCCAAGCCATGTGGCAACCCGCCGCAGAAAACAATTGGCAAGTTGCCGATGCGCGGTTTAAAACCAGCGCAGAGAAAAACATGAAAAGCGAGGCAGTAAGAGAATTGGGAAAAAATGACTTGGGCAGTTATGCAGGCGGCGAAGAAGAGCGCAACGCCAATTGGGGCAGGTGGCAACTCGGCGCGGGCGGCGGCGCCAACCTCCTTCATGACAAATGGCGCATCAACCATTTTGGCGTTGATTTAACCGCGCGTTTAACAGCATTCCGCCATTATGGTTTTTTCCCCGAGCAGGCTTTGTTTTGGAAAGACATGCAGGCTATTATCGATAAATTATTCCCCAGCAAGCCAACCGCCCTTAATCTTTTTGCCTATTCGGGTATGGCATCGTTGTTCCTTGCTAACCAAGGGGTCAATGTGGTGCATGTTGATGCGTCAAAAAAAGCCGTAGCCTACGCCGAGGAAAATATCGCGCGGGATAAGGGCGTAAAATTGTTGATAGATGACGCCATAACATTTGTAAGGCGCGAGGTAAGGCGTGGCAATCGCTACAATATCATTCTGCTAGACCCACCAAAATTTGGGCGCGGGCCAAAGGGCGAGTCATGGGAAATTTGGCAAGACCTTCCCGAACTGCTGGCATTGTTGCCAAGCCTGTTGGTTAAAGATCAACCCGCGGCAATTTTTTTAACTGTTTACGCCATCCGCGCCAGTTGCTTTGCCATAGGGCGTAGCCTGCAGGAGGCTTTTAACCTAGCCTCAGGCGAAGCAGCTGGAGAATCTTCTGGCGCAGGCAATATTTACCAAACAACCTTTGGCGAGTTATGCTTGACCGAACAGGCTCGTGGTTTTTATATTCCCCAGGCTATCTACGCCGTTCACCAAACCAAATCATAATTTTAACAAGTCATTCATGCCGCTTTATATTGTTGCAACGCCGATAGGAAATTTACACGACATGACGCCGCGGGCGGTGGAAACATTGCAACGCGCCGAGGTTATCTTATGTGAAAACCCGCGCCATTCTCAAAAATTATTTTTTCATTATGGGGTAGGGCAACAGGTGCAAGGGAAGGGGCTTGAAAAAACATCTGGGCAGTCAACCGCCAGGAAGATTATTCAATTGAACGAGCATAATGAAAAAAAATTGACCCCTGGCATTATCAAACAATTGCAAAATAATCAGCATGTAGCCTTGATAAGCGACGCGGGCACGCCGTTGATATCGGACCCTGGATTTTTTCTGATACGCCAGGCGAGGGAGGCGGGGATAAAAATTATCCCTATTCCTGGTGCATCATCTATTTTAACCGCCCTATGTGCCAGCGGTCTACCCGCCAATCATTTTACTTTCTTTGGCTTCCCGCCGATGAAGCAACAGGCGCGTCATGATATATGGGGAAAAAGCAACCAAGCCGAGGTTGGCACCGCGGTGTTTTTTTTGCCCCCCCATAAGGCAAAGACTTATTTGGATGAATTGGCAAATTTGCATCCCGAACGGTTGGCGTGCTTGGCAAGGGAAATGACAAAAATCCACGAAGAATATATTACCCTACCTCTGGCGCAATTATTTGCCCATTGTATGGCTGCCAATAATTGGCGGGGCGAGATGGTTTTGGTGCTTGCCCCCACGTTGCTTAGCGTCAGCACAACGAATGAAACAGCGGTGGGCAGTGAGTTATTAACCCTTTATCACCAAAATGACTGGCCGATGAAAAAAGCCATAGACAAAACCATTGCCTTAACGGGGTTAGGGAAAAAATTACTTTACAACATGGCACTTAACATTTGGGATAAAAAATAAATAATGAAAAAAATATTACGTCGATCAGCAAAAGCCTCAGCCAATCGCTCGGCAAAGCCTTCAAGACCAAGGATAAAAAATGACCTGAAGGGAGCCATCGGCGAATGGGTTGCCATGCTGTATTTGCTTGGTAAGGGTTACGTTCCACAAAAATGGCGTTACGGAACACCGTTTGCAGAAATTGATTGGCTATGTCGAAAAAACGATGTTTTGGTGGTGGTGGAGGTTAAATTTAGAAACAAGTGGGACCTTGAGCCAGCCATTACCCCAAAGCAGCAGGCGCGTTTGCGCCGCGCGCTGCAATTTTGCATGAGAAAATTTGGCTATAACCTGGGGCAATTGGATGCCGTGGTGTTGTCTTTTAATTATCGCCCCGTTCATTATAAAAACATGTGGTAAAAAAATGAAAAAGAAAATCCATGGTTCTTTGATGGTGCAGGGCACAGCATCCTCGGTCGGGAAATCGCTGGTCGTTATGGGGTTGTGCAGGATACTTGCCAAAGAAAAAATATCGGTCGCACCCTTCAAACCGCAAAACATGTCTAACAACGCCATGGTGGCGGTCGATGGGGGAGAGATTGGGCGCGCCCAAGCATTCCAAGCCATGGCTTGCGGGTTACCGCCCAGCCATCATTTTAATCCTATTTTATTAAAACCGCTTGGTAACAACATGTCGCAATTGGTGGTTCAGGGGGTGGCGCAAGAAAACATCACCGCCAAACAATATTATGCTCGGAAAAAAATCTTGCTAAAAAAAATACGCGAAAGTTATGAATTATTACAAAAAAAATACGATGTCATCATGGTGGAGGGGGCTGGCAGTCCCGCCGAGGTTAACCTAAGAAAACATGATATGGCAAACATGGGGTTTGCCAGCGCGGTGCAATGCCCCGTGCTGTTGGTGGGCGATATTGACAGGGGTGGGGTTATTGCCTCGCTGGTGGGCACCCACGCGGTGTTATCACCGTCTGACCGCGCCCTTATAAAGGGTTTTCTTATCAACAAATTTCGGGGCGATGTTTCGTTGCTAACCTCGGCCATAAAATTTATCGAGCGAAAAACAAATTGGAAAAATTTTGGTATTTTGCCTTTTTTTAATCGGGCGCACCTCTTCCCTGATGAAGATTCTTTAAGTTTTCAATCGCGCCAGGCCGATAATTTGCCGCCGCGCGTTATGGTTTTTCAAACCCTGCATGCTTCACAAACCGACGACTTGGCACCATTACAATATGTATTAAACAACAACGGCTATGGTTTATCGATAATACAATCTAAGAATCAATTAAACCAAGCGTCGCTGGATGATGTTAAGTTGATTGTTTTATTGGGTAGCAAAAACACCGTCGCCGATTTAGAATTTTTGCGCAGCCAAGGATTTGATAAGGTTATCATGAACCATTACAAAAAAGGGGGCTCAATATTGGGGTTATGCGGTGGCTACCAAATATTGGGTGAAGCCATTCTTGACCCGCATGATATAGAAAATACCGGGGCAGGGTCGCAGGTAAAAACCCAAGGCGTGCAGGGGTTGGGATTATTGCCCATGACCACGCGTTTAGAAAAAAATAAAACCTTGATATATACTCGTGGGCAAGAAAATATTTTTGGCACCACAATCGATGGCTACGAAATTCATGCGGGGGTTAGCGACATGACCGCTTCATCAGCAAGCAAACCAACCAATCATGATGCTGCTTACCAACCATTCATGCAAACCGCCCAGGGGGCGAGCGATGGTATGGTAAGCCCCGATAAAAAAATCATGGGCACCTACCTCCATGGCTTGTTGCATAACCATGGCTTCCTTATAAAATTATTGTCATCGCTGGGTATAAATCTATCGGATACCAGGAGTTATCAAGCGGAATTAAACAACGCCATGGATGATTGGGCGGATTTCCTCAAACAACAAATCGATATAAAAAAAATCCATCGCTTGCTGCAATCATGAGAGGATTTTAAACGGCTATCGGCGCCTTGATATTGGGGCAGGGGTCGTAGCCGATAATGGCCAAATCATCAAAAGCAAAAGCAAAAATATCGCGAACCTCAGGGTTGAGCATCAAACGTGGTAATGGTTTGGGTTGGCGTGATAATTGTTCTTGTGCTTGGTTCAGATGATTTTTATAAAGATGAACATCGCCAAAACTGATAACCAATTCATCGGGCGATAGACCGCAAACCTGCGCCAGCATAAATGTCAAAAGACTATAAGAAGCAATGTTAAAAGGCACGCCCAAAAAATAATCGGCACTACGTTGATACAAATGACAGGATAATTTGTTATCGACAACATAAAATTGGCATAACAAATGGCACGGCGGTAATTTCATTTTTTCGATATCCGCCACATTCCAGGCCGATAATATAATGCGCCGCGATTCGGGCGTTTCCTTTAACTGCTTAACGATGGTGGCTATTTGGTCATGTTCTTTGCCATCCTTATCGCGCCAGGCGCGCCATTGCTTGCCATAAACAGGACCCAGGTTGCCATCGCTATCGGCCCATTCATCCCAAATGGTCACCCCATGTTGTTTCAGAAAGGCAATATTATCGTCGCCCCGTAAAAACCATAATAATTCGTAGGCTATCGACGGCCAGTGTAATTTTTTGGTCGTGAGCAAGGGGAAGCCATTTTTTAAATCAATCCGTAATTGCTCGGCAAACAGCGACAATGTGCCAACGCCCGTGCGGTCATTTTTTTCATGACCGCGTTCTAAAATTTGCGATAACAAAGATAAATATTGTTTCATGGCGGCAGATTAGGCGGTAGATTATTTGGCGGAGGTTGACCAGCAAGTTGTTAAATTAAAACCTTGGTCCGATATTTTATTGGGGCATATAATTTTATTCCAATAGACAATACGGTCATAATTTAAATAATACATGGGGATGAAATAATATTGCCACATGATAACACGATCCATGGCATGGGCAATAGTCACCAATTCGCTGTAGGTTTGAGCCTTGTTTAACCTTTCGATTAAAAAATCAAGGGCAGGGGATTGCGCCCCCGCAATATTGCCGCTGCCCATTTGTTTGGCTGCTTGACTGCCCCAAATAAGCCGTTGTTCGCTGCCTGGCGAGATTGAATTATTATATCGGCTGATGATAACATCGTAATCAAAATTTAATAATCGGCGCGTCAACACGGAACTATCCAATATGCGCAAATTCACCTTGCCGCCAACCCGTTTGACAGATTGGGCGAAGGGAGTCAGCACGGGAATAAAAATAGCATCTTGAAGGAAAATAGTAAATTCCACAGGAATTTTTTTGGGGGAATATAGTTTTTGGCCTTTATAATAATATCCATTATCTTCTAGCAATTTTACCGCAGCCAACATGTTGGCGCGATTGCCATCTTTGTTGCTTTGCGGGGGAAGGTAAGCGGGACCAAATACCTCCTTGGGTAATTCTTGCCGAAATGGCTTAAGCAAGGCAACCTCCGCCGCCGATGGCATACCACGGGCGCGCAGCGGGCTGTTATCAAACATCGAAGACGTGCGGACGTAAGCATGATACATCAGGTTATCGTTAGCCCATTCAAAATCCCACAATAATTGCAAAGCGCGGCGTAGCGTGCGACCATCTTCACCCGCAAATAATGGACGGCGTAGATTAAATTGGATGGCTTGGGTTGGGGCGATTCGTTTGTGATAAAATTCGCGTTTTATCATTTTGCCATTTTTGATAGCGGGTATGTCATTATACCCCGTCGCCCACATGCGCGCGCTGGGCTCAACGCGCAGGTCAACCTGCCCCGCTTTGAAGGCTTCAAATTCTATCAGGTTATCACGGTAAAATTTATATTTGATAGTGGCAAAATTGTTCTTGCCGCGCTGGGTATTAAGGTTTCTTCCCCAATAATTTGGCACCAATTCATAGGTAATAAATTTGCCAGCGGCAAAATCTTTAACCCGATAGGGCCCGCTGCCCAAGGGAACCTCCATGCTAGGCTTATTAAAATCTTTCCCTTGCCAAAAATGTTTGGGCAGGACGGGTATGCCACCCAACACGGCGGGCAAATCATGATTATCGGGGTTGTTGATATCAAACACCACCACCGACTTGCCAGCAGTTCTTACCCCCGCAACATCGCGATAATAAGAACGAAAAGCGGGGTTGCCAGAATCGAGGAGGGTCTGAAATGTCCAGGCTACATCCTCCGCGGTGATGGGTTTGTTGTCTTGAAATGTAGCGCGGGGGTTAATATGAAAGGCAATAATTTTTTTACCAGGGTTAACGTAAATACCATCGGCGATTAAGCCATATTGTGCAATATCGTCATCATCTGAAGCCATCATCAAACTATTATAAATAAGGCCAACTGAGGCAGGGGCGATGCCCTGAATCAAGAAGGGGTTAAAACTATCAAAGGTTCCCAATTCGGAAAGTGTAAGGGTGCCGCCCTTTGGGGCGTTGGCGTTTGCATAATAAAAATGAGAAAAATTTTTATTATAGGATAATTCTTTCCAAATAGAAAAACCATGTTGAAAGGGATAAGATTCCTCGGGGGGAGGAGGGGTGCCAGCCTCTAGCGGAAAAAAAACGACCAAATTTAACAGCAGCATGAGGCTCGCTACCCTAGCCCCAACCAATAATTTCTTCATTAAGCATGCCATGCAAGCAGCATGTGGTTTTTTATATCTCCATCTCATAAGTTATCCAATCGGTGCGTTTGGCAAGACTGTCGTATAGAGGGCGGGCGCGATAATTGTTATCGGCGGTTAGCCAGCTAACCCGCGACCACCCATTTTTTTTTGCTTCCTCCCTTACCGCCGTTATCAAACGGCGGCCAACCTTTTTGCTACGCGCCTTGGCGTCAACAAACAAATCATCAAAAAAACAAGCCGTGGTGCCATCAAGACTATTAAGGAAGGAGCGATAATGGGCAAAACCAATCATCGCCCCATCCAGCCTTGCGGTTAAGCCATAAAAATTTTTTTTATCGTCCATCAGCCAATCCCACACCTGGTTTGCTAAGGTTTCAGTGTAAGCAACCTTATAAAAATCGCAGTAGGCGGCAAACAATTTCAGCCAATCATTTTTATCTTTGGCCGTTACATGTTCGACAACAATATCATTCATAATCTTTTTATGGGTCTTTTTATGGTTTGTTTACGGTTTTACAAAAATAACTTTAATTGATTTGCAATAATTTGTATAGGAATTTGTAGGGAAGCAACCGATGATAAATCATTATTCCTATAGATTTTTTATAAAAATCAAATATATGCTTTGTTGTTAGTCTTAATCCAATTTGTCATAATGTATATTATGCGAATTTAATATATGTTAGAAACAATCCACTATCTGATTATCAAATTGTTAAAATTTTGCTATTTTCATCCTTATGAGCTCCCTCAAAAACGGCGTCGCCATTATTCTTGATTATTGTCAGCAGTTACCGCGCGGCGAAGAAAACCTGCCCGCGGTTTATCGTATGATAAATAAAAGCAACGAAGTTATTTACGTGGGGAAAGCCAAGCAATTAAAAAAGCGTTTGATAAGTTATACCAAACCACAAAAATTGGGCAACCGTATCCAGCGCATGATTGCCGAAACGGCCAAGATGGAATTTATCCTGACCCATACCGAAGCCGAAGCCTTGTTGTTGGAATCAAACCTTATCAAAGAATTGCAGCCGCGTTATAATATATTATTGCGCGATGATAAGTCTTTCCCGATGATTCTTATCCGCCGCGACCATCCTTTTCCACAAATTTTAAAGCACCGCGGCGCAAAAAAAATCAAAGGCGATTATTTTGGGCCTTATGCCTCCAGCCGCGCGGTTAATGAATCGCTGGTGGTGCTGGAACGGGTTTTTCAATTACGCAATTGCAGTGATAGTATTTTTGCCAGTCGCAAGCGGCCTTGCCTGCAATATCACATCAAACGTTGCACCGCGCCATGCGTGATGAAAATCAACGAACAGGATTATGAAAAAAATGTTTTTGCCGCCAAAAGTTTTCTTGCGGGCGGCAGCCGCACCGTGCAAATATTGTTGGAAAAGGATATGGCAGGGGCCGCGGCCAAACGCGATTATGAAAAAGCCGCCGAGATCAGGGATAGGATCCAAGCCCTAACAAAATTGCAACAAAACCAAACCATCAATGTTGGTGATTTATCGGCCGATATTATTGCACTGCACCGCACGGGCGACCATGCGGCCATGCAAGTATTTTTTTATCGCGACGGACAGAACCATGGCAACCGTGCCTTTTTCCCGAAAATATCAAGTGACGATGACACCAGCGAGGTCATGGCTAGTTTTATAGTCCAATTTTACCGCGACCTTCCCCCACCCGCCACGATATTTCTTTCCCATACAGCCGAAGACCAAACAACGCTCGCCACCGCCTTAAGCCAGATACATAGCAAAAAAATTACCATTTCAGTTCCGCAAAAAGGCATCAAACGGGCGGTGATGGCAGAAGCGATTAAAAATGCAAAATGGGCATTGATCCGCAAACAGGCGGATGACGAAAAAAATCAACAGCATCTCTCCGCCCTTTATCAATTGGCCACCGAATATATCGATATGCCCACCGATAGGTTAAACCGTGTGGAGATTTATGATAATAGCCATTTGCAAGGCACCAACCCCATTGGCGCCATGGTGGTTTATGGCCGCGACGGTTTTGATAAAAAATCTTACCGGTTGTTTAATTTTGCGGCGCGCACACCCGCGGGGAAAACCGCTTCGACCGCCCCTGCCTCCCTCACCGATTTCCCCCCCGCTTCGCGCGTTTTAACCAACATGATACAGCGCGCAACCCAAGGCAAGGAAAATGATAAGGAAGATAAAAAGACCGGCGGCGACGATACAGGATTCATGCGCGAGATGTTGACAAGGCGTCTTAGCCGCGCCATCAATGAAAATACCCCCCTGCCCGACCTTATCATGCTCGACGGTGGCAAGCCGCAACTTTCCACCGCGGTGGCGGTGCTGGCCGATATGGGACTGACCGATAGGATACCCCTGATGGCCATCGCCAAGGGGGTCGATAGGAATGCAGGGCGGGAAAGGTTATTTTTTCCTCCCTCGCTCAATAGCAAAGTGGTTTCAGAAATAAGTTTAAAAATTGATGATCCGTTACAATTTTTTATCCAACGACTGCGCGACGAAGCCCATCGTTTTGCCATCATGGCGCACCGTAAAAAACGCAAAAAAGATATTGAACGCACGGTGCTGGACGATATTCCAGGCATTGGCAGCAAACGCAAACGCGCCCTCATAACCCATTTTGGTTCGGCGCAATTGGTGCGCTCGGCGGGCATTGTTGACCTGATGAAGGTGCCAGGCATTTCAAAAGACTTGGCCGAACATATCTACCATTTCAATCACTAGCCTATACTATTAGCAAAAATAATAATATACTATCTGTTGCATGATTGACATTCATTAATCACGCGCTTACATATCGCTTATGGCAAATAAAATTTCATTTGGCGGCCGCATTGTTTTTCTCGGCTTCGGCGCCATTGCATCGGGCATTTTGCAATTGCTGATTAATCATGTAGATAACCCAAATATTGTTATTGTTACCCGCGACCGCAAACCGAATCCGCTGGTGGATCAAAATAATATTCCTGTTCATCTTGATACCCTCAACAAAGAAAATCATGGGGCGGTGCTTGCCAAATACCTCACCGCGGGTGATTTCTTGGTCAATTTATCGGTCGATGTCAGCTCGGCACAGATTATGGAATGGTGCAAACAACATGGCGTGCTGTATATCGATACCAGCATCGAGGCGTGGGGCGATTTTTATACCGATATTGGTTTAACCCCATCGCAACGTAGCAATTATGCTTTGCGTGAAACTATTTTAGAAAAGAAAAAATTATGGGCTAACGATAAAAATGCGCCCACCGCCATTTCAGCCCATGGTGCCAACCCTGGGCTGGTTAGTCATTTTGTCAAACAAGCCTTGATGAATATTGCTAAGGACGTGGGTTTAGAAGTCGATAAACCGACTAACCGTCGCGCTTGGACGAAATTGGCTTACGACCTTGGGATAAAGGTTATCCACGTGGCCGAACGCGATACGCAACGGCCAAAAATAGCCAAGGAACGCCATGAATTCGTTAACACATGGAGCATCGATGGTTTTTATTCAGAAGCCGTGCAGCCCGCCGAGCTAGGTTGGGGAACGCATGAGGCTCATTTTCCAGCCGATGGCCATTATCATAAATTTGGCTGCGGCGCGGCCATTTACCTTGATAGGCCAGGCGTCATGACCCAAGTAAGGTCTTGGACGCCGCAAGACAAGGCTTATCATGGGTTCCTTATCCCCCACATCGAAAGCATTGCCATTGCCGATTTTTTTACAGGCGAATTTGATGGCAAGCTATATCGTCCCACCGTCCATTATGCTTACCATCCATCCGATTCGGCGGTTTTATCGTTGCACGAAATGGCGGGCGATAATTTCCATTTACAAAATAAAAAACGGGTTATGGTCGACGATGTGGTTGACGGTATGGATGAATTGGGCGTGTTGTTGATGGGGCATAAAAAAAATGCTTACTGGTATGGTTCGCGCCTAACCATCGAACAAACCCGTGCGGTGGCCACCAACAATAATGCTACCACCTTGCAGGTTACCTCCTCCGCCATGGCGGCCTTGCTATGGGCGACCCAAAATCCAAGTCGCGGTTTGTTGGAACCCGATGATTTGCCGTTTGACGAAATTTTGGCAACCGCCGCGCCCTATTTGGGTGATATGATTGGTGAATACACCGATTGGAACCCGCTTTTTGAACGCAACAGCCTGTTCCCCGAGGATCTTGACCCCATGGATCCTTGGCAATTCAAAAATTTCAGGGTGGTGTAAATAAAAATTAAAAAAGCCCTTTGATGGCGCCGCCGTTTTCTAATTTTATCACCATGGCGTAATTGTTGCCTTGGATATGTTCTACCTCCCCCAACAATTCCATTTCAAGCAAGGCCTGATAAAATAAGCCACGCGGCATATCCCATTGTTGCAAAACATCGTCCAAATTGGTGGGCGCGGTGGTTAGGTTTTTTCTTATCATGCGCTTTGCTTTGTCTACATCATCCATCGGGTAATCATCCACCACCTTGACGCCGACTAGAAAATCGCTTTGTGATTCCTCTTGCGCACCGCGCGTTTTTAAGGTGCTGGCTTCCAGCAATGGCAATATATCTTCGGGCGTTTCGGTTATATGAGCCCCCTGTTTTATCAATTGGTTGCAACCCCGCATCCGCTGGTCAAGCGGCGAGCCAGGCACGGCAAACAACTCACGCCCCTGCTCCAGCGCGTAGCGCGCGGTAATAAGCGTGCCCGATTTCAACGCTGCCTCTATCACCAATAGGCCCAAACATAGGCCAGAAATGATACGGTTGCGTTTGGGAAAATTCTTGGCGAGCGGCGCGCTGCCTAAGGGCGATTCGCTGATAATACAGCCGAGGTCTTTTAGCTGATGGTAGAGTTTTTCATTATCACGCGGGTAGATATTATCCACCCCGCCCGCCAAAACCGCGACCGTGCCCGTGCTTAACGCGCCCCAATGCACCGCGGCATCAATCCCCTTCGCCATGCCCGATACCATGACATAGCTTTTTTGTGCCATGACCTCCGAAAATCGTCGCGCCAATTTTTCACCGCTTAAGGATGATTCGCGCGCGCCAACAATGGCAAAACTGTCGCGATGTAACAGATAATCATGACCCAAAACCGACAGCACGGGCGGCGCGTCGTCGGTCGCGGCCAATAGCTTAGGATAATGTGCTTCAGATAAGAATAAAAATTTACCCCCTGCTTTATCCAATGCTTCCCATTCTTTTTCAACCTGGGCGGCGCTGGGGATGGTGATATTGCGCGATTTTAGCATGTCGGGCAAGGCTAACAAGGCATCCTCCGCCGTGCCATATTTTTTTAATAATTTGCGAAAAGCCACAGGGCCTATCGTCGGGCAACGCGCCAAGCGCAACCATGCTAGATTTTTTTTATCTTTCGATATTTCCTGTCCCATGTTTTTGCCCCATTTGATTGATTATATTAAATATGACACATCAAAGCCTTGTGGTATTTGCAGCCAGTTGAAAGACGGGGCTTAACCTGCCCACGCGTGGTTAATATAAAAAATTAGAAGATATATTCACGCCTGCTCCACAGGGCGATGATATTTTTATAATGGCGGACATAAATAACACAAGTGATGGCCAGCATGATAACGAAAGCTTTGTAGCCCAAGCCATTGCTGGTTGCGGCCCCAGTGTTGCTGGATATATTATTACCCATGGCAAAATAATAAAACAGGATGGGCGCAAAACCCCAGGCAGTCAAGGCAGCGATCGAGGATACCCGCACCACAACAAATACCACGCCCCATATCAACAACACCACCACGCCCGTGAAGGGCGCCAGAGCCAGCAAAACTCCAAAGGAAGTGGCGACCCCCTTGCCGCCTTTAAAATGCAATAAATAGGAATAACAATGACCTATGATTACCAAGAAACCTATCAACATCGCTTCAAATTTTGAAAAATTCAAAAGGTGATGCGATAAAAGCACCATCAAGCCACCCTTTAAGGAATCAAGTAAAAAGGTTGCCACCGCGGGCGCGGGACCCAATACGCGCCATACATTGGTCGCCCCAACATTGCCCGAGCCAAGTTTTTGGATATTTTTTTTGAAAAATACCACACCGATAAAATAACCAAAGGGGATAGCCCCCAACAGGTAGCCCAATAAAAGCATAATAAACAACAGGATAGTGCTGGTAACAAACATGGCAAAGTTATCTCATTGGCTTAATATATATTTGTTTTATTTGCATAAAAATAAAATTAATAGTAGAATAATTCCATGGTCATGTCGCATCACTTCCTTACAGTCTCTATCACCTTAGAACGAAAACAACCGATATCTTAAAAATATTGTAACGCTTGTTTTCTTGCCCTACTCAACAAAGAAAAGCAATAGGCAAATGATAATGAAAAAGAATAACCGCCAGCCTCTTCGCCATCACGATAGAGCAAAAACCAATAAAAGGAAACCCTCCCACCCCATCATATACAGAATGTTGCGATGGGGAACTTTATTCATTTCATTTTTTACCAGCAACAATCAATCCACCGCGCTGGCCGAACAAATTGATAATATTAACGCGTTGCCGCGCAATATTAACGGCGCAGCAAGCTATGGCGGTTATGATAACCTCGGGGCAGATAGGGTCAATAATATCCCGTCCACGGTTAAAACATCGAATGATATTAATTATTTGATGAGGGTTGCCGACGTGGCTATCGACAGTGGTCGCTATGCGACCGCCATCTATACTTACAACAAAATAATTATGTTGTCGCCCAAGAGCAGTGTTGCCTATGGCAACCTGGCCTGGGCTAAAATAGCGGCGGGCATGACAGATTATATCGATATTGCCACCGACATAGAAAAAGCCATTTCGCTGGATAACAAAGATCCTAACTTATATAACACCAAGGGGGTGCTTAACCTCTTGACAGAAAACCTAGCCCAAGCCCAGGTTAGTTTTTCTTATGCCATCGCGCTGGATAAAAATTTTTCTCTCGCCTATCTTAATCGTGCCTACACAAAATACAGCATGGAAGATTATCAGGGGGCGTTAGCCGATTATGACATGGCCATTCTTTTGAATCCGCGCGCTTCGCCCCGAACCTACAACAATCGCGCCATGACACAATATGCGCTGGGTAATTACCAAGCCGCCCTGCGCGATATTAATCAAGCCCTTGCGCTTGACGGGCGTTTTGGACAAGCCTACAGCAATCGGGCTGTTATTAAAGAAATGTTAAATATTGATAATAAAAAAGATATTGCCCGCGCGCAGGTTTTTGACATGGAAGATAACGAATAGCAAAGTGGGCTATAACCCATCACTATCGCGAAAAAACCAACCTACCATTTTTAAAGGTTTTCATCACCCTGCCCTGTGCCACATAACCATCAAACGGTGTGTTTTTTGACGGCGAATAAAATTGGCTGCTGTCTATCGTCCATTTTTTATTATTATCAAGCAGCACCATATCGGCTGGTTGCCCTGGGGCAAGCAAACCCTCCACCTTCACCATTTCTTTTGCCCCCGGGTTTTTTAATAAATGGAACAGGGCCAAGGGCGCGGTGGTCACGGTTGCCAACATGTTAGATAAAGGCATCTTATGCTCATGGTGCAATATGGTCATCATGAGGGGTAACATGGTTTCAACCGACGCCATCCCCACCCCCGCCGAAACAAACGGCAAACGTTTTTTATCATCGTGCAATGGTTTATGGTCGCTGGCGATAATATCTATCGTGCCATCCAAAATACCTTCTATGACGCCTTGCCTATCCTCCTCCGCTCGCAACGGTGGCGATAATTTGGCATGGGTCAGGTAATTGCCAACGGCGGTTTGGTTAAGGGCAAAATAATGGGGCGCGGTATCGGCGGTAATTTTTAAACCATCTTTTTTTGCTTGGCGAATAATATCGACCCCAGCTTTGGTGGTGATGGGCCCCGCATGATAACGGCCGCCAACCTGCGCCACCAGCGCTATATCGCGCTGTAATTGCAATGCTTCGCTGACGCGCGGCGCGGCGGGCAAACCAAGCTGACTGGATAACAAAGAACTTGTCATGACCACGCTATCTTTGTTGAAGGAAGGATCCTCGCTATGGGCCAATATCAAGGCGTTAAAATTTTTGGCATAATGTAGCATGCGCCAAAAAGTTTCCGCAGAAGTCAAATTTTGATTGCCGTCGCAAAAACCCAATGCGCCAGCCAACCCCATCAAGCCATATTCGGTTAACTGCTCGCCCTGGCGACGGGCACTCATGGCGCCATAACAATGCAGTGTCGCACTTGGCAAAAGGGTTGAATCGCGCGTTTCATTTTTCGCCATGGATAAAAACGCCCTTACCGATTTGGCATCATCCAATGGGTTTTTAGCCGACGGCACCACCACCGCGCGCCCTACCCCCCCTGCAAATAATACTTCGGACCAACGTTGCAAACTATCGGCCCCCAACAAATTATTGATGGTCACCCTGATGTCAAAAAAAGATGGTGCCAACAAACAGCCCATCCCATCTATCTTGGTTGTTATATTTTTATCCGCGGGCGTATCACCATTTCCTGGCCCTATTTTTTCTATTAATCCATCTTTGTCTATCACGACATAACCTGTTGCCTTATTGTCGAGAAAATGGATATTGTGAATAAGAATCTTGCTCATGATGCTGCCCCCGCTTTGATGGTTTGCGATAATAAAATATCCATCACCGCCATACGCACCATGACGCCCATTTCAACCTGGGTTTTAATCAACGACCTATCCATCATGTCGGCTATGCTTGAATCTATCTCGACCCCGCGGTTCATCGGCCCTGGGTGCATGACCAACGCCCCTTCTTTAGCAAGTGATAGTTTTTTTTCATCCAAACCGTAAAAATAATAATATTCGGCGGGCGATGGCAGGAAACTACCGCTCATCCGTTCTTTTTGTAAACGTAGCATCATAATAATATCAACATCTTTGATACCTTGCGCCATGTCGGTAAAAACCTCCACCCCCATTTTATCCACTTCGTAGGGTAGCAAGGTCAAGGGTGCCACCACCCGCACCGTCGCCCCCAATTTTTTCCATAGGATGATGTTAGAACGGGCGACCCGCGAATGTAAAATATCGCCGCAGATAGCAATGGTCAGGTTTTTTAATTTATCCAAACTGCCTTTTTTTAAAACAATCGTGGCGGCATCCAACAATGCTTGGGTGGGATGTTCGTGGGCGCCATCGCCCGCGTTGATAACGGGGCAGGAAACCTTAAGCGACAAAAGATGGACCGAGCCCGCCTCGGCGTTTCTTATAACCAACAACGATGGTCGCATCGCGCTTAAGGTTAAGGCGGTGTCCAAAATGGTTTCACCTTTTTTAATCGAACTACCCTCCACCATAAAATTCACGACATCCATCCCCAGCCGTTTGCCAGCAATTTCAAATGATTTTTGGGTGCGGGTAGAACTTTCGGTAAAAAAATTAATCAAACTTTTGCCACGATATTTATCAAGTGGCCGTGATGCAGGGTTTTTGGCTTCATGTTGGCTGGCGTGCCAATAATCAAGCGAAAGGGCGATAATATCGGCAATATCCTTGGCTGATAGTTCCTCTATCGATAACAAATGCCGCCCCGCGTAGGGAAGGTAAGAATGTATATCGCCTGTTTTTTTATCCGTCATGGTTGGTTACCATTGCTACATAACATGAATTCGCCAACATGTCGCGATATTGAATTTGTGCCCATTCGATATTTCTAAACATCATGTTATCAAACTTATGTAAGTTGTTAAACAATATGAACACACCCTGTCAAGTCGATAATAATTAGAATGCAAACCCCTTAAGCAGCAAGATAACAGGCCATAGCAATATCGCGGTCAATAACCCCGCATAAACATCGTCCATCATCACCATGCTGCCCTTGGCGCGGGTGGCTTTTTTATTTTTTTTATCGACGTCGCCAATGATGCCTGGCTTCCAAATGTCAAACAACCTAAATAAAAAGAATGATACAACAAGCGACAAAATAAATTGCCCAAAGGATAAAACAGAATAGAAAAAAGCGACGGGTAATAAAGCAATGGTTTGCCCAACCACCTCATCTATCACAATTTCGCTGGGGTCGTTTTTCTTGGGATTTTTCTTATCCATTTTTTTATCCAGCATGAAGCGATGTTGCAAATAATATTCGGCCGACCAAAAGGCCACGGGGGTAATCAACAACAGCCATATCAGCCAGCTACAAAATAATCCATAAGGGGCAAGGCTGGGCAATAGCGGTAGAAAACCTAGGCCATAAAAAATAATAACCACGATGAGCGATGCCACCGTGCCCGAGGCTGGCGTATAACCAACGGCAAAGGTAGTCGCTAACCACTTCGCTACATTGTAATAAAATTTGTTTGCCATTTTTTTTTTGTATATTTTATCTCGCCCTATCTAATCAATTTCATCGGGCAAGGCAAGGGTTACTTGGGCGAAGGCCATGATGCCCTCGCCGCGCCCCAGGGCTCCCATTTTTTCCGCGGTGGTAGCCTTCAACCCGACCGAGGTTTTGCGTAATTGTAGCAGACCCGCCAAATTATCAATTATTTTTTCACGATAGGGCATTATTTTGGGCTCCTCCGACAGCAAACTAATGTCAACATGCACCAAACTGCCATTTTTTTCTTTTAAGATACCAAGTGCTTTTTCTAAAAAAATATGCGAGGCAACGCCGCGCCATTGTGGGTCGCTTGGTGGAAAATGGATCCCAATGTCCCCTGCCCCCAAGCCACCCAAAATAGCATCGGTGAGGGCGTGGAGGATGATATCGCCGTCGGAATGGGCAAGGATAGGTTTCTTGGCGGGAATGGCAATGCCGCCGAGCATGATATGTGCACCGTCGGTTGGTTTATCATCAAACCGATGAACATCGATCCCCAATGTGGTGATGGTCCTTGTCATGCTACTTTTCATAAAATCTATATCGCCACGGGTGGTGATTTTGTTATTAACCATATCACCCAAAATAACCATGGCAGGATTATCAGGGTAGGTCAATTCCCAAACCGCCGCATCATCGTCAAGTTCGCGCCCCGCCATTTTTTGGTGCGCGGCAAGAATTTTAGCGTAGGTGAAACCCTGCGGCGTTTGCGCCACATGACGATTCTTGCGCGAATGACCCGCAACAATCATATCATCGACCACTTCCTTTAAAGCACCATGCAACGGAATGGTGGGTATCACCGCGTCGTGGCTCGCCATTTTTTTTAGCAACCTGTTAAGAAAATCCTGCCTAACATAGGGGCGCGCCGCGTCATGAATAAGAACTTTGTTGGGGGCATGTTTTGCCAAGGCCAGCAAACCACGGTAAACCGAATCCTGCCTATCCGCGCCGCCAACAACGGGGGACAAGATTTTCTGTGGCTGTTGACATAATGCGGCGGCTTCTTGATAAAATAATTTATCATCATGGTGAATAACCACCAAGGCATGGTCAATGGATGGGTTTTTTACAATTCTATCCAGGCAGTGCGTCAACAATGGCTTGCCATATAACCAACTATATTGTTTGGGGCGCGTGGTGCGCGGGTTATGCTGGGCAAACCTTATACCCCGCCCCGCCGCCACCACCAAGGCAATAGTTTTATTTGCGGTTTTATTTTCTTTTGCGCCTTGCATGGGTGCTCCTTACCGCTTTTTGGTTGCTAAAAAAATGCTTGAGCAGCCTGCAGGCTGCCACCACGCCCGATAATGCCATCATACCGCCGCCCAAAAAAATAAACATAATCAAGGGCTGATAATATAACCTTAACACCAATTGTTTTTTTTCTTGGTCGATATTGCCTATGGCGGCGTAATAATTAATGAAAAAATTACTATGGATGGCGACCTCGGTCGTTTCTTGTCCGCCCACCGCATATATCCGCTTGGCGGGTTTTAATACCATGCCCCCGCCCGTCAATTGCACGGTTAGCGAGCGAAAATGCTTATCCGATTGAAAATAAATTTTATCCACTTTGAAATTAACATCGTGGAATGTAAATTCAGATTCGTCTGCTATCACAAAATCCTTATGTTCGTTCAATGTACTCGACCCCACCACCCCCAAAATAATCAAGGCAAACCCCGCATGGGCCAACGGTGAAGCCATGTTGGTCAGCCCACCGCCACGCCATTTAACAACAGTATCGCGCCCCGTTACCAACAACAACCAAAAAGCCAAACCCAAACCAAAGAAAACAATAAAGAATTTTTCAAAAAACAATAACCCTAGCAAGCCAGCCAAGCCCGAGGCCAGCATCAAGAGCGGGCGGGTTTTCTTCCATGCCAAAGCGATATTTTTTTTATCGTCCCTATCGTTATCGGGCAGGAAAAACCCCAAGGCCAACAACCCCGCCAACAAAACAAAAAACGGCAACACGGTAATATTAAAAAAC
The DNA here is from genome assembly GCA_965203915.1 of Alphaproteobacteria bacterium. Classification (GTDB taxonomy): domain Bacteria; phylum Pseudomonadota; class Alphaproteobacteria; order JASGCL01; family JASGCL01; genus JASGCL01. The sequence continues at coordinate 1,011,719 of OZ241918.1, forward strand.
GCGGCACCCACCGCTATTTCTTTGCCCGTTAATATCAACAATAATAAAGGATAAACCAAGCCGATAAAAACAAGCCCCGCCACAATGTAAAACAACATGTTGTTAATCACCAACAACCCGTGACGACTAAACAAACCAATTTTTCCTTGGTTTTTATCTTGCTTATAATAAAAACGAAGCCAGAGGCCGCTCGCCCCCCCTATCAATAGGCCGATAATGGTGAGCATAAAAAGGCCACGGCTGGGGTCGCTGGCAAAACTATGGACGGAGGTAATAAGCCCCGACCGCACCAGAAATGTTCCAATCAAACTGCTGCCAAAAGTTAATATCGACAGCAAAAGGCAAGATATTTTTAACTGCCCCGTTTTGGCATAGACCGTGATGCCATGGACCAGGGCGACCAATAATAACCAAGGAATAAGACTGATATTTTCCACGGGGTCCCAAAACCAAAAACCGCCCCACCCCAATTCGTAATAGGCCCAAAAGGAGCCAGCTATAATCCCCGCGCTTAAAAAAATAAAGGCGAAATGAATAAAAAAACGCCATAAATAGATGATAGATTTATCGATAGGCAAAGTGGATTTTTTGACTTCGGTGGTTGCCATTATCCCCACCGCCAATGAAAAAAGCGCCGACAAGCCAACAAACCCGCCGTACAAAAATGGCGGATGAAAAATAAGCCCAGGATCCTGTAGCAAAGGATTCAAATCCATGGGTTTGATGGAACCATCGGCGGGGGCGTCAAACCTTAAAAAAGGGTTAGAAGTAAAAAGCAGATAACCCGTGAATAAAAAAAATATCATTTCTTGGCAGGCTATGGCGCGCGTCATGATGTCATGTTGGTTGCCTGTTGCTTTGGCATCGGCGACTCCTGCCCCGATGCGTTGTGCCATGCGGCTGAGCAGCAACGCCAACCCTGACAAGACAAAAACCCACAATAACATCGAACCTTCATGGTTGCCCCACGCCGCCCCAACCTTATAATACCACGGCAGCGATGGATGAGAATTCTTGACAACCAACCAAACCGAAAAATCATCGGTTACAAAAACATATATTAGCGATACAAACCCCAAGGCCACCAAGCCGAAAATAATGGTGGTGAGGGAGGCGAGAAATTGTAATTGGTTTTTTTGGCCAAGCCGCCACCCGACCACCGTGGCAAAGGCGCTGATTAACCACGCCATCCATAAAAACAATTCACCGAAGGATGCTATCATCTATTTTTATTCCCTTTTATTCTCGCCATTCGCCTTTATCTTTTAATGCTTTGGTCAATTCTTTGGGCATGTAATTTTCATCATGCTTGGCCAATATATCATTGGCAAAGAATATATTTTGATTGTCGGCATTTTTTGTCATGTAGCCCGTGGCAATAACGCCCGAATTTTCACGAAACAAATTCGGGACCAATCCTTGATAAACCACCCCGACTTCATGATTAAAATCAGTAACGACAAAGGCTAACCCTTGTGTGTTTTTCTTAACCGAATTTTTTTTTACCACGCCGCCCAATCGAAAAACCTCTGGCTTATTGCTGTCAATCCCATTGGCACTGAAGAGAGGGCGATTGAGATGTTTGCCCGACACCACGTCGCTGGGGGTATAAAAATAAGATATGCCATCGCGCAAGCCATATAGCACAAGCCCCAGAGCAAGCCCCACCATGACAAGCAAAAACAAAACAAAATAAAGGCGGCGATGTTTATTTTTCATTTTTTATTTTTTTATATTGTTTTTTTGCCATAGAATAAGCATAAAAAAACCAACCGCCAACCACCAGCAACATAGACAAAGCAACAAGGTAAGCAATGATAATATACAACATATTTTTGCCCTATTCCTTTTTAGAAAGGTAATGGTTATCAATCATTTTTTTATAAAGTAACGTGTTCACGCGCCATAAAAAAAACAGCAGTGCCAACATGCTGAAGCCAGCCATGCTCCATAATAACGGCGATAAAATTTCTGGCGCAATGCTCGGGCCGCCCGATTTAAACAGGCTTGACCCTTGGTGCAGGGTTTGCCACCAAGCCACCGAAAATTTTATAATGGGTAGGTTGACTGCACCAACGACCGCCACCAAGGCCGCGGGGCGATAATCAGCCATTTCAATCGCCAACAATATTTGCCCAATATAGAGCAATAAAAGAATAAAGACCGAGGTCAACCTTGCATCCCACACCCAAAATGTGCCCCAAGTTGGCTTGCCCCAAAGACTGCCAGTAATGAGGCAAATAACGGTAAACAGCAACCCAACGGGCGCAATGGAGCGCGCCATAATGTGGGCTATGGGGCTTTGCCACACCAAAAATACAAAAGAAAACACCGCCAACATGGCATAGCATAAACTTGCCAAATAGGCGCAGGGCACATGGACAAACATTATCTTGACCACTTCCCCTTGCAAATAATCTGGCGGGCTTCCCAACCCGCGGTAGGTCGCCATGAAGAAAAAAATAACCATCAATATGATAACAGCAGGCATTGTTTTTTCGCTAAGCCTGATAACTTGTTGCGGGCGGTGGGGTAAAAAAGAAGAAAGGAAATTCATGGCCATGTTATCCAATATTTAGCTTTGCTGTTTGATAATAAATGCCGAAGCAATTGGCAAGAACGAAAAAGTTAAGATAAAATAAGCCAATTGAAAAAACATCAGCGGGTAAGCTTGCCCGCTGGTTGTTATGCTAAGCGTCAACAGGAAACATGGTATCATGAGGGGTAGAATAATAATCACCATAAAAAATCCCCCGCCCTTTCCCCATTGGCATAGGCTTGCCAAAAAATTAATCAGCAGCGCAAGCTGCGCCAAAAATAAAAAACCGCTCAACAGGAATAATATAAGGATGTTATTGGCCATGGTGCCGTCGCTTTCGGCTATCAAGGCCAAGCCAGTTGCAAGCCATAGCGGTAAGGCGGAAAATAGCAACAAGCCCGCCCATTTGGCATAGACAAAAGCCAACAGCGAACGATTGGCTAAGGTAATATCCAACGGCAGGTCTTGCATCAGATCGGCATGATAAAGATTTATCCCCATGGTGGTAAGGGCAAAAAACCATAGAAACAAAAACCAAACAAATACCACCAACGTCGGCGCATTGTTTGTGTCAGACAACAACAAACGAAAAACAAAAAAACCCGTTAACCATAAAAAAAATGGCAAAAGGTAATGAAAAAAATTACTGGCGCAGAGCGAGGCTTCGCGGCGAAAAAAAAGAAAAAAATCCTGCATTTTTTTACAGCCTAACTTCTTTTATTTTTTTATGCAATTTTGGGTTTATCATGGCTTGATGGTCGGTTTCATGGCTGGTAAAAATAATTTGGTCGCCGTTGTTTATTCTTGCCGCCAACCATTGCCAAAGCCAAGCCTTTGTTTTTTTATCAAGCGCGGCAAAAGGTTCATCCAACAACCACATCGATTTTCTGGGGGCGGCATAGATCATGCTGGCCAATTGTATTTTTTTTTGAGTGCCAGCCGACAAGTCTTTTATCTTCTTGGTAAGGTGCTTGTCCAATTCCAGAATCTTTATCAGCGATTCCTCATCTTGCAGGTTTTTGTTGGCTGGCTTCGCTTCGTTTTTCTGCCATAGGTTTTTAATAAATCTTAGATAAGTTTTAAGCGTCATGTCATTTTGGGCAATGCCACCATGCCCCAAATAAAAACAGGTTGATTGATAACCCGCGTCCAATGAATTGTCATGCCATAAAACCTTGCCCTGGGTGGGTTGCAAATAACCCAATAATATTTTTAACAATGTTGTTTTCCCCGCCCCATTGCCGCCCATTAACCACACCATGTCGCCCGATTGTATTTGAAAAGAAATATTGGAAAAAATAATATTGCGCCCCCGCACAAATGATAATTTTTGTACTGTTAACATAACTTATTTATAGCAAAAAAAATACAGCCTTGCACGTTAAAGTCAGAAATGGATTTTACACATTGGCCACCCCATGGGGTTAGGCGAATATTACAGGGGGGTGCTTCACGTTTTTTTTCCATGCCATTTTTTATTCACCCCATCCAAAACCCCATGAATAAGTTTTGGCGAATGGTCGGCAAAATAGGATTTGGCAACCTCCACCCATGCCGAAATAACAATAGCGGGTGGTTGGGTGGTTTTCATTATTTCGGCAACCCCCAAACATAAAATAATTTGCAACATGGTTTCAAGCGATTGCCATTTTTGTTCGCCGCCCGCCAAGCAAGCAATGATGGATTCGATGATATTATTTTTTTCTTGCTGGTAAAAACTTAGCAAGGATAAAACTTCTTCATTCTGGCCAGCATCGCCAATATTCAATTCTTCGCCCATGATTTTTTTTATCAGGGCAAGGCTGTCGTTAATATTATTATTAATCCGCCCTGGGTTGATAACCATGCCATACAGCACCTGCACCGCCAACAACCGTTCGGTCATTTTGCCTGGCGCGCTCTTTGCCCTGGCCGAGGAAGGTTGCGTTTCGCTCATCATCATGTTTTATCTATCATCCATAAACGCAATGCCGCCATGGCGGCAAATCCACCCTTGTTCCCCGAACCGCGATTGGCACGCGCCGTGGCCTGGGCCATGTTATCAACGGTCAGGATAGCATTGCCGATAATCATTTTTTTATTAATCCCAAGATCCATCAAGCCGCGCGCTGATTCGTTCGCCACAATATCATAATGACTGGTCTCGCCCCTTATCACCGCGCCAAGCGCAAGGTAGATGTCATGTTTATCGTCCAGCAAAGCTATCGCTGGGGGAATTTCTAACGCCCCCATGACATAATATATTTTTGTTTCGATGTTGGCGATGCGCAGGACATCTTCCGCACCCGCGATTAATTCGGCGGCAATGTCAGCATAAAAATTGGCAACCACCAGCCCAACCCGCGGCGAGGCTTTAACAAGTATTTTTTTTTCATGTTCGGCCAATACAAATGATGTGTCGTTTTTTTTCATGCAATATTATTTCTTCACCAGGTTGGCAACATAGCGCATCAGCATATCAATTTCTACATTGACTTTTTGCCCGACAAAATAATGCTGGGCTATGGTATGTTCAATGGTATGGGGTATCAAGGTAATGGCGATGCTGTCATTATCGACGCCATTAATAGTCAGGGAGCAGCCATCTATCGCAACCGACCCTTTAGTCGCCATCATGGGCATAAGGTCGCTGGGCGGTTTAATGGCCAATTGCCACGCCCCTGCCCCCTTGGTTAGGGTGCTTATTTCGCCTAGCCCATCAACATGCCCCGAAACAAAATGCCCCCCCAATTCATCACCCATACGCAAAGAGGTTTCGAGATTAACCAATTGCTTGCCACGCGTATCAGAAGAAAATGATTGCCAATATTGCGCCGTGGTGCGGTTGATGGTTTCGGGCGATAGGTCAAAAACCAAATGGCTTGCGTCACCACTCACCGATAATTGCGCCAAGGTAAGGCAAATGCCATTAACCGCAATCGACGCCCCCAGATTAAATTGGTGGGTTGGAATATCCGTCCTATCAACCGTTAGGGTTAGTCGCGCCGAACCAGCATTATCAAGTTGATAATCATCGATTCGCCCCAACATTTGTATCAACCCAGAGAACATATCAATTCTATAAACTATTTTATCTTATGAAACAAAATTTTTATAGGCTGGGCGATGAGGTATGATAATTTTTAACCAGATGGCGAGACAGTCTTGCGCATTTTTGTCGCGCCCTTAACCTGGTCTTTTTTACCCATATCTTTTTTGCTGATTAATGATTTCTTATCATCAAGTTTTTGGGTCATGGTTTTATCTTCACCAGTCGATGCCTCCATGGCTTGGGGATCGTTGTTGTCCTTAACCATTTTTGGCCCTTTGGGTTTGGCGGCGGGGTCGCGGTCAATAAATTCGATAATCGCCATCGGCGCGTTATCGCCATGACGAAAACCGTATTTTAACAAACGGGTGTAACCACCCGCGCGGTCCTTATAACGTTTTGCCAACACATCAAAAACCTTGTTAACCAACGTTTCATCGCGCAACAGCGCGAATGTCGCGCGGCGGCGATGCAATTCACCCTTTTTTCCCAGGGTAATAATTTTGTCAATATAGCGTTTTAACTCCTTAGCCTTGGGCAAGGTGGTTTTTATTTGCTCATATTGTATCAATTGCTTTGATAAGTTTTTCAAAAGCGATTGGCGGTGCGACACCGAACGATGTAAACGCCTGCCGAGTTTTTTGTGTCTCATATTATTTTCCTTCTTTCTGATGATTTCTCATCATGGATGCTTTACAAAAATAAAGCATGGTTAAAAACATCAATCGTTACAAAAAATATATATTTTTAGAACCACTGTTGATGCGAGGTTGATTTAGTATTATTAGCAAAAAAATTAATATTTTTCTTCCAATTTTTTTGCCAATTCTTCAACGCCATCTGGCGCTGGCCAATTTGGTACTTCTATACCAAAGCCTAAACCCATTTGTTGCAACATTTCCTTTATTTCATTCAGCGATTTCCTGCCGAAATTGGGGGTGCGCAACATGTCTTGCTCCGACTTTTGCACCAAATCACCGATATACATGATATTGTCATTTTTCAGGCAATTTTGTGCACGGACCGAAAGTTCTAGGTCATCAACCTTTTTAAACAGATTGAGGTTAAAAGGAACTTCTTCCTTACTTTTTTCTTTCCGTTCAAGGAATTTTGGTTCGTCAAAATTGACAAAAATATTCATTTGATCTTGCAAAATTTTTGCTGACAAGGCCACAGCATCTTCGGGATCCACCGTGCCGTTGGTTTCAACCTGCAAGGTCAATTTATCGAAATCGGTGCGTTGCCCAACCCGTGCGTTATCAACCTTGTAGCTGACGCGCGTAACGGGGGAGAAAATAGCATCAACGGGAATGAGGCCGATGGGCGAATTTTCGGGACGATTTTGGCTGGCAGGAACATAACCCTTTCCCGTGTTGACATAAAAATCAACCTTCAAACTGGCACCTTTATCCAAAGAACATATAACATGGTTGGGATTTTTTATTTCAATATCCCCGCCCGTATCAATATCCTTCGCGGTGACCAATTTTGGCCCCTTCACATCCAATGACATTTTTTTTGCCGCACCACTGCGCGACATCAATGCAAGGCCTTTGATATTAAGCACCATGTCGGTCACGTCTTCGCGGACGCCAGGAATGGTCGAGAATTCATGCAAAACGCCTTCTATTTTAATCGCGGTAACCGCCGCCCCTTGGAGCGAGGATAACAAAATACGACGCAACGCGTTGCCTAGGGTTAAACCAAAACCGCGTTCGAGCGGTTCAACATTGATGGTGGCGTGATTATCTTTTTTATCAACATTAATCCCATTGGGTTTTTGTAAATTTTGCCAATTTTTTGTATCAATTGTCATGATGGTTTTTTTACCCTTTCTTAAAGTAACTTTTGTAACGCAGGTTTTTTGCCAACACCCATTCTATCGGTGCTAACTCTTCGCCTGACACAACAATGGATAAATACCCATCATTATGATTATTCGTAACTGGTTTAAACCCGTCTGCGTTTTCTTGGCCGACAACCATTGTGTGGCAAAGGCGTGACATCACGAATACTGGTGATAACAAAACCCAACGAAGCCAAAGCACGCACCGCGGCTTCCCGCCCCGAACCTGGGCCTTTTATATTAACTTCGATATTTTTTACGCCAAAATCTTTAATGGCCGCCGCAACATCCTCGGCCGCAATCTGCGCCGCATAGGGGGTCGATTTCTTGCTGCCCGTGAAGCCTTTTTTACCCGCGGTAGACCAAGCAAGGGTATCACCCTTTTTATCGGTGATGGTAATCATGGTGTTGTTAAAGGTCGAATGAATATGCGCAATGGCTTCGGGCACGTTCTTTTTATCTTTTTTCTTTTTTCCAGCAATCGCCATGACTCGTTCTTTCTTTATTTAATTATTTTTTGGTAGCTTGTTTTTTACCAGCAATGGGCGCGCCGCGACCCTTACGCGTGTGGGCGTTGGTGCGTGTGCGTTGGCCGCGGGTTGGCAAACCTTTCCGATGGCGCAAGCCACGGTAACAACCAAGATCCATCAGGCGTTTAACATTCATCGAAATATCACGGCGTAAATCACCCTCGACCTGATAATCGCTATCAATACATTCGCGTATCTTGATTACTTCTTCCTCGGTCAGGTCCTTAACGCGGCGACTTTCATCCAACCCGCATTTTTGACAAATTTCGCGTGCGTTGATAGGGCCAATGCCATAAATATAGCGAAGTGCTATGACCAATCTTTTTTGGGTGGGAATATTAACCCCAGCTATACGTGCCATTTTTTTATCTTAATTGTATTTTATTGTTTGTTTATGTTTATGAATCTCTTCGTTGGTGTCTAAAAAAAATATATTAATAATAATTTTTGCAAAACATCATTATGAATTCCATATAGAAAAAAAATACTTTAGTCAAGTAAATTCTTAGCTGAGTAATTTTTTAATTTGATCCGATACCACATCTGGCAATTGCATACCGTCAAGCTCCGTCAGCACGCCGCGCGTTTGGTAAAACGGAATAAGCGGCGCCGTGTCGGCATGGTAAATATGTAATCTTTTCGCCAATGTTTCAGGCGTATCGTCGCTTCTTACCTCGCCGCCGCTTTCTTTGATACGGCTTGCCTGGCGCGCCAACAATTCATCGTCCTTGACCTTTAATAACACCACCCTATCAATTTTTGTTTGCATGTCGGAGAGCATTTTTTCCAAACCTTCGGCTTGCTTTAAGGTTCGGGGGAATCCATCCAGGATAATTTTTTTACCTTTGAGGCCTTGCAACTTATCACGAATAATCCCCAGCATGGTTTCATCGTCGACCAATTTTCCACTTTGCATGATGCTTTCTGCCTTTTGTCCCAAAGGGGTTTTATCTTTAACCGCTTGGCGAAGCATATCGCCCGTGGAGAGGTGAACAAAGTCGCATGCGACCTGTAAAAACTTACTTTGCGTCCCCTTGCCTGCACCAGGGGGACCAAACAGAATAATTATCATCTTTATACAATAAAGGTTATTTGGGAAGATTAATATTGTTGAAGCCGCCGCCGCCCATGCGCGCTTTTTTCAATAAATTTTCATATTGATGAGCAAACAAATGGCCTTGGATTTGAGTCATGGTGTCCATGGTAACGCTAACCACAATCAGGATGGATGTGCCGCCCAAATAAAAGGGCAAAGAATATTTCGATATCAAGATTTCTGGCAACAAGCAAACCAACACCAGGTAAAGCGAGCCCACGACTGTTAGGCGCAACAATATGTAGTCAAAATATTTTGCTGTGTCTTCCCCCGGGCGATGCCCCAAAACAATCCCACCTTGCTTACGCAAATTATCAGCGGTTTCGGTGGCATTAAAAACAACCGCGGTATAAAAAAACGCAAAGAATATTATTAACAAAGCATAAAAAATTTCATGCCCAAGCGCGCCGCGCCCCAAAAAGGCGTTCAACCATTGCAACCACGCCGCATTATTACCCGATTGCCCCACAAACCCCAAGATGGTGGTGGGCAACAATAATAAGGCCGAGGCAAATATCGGCGGAATAACCCCCGAAGCATTAAGCTTGATAGGAATATGGCTGCTCTCGCCCCCCGTCATACGATTTAGACCAATTTGTCTTTTGGGATAACTAACCACGACACGTCGTTGCGCCCGTTCCATAAAAACAATGAAGCCTATCACGGCTATCATCATGACAAATATCACAACGATAACAAAGCTACTTAGGGCGCCACTCCGCCCCAATTCCAACATTTGGACAATAGCCAGCGGTAGGTTGGCCAAGATACCAGCAAAAATTATCATCGACGCCCCCTGCCCCACGCCGCGTTGCGTAATTTGCTCCGACAGCCACATTAAAAACATGGTGCCCGCGGTCAGGGTTATTATCGATGTTATCATGAACAAAAAGCCAGGATTAACGACTATATTTTCGGCGGTCTGCAAACCAAAGGCCACACCATAGGATTGCACCAGAGCCAATATCACGGTAAGTTGCCGCGTATATTGCAAAATACGCTGGTAACCAGCGCCGCCTTCCTTCTTTAATTTTTCTAAACTAGGAATGGTAGATGATAAAAGTTGCATGATAATCGACGCCGAAATATAAGGCATGATGCTCAAAGCAAAAATGGTCATGCGGCTCAATGATCCGCCAGAAAAGACGTCAAACATCCCAAGGATGCCCTTACCCTGTTGGCTGAATAATTTTTCTAAAGCCAAAGCATCGATACCAGGTAAAGGGATATGAGAGCCCAGGCGAAACACCAACAAAGCGCCGATGGTAAAAAGGATACGTTGTTTTAATTCGGTGGCTTTACCAAAACCCCCGCCGCCTTTAGAAAAATTTTTGGCGAATTGTTGCGCAGTTGTCATGGTGATAAATATTTTCTGATAATTTTTTGGCTTTTTTGTCCGCCTTTTATATCATATTTAATCCTTGGTGCTGGCAACAAATGCTGCTTCGCGCGCTTCGCGTTTTTTTGTTGAATCGATACGGCGTTGACCGCGTTTACCAATTTTTTTGGCGGCTTCTTTTTTGAAAATGGTGATGTTGCCACCCGCCGCGGTGATTAATTTTTCTGCACCCGACGAAGCACCATGAACGCTAAAATTTGCTTTAATTTTCCATTCGCCTTTTCCCACCACCAAGCGCACGCCGTCGCGGGTATTTTTTACCACGCCAGCCTGCACCAAGGCTTCTTCGTTGATATTATCCGCTGATAATTTTTTTGCGGTGATAAATTTTTCGACCCGTCCTAATGGCAAGGTTATCAAATGCAAACGCGTATGATTTTTAAAACCACGTTTTGGCAAACGCCTGTATAGTGGGGTTTGTCCGCCTTCGAATCCTTTGATACGCACACCCGAACGCGCGGTTTGGCCTTTGCCACCACGCCCGCCAGTTTTGCCCTTGCCCGAGCCAATGCCGCGTCCTATACGCATGCGGTTTTTGCGTGCGCCGTGATTAAAATTTAATTCGTTGAGTTTCATGTTTTTGCTCTTATTGTTTGATTGTTATTTAAGATTTTGTAACTTCTACCAAATGTTCTACCACCCTTATCATACCGCGGATAGAGGAAGTATCTTCCAAAACCCTCGTTCTGCCAATTTTACCCAGTCCCAATCCTTTTAACACAACGCGTTGATTGCCGACACGTCGGATAGGGCTTTTTATTTGTTTAACACTTATTTTGCCATTTGCTTTAGCCGATGACGCATTGTTGGTGGTTTGTTTGTCGCTCATGATATTGTCTCCTATTCTTCGCCATCTTTTTCAGCACGACCGAGAACCTCGGTAACAGTTTTGTTTCGTCTTTCGGCCACCGAACGGGGCGAATGGGTACGTTGCAAACCTTCCAAAATGGCCTTCACCATATTATGCGGGTTAGAACTTCCCACCGATTTGGCGACAATATCGGCGATGCCGAGTGCTTCAAATACCGCGCGCGCGGGACCACCCGCAATAATACCCGTGCCAGGCACCGCGCTTCTTATTTTTACATGACCCGAACCAAAATGTCCCATAACATCATGGTAAATGGTGCGTTTATCGCGAAGGGGTATCCTTATCATACGTCTTTTGGCTAGTTCGGTTGCCTTTTTCATGGCTTCAGGAACCTCGCGCGCCTTCGCCGATGCAAAACCAACCTTGCCCTTGCCATCACCAACCACCACCAGGGCAGCAAAGCCGAAACGTTTACCGCCTTTGACAACTTTACAGACGCGATTCACCGCGACTGTTTTTTCTATCAAATAACCTTCTTCTCTTTTTTGCATTGTATTTATCTTTCTTTTTTTTGGGTGGTTTATTTTTTATGTATCATATTGTTGCTTAACATTCCATACCATTTGCGCGCAACGATTCGGCAATTGCCTTAACACGGCCATGGTATTTGTAACCACCCCTGTCAAACATCACCGCCTTAATGCCCGCTTGTTTGGCGCGTTCGGCCAACAATTTGCCTATCAAGGTTGCAGCTTCGATATTGGATGTGCTCTTTAATTGACCACGAACTTCCTTTTCCATGGTGGAGCAAGCCACCACGGTTTTGGACGCCGCGTCATCAATAATTTGCACTTGCATATGTTGGTTAGAACGGTAAACCGAAACCCGCCATTTGCCGCCGCCAAATTTTTTTAACCGATAACGGTGCCGCATCGCGCGTTTAACTAAAGCTTTATTATGTTTCATGTTTTTGCTCCTTATTTCTTCTTTCCTTCTTTGCGTAAAATTGTTTCTTCGGCATATTTAATCCCCTTGCCTTTATAAGGTTCGGGTTTTTTTAAATTCCTAATAAGGCTGGCGCATAGACCAACCGCTTCTTTATTAGCACCGCTGATGGCGATGACATTGCCTTTTTCACCCTCCACCGTTACTTTTAAATTATCGGGGATGGGGAAAATAACATCATGACTAAAGCCGAGCGACATTTTTAAATTCTTGCCTTGCAACGCCACACGAAAACCAACCCCATTTAATTCTAATTTTCGGGTGAAGCCTTTGCTGGCGCCTTCGATGGCTATCTTTATCAATTGACGCGTTGTGCCCCAATAAATTTTTGATTTTTTATTGTTGCTGTTTGCACTAACGACAATTTTATTTCCTTCTATCTTGGCGGTGATGTCTGGCAAAATTTTAACCATGTTCGTTCCCACCTTGCCCTTGGCGGTGAAAATATTACCTTCCAGCTTGGTTTCGACACCAGCGGGAATCTCCAACGGTATTTTTCCTAATCGTGACATGTTTTTGCCTTTCTTTTGCTTATAAAATATTTTTTAAAAAACGGTAAATAAAATTTCTCCACCAATATTGCCCTTGCGAGCTTGGTGATCGGTCATGAGTCCTTTGGTGGTTGAAACCACCGCAATGCCAAGTCCGTTGCTAACCATTTTCATATCATCAAAGGATGAATAAACACGACGACCGGGTTTAGAAATACGTTGCAAGGTTTTGATTGATGGTTCGCCATTAAAATATTTTAAATTGACCACCAATGTTTTGATTCCCTTGCGTTCTTCCCTTTCGTCGTAGCCATTGATATAGCCTTCTCTTTTTAATAGGTCTAACACCTGCGCCCGCAACTTGGATGCTGGCACATCAACCTGGTCAAGATGCGCATGCAGTCCATTGCGGATACGAGCAAGCATATCGCCTAAGGGATCACTTAAAGATGACATTTTATTTTTCCTTTCTATAAATTTTGTATAATTTTTTGTTGTATAATATTAATTCTTAATAAATTTACCAGCTTGCCTTCACCACACCAGGAATTTTTCCCGATGATGCTAGTTGACGAAATTTATGCCTTGCCATTCTAAATTTGCGATAATTGCCCCGTGAACGACCAGTCAATTCACAGCGCAAACGCACCCGCACGGGCGAAGCATTGCGTGGAATTTTTTGTAATTCTAGCTGGGCTTGGAATTTTTCCTCCAACGATTTTTTGGGATCGTGAATGACTTTTTTCCATTTGGCGCGGCGCAATTTATATTTATCGCGTAATTTTTCACGCTTTTGATTGCGGGTAACAAGACTTAATTTGGACATGATGTTCTCCTTTATATTTTATGATAGTTGAAATGGCAAACGAAAAGCGGTTAATAATGCGCGCGCCTCTTCATCGGTGCGTGCGGTGGTGCAAATAATAATATCCATGCCGCGAATACTGTCAATTTTATCGTAATTGATTTCGGGGAAAATAATCTGCTCCTTAATACCCAAAGCATAATTGCCATGACCATCAAAGGATTTGGTTTTTAACCCACGGAAGTCGCGAACCCGCGGCAAAGCGACCATAATAAGCCTATCCAAAAATTCATACATACGCAGCCCGCGCAGGGTTACCTTCACCCCAATACCCATGTTTTCACGCAATTTGTAAGTTGCAATGGATTTTTTAGATTTGGTGATAATAGGTTTTTGCCCCGTGATGGTTTTCATATCTTCTTCGGCCCCCATGATATATTTTCTATCTTGGGTCGCCTTACCAACACCCATGTTGATAACAATTTTATCCAACTTAGGAATCATCATGGTGTTTTTGTAACCAAATTGTTTTTGCAAATTGGCACGCACTTCGCTTTCGTAAAGTGTTTTTAGGCGCGGCGCAGGCCCCCTGTCATAGAAGGGTTTTTGCTTTGGCGTTTTGGCGCGGTCGGCTCTGGCCTGTTTATCGGCCTTTTTTTGCGCGACTACGTCGATGACCATATTGTTAGTTTCTGCCATGATACTCTCCTCTATAATACACTGCTTGATGATTTTGTTATTCTAAGTTTTTTACCATTTTCCAGCTTGAAGCCAACGCGGGTTGGTTTGCCCGTTTTAGGATCTTTAATAGCCACGTTAGACCAATGAATACGACCATTTTTTTCCACAATACCGCCATTGGGATTTTCGGCGGAGGGACGCACGGTTTTTTTCAAAATATTAACGCCCTCGACCACAATCCTTTGTTCTTTTGGCCATACCTGTAACACGTTGCCTTCTTGACCTTTGTGCTTGCCTGTTAAGACTATCACATTGTCACCTTTTTTAATTTTCTGTGCCATAATTTTATAAGACCTCCGGCGCAAGTGAAATGATTTTCATAAATTGTTTGGCGCGCAATTCCCTGACCACGGGCCCAAATATACGGGTGCCGATGGGTTCGTTTTGCTTGTTAACCAACACGGCGGCGTTGGTGTCAAATTTGATAGTCGAGCCATCGCTGCGTTTGATTTCTTTCGCGGTGCGCACAATAACGGCGCGGTGCACTTCGCCTTTTTGCACGCGGCCACGGGGAATGGCTTCTTTGATAGAAACCACGATAACATCGCCAACCGAGGCATAGCGACGTTTCGACCCGCCAAGCACCTTGATGCATTGCAACAAGCGTCCGCCCGAATTATCGGCAACTTCTAAAAATGTTTCTACCTGTATCATCGTTGATTATCCTTTATTTCTTTTTTGCTGTCGATTTGTTATCGGCTTTGGCTTTCGTTGTAACCTTGTCATTTTTGACATCGGCCTCCGAAATTAATTCCCAAGTTTTTCTTTTTGACAGGGGGCGGCATTCCCTAATCCAAACAATATTGCCTACCTTCGCCATGTTGTTTTCGTCATGCGCCATGTAATGTTTGGTGCGGCGCACAACCTTCCTCATCACGGGGTGCAGGTAACGTCGTTCCACCGCAATAACGATGGTTTTTTGCATTTTGGTGGAAAGCACCACACCTTGAAGTAATCTTTTAGGCATTTTTTTTATCCTTCTTAATTATCGTTTTCTTTTCATTTTTGCTTTTCATGGTTAAATAAGTTTTAATGCGTGCGATATTGCGGCGATTTTTTCTTATTTCTGATGGTTGTTCCAAATTCCCCTGGGTTTTGCGAAAGCGCAAATTAAATTGCGCACGTCGCAACTCCAACAAAGAAGTCTTTAACTCCACCAGCGTCTTCGCGCTATAATCTACTTTTTTTACTTTTTCCTTTGCCATGATATTTTTTTCCTATGTTATTTATTAATTACCGTAATTTTCGCTAAATCTTTTAACCACCCGTGTTTTGATGGGCAATTTTGCCGCACCCAAAGCGAAGGCTTCATGAGCAATGGTATCGTTGACACCATCTATCTCAAAAATGATTCGTCCTGGTTTGACACGGCATACCCAAAATTCTGGTGCACCCTTCCCTTTACCCATCCGAACTTCGGCTGGTTTTTTTGAAACGGGAACATCGGGGAATACTCTAATCCAAATTTTTCCTTGGCGTTTCATTTGCCGCACAATGGCGCGGCGTGCCGCTTCCAATTGCCTTGATGTTACGCGTTCTGGTTCCATCGCTTTCAAGCCATAGCTGCCGAAATCCAACTTGCTTGCCCCTTTTGACAAACCATGAATCCGCCCCTTGTGAGCTTTTCTAAACTTTGGTTTTTTAGGTATTAACATATTCGTTTATTTTATTATTGATGGATGGTTAACGGTTTTGCACCTGTTGCGCCAAAATTTTTCGTTCTGTCGCAAATGGGTTATTTTCTAAAATTTCGCCTTTGCATATCCATACCTTCACGCCGATGATACCATAGGTCGTCAGAGATTCGGACGTTGCATAATCAATATCAGAACGCAAGGTATGTAGGGGCACGCGGCCTTCACGATACCATTCCATACGTGCAATTTCTGCGCCGCCCAAACGGCCCGAGCAATTGATTCTGATACCTTCAGCGCCAGCGCGCATGGCACTGCTCATCGCGCGTTTCAAGGCACGGCGGAAAGAAACACGTTTTTCCAACTGTTGAGCAATACCATCGGCCACCACTTGGGAGTCGATCTCTGGTTTTCTTACCTCGAGCAAATTCACCGCAGCTTCTTGACCGCAGAAAGATTTTAATTCGCTGCGTAATTTTTCGATGTCGGCGCCTTTTTTACCTATCACCACGCCAGGGCGGGCGCACACCACGGTAATTTTTAATTTACCAGTTGGGCGTTCGATAAAGATATTAGAGACCGAAGCGTCTTTCAAACGCTTCAACAAAAATTTTCTAATCGCCAAATCTTTGTGAAGCAAGCGTGCATATTCGCGTCCCGACTCCTTGTCAGAAAACCAACGCGAATCCCACGTCTTGTTGATGCCTAGCCTCAAACCTATCGGATTAACCTTTTGACCCATAATATAAACTCCTTGCCTATTCTTTATCTTGTGTTACTTTTTTGTTATTTTTTTTATTCGCCATTTCATCCGCCGTCTTGCTTGCCACCACGACAGTTAAATGAGAAAAGAATTTTTCTATCCGCACGCCACGTCCACGTGCACGCGTATGAAAACGCTTTAACATAAGACCTTGTCCAACGAAAGCTTCCTTTACCACCAAACTATCAACATCCAAATTATGATTATTTTCTGCATTGGCAATCGCCGAAGCCAGAGCCTTTTTCACAGGATCCGCCGCCATTTTAGAAGAATAGGTAAGAGCCCGCAACGCATCGCCAACTTTTTTACCGCGTATCAGCCCAGCCAGCAAATTCAATTTGCGCGGCGCAACGCGCAGGTTGCGCGCTACTGCCTTTGCTTCGGTTGGCAATAATTTTCGAGGGGTTGCTTTTTTACTCATGGATTTTTCCTTTATGCGCTGGTTGTAGTCGTTTTATTTGACGAGTGAGCAATGAAGGTGCGGGTTGGCGCAAATTCACCAAATTTGTGCCCCACCATATCTTCGGATACGAGCACAGGAATATGTTTGCGGCCATTATGAACGCCAAAGGTTAAGCCTACAAATTCTGGCAATATCGTCGAACGGCGCGACCAAATTTTGATAACATCATGACGGCCAGAGGCTCTCACCACTTCGGCTTTCTTTAATAAATAACCATCCACAAATGGTCCTTTCCAAACAGATCTTGTCATATCAGTCTCCTTCTACATTCCTTTTTTATCGTGACGCGAACGAATAATATATTTATCCGTCGCTTTGTTTTTACGTGTTTTGTAACCTTTGGTCGGTTTGCCCCATGGCGTCATCGAAATACGACCACCGCGGGTTCGACCACCATGCGGGTGATCCACTGGGTTCATCACTTCGCCGCGCACATTACCGCGACGTCCCATCCAACGGCTGCGCCCTGCTTTACCCAATTTAACATTCTGCCAATCTGGGTTGCTCATCATGCCGATGGTTGCCATGCAATCCGAACGCACCTTGCGTAATTCACCGCTCATCAATTTAATCTGAGCATAGCCCGCTTCGCGACCCGCCAACTGGACGAAACTGCCCGCCGAACGCGCCAATTGACCGCCCTTCATGGGTTTTAATTCAACATTATGTATCAAGGTTCCCACAGGGATATTCTTTAATGGCAGAGCATTCCCGGTTTTAATATCGGCATTTTCGCCTGCCTCAACCTTATCACCCACCGCCAATTTTTGTGGCGCGAGGATATAGGCCAATTCACCGTCTTGGTATTTTATCAAAGCAATAAAGGCCGTGCGATTAGGATCGTATTCTATCCTTTCGACCACCCCCACGCCCTGTTTCTGGCGCATGAAATCTATCATCCGATAACGTTGCTTGTGTCCACCACCGCGCCAGCGCATGGTGATGCGCCCGCGATTGTTCCGACCACCGCGTTCGACCTTCCCCATTGTCAAGGATTTGACGGGGCGGCCTTTAAAAAGCTCAGAACGGTCGATGAGGATTAACCCACGGCGTCCTGCACTGGTTGGTTTATAAGTTTTGATAGGCATGTTTTTCTCCGTTGTTTATAATATTTATATGGTTGCTCCCAAATCAATGGTTTGGCCTTTGTCTAATTTCACCACGGCTTTTCTTATGCCATTGCGTTGCCCGCGCCGACCGCGAAAGTTTTTGAACTTGCCCGCGACATTAACCGTGTTAATCGCCAGCACCTTTACCTTGAAGAGTTTTTCCACCGCTTGCTTGATTTCTGGCTTGGTGGCGTCACTGCTAACTTCGAAGGCAACTTGATTAAATTGGCTCATCCGCGTGAATTTTTCGGTCACCAGGGGGCGACGAATAACTTCGTAGCAACGCTCGGTGCTGATAATTTGTTTGTTAAAATATTTCCAACTCATGTCTTTTATCCTTATGCTTCTTTAGATTTTGCTGTTTCGTTTTTTGCTTTTGGTTCCAACTTGCCTTGCAATTTTAAGATAACTTGTTCGGCGGCTTCTTTGGTAAGAACCAATTTTTGGCGTCGCATGATGTCATATACATTTATTCCTTGCAACGGCAATACATCGATATTCTTAATATTGCTGGCGGCTTTTTTCATGTTGTCGGGCACGATATTACCACCGATAATCAAGCCATTGCTGACGCCCAATTTTTGCAATTGTTTGACGAAGTCAGCGGTTTTGCTTGATTTGATATCAAGGTTTTCTAGCACCATGATATTTTCCGCCGAAGCCTTTGCCGATAAGGCATGTTTCATTGCCAAAACGCGAAATTTTTTATTCAATTTGAAGGCATGAGAGCGAACCAATGGTCCAAAGGCACGACCGCCACCACGAAATTGCGGCACCCGAGCAGAACCGTGGCGCGCCTGGCCCGTGCCCTTTTGCGCGTAGATTTTTTTCGATGTGCGATTAATTTCGGCACGATTTTTAACCTTATGGGTGCCCGCGCGGCGTTTGGCTAATTGCCAATTCACCATCTGCTCCAAAATATCGGGGCGTGGTTTCAAGCCAAAAATATCATCCGCAAGGGTGATATTCCCAACTTCCTTTTTTTCAAAATTCATAATTGATAATTTCATGATACTCTCCATTATTTTTGACCTTTTTCAAATGCACCTGGGTATGGCGCATCTTTGGGGCGTTGTTTCTTTACCGAATCTTTAATCATAACCAACGAATTCGGTGCGCCAGGCACCGCGCCAGCAATATATATCAAACCTTTTTCTTTGTCGGCCGAAATAATTTTTAAATTCTGAACGGTCACCCTTCTATCGCCCATATGACCCGCCATTTTTTTGCCTTTGAAAACCCGACCTGGGTCTTGGCGATTACCAGTCGAACCATGGGCGCGATGCGAAACCGAATTACCGTGGCTAGCCCGACCGCCCCTAAAGTTCCAACGTTTCATAACCCCTTGAAAGCCCTTACCCTTTGACACCCCGATAACATCAACAAATTGCCCCGCGACAAAATGGTCAGCCAGCAACGTGCTGCCGATCTCAGGAATAGCATCGGTCGCGACACGGAATTCAACCAAATGCCGTTTGGCATCAACGCCCAATTTTTTGAATTCGCCACGCAATGGTTTGTTGGTATGTTTTTCTTTTTTATCAACCAAGCCCAATTGCACGGCGGCATAGCCATTCCGTTCCACGGTGCGGGTGTTGGTGACCAAACAACCTTTGACATCCAACACCACGGCGGCGCGCATAACGCCGTCTTGGAACAATTGGGTGGTGCCCAATTTTTTGGCTATCATGCCTGTTCGTTGATTTTTAAATTCTCTGCTCATGTTTTTTTTAGTTTGGTTATATTTTATAGTTTAATTTCTACGTCAACCCCCGCCGCCAGTTCAAGGTTCATCAAGGCGTCGATGGTTTGTGGGTTATGGTTGGTAATATCAAGCACGCGTTTGTGGGTGCGGATCTCAAATTGCTCACGGCTTTTTTTGTCAACGTGCGGCGAACGCAACACGGTGTAACGTTCTATCTTGGTGGGCAGGGGAATAGGTCCACGCACCAAAGCACCAGTGCTTTTTGCCGTGTTGACTATTTGGCTGGTGGATTCATCCAACACCCGATGGTCATAGGCTTTTAAACGAATACGAATACTTTGTGCTTCCATGATATTTTTCCTTTTTATGTTTATTTTTTATGTTTTTCCATGACTTCATCCGCAACATGTTGTGGCGCGGGTTCATAATGATTAAACTGCATGGTATATTGGGCGCGGCCCTGACTCATCGAACGCAAATTATTAACATAACCAAACATCGAAGCCAAGGGAACCAAAGCATTGATAACCCGCGCATTACCGCGACTATCCATTTCATTAATTTGTCCACGGCGCGAATTCAAATCGCCGATAATATCGCCCATGTAATCTTCGGGGGTGACAACTTCGACCTTCATAATTGGTTCCAGCAATTTTGCGCCGCCTTTGGCCATGCCTTCACGGAATGCGGCGCGCGCCGCAATTTCAAACGCCAAAGCCGAGGAGTCAACATCGTGGTAGGCGCCATCTATCAAATTGATGCTTAGGTCAACCACGGGAAACCCAGCCAGCGCACCCGAGGTCACCGCCGAGTTCAAACCTTTTTCCACGCCAGGGATATATTCTTTCGGCACCGAGCCGCCGACCACTTTGCTTTCAAATTGGAATCCCGAACCGCGTTCGCCAGGTTCGAATTCCATAATAACCCGAGCAAACTGCCCCGCACCACCCGATTGTTTTTTATGGGTGTAATCTATCTTGCAGGGTTTGGTAATGGTTTCGCGATAAGCAACCTGCGGCGCGCCAACATTGGCTTCAACTTTAAATTCGCGTTTCATGCGGTCAACAATAATTTCCAAATGCAATTCGCCCATCCCCGATAAAATGGTTTGTCCCGTTTCGGGATCGCTCTTCACGCGTAAAGAAGGATCTTCCTGGGCTAACCTGCCCAAGGCTACGCCCATTTTTTCTTGGTCGGCTTTTGATTTTGGCTCAACCGCCAGATCGATAACGGGATCGGGGAATATCATACGTTCCAAAACTATTGACTTTTCTTCCAAGCACAAGGTGTCTCCCGTGCGGGTATTTTTCAGCCCCGCCAAGGCAATGATGTCGCCTGCAAAGGCTTCTTTAATATCTTCGCGGTTGTTGGCATGCATCAACAACATACGGCCAATACGTTCCCTGTCGCCACGAATCGAATTCAGCACGCTGGTTCCCGTATTGAGGGTGCCAGAATATATGCGACAGAAAGTTAGCGAACCAACGAATGGGTCGTTCATAATTTTAAATGCAAGCATCGACAAGGGCGCATCGTCCTTTGGTTCGCGCTTATCTTCTTTTTCCCCCGCTTCGTCCATACCTTTGACCGCGCCAATGTCAGTCGGGGATGGTAAGAATTCAACCACGGCATCCAACAATGGTTGCACGCCTTTGTTTTTAAATGCCGAGCCATTAACCACGGGAACAAATTTGCCTGTGATGGTGCCTTTTCTTATGCAAGCCAACAACGTCTTTTCGTCTGGTTCTTTGCCATCCAAATAATTTGTCATGGCGGCATCGTCCATTTCAACTGCCATTTCGAGCAATTGATGGCGATATTCTTTCGCCTTGTCCATCATGTCGGCCGGTATATCAATCGCGCTATATTCCGCGCCCAAATCTTCGCCTTTCCATTTGATATGCTTCATTTGGATAAGGTCTATCACGCCATCATATTCGCTTTCTGAGCCTACAGGCAAATTCAAAACAATAGGCCTGGCTCCCAAACGATCCTTCATCATCTCTACGCAACGGTAAAAATCCGCGCCCGTTCTATCCATTTTATTAACAAAACACATGCGGGGCACGTTATATTTATCGGCTTGACGCCACACGGTTTCTGATTGGGGTTCCACCCCCGCCACCGCATCAAACACCGCAACCGCGCCGTCCAAAACGCGCAACGAACGCTCCACTTCGATGGTGAAATCAACGTGACCAGGCGTATCGATGATATTAACCCGATAATCTTTCCAAAAACAAGTCGTCGCCGCCGATGTGATGGTGATGCCGCGTTCGCGTTCTTGCTCCATCCAATCCATGGTTGCGGCACCTTCGTGCACTTCGCCAATTTTATAAGACTTACCCGTGTAATATAATATACGCTCGGTCGTCGTCGTCTTACCAGCATCGATGTGCGCCATGATGCCGATATTACGATAATTTGCGATGGGGTATTGTCTGGACATGTTGTTTGTTTTGAATAATAATTATGAAATATATTGTCTAGATCTACCAACGATAGTGAGCAAAAGCGCGGTTTGCTTCGGCCATTTTATGGGTTTCTTCGCGTTTTTTTACCGAGGCACCACGGTTGTTAAGGGCGTCAATAATTTCGCCCGACAAACGGTCCATCATGGTATGTTCGCCGCGTGAACGCGCGGCCTCTATCAACCAACGGAAAGCAAGTGCCAAAGAACGGTCGGGGCGAACCTCCACCGGGATTTGATAAGTCGCCCCGCCAACGCGGCGTGAGCGAACTTCTAAATTTGGCTTTACATTATCAAGGGCTTCGTAGAAAACTTCGATAGCTGGCTTGTTAGCTTTTTTCTCTGCTTGCTCAAAAGCACCATAGACAATGCGCTCGGCAACTGATTTTTTGCCTTGCAACATCAAAATATTGATGAATTTAGAAACTTCCAAATTCCCAAATTTTGCATCGGGAAGAATTTTTCTTTTATCGGCTTGACGGCGACGAGACATGATGATTCCTTAAAAAAATTTATTTTGGTTTTTTCGCACCATATTTGGAGCGACGTTGACGGCGTTTTTGCACCCCTTGGGTATCAAGCGCGCCGCGGATGGTATGATAGCGGACGCCTGGCAAATCTTTTACCCGACCGCCGCGAATAAGCACGATAGAGTGTTCTTGAAGGTTATGACCTTCACCAGGAATATAACTGATAACTTCGTAACCATTAACCAAGCGCACGCGGCAAACTTTACGCAACGCCGAGTTAGGTTTTTTTGGCGTGGTGGTGTAAACGCGTGTGCAAACGCCGCGACGTTGCGGGCATTGCATCAAGGCAGGAGTCTTGTTGCGACTGCGCGGCATTTTGCGCGGCTTGCGGATCAATTGATTAATCGTTGGCATCGGCGGTATCTCTAAAAAAAATCTTTCTCTATTGCTTTTATGAAATAACAAACAAAAATTATCTTTATAATACAATGTATTGCAAAGATATATCTGTCGATTATCGTATCACAAAAAATCAGAGAAAGAACGCAGACACCAGTTATAAAACCGAAACGCTACAACGCCGCTAAAAACACGATGAATTCAAAACCTTAAATCAAGGTCAAACCCAACGCCGTCATAACAGCATTATAAGGAATTAATTGTTGATAAACAATTAATGTAAGACGGCAATAAAAAATATGAATAAAAAATATTTTTTCATTCAAACCATTACCACCCAAAGAATATCGTTTAAGATATTATCATTAAAAAATATTTTTTTATTTTATAATGCCGTTGTTTATATTTTGGTATAGAATATTCAATGTAATTAAATATTCTAACAAACAACAACGGATAATCCTACGGCCTATTCCCTGTCTTCTTGTAATAGTCTTGCACTAGCGAGTTTGCCATTCGTTGTCAAGCGTAATTTTATCTTTTTATGATGAATTGTCATTTTTGTTGATGTGCAGTTTGTTATGATGCGCAGCGCGATGGATAAAGATAGACAAACATAAATCGCCAGCTAGGTATTTCGTTTTATAAGCGAAATATTATTGACGGGTGCTTAAATTATTGATATAAAGATTGGGAAGATGTTTAAGGAGAGCAAGAACAAGCGATAGTAAGCCGTGTGCCGAAATTGTCCTGTTGGGCGTCATTAAAACCATTCACTTTAAAATACAAAATATTGAAGCAGGCAAACCTATGAACGACAATCAAAAAGACAAGAGCCCAACCAGCAGTCCCGTTGTGATATCTGTGCCCACATCAAGTGGCAGCCCCAGTGCGCCCGCAAATGGTGGCGCAACGCCCGCTGGCGTGATTAATATGGGTGCTCCCAAACCTGCTGCGCCCCCTACTGCGCCCATTGCTTTAGGAAATATTAACAAACCATCTTCGCCCATGCCTTCTCCCGTGCCCACGCCATCTTCTTTATCTTCTGGGAATAACCCTGCAAATATCGGCTTTTCCGCCACACCGCCTGCGCCACGCCCTGCTATGAACCCTACCATGCCAAGTGCCATGCC
Source organism: Alphaproteobacteria bacterium (assembly GCA_965203915.1). GTDB lineage: Bacteria > Pseudomonadota > Alphaproteobacteria > JASGCL01 > JASGCL01 > JASGCL01. Next base: position 1,036,156 of record OZ241918.1, read on the forward strand.
TGTATTGCCACCATCCAATCCTGCGCAAGCCAACCCCATGTCTACGTCCCATGCCCCCATGCCAACCCAACCGACTGTCGCGGGTAAAGATTTCCAAGCCTTGATGAAAGAAATGCAAAATATCAACCAAAGCCGTGGCCCTGCCGCGCCCGCCGCTGGCCCCGTTGCTGGTGGACTCATGAACCTTGGTTCGCCCGTCGCACCACAATCACAACCTGGCTTGTCGCAGGCTGCCGCCCCCAAGGTTTATGCCGCAAAAAACGACAGCACCGCGCTATCGACTGGTGATGACGATGGTTATTATGGCGATGATTATTATGGCGCACCCCCGCCGATGTCGCCCATGATGAAATTATTCTTTGCGATGCAAACCTTGGTTAGCATCATCATGGTTGTGTTGTTGGTTATGATATTTAATATGTTTTCTAGCATGAAAAATCAATCCATCACCGCCGACAGCATGAAAAATGTCTTGCAGTCATTTGTCGATGGCATTGCCAATCAAAACAAGGCTTTGATGGATAGTTTCGCAACCAAAATGGACGAAGTGGAAAAAACCATCGCAACCATGAATGAGGGCGCAACCAAAACCCAAGAAGCCCTTGATACTATTTCTAAAAAATTGGACAAAGCCATTAGCCGCCCCCCTGTGGCCGCCCCCGCCAAACCAGTGGTCAAGAAGAAAGCCGCCCCCGCGATTGAGGACAGCTTGCCCACACCAATGTCCCCCGTTGGTCCAACAAACAACAATATGCCCGCCCTGCCCAACAATCCCAATATTTCACCTAACCTGCCTGGGTTAGATAACTTAAACGATCTACCCAACCTACCCCCCTTGCCGACTGTCCCACAAAGCAAGGCGCCAGGCGGCACTATAGGCGGGCAACCCAACCAGCAGGTTAAATTTGGCCCCAATAATTATAATGACAGTTTTCAACTGCCGCCCTTGCCCGAGCCAACCCCCAATCTTTTCCCTAATAATTAATTCCTACCGCAATACCACGATGGTGGTGTTTGATATGATTTGAACGGTGGTAGCAAACACCCCTAAAATTGCAAACAAAATGGTTAGCCAGGCCTAAGCTTGATTCTACTTAATCACATGATAGATATTGATAACATTCCGCAGGTAGAAGAATTTCTGCGCCCGCTAGCAGCAAACCAGGTCGTTGCTGATAAATGTTTGTTGGTTGATAAAAAACATGCCAAGGATTTTTTATCAACGCTGAATGATGAACAAAAAAATTATTTACAGCATTGCGGCTTTCCTCATAAGAGCGAGGAATTATATTATGTAACTGGCGATAAGGAAAACTTATTTATTTATTTGTTTGAAAGCAACCTGTGGCAGGACGAGGTCAATAAAAAAGACAGCGACGATTATCATCCGCTGAGTTTTGCACCACTCCCTTCCCTGCTTGGCAAGGGTTATGATAAAACAACATCAAAAAATTCTATCCTGCTTGCATTTTTTCGTGCGCCAACCAACGCCCAAGCCGTGAAAAATTGCCTCTACGGTATTGGTTTAGGTTTTTATGATTTTACAGATTTCAAAAAAAAATCCCATGCCCCTGCTGTTATTTTTTATTTCGATAAGGATGAATTTTCTATCGAAGAAGCGGCATGGCAAGAAATCTCTTCCCTTATTTTTGTAAATCATTTTTGCCGCCATCTTATTAATATGCCGCCCAATCATTTAGGACCCGAAGAATTCCAACATTTTTTTACCAGCCTGTTGAAACAAACCAATGCTAAATCTCACATTTTTTTGGGCGATGAGTTAAAAAATAATTTTCCGCTTATCGATGCGGTGGGTAAAGGTTCGCGCCGCGCACCGCGATTGTTAGAATGTAATTGGGGGGCGCCGCATCATAAAAAAATATGCTTGATAGGCAAAGGCGTGTGTTTTGATAGCGGTGGATTAAATTTAAAATCCGCGGGCGGCATGTGGTTAATGAAAAAAGATATGGGCGGTGCGGCCATTGCCTTGGCTTTAGCTTACCTGATTATCAAAAATAATTTACCTTATCAATTGCAACTACTTCTCCCGCTCGCCGAAAATTTGCCCGATGGTAACAGTTATCGTCCGTCAGATATTCTAACCGCGCGCAATGGCACGCATATAGAAGTTGGAGACACCGATGCCGAAGGCCGATTGTTGTTGGCCGATAGTCTTGCCTACGGCGGCGAGCAAACCCCCCATATGGTCATCGATATAGCAACCTTGACGGGTGCGGCGCGGGTGGCGGTGGGCACGGGTATATCGGCTTTTTTTTGTGATGACAAATCGACATCCAATGATTTGCTCGAACATGGTAATCGCTGGCATGATTACATGTGGCCTTTACCATTGCATCGCCCCTACACCACCATGCTGTCCAGCAACCATGCGGATATATCATCGACGGGTGCCGCCGACCATTACGCGGGCGCCATCACCACCGCGCTGTTTTTAAAAAAATTTGTTAATGCCAAAAGCGACTGGCTGCATATCGACACCATGGCATGGAACCTCCATGGTAAAATTGGCTACGGCGTTGGCGGCGCGGCCATGTCTTTGCTGGCTTGCTACCAGATGCTAAAAAACAAAAATTAAAGCGGTATGGCGATGGAAAAAACCGCGCCACCCAAATCATTATCTTTGCCGACTGTAATATTGCCGCCGTGCGCCAACACAATATCGCGCGCAATGGCCAGGCCCAATCCATAGCCGCCCTCATTGCTCGAACTATCTTTTTTATTTTTATTGGCGGATGATTTCCTCTTCGATTGATGCAATTTTATCGACTGGTCATAAGATTTTACTTGATAAAAAGCTTCAAAGATTTTTTCTCTTTCCTCAAGGGCGATACCCTTGCCATTGTCAGCAATGTTAAAAATAATATAGGATTCATTATTTTTTATATCATCTTTTTTAGCAATGGAGATATTAACCTGGCTAGCATTTTTGAGTGCATTACCAATGATGTTGTCCAAACAACGGCGCATGGCATGTTCGCGAATCAATATTTTTTGTCCTGCCTCCAAATCAAAAAATGCCTGGAGTTGTTTTTTTTGTTTTTTGGCTTCTGGTCGCCAGCTTGCCACAATCTCGTTAACAAAAGATTTTATATCCAGCGAAGATAATTTTTCATTCTCTTCACCCTTGGCAAATTTTAAATACAATTCTATCATCCTTTCCATGTCGGCTAAATTATTTTTCATTTTATCGATGACCTCTTTGTATTTTGTATCGCTTTCTATAAAAGCCAAATTCAAACGTAATTTGGTCAATGGGGTGCGCAAATCGTGCGAAACCCCCGCCAGCATGGTGGTGCGTTGTTTTAATTGATAATATATACGCTTCATCATTTGATTAAATGACCGAGCAACCATTCTTACCTCGCGCGCGCCCCTGATAGGAATATTTTTATGATTGGTAAGATTATCCAAATGCCGCCCCTTGCCAAAATCATCGGCCATGATGGACAAGGCAATGATGGGGCGCACCTGCATATAAAGGAAATACCCCGCCAAGCTAGATAACACGATGCCGCTGATAAGCAACCAGTATAAAAACAATTGGATGCTGTTATCAAACACCCGACCTGCTGGCACAATAAAAAAATAATAAGATTCTTCATATTGTTGGGAAGGCACACCAATCGCAACATTGTGTTTGTCGCCGTAATAGGCCAACCGCGAAGGTCGTTGCAAGAAATTGCTCAATGATCTTTCTAACCGCGAACGTTGGCGGTTAACAGGTAGTTTTGGCAATTTTTTAAAATTGCTTTCATTGTCAACAATAATTTTAACATCAAAAACATTGTTTCTTTTTTTATTATAACGTTGCAAATACTTCGGGTCATTTTCTAATTCACGATAGAAAAATGTAACCTCGCTCGCCAAATTATCTGCCAATTTATAATTAACAAATCGCCAATGTTTATCATGAAAAACATACAGCGCCACCCCCTCCACCAAAACCATGGTTATCAGCAATATTAACAAGGAGCGCGTCCAGATGCTCTGGGGCAATATCATCGTTGCTACATTTTTAAAAAAAATTTTTATCCTATTCATTATCCACCCTCATCTCATAACCCTTATGACGAATGGTTACCAAATATTCTGGTCTATCATTGCGGTCGCCAATTTTTTGCCTGATGCGCGCAATATGCACGTCGATGCTTCGCTCGCCGCCCAGTATAATTTGCGACAAATTTAATTCTTCACGACTCACCGCGCGCCCCGCCCTCTCAAGCAAATAACAAAAAAGCCGTTCCTCGGCCGATGTTAAATAAACCCGCTCGCCATCCACCGTCAATTTCTTTTTGGCCCTGTCAAATTGGCCACGGCCAAATTTTACAATATTATTTATCGACCCTTGCGCGATGCTGCGTTTTATAATATTGGCCAATCGCAACACCAATTCGGCGGGTTCAAACGGTTTTGCCAAATAATCATCGGCACCAGCGGAAAGACCCAAAACCCGATTGTCGGATTCTTGCCCCATCGCCGTCAGCATAATAACAGGGATATTGTTATGGGCGGCGCGCCATTCTTTTAATAACGCTAAGCCATCTTGCTCGGGCATTTGAACATCGAGCACCACGGCAGAAAAATGATGCTTGGTAAGCATCATTTTTGCTTGCTTGGCGGATAAGGCGGTGTAGCAAAAAAAATTTTGCTGATTCAAATATTTTTTTAATAAATCGCATAGTTCGGGGTCGTCATCAACCACCAGCACAAGCGGCCTGTAACCCAAATTGTCGCTTACTACATTGTCCATTACATTTTTTTATTGGGCTGATTATAAAGCAATTTGATAACCTTGACAAATCCTGCTACCGATTCCATGCCTGCTTGCTGATAAACCTCTGACATTTTTTTTCCCGCCGTTGCCATCATCTGCTGCGCCACCTTGGCTCCCTCGCTATTTAAATAATATATTTTTTGCCGTCCATCAATATTGGATATTTTTTCCTCTATCCATTTTTTTTCTTTTATTTTATGCAATCTTTTATGCAAAGCCTGTTTAGAAATAACCAACTCGCTTGCCAATTTTTTGGCGGTTTTGGGAAAAGTTAGCAGCAATATCATTTCATCCATATCACCTTGGGACGTATGATTAACAATGACCGAACGCAAATTATAAAAAACCTGATACAATAGCCGCAGATTATCCTCTACCTCGCTCGATGATAAAAACAAAGGATTGGTTTTCATTTTTCCTTTTTTCTTATGTTGGATTATTCGTTGCCGCTCTCGATGCTATAACCTGTTCTAAAATATTCGCGCTCGGCCTTATCCAACATTGCTTTGGTGGTGGGTTGTAAAATGGTTTTGCCGGTATAGCCTGGTTGCCAATCTTCCCACCGCATGCGCACTTTTAAAATACCTGCTGGCGCGTAAAACCCTCCACCCTTTCTAATCGTCATGTAATTGCGCATGAAGTCTTTGTAAATGGGCACGGCAATACTTGCCCCTTGTTCTTGCGCCCCCGTCACAGGGTTGATACCAAGACTAGTCGGCTTATCAAACCCTGTCCAAACCCCAACAACAATATCGGGTAATAATCCGATAAAGAGGGAATCTTGGTTATCATTGGTCGTTCCCGTTTTGCCCGCAACGCCAAGCCCTAACTCCGCCAAGGACGCCCCCGTGCCGCGATAAACAACCCCCTGCATCATATCGATAATTATATAAGCCAAGGCGGGGCTGATAATATTTTTACGGTCATCAATAATAACAGGGGGCGTTTGACCATTGTAATTATCAGCAAGACAATTCTTGCATTCGCGTGTGTCGCCGCGCCCCACCGTTTTGCCATAACGATCTTGTATCCTATCTATACGGGTTAATTTTATATCCTTACCATAATTGGCAACAATAGCATAAGCACGCATTAGTTTTTCTAATGGCGTTGCGGCGCTGCCCAATACCATCGATGGATAATTTAACTGGCGGTCATAAATTCCTAAGCGATTAAACAATGCCCCAACTTTGCCAAAGCCAGTATCTTGCGCTATACGCACCGTCATACGATTACGCGAATGTTCAACGCCATAGCGCAGTGGCCTTTCATCGCCCGTATCGGCCTCGTCGCCATCAAAATTATCGGGTATCCATGTTTCGGTAGGGCTTTCAACAATCACTTCCGAGTCAGAAACGGTTTCAAAGGGATTAGCAGCGCCCGTTTCTAACGCCGCCAAATAAGCCAATGGTTTGATAGCCGAGCCAGGTTGGCGGTTGGCCTGACTGGCGCGATTAAATTTGCTTGCCTCGTATGACCAGCCCCCGACCTCGGCCAAGACACGCCCGGTTTTTGGTTCGATAGCAATGGCCGCCCCCTGGATCCCAGGTATCTGTTCTAATAAAAAATTATTATCTTCAAGCGGTGAAACCAATATCACCGAACCAATCGGTAAACTCTCCACCACGGCATTAATTTCCTTGCCCTCTAACCTGGTGCCTGTTTTGTTTTCAAAATACTCGCGCCCCATGGCGGCATTTTCATATTTTAAACGCCCTTTTTCGCCATTCTCAAGCACGACATTAAAATAACCGCCAGGGTCAGAAACCACAACAGCTCGCAACCAATCAGCCAAACGCCCGTCAGCGGGAATATCGGCCAACTGTTGCCAGCCTATGCCAGGCGAAACCTTAAGCGGGCCGCGAAAACCATGGCGTCTGTCATAATCGCGCAGCGATTTATGCAAGGCCTGCACCAAATATAATTGCACCCGATTATCAAGCGTGGTGCGGATGGAATAACCACCACCAACCATACGAATGCCAGGAAAGCTTTTTTGTAATTCTTGGCGCATGCTGTCTATGAAATATTCGCTATTAACCGAATTTTCGTTGGTAACAAATGCCTTTAATTCTTTGTTGCTCGCCACTTCCTTAACGTCTTTGGCAATAAACCCCATTTGATACATTCTATCTATTACCCAATTACGGCGTGCCACCGCGGCATTATAAAATTTGGTTGGGTTATAATTGTTGGGCCCCTTGGGCAAGGCCGCCAAATAAGCTATCTCATCCACGCTCAATTTATCCAAATTCTTATGGAAATAATTTTGCGCGGCGGCGGAAACGCCGTAGGAACGGTTGCCCAAAAATATCTGATTAAGATAAAGCTCCAATATCTTATTTTTATCCAAAGAACGCTCTAGTTTGATAGCAACCACGACCTCGTTAAATTTTCTAAATACCGACAGGTCGCTAGAATTCAACACGATATTGCGTGCCACCTGCTGGGTGATGGTCGAAGCACCCTCTGGCCGTCGCCCATCAATCAGGGCGGGTATCAACCGCACGAAAGCCCGACCGATGCCAATAAAATCAATACCACCATGTTCGTAGAATCGTTGGTCTTCGGCGGAGATAAAGGCTTCCTGCACCAATTTGGGGATATAATCCAACGGCACAACCACACGACTACCTTCATTAAGGTCTTTTATTATCGAACCGTCGCTGCTGTGAAGGCGGCTATTGGTTTGTAATTCTATATCGCCTATCTTTTTGACGCCTGGGATACGACCAACAAAAACCCAAGCATAAAGACCCCAAACCAAGACAAATAATACGGTGATGGATAAACCAGCCGAGGCTCCCCAAAGAAATTTTCTGAACCTTGCAGAATCGTAATAGCGATAGAAATTATCCTTATCAAGCATTTCAATAACCTATATGATGTTGCCATTGAAAAATCAATAGTAACGCAACGAGTTTTGTTACATTATATTGCAAGAATGCCATGAATTCCTTGTTCCTTGCATGATTTTTGCATTATCAGCAATAATTATGTTTCTTATTTGTATTTACAGAAACATTGGATTATAAGAATGTAATTACAAATAATAAAGCGGGCGCAAATCTACCAATGAAACATATTAACAACATTACCTTGTTAAGAATAATTTTGTTATTCTTGGTGTTGCATGTTTTATGCCCCTCACCTGCTGCGGCTAGGCTTATTTATCGCACCAGTTCTAGCATCGTGATAGATGCCGAAAGTAATCGCGTGATATATGAAGACAATGCCGATGCGCTGGCTTACCCTGCTTCCTTAACCAAAACAATGACTCTGCTGTTATTGTTTGATGAGCTAAGGTCAGGACGTTGGCAACCCAATACCCTGCTCAATGTTAGTGCCAACGCCGCGCGCAAACCAAAAACCCGTTTGGGGTTACGGGCGGGGGATCAAATATCGGTGGATCTTGCTATTCGTTCTATTGTTGTATTGTCGGCCAACGACGCCGCGGTGGCGGTGGGCGAAAATATCGCGGGCAGCGAGGGCGCCTTCGCCGCGCGTATGAACAAGCGAGCCAAAGAAATTGGCATGAACCAGACCCGTTTTACCAATGCGTCTGGATTGCCCGATAAATCACAAATTACCACCGCGCGCGATATTGCCACATTGGGGCTGTATATTTTGAATAATTACCCTCAATATTATCATTATTTTTCTTTAGATAAATTTTTATTCAGAAATGCCACCATACGCACCCATAATCGCCTTATCGAGCATTTCGAAGGGGCAGACGGATTCAAAACGGGCTACATAGCGCGCAGCGGTTACAATTTGTTAACATCGGCCGAGCGTAACGGCAAGAGAGTTGTGGCGGTTGTGTTGGGCGGTGGCACGGCGAGCGACCGCGATGGCATCATGTCTTTTTTGCTTGATAGGTATATTCCCTATGCCGATACCTACACCAAAAGTTTCGACCTAGGTGCCTTTAAGGTAGCCAACGCCACCCCCCAAGAATCTTTGAAAGACGCCTACAAAAGATTTGTTAGGCCTGTCGAAACAGCTCAGCAGGCAAAGTTAAGAATGCAAAAAGCAGCCGCCCAACAACGCGCCATGGCCGAAGCCAAAAAACGCGCCGAGCTTCATAGCCAGCTCCTGGTAGCAGGCAAAAAACCAACCAGCACACCCGATGTCAAAAAACTTCAAACATCTTTGAATACTGTGCCCAATAATAATTTAAGCAACAATAGTTCGGTTAAAAATAAAAAAGCAACACGAAGCGTAAAAATAGCCAGCAATAAAAAAACAAAACGCTCGGAGAGTCGACGCAAAAATTCAACACGTAGCCTATCAAAGGCCAACCAGTCTTCAACCAAGAAAATTGCCTTTGTCCAAAACGCCAACGCGCGTGATATCAACAAGGTTGCAAATTAAGCTGCAAAGTCCTAACATTCTGTAAAAGAATATGTCCGCTTTTCAAGCGGTGGTATTCATCATCTTGGACTATATCTACTTTACCATGTTGCTTTCATTAAAAATAATTATCATTGCGGGATTATTTATTTGCTTATCAACCGCGGAACGCCTCTTTCCCTATCGTCATATTAAAAATCAACGCAAGCACCTGCTGGCTAACCTCGGCCTATGGGGTATTAACAGCCTGTTGTCGGTGTTTTTTATCATTGGCTTTACCGCTTACCTTACGCGTTTTACATGGGTGGAGGCTATGATAACCCGCGCCCAATTCTTTCCGAATCCCGTTATCGCAACCGTCGTCGATTGTTTGATTTATGATTGTTATATCTATTGGTGGCATCGTTTTAATCATATCATCCCCCTATTGTGGCGATTTCATCGGGTTCATCATTTGGATGAAAATTTGGATACCACCACCGCGGTGCGGTTTCATTGGGGGGAGGTTTTGCTTTCTTCAATATGGCGCGCCCCGTTGATTATTTTGCTGGGCATGCCGCTTTCTTCGATATTAACCGCAGAAATTTTGCTTTTATGTTTTTCGCTTTTCCAACACAGCAATATCAACCTGCCGCAAAAATTGAATAAATTATTAACTTATTTTTTTGTTACCCCAACCTATCATTTTTTGCATCATGAGCCCGACCGCCGCAACACCGATTCCCACTACGCCAATATTTTAACCATTTGGGATAGGTTATTCGGCAGTCGCGCCCATGGTCAAGCGCAGAAAAAAATGAAAAATGGTTTGCCAGGGTTGCATGATTTACCGTTATGGCAACTTATTCTTGCGCCCTTTATTAGTATAAAAAAAATAAAACAATGGGGCGGGCGATAAGGGCCATAGTGGGATAGAAAACATCTTCCCTATCTTATTTTTTGCCCATTATTTTTTGCGCCGCCGCTAAATCTTGTGGTGTGTCAACCGATTGCGGTTTGTGTTTGACGGTGATGGCAAATATCTTAATATTATTTTCTAATGCCCTTAATTGTTCTAATTTTTCTAATTTTTCTAAGGGTGATGTTTTCAAAGTTACGAATTTTTCTAACACTGGGCGTTGGTAACCATAAACGCCGATATGATGAAAAAAATTATCATCACCATGGGGTGCCGCGGCACGCGTAAAATATAACACGGGCAATGTTTTTCTATTCCCCATGACATGACATATGGCTTTAACATTGTTGGGATTATTTTTTGCTTCTTGCCCCTTGTCTAAAAAAACGGGGGTAATCATACCATGTTCTTCGGCGCGTAATCCCTCGGCAATTTTTTTTAAAATATCAGAATCCAAATTGGGAATATCCCCCTGCATGTTGATGATTCGTTTGTATTGTTGATGATTGGGTAGTTTTTCCAAGGCATAAAAAATACGGTCGGTGCCCGATGGTAAGTCGGCGGGGGTGAGAATAGCCTCGCCGCCCGCTTGCTTGACGCAATCAACTATTTCTTGGTCGCCAGCACACACCACCACGCGACCAGTCGCCGCCTCCACCGCCCTGTCGTAGCAATGCAGAATCATTTCGCGGCCATGAATTTTTAGCAACGGTTTATTCGGCAAGCGAGTCGCATTAAGACGCGCAGGAATAAGGATAATACAATCTTTGTTCATTGGCTTAGGTCATAGCAAAACCTATAATAAAATGCTATATTGACAAAGGCGCAGTGTAGCGGACCACGTGCCGTAAACTTTGGGCAGCTATCGGTAATTATTAAGACAGGCATCTACTCTATCATGACAGAATATCAAAAACGTTTGCACCACCCGCCGCACATGGCGTTGGACCATTGCCAGTTGGCTGACAAGTTAATTGAACGGGTGTTATACCATGCAAAAAATGACGGTTGGGGCGACGATGCCCTGACCCATGCCATCAACGACACAGGGGTTGACGATAATTTGGCGCGGGTTATATTTCCTGACCTACCCAAATCTTTGATTATATGGGCAAGCGGTTACGCCGACAGCGTGATGGTTGAATGGCTGGCGCAAAACAAGCCCGCAAAAATCACCGATGTTTTGTTTGAAGGTTTGATGTTTCGTTATCGCCATTTTAAACCCTATCGCGCAGCATTTAAAAAGGCCAGCGACATTGCCCTGACCCCTGGTCATTTTATTACCGCCAGCGAATTAACCTGGGCCACCGCCGATAAATTATGGCGAGCCGCGGGCGATGCCGCCCATGATTTTAACCATTACACCAAGCGATTGCTGTTGACGGGTATTATTGCCAGCACCCACCCCATTTACCTGAATGACCAGAGCCAATATCTAATGGAAACCGAATCTTTTCTGCGCCATCGATTTGACGATGTGAAGTTTTTCAATCAAATAAAAACAAAGATTTTTGGCGGGCATAAAGCAACCTAACCATTCGCCCTTATCGGCTATCATCAGTTACTGTTTGCCACCACGGCTTCGCAACGTTGGCACAGGTCATTTTTGACTTCGGGCAATATTTTCCAACAACGCCCGCATTTATCACCGCTGGCTGCTTGCCATTCTATCTTCAATTCATCCCCCGCCTGCACCACGACATCGGACACAATAAAAATATTGGCCAAATCAAATTCTTCGACCGCGGTGTAGGTTTCCTTGGGTAGGGTTAGGGTGATGGTGGATTCTAACCCCGAGCCAATTTTTTTATCCTTGCGGGCGATTTCCAAAACCTGCAGGACATTTTTTCTAATATCCATGATTTGTTCAACCTGCTCATCCAAATTGCCTTGCCGCCATTCTTCGGGAATGGTTGGGAATTGATGAAGGTGGATTGTTTCATCCTCTTTCCCTTGGTTTTTGGGATGGGCGAGCCAGGCTTCCTCCGCCGTGAAGCACAATATGGGGGCAAACCATTTGCACAGGCAATCAAAAATTTGTTCAATCACGAACATGGTTTGTTTGCGTTGCGGCGAATCCTTGGCGTCGCAATAGAGCGAATCTTTGCGAACATCGAAATAAAATGCTGACAAATCCTGGTCGCAAAAACGATAAAGCAATAAAAATATTTTGTTAAATTCATAATCCTTGGCATATTTTTCAATGTCGGTTGCCAATTGCGCCAGGCGACGCAATATATATTGTTCCAACAATGGCAGTTCCGATTTTTTAAAACTTTCAACTTCGCCTTTGTAGGTTCCTATCACCCCCAACAGCCAGCGAAATGTGTTGCGAATACGGCGATAGGATTCGCTATGTTGCTTCAAAATATTTTTACCGATGGTTAGGTTTTCGGTGTAATTTGACGCCACAACCCACAGGCGTAAAATATCGGCGCCATGTTCGCGAATAACATCCTCGGGCGCGGTAACATTGCCGAGCGATTTTGACATTTTGTTGCCTTTTTCATCCAACACGAAACCGTGGGTCAATAATGCCCTGTATGGCGCGCGGCCACGGGTTGCGACCGATTCCAGCAATGACGAATGGAACCACCCGCGATGTTGGTCGGTGCCTTCCAAATACAGATCGGCGATGACATCATCGCCCGACTGCCCTTCATTTCTAAATTCGGGGCGTTGCGCCAAAACAAAAGCATGGGTCGAACCCGAATCAAACCAGACATCGACTACGTCTTTTATTTTTTCGTATTTGTCGTCATCGGTTTCGGGAACAATATCTTTTAACCAAAAACTATTGGGGTATTGCGCATCATCGAACCAGGCGTCCGCGCCGTGTTTTGCAAATATTTCTTCGACTCGCGAGAATAATTTTTTATCGCGAATTACTGAGGCGTCCTCTTTATTTACAAACAACGGTAAGGGCACGCCCCACGCCCTTTGGCGCGATATGCACCAATCGGGGCGGTTGTTAATCATCTCGGTTATCGCATTTTTACCATTGGCGGGAAATGCCTCTACATTTTTAAGCGCGGCTAAAGATTGTTGGCGCAAACTATCGCCTTCGCCATCCATTCGGACGAACCATTGCGCCGATGCCATGTAAATTATCGGTGCTTTCGACCGCCAGGAATGGGGATAAGAATGTTTATAATTTTCTTTACCCAACAACCCGCCCATTCGCGCCAAAGCCCTAATCACACCCACGCTCGCACCACCATCTTTGCCATCTTTATCAATCACCGATAGGCCTTTTAATTCGGGTATTAACTCAACCACCTTGTCAACATAAGAACCATCTTTTTTTAAAGCGCAAGATCGTAAAAATTTTTCATCAATTTGGTTCGCACCTTCAACATTATATTGCTGTGCCATATTAAAATCATCAATACCATGGTGCGGCGCAATATGGACAAATCCCGTCCCAGCATCATCAGTCACGAAATCAGCATGCAACAGCGGACTAAATTTTGCATAAATAGTGGTAGTGCCTGAAGATAATCCTTCACGCCAATATAATGGATTTCCAAGATAATAAGGCGAAGTTTTATGCACTATACTCATATCTATATGTTTTTCTTTTTCTATAGACTGCCATTTGCATTTTTCAGCAACTGATTGAGATAGCTTTTCAGCTAATAATATTCTTCTATCTTTACCATCCTTATCCTTAATTTGGTAAACTGCATAATTAATATCTTTATTATAAGCGACCAACCAATTGCCAGGCAATGTCCAGGGCGTCGTCGTCCAAATGGGAACCTCTACTCGAATTGGGGAATACCAATCAATTATGGCCTTTTCTGCTACGGGTTGATTTATCTGCATGGATTGAAAATAAAACCCTACAAATATCGCTGGCGATGAAACATCCTTATATTCTACCTCGGCCTCGGCCAATGCGGTCTGCTCGGGTATCGACCACATGACTGGTTTGAAATATCGATATAATTGCTTTGTGCCCGCCACCTTACCAATTTCCCCCGCAATAATGGCTTCCGATGTGTAATCCATCGTGCTGTAGGGCTTATCCCAATCGCCCAACACCCCCAATCTTTTAAATTCTTCGCGTTGGATATTCAGCCAATGGGTGGCGTAATCGCGGCATAATTTGCGAAATGCGTTGACGGGAATGTCGTTTTTGTTTTTACCCTCGGCGCGTAAATTTTCTTCCACCTTCCATTCTATCGGCAACCCATGGCAATCCCACCCTGGAACATATGGCGCGTCCTTCCCCATCATGTTTTGACTGCGAACAATAATATCCTTCAAAACTTTATTCAGGGCATGCCCAATATGAAGATGCCCATTGGCGTATGGCGGACCATCGTGCAAAATGAATTTTTCTTTGCCAGCCTGCAACTTGCGTTGCCGATTATACAAACCCATTTTTTCCCAACGCGCCAACCATGTTAGTTCCTGCGTCGGCAAATTGGCGCGCATCGCAAAGTCGGTTTTAGGTAATAAAAGCGTCGTCTGCCAATTTTTTTTATCGTTCATGACTTTTTTTATAATATTTTTAAATACAATCCAGCGCAGGTTTGCCATGTATGACCGTGGTGTGGTTTTCCTTGCCCCCCTGCACCATTGCGGGTTATCACAATTTATTAATTCTGTCTAACGGATATGCTTTGAAAAATAACAAAAAGCAAAAATCATTAAGATTTTATATCGATAATTTCAACCTTGTAAGCGCCACGGTCGAAAAAATAATCTTTCCAAAATTTGCTAACCAAAATTTTCCTGGCGGGATTGGCGTCAAAAAATGGGCGATGCACGAAATATATGGTTACTTTTAAATCGCGTAAATCATCGCGGCTAAATTTTATTCCCTTATCACTCACCAAAAAATTCTTTAAATAGGGTATGTCGGTTTTGTAAAATTCGGCCGATGGTGAATTTTGCAACAAGTCCGACACCAATATCAAATGACGATTTTTATCCATCGCCAAGGGAAAGGTTTTTTGCGCCAGCGACGAAACCCCCTCAATAATATAAGAGCTTGGCGACACAAAATTGCCGATTAATTTATCCAACGAAACTTGGACGCCCGTGCGGAATTCATTATATTTCTGTTGATATATTTTTTCTTCGGCCTCGGGCACCGAATCAAGCAACGACATGACTTTTTTACGTGGTGGAATATGATATTCAACCACGGGGTTTAACTGCCCATTAAATTTGCCAATTTCATAAAAATAAATATCGCTGTTCCCCTTTGTCTTATCAACATCACCCAACACAACCTGTTTTATGTGGCTAGCATATTCGGGGGGGAAGCCATCGGTTTGATCCAAAATAAAAAAAGTTGCGGGCGGTGCAGTGAAAATACTATTTAATATTAAAACAAGTGGCACAAAAATAACAACACCCATGCCAACCAATGACCCCACCACCTTGCCACGGCTGGTGTTAAATGGCCCCATTTTTTTCCACAAAAAAATGGCCAACCCAGCAATGAATGTTACAATAATGGCAACAAACCACAAGGCGCGGTATTCGTTAAAAATCCCATAAAAGCTTAAATCACTGAACATCAGAATGGCTATACACTAGTTAGTGATCCTTTTCAATATTGCGAAAGGCATCGGCCACGGTTTTGGTAATAACCTGAAATTCAACGGTCTTGTTGCATAATGGGCTTTTAAAACCACTTGCCGCCGTGCCTGGCTTGATGGAATCGACCATTCTTAATATGTCTTCCAGTTTTTTGTTATATATTTGTAGCAATGTTTTATTCTCGCCATCCGCCATTTTGACAAGGCTATCAATCAATTGCCTGCTGCTGACGGCAACGCCCTGATAATAGGCTTCGTATTCTTTTATATTTTCATCGGTGGCACGGTCGTCCAAATAATTGCTCACCCCCAATTTTTCACTAATCAAATTCATGCGCTCGCGATAATCGATTTTATCCTTTCGGTCGCGGCTGTTGCTGTGATAATAAATTTCATACAGGCTGCTGGCATCCTTCAATATCTCCCTCAAACAATGTTGATAGGCGGTGTCGATGGCTTTCACCTTATCCAAATTTTCTTTTAAGAGTCGTTGTTTGCCAGAATAACTTTCTTTTAATGTTGCCACCATGCTGTCAAATTTTTGCTTGATGGTTTTTAACTGGTCGATGTAGACATACAAAATTTGCTTGAAGATATTCAATTCGCGCCTGAAATTAACAATATGGTTGCGATGCCCCGAATATTTTTCACCCGACACCCCATGTAAAAAAGCAAAAAAACAAAAGAGTATCCACAACACCACCAACGTATGGTCGCCGTCGGGCAGGCGGAAAAAATTAAAAAGCATGATAAACATCATCACCGACAAGCACACCACCACGGTCGGCAAGTAAAAAAATTCTTTGGCACCCGAATTTTTGGCCGACGAACCATCGCCACCTAATGAAGCATGTTTTTTGGTAAAACCGCGATGGTAAGCGTAATAATGTCCTGCCTCGTAAGCCAAAAATGCCATGAGGACTGAGAAACCACCAAACTGCCCATAGGCACGACCAAGCCCCAGGCTGGGCGCAAGTTGAAAGCCCGTGTAAAGCATTTCCATAAACACGGCAAAACCCAACACCAACG
The DNA here is from genome assembly GCA_965203915.1 of Alphaproteobacteria bacterium. Lineage (GTDB taxonomy): Bacteria > Pseudomonadota > Alphaproteobacteria > JASGCL01 > JASGCL01 > JASGCL01. The sequence goes on from OZ241918.1 coordinate 1,052,792, forward strand.
GGTAGACCAAACGGAAACTGGAAAGATCAATTTCCTTTTCTGATTCGATGCCATTTTCATTCCTGAAATCGCAAAGTTTTTCGTAGGCTTCGCGCACCCGTTCAAAGGCGGTGTTGATATCGGGCGCGTCCTTGCTTATTTTACCGCTAACATTTAAAAATTCTTTCTTTTTATTTTCCAATTCGCCCTTGGTGGTATGAATAATTTTATCAATCTCCTCGCGCACCTTATGCAGCACAGGAAACGATGCACCCAATAATTTGTTGCGATGACTACGATTTTGATTGCAGGTCAATGAAATAAAGTCTTTTATTTTGCCTTCCATCGGGGTTAAACCAAATGATTTATTCGGCAAACCCATCATGGCGTCAATTTCACCATGGAATGCAGGATCAAATTTTCGTTTTAAGGTCGTGACCTTCAAATGCAAGAAGCCAAAGCCACTCGCCACCTGGTAATATTTAGACCCTGGAATAAGTGACTTTAAAAAACTGACTAACCTTAAAATAAATATGGACAACATAGAGAAAATTAATCACTTACATTTACCACCATTGATGACAATAAGCAACCTCATCTATGAACTTTCATAGACTATCGCCATGGTTATAAGGGGGCTATTTATTGCTCGGTAACAAAGCCTTCGGCATCATCCAGCGTGAACTGGCCCTTGGCAATTTTTTTCTGCCAATCGGCGGTTTTAACAAAACCACCCAGCGGATAAAGATGAAAACCATGGATGGCGCCATTGTTGCCGTGGGACGCATTATCCGTCATTTCGGCACATAGGTCGCGCACCAATTTGTTTGGTTCGCGCACCGTGAGGAGTTTTGATAAATTAGCCGCCTGTTGCTTGATAACCTTCATCGAAGGGCCAATGCCGCAGGCCAAGGCATGAGCCATAAGGGTTTTGATAGTCGCCAGGCCAGGAATCCCGACCCGCAGTTTCATGGTGATGCCCTCCGCCACCAATTTGTTGGCGTAGGTAATAACGGGTTCGGCTTCAAAACAAAATTGGGTGGTGATTTCTAACTTAATACCCGTGCGTTCCATGAATTTTTGTTTTTGTTGCAGGGCTTGCCAATGGTCGCTGTCGGGGAAATCGGGCGAACCCTCGGGGTGGCCCGCGACAAAAATATGTTTGAAACCATGTTGTTCAAACAAACCCGTTTCCAATATTTGAATGGTGGCATGAAATGCGCCCAATGGTTCCTTCACCCCACCACCGATGAGGAGGCAGGTATCCACCGCCGCGTCCTTCACCAAACGCGCCAAATTGGTTTGTAAAAATGCAAGATTGGGGATGGAACGCGCCGCCAAATGGGGAATGGGGGTCATGCCTTCATTTTTTAGCCTAATGGCGGTGTTAATGGTATCGTCAATATTGGAACCAGGTAGAAAAGTTATAAACACCCGCGATTTTTTGGGTAGGTAATTGGCAAAGTTATCTATTTTTTCTGCACCTTTGGGGGTAATCTCCATGGTGGCTTCACCGACCACGTCGGCAATGAATTTTTGTTCGGTTGTCATGATTTTGCTATAAATAGTAATTTGTTTATCGTCAAGTTATTCCTAAAAAAAATACCCTAACGTCTTCTTCTTCGTCCGCCGCTGGGCGATGCGCCGTCGCCCCCCGCCCCCGTGGTTGTTTTGCGCGGTGGTAATTGCACCACACCGTCCAGGGCGGGAAAATCATCAACCGAATTGGGTATGCCCATGGCGGCCACAAAATATTCTTGGAATTTTTTTTCGATGGCCGTTTCAATTTTTTCAACGCGCTTCACCACATCCTCTATTTCTCGTCTTTTATCTTGGTTGACCAACGCCACCCGCGCCCCCGTGCCCGCGGCGTTGCCCACGCCTTTGATATTATCCAAATGGCAATTGGGTATCATGCCCAATATCAAAGCATATTTTGGTTCGATATGGGTGCCAAACGCCCCCGCCAACGCAATATGCTGGGGCTCCTTCCCCAATTTATCCATCAACAATTTGCAACCAGCATAGAGCGCGGCCTTCGCCAATTGTATGGCGCGAATATCGCCCTGGGTTATTTTGATCTCGGGTTCGTTGTTGTCGGGATTTGCATAATGCAAAATATAGCTAAAGGTTCGACCGTCAGCCACGATGCGTTTGTTGGTCGCAGCCAAATTGCCATTGATGCTGCCGTCGGTTTCAACAATTTTTGCCAACATCATTTCGGCAATGACTTCGATAATGCCACTGCCGCAAATGCCCGTCGGGGCAATCGATTCCTTGGGGTTGTTGCTATCTTGGGGAAAGCCTGGCTCATCCGACCATTTATCGCAACCAATGATGCGAAACCTTGGTTCCAATGTTACGGGGTCAATCCGCACCCTTTCAATCGCCCCGGGCGCGGCGCGTTGGCCCGAGGAAATTTGAGCCCCTTCCAAAGCGGGCCCCGTGGGGCTGGAGCAGGCCAATAATCTTTCCTTATTACCCAAAACAATTTCGGCGTTGGTGCCGACGTCGACCAGCAAGAAAATATCGTCCTTGTTATATGGTTCTTCTGACAATATCACCGCCGCCGAGTCGGCCCCCACGTGCCCCGCGATACATGGCAAAATATAAATTTCCGCCGCGGGGTGCAGGGCAAAACCAACATCGGCCGCGGGCATGGTGATGGCATGGTTGGTAGCAAGGGCAAAGGGTGCCCAACCCAATTCGGTCGGATCAATCCCCAGGAAGAGATGGTGCATCACGGGGTTGCCCACCACGGTCACCGCCACCACCCTTTTCGGGTCCAACTTAATTTCTTCGCAAGCACGCAACGCCAAATCGTTCAGGGCAAAGCGCACCGATTCGGTCATTTCCTTATCGCCGCCCTTGTTCATCATGACGTAGGAAACGCGGCTCATCAGATCTTCACCAAAGCGAATTTGCGGGTTCATGGCACCGACCGAGGAGACAACCTCCGCCGTTAACAAATTGGTCAGGTGCAGCGACATGGTGGTGGAGCCAAGGTCGATGGCCAGGCCATAGATGGTTTCTACTTTCTCTCCCCACAGGGCGGCTACTTCCCTACCGTCCCGCACCATCACCGTGGCTTGCCATTTGCCTTTTCTTAATTCGGTTTGGATGGTTGGTAAAATTTTTGGGTTGATATGCAAAGCATTTTCATCGAAACCATGTTGTTCGGCCAGGGCGGTGATAACCCGTTCGCTATCGCCCGATGGTTTGTGCATGTCGGGTTCGGTAACATTGATTTGGTATAATTTGACATTGGGGTTGGTGGCAATAACGCGTTTATCAACCGCCTTGCGGATGACTTGGCGATGGATTTGGCTATCCTCGGGGATGTCTATCACCATGTCGCCTTGCAGCGTGCAATTGCAGCCCAAGCGACGTTCGGGTTTTAAACCTTTCTTATTTTTATAACGGGTTTCAACATCGTTAAAGGCTGACAAATGGCTTTCACTAGCCTCGATAGCGAATTTGGGGAAACTGCCGAAACTTGGTTCGACCTGGCATCGACCGCAAATACCGCGCCCGCCGCACACCGAATCCAAATCGACGCCCAAACCGCGCGCCGCGGCAAGCAACGACGTGCCAACGGGGAATTCACCCCGCTTGCCCGATGGCGTAAAAACAATTTTGGCTTTGCTGTCCGTCATTAAAACTCCACTAGCAGATTTAGAATTTATAAACTAGCAGAATAAGGCAAAGACTTTATGTAATCCTCCATAAACTGCCAATCAGGTTGCCCATCGGGCGTGGCGGGGAGTTTGATTTTTAACTTCTCTAATCTCGCCTTGCTTGCCGCTCTTCCATAATTAAATTTATCTCTAATTTCATTATCAATTATGGTTTTTAAAAATAAAGCATTATATTTATTAAGCTTTTCTGACCTCAGTATAGTTATATTATTACCGCAATAAAATGGGTGCTCTTGATAAAACGATATAACTGATTCGCCGCCAATAATTAAACAATTTTCTTTATGCTTGTAATGCATATAATTATTGTCATCAATAACATAGTCAACAACACCATTATTAAATTGAGTTCTAGCGATATATGGTATACTCCTTTTTAAGAGATTGCCCATCATAGATTCCTCTAAAAATTCTTTATGAATAACATGTGCTTTTTTTGTATCTAGTAAATTTTCTATTTTTATATAATTCCATAGTCTATCATTTAATTTAAGATTATTTTTAATCTTAGATAATGAAGGTAGAGCTGAAAAAATTTCTACGCTCTTATTGTTATTCACATAATCGGGAATTTTATCAGGCATAATTATATCTCCTAATCTGCTTGGCGTAACTTTTCTACCATAAGAAAATCTATATTTATTTTTATTTATTAAATAAATATACCAAAAAATTTCGTTTTTTGACATTTCATTCTTTGGCGTAAGCACCATACAATCATCGGTAATATAACAAGGATAATCATGATAAAATGCCTCGCAAAAGCTTCCCGTGCGCGATACAGAAATAACATCCTTATATTTTGGCACTATATTAAACAAACCACACACCCCATTATTTGTTCCCTGTGATTTAATAACAGGCGTTTGCCCCTTTTCTGCATTTTCTATCCCTAAAAAATCGTGCCCGCCATATTTTATGCTAAAAACATCATCTAATTTTTTCATAGCATCCCCTACTCAATTTTGTTTAAGAATTTAAAGCCGACATAATCACGAATTGTTTTTTCAAAATCTTCTTGATTTAATTTTGAATAATCAGTTTCCATATAGGCCTCAGCACACCACTCATCTTCTCCTTTTAATTGCTTAACCTCAGCAAAGTCAGCCTTCGCTTGCTTGCTTTTGTAGCCAGCAAGCCATACTTCTTTTAAATTCTTCCATCTATTATAATAATCCAGCCGTCCCCTATGTCTTCTCATAACGAATCCATCATCTTTGTAATATCCTAAATAAGTATAAGAATCTTTATTCGGTTGATGCGCCGTTATTAAAACAACGGATGTAATAACCCCTATTGGATAAAACAATTGGTCAGGCATAGAAAAAACGGCTTCAAGTGTATGCTTATTTAATAACTTATTTTTTAACTCTAATTCTTCGCCTGACTGGGCTAAAACACAGCTAGTAGGAATAATAGCAACGCATTTACCCCCTTTGGATAACATTTCTAAATTATTTAAAATGAATTCCCATTCTTGAATGCCTGCTTTTTTAGTGCGATATGGTGGGTTAAGCATACCTATGTTAGGAGCATGCTTTTCTCTAATAAATTCTGTTAATAATTGCCCACCAACTTTATCAAAACAGCTATGTGGATAAATATTACTTTTCCCGTCACCATGGATAAACATATTCGAAACAGCCAATGCAAAAATATGAGGCTGGCTTTCAATTCCTACCAATTGATTTTTATGTATTTCTCTTATTTTATTTTTATTATCTTTAGCATCCATTATCATTTTTTTCATTGCAGAAATTAAAAAGCCACCAGTGCCGGTACAATTATCAACAACTACGCTATCTTTATTTACCTCTGCTATTTCTGCAAAAAATTCGGTAATATGGGGTGGGGTTAAAACAATACCCAAAGCTTTATCGCCATTTGCATAGCGAAGAAATTCTATATAAAACTGACCCAAAATATCAAAATATTGATAGTTTTTAATAAATTGATTAACGTTCTTATCAATTTCTTTTATTAAATCATAAAGATTGTTTTCTACTTCGCAAAGATTGCGGTGCGTTGTTATAAATTCATAAACTTTTTTTAAATTCTCAACTTTTTCTGCTCCTAAATTTGCCTCGTTAAGATTCCTGCTAATTTCTTTTACCAAATCTTGAGCAAGTATTTTAGACTTTTTAATTCCACCATCCTTACCATGAATATGAAAATCATTGCTTTGCAAACCGATAATAATGCCACTTACAAGCAATGCCCTTAAGCCTTCTGGTATTTCATATTTTTTACCATGCAGCGTCTCGTTCAATTCCTTAGAATATTCTAATAGTTTTTGATAATCTTGATTATACTTCCTATTATCCTTTAACAAAGAATCCAGATAATTCTCTAAAGAAAGCAATTCATCACCAAGAAAATCTAATGCTGTATTTGTGCTCCGTAAATATAAAAAATGTTTAACTTTATAATTATTCTTATCGCCGCTGACCGCAATCGCAATGACGTCAAATTCTTTAGATAAATAAGCGGCGTAATGCTTGGCATCACTTTCGGCTTGAGGCTGGTCTTTAATATCAGCCTTGCATTCAATAACTATTAGTAAATTTCTATCATTATATTTAATAATAAATTCAGGCCGACCATGGTTATTGCCCTTTTTAGAGGCATTTTTTAAAAGTTTTTGAATAATTGGGTTATCCGAAGACTGCTCGGCCAATGTCGCCTTCTCGTCCTTAATAAAAGCATCACCCTCAAAATGACGGCGAACGATGGATTCGGTTATTCTTTCATTTGCCATTGCTTTCTCCTCTCACTCGACTTTCTAACGATTCGGGGGAGTGCCGCAAGATATTTCTTAAACCCTACCCCCGCCGTCTGCGGCGTTCGCCGCGGGCTTCGCCGCTGCTGCCTGCTGGGGCGGGCTCGCGGTATTTTGAAATCCATGTGGCGCAATTTACATCGGTGCCCGCAATAACATTGGCCGACATAATGCCAACCATTTCTTCTTCATGCAGCGGATTCATAATGGCCGATGTCATGCCCGCGCCAATCGCCATGGACAAAAATGTCGCGTTCAGCGCATGGCGATTCGGTAAACCAAAACTAATATTCGACGCACCGCACGATGTGTTGACCTTTAATTCTTCGCGCAGGCGACGGATAAGCTTCATCGCCGCTTGCCCTGCCTGGCCCAACGCGCCAATCGGCATCACCAACGGGTCAATCAAAACGTCGCTGGCGGGAATGCCATAATCCATCGCGCGTTGCACAATTTTTTTTGCCACTTCAAAACGCACATCGGGGTTTTCAGAAATACCCGTTTCGTCATTCGAAATACCAATCACCGCGCAATTGTATTTTTTAACCAGGGGAAGCACAACTTCCAATCGTTCTTCCTCTCCCGTTACCGAATTTAACAATGCCTTGCCCTTATAAACCGACAGGCCACGTTCCAAAGCCGCAACGATGGAAGAATCGATACATAATGGTATGTCGGTCATGTCCTGAACCAATTGGATGGTTTTTGCCAAAATGGCGGGTTCGTCGGCCAGGGGGATGCCCGCGTTGATATCCAACATTTGCGCGCCCGCGGCAACTTGGGCTTCGACGTCTCTTATCACCGTTTCAAAATTGCCTTCTTTCATTTCGGCGGCCAATTTTTTGCGCCCCGTTGGGTTGATGCGTTCGCCAATCACCACGAATGGTTTGTCGAAACCGATGGTTATTTTTTTACGGTCAGAGCTTACGATGGTATCAGTCATTGTTTTTTCTTTGTTAGCGTTATTAGTAGGGGAAAGTTATTTTTTCCTATCCCAAAGGACAAACAAAAACAAGCAGAAAAACAGGTATTTTTTATTTTGTATTTGCAACAATTTATGATAGGTTGTGTGAAAACAAAATAAGCTTGTGTAACCAAAAAAATAAGGAGAAACGATTCCATGGTTGATATTATTCCATTAAAACTTAACCCATCGGGGGAACCGTTGGGGCAAGCAAGCCACGAGGTTTTAAACAATGACGGCACCAAATTATTTTCGGTGCGCGCGGGCAAGCCAGGCGAAACCGACACATGGTTAAGCAACGAATATAAACAATTGGGCATTTACACCGGTTTTTGGGCCATTACCGAATCGGAAAGCACGGTTAATTACAACGAATGGGAATATTTCCATTTTTTAAAGGGCGAAGCCATCATCACCAATAACCAAGGGCAATCATGGACGGTGAATAGCAACATGGCGGTGGTTGTTCCCAATGGGTTTAAAGGCCGTTGGCAAACCACCAAACCCATTGTAAAAAAATTCGTCATTATTGCGCCCGAGCAAGGATTGCGTGAAAACCATGACCCCAATAAATTAATCATCATATCGAATGATTCGCCCGACATGCCCGAAGCCGTGATGGAAAAAACCCCCGCGGAAAAATTATTGTCGGCCCCTGGCACCATGGACACCACGACATGGAATTTTTACAACGACGAAAACAATTCGGTCATTATTGATTGCGGCCGTTGGTGGTGCAAGGTTGGTAAAAAAAATACATTTCACGAAGGTTATTGGGAATTTTGTCATTTGCTACGCGGCGCGGCAACATTAACCAACGATGCTGGCCAATCATGGTCGTTTAAAGCGGGCGATGGTTTTATTGTTCCCCCCAATTTCAAAGGAACATGGGACACCACCGAAGAATTATTAAAGGAATATGTTATCGTAACGCCGAGGTAGGATGCTTAATACAAGTTATTTAGATAATTTAAATTTGACCGAAGCGCAGATTGGCAATCTTTCGGCAGTTATGAGAGAGCGGGAAGATTTCCAATCGGTAGAAGATGCTGTAGCAAAAGCCAAAAGCAATCCTACAAATGAAAATTTAATCGAAGCCTTTTGTGAAATTCAGGCGTGGGGTGGTAGAGATGCTTGGAGACATAAAGGTAAATGGATGACAGTAGAAACCCTAGAAATCTACAAGCAATTAGTTAAGGCTGTTAGCAATATCCCAAATAATAGTGGCTATTATGACTATGAATCGATATTACCGCCAACGATAAAAATAAATGGCTTGGGTATATCTTATCATTCTAAACATTTAAAATTCTTGAACAATAAATTAGTGGTTTATGATAGCTATATTAGTCAAAAAATTGGCGACAAGGGAGAAACCATAAATGGATACAAATCTTTCCACCGATGGTGTGCTGCAAAAGCAGAATCATGTAATGTTGAAATAATAAAAGTAGAAGAAGCCGTTTGGCAAAAAATATTAGAAAATGATAAAAAAACTTTTGTTGCTCCTAAAAGAGAAACTCTAAAAAAACAAATAGATGATTTCAAAAAAGAAATTGGGCTCTACTAGCAACATCACCTACACAATCAAACCCCCGCCCCTACAACTTCGCCCCGTCATATTGTTGAACCTTGACCGATTGTTCATCAAGCCCGTCAAAGCAATGCAGGTTGATGGCGTAGGTTTTTTGCACCATCCTGTCCGCGCTTCTACTTCTCAATCTTATAACTGTCGCCATACATTTTCCAATGAAGGGGTAGGTTAAGCTCCAAGTTTTTTTGCTTTAAAAACACGCGCTGCGCCGTTTCTATACGGCTTAGGTCCTCATGCGCTGCCTCGCGCTTCATCACCACATTGCGATAATCCAGAAATTTATTGAGGTAGGCAATTTCATCGCCCCCCTGGCTGGGTGGTTTAATCTTTTTCATGGCGGCGGCGCGAATACCCTGCAATGTTTCGTCATCCGCTTCATCCCCCAACCCATGCACCACCGCCGCGTCATAATAAATAAATTGCCCTAATATACCCAAACCATCTTGCTTCGCCATTTTTACCGCGGGGTTAAAATATTGTCTATCACGAATATCATCCTGCGCCGCACGAAATTTTGGGTCGGCGGCGGCGGCGCGCCATGCCTTCACAAATTTATCGTCGAGCCCCGCATGGGACGCCGAACCATTAACGCGTTTCAAGGCTGGCAAAAATTCCGCCAAGGAATTACGCGGCACGCGCGCCGTATAATTTTCTACCACTTCCAACATATCGCCCGTGGCGGACGTAAAACCAATAATCCCCCCCGTGTAACCACGGTCGTCCTTAATATCCTCGATATAACTATATTGCGCCCGCCAATCTAACGAAGAATTTTCTGCGCTGGAAACCAACTTCATCGCTATTTCTTTTTTATCGGGTGCGGATAAATCTGCCCCTTGCGCCCTTGCCCATATCGCCAACAACAACATGGTGGCAAAAAACCCGCCACGGCAAATACTCCCTAGCAATGAAACTATTTTTTTTCTTATTATTATCAAGATGATGTCCCCTTTTTTTTAACCAAGTTTCTAGCAAAATAACATTTGGCAAGCAAAATATCATTCGGCAACCATGTTTAACCATTCTTCTTCGGTCAAAATTTTTATTCCTAATTGTTTGGCGGCATCGGCTTTTTTGCCAGCATCCGCCCCCAGCACAACATAGTCGGTATTTTTTGAAACCGCGCTACCAATTTTTGCCCCCATTTTTTCGGCCATGGCTTTGGCTTCTTGCCTGCCTAGTTTTTCTAAACTGCCTGTAAAAACCACTATCTTGCCCGCTAACTTGCCACCCAATATTGTTTCATGTTTTTCTATTGTCACTTCTTTTGCCAAATCCTCCACCATGTCCCAATCCTCGGTCAGGGCATTCACCACCGCATTGGCAAGGTCTTCGCCAACCCCTTCTATCTCGTCCAACTCCTTTACCAACTGCTCTGCTTGTTCTTTATTCTGGCGCGCCAAGGTTATTTTTTGTGCCAAGGTTGCGTAATCGCCAACATGCCGCGCCAATAATTTTGCGGTTTCCCTGCCAACCTGGGGCATGCCCAAAGCATACATCACGCGATACAGGGGCAATGTTTTTCGCGCGGTTATCGCCGCCCAAATATTATTCCACGATAATTCACCAAACCCATCCAGGTTTTTTATTTTCTCGGCATGCCTATCCAATCGATAAATATCGGCCAGGGTTTTTAAAAATCCCATGTCATAAAATTTTTCTATCTGTTTTTCCCCCAAACCATCAATATCCAACGCATCGCGCGTCGTGGCATGAATCAATCCACCCACAATCTGCGCCCGACAATTTTTGCGGTTGATACATTTACGCGCCGCTTCACCCTCTATCCTTTTTGTCGCCCCCCCACAAACGGGACATTTTTTGGGGAAAGCAAATAACGCCGCGCCTGGTTTGCGATATTTTATATCAACCTCGGTCACTTGGGGTATAACATCGCCCGCGCGCTTTACCTTAACATGGTCGCCCAACCTAATATCCTTTTCGCTAATGTAATCTTCGTTATGCAATGTTGCCCGCGCCACCATAACCCCGCCAATGTTGATGGGTTCCAGTTCGGCCACGGGGGTTAAAACGCCCGTCCGCCCAACCTGCACCGTGATATCATGCAATATGGTTTCGGCAATTTCGCCCGGGAATTTATGGGCAATGGCGAACCGCGGACTGCGCGCCGAAAACCCAAGTCGCCCCTGTAAACCCCTATCGTCCAATTTATACACCACGCCATCAATATCGAATAACATATCGGCCCGCTGCTCCATAATGCGGTAATAATAATCAAGGATAGCCGTGCTATCGTGGCATAATTTGGCTGGCGCACTAATCGCAAAACCCCAACCTTCCAATTGCGCACGAATCGCCGTTTGGGTTTTAAAATTTTCTTGGCTGGTATAACCAATATCATAAGCAAAAAATTGCAATTGTCGACTGGCGGTAATGTTGGGGTCAAGCTGGCGCAGGCTGCCCGCCGCCGCGTTGCGCGGGGTAGCAAATAATTTTTTCTTTTGCTGTTCTTGTTCGCGGTTAATGCGTTCAAATTCGGCATGGGTTAGATAAATCTCTCCCCTCACCTCTATCTTATCAGGAAAGGGGGCCGACAATTTTTTGGGGATAGAAGAAAGGGTGTTAATATTGGCGGTGACATTTTCACCCACCGACCCATCGCCGCGCGTGGTGGCAACCGATAGTTTTCCATCCTCGTAAAGCAAACTCATCGATAAGCCATCTATCTTTGGTTCGGCAACAAAGCTAAGCGGTGTCCCCTCCGCCATATTTAAAAATCGCCAGATGGAGCGATAAAATTCTTCAATTTCTTCATCTTCAAAAATATTATCCAACGACAACATGGGGCGCAGGTGTTTGTTCTTTTGGAAACCATCCTTGGCGGGTGCGCCAACTGGCGATGAAAATAACGGCACGCCCTTGGTTACTGCTAACAATGGATATTGTTTTTCCAATTCATCGCGTTGCTTTTTTAATTTATCATAATCGGCGTCAAGGATTTCGTAAGTATCGTCTTGATAATAAAGCCTATCATGCCGCGCCAACTCGGCCATTAAGGATTCGTATTTTTTAACAACATCGCTGGGAATATTTTTCTTTATCATGATATTTATTTTTTACCTTATTTACCATTTTTCTCATACCAAGCAAAGAATCTTTCTTTGTCTTTGTAAGAATTTGGTTTTTCCATAATACGTTGATGAATACGCTGGGCGTTGACCATTATTTCTTGCTCGCTGGGCTGATATTCGATAAAAAAATCATTAAGAATTTTTTTATGCCGCAACAGGGCGGCAAAACGTTGTTGATTTTTGTCGTATGTTATATCATTCACCGTCATGCCGCGTTGCGTCATTTCTTGCGCCAATTGTGAAAATCGCTGTTGCAAAAACGGTATCTTGTCATACCAAAAATAAACATGCCCCGTCCCCAAAATATAAACGGGGGATATTTTTTGTTTTATCATGATGGGCGTTTTCTTTTCCAATGTTTTTTGCAAACATGGGGCGATGCGCGGTAATTCGGTAAATTCGGCCACCAAATGTCGAGCGGTTAAGACCCCTGGCGGTATGATGTTGATGCGTGTCATTTTTTATCCCTCTTGTTCTATAATCTATTTGCTTTAGAATATCATCCCACGATTAACAACTTTTTTACGCTCAACATTTTTGTCATTGACTTGATAAACCACCTTGTCTATAAAATTTTTATGTTCATCCCCGATAATGTTAATCCCCTACCGCTAGAATTTCAGCAAAAAAAGCCAGGCCTGTTTTCAGGCGGGTATCAATTAACCGATCGCGAAACTTATTATCAGGCATCATCGACAAAATACACGCCCTTTCCCATGTTGCGCGGCAACAAAAAATGCGACGTGGTTATTGTTGGTGGTGGCTACGCGGGGTTATCGGCGGCGATTGAATTGGCGAAGGCTGGGGCATCGGTTATTGTTTTGGAACAAAATAAAATTGGCTATGGCTGTTCGGGGCGCAATGGCGGACAATTGATAAGGGGTTGGCATTGGGAACAAAAGGATTTGGAGAAAAAATTTGGTCGCGCCATGGGCGATATGGCCTGGCAAATCGGCATTGATTCCGTGGCCTTGGTAAAAAACAGGATAAAAGAATTTAATATCGATGCCGAATATAAGCCAGGTTGGAACTATGCCCCCATCAGCCAAAAGCAGGATATTTATTTGCGCGAAAGTATCGAATTCTTAGCCAAACGAAATTACAAACTAACCTATTATCCCAAAAGTGAGGTCGGCAAGAAATTAAAAACCGAACGTTATATAAGTTTTGGCGAAGACAAATTGGCGGGCAGTTTGCATCCGCTAAAACTGACTATCGGCTACGCCCTGGCGGCGAAAAAATTGGGAACAGAAATTTTTGAATTCTCCCCTGCTATCGACCTTAATATGGATGAAGGAGTGGTGAAAACCCCGTTTGGCACCGTAACGGCGGATAATATCATTTTGGCGGGCGGCGCTTACCTCAATTGGAAACGCCGTCTGGTTAAAAAACTCTATCAAAAAATAATGCCCGTGGGCAGTTACATCTTGGCAACCGAGCCCCTGTCCGATTCATTAAACCCTATACTTGACGACCAATCCTATTGCGACCTGAATTGGGCTTTGGATTATTTCCGCCTAAGCACCGATAACCGTATGTTGTTTGGTGGTCGCGCAACCTACAGCACGCTTGAACCAAAAAATGTTAAGGCTTGGATGAGACCGCGCATGACCAAGGTCTTTCCCCAATTAAAAGATGTGAAGATAGATTATGCCTGGGGCGGGCTTATTGATATAACGATGAATCGCCTGCCCGATATTGGTATGTTGAACGACCGAACATTTTATATCCAAGGGTTTTCTGGTCAAGGCGTCAACATGGCGCCCATATGCGGAAAAATTGTCGCCGAGGCTTTGTTGAGCCGCAACCGTGGTGAGAAACATCGCCAATTTGATATGTTAAAGAGTTTCGAACATAAATCTTTCCCTGGAGGATTTTTACGCACGCCATTGTTGGTGTTGGCGATGCTTTATTATCGACTTAAAGATAAACTATAAATGACCGAGGCCGTTGATTATTTATCAAGCCTGGGAATCGCACCAAGCGAAGCCGAATTATTTTTTACCCAACATCATAAACAAACCATTGTTATAAAATTGGGTGGCAATGTTTTTGCTGACGATGATGATAAAAAACAAGCCGCGGTCATAAAAAAATTTGCGCAAGATATTGTTTGCTTAAAAAAAACTGGTGCGCGCCCCATTATTGTGCATGGCGGCGGGCCAACCATCAATAAAAAATTGGAACAGGCTAAAATTGAAATAAAATTTGTGTCTGGCTTACGCTACACCGACATGGCGACCATGAATATCGTAAAAACCGCCATGGCCGACATCAATTATAAATTATGTCGCGCCATCGAAAGGGCTGGTGGCATACCATTGCCTCATCCTGATAAATTGGTGATGGCAAAAAAATTTGTTGATAAGGTTGATTTGGGCTGGGTGGGCGAAGCCGTAGCATTGGATAACACCGCTGCTGCTGCTTTGCTTGACGATGAAACCATTCCCATTATTTCACCCATCGGTTTTGACACAACCGACAACCATTATAATATCAATGGCGATAATTTTGCAGGATTTATTGCCGCCGCTTTACAGGCTGAACGATTTTTGTTGATGACCAATGTCGCGGGGGTGTGGGATAAAGAAAAAAACTTGATTGTCGAGATTAATGTCGCCCGTGCCGAGGAGCTGATGGCCAACGGCATCATCCACGGTGGCATGATACCAAAAATCAAAACCGCCCTGGCGGCAGTAAAAAATGGCGTCAAGGCGGTGGCTATTATCGATGGTCGCGTTGACCATGCTGTTTTGCGCGAACTTTTTACCACCAACGGCAATGGCACGCTTATCAAATTATAAATCTTATGATTAATGAAGGCTGCTTAAAACCAATTGCAATATTTCGCCCGATGTTTTCTTCTGATGATTTTTATCTTGTAAAATTTTAACCAGTTTGGGGTAGACTTCGCTTTTTTGAAAACCCAGTTTTTGCATCGCAGCCATAACATCTTCCATTAAACTGGCGTCAATATTGGCTGTATCCAATGATACGCCTTCCAGGTTGCCCTCTGCCCCCGCCCCATCCTGCATATCGACCGATGACATATGTTTCATTATTTTGTCTTTTAATTCTTGGACAATACGTCCCGCCAATTTTTGGCCAACCCCAGGGGTTTGGGTTAACCTGTCGCTATCGCCCGATAAAATGGCCATGGTTATATCTTTGGGCGATAAATTATCCAAAAAAGTTAAGGCTGTTTTATTCCCGACGCCCTGCACCGTGGTTAAGACATTAAAACATTTTTGTTGGGCAGGGTTTTCAAAACCATAAAGCTGGATAGCATCCTCGCGCACGATGGTTTCTATGTAAAAACCAACATTTTGTCCCACCGACTGTGCCGACAATGTTCTTTTGGGAACAAAAACCAAATAACCAACGCCATTAACATCCAACACCAAATTGTTATCGCCCATACTCAATATTTGGCCGCGTAAAAAAGCAAACATGATACTAACCTAGACAAAATCAACAAAAACGGCAAGTAAGGTTTAAAACAAACAGCCGCCTTTTTTTAGCCCCAGCGCACCAACGCCCCGCCCCATGCAAACCCGCCGCCCAGCGCGCTCATGGCTAGCAATTGCCCTGGCTTAAATTTCTTTTCTTGATTAGCAAGGCTCATGGCGACGGGAATGGTAGCCGCCGATATGTTGGCATGTTCATGAACCGTTGAGATAACTTTTGCCCTATCCATCTTTAACCTTTCGCACACCGCATCCATGATGCGCGAATTGGCTTGGTGGGGAATATACCAATCAATATCGCTGACCGATAATTCCGCCATGGTCAAACATTGCTCAAGCACCTTGCTCATTTTATCAACCGCAAAACGGAAAACTTCTTGGCCTTTCATTTTTACCTTGCCCACCGTGCCCGTTGCCACCCCGCCATCCACAAATAATTTATCGCGCTCGCGACCATCGCCGTCTATCTTACAATTGATGATCCCTGGTTGAGTCGATTGCCCATTGTTTTCGACGCCCGTCAACACCACCGCCCCCGCACCATCGCCAAACAAGACGTAGGTGCCACGGTCGGTGGGGTCAATAATACGGCTGTTAACATCGACGCCTATCAACAATATATTTTTTGCCGAGCCCAACATCATCGATTGGTTGGCAATAAATAAACCATAGACAAAACCCGCGCATACCGCCTGAACATCAAAAAATGGGCAGGGCGGAATTCCCAATTCGGCCTGCACCCGCGCCGCGGTGGCGGGATAAATATAATCGGGGGTCGATGTTGCAACAATAACCATGTCTATCTGGTCGACGGCAATCCCCGCCATGTTGATAGCATTCCTGGCGGCGGCAATCGCCATATCCGAACATTTTTCATCGGATGCCACAAAATGGCGTTTTTTTATCCCCGTGCGCTGGAATATCCATTCGTCTGACGTATTAAGGCTGGCAGGCAAGTCGTGATTGGTTATCACCTGCGCTGGCAAATAATGCCCAACCCCAATTAGTCGCGTTTTTTTTAATAAGGTCATCCCTCGCACTTTCTTGATGAAAAAATAATATGTAAAATTATATTTTTAATGATGATGAATTAGGTTCAAGATTTTTCCTTACATTATTTACAATATGTTTGCTAACCAATTCGTATGCCAAGTGAATAGCCGAAAGAAAAGCCACGGCATCAGACGAACCATGGCTTTTGATAGCAATTTTGTTCAAGCCCAAAAATGGCGCGCCATTGTATAATCGCGGATCCAAAAAATTACGAATTTTTTTCAATTCATGGTGCGCCAGCAAATAACTTAAGCGGGTGCGCATGTCGGCGGCAAAGGTTTCCTTCAATTTGTTATTAACCAACCGCCCAATTCCCTCAGCGGTTTTCAACACCACATTGCCGACAAATCCATCGGTGACGCACACATCAACCGTGCCCTTGGCTATGTCATCACCCTCGATAAAGCCATGATAATTAATGGTATCGAATGGTTTGATTTTTTTTTGTAAAAATTCTGACGCTTTTTGTAAATAATCAAGCCCCTTACTTTCTTCGCTGCCAACATTCAATATGCCAACCTTGGGACTTTTGATACCAAAATGGATCTTGGCAAATTCGCTGCCCAGCAAGGCAAATTGACAAAGCTCCTCGGCGCTGTTTTTTAAATTTGCACCCAAATCCAACGCGCAAGTAAACCCATTCATCGTGGGAAAGGAGCCGCATATGGCGGGCCTGCTGATGCCATTGATTCTTTTAAAGCCAAACATCGAAAAAGCCATGAATGCCCCCGTGTTGCCCGCCGAAATAACCGCGTCGGCCCTATCCATGGCGACTTCCTCCACCGCCAGCGCCATCGAACTGTTTTTGCTGTTGCGCAAGGCATCGGCGCCACGTTGCATGTTGTCGACAACAATTTTTGTATGGATAATATCGGCCGATTGGCGAAGTAATTTATATTTTTTTAAATAAGGGTCAATTTTTTTTTCATCACCGACCAACAGAAAAAAAACACGGGTATTTTTTTTTAGAAATTTTTGGCAAGCCAACAAGGATGCCTCGGGGGCTTTGTCGCCCCCCATTACATCAATAGCCAAAATTACCTTGTCCGATTTTTTTATCATGACGCATGTTGTAATCTATTGATGTAATTTGCCGAATTCACAAAGATAAGAAAGTTGCGATATCATGAATGAAGAACCTTGAATCGGTCATAAACCAAGAACTAACTTTCATGTCGTCCCTTTTGCAATTGACATAATATCAGAAATATTGACTTGGCTAAAAAATCAATTCACCGCGTTATTCGGTTGAATCTTGGGCAACAATAACCTTATCACCATATTGACCGCACTGACGGCAAACATGGTGCGGCAATTTGCTTTCGCCACAATTTTTACAAACGCCAGCGTTGGTGGCGGACAAACCAAGATGTGAACGGCGCATTTGACGACGCGACGGACTGGTTTTTCTTTTGGGAACGGCCATTTTTTTATTTCTCTTTTATAATATTTTTATAAGTTGAATTTATCAACATCTTCACGATGTTTCGCCAACCCTAACAAACTATTATTAGAATGGCAAGCCATAATATCTATTATCTTTATTTTCCGCGTCTGCTTGAAAAGCAAATAAAAAATTGACTAAAAATTATTGACCAGACATTATTGGCTTAAAATATCTTGGTAGTCCTTTACCCAGCGGCTGTAGGGAACGCAGGATTCCTTCTTGCCGCAATCTTCCACGGGCGTGGTGGTAAGGACAATGTCACGAAATTTATAAAAACCGTTTCTTTCGCAACCCTTCTCTCCCAACAACGGGTTGCCCTTACAGGCCTTTGGCACCGCGGGCACCGCGCCAAACCATGCCGACAAATCGCCTTGTAATTTTGGGCTGATAGAATGATTTAACCAGGCATAGGCGCATTCAATATTGCGCGATTTAGCATGAAGCATGGTGGTATCGACCCAACCTGTCGAGCCTTCCTTCGGTATGGTGTAGTTAATATTTTTATTATTTTTTTGCAACAAATTCACTTGGAATTGCCAAGATGATGAAGCCACCACCCCTTCGTTGGCGAAGTCATCGACCTGGGTTAAGGGATTGCCCCAATAACGACCAACTATTTTCCTTTGTTGGCGAGCCTGCACCAAGGTTGCTTGGTATTGTTTTTCGGTCAAATAGTAAGGATTATCAATATGCAATTCGGGATGACGACTTTTGACATAAAGAGCCACATCCGCCAAATATATAGCGCTGTTATAGGCTGAAACCCTGCCCTTGTTCGATATACCATCGGGCAAAATTTGTTCTTCAAACACCACCGACCAGCTGGTGGGCGGCGTTTTAAAAACTTTGGTATTGTAGAGCAGAACGATGGGTCCCCACATAAATGGCACGCCATAATGCACCAATTGACCATTCTGCCTTACGGTATCCCAGGGTTGGTTTTGTAACCTTTTATCAATGGTTTGCCATGATTTTATCTTAGCAGTATCTATCGGTTGCACCGTGCCCGACCTTATCAAGCGCACCGAAGCATCGCCCGAGGCGGTTACCAAGTCAAAGCCCCCTTGAGTCATCAAGGTCACCATTTCGTCTGATGAGCTAGAGGTTTTTACTTTTACCTTGCAACTGGTTTGCTTTTCAAAATTGGTTATCCAATCAAAGTCTTTGTTGTTGTCGCCACGCTCCATGTAGCCTGGCCAAGCGATGATGTTAACCTCGCCCGCGCTGGCCGCGCTTACCCCAGAAAAAAATCCAGAAAAAAACATTGAGAAAGCCACCGCCGCAACAGCGATAACTTCAGTCCCTTTTTTTAATTTCGGCACTGAGCAGAAAAAAAGCATGATATTTATTCGAGGGTTTTTAGGATGTCCCCTAAAATACTGACTATTTGGTCAATTTCTTTTTTCTCAATAATAAGCGGTGGCGATAGAGCAATAATATCCCCCGTGGTTCTTATTAACAAGCCCTTTTCAAAAGCTTTGAGGAAGGCAGAAAAGGCGCGTTTGGTTGGTTGGTCTTTGATGGGTTCGAGCTCCACCGCCCCGACCAAGCCCAAGTTACGAATGTCTATAACATGGGGCAAACCCTTCAAACTATGCAGAGCATTTTCCCAATAGGGTGCCAACTCTTTCGCGCGTTCAAATAATTTTTCTTCGCGATAGGTTTCTAAGCTAGCCAGCGCCGCCGCCGTGGCAACGGGGTTGCCAGAATAGGTATAGCCATGAAATAGTTCAATCATATGTTCGGGGCCCTTCATAAAGGCATCATAGATATGTTTTTTGCATATCACCGCCCCCATGGGGATAACACCGTTGGTTAAACCCTTGGCGGTGGTTACCATGTCAGGCTCCACCCCGAAGTAATCAACAGCGAAGGGCGAGCCTAATCGACCAAAACCCGTGATGACTTCATCAAATATCAGCAAAATGCCATGTTTGGTGCAGATGTCGCGTAATTTTTGCAAATAGCCCTTGGGTGGTATCAAAACCCCCGTTGACCCCGCCATGGGTTCAACAATCACCGCGGCGATGGTATCGGCACCATGCAAGGCGACCAAACGTTCCAAATCATCGGCCAATTCTTTGCCATGTTCGGGAACGCCCTTGGTGAAGGCGTTTTTTGCCAAATTATGGGTATGGGGTAAATGATCAACCCCCGTTAATAAACTGCCAAAGAATTTTCGGTTGTTGACCATGCCGCCAACCGAAATCCCGCCGAAGTTCACCCCGTGATAACCGCGTTCGCGCCCTATCAACCTTGTGCGGCCAGCGTCGCCCCTGGCCTTATGATAAGCCAAGGCAATTTTCAAAGCACTTTCGACCGATTCAGAACCTGAGTTGGTATAAAAAGCATAATCATAACCATCGGGGAAAAGCGAAACCAATTTTGATGACAATTCAAAAATTTTGGGGTGCCCCATTTGAAAGGCAGGAGCGTAATCCAATTCGGCGACTTGTTTTTGCACGGCTTCCGTGATTTTGGGTCGGCAATGCCCCGCGTTAACGCACCATAAACCCGCCGTGGCGTCAAGCACCGTGCGGTCATCGTCCGTTTTGTAATACATGCCCGAGGCCGAAACAAACAACCGCGGTTTTTGTTTAAACTGCCGATTGGCAGTGAACGGCATCCAAAATGCTTCCAAGTCGTTTGGTTTTAATTTGCTCATGTTGTTCATAACGTCCCCTTTTAGTTGTGGTAATATTAAAAATGAATAATAAATTTATCGCCCATCATGCAATGGAATATAAATAATGTCAAGATGGCGTCTGTATTTTTTTATTAATATTCCAGCCACGAACTATCCTGGTTTTTGCCATCAAGGAATTTTTTTATAGCGTCTTTTAGCTCGGGCAACCCTGCTATCTGTCCGCCTGATACCTCCATCATTTTCTTATATAATTCTTGCAACAAATTATAATGTTCGGCATGGCGTTGTCGCGTGTAATTGAATATCTCGCCCATGAATGAAAAGATAAAATTACATTTGGCTTGTATACCCATCTCCATCGCTAGGGTTTTGTTCAATAAGTCAAAAAACATATTGCGATACACCTCGCGGTCAAAACCCCACAGCAGCGACGCCATGGTAAATTTTAATAACATCATATATTCTTCGAATGATTCGGCGGTCTCCAACACTTCCAATCCTGGGGGTGTTTCGCGCCCCGCCAACATGTCTGGTTTGCCCTTCAATCGGGCAAGGTGCGCCCTTGATGCTGCCAGGGCGCAGGTTGCCTTCCATAAAGGCACGCGGTTGCTTGAATTATCGCCATCGACAATATGGTCGGCGATAACATCGGGCAAATTAACCATTTTTCCATGGGGCGATAGGCGTAAAAACAAATCAACATCTTCGGCCACGGGCAAGGCGGGATGGTAACCACCAATTTTTCTTAATGCCGTCATCCTTACAAAAAATGCTAAATGGCAAGCAGGCATCTTGCCCGATTGTGTCGCCTGCCCTATTTGGTCGAGCGAGGTTGCGTAGCGTAAAAAACTTTCACGCTTGCCGCTTAAAAAATCACCCGTTAGGTTTTTTTTTCCTTGCTCTGTTCCCGACCCATTATCATCCGCCGCGATATTGAGGTTAATCACCCTTATGCTGCCGCCAACCCATATAAAATCAGGATTATTTTCCATAAAGGAAAATTGCTTTTCCATGCGGTCGGGATAAGAAATATCGGTTGCATCCTGCACCATCATGTATTTGCCAGACGCCATGGCCAAACCTGCATTGCGCGCCCGTGCAATGCCAACATTCTCGCTCAAAAAAATACCTTTGATTCTTGCGTCTTCTTGCATGGCTTGCCTGATAACATCGGCCGAGCCGTCGGTCGATGCGTCATCAACGATGATGAATTCGAAATCAGTAAAGGTTTGCTTAAGGATGGAATCGATACCGTGGGAGCGAAAGGTAGGCCCCCCATTGTAAACACTCAATATCACCGACACGCTGGGGGGAGTTTTACTAAGCATGACGTCACGTTAATAAATAAAAATTTTATTGGGAAAGTTGGGTAATTTTTTGAAAGCCATGGTGCCATAAATAGTTTGCACACAATTGATGCCAAACCTTCTTAACAACAACGTAATGGCGACCTGGGAAAAAATGGAAACATGCCCATTGCGTGGGCCAACATACCACGAATTGAGAGCGTCCTTTTGTAATTTATTGGGGTGAATCAAGGTTTGAATCCAAAACACGCCATGCTCCGCCAGGCGTTGTTGCATGAATCTTCCCACCATTTCTAAATCTTGGCAATGTTCCATCACTTCGATGGCGGTAATCACTTGGTAATGACCTTCGGGAATTTGTTCGGTATAGTCGTTATCGTAAAAAGAAAGATAGGGTTCGTAAGAATAGGTGGCAAAGCCCTTATCCAACAAGGCCTGCCCCATCAACGACGGGTTGCCGCCCGCACCAAAATCCAACACGCGGATAGATTGCTGGGCGCCATCAAAAATATTGGCCATATGTTTACCCAACAAATAATTGCCGCGTTGTTCCTTGGGCTTCAATTCATCGCCGCCAACGGGTGGGTCGGTGATGATATAATCGGCGCCATAGATCCTGGTTTGGATTTGCTCCTTACTCCACGAATCGATATGATTGGTAAAAATAAAAGCACAATTGGGGCAACCATAATAATCGACCCATTCGTTGGCCACGGGGTAGGTTTTTTTGTTAAATAACACATCGTGGCAAGTGCGGTTAAAATCCACCGAGCCAAGGTAAGGCGTGACGCCAAAACCGCAGCATTTACAAACCGAGGTTTGCTGTTTTTTTGTTTCGATAAATTCGTAATGGTTGACCATGATATAACAGCACTTTCTATACTCTTTTTATTTCAATATTATATTTTTTATCTAATTCATGGCGTGCCATGATCTCATCAAACCATGGCGTTTCAACCAAATTGTTAAAAAATTTATCGGTGTGGATAATATCGCCGCGTTGCCACGGTTTCCATGGGCCCGCAAAATGAATAATTTTGGGGTTATCGCAGGCCGCGACATATTCCGCCACCAAGCCCTTATCAACATGCTGTTCCACATGCCCCGCAAACAATGGCGTTTTTAAAAATGTATGCAAATTCCAAATGGGCGGTAATTGCAAACATTGTTTGACCAAATATTTATTAAGAATATCTTGGTCGGGGTAAACATAACCACGGCCAACATCGGTCAATATATCATCGATGACACCCAAGGATAAAATTTTTTTTATATCGAATAATATAACACCCGAATTGAAATAATCACCCCAATTACCATCCATGCCCAAGTATTTTTTAAAATAATCACGCCACGCCATGGTATTATCCTGTTCATTATTTTCGACTAAGGCCGTCATGTAAGGTTTGACGGGTATCTTCACCCCCGCCACGCAATTGGCGTAAACTGGCAAATCGCGCACCGCGGCGATGGCGCAATTGTTCATCGGCATGGTAAAAAGCGATGATATATCCCCCGCCGCCATGATGTCAGAATCAACATACAGCACCCGTTCGTGGTGTTGCATGATAAGTGGCAACAGCAAACGATACATCATGCTGCGCGGTATCATCGTCGGTTTTTCATTCATTTGGGGCAATTCGGTTCTGCAATCCAAAAAAACTATATTATTTTCAACGTTATTTTGGTTCCTTATTTTGCCAAATTTTTCCATATCGCCCTGCGCCAGCGACCCATCGTGCAAGATAACAACATTCAAAAAAAAATCTGGCGATAGGTTTTTTAAAAAACTTGCCACCGCCAAACCAGTGAAGGCACAATAACGTTGGTCGGTTGCCAGTAACAAATTGACCAATGGCTTGTTGGTTACGGGTTTGGCTTGCACCAACGATGGATTTTGTAATTGATAGGCCATGATGCCGCCGTTATTGTTTGCAGTTATTATTTATTGTCTAGCAATTTTTGCTGAACACGCTCAATCACGGCATCCCAGTCGCCAGGTTTGGTGCAGCGAAAAATAGTCGTGGTAGGATACCAAGGCGAAGCGTGGGTTTGTTCGGCCTTGCCCAAACCCAATCGCCAATCGGAGGCATAAGGTGCCATAACCCATGTTGTTTTACCCAACGCCGCCGCGACATGCATGACCGAGGAATCGATGGTGATAATGATATCCATTTCTTGAATAAACCTTGCGGTATCGGCGAAGTTCTTGATATGAAGCGACAAATCAAGGAAGGCCGCCTCCATGCCAATTTCTGCAATTTCTTTTGACTTCTCACCCACTTGCAAAGAATAAAAATCGCAATCCTCGGCATCCCATAATGGCAGCAGCGTTTTTAATGACGGGATAGAGCGCAAGGAATTATCGTTGCTGTTAACATTCGATGACCAAGCCAAACCAATTTTGCGCCGCCCCGCAACCTTCGGCAACAGGTCCTTACCAGCGGAGGTTGGGCTAAGGTAAGCAGGGTTTTTCTTATTGCCAAACGGGATCTTATCCATGGTTAGTTTGAGATGATAAGGCAAACTGCCCAACCTTAACCAGCAATCAAAACTGGGTGGTGTTGCGCCGCGCGCCACCACATCCATGCCTTGGCTAATGGGGGAAGAGGCGAATAGCTCGACCAACTCAGGATAAACCTCCAATATGATTTTTTTGCCACCTTGTTTTTTAGCCAATTGAAGGAAATCGGGTAGCAAGCGACCAAATTGAATAACATCGCCAAAGCCTTGCTCGGCGGCGATTAAAATGGTTTTGTCTTTCAAAGTTTCTTTGCCGCGCCACAAATTGCCGTCTTGGTGATGCGGCAAGGTTGCCCATATGGGCTGGCTAAATAATTTAACATTGGGGTCGTTGCGTATTTCGTAATATTCAAAACCTTTTTCATAATCGCCCGCCTTAAGGTAAGAAAAAATACGATGACGATAAAATTTACCTTTGAAGGGCTCGATAGCCTCGGGCGGCAGTTTTTCTAATCGCGCGATGATGTCGAAGGCTTTTTTCATGCCCGCCTTATCGCTGTTGGCATCGCGGTAAAGCGATATCAATTCCACCCCTGCCTCGGCTATGTTAAGGGGCGTTGCCTTGTCAAATTTTAAAACCCATTCAAAATCTTCGACTGCTTCGGCTATCATATTTAATTTGCTGGCGATGCGCCCGCGGTTAAGGTGAGCAGGAACATGGTCGGGTTGCAACCATATCAGCCTTGTGGTGTGCAAATAAGCAGCTTCAAATTTTTCTAAATTCACCGCGCATAGGCCAAGATGTTCCCACAAAAACGGCGTTTGGTCGGATATCAAAGCGGCCTGGGACAAAATATCCAGCCCCGCTTGCCATTGTTTCTGTTGAACAGCAGCCATGCCCTGCTGCACTAGGTTTTGCAATTGCGCTAAAATAGGATTGGGAGCAGCATTGGGTTGGGCGGCAAATGGCCCATCACCAGATTTATTCTGTCCCGTATCATTGTCCGCCATGGTTCGCTATCACCTGATTCTTATTTGTTTTCAAGGAAATTGTTTAAGATATTCAAAATCGATTTTCTTTCTTTATTGCAATATTCTTTTTTCATTTTCGCCCCAAAATTCAATATTCGCGTAACGACCACGATCTTTTATAGACATCTCCAGCAAAGACATTAACATATCGTATCGTTGCTTGGTGGTTTTTGCTTCCAGCAGAGCCTGCTTCTCGGCTGGCAAAAAAGGAAAAGTTATCATGACAACCAGTAGAATTTTTTCATCGTCAAGCTTTTGAAAATCATCCCAATCTATTATTTTTTCAAAACGTTCTAAATAAAGCGATAATGTCGAAAAAAATTTCTTCCTATCGGGCAATAAAAATTCGTTATTCAACAAATCATCCAAATAATCACTGCGTTGAAAGGCGAAGCGTCGATAACCGCGTTTCATCGGTTGTTCTTTTTCCAAAATAATGCGCTGCATGCCAAGCATGGTGACGTGATAACGGCTTGGCGAATCCTCGTCAAAGAAAACTATTTTGCATAGGGTGGCAACCTGATAAAGCGCGGGTTGTTTGTCCTGCGATTCTCTATCCCTTGGTTGGGTTACAATAATATAACGGCCATTTTTTAACACATCCTCCACCATGGCTACATACCGTGGTTCAAAAATATTAAATGGCAAGATGGCCCCTGGCGGAACTATCACGCCGCTTAATGGAAAGACTGGTAAAATTTTGGGTATGGTTGCCATTGCTTTATCCTTACCTTATGGGGGCTTATTGTATCACTATCTTAAGATGATTGAAAATTAAAAATGATGCCATTGTAATTTACAGGTGACGCAATTTTAACTTATATTGTTCGATGATTCCCACCACCACCAACCCTGCCCAAATAACCGCTATCGACCTCATCATCATCAAACTTAGTGCATACACCACGTTTTCGTCTTCCAAATGGGTTCCCATGACCTCAATAGCCATGGCCATGGCCCCATATTGTGTAAAACCGAGCAAGGCCGTAGCTGTGCCAGCGCGGAATTTAAAATATTTGATGGAGCCAGCAAAAGCATTACCCACCGCGAAACCATTACCCAGGGTAGCCAACATCATGGGCATCATCACCGCCAATACGTGATGTATTTCAAGAATTGACAATGCCCACAGGGCAACCACCCCCAGCGTGCTTAAACTAACCCCCCACAACATAAGATAAAAACCACCTTTTTTATCCTGCAGCAAATTGTTGACCGTCGAGCCAATAAGGAACATAACCGCCGTCAAGGTAAAAATAATACCAAATTGTTCGGGTTCGAACCCCAATTGAGTGTAGATAAAGGAAGAGGATGCAATATAAGAACCAAAAAAAGAAAAAAAGCCAAACAAGATAGCCCCATAAGCCAAAAACCCAAGGTGGGAAATAATAAGCCAATAGGCCTTCATTTCACCAAAAAAACTTTTTTCTAATTGCCTTTCTTCGCGATTTTTCTCGGGTGCGGTTTCGGGAAGCTTGAGCAGGGTAATAATGAATATCAGCACGCCCACCACGCTCAAAAAATAAAAATTAATCTGCCATTCCAAATATTTTTCAATAAACCCCCCGAGCAACGGTGCCAACATGGGGGAAATGGAAACCACCATTCCAATGAAAGAAAAAACTTTGCCTATTTGCTTTTTATCGGTGGTGTCGCGCGCGATGGTGCGGGCGGCGGTGTTAATAATCGCCGATGATAGACCTTGCAACACACGCGCCGCAATAAAAACCTCGATGGACCAACTAAACCCTATCAAGATGGATGTTGCAATATAAAGCACCAAACCAATCAGCAAAATACGCCGCCGACCAAACCTATCCAACAAATTGCC
This sequence comes from Alphaproteobacteria bacterium, assembly GCA_965203915.1. Lineage (GTDB taxonomy): Bacteria > Pseudomonadota > Alphaproteobacteria > JASGCL01 > JASGCL01 > JASGCL01. Next base: position 1,080,145 of record OZ241918.1, read on the forward strand.
GACAAACAAAAATGATCCCGCCAGGGCAATGAAGTAATAACTTAACCCCTTTAACGTTTCGGTTTCATCAGTATGAAAATATTCGGTTATTTTAGGCAAGCTGGGGAGGAAGATGTCGGTGCTAAGCAACCCCATCAATATCATCGCTGCTATCAATAAAATATATTTATTACCACCCGTAAGACTTCTTATAAATGACATGAATGATGACTTAGCCGACTATTCTTCACAAATCAATCGCCCAACCAAGATTCTTGTGGTTTTGATTTTTTTCGCAACAAAAATAATGAAAAAATATTAGCAACATACTATAATGATATTTATGAATTTATGGGAACATTATAAGGCAAAAACGCGGGCTTTAAAAAAAAGCAAAATCGTGGCCCATGCCGCGCCGCGCCACGGCAGGCAAGGACAGCGATTTGCCGACATGTTAGAGGTTGGTGGTGCCGCGCCATTAAAACAAGAAGAAATATCAGTTGTGAAGGACCGCACGGTGCGCCCCCCGCTCCATCCGCCCCCCTCACCACCGTCCCCCTCACCACCGTCCCCATTGTCCACGGCGAGCAACAGGAGCGTAAGGTCATGGCGAAACATTACTTTATCGCCCCCATCCGCCCGCGCCGCTGAGCCCCATAAACCACCCACCCTAAGTAACAAACAAGCCACAAGCAATATTGCGCGCAATAAAAAATACCTGCCCACCGATGCGCAATTGGATCTGCATGGTTGCACCAGCAGCGAGGCCTTGGCTGCGCTTGAAGATTTTTTTTACCGTATGCGTGTGCAAAAAATGAGGCATTTGCTTATTGTAACGGGCAAGGGCACGGGCATCGTCAAACAAACAACCCAAACATTCCTTGAAAGGAATAAAAACATTATCGCTGTTCAAAAAACACCCGCCGCATCGCAAGGCGGCGATGGTGCTATCTATGTTTTATTAAAAAAATTAGCGGTAAAATAAGGAAGCAATAATTCTTAACATATGGCCTATTTTTTTTACGCCAACCTAAGCTTATATATAAAACAGAAAGGAGAAAAAAATGAAAAAGAACTTGAAAAAGAACTTATGGTCTTTGGTGTTGTCGAAACATACCCTGGTCAGCGTTGCTTCCACCTTGGTGGTTGTGATAGCGGTGATGGTTGTGGGTCGGGTCATGGTGCATAACCATTTCCATAACATGAAGCAAAATCCCGAAGCAATGATCCAGCATAAGGTTAAAAAAATGGCGAAGCGTTTGAATCTTAACGATTCGCAAATCGCACAATTACAAAAACTGATGCTGGCCGATTTTCAAACGATGAAAGCTAATCGCGATGCACTCATCGAAAAAAGAAAATCGGCAATGAAGTCTGTTCTAACCCCTGAGCAATATGCAATGTGGGAGGAAAAGATGGAAAAACGGATGAAAAAATGGCAAAATTAATAATGTCATTGTTTATCCTGTAGTAAACATGGTTTGCATGTTTTTTAAACGGGCGACGGGACAAAACCCGCCGCCCATTTTTTTATAAAAAAATCTTGGTTTATGTCGCGCCCCTGCATCATGTCCATAACCACATCCACCATATATTATTCCCTGTAAATATTCCCTGTAAATATTCCCTGCAAATATTCATTGACAGCGCAAAAAAAATCCCCTAATCAATCGGCATCATGGTCAAAAGAACTTATCAGCCCAGCAAATTAGTGCGCAAACGCCGTCATGGCTTTCGCACCCGCATGGCAACACGCGATGGGCAAAAAGTTTTGGGCCGCCGCCGCCGTCAGGGTCGCAAAAAATTATCCGCTTAAAGCGGTCGCGCCATACCCGCGCCATACCATTGGTGCAAGCCATCAGATAAAATTTGTACATAGCAAATTGTGAAGGCGATTTTATTGCATAACCTTAGGAAATAAGAATATTCATCGTGCGGCTTTCTATTATCAAAAAACGAAAAGATTTTTTGCATACCCAGCAAAGCGGGATTATTTGTAAAAAACCCCTTATCTTGGTGACGGCCAGCAAGAAAGATTCCCCCCTACCCCGTTTTGGCTTTACCGTCAGCAAAAAAATTGGCTCGGCCGTGGTGCGCAACAAAATTAAACGGCGGTTAAAATCCATCGTGCGCGATTGTTGCGATGCAACCGCAACGAGTCAAAAGCCTTCTAGCAACATTGCCGAGGCCAAGTTTGATTTTGTTTTGATTGCGACGCGACAAACCGCTGGTTGTAATTTCTTATACTTGCGAAATCAGGTAAAAGAAGCTATAGAATTTATCGTTCATAAATAAATTACGAAAAATTATCCATCGTCAAAAACCTCAAGAAAAAAATATAAGAAGAGAAAAATAATGGAAAACAAGGGCAATCTTATTCTCGCGATTATACTCTCGACAATTATTATTGGCGGATGGAATTACTTTTTTCCTGCCGCAAAGAATGTCCCCCTGCCCGATAAGCCCGCCGTCACCCAATCTGCTCAGCCAACCGATGCCGACAAAAAAATATTAACGATAAAACCGCGCGACCAGGCCCTGGCCGATAGTCCGCGCCTGGTGATAGATAGCCCCAAGTTAAAGGGCAGTATTAACCTGCGGGGCTTGCGTTTTGACGACCTCACCCTTGTCCAATATAGCGATGTTCCAAACAGTTCGGTCCCCGTTACCCTGCTTTCACCCAGCAACAGCGCGAGTGGTTACGTGGTTGATTTGGGTTGGTTAAGCCACGATGACCGTTTACAATTGCCCAACAGCGACAGTTTGTGGTCGGCCAATAAAAAAATATTGAAGCCTGGCGAGGATGTTACCTTAAGTTATAACGCCGATGGTTTGTCCTATAAAGTTTTTGTTAGTTTAGACAATGATTATCTTTTTACCATCAAACAATCGGTGCAAAATTTAACCATGAGCAATTTGGATATTTCTTTTTATGGGTTGGTAGCAAAATTTGGTGCCCCCCCGCCGTCGCTTGGTGTGGTGCATGAAGGGGCATTGGCTATGTTGGATAAAAAATTAACCGAAAAAAATTACAAAAAAATGGTTGACCAACCTTTTCAAGGTGAAGGCAAGACAGGTTGGCTTGGTTTTTCAGACAAATATTGGCTCACCGCCCTGGTCCCCAATGTAGCAGACGCAACGAAGCCCGCCAATAATGCTGGCAACGGACAAGGCGACGATACAACCCCAGTAGAAAAAATTGAACCAAAATTTATAACCCGTATTAGTTACGATAAAGAGGCAGGCGGCGGCCGTGGCCGTTACCAAGTAGATTACGCCAGCGATTTTGAAATTTTGCAACGCCGCCACACCATCGAAAAAACAATCTATCTGTTTGCTGGCGCAAAAGAAACAGGTCTTATCAATGATTACACCAGCCAAAAACATATAGAAAAATTTGACCTCACCATTGACTATGGCATGCTCTATATTATTACCATGCCGATGGCGTGGCTGTTACATTTTTTAAGCATGCACCTCAATTCGGTTGGCTTGGCTATTATCAGCCTAACCGTGATTGTTAGGTTGTTGTTATTCCCCTTTGCGCAACATTCATTCCGTTCGATGGCCATGATGCGCAACCTTGCCCCCAAGGTTGCGGAATTAAAAAAACGTTACAAAAGCCAACAGGAGCAATCGCAAGCCATGATGGCGATGTATAAGAAGGAAGGCGTCAACCCGCTGGCTGGCTGCCTGCCCATGCTTATTCAAATCCCGGTTTTCTTCGCCCTGTATCGTGTTTTTACCATTTCTATAGAATTCCGCCACGCCCCCTTCTTTGGTTGGATAAGCGATTTATCATCGCCCGACCCGTTGGGTATTTTGACTTTGTTTGGCCTTATCCCATGGCATGTGCCAGGCTGGTTGCATATTTTTAATATCGGCATTTGGCCCATCATCATGGGTTTCACTTTGTGGTTACAACAAAAATTTAATCCGCCCGCTGCCGACCCTATCCAAGCAAAGATTTTTAGTTATTTTCCCTATGTCTTTACTTTTATGCTTGGTTCATCGCCCGCGGGGTTGGTCATTTACTGGTCATGGAACAACATGCTTTCTATTTTGCAACAGTATATTATTAACCGTCAGATTGAGAACAAAAATCACGTACCGTTCCGTTTGTTTAAAAAATAAACCTCAATTTATTATTGTTAAAAATATATTCATGCGAGCAATTTTTAACAAATAATGATGTTATGATGGCGAAGTCAGCAACAAATCATTGGCAAACAAATTGGCGCGGCAGTTGGGAATTGTTGGCTGTCGCGGGATACCCGAACCAAGTACCAAACACACCGCACCCAGAAATTGCCTTTTGGGGCAGGTCGAATGTCGGCAAATCATCGCTTATCAATAATCTGACCATTCAGAAAAATTTGGCGCGGCGTTCCAAAAACCCTGGGCGGACTCAGGAATTGTTTTTTTTCAGCAATCCGTCAGCCGCTTTTTTGTTGGTTGATATGCCAGGTTATGGCTTTGCCCGCGCCATGAAAGACAAAACCCATCAATGGCAAGATACTATTCTTGCTTATTTAAGTTCGCGGGTTAACCTTCGCCTGCTTTGTTTATTAATCGATGGTCGGCATGGGTTAAAATCAATCGACATGTCGGCCATTCGTTTGCTGTCTGACAACGGCATTATATGTCAAATTATCTTAACCAAATGCGACAAGGTTCCAGAAAATATTCTGGCCAAAGAAAAATTGGCCATCGAAGCCACCATCAAAAATTTTACAAACTGCTTACCCACGGTGATAGCAACCAGCTCCCATAGCAACCTCGGCAAGGGGGCGTTACAAACCGTTATAGCAACATTATTGGGGTGATATTACCCCAGCACGGTTTTTTTAATCCGCGTCATGGCTTCTTCTAACTTCGCGGCATTTGGTCCGCCCGACATGGCGAAATCTTTTTTACCGCCGCCACTGCCGCCCAATATGTCGCCCGCCACGGTGGCCAATTCATTCGCGGCAAACCACTGGCTGGCCGCGCCATGCACCGCTATGGCTACCGCCACTTTACCATTATCAACCGCCAGCAAAACTATCACCGCCTGGCTCGCGGCGGGTTGTTTTTTTATATTATCGATAATGGATTTTAATTCGCGCCCTGTGACCCCTTCAATTTTTTTAGCAATATAAACTATATTTTTTTCTTCATGTTTTGTTATATCGCCTGGCGACAATATTGATGCCTGGGCAATTTTTTTATCAAGCAGTTGTTTGGTAAATTGCTTGTTCTCGGCAGAAACCTCCTCGATGGTTTTTTCCCATTTGGTTAATTGCTCCCAATTATTCTTTATAAATCGGTTGGCATCAAAAACTTCGGCTCCATCGCTTTTAACAACGGGTATAACGCCCTGCCTTGAAATTTCGGCCTGGTTTCGCGCGGGTAATTTTAACTCGGCCCTCAATTTGTTGTTAATAGTAAAAACATGGTTATAGTCATCTTCTTGCTTATCAAATTTCTTCCACATCTGCGCCCTTATTTCTTCGGCACCAGTGTAGGCAACTATACGCCTTACCCCCGATGCCACCGATTCTTGGTTGCCTATCATGAAGCCATTAATCTCGGCCAATTTATCAACATGGGTGCCGCCGCATAATTCTATCGAATAGAATTTTTTTCTTTCATTCTTGGCATCATTATCAACCGCCTGCCCCATGAAAACCACCCGCACTTCATCGCCATATTTTTCACCAAACAAGGCTATGGCACCAAGTTTCTCCGCCGTGGTTTGGTCCATTATTTTTGTCTCGACCGTTCCACCAGCCACGATACGTTGGTTAACCGCGGCTTCAATCGCTTGCAATTGATTATCGGTTATCGGTTCATGGTGCGAAAAATCAAACCGCAGGTGATCCTGCGCCACCAAGGAGCCTTTTTGTGCCACATGCAACCCCAAGGTTTGGCGCAATGCTTCGTGCAACAGGTGGGTTGCCGAATGGTTGGCGCGTGTCGCGTTGCGCCACCCTTCGTTAACCTTCGCCAATAATACATCGCCCATGGTTATGGTTTGGCCAACCAAAACTTGGTGCGCGATGATGCCTTGGTATTTTTTGGTGTCGATAACCTCATGCTGGCCCAGCCAACCCTTGTCGCCCTTTTGTCCGCCCGATTCGCCATAAAAAACTGTCTGGTCAAGTATCACCCAGCCCGTTTCTTCTTGCAACTTCTCAACGGGTTGAGCATGTTCGTTAAGCAAAGCAACAACCTTTCCTTCGCCTTGCAATTTGTCATAACCCACAAAACTGGTGGCGCCATGTTTTTCTTTTAATACAAACCATATTTTTTCGTCTTTGCTATCGCCCGAACCCGCCCATGATTCCTTGCCGCGTTTTTTTTGTTCGGCCATCGCCTCTTCAAATTCGGCAACCGCGACCGACCGACCCTCGGCCTTTACAATATCAACCGTCAAATCAAGCGGGAAGCCGTAGGTATCATAAAGTTGGAAAGCAACCTTGCCCGATAGGTCTTTACCCGCCGCGGTTTTTTCCAATTCTTTATTGAGCATCCCCATGCCGCGCCACAATAATTCTTCAAACTGTTCTTCTTCGCGCAAGAAAACTTTTTTAATATTATCTTTTGCTTGGGTTAATTCTTGGTAATGCCCGCCCATCACCGTTATCAAACTATCCAGCAATTGACCAAAGATAGGTTTTTTGCTTCCGAGCAGGTAAGCATGGCGCATGGCGCGGCGCATAATGCGGCGTAGCACATAACCCCTGCCCTCGTTACTGGGGTATAAACCATCGGCCACCAAAAAGGCCATGGCGCGCAAATGGTCGGCCATCACCCGAAAGGAAGCAATGGTTTGCTTATCAGGCTTCTTAGAAAGAATATCGCCGATGGCGCCGATAATGCCGCTAAATAAGCTGGTGTCATAATTGTTGGAGACTCCTTCCATCACCGCCGTAATACGTTCCAACCCCATGCCCGTATCGATGGACGGTCGTGGTAAATCATGCCGCACCCCATCGGGCGTTATTTCATATTGCATAAAAACCAGATTCCAAATTTCAACAAACCTATCACCATCGGCGTCGGGGGTGCCAGGCGGCCCACCAAATATTTTATCGCCATGGTCATAAAAAATTTCTGAGCATGGGCCACAAGGCCCCGTATCGCCCATTTGCCAAAAATTGTCGGCGGTGCTGATGCGGATAATTTTTTCATCGGACAGGCCTGCTATTTTTTTCCACAGGTTATAAGCCTCGTCATCATTGTGATAAACCGTGACGCACAGCTTATCCTTGGGCAATTGCAATTCGCTGTTAACAACTTGCCAAGCGTGGAATATGGCCTGCTCCTTAAAATAATCGCCAAATGAAAAATTGCCCAACATTTCAAAAAAACTATGGTGGCGCGCGGTATAACCGACATTATCCAAATCGTTATGTTTGCCGCCAGCCCGCACGCATTTTTGCGCGGTGGTGGCGGTGCTATAATCGCTTTTTTCTAATCCCAAAAAAATATTTTTAAATTGCACCATGCCCGAATTGACGAACATCAACGTCGGGTCATTATCAGGAATGAGAGAGGATGATTCAACCGCCCGATGCCCTGTTTTTTTAAAATATTCTAAAAATATTTTGCGAATGTCTTGCATAATAAAGCTATAAATAATTCATGACTAGAAAAGCAACAGGATTCTTAAACAGGTTTTGTTTTGTGCCAAAACCGCAATACAAGGATAATGGCAGCGCACAACACGCCGATAATAAGACCAATATAAACAGCAAAAGGATGATGAAATACGTGAAAGCCAAGGAAATAAGCAAGCGGCAAGCCAATAACAAGATAGCCAACAACGCTGATAACGCTAGAAAAAGTAAAATCGCCCATGCCCCGCAACGCGCCCAACATAACCGATTGCACGCCGTCAATGATTTGCGATGCCGCCCCAATGATTAAAAACCCCGTCGCCAAGGGAATAATATAATCGGCCGATGACAAATCACGCCCAAATGCTAAGGCAATTTTTTCAGCAAACAATAACAAAAACAGGGTTGAAACCAGGGTAAAGGTCAGCACCGTCAACAGGCTGGCTAAACCCGCTATACGCAATTTTGAAAATTGCCTTTTGCCAACCATGTTGGATACAACGATGGTTGTAGCGTAGGTCATGCTGATAGGTATCATATAAAGCATTTCCAGGAAACCATTGCTTATTTGGCGTCCTGCCAATTCGCGAACGCCAAACCAACCAATCATGATGCCTATCATGGCATAGGCGCAAACTTCAAAAAAACTTTCGATGGTAACAGGAATAGACAAAGTAAAAAATTGCTTTATAATTTTTTTATCTAAGGGCGTTTTCAAAAACCAATATAGAACTGACTTATTGGCCAATTTTTTATTTCCCCTATTGCCGTGATATTTTTTCATGCTGGGAGCCAAAAAAAGATAGAAAAAGAAAATACTATTCGTCAACCCATCGGCCACCAACCAACCAATCCCCGCGCCTGTTAAGCCCAAGGGCGGTATCACCCCTGGTATGCCAAAAATAAAAAAATAAGCCACTGGCAAATTAATCACCACCATCGAACTGTAAATAATCGTTGCCGTCCAATTCTTCCTTAATGCGTCTAAAGCTTGTTTAATCACCGCGCCCGTGGCCCAAAATATCATAGCCAACGATACACAAAACCAATAGCCAAATACGTGTTCAACAACCTCGGCTGGTTGACCAAAGAACCCTAGCAAAAAATAACAACCGCCCAAAAGCAACCCAAATATACCACCACCCAGAAACGCCATCAAACAACCGACGCGAATAATCTCGCCCACTTGTTTGTTATCCCTCTTGCCAGCGGCCTGCCCTATCATCACGACCAAGGGATTCAAGAAACCATAGAGAGTCGCATAAAAAATGACCAAAAATGCAGCCACCAACCCATAACCCGCCAACGGAATGGGCGATGTTAAGCGCGACAAAAAATAATTGTCAGTAATAGCAAGCCCCGCCGTGATGGTTGATGACAAAACGATAGGCGTGGCCAAGCGCATGGTTGCCTTAACATCAAAAAATACTTCTCGCCAAAAATTCATTGCCATGATATTTTCCTATGCTATAAAAAATACCATGTCAATCTTGCGTTATATCCCTATTTCGGTGCTTGGTCGCGGTCAAAAAATCATCCGCCGCGCCATGCAAAAAAACTTCACCTGGCAAGATGAAAAGGCCATATTAAAAAAACTGCAGGAAGAAATAAAAGAATTCACCGTAGCCCTGTCAACTGGCGACAAAAAAAATCAAGAGGAAGAATTGGGCGATATATTTTTTACCCTGGTTTGCTTGGCAACCCACATGCGCCTTTCGGCCACCAGTATATTATCACAAGCCAATAAAAAATTCCAAAAACGCTTTGCGATGATGGAGGTTATGATTAAACAAGACAACAAAAAAATAACAAATCTTTCGCCCATTGAATTAGAAAGATATTGGCAACGCGTTAAAAAATTGAATAAGAAAAATGTCGGTTAAGCCAAGGTGATAACCTACGTTGCTCAATACTGCCTTATAACCACCGCTAGCCAAAAATATCATTTCATGATAGAATTAATATAATCTATTTATCCTTGGGTAAAGATTTATATTTTTAAACCGAGGTTACTCATCATCATGCCTTCTGCCCCACTTATTTCTTCGGTCAAAAATTACAACCCTCAGATTAATGAAGAGTTGCTTACCAAGGCCTATGACCTGTCGCTAAAAGCCCATAAGAATCAAAAACGTCATTCGGGCGATGATTATTTTCAACACCCCTTGGCGGTGGCGCAATTGCTAACCGAAAAGAAAATGGATGATGCGACTATTATCACGGCCTTGCTCCATGATACCGTCGAAGACACCACGATAAAATTATCAGAAATAAAAGAGCAATTTGGCGAAGAGGTTTCTTTTTTGGTGGATGGCTTAACCAAAATCTCTTACCTGGAGGAAGCCGAGCGCGAGACAAAAGATTCCGAAAATTTGCGCAAACTGCTGCTGGCGAGCATTGGCGACATCCGCGTTTTGATAGTCAAACTTGCCGACCGCCTTCATAACATGCGCACCCTGACTGGGAAACAAAACCCCGATAGCCGCGCCCGTATTGCCGAACAAACATTAGAGATCTATGTTCCCTTGGCCGAGCGTATCGGGTTAAAAAGATGGAGCGAAGAATTGGCGTCGCTTGCCTTCAAAGAACTTCACCCCGTCAGTTATGAAATCATCGATAAACGGTTGCATTTCCTTTACCAAGAACAAGATGTGACTGATATAAGTCAAACATTACAAAATCTATTGGCTAAAGAAAAAATCAAGGGGGAGATAAAATTTCGCCTTAAAGACCATTGGTCCATCTATCAAAAAATGCAGAAAAAGCAAAGGCAGATGGGCGACCTGTCTGACATCATGGCCTTTCGCATCATTGTCGATAATGTGCGCGATTGTTATTTATGTTTGTGGCTGCTTCACGAACATTACAAAACCATCCCCACCAAATTAAAAGATTACATCTCATCCCCCAAGAGCAATGGCTATCAAAGCTTACATACCGTCATCATTGGCCCAGGCGGCAAAAGGATAGAAGTGCAGATAAGAACCCATAGGATGGATGATTTTGCCGAAAATGGTTTGGCATCCCATTGGTTATATAAAAATGCAAACAGTGGCCATTCTGGCGATGAAAAAAAGAGGTATCAACAATATCACGACTCGGCTTTGAATTGGTTAAAGGATTTCTTTACCGCCGTGGAAGAACAAAAAAGCGACCAATTGAGCTTTCTTGATAACAGCCGAACTTTTCTTTACACCGACCGCATTTATGTTTCCTCACCCAAGGGCGATTTTTATGAATTGCCTATCGATTCCTTGCCGTTGGATTTTGCCTTCGCGGTGCATAGCGGGGTTGGGGAAGAATTCGATCACGCCTTGGTCAATGGACATCCCGTTTCATTTTATACCAAATTAAAAAACGGCGATACGGTAGAAATCGTGACGGCTCATAAAAAATTAGAACCCGAAGAAAATTGGTTCCATTGGCTTAAAACCGCGCGCGCCAAGGCCTTTGTTGCCAAAAAATTAAAGGAAAAAAGAGAAAAAGCCTATCTTATCCAGGGGCATGATATATTAAAAAGTGAATTGATAAGGCTGGGCCTGCTTAACCCGACTGACGTCGACATGCTTAATATCAATTTAGGCAAAGCCTATAAAAAATTTGGTGTCGCGACCGACGACCAATTGTTTCGCCTTATCGCCCTGTCGCAAGTTAATCCGCAAGAAATTGTCTTTGCCCTTTATCCTGAAATGAAACGCGCCACCATATACGAAAACAGGAAAAAGAAAAAAGCAAAGAAGTCGGCTGCCGATATTATTGACATCGGTCATTTTACCAAAGATGTATCGCTCAAATTTGCCGCCTGTTGCTACCCCTTGCCTGGCGATCATATTGCGGGGGTTAAAAATTTGGGACAAGGCATCACGTTGCATCGCCTCAATTGTAAAAAACTTTTGCCATTTCAACATCACCCCGACAGAATCATTGCTGTGCATTGGCAAAAAAAATCAGCCCATAATGAAATTTTTACTTCACGACTTTTTTTAATTTTGCATAATCGTCCTGGGGCATTAAATTTGGTGACCGATGTTCTGACCAAAACGGGCAGCAATATTGCCGATATTCAATTCAAAATGCGCACCAAAGACCAGGTGCAGGTGATATTAGATATCGAAGTTTTCGGCCTGCGCCAGTTAAAAGAAATTATTGAAAAAATAAAATTGGCTGGCAAAGAAATGGTGCTTGAGGTAAGGCGAACTTAATATATGGATACCCTTCCCATGCTGAACAATTTCAACCACAAGGCCATTCAACCCATCAGCCATATTATTGGCACGGGCATCGACCTGGCTGAGATTATCCGTTTTGAAAAAACCTTAAAAAGATTTCCGCGGCGTTTTCCAGAATATATTTTTACCGCCCGCGAACGCGCCTACTGCGACAGCAAACCCATACGCCGCACCGCCCGCTACGCCATGTTATTTTCAGCAAAAGAAGCCTGCTCAAAAGCCTTGGGGACGGGCCTGCGGCAAGGCGTGCTGTGGCAAAATATGGAGGTTATCCACTTACCATCTGGCCAACCCACCATGGTGCTGCATGGTGGGGCGTTAAAACGCGCCCTCAGCCTGATGCCAGCAAACAGCCAGCCCATCGTTCATCTATCCCTTACTGATGAGGCTGGCATCGCCGCCGCTTCGGTTATCCTTGGTTGGTAATTATAAAGTTAGGGGCGGGTTACAACGTCACCGCAAGTCGTCGACCAAATTCGCCCATTTGCAAAAAATATTTAGGAACGATTTTTTCCTGGTTGCCATAATACCTCGCCCTTTTCGGCGCGCGCCAACAACCGCGCCATCACAAACAGCAGGTCAGACAAGCGGTTGAGGTATTGCAAAGCCAGCGGGTTAATTTCTTCCACCGTTTTCAACCCAACCAACAAACGTTCGGCACGCCGTGTCGTGGTGCGCGCCATGTGACAGATAGATGCCGCCTTGCCCCCCCCTGGTAAAATAAAAGACTCCAGCGGCGGCAGGGTTTCATTCAAACTATCTATTTTCTGTTCTAAAAAATTTACTTGGTGTGCGACAATACGCAAATCATGGGCGGTATCATCGCCAAACGGTTTGGCAATATCAGCCCCCAGGTCAAACATGTCATGCTGGATGGCCGTCAAAATATCAATAAGGATCTGCTGGTCTTTGGTGGGTTGCAGGGAATCTATCAACAGACCCATCACGCTATTGGCTTCATCCACCGTGCCATAGGATTCGACACGCAGGTCGCTTTTTGGTCGCCGCGAACCATCCGATAAACCCGTGCTGCCGTCATCCCCCGTCTTGGTATAAATTTTATTGAGCTTAACCATCTACGTAACTTTGTTAATAAAGTCGTGCCAGCAAAAAGCCAGCCAAAAACATAAGAATGGCAAATAATTGTGCGCCGATGCGATAACGCATCAATATATTATTCCAACGATAATTCAATTCGCCGCCCATGGCCATGTTCACCACCCCCAGCAGCAAGATGACAACCGCCATGAATATGCCAAGCAGCATACAAATAAAAGCAAGCATCGATATCATAATTTTTTAAGAGGGGTTGTTCTGTAATCTATGCTCGACCATATCGAAAAATTTGTTGGTAGTCAAATAATCATTCGGCTTACCTATGATGGACGCAAGATCCTTGGTAACATATCCAGCCTCCATCAATTCAATAATAATTTTTTCCAAATTATCGGCAAATTTTTCTAACGCTGCATTGCCGTCAAATTGCGCGCGATAACGCAACCCGCCCGTCCAAGCAAATATCGAAGCCACGGGGTTGGTCGAAGTTTCTTCACCCTTTTGATATTGGCGGTAATGGCGGGTTACGGTGCCGTGGGCCGCCTCGGTCTCCACCGTTTTGCCATCGGGCGACAACAAAACGGATGTCATCAACCCCAGCGAGCCAAAGCCCGCCGCCACCATGTCGGACATAACATCGCCGTCATAATTTTTTAATGCCCAGATATAGCCACCATCGCCCTTGATGGTTTGCGCCACCATGTCGTCTATCAAACGGTGTTCATAAAATATATTGGCTGCCACGAATTTTTCTTTAAATTCTTTGTCATATATTTCTTGGAATATATCTTTAAAACGCCCGTCGTAGGTTTTTAAAATGGTATTTTTGGTGCAGAAATACACGGGGTATTTTTTTTGCAAAGCATAATGAAAACAAGCCTGGGCAAAATCCTTGATAGAACTATCTTCGTTAAACATCGATAAAGCTATGCCTGGGCCTGTAAATTCCCGCACTGTTTTTGTTATGGCTTCACCGCCAGCCGCAGGGGTAAAATGCAAACTGACTTCCCCCGCGCCGCCAATTTTTATTTCGGTTGCACGATATTGGTCGGCGAAGGCATGACGCGCCACGACGATGGGTTTTTGCCAACCGCTAACCACGGGTTTTATGTTGCGACAGAGTATGGGTTCGCGAAATATCGTGCCGCCCAAAAAATTTCGGATGGTGCCGTTGGGCGAAACATACATTTTTTTTAAAGAAAATTCTTTAACCCGCGCTTCGTCGGGCGTAATGGTTGCGCATTTTATACCCACGCCATATTCCTTAATCGCCTTCGCCGAGTCCAACGTTACCGCGTCGTTGGTTGCATCGCGATGCTCCATCCCCAAATCAAAATATTTTATATCAACATCAACAAACGGCAGTATCAGTTTTTCTTTGATGGTCGTCCAAATAACGCGCGCCATTTCATCGCCATCTAGCTCAACAACTGGATTTTTTACTTTAATTTTTGTCATGATTATTTATATGTAGCAAAAAACCCAAGCCATGGCAACGATATTGCCCAAGGATAATCGTATCGCGCCTAAATTATAGCAAACGACAGGGGACAAAAATCAATCTAACCTGCTAAAATATTTTCGGCCAAGGTTATTTTTCCTGCGGGCAAATCGCGAAAACTTTTAATGTCCAATTCTAGCAAAATTTTTTCTTGCGCCGCGCTATCAACCACCAAGCCAAGTTTATGTAGCAAGCCATTAAGCACCAATTGCGAGGCACGCTCCGCCCCATCGTCAATTTTTATCGCCGCCCCCAAACCCAAATGGGGTATGATAACCGAATAAAATCCTTCGGCCCCCGTTTTAACAAAAACCTTGCCTTGCAAAGATTCCATTACTTTGGTGCAATGCCTGCCCGAGCCCGCGATAAAATACGGGTTCTGCACCGCGGCCGAAAATAACCTATCACAAGCCGCTTGGTCAGCACCTGCCGCCGCGCCGAACCGCGCCAACCCCGTCGCCATGGCCACCATGGGCAAGGCGAAGGTGGGGGCCGAACAGCCATCAACCGCCGCCGCGCCCAAACTTACACCGCAAAGTTTTTCAATAACCTTGACAATATCTACCTGCACCGCGTGCGCAGGATCGATATAATTTTTATAACCCTTGTTTTTTTTCTTGGCTGACATAAGCATGCCGCTATGTTTGCCCGAACAATTATTATGCAGGGGGCAAGGTTGCTCGCCCTTTTTTTCCAAATCAAATGCCGTTTCGTGGTGGTAAGGGGTATGGGCGCCGCATTCCAGGTCATCCATGCTCAATCCTATCTTTTGTAACATGTTGGCAGCAACTTGGGTATGGCGACCCTCCCCGCTGTGGGAAGCCATCAATAAGGCTGTTTCCTCACCCGATAATCCTAATTCTTCGGCTATGCCTTCGGCGACAACGGGTAAGGCTTGAAACATTTTTAAAGCCGAACGCGGGTAGCGGACCTGCTGTTCGTCGCCCAAGGCAAAAACAACCTTGCCCTTGGTGTCCGCCACCACCACCGCGCCGCGATGCACCGATTCAACCCGCGTGCCGCGGTTAACATGAACCAAAACAGGATTATTATAAAAAGCCATGTTGCATTATACCCGAGTTATCAAAAACTAAGAAGCCTTTATTCGCTTTATACATGACAGGCGGTTTATTCATCGGCCTGATTATCGCGCCCATATTATGTTAATGCTTGCCCATAAAAAATAATGGGTATTTTTTTGGCGGAGGGACAGGGAGTCGAACCCTGCGACCACTATTATGATGGTCACGGATTAGCAATCCGTTGCCTTACCGCTCGGCCACCCCTCCGCATAAAAAAAAGAAAATAGGGCATAAAAATATCGGTAGCTATGGTTAATCATGTAATGAAAAAAAAATCATCTGTCAATCCTATATATCTTTTGTTGTTATATTAATTATAAGCCATATTTTTTATGACATTATACTTGTTTACACAAATAAAATATATTACAATCAGGGAACGATGAACCAACCCGCGCATATACAACATTTGCAGCCTGCTTCCTATCGGGCGGAACGCGAAGACCTTGCCTGTTTATTCAGGGTGGCCGCTAGAGAAAATTGGGTGGAGGCTGTCGCCAATCATTTTTCAATAAGGGTAAGCGACCAAGAAATGCTCATCAACCCACGCAAATTATTCTGCCTGATGACGGCCAGCGATTTGGCTTTGGTGAATTATCACAAACCTGTGGATGTTCCCTTTGCCGTTGATAAAACCGCCATCGGCTTGCATGCCCCCATTTACCGCGCCCTGCCCCATGTGCAATGCGTTTTGCACCTTCATCCACCATTCAGCCTTGCCCTGGCAAGTTTGCAAGACAGCACGCTTTATCCCATCGACCAAAATGCCGCTTCGCTATATGGCAAGGTGGTGATTGACAAAGATTACGGCGGCCTAGCCATGGAGGAAGAAGGAGCAAGGTGTAGTGAGGCCCTGCGCGATGCCAGCAAAAAAATTCTTTTGTTGGGCAACCACGGTGTGTTGTCGGCGGGCAAAAACCTGGCGGAGGCTTGGAACAATTTGTATTATTTTGAAAAGGCGGCGCAAAACCTTATCCTTTGTTATCAAACCCAAAAACCATTGCAGGTTTTATCGGGGCAAGTGGCGCAAAGGGTAGCCATGGAAACCGCGGCGGCGGCAGAATTTAATGATTTGTATTTTGAGTCTTTAAAAGAATTAATAAATCGCGAAGAAGCCGATTACAAAAATTAATTGCCTTGCGCCTACTGCGCTATCTATATTTACAGCTTAGCATCGCCTTAGCGGGTGTGAATATGACCATGCTTATTTGAATGAAATTACATCCTTCCCAATCCTCCCCCTCTTGTATAATTATTTATCAAACCCTATATTTTAGATATGATATCCCTAAAAATTATTTGCGATAAGCAACACGAATTCTCCAGTTATTTTAAAGATCGCGCAACCTGCGATAGGATGATGGCGCAAGCCATGATCGATTGCCCCCATTGTGGCAGTAGCCAGGTGCGCCATGGGCTTAATACGCCCCATGTTCAAAGTACCAAGCAAGATGATGCAGGCTATAGCCTAGCCAACCTAGCCGAAAAAAATACTGATGGAGCGATGGCTTCTGTGCCCCCGTTGCTGGATAAAAAATTATTGGAATTAAAAAAGCAATTACGCGAACATATTGCCAAAAATTATGACGATGTAGGGTTTGATTTTGCCGAAACCGCGAAAAAAATGCACTATGGTGAAACAACCGCCAAAAATATCTATGGTAAAATGACGGCGGAGGATGCTCATAACCTTGCCGACCAAGGTATTGGCTTCGCCCCCCTGCCCTTCTTCATGGCGGAGGATTAAAATATCGCCTGACATATTGCGGTTGATGCCCCTTGGTTTGCCCCTTGGTTTTTGGGTTTATAAAATACCCCTAGGTCAAAAATTGTCTAACCTTGCCAAATATACCAATCATCCCCCCATTGGGTATTTTTTATTCACCCATGGTTTT
The DNA here is from genome assembly GCA_965203915.1 of Alphaproteobacteria bacterium. GTDB lineage: Bacteria > Pseudomonadota > Alphaproteobacteria > JASGCL01 > JASGCL01 > JASGCL01. The sequence continues at coordinate 1,097,491 of OZ241918.1, forward strand.
TAAATATTGGAATCGGGAACAGCGTCTTTCTTTTGCTTGATATAGGCAAGAATAGCCTCGTCCTTGGCTGGGTCTAACGCGGGCGCGTGGTCGGGGTATTCCTTCAACATTTTTTTAACCAATTTGTTGGCGCGCATTGTTAGATCTTGCTCGCCCTCCGCCAGCCATTGTTCAAAACTATTGTTGTCGGCTATGGGCGAACGGTAAAAGGCCGTTTCATAATTGGCTTGGGTATGTTCACAGCCCAAGAAATGCCCGCCATGCTTCACTTCATAAATCGCTCCCATCGCCTGCTGGTTAGCATCGGGGGTAATGCCCTGCAACATCTTGCCTATCATCAGGGCTTGGTCGGCATCCATAACAAATTTTTCATAGGAAGCCGAAAGCCCACCTTCTAACCAGCCCGCGGTGTGCAACATGAAATTCACCCCCGCCAGCGCCGCCGTTTGCAATGTATTGGCCGATTCATAACCAGCCTGGGCATCGGTTATTTTGGAACCATTTAAGCCGCCGCCCGAACGAAATGGCACACCCAAACGCCGCGCCAATTGCGCCGCGCCATATAACACCAAAGAAGATTCGGGGCCACCGAAGGTGGGCGCACCCGATTGCATCGAAATGGTCGAAGAAAAAGTGCCAAACACCACGGGCGCGCCCGGGCGCACCAATTGTGTCAGGGCAATCCCCGCCAAACATTCGGCATAAAGTTGCGTCAGGGTGCCCATCACCGAAACGGGGCTCATCGCCCCCGAAAGGATGAATGGCGATATCACGGTGGCTTGGTTATTGCGAGCATAAACCTTCAAGGCGGCAAGCATCGTGCCGTCAAACACCAAGGGTGAATTGGCGTTGATAAGATTGATAACCACGCAGTTTTTGTCCACGAATTCGGCACCAAACAAAATTTTGCACATCTCCACGGTGTCCTCGGCGCGCTCACCCGCGGTCACCGAACCCATGAATGGCTTGTCGCTATACTTCATATGGCTATAAACCATGTCGAGGTGTCGCTTGTTGACGGGCAAATCGACGGGTTCGCACACCGTGCCGCCCGAATGGTGGATGCCAGGGGATAAATAAGCCAATTTTATAAAATTACGAAAATCTTCTATCGTGCCATAACGCCTGCCCTTATCAAGGTCGCGCACGAAGGGCGAACCATAATTGGGCACCAGCACCATGTTTTTGCCGCCAATTTGCACATTACGTTCGGGGTTACGCGCATATTGGGTAAATTCTTTGGGGGCAGTTTTTTGAATGATGCCTTTTAAAAACCCAGGCTCAAAATGCACCTTGTCGCCCTTAACATCCGCGCCCGCTTTTTTCCAAATTTCAAGGCTTTCGGGATCGTCACGAAATTCAATCCCCAATTCTTTTAAAATTTTATCGGCGTTGGATTCTATAATAGTTAATACTTCATCGGAAAATGGGTCGTAGGTTGGAATAGCCCGTGTTATGTAGGCTGGATAATGCAACGCCGAACCCGCCGCCCGTGCCGCCGTGCGTGCGCCCCGACCTCGTCTTTTATTATCCTGTTCGCTCATATTGAAGTGTTTGCAATAATTTCTAAAAAATTGCAAGTTCAATTCTAAGGTTTTTTTTACAATTTCATTGCCTTTTTTTGTGATTTTTCTGCTAGACGACCTTGCGTATTTTTTATCAACATGAAACCGACAACCATCGATGGTTTTCACCGCCTGTTGCTCGCAAAAAAACGAAAGATAAATTGTAATATTAATATAATTATTTTTCTTGCTTTAAAATTGTAAGCCAACTATAAAACGCTACAAACGTATATTTTTCTATAATTAATAATATCTTTCAATTAATACAAAAAATAATAACCTGGCTTATAGTTGCATATTACTAGTTGCTATGTTATATTTTGAAAAAATTCTTAGGTGATGGATGACAAAACAAAAAATTGATGATGCAAGTTGGAAACTTTATTTTAAAACGGGACAAATATTACAAGAAGCCTTAAAGGCCGAACGTAATAACGCCGCGACAAAGATAGTCGAAGCCAAAAAATCCCATCCACGTCTTTCTTCGATTGATATTTTATTCCCAACCTATTCTGGGCATTTGCGCGGCAAACGAATAACCTCCCATGATTTTGATTCCATCGCCAAGGGCGGGATTCATATTCCTATTTCTATTTCCTTGCTTGATTTTGCTGGTGCCAATTGCGCCTTTTTACCCCAGGGTAATGAAGATGCTGACCCTGATTGTTTGTGGGAACCCATAGCCGACAGTTTTCATTATGTGCCCTGGGCCAATGAATATATCAATGATAAGCATGGCAATGTAAGCCTGGGCGGGGAGCGTGCACAAATTTTGGGCCGCCACACCATGCCAAACGGCGACCCTGCCCCTGGCGACCCACGGCATATCCTTGCTAAGCAATTGGAATCATTTGCCGAATTGGGGTTATCCCCCGCCATGGCGATGGAATTTGAATTTTATCTTTGCAGGATGGCCCTTGATAAAGAAGGACGCCCGCAAATGGCATCCTACAGCAAATCTGGCCAACCGCCACTCGACATACATTGTAACGATATGTTGGATATGGATAGTTTTGATGCCGTGCTGTCCGAAATGACCGCCACCTTGGAGGCTCAAGGCATGCACCCCCTCTGCGCCACCAAAGAATATTCGCCTGGACAATATGAAGTTAATTTGCCCTACGATACCGATGTTATGCGCCTATGCGACCAGGCTCTGTTATACCGCCGCGTTATAAAATCGGTAGCAAAAAAACATGGTTTGAATGCAACCTTCATGTCCAAACCCTTCGCCAATTTTGCGGGTTCGGGTCTTCATGTTCATATCAGCCTGTTTGACCAACAGGGCAAAAATATATTTGAAAAGGGTTTAGACGAAAATAACAAACCCCTGGTGAATGATAACCTCCTCCATACCATTGGCGGCGCCATGAAACATACCAAGGATCTGATGGTGTTGTTATGCCCGACCAGCAATTCTTATAGACGTTTTATGCTTTATGGCGCTTATGCCCCCATCAATTCATCTTGGAATATTGATGATCGTTCGGTGGCGTTCCGCATCCCCCTGTCTGACGCACGTAACACCCGTTTGGAATATCGTATTGCTGGTTCAGACGCTAACCCCTACTTTGTTTGCGCTGCCTTGCTGGCGGCGGTTAAGGATGGTTTGGTTAATAAAATTACGCCCCCCGCCAACGCCAAGGTTACCCAAGGTCGCGGCATGGATAACAAACCCGATTTCCCATTTTATTGGTATGAAGCGATAGAAAATTTTCACCGTTCGGCATTTGCCAAAAAAGCATTTGGTGAAGAGCATCATGAAAGGCTTTATAAATTCCACCTCAGCGAATTTCATGGCTATCATTCTTTCCAATCACGGCTTGATATCACGCGGTATTTTTTCCATATGTAGGCTAACCCGCAAGCCAATCTTCAGCAAAATATTTTTTGCGGGACTGCTTGCTTCACCCCCTGCTTCTTAACGATGATTTAACGCCGCTTGAATAGCCCGCGTATCGCAAGTAGCCCCAATAATAATAAGAGAATGGGCGATAACCACAAACCCCAGGTTACAATATCAAACGGCGGACGAAAAAATATCGCATCGCCGTAACGCACGCGTAAAAAATCCCTGACCTCGCCCTCCGACTTGCCAGCAGCAAATTGTTCATTGATGATATCGCGCAGGTTGTTGGCAAAGGGCGAAGAAGATGTAGCCAAAGATTCCCCCGCGCATACCAAGCAACGCACCCCGCTTAAAAACCTATCCACCGATTGCTGGTCGATCTTATCCGCCATGTTTTGGGCATAAACAACTGGCGCAAGCCAGCAGTGAATAAGCAAAAAAACCAAGCCAATTTTTTTTATTGCCATTTTTTTATTTCGTTTATGATCTCATCCTTATCTTTATCGCTTAGCAACGGGCCAATTTTTCGAAAGCGAACAATACCATCTTTATCCACCAAGTAAGTTTCGGGCACGCCAATCAATCCCAACTCTATCATCGCCTTGCCATTAGTGTCCGACAACAATATATCAAATGGATTACCATTTGTTTTCAAAAAACGTTCGGCCTCCGCTTGCTTATCTTGCCAATTAATACCGACCACCAAAACATTATAGGCTTGCAGTTGCGGTTTTATGCTGTTCAAGACAGGCATTTCCGCAATACAGGGGCTGCACCAACTGGCAAAAACATTCATCAACAATGGTCTTTTTTTTGCTACCAATTGCGCGGTTGATATTTTTTTATCCGCCGCCGCATTGCCAAATGGAGAAAAAACCATGGGGGGCAAAGGTTGATTGACGCGCGCAAAATTGACTGTCACATTGCTATTGTTAGGAATTTTATCTGAATGAAGACCACGCCAAAAAATCCCCAACAGCAGCCCAATCGCTAAAGGCAGCATTACAAGCATAAGATATTTTTTCATATTTTTTTTCTCCATCGATATTAGGCGTCATCTCATGTTAATTTATAACCACATTGTATTTATATAAGCCCATGCTAATTTTAAGTTGTTAATGATATCGAATCACTTTAAAGCAAACCAGTAGTCCCATAACAAAATAGAGAAGAATAAACATTGAAGCAAGCTTAAAGAATTGATAAGAATAACACCAACCTTGAAAGCACTATATCACCAGCCTTTATTTACCTTGCAAATAACAACCTTTATTGTCCTATAAAAAATTATGCTATTTGGAAAAAAACAAATTGTTATCAAACGTCGGGGGTATGGCGCGGCGTCACGCGGTGGCGTGCAATGGTTGAAATGGTTTTTTGATCATGGCGGATTTTGGACCTATTTGTTGCTCGCCGTCATCGTCGTTTTCGCTAGCGACAACCGCGTTGCGCCTCATGATAACAATAACGATGCCGCCAGCGAACAGGTGCTAAGCCAACCCGATACAGCCACCAACAAAAATGACGGCATAGCCCTCATCCCTGGCTTAATATCCTTAAGCCAAGTTTTAACCAGCAACATTGGGCAAAGCAGCACCGATTTTGTTATGTATTTGGGCAATTTGGTTTATGCCAACGAACAAAACAAAAAATTACGCCAAGAATTGACCGATTATAATTTGTTGAAGCAGCAGATTATTGCCTTGCAGCATGAAAACCTCGAGCTAAGCAAACTGCTAAAATTTCAACCAAGCAAAACGGGTGGCGATTATGTTACGGCACGCATCATTGGCGATGCTGGCACGTCAGGCCGTCAAACATGGCTTATCAATCGCGGCAGCCGCGACGGCATATCCAAGGGGTCATTCGCTGTGGGCGATGTGGGATTGATTGGCGTGGTGGTTGAGGTTAGCAACAACAGCGCAAGGATATTGCGTCTTTCCGACCCCAATTTTTACCTGCCCGTTACCGTGGCCGACCGCAAATTTCGCGCGGTGTTGCGCGGCAACAGCAGCCCCATTGCGACCCTGGATTATTTTGATGGTTTGGAACGCCCCGCCATTGGCGACGTGGTGGTAAGCACGGGTAGCGGCGGCAATTTTCCGCCATTTTTACCCATTGGCACCATTTATGATAAAAAATTGGGCGAAATTGGCGTGCTGATATTTGCCGAAAAAAATCCCCCCATCTATGTCAAAATTTATAAACCCTAGAATCTTGTAAGGACTCATGTTATGAAACTAATTCTTTGGCACCCACGATCCTACAGCCTATTCATACCTGCGCTGTTGGTTTTTCTCGCCATGATGCTGGAAACCATGCCCTTTACCCTGGCGTTTTTTTCTTACATCAAGCCTTGTTTATTTTTTATTTGTATATGGTATTTTCATTTTCATTATCCACGTTACCTGCCTTTATGGGCTATTTTTTTATTGGCCATTTGTTATGATATTGAAATGGGGCAGCGCGTCGGTATAACGGCGCTTGCCCTGTGGGTTGCACTTATTTACCCACGTTTTTTTCGAAAAAATTTTTATGAACATCATGGGATGGATTTCCTGCTTAAATTTGCCATCTGCTTGGCACTTTATATGTTTAGCCAACAAGCCCTGATGGTTGCCTTCGGTGCAGGATGGCAAAATTGGGTGTTGGATATTAGCCGCTTCGCCACCAGTATTATTATCACGCCCTTCGCCTGGCGATATTTATCGTTTTTTGACAAATATATGTCGCGCATTTAACCCCCTTTATTGCCAACCTTATCATATTATACGCCATGTTGTTTGCCGAAGAAAAAGTTTTTGACAGGCGCATCGCGCTGCTACAGGGCGGCAGCCTCCTCATGGCGGGGGTGTTAACCTTACGCTTGGCCAATTTGCAAATTTTACAACGTAATTTTTATCGCAAAAAAGCCGATAACAATCGTATTCGCGTCATCCCGCTTATTCCTGAGCGCGGAAAAATATTGGATCGCTACGGTGATGTTTTGGCGGGCGCCATCAGGAATTTTCGCATTGATTTTCTTGTCTCAGAAATAAAGAAAAACAATATATCCGAGATGGATCATATCGAAGCCTTTAATAAAATTGCCGACGAATTAAAACTTACAACCGCCGCACGGCAAAGTATTTTATCGCGAGTCGACCTAACCAAAAAATTCTTCCCCGTAACCATCAAAGAAAATATCAGTTGGGATGAGATGGTAAAATATCGCCAATCGATGCTGTTCCTTCCTGGTTTATTAATATCAGACAATTATCAACGGCTTTATCCTTATAAAGATAATTTTACCCATATCGTTGGCTTGGTTGGCAACCCAACACCTTTTGAAGCAGAGCAAGATAAAGAATTAAAAATCGACGGACTAAAAAACGGAAAAAGCGGCATCGAAAAATGGAGCGATTTAAAATTACGCGGCAAGCCAGGTACCTTGAGTGCCGAGGTTGACGCCCGCGGCACCCAGGTGCGCGACCTGGGGTCGGTGCAGTCAAAGTCGGGCCGTTCGATTCAAACCACCCTGGATTCCACCATCCAAAATGCCATGATGACCGCTTTGAAAAAACATCCTGTCGCGGCGGGGGTGGTTATCAATGTTCAAAATGGCAATGTTTTGGCTATGGGGTCGTTGCCATCTTTTGATCCCAATATTTTTGTCAGCGGCGCTGTCCTACCCAACGAATGGCAAAACATCAACAACAACGAACTTTCTCCATTGCCTAACAGGGTTATCCAAGGTGCCTACCCCCCAGGCTCCACCGTGAAGCCGTTGGTGGCTATCAGCCTGCTACGCAATAATATCGACCGCGAAGAAACGGTAACCTGCCCAGGTTATTTTACGTTGGGCGAGCGGACATTTAATTGTTGGAAGTCGGGCGGGCATGGCAAAATGAACCTGTCGGATGCTATCAAATATTCTTGCGATGTTTATTTTTATACCATGTCGCTGCGGCTTGGCATTGAAAAAATATTTAGGGTATTTAGCGATTTTGGTTATGGTCGTAGCACAGGTTTTATTGATAAAAACGAACGGAATGGTTTTATCCCATCTGAAAGTTGGAAAATGAAAACTGTCAATGAACCCTGGTATGCGGGGGAGACTGTTATCCACGCCGTCGGCCAGGGTTATTTGTTGGTAACGCCGCTGCAGATGGCGGTGGCGACCGCCGCCATTGCCAACGGCGGTAAGGTTGTAACCCCAGGCATTTTCCCTGAAAAACGCCCTAGCCGCGATATAAGTTATAACGCCGAGCATTTAGAATTTGTCCGCCATGCCATGTGGCGCGTGGTGAACGAAGACCACGGCACCGCTTTGGGCAGTCGTATTGATGTTCCTGAATTTGAAATGGCGGGCAAAACAGGCACGGCGCAGGTGCGCAAATTAAAGGAATGGGAAAAACAACGGGGCGCCGCGGCGCAATATGGTTCGGAATGGGCGTTACGCGACCATGGTTTGTTTATGGGTTTTGCCCCCGCTGACAAACCACGTTATGCCGCCGCGGTGGTTATAGAACATGGTTTGGGTGGTGCTTTGGCCGCCGCGCCCGTCGTCCGCGCTACCCTGAACGCTGTTTATCAAGTGGAACAAAGCAAAAAATCATCGCAAGAATCCACCGACGAACCAGCTTAAAAAAAATAACCAGATGCAAAATTAGGAAAACACCATGCGCCGAATATTTTACGACCAAGCCCATATCATCCACCCCTTTATCCTATTGTTGCTGGTGTTGTTGTTGCTTTGCAGCAATTTATTAATGATATCTATCTTTGGCGGGTTGCAGGGGCTTGCCTTACGGCATCTTATCCACAGCCTACTGGGCATGGTGCTGTTGGTTTTTTTTGCTAACACATCCCCCCGTTTTTGGTTTCGTCATTCTTTCACCATCTACTTGGTAACTTTTTTGTTATTAATATTGGTTGAATTGGTAGGCGCGGTTGGGATGGGTGCGCAACGTTGGCTTGATATTGGTGGGTTTCGTTTTCAACCCTCGGAACTCATGAAACTGGGCGTGGTGTTGGGGTTGGCGCGTTATTTCCAGGCCTTTAATCCCAAAGATTATTATTCATTAAAAATATACATCATCCCCTTGTTGATGGTTGGTATTCCATTTTGGTTGGTCATGCAGCAACCTGATTTGGGAACGGGGGGATTATTAGTATTAATCGCCATCGCGATTATTCTGTCGGCTGGCTTGCCCAATAAATTTATTTACATCGGGGTGGGCAGTGGCCTTATCATCGCCGTTTATGCGTGGTTGGAGGTTTTGCGTGATTATCAAAAAAAACGTATATTTGCCTTTTTGGATCCAACGTCGGATCCCGCGGGCTCGGGTTATCATATCAATCAATCGATTATTGCGGTTGGTTCTGGCGGATTTTTTGGCAAGGGTTTCGGCGGCGGTAGCCAGACCCAGTTGGATTTCTTACCCGAAAAACATACCGATTTTATCTTCACCGCCTTCGCCGAGGAATTTGGTTTTATTGGTAGTGTTATTATTTTAGCTCTTGAATATAGTATTATTTACCTTGGACTTTCTTATAGCCGCGAAATAGTGCCAAACTTTGCAAAACTTGTTGCCCTTGGCATCATTAGTCTTTACGCCATTCAAGTCTCCATCAACAGCGCCATGGTGCTGGGTTTGATACCTGTGGTTGGGGTTCCCTTGCCGATATTTTCTTATGGTGGCACAAGCATGCTTACCAACCTTGCCGCTTTTGGTATTTTCTTTTCGATGATGAAAGCACGCCAAGAAACAAGTTTAAAATACTAGTTAATGCTTGGCAACAAGCTCATACTTGTGCTAAAAACAGAAAAGAAAATACCATGAACGAAAAAACGCTTGCCACCGCCGAACTTGATTGGGAGCAGATGGTTGGGCTATTTCCTAGCGGCCTCGCTAGTGGCGAACCCGTGCTCATGTTGCCCACCAACTATACGCCTAGCGACGATGAAGAATTTATGAATCCTTTGATGCGAGAATATTTCCGCAAAAAATTAATAACCTGGCGCCAAGAATTGTTAAAAAACAATGCCGACATCATAGAAGATTTGCAACAAGATAGTGATAAAAAACCCGACATCTTAGAAAGGGCGAGCTTTGAGCAGATGCGTTCGGTTGACCTTCATGCTCGGAATCGGCAACGCAAGCTGATAGTTAAAATTAATGACGCCTTGATAAGAATCGCCAATAAAAAATATGGCTTTTGCGAGGACACAGGTCGCCCCATCGACCTAAAACGGTTGGAGGCTCGCCCCATCGCAACCCTATCAATTGAGGCTCAAAAGAACTATGAAAATGAAGAGCGTAACTATAACGATGACCTATAATATTCTTAAGCCATTTATTCATTCTTATTACCTGCCCTACAAAATATTTTATCCTCCTTGTCTGTTCTCTATTAGGCTATCCTGAAAGCATCAGTTAATATTTTATCAAAATGAGCGGGATAGATATTCCCACTCCCACAATTATCCATCACATGAATAACAAGAATCTTATTCTCCTCACCGATGCTTACAAAACATCGCATTGGCAACTTTATCCTGAGGATACCAATTTCGTTCATTTTTATGCTGAGGCCCGCACGGGCGACCTGATACAATTTTTTGGTTTGCAGATTTATTTGATGGATTATTTGCAAAACCCTATCAGCAAACAAGACATCGTCGAAGCCGAAGACTTCACCCGCCAATATGGTTTACCATTCTACAAAGCAGGCTGGGAAAAATTGCTTGCCGACCATGGCGGATTCATGCCCGTTAAAATAAAAGCCGTGGCCGAAGGCACCAACCTTACCTCTTCCAATGTTTTGTTAACCGTTGAAAACACCGACCCTGCTTTTTACTGGTTGCCATCTTATTTGGAAACTCAGATATTACGCGCCATTTGGTACCCAAGTTCGGTTGCCAGTTTATCCAAAAAAATTAAGAATCTTATCTTGCGTTATTTGAAAAAAAATGGCGATGAGCGCGGCGTTAATTTTAAATTGCATGATTTTGGCGCGCGCGGCGTTTCGTCTCATGAATCGGCGATGTTGGGTGCCGCCGCCCATTTAATCAATTTTGATGGCAGCGATACGTTGGAAGGTTCGCTCGCCCTGCAACAATATTACGGTGCCCCTATCATCGGGCGTTCTATCCCCGCCACCGAACATACCAACATCATTGCTTTTGGCGATACCGAAAAAAGCGAAGAAATGGCTTTTCGCAAATTGTTATCGGCCTATGCCAAACCTGGCGCGGTGGTGGCTTGCGTTTCTGACACCCGCAATATTTATTTGGCCATCGACAAATTGTGGGGCGAAACCTTGCGGCAAAATATCATCGACAGCGGTGCCACCTTGGTTATTCGTCCCGACAGCGGCGACCCGTCGGTCGTTGCGCCCTCTTGCGTGCAATTGCTCGACCATAAATTTGGCCATCAGTTAAATCAAAAAGGTTATAAGGTGCTTAATCATGTCAGGGTTATCCAGGGCGACGGCATCAATTATGAAACCATATCTTCTATCTTGGCGATATTGGACGACATGGGATATTCCGCCGATAATATTATTTTTGGTATGGGCGGCGCGTTGTTGCAAATGCCCAACCGCAACACCCATTCCTTTGCTTACAAATGCAGCGCGGTGCGGGTGGGTGATAAATTGATAGAAACCTATAAATCGCCCATCACCGATCGGGGCAAGGCCAGCAAAAAAGGTATTTTAAAATTAACAAAAGATAAGGACGGTTATCACACCCTAACCGACAAACAACCTGGCACCGATCTGTTGCAAGAAAAATTTAACCATGGAAAATTGCTCAACACCATGAATTTCGAGCAAATTCGCCACAATAGTTTGATTGATTAATAACAATGAATTATCAACTTATTACCGACCCCAGCGCGCTGGATAATTTTTTGCAAAGCATCGCCAATGATCGGGTTATTGCCATTGATACCGAGTTCATGCGCGAGAAAACTTTTTTCGCGCAATTATGCTTGGTGCAGGTAGCAGGACAAGGTGGTGCGGCGGTTATTGATATTTTATCCCCCACCTTTTCTGAATCCGCATCATCTTTATCCCCGCTGTGGGAATTCTTGGCCAAGGAAGAGATTATAAAAATTATGCATGCGGGATCTCAAGATATTGAAATTATTTACAATTTAACCAAAAAAATTCCGCCCAATATCATCGACAGTCAATTGGCATCGGCCGTATTGGGTTTGGGGGATAACCTTGGTTATCAAAAATTGGTGGAGATGTTTTTAAAAAAGAATTTGGACAAAACCATGCAATATATCAATTGGCAAAACCGCCCCCTGCCCGCTAAGGCGTTGGATTATGCGGCGCTTGATGTTATTTATTTGCTTGAAATTTATCAGCAAATAGAAAAATTATTGTTAGAAAAAAAACGCATGGCATGGTTGCAAGAAGAAATGTCAAAATTGTTGGATGTCAAAAGTTACGAATTGGATTATGATAATGCTTGGCGTCGGTTAAAAAAATTACCGCGTGATGGAAAAAAACTACGCGCCGCGCAATTGCTTGCCGCATGGCGTGAAGAACGGGCGGTGAAGAAAAACCTGCCGCGTGGTTTTATTTTGCGTGACGAATTGTTGCTTGATATTGCCAACCATTTACCACAAGACCCCAGCGATTTGAGAACATTGCGCGGCGCGGGCGTCATCATAAAAAATGAAAATTTAATGTCGAGCATTTTTTCCATCATCAAGCAAGTCATGAGCGATGATGGCGGCTATTCATCGCCACGCACCGAAAAACGCGAGTTTATCGATATTCCCGAAAATGCTTTGGAAATGTTAAAATTATTATTAAAACTCATTGCTCGCGAACAAAATGTTGTGGCGCGGGTCATAGCCCGCGAACAGGACCTTATCGATTTTTTGTTAAAAAAACCGCAAGCAAAAATTTTACAAGATTGGCGTTACGAAGTATTTGGCAAAAGGGCGGAAAAATTACTGCGCGGCGACCTGTCTTTGAAGTTGAAAAATAGCGAGATTGAATTTATAGAATTGGCATGACCGATATCTACATTTTTAATACCGCAACTGGCCAAAAAGAAAAATTTGTGCCGATAGATAAAAATAATATCCGCATGTATGTTTGCGGCCCAACGGTTTACGATGATATTCATATCGGCAACGCCCGCCCGTTGATTGTGTTCGATGTGATGTATCGTTTATTAAAATACCAATATGGTCAACAACATGTAACCTACGCCCGCAATATCACCGATATCGATGATAAAATCATCACCCGTAGCAAAGAAAAAAACATCACCCCGCAACAATTAACCGATGAAACCATCGCCCATTTTCATGCCATCACCGCTGCCCTAGGGTGCGCGGTTGACATAGAACCACGCGCCACCACCCATATCCAAGACATGGTGGCGATGATTGAAAAATTATTGGCGTCGGGATTTGCCTACCAAGCCGAAGGCCATGTGTTGTTCGATGTCAGTAAAATGGCCGATTACGGCAAATTTGCAAAACGCCCGCTTGACGATTTGTTGATGGGGGCGCGGATTGAGGTCGCGCCCTATAAAAGATCCGCGCTGGATTTCGTCCTATGGAAGCCAGCCAAGCCTGGCGAGCCGTCCTATGCTTCGCCGCGGGGCGCGGGCCGCCCAGGCTGGCACATCGAATGCTCGGCCATGGCCGAAAAACATTTGGGTGGGCATTTTGACATCCATGGCGGGGGGCAGGATTTGATTTTCCCCCACCACCAAAATGAATTGGCGCAAAGCCGCGGCTGTGGGCATCCATTTGCAAATTATTGGATGCACAATGGTTTTGTTTTGATAGATGGCAAAAAAATGAGCAAGTCCGAAGGGAATTTTATTACGGTGCGCGACCTGCTCGAACGGCAAAAAATCCCCACCACGGTGCTGCGCCTGCTGATGCTTTCGACCCATTATCGCCAACCGTTGGATTTTACCGATGGCAGGTTGCAAGAAGCCAAAGAAATTGTTGATAAACTAAATTACGCTTTTATCAACAGAACCTTTAAAGAAAATATTTCGGAAGAAGATTCTCAAAAGATAAAAAACAAAATAATAGAATTGTTGGGCAACGACCTCGACACCATTTCCCTGCTTGCCGAGATGCACCAATCCATCAAATCTTTTAACAAAGATAAAAAAGATATGGATATATGTTTTTTACAAGAGGTCAGTCACATTCTTGGCTTGGCGGCCTCCTACTACAATAACATACCCGACGAAACAAAAATTGGCGGATGGCTTGGCAAGATATTTAATTCCCCTGCGACCACGCCTGCCGCAGGTCACGAGGTCGAGTCGGACATTACCCGCATTACCAACCAACGTTACCGCGCAAGGTTGGCAAAAGATTTTAAAAAATCAGACGAATTACGCCAGGAAATAATAGCCCTGGGCTATGCTGTGAATGACTTACCCAATCATCAGGTTAATATCGTTCACAAGTCGTTATTAAAAAACTAAACCCTTGAAAAATGGCGAGGAACACCCTAAATAAAAATCATGTCTAATGATAAAAAAAATAATGGCGCGGCGCATGACGCCGAAAAAAATAAAACTTCACCATTAGAGGAAGGCTCTTCGACATCGCCCAGCGCGCACCCCGCCGATAAAGATGGCGATAATATTGATTTACCCCCTGCTCACCTTACCGATGCCGACAAGGTTGCACAATTGGAACAACAATTGTTGGAGGCCAAGGACAAAATGTTGCGCGCCATGGCCGATGCCGATAATATAAAAAAACGCGCCTTCAAAGATATCGAGGACGGCCGCAAATATGCCCCACAAATGGTGATGAGGGAGATATTGCCCATTTTTGACAATTTATCCGAAGCCATAAAAAATATCAGCGAAGAAGATAAAAGCCAAAATTCTAAAATAGACCTATTGTGCAAAAGTTTAGAATTGATTTTGAAAATGGCGGAGGGCGTGTTTGAAAAATTCATGATTACAAAAACCGCCAATTGTGGTGATAAATTTGATCCCAACCTGCATCAGGCCTTATCCACCAAACCTGCAACCGAACAAGCCCAAAGCAAGGACACCATCGCCGAAGTCTTGCAACAGGGTTATATGATACACGATAGACTGATAAGACCTGCCTTAGTCGTCGTTTTTCAATAATTTTTTTATACAGACATTGTCCCTCACCCCGCAAAAAAAAATATAATTTTTTTTGTCTAAGTCGCGCGCTTAAAAGTTTATCTATTGTTTTTCAAAAAGAAATAAGTTAAGAAACAATCACCGTTGGGGAGTCGCCAAGTGGTAAGGCAGCGGTTTTTGGTACCGCCATTCGTTGGTTCGAATCCAGCCTCCCCAGCCAATATTTGTTGGCAAGATGATGTTATTGCATATAAAATTGTGATACAATATGGCGTCGTTATAAAGTTTGTCTAACCTAACTGGCCAACGAATATAATGACAGGAATAGAATCAATAATGACCGAGACCACTTTTCCATTTTATTGCGCGGCTGTTGCCAATAATTTTAACTTGCTTAAAAAGTTAGAACCGATGATTATGGAAGTTGTAACTTTATGCGAAAAATCATTACAAGCGGGCGGAAAAATAATTTTTATTGGCAATGGTGGGTCGGCGGCCGACAGTCAACATCTTGCCGCCGAACTGGTTGGTCGTTATAAAAAAAACCGCGCGGGAATTGCCGCCATCGCCCTTACCACCGATACCTCGGCCCTGACCGCCATTGCCAACGATTTCGGTTATGACCATGTTTTTAGCCGTCAATTAGAAGCCTTGGGCAAAAAAGGCGACGTGCTTTTTGCCCTATCAACCAGTGGCAACAGCAGCAACATCGTGCATGCTATCGCAACGGCAAAAAAAGTCGGCATAACCGTGGTCGGCCTAACGGGCGATGGCGGCGGCAAAATGAAAAATGATTGCGATTATCTTTTGGCCGTGCCGTCCAGCGAGACCAACCATATTCAAGAAATGCACATTGCTATTGGCCATTTTATTTGTGGGACGTTGGAGGAAAAATTAGCAAGGTAGCAATGAACAGCGATATTAAGAATCTTAATGAAAAAATCCAGCAGGGCTTAACCTTGCTAAGGGGGTATCTTTGACTTGCCAAATTTAGAAAAAAAATTGGCGGAATTAAATAATGTAACTGACAATGATAATTTGTGGGCAGATTCGCAAAAAGCCGCCGCCATATTAAAAGAAAAATCATCTATCGAAAAAAAAATATCCAGCATAAGCGACTTAGAAAAAGCAACCCAAGATGCCATGGCCCTGGTCGAATTGGGTGACGAAGCGGAAGATGACAATTTGCTGCAAGAAGCAACCAGCGAATTACAAAAAATATCCGAAACCATCGAAACCATAAAGTTGGAGTCGTTGTTGAGCGGCGACGCCGACCATTACAATTGCTTTTTAGAAATTCACGCGGGCGCGGGCGGCACCGAATCGCAAGATTGGGCCGAAATGTTGTTGCGACTCTATAGCCGTTGGGCCGAAAAACATAAGCATCAGGTCGAATTAATCCAAGAAACCCGCGGCGAAGAAGCGGGGGTAAAATCGGCTATCTTGCATATCAAGGGGGATAAGGTTTTTGGTTGGCTCAAAACCGAAAAGGGCGTGCATCGCCTGGTGCGTATTTCGCCGTTTGATGCCAATAAAAAACGTCATACCTCTTTTGCTTCGGTTGATATTTACCCTGAGATAGATGACACCATCGATATTGTTGTCGAGGACAAAGATATAACGGTCGATACTTACCGCGCATCGGGCGCGGGCGGGCAACATGTTAATCGCACCGACAGCGCGGTGCGTATTACGCACCACCCGTCGGGAATTATTGTTCAATGCCAAAATGCCAGGTCGCAACACCAAAACCGCGCCCAGGCCATGCGCATGTTGCAATCGCGATTATATGACGAAGAATTGCGCAAGAAAGAATCGGCGGAAAAAACAAACTACGACAACAAATCAGATATTGGTTGGGGACACCAGATTAGGTCTTATGTTCTGCATCCTTATCAAATGGTTAAGGACCTGCGCACGGGGATAGAAACCAGCAACACCACCGCGGTGCTTGACGGCGATATTGATAATTTTCTATCATCCGCCCTGGCAAGCAAGGCTGGCACCCAAAGAAAAGAAAAATAAAATGTTTAATGTTTTTGATATATACCTACCTATCGCGGGGGTTTCGATTAATGGGTTATTTCTTATCTTCATCGGCGCGGGCGTTGGTATTTTAAGCGGTATATTTGGAATTGGCGGCGGTTTTATTATCACGCCGCTGCTGTTTTTTTTGGGGGTGCCGCCGAATATTGCCGTGGCAACCTCCGCCAATCAGGTGTTGGCCACCGCCATATCGGGTTGTTTGTTGCAACATAAACAGGGCGGGATAGATTTTAAGATAGGTAATTACATGCTTATCGGCGGGGTAAGCGCGGTCATGTTGGGAAGTGTGTTGTTCGCCAGTTTGAAATCAATCGGGCAGATCGATCTATTCTTGCGCATATCTTACATTGCTTTTTTGTTGTTGGTTGGCGGCATGATCTGGCGCGAAAGCCTAATCGCTATCAGACGGCGTAAGGGCAGCGATTTTTGGAAAAACTATATCCAAATTCCCTTTGCCACGCCGATGAATTTATCCATAAAATTGCCAACCGATGTTTTGTCATCATCCGCTTTTGCCTTCACCGATAGAATAAAAAAAAATATAGCCAAACGTTTTAAATATTGGGTAAAGAATTTGCCTTCGGTTGAATATTTTGAAACATCGGGTATTAAGGTAAGTATTTGGCTGCCTATTATTTTGGGTGCCTTGATAGGGTTCTTCTCTTCTATCCTCGGGGTGGGCGGTAGTATTATTGCCATTCCCTTCATGACCTATATTTTAAAAATGCCGAGCAAGACGGTGGTGGGCAGCTCGCTTTATCAAATAGTTTTTATTTCCGCCCTGACCAGCCTGATGCAAAGCATGTTGGGGCGGTCGCTGGATATTGTGTTGAGCGTTATCCTAACCACGGGGGGGGTGTTGGGAATGATGCTGGGCAATCAATTTAACAAAAGCCTGTCGCCCGATGTGTTGCGTTTCTGTTTTTCTTGCTTGGTGTTGGTATTGGCAAGTATTTTGTTGTTGGGGCTTTTTATTAGGCCTCATTCATTGTTTTTGTTATCCACCATTATTTTAGCAAAATAAATGATGCCAAGGTTGTTGTTAACTCTTTTTTTGTTATCATGGGTTGCGGGGGGCGCGATGCCCGCACGCGCGGCAACCGTGTCCGATACTGTTATTAATATGGACCTCAATTTTCATCAAAAACTATTATTGGTGAGCGGTGATTTCGATAATCAAAAAGAAGAAGTTATTCTAACCCTGACTGGCCCCGATATGAATGTTAATTTATGGCAAAAAAAACAATTTTGGGGCATTTGGGTAAATGGGCAAAAGAAAACATTCGAAGAAATTCCGTCTTTTTATTTTTGGGCAACCAGCGACATGACATTAAGTGGTCGGTTAGCAAATTGGCAAAAATATATCCTATCGATTGGTGATAATGCCCTAAGCCAAAATTTTTATAATCAACTGAAAGATGACAACCAAACCCGTCGCGATTACAGCAACGGCTTGTTGCAATCGCTGATAAATAAAAAAATATATTTTGCTGAGCCAGCTAGAATTTTTAAAAATAATGCAAAATTTTATTTACCCATTGTTATCTACCCCGAAACACCGATAGGCGTTTATCACCTGACCATTTATTATGTGGCAGAAAACCACATTGTGCGCACCGAACAAATGCCCATTATTATTGAAAAGAAGGGATTAAGTTCGGCGATTAGCAATTTTGCAGAAAAAAATTCCTTGCTTTATGGCGTGGTAGCAATTATTATGGCGGTGCTGTTTGGTTATGGTTCATACGTTATTTATGAAAAATTTGTGATGGCGAAATTGAAACGCCAACCGCGCGCTAAAAAAAAGAAGGATAAGAAATGAAAAAAGTTGAAATTTTTACACGCGACATGTGCGCTTTTTGCGATCAAGCAAAAAATTTGCTGAAACAACAAAATATTTCGTTCGTCGAATATAATATTTGGCATGATAAGGCGGCGGCCGAAGATATGAAAAAACGTGTGCCCAACGCCCGCACCGTGCCACAGATTTTTATTGGTGGCGTCGCCGTGGGTGGCTATGCCGACCTTATGAAACTTCATCAGGATGGCAAATTGCAAACCATGCTGGCCGATTAGTGTTGAATGATGAGGGCGCGCCTAACCACCCCATATTACGCTCGCCACAAAAACCCTTGCTAAACCGCAAGTATTTTACGACTTAAGTTTTTCATTTTTTATATCATAAGGACATTCGGCGATAATCTCGGCCGTTCTGTCCGCGCCCAACGATGGCACCACAAATTTCGCACCCATTTTATCATGTTGCGGCTTGATATAGGCAAAGGTCAATGCCGCCCCAACCCGCCGCCCGTAGGCACCGCCCGTGGTAACGCCAATACGTTCCTGTCCCATGAAGACGGGTTCGTTACCAAGCATATCGTGGTCGGCATCTGATAATTTTAACATAACCAATTTATAACGCGCGGTGCCGTTTTTAACTTTTAAAACGGCATCCTTGCCCACAAAATTTTTATTAAAATCAACGAAACGTTCCATCTTGGCTTCGATGGGTCCCAATTCATTGGTTAACTCCGAACCCAAGCCGCGATAACCTTTTTCCAGCCTCAAGCTATTGATGGCGTAAAGACCAATGTCACGAACATTTTTACCCTGCGCTGATTGCCAGATAGCATCATAAAGTTTTAACATATCGCTCGGCTTATGATAAATCTCCCACCCCAATTCACCAACATAATTGACGCGCAAGGCTATAGCCTTGACCCCCGCCAAGGTTATTTCTTGCCCCGTTAACCAAGCAAATTCATCGCTGGTCAATTTGCTTTGGGTCAAGGGTTGCAAAATATTGCGTGCTTCGGGGCCCGCCACGACCAGCACGCTATAATCTTTGGTTACATCGTTCAGCGTAACGTTTTTCCCTTTTAAGCCGCGCGATAACACATCGGTATCACGCACCCTGTCAGACGCACCGCTCATCAACATAAATTTCTTGTCAGATATTCTAAACATCGTGAATTCTGATGTATAAACCCCGCCAGGCGTCAGGGCGTGGGTTAAAATAATACCGCCATCTTTTTTGGGTAATTTGTTCGTGGTTAACTCGTCGAGCATCGCCGCCGCATCAGCCCCCTCCACCAAAAATTTGCTAAATGATGACATGTTGGCAATCCCCGCCCCCGTCATCACCGCCTTGCATTCTTCATCAACCATGGGTTTCGCATTATTATGACGGAAACTATAATTTTCTTTTTCGCCTTGCGGGCTGAACCATTTAACGCGTTCCCAACCATGAATTTCGGCAAACACGCCGCCTTTTTTCTTTTCGGTCGCGGTCAGGGGTGTTTCGGTAATGGGGCGGCCCGCATCGTGATATTCGCCAGGGCAATGGCAATGATACATATGCTGATAATCGTCTATCGATTTGGCATCGGTATAATGCCCCAACGCCCAATCGCCAAAACGGCGTGGGTCAAATGGTCGCATGTTAATTTCCGATTGGCCATGCACTATCCACTGCGCCAAATATTTGCCATTGCCCGCCCCTTGCGCCACGCCGATGGAAGCCCCCGTCGCCATCCAAAAATTATCCAACCCCGCGGCAGGGCCCATCAACACATTGCCATCGGGCGTGTGGGTGATGGGACCAGAGATAACTTTTTTAATGCCAGAGGTCGCAAACAAGGGAAAACGCTCGCCCGCCCTCTCCAGCCAGGGTATCAACCTATCCATCTCTGGCTCGAACAGGGCATTTTCAAATTCGGCGGGGGGAATACCACCGTTATCTTGGAAAGAAATTTTTGCTTCGCTTCTTTCGTATGGCCCCACCAAAATACCGTCGCGTTCTTGACGCAAATAAGCATGAGAATAAGGGTCGCGAATAACCGGCAATTCTTTGCCCGATAGTTTATTAAAATCAACCACCTCTTTCACCGTTTCGGTAACGATATATTGGTGCATCATGTTTGACATGGGGGCGCGCTTGCCAACCATTTTCATAATTTGATCGCCATAACAACCCGCGGCATTGACCACATGTTCGCAAATAATATCACCCTTGTCGGTGATAACCTGCCATTCGCCCGATGGCCGTTGTTTTATAGCCGTCACGGTGGTGCGGCGGCGAATATCGGCACCATATTTTTTGGCAACCTGGGCCATGGCGTTGGTAATGGATGCGGGGTCGACATGACCATCGTTCACGGTGTAGGCACCCAATTTTACATCATCCAACGTAATGAATGGATGAAGTTTTTTAATTTCGGCGGGACTGACAAGGTGCATTTCATAACCAACCAATTTGGCAATACCATTAACATAATGAAACCAATTAACTTCTTCATCGCTGCAGGCTAAGCGCACGCCACCGCAACCATGCCAGCCAACGGGCGCGCCAATTTCTTTTTCTAAAGCAGGGTAAAGTTGGGTGCCGTAGTTATGCACCATGGCCATGGACAAATTACCAATGAAGTTAGGGCACTGCCCCGCGGCATGCCAGGTCGAGCCCGAGGTTAGCTCACCCTTTTCCACCAACACAACATCTTTCCAACCCTCAACCTTGGTCAAATGATACAGCAGTCCAACCCCCATGGCGCCACCGCCAATAATACAAACGCGGGCTTGGTTGTTGCCTTCTTTTGTTTTATCGCTCATTGAATTCTCTTATCCCTTTTTTAACTTAATTGTAATTGAAACACCACCGAAATAAACATCATAAAAAATTATGATGTTTATTCTATGGCAGTTTTTACAAAAATGTCAAAAGTTTTTTTTAACTAAAAACAAAATGATCTTTCCCACCCAGCAGGGCAAGGAAATCATTAAAGCTAAGGTCGTGATAATGAATATTGGGATTATTGTTATCGACCACACCGCCAGCCATATAATTGCTGTAGGTTGTTGTTAAGTCAATGTTTGTCCCCGTGCTCATATCTTGATTGCTTAAATAAATCAACGCGTCATAGGCTGTGTTGGCTGCCCCACTAACCAAACCCAATTTGATAGCATATTGTTTGTTTAACACATTGTTGCTAGCATCAAGCAGGGTGCTTTCCACCAATTGCACCTTGCCATCACCATTATTATTGGCCGCGCCACCCGCGTTAACCACGTAAGATTGCAACGCGCTAATATTATTGATGACGCTTTGGTTTCCCGCCGCATTCAAATAATGTAGGCCATTGAGGTGCAAAACATCTTGCCTATTGTCATAACCATAAATATTGCCGTTGACCGATTGATAATAGTGATTACCGCCAGATTCGCTTATTTTATAAACATCAGTGTATCTATCATCAATGATTGTTAGGCTGTTGGTCGGGGTGGTGTTCTGCCCTGTTATAATTTCATTATTATTGACAAGGTAAGGAAGAACTTTGGCCAAAGGAGAGCTAGCTGACGGCGGGGTATCAAGCAAATATATCTTGTCATAGCTATCAAGGTATATGTGAAAGGGTGTGTCGGCACCCACCATGTTGGTTAGGTCGGCGGTTGATACAAATATAATATCTTTTTGATTGTTATCAAAAAGATATGCTTTAATATTATGGAATCTATCGGCTCCCAGGCTTTGCAAATTGACAAGGTTGGTGGTTAGCAAACGCTGATTTGACGGCACATTGCCCGACAGATTGTCATAGCTGTCGCCAACGCCAAAACCACTGTTGCTAAATTTTACCCCATCTATCCCCAAAGAATATAATTGCGAAGTGGCCGCGTCATTAATACCACCAATCGAGACAAAATCTTTTGATGTGATATTAAAAACATCAATCGCTATCGCGCTGCTTGCCCCGCCCGTGTCACTCACCCCTGCCCCAACATCGTGGGATTTATAAAGATAAAAGGGCACGGTGGCTGTTATGCTGGAATCCAATCCCCCGCCAGCCCCATCTTTCGATGTAACGCGCACCTCATAATATTGATTATAATATCTTCCATCATAGCTTCCATTGACGGTGTCAACGACAAAATTGGTTGCTAAATCAAGGGTTCCATACATTTGTCCCGTTCTATTATCGATTAGAAAAAAATTGTTAAACCGCTGCTGCAGATACTGTCTACCGTACCCATCTTCATGTAGTCCAGTCCCAGCAAACAAGTCACCTAGACTATAACTGACAGATGAGCCATCCTGATCATTGGCAGAAAATATTTGGAACCCATTGAGCGTCCTATCTTTATCAACAAAAGGATTAAGGTTGGTAATGATCAATGGGTGTTCGTTAACATTGCCTAGCGACAAAATAAATAAACTAGAAATGCTATCGCTGGCTGATCCCGTGTTATTCCAATTGCCAAGACCACTGCCGTAGGAATTGGCGTTCACCACCACCGAATAAAACTTCCCATAGGTTGGCGATTCATAATCCAACACCGAAATCAACCTCACCACCCCACTGGCGCTATCAATAGTAAAATAAGCCGCATCATTGCCACTCAGCGAATAAGAAACCATCTGCTCATCGGCATCGCTGGCAACAAAACTTGCCAAGACAACGCCGACCGCATTGTTTTCATTCAAAGAAATACCACCGAGAGCCTGTGTGAAATAGGGCGTGTTGTCATTGCCATTGATAATTTTGAAATTGAGGTTTTGCACCGCCGATATGCTTGCCGTCCCTGGCAACAATGCGCCGCCATAACCTGGAAAGGAATAGCCCCCATAGCTTGTAGCCATTACCTTGACACTGAAATTGAGGCTAATCCCATTATTAACGTAATATTCATAATCCAGCGTTGATTTAAAATATAACTCACCAGTGTTGGCGTTGATAGAAAAATAATTGCTATTGCTGCCCGTCACCAAATCATAAGAAATCGATTGCCCATCGGCATCGCTGGCTGTCAAGGTTGTTACAACCTGGTTGATTCTATTAGTTTCGACCGCGGATACAGCAAAAAATGGGGTGCCCGCAAAATAATAGGTTGCAGGGCTAATAAATTCCGGGTCATTATCGTCTAGATTAACCAATGATAAAATGAAATTGGATGTTGTTCTTCCTCCGCCATCAATCTCCCTCGCCGTAATGACAATGCTGTAATAAGGGGCGTGCCCAGAATCATAATCAAGTGATTGTGCAATTTGCAAAACGCCTGTGTTGGCATTGATAGTAAAATAATTCCTATCAACACCCGAAATATCATAAGTAATGGCATTAGGATCGTCAGTAAAAATCCCCTGCCAGCCATCGGGGTCAAAGGCGGTGAAAGTGCTGACAATCAAACCTGCCGTATTATTTTCATTCAAGGATAGGCCTGTTAGCTGCCCCCCTTTCCATTGAGTAAAATCATCGAGGTTCAAAACGTTGAGGACAAAGTTGGTGGTTACATTTATTATACTATTTGTCCCACCATCAACCATGCCAACGCTACTGGATGCAGCCTGCACCGTTACCGTATAAGATGAACTATAAGACAAATCATGGAGTTGAGAAAATTCTTCGCTATCCATGCGGCTGACCAACAGCAAAAGACCATTGCTGTTGATAGAAAAATATTTGGCATTATTGCCTATCAGGCTATAATTGATGTTTTGAAAATCAGCATCGAAAGCGGAAAGTTGCACCAGGGGCATATTGGTAACATTATTTTCATATGTCGTGATCAAGCGCAATGCGGTATCGACAAAACGGGGGGCAAATTCGTCGGTGTTTTGCAGCGATAAAATAAATAAACTAGAAATGCTATTGTTGGCTGATCCTGTGTTATTCCAATTACCATAGCCGCTGCCGTAGGAATTAGCGTTCACCACCACCGAATAAAAAGGACTGGCGTGGTTAGACGCCTCATAATCCAACACCGAAACCAACCTCACCACCCCGCTGGTGCTATCAATAGTAAAATAAGTCGCATCATTGCCACTCAGCGAATAAGAAACCATCTGCCCATCGGCATCGCTGGCAACAAAACTTGCCAAGGCAACACCGACCACATTGTTTTCGGTCATGGCTACGCCCGCGCTCGCTTGATGAAATCCAACATCGCTGTCATTAATATTTCGATTCTGAATAATAACTTGCCTGCTGCCTAAGATTCCGCCGTTATTAGTAAGGACAACCGCGGTATAATTATGCCGCGCCTCGGTTTCATAATCCTTGGCTTGTGTAAAACGCAACGCATTACCAACAATCTGAAACTCTGCATTATCGACTGAGGCAGCATCAATACCGACCATGTTGGTAAAGGAACCAATAAAGGTTTCACCCTCGCTCACTTGCTTGGTAACATTATTAGCATTATTGTCATTATTTACCCTCACCGTTAACAATTGCGTAACCTCGGTCGCGGCTGCGCCCCCCATAACATTACCGCCATAACTATTTGCCTTCACCACCAATGAATAAACGGGACGCGCATCACCATCCAATGAATTCGCCAATTGAATGGTGCCACTTTGGTTAATCACAAAATTCGTAGCATCAGGCCCAGCCAATGAATAAGATACCAATTGCCCGTCCAAATCCAGCGCGTCAAAATCGGCTATAGAAAGCCCCGCGGTTCCATTATCAACCAAGCTTACGGTTTCAATTTTTTTACTAAAACCTATAGGATTATCGTCAATATTGACCAATGTCACGATATAGCTTTGCACCAACGATAAATTTTCGCCCAAATTGCTCTGGTTGAATTTTACCACCGCGGTATAGGTTGCGGCGTGCCCCCCACGGTTTTCATAATCGATACTGCTCACAAATTGTAATTGCGTACCACTTATTTGGAAATAATTTTTATCGGGTGAACCATCAACCAATTCTAATGTTGTGACCGCGCCAGCATTATTAAAACTGAAATCCACAACGGGCCTTTGCACCATGCTTTCCTCGGGGATAACAAAACTCGGGTTATGTTGATTAACAGAAACACCGGCGACCAGCGTCACCAACTTACTGATACTAACGGGGATGCCACCTTTTCCCGAAAAAGCCGTGACCACAAAACTATATTCTTGATTTGTATCCAAGGCGACACCCGATTTTAAAGAAACTTGACCAGTTTTTATATTGATGGCGAAGTTGGGGTTATTATTAACACTATACCAGACGGGATTATCGTACGCGACATTGGTTGCGCCAAAACGTAAGGCTGGGTTATTGGCAATATCGACATAGGACAAGGAAAGAGTTTGGCTATCGCTCTGTTGTCCATCCGACCAATTAAGCACATCTTCGTTAGGGCTAGAGTTGATGCTCAATATCAACAATTGACTAGCATAGGCAGTGCCCCTCGAGGTTAATTCGGTTGATTGGGATGCCGCATAAACCACCACCGAATAAAGTAAATGATGCGGCACATCGGTAAAGGCTGTATTTTCCCATGACGGAGAGATTTTTTGTTTGATATTATTGACTAAGCCACCACTGTCATTGTTAACGACCAACAAACGTTTGTTGGTCAGATCCTTGACGCTAATATTACCAAGTTGCGAATAATCATCAACCACTATTTTATCGATTGCTTCAAATGGCGTGTTATCCACTTGCCCTGCCACCCCCAATGCCCTCATATCTATCGGGCGTTTAAAAGAAACCTGTCCCGTTGTTTTATCAATAGACAAATAATTTTCTGGGTCAACAATAGAATAAACTACATCGGCCGCATCGTTGGCACTGGCGGTATAAATAACGCCGCGTTGTTGGTTTTCATTATATTGTTTGTTAATAACCGCCTCACCATCCAAACCGATGGTATTGCGCAGGTCTATATCTATCTGCTGTTGTCCCGTAACGCCACTGTTGGTGTAGGCAACAACTTTGACCTTATAATGCGAACCATGACCAGGATTCTCATAATCGGCGGTACTCAATAGCAAAAGTTGATTTTGCCCGTCAATAGAAAAATAGCTAGCATCATTACCAACCAAACTATAGCTGGTAATTTTTTGTCCGCTTTGCGATATGGCGGATAATTGCTGGACGACTTGCTTTTTATCCTCATTAAGCAAATAATAATTACCAATATTACGCCACACCACCATGTCGGTCACGGCGTCATTGCCAAGGTAAAAAGATAAATTCTGGACCGATACATTGCCCACAGCATTATAAACCTGTAGAGGCACCGCCCAACTGCTATTTAATTTGTTAATGGAAATATCTTTGGCCAGGGTTACAACATGACCCGATCTATCCAAATTAAAGATATTATTATTTGTTAATTGATAGCGCAATGGCTCGTTATTATCATCGGTCGCGGGCAGGGTAAAAACCGCCTCCCCCGCTTGGTCAAGCAAATTAAGGACGCGCAATTGCACCGATTGCGTTGCCGTTGCAGTGCCGTCGCTGGCAATGATTGAAAAACGCAAAGCATGATCGGGGATGTTTCTATCTTCGTAGTCCAAACCCTGTGCATTCTTCACGTTAATCCTGCCGGTGATGGGCGAGATTTGAAAAAACGACGCCTCGGCACCTTCTAGCCAATAAGATATGCCACTAGGCGCCTCAGTTAGAGTCGGCGTATAAAAAAAACTGGCCTCATTTTCGAGCACTGACAGTAGCACTTCTGAATGAGAAAAAGCTCCAACCATTTCCCTTGTCCCTTCCTATAAAAATAGTTCACTATTATTATAAAACTATTGAAAGATAAATTATTAAACTATCGTAGTCGTATATAATAACTAATTAATAATTAATATATAATTAAAAGTCAAGACCAAAATATATAAATTATTGCTTTTTATAGATTTAAATACATGGCGTAGAAAATTATTCTACACCATTCAAAAAATTGTAATACAAAAAAAATAATTAATAATCAATGATTTGAATATAATAATAATAATATGCGTCTTATCAATCCCAAAATATAGGTAATAATTTAAAAATAAGTAAAATATTTTACTATCTACTTAAAGTAGACTAATCTATTCCGCTTAAATAGAATTATATTATATTTATTATTATAAATTGAAAAAACGAATCGGCGGGAATAAATGGTGGCTAGGGAGGGAATTGAACCCCCGACACAAGGATTTTCAGTCCTCTGCTCTACCAACTGAGCTACCTAGCCACAATATCTTGACCATGAGCATCTGCTCACAAACATCACGCTTCACCCTATGCCCAATTTTTTCGCGCTTTTCAAGGTTTATATGGTTTGGCCACCATTTTTTAACGCCGCGATTTTTTGGTTTTATTTTCTTTATTTTCCTTATTTTCTTTGGCTTGCCGACCCGCCCCCACCCACAAACATAACAAAAATATGGGGGTATAGGCGCATAAGAACCAAGCATAAGATAATTCGGGATAACGTTGCCATAGGTAAGCCACGGGATAAAGCCAAAACAAACTATAACCAACATGCATTAATAATGTTGCCCAATGGTTATGATGGGTGAGGCGCAATATTTTTTGAAAAGCAAAAACATTATGCGGCAACCAGAATCTTTGCCGCCGCCATGCCAATGTCACAATGGTAACGATGGAATCGGTAAAAAATATCGCGCCCAATATTAACCATAAACCCAATTGCCGCGCATCGCCCTGCGCCACCAACCACATCATGGCCACCAACAAAAAACCCATGGGTAGTGATCCTGTATCGCCCATAAATAATCGGGCGCGTGGCCGATTAAGAATCAAAAAACCAAACAATGCCCCCCCCACCGCCAACAAAAAATATTCAACCGCGGTATGGTGCATCAACAACCCATGGTTAGAAAAAAACCAGCCACCAAATAACATAAGCAATGCACCCGTGGCGGCCTGGCCGTCGCTGCCATCCATGAAATTGAAAAAATTGATAAACCCGACCGAAAATATCACCCACAAAACAAAATTGGTTATGACCCAACTGCCGTCTGGAAAAATATATTGTAAGAAAGAAAAAACGCCGCGCACGGGTGGTAAGGGCAGCCAGCAATATAAGACAACAAAAACAAATAACGCCTGCACCAAAAATTTCTTCAGAAAAGAAATATCGTGCCTGTCATCCAACCAACCCATGACAGTAAATATCACCAACCCGACTGGCAACCACGCGGGCAATTGCAAATATATTGCCGCCACCACAATCGGTAAAATAATAAAAATGCCGCCGCTGGTAGCGATGGGCGTGCGGTGGGCGTCTCTCCCCTTCGGGTATTTTAATACCCCCAATTTTTTAGCATGTTTTATAAGGCAAGCACCGCCCGCCAAACTGACAACCAAACTAGCCACAAAAATCATAAGAACCAAAAAATAATGAGCCATGATACAAATTATTTTTTGCTGTTATTTTTTTGCTGTAGGTTGCGCCTCACCCCTAGGTTTTTCAAACGCAACGCATTCAGGGCGATGAATCCCTTGGCATCCTGTTGATTATAATCACCGCCAGCCTCAAAAGTTACCTGTTTAAGATGATACAAACTATGGGGGGATTCGCGCCCCAGGGTGATGATGTTCCCCTTATAAAGCCGTAACATCACGCGTCCTGCAACCCATTCTTGCGATTTATCTATCAGTGCCTGCAACATCTCGCGCTCGGGGGCAAACCAAAAACCATAATATATCAACTCGGCATATTTTGGCATCAGGCTGTCTTTCAAATGCGCCGATTCCCTGTCCAAGGTTAAGGATTCAATTTCGCGGTGGGCATGAAGCCATATGGTGCCGCCAGGGGTTTCATAAACCCCGCGCGATTTCATCCCCACGAAGCGATTTTCAACCATGTCCAAACGTCCTATGCCATGCTTACCGCCCAGCCGATTCAGTTCGGTGAGCATAGCCGCATAACCCAAGGTTTTGCCATTAATCGCCACGGGATCACCATGCAAAAAATCGATGGCAATATCTTCGGCCTTATCGGGGGCATCTTCGGGACTGCTGGTGCGCGAATAAACAATGGATGGTGCCGCCACCGCGGGATCCTCCAATATCTTCCCTTCCGACGAAATATGCAACAGGTTGGCATCTTGAGAAAAAGGTGCCTCCCCCCGCTTATCCTTGGCGATGGGTATTTGATGTTTTTCGGCATAATCTATCAGGGCGGTTCGGCTGTTCAAATTCCATTCGCGCCACGGCGCCACAACCTTGATATGGGGGTTCAAAGCATAATAGCCAAGTTCAAACCGCACCTGGTCATTCCCCTTACCCGTTGCGCCATGGGCCACGGCGTCGGCACCAATTTTTTCGGCGATGGCGATTTGTTTTTTGGCGATAAGCGGGCGCGCGATGGATGTTCCCAACAGGTAACGCCCCTCATACAGGGCGTTGGCGCGCATCATCGGCGCGACATATTCCCTGACAAATTCATCGCGCAGGTCTTCGACAAAAACTTCTTTCACGCCCAGTTTTTTGGCTTTGTCGGCGGCGATGCTTAATTCTTTACCGCCATCGGCGTCTTGCCCCAGATCAGCGGTGAAGGTGGCAACCTCCGCCCCATAATTTTCCATCAACCATTTCAAAATGACGGATGTATCAAGCCCGCCCGAATAGGCCAGCACAATTTTTTTGATAGATGACTTATCGCCCATCATCAACCTTTACAAATTGCCATTCCGATTGTCTAGTTATTTTAGGCAGGGAAGATTCATTAGGATATCAGGGGGTAGCTTGGCTGCAGGGCGGTATGGGGGAGAAATTTATGGCGCAACAGATACCAACCAACAAACAGCCCCGAGGGTTATCATGCCGCTTGCCAACGTAACGTAAGCAGAAGTAGCTTTCGATAAAAGCTAACCAACCCCCACACAACATACAGCTTGCATTATAATATATAAATCATTTATTATGCTACGATAAAATTGAATAAAATCATTGATTATTAAAAAACTTATAAAAAAAAGGACAATATCATGAAACAAAACACAAAAAAACGGACAAGGCCTGCTATGAAAAAATTCTTAGCCACCAGCCTGGTCGCCCTCAGCCTTGGGCTAATAGCCCATGGCAACGACAGCATTGCCGCCAACAATAATCCTTTGTTGGTTTATGATTGGGCGGGGTATGATGACCCCATTTTCTATAAACCCTACATGGATAGTTATAAGAAAAAACCCACTTTTTCATTTTTTTCTGATGAAGATGAAGCCCTTGCCAAGGTTAAGGCTGGCTTCAAGGTTGATCTTGCCCATCCTTGCGGTTACAGCATGAAACGTTGGCGCGAAGCGGGTGTCATTCAACCGATTGATGTCAGCAAATTAAAAAATTATAAAAACCTGAGCGAAAAATTCCGCAAGGCCAAAGATTTCACCACCGAGGACGGTAAAGTTTGGGCTATCCCATTCGATACTGGCCGCACCACGCTTATTTATAATGCCGATAAAGTGCCTGTAGGCGATGTTAAATCACTGCAAGTATTCATCGACCCCAAATACAAAGGCAAGGTAGCATTGCCCGATGTGGTGAGCGATTGGTTCATGCTGGGTTATTTGGCAACGGGCGGTAAAGATCGCGACAGCATAACTGGCCGCGATGACCCGCAATATAAGCGCGCCATCGAATTCCTGCGTAAAGCCCATAAAAACACAAGGTTTTATTGGACGGACGGTGCCTCGCTCGCTTCATCCATGAAAACTGGGGAAACCTTGATAGCCTGGGCATGGGATGAAACCCCCATCAAATTGGCGCAAGAAGGCGTCAATGTTAAAAACATGCGCGATACCAAAGAACCATATTATGGTTTTGTATGCGGTTATGTTTGGACCAAGGATAGCAAAGCCGACCCACAAAAAGTTTATGACTTCTTGGATGCGGTTAGTGCCGATTCATCGGTAGCGCCATTGTTAAAATTTGGTTACGCCCACGCCAACAGCCGCGCCTTGGCAAAATTGCCCAGCGCCGAACTGAAGGCAGCCAACTATGACAAGCCTGAAAAATACATCAATCATGTGGTGTTAAGCACCAGCGTTAGCAAAGAATTAAATTCGATGTTGACAGATGATTTTAATAAGGTCAAAGCAGGTAATTGATTTGTAAACTAAGTTGACAAATCAATTGGTTTATTTTTTAAACCAACTTTTACTTAAAAAAATAGAGCAACCATTGTCAATTATATTGACGATGGTTGCTTTTTTTACTTGTTTTATAAAGCAACAGGTGTAAAAATGCTGGTATAAATATTACGGGATAAATAATATATCATGGGTCAGCAAGAATTACTCCAATTTGTTCGCCGCAAGCAGGAATCGCCAGAAAAACGCGCCGCCGAAGTGCGGGCGAAAGATTTTCAAGAAATAGCCAAGGGTTACCTCACCGATAAGGCAAAGAGCCAAGCAGGGCGTTGCGCGCAATGCGGCGTGCCATTTTGTCAAATACATTGCCCGTTAAGCAATAATATCCCCGACTGGCTTGCCCTAACCGCGCAGGGTCGGTTGGAGGAAGCCTATCACCTTTCTACCAGCACCAATTATTTTCCCGAGATCTGTGGTCGCATCTGTCCCCAAGATCGATTGTGCGAAGGTGGCTGCGTCATGGAACAATCGGGCCATGATTATATAACCATCGGCGCGATTGAAAAATACATTACCGAACATGCCTTCAGCATGGATTGGGTGAAACCCATTACCCCCAAACAAGAACGCGGCGAAAAAATTGCCATCATCGGCGCGGGCCCCGCGGGGTTGGCGGCGGGTATTTTTTTACGCCAGCAGGGTTATCAAATCCATGTCTTTGACCGTTATGACCGCGCGGGCGGTTTATTAATCTATGGCATCCCCAATTTTAAATTGGAAAAATCGGTGGTGCAGCGTCGCCAAGCCTTGTTAGAAAAAAGCGGCTTTCATTTTCATTTTGGCATCGATGTCACGCATGATTTTCAAGACATCGAAAAAAATCATGACGCGGTTGTTATTGCCACCGGGGTATACAAAAGCAAATTGCTGGACAACAAATTTGACTCGCCCCAGGTGGTGCTGGCCCTACCCTTCCTTACCCGTGAAAACAAATTGGAATTGGGTGATAAAGATAGTCAGCCCGCCCTTTCGGCCCAGGGTAAAACGGTGGCGGTGGTGGGTGGCGGCGACACGGCGATGGATTGCGTGCGCACCGCCATTCGCCAGGGCGCAAAAAAAGTTTACTGCCTCTATCGCCGCGACCGCGCCAACATGCCAGGCTCCGCGCGTGAGGTGAAAAATGCCGAAGAAGAAGGCGTTGAATTTTTATGGTTAACCGCCCCCAGCCCCACCAACCCATTTGTCGGCAAAGAAAAATGGGAAGGAATCAACACCATCACCATGGCGTTGAGCGAAAAAAACATGGCGGGCCGCCAATCGGTCAGCGCGGTGCCAGGCAGTGAAAAATTATTACCCGCCGACATGGTTATCCTTGCCCTGGGTTTCGACGCCGAAAACCCCGCGCAATTATTTGGCATGCCCAACTTGGCCCTAACCGATTATGGCACATTACGCGCCGACCCCATGGGGCGGGTTTTGAATGCTGAAAACCAACAACCCTTGGACAAAATTTATGCGGGCGGCGATATTGTGCGCGGTGCGTCCTTGGTGGTGTGGGCTATCAAAGACGGCATGACCCTTGGTCACACTATCCATCGCGACATTCAACATAAAAATAAATTGGCGGCTTAAAATATATGAAAAATTCACCCCATCGCCCATCGCCTGATACCCCCGCGCAACAGATTTTGCGCCGTCAGGAAATGTTGAAAAAGAAATTAGAGCGACGCGGCTTGTATCGGCAAGATTTTGAACATGACGCTTGCGGCGTGGGTATTGTCGCCGATATCAATGGCCACCCGAGTAGGCGCGTGGTGGAAATGGGCATTGCCGCCCTGTCCGCCCTATGGCATCGCGGGGCCGTGTCGGCCGATGGCAAAACGGGCGACGGCGCGGGAATCAACATCGGCATTCCAACCGATTTTTTTACCCATATTATCGAAGAAATGGGTTATCAATTAAAAACCAACAAGCCCGACAGCCAGTCAGAATACAAAGCCTTTGCGGTTGGTATGATATTCCTGCCGCGCACCAATTTGGAAGCCAGCGAACGCACCCGCGAAATTATCGAAGCTGAAATTATCAAGGAAGGATTCCGCATTTTTGGCTGGCGTCAGGTGCCGACCGATGTTTCGCACCTTGGTTCCTTGGCCATTGCCAACCGCCCTGAAATAGAACAATTGCTTATCGAAAACAGCCGCCAATTTACGCCCGATAATTTTGAACGCACGCTTTATATTTTACGCCGCCGTATTGAAAAAAAATTCTTGGCAGAAAATTTGCTTGCCAGTTATATTTGCTCCCTATCTTGCCGTTCGATTATTTATAAGGGGTTGTTCCTGGCCGAGCATCTTGCTGATTTTTACCCCGACATGCAACGTCCCGATTTCATTTCGCATTTCGCCCTTTATCATCAACGTTATTCTACCAATACTTTTCCTGCTTGGGCCTTGGCGCAACCATTTCGGGTTATCGCCCATAATGGGGAAATCAACACCCTGCCCGCCAACATCAATTGGATGAACAACCGCGAAAAAAGGATGGAGGATAACAATTTCCCCCATATCGAAGATATTCTGCCCATCGTGCAACCCCATACTTCGGATTCGGGGGTGTTGGACAATGTGTTCGAACTTTATTTGCGCGCCATGCGACCATTGCCCGAGGTTAAATCCTTGCTGATTCCCGAGGCCTTTGAACAGAATCATAACCTATCCCAGCCCATTCGTGATTTTTATCATTACGCCCATGGCGTTATGGAGCCGTGGGATGGTCCTGCGGCGATTTGCGCGGTCGACGGCGACTGGGCCTTGGCGGGGCTTGACCGCAATGGGTTAAGGCCACTGCGTTTTGTTATCACCAACACCGACCTGCTGGTCATTGGTTCCGAAAACGGCATGGTAAAATTGCAAGACGAAGAAATTATTGAAAAAGGCAGGGTAGGACCAGGCGAAATGATAGCCATCAATTTTGCCGATAAGAAACTTTACCGCGACCGCGAATTAAAATCGATGGTCGCCAGCAAGCACCCCTACGGCGATTGGATAAAAAAAGTTGATAGTTTAAAAGATATCGTCGCCAAATCATCAAGCAAATCCACCCCGAGCGCAAGCAACAAGGCAACCGACAATGCGCCCCTTATCTACCGTCAAGCCTTGGCAGGATGGTCGTTGGAGGATTTGGAATTAATCTTGGATGAGATGATGCTGACGGGCAAGGAAGCCACGGGTTCGATGGGCGATGATTCGCCGCTCGCCGTGCTCAGCGATAAATTCCGTGGGCTGCATCATTTTTTCAAACAAAACTTTGCCCAGGTAACCAACCCGCCCATCGATTCCTTGCGCGAACGCCATGTCATGAGCCTTTCGACGCGGCTTAATAACCTTGGGAACAACCTGAATCCCAACGCAAAGCAAATGAATTTTATCGAATTGCCTTCGCCCATATTGCTTTTATCCGAATGGCAAGCCTTGAACCATTATGTTGCGGCGACCGCCGAAACCATCCCTTGTTATTTTGACCCCCAAGACAGCAAAGGCCGCGGCAAATTGGCTTTAAAACTCGCGCTGGATGAAATAAAAAATCGCGCCATCAATGCCGCCGCCGCGGGTAAAAATTATATCATGCTGGATAACAGCCATGACAACAACCCAAGCCATGGCAAAATTCCCATACCCATGATATTGGCGGCCTCCGCGGTGCACACCGCCCTAGCAGGGAAGGGTTTGCGCTCCTTCGTTTCCATCAATGTCATTTGCGACGAAGCCTTGGACACCCACCATTTCGCGGTGTTGGTCGGGGTTGGCGCCACCACCATCACCCCTGCCCTGGCTTATCATTCCATCGCCGACCGTTTTGCAAAGGGTTTATGCCCGCCCACCATGGACTTACCCACCGCCATTAAAAATTATCAAAAATCCATCAACGACGGTTTGTTAAAAATCATGTCGAAGATGGGGATAGCGGTGGTTAGTTCTTATCGGGGTGGACAAATGTTTGAAGCCATTGGCTTGTCACGCGCCCTGACCCATGAATTTTTCCCGGGCGTGTTATCAAGGATCTCGGGTTTGGGGTTGGAAGGGTTATCTTACATCCTAGAAAAACATTTTGCCGCTTGCCAAGACATGGCGGGCAATATTTTACCCGTTGGCGGGTTTTACCGCTTTCGCGCATCGGGCGGGGCACATGGTTGGGATGCAGAAGCCATCCACCTGTTGCAAGAAGCCACCGCAAGAAACAGTTATGGTTTGTTTAAAAAATACTTGCAGAAAGTTTACGATCTGCCCCCTATCCATATTCGTGATTTGTTAGAAGTTAAATT
Organism: Alphaproteobacteria bacterium; assembly: GCA_965203915.1. Lineage (GTDB taxonomy): Bacteria > Pseudomonadota > Alphaproteobacteria > JASGCL01 > JASGCL01 > JASGCL01. The sequence continues at coordinate 1,133,206 of OZ241918.1, forward strand.
AGCGGCAAAACCAATCGCGGTTGAACAGGTTGAATCGATAGCCGATATAAGAAAACGTTTGGTCGCGCCTGGCATCTCGCTCGGCGCCCTATCGCCCATTGCCCATGAAACCATTGCCATTGCCATGAACCGAATCGGTGCAAAATCTGACAGTGGCGAGGGCGGCGAAGACCCCGCACGCTATAAACCAAAAAGCAACGGCGACAATCCTTCCTCGGCCATCAAGCAAGTGGCATCGGGGCGATTTGGTGTGACCGCCGAATATTTAAATAATTGCGAAGAAATAGAGATCAAAATGGCGCAGGGTGCGAAACCTGGCGAGGGTGGGCAATTGCCAGGTTTTAAAGTTTCTGGCCTTATTGCAAAATTACGCCATTCTACCCAGGGGGTCACCCTTATTTCGCCACCGCCGCATCATGATATTTATTCGATAGAAGACCTGGCGCAGTTGATTTACGACCTTAAACAAATTAACAACCGCGCGCGGGTGTGTGTGAAATTGGTGGCACGGTCGGGCATCGGCACCATCGCCGCGGGCGTGGCAAAGGCTAAAGCCGACACGATATTAATCTCGGGGCATAGCGGCGGAACGGGAGCCTCGCCCCAGACATCCATCAAATATGCGGGGTTGCCATGGGAAATTGGTTTGGCGGAAACGCACCAAGTTCTATGCCTTAATAATTTACGCGACCGCGTAACCTTGCGCACCGATGGCGGAATCAAAACGGGGCGCGATGTGGTTATAGCCGCGATGCTGGGGGCGGAAGAATTCGGCATTGGCACCGCATCGTTGGTGGCGATGGGTTGTTTGATGGTGCGGCAATGCCACAGCAACGTTTGCCCCGTCGGTATTTGCACCCAGGACGAAACTTTAATAGAAAAATTTGGCGGCACGCCAGAAAAGGTTGTCAGCCTGTTTTCGCTGATAGCCGAAGAAGTGCGCGAAATATTATCGCAACTTGGCGTCAAATCACTCAACGACATCATCGGTCGCACCGAAATGTTGCAACAGATTGTTGCCCTTAACCAGGGGTATCAGTTTTTGGACGCGTTGGATTTGAATCCGCTGTTGGTTAAGGCTGAAAATATTGATTTTAGAAAAAAATCTCGCCTTATTAGGAACGAGGTGCCACCGAGTTTGGATGAGCAAATTATTAAAGACGCCAGCCGTCTGTTTGCCAACAAAGAAAAAATTCAATTGGAATATAGCGTTGTCAACACCGACCGCACCATTGGGGCAAGGTTAGCGTCAGAAATAACCAGGCAATTTGGTATGAGCAGTCTTTCGCCTGGGCATATCACCATCGATTTGCGCGGCACCGCGGGGCAGAGTTTTTCGGCCTTCGCCGTCAAGGGCATGAAATTTATCCTTATTGGCCAAGCCAACGATTATGTGGGCAAGGGATTATCGGGGGGCGAGATCATTGTGCGCCCGCCGACAGCGTCCGAACTTATGTCGGCCAACAATGCCATCATCGGCAATACTTGCCTCTATGGTGCCACCAGCGGCAGCCTGTTTGCGGTTGGTCAGGCGGGCGAACGTTTTGCGGTTAGGAATTCTGGCGCGCGTGCCGTTATCGAAGGCATCGGCAGCAATGGTTGCGAATACATGACGGGTGGTGAAGTGATGTGTTTGGGCAGTATCGGTGATAATTTTGCCGCTGGCATGACGGGGGGCTGGGCATTCATCCTCCATGCTCAAGACGAAAAAAATATCAACCGCGAATCGGTTGGGGTTTACCCGCTCACCAACCCTGCTTGGCAAGCACATGCGAAGGCTCTCTTAACCGAATACGTCCTCGCCACCCATTCGCGGCATGGTCAACGGTTATTAGATAATTGGCAGGAAACGGTCAAAGAAATGCGCCACATCGTGCCCTTGGAAATTATCAAACTAAACGCACTGCCCCATCCTTTAGAAGTAGCAAAGGCCGTTGCCTAGCTGTTGCCTAGCTGTTTTTACTTAGCGCAACCCTACCCCCGCCAGCCATTCATGATATGACTTGCTGGAACTTAGACCGAAGAGCCGTTAAAATCTATAAACGCCAAAGCCACCAATGATAGCGCGCGGTGTCATGGCGCTGTCAATATAAGTGCCGACAAAAAAGCCGCCACTGTTTTTGTTATCGCCAAATTCAGCATTAAGCTTTGCCGTCAAGTAAGGATAGCCAACCCCAATCGACGGCACCAACCTTACCCTGTCGGTAATAGAAAATTGGTAACCATAATTAATAGTGGTTGCTAACAAAAAGAAGTTAGAATAAAAATAGGAACCAGCAGAAATATTACCAAAATAACCCGCCACATTAACAAAAAATTGATGGTTGCCCCATTGCGCACCCAGGTCTATCGTCGGGCCACCACCAAGGTAATTACTACCTAAGACCAAAGCACCGCCGTATTTTAAAAAAATACCAGTTGATGACCTTACCAATTTCGCTTGCTTGGTATTTTTATTACCTGCGGGCGCGACTGGGGATCGTTCTGGCGCGGCTTTTGTAAGTTTTGGCTTGTCTTTGCTGGCGGCATGGGCCTTGCCATCACTTTGCATTAACGGCGTGATTAAAAAAAATACAGCCAGCGATGCTAGCAATAAAGACTGGCTATATGATGTTATTTTTTTCATGGATTAAAAATCATCGGTCTTGCTTTTTTTTATATTTTTAGTTATCCGCGACGGGCGCGGATAGGAGCCTTTGTTGGGGCCGATTTTGCATCACCTTTTCTTGCGGAAACGGTCTTGTCAATAACCTTGGCTTCCATCAATGGGGTGAATGAAAGAAACATACCCAGCGGCGCGGTCAATAAGAATTGACAATATAATTTTTTATTTTTCATCGATTAAAAATCCTGGGCCTTGCCCTTTTTTTGTTTCATATTTTTATTATCCGTCATTGGCGCGGTGGGTGATTCGACTGGTATCGAGTTTAAATCAGGATCCCCTGCAAAAGCCGCGAGCATGAGCTTGGTTTTCATCAGCGGGGTGAGCGAAAGAGCCATACCCAGCGATGTTGTCAACAAAAGTTGACGATATAATTTTTTGTTTTTCATTGCTTAACAATCCTTGATATTGCCCCGATTAGTATGTCGCCCCAAGTTGAGCTTAGACGTATAGCGATATTTTTTTCTTGTCAATGTTATGCCCTTGACAGGACTTAGAATGGCTACATAAGCAAAAAATAATGCCTGCTAGTATGAATGTTGGGAATCTTTAGCCACCTCATCCCAGCGGTTTCCTGTTTTTTAACTTGCCTTTTTTTTGGAATCGTAGTTGATTGTGATAATTAGGAGAATATCATGAAAACCATACTTTATGTAAAAACAAAAATTATCGCCATTTTGCTTGTATTGGGCTTTTGGTTGTCAACAACACCCGCGCAGTTAGCCCATGCGGCGGACGCCCGTTTGAGCAAAGAAGCCTTTGCCAAATTGTCGGCTTATAAATACTTCCCCATGGGGAATAGCACCGCCAAGATTACGGTCTATGAATTTTCTAGTTTAACTTGCCCGCATTGTTCGGCATTCCACACCACCGTATTCCCAAAAATAAAAGAAAAATATATCAACAGCGGCAAAATAAAATGGCAAACGGTTGATTTCCCGTTGGACAATATTGCCTTCGGCGCGGCCGTCCTCGCCCGTTGCACCCCCGACGGCAAACTTCACAATGCCTTGCTCGATCAAATTTTTAAAACCCAAGCGCAGTGGATAGGGGCGCAAGACCCCAAAGCAGGGCTTTTGAGCATCATGGCGCGCGCTGGTATCAACGAGGCTACCGCCAACCAATGTCTAAAAAATAAAAAATATCTTGAAGAAGTTAGCAATGGACGCAAGTTAGGCGAATCCATCGGCGTTGCCGCCACACCAAGCTTTTTTGTCATGGATAGAATAGTCGAAAATGATGAAAAAAAATTGATGAAAGCGATTGATGAGGCCATTGCCCAAAAATAATTTTTCTAACAACCATGTTTTTTTCCAGCATCACGCTTCACGGGTTTAAATCCTTCCTGGATGAAACCACCATACCGCTCGAGGTTGGCCTGACAGGCGTGGTTGGCCCCAACGGTTGCGGCAAATCGAACGTGGTGGAGGCGTTGCGTTGGGTGATGGGCGAAAGCAACGCGCGCAAAATGCGCGGCGACGATATGGACGATATTATTTTTATGGGCACCAGCAGTCGCGCCGCCCGCAACTTGGCCTCAGTGACCTTGAACATTGTTAACGACGCGCCATTGGATATATCGGCGGATATATCGGCGAATACATCGGCAAAAAAATCGGAGGCAAGCCAGGCCGCTGCTTCCCATGCCTTCCCCCACCCTTGGCATGACTTAAGCGAATTGGCGGTGAAAAGAACATTGTCGCGCGGCGCGGGCAGCACCTATCGCATCAATGGTAAAGAAGTGCGCGGTAAGGATGTTCAATATCTTTTTATGGCACGGGCCACGGGGGCTTCGTCGGCATCGATGGTGGCGCAGGGGCGGATTAGCAACATCATCAACGCCAAGGCTGGCGAAAGACGTTTGATATTGGAAGAAGCCGCGGGCGTGCGGGCGTTGGGGGCGCGGCGCCACGAATCAGAATTAAAGCTGGAGGCCACCAACAAAACATTGGAGGAAGTCGGCAATATCATCGCGGGGTTAGAATCTGCGCGTAACAAATTGTTAAAGGACGCCAAGCAAGCCGACAATTATCGCGCCCTGAGCAAAGAAATTGTTGAGTTGGAAGCCATGATATTAACCATAAAAATTACTTTGGAAAATAATAAAATAAAAAAATTGGAAGAAGAATTGTTCCAATTGCAAAAGGAGCAAGCCAATTTGATAAGCGGCGAAACCGAGGCGGCGCGTATGTTGGCGACCGAAACCGAAAAAAATATCGGCTTCAAGTCTGAAATGGAAAAATTAAACAATGAATTTATTGAGGCAGGCCGCGCCCTTACCGAATTAAAGGCCGAAGAAAAAAGATACCAAAATGAATTAGCCCTAACCCGTCAACGCCATGAAGAAATAAAATCTGACCTTGATAACGCCTTGGCCGAAAGCAACCAATCGGCCGAGCAAGAACGGGTGTTGTTGCTAAATTGCGAAACACGCGAAAAACAATACCCCGCCGAAGAAGAAAAATTGCACCAACTTCATAAAAAAGAACAAGATATCTTGGTCGCCCTTACCGCGAAGGAAAGCACCTTTGCCAGCAAGCAAAAAATATTTGCCGATTGGTTGCAAACAAAATCGAAGGCTTCGAGCGAATTGCAATTTTTAAAAGATTCTTTGCTGGCTTACCAACAACAGATTCAAAAGAAAAAACAAGAATTAGAAGATGTTGAAAAAAAGCTGGCGTCGCAATCGGCGCAAGGCAATATCAAAACAATGGTAACCGAGGCAGAAAAAAAATATAACCAACTTGAAAAAAATTATGGCGAATTGCAAAAAAAATTGGACGCCACCAAAACCAATTGGCTAACAAAAAAAGAGGCGCAGCAACTTGCCAAGCAAGAAAAGCAACAAGCCATCCACCAGCAGGATATTGCACGCAAAGAAATGGTGGCCGAAATATCGGCATTAAAAAACATTTTGGGTGAGGCAACCGACGATATTCTCAATTTGATGGAGGTCGCCCATGGATTTGAAAAAGCCTTGGCGGTAGCCTTGCTTGATGAGGTTGAAAGCGGGCTGGAAGAAAGCAAGCCATCGCACTGGCAACATTTTGGCACCGAAAAATTAACCGATTATGCTTCGCGCCTCGCCCTGCCCAGTTTGTTAGAAAAAGTTTCGGCCCCCAAGCCATTGACGCGTAATCTTTCGCTAACCTATTGGGTTGAAAAATTTGAGGAAGCCAAAAAAATGCAACAACAATTGTTGGCGGGCGAAAAAATAGTTTCGAAAGATGGCGGCCTAATCCGCTGGGACGGTTTTACCATCAAACCTGGCATCGCCAGCGAAGACGCCGCCAGCCGCAAATTATCCGCCAAAAATCGTTTAAAAATGTTGAGCGAACAATTGCCAATTTTAGAAAAAAATAATCAAAAAATAATGGCCGAGATGACGATATGGCAAGAAAAAGAAACGGCCAATGTAAAAAAGATGGAAGAAGAAATTCAAGGGTTGGAAAAAGAACTCCACGCCCAACATGCCCTTGTTGCCGAACATCGCGCCAGCTGGCAAACATTGCAAAACAACATGGTCAGCAGCCTGCGGCTTGATGAACAATTAACCACCACCAAGAAAATCCTCATCGGCGAGATAACCAATTTGGGATCGCAAATAGAAAAGGCTGAAAAAAATATCGCGGCGCAAGCCAAAACCACCGACAATGACCAAGTCGACATTGAACAAAAACAACGCGCTATCCAAGAGGAAGAAGAAAAATTAAAATCGTTGCGCCAAGAACATATCGATGCGCAATTGCTTTTTCAACAACAACAACAATTGGTCAATCGCCATCATGATGATTTAAAAAATCTGCGTGCCAATGTGGGCGAAGTCATGAAGAGAAAGCAAGAAAAAGAAAAACAGATTATCTTGCTGAAAGAAAGAATCGAAACGGCGGTTGAAAACATCGCAAGGTTATCCACCCTGCCCGCGACCTTGTTAGAAAAAATTACTTTCCAAGAAAAAATCTATGAGGTTAAAAAAACCGCCCAGGTCAATTTGGGCGAAAAATTGCTATCAACCGAAAACAACATGCGCGATATTGGCAAGCAATTAAAATCGTGGCAAGATAAATTGTCAGTATTACGGGAACAGGTTGCGCGCGCCGAAACCTTCGCCGATGTTGCACGCGGCAATTTGCAACATTTTCATCAAGAAGCCGAGGGGCGCGAGCTGTTGCCACTGGAAAAAATACAATCGATATTGGGCGAGAAGGTTGCTATCAACGAGGCGGTTTTAGCAAAACAAGAAATCGCATTGCGCGACAACCTTGCCAAACGCGAAAGAATGGGCCCCGTTAATTTGCTGGCCGAGCAAAATTTACAAGAAACCGCGACCGACATGGAAAAATTAATCGCCGAGAAAAAAGACCTCGACGAAGCCGTTATCAAATTACAAAGCGCGATTGCCAAATTAAATAGCGAGGCGCGCCAGAAAATTTCGGAGGCCTTCCACCAAGTTAATGAAAATTTTGCACGATTGTTTAAAATTTTGTTTGGCGGCGGCGAGGCATCGCTCTATTTTGATGGCGATTCCGACCCCCTGACCGCGGGGTTAGAATTCACGGTTCATCCGCCAGGCAAAAAACCTGGCCCCCTGTCGTTGCTTTCGGGCGGCGAACAAACCCTAACCGCCCTCGCGCTTATTTTTGCGGTGATGGATATGAACCCGCCGCCGATTGCGGTGCTTGATGAGGTTGATGCCCCGCTTGACGATGCCAACATCCATCGCTTCACGCAATTATTACGGCAACGCAAAATTGATAACCCGCAAACCCGTTATTTGGTCATCACCCACCATCGCCTAACCATGGCGCGCATGGATCGATTGTTTGGCGTCACCATGGCAGAAAAAGGGATCAGCACCATCGTCGGTGTCAATTTGGAAACCGCCGCCGAAATGGCGGGTAAAAAAGTTGCCTAGCTTTCTACCCCGCGCCATGTCACAAGAACAAGTCAAAAAAAATAGCCAAGATTTGTCAGCGGCTCCAGCGGCCCCCTTTGCCTCACGCTCGCTTTTCTTGCATCGCCTGGCCCTGGAAAATTTTCGCAATTATGCCTTAACAGAATGTCATTTCGACATGCCAAAAAATGGCGCAATGATGGTGGTGTTAACGGGCGATAACGGCGCGGGCAAAACAAATATATTGGAAGCCCTTTCCTTGCTCGCCCCTGGGCGTGGGCTGCGCGCGACAGCTGGGGAAGAAAAAGTAAGGTTTGGGCAAACGCGTTTTCGCTTACGCGCCGATTTTGCCTACAACGACCAACCCGAAATATTAAAAATAGAATTCGATACGCATGAGAAGAAAATAAAATACCTGCTTAACCACCAACAGATAAAAGCCAACCAACGTAATTTTTCTTGCCTGTGGGTTTTGCCGCGCCACGACAGGTTATTCCAAGATTCCGCCACCGAGCGTCGCCGTTTTTTTGATAAATTGATAACCGCAACGCAAGCCAATCATTTTTCCGATGTCATGGGGTTGAACGAATTGTTGCGCCAACGCCGTATCCTGTTGGAGCAAGGCAACGCCGACGCCACCTGGCTGATGGTTTTAGAAAAACGCATTGCCGAAAAAAATATCGCCATCGCCAGCACGCGGCTTGCTTACAACCACAAATTAAATCAAGCCCTTTTCAAGGGATTCCAATTCTTGCCGACGATGCGCCTTGATTTAACGGGCATGGTGGAAGAAATGTTGGAAACCATGCCCGCCGCCGATGCCGAAAAAATATATCAAAACTATTTGTCCAAATCGCGGGAAACAGAAAATATTGAGGGCGTCCATCGCAGCGATTTCACCGCCCTGCATTTGAAGAAAGATTTGCCCGCCAGCCTCTGCTCAACTGGGGAACAAAAATTACTCGTCCTTGCCATGATGGTTGGGGCGGCGCAAATATTATCGGCGGAATTTGGTCGCCCGCCGCTTTTTTTGCTCGACGATATTGTTTCGCACCTTGATGATAAAAATCAACAAAGCCTGCTGGAACTTTTTCAATCATTGTCGGACGACCTTGCTATGCCTTGCTTCCTTACGGGCACGCGCGCCCGCGATTTTTCTTCGCTTCATCATCGCGCGCAATTCATTACCCTTGCCAACGGACGAATCATCGTTTAAATGATAGATAATAAAAAAAATGGCACCCACATCAAAAAACGCTGCTGCTGAAAATTACTCGGCTGATTCTATCAAGGTTTTAAAAGGTCTTGAAGCAGTCCGCAAACGCCCGGGCATGTATATCGGCGATACCGACGATGGTTCGGGGTTGCACCATATGGTTTATGAAGTTTTGGACAACGCCATTGACGAGGCGTTGGGCGGTTATTGCGATGAAATTTTGGTAACCCTTAATAAAGACGGGTCCTGCACGGTCAAAGATAATGGCCGCGGCATCCCAACCGACATCCATAAGGAGGAAGGAGTCTCGGCCGCCGAAGTTATCATGACGCAATTACACGCGGGTGGAAAATTTGACCAAAATTCTTACAAAGTTTCGGGCGGTTTGCATGGCGTGGGGGTTTCGGTGGTGAATGCCCTTTCTAGCAAATTGCAACTTACCATTTGGCGCGACGGCAAAATTCATGAAATGAGTTTTGCCCATGGCGATGCTGTTTCGCCGTTAAAGGAAATTGGCAAACACGACGGGCGTTCGGGCACCCAAGTTTCTTTCATGCCTTCGGAAGAGACCTTCACAAAAATCAAATTTGATTTTCATACATTGGAACATCGTATCCGCGAACTTGCTTTTCTTAATTCTGGCGTAAAAATTATTTTGCGCGATGACCGCCCCGCCAAACCAAAGGAAGAAACTTTTCAATACACGGGCGGGGTCAAGGCCTTTGTCGAATGGCTAGACCGCGCCAAAAATAAATTGCATGGCCAGGCTATTTATGGCACCGCGCAGCGTGAAGGCATCACCGTGGAATTTGCCATGCAATGGAATGATTCATACCATGAAAATATGTTGTGCTTTACCAATAATATTCCTCAGGGCGATGGCGGCACTCACCTTGCTGGATTTCGCGCCGCCCTGACCAAGCAAATCAATAAGCAAGCTTTGGATAGCGGCAAAAAAGAAAAAGTTACCGTGTCGGGCGATGACGCGCGCGAGGGTTTGACCTGCGTCCTTTCGGTTAAAGTACCCGACCCCAAATTTTCTAGCCAAACCAAAGAAAAATTGGTTTCGTCAGAAGTGCGCCCCGTGGTGGAAACCATCGTTAATGAAAAATTAGAAGAATGGTTGGGCGAGCATCCCGCGGCGGCAAAGGATATCATGAAAAAAATTATGGAGGCCGCCCTAGCGCGGGAGGCCGCCCGCAAAGCCCGCGAACTAACAAGGCGCAAATCGGCACTCGATGTGGCGTCCCTGCCAGGCAAATTGGCCGATTGCCAAGAACGGTCCCCCGAACGGTCCGAAATTTTTATTGTCGAGGGCGATTCGGCGGGCGGTTCGGCAAAACAGGGTCGCGATAGAAAATACCAAGCCATTTTACCATTGCGCGGTAAAATTCTTAATGTGGAACGGGCGCGATTTGATAAAATGCTTGCCAGCAACGAGATCGGCACCCTGATAACCGCCCTGGGCACGGGGATTGGCCGCGATGAATTCAACCCTGACAAACTGCGTTATCATAAAATTATTATCATGACCGACGCCGATGTGGATGGCAGCCACATTCGCACCCTGCTCCTGACGTTTTTTTATCGCCAAATGGAGGAAATAATAAAACGCGGCCACCTTTATATTGCGCAACCACCATTATATTTTGCCAAGCGTGGCGAAAAGGGTGTTTACTTAAAAGACGAAGCCTCACTGCAAAATTATTTATTAGACATGATTATCGATGATTGCGTTATGAAAGACAAAAACAATCAACAACGCAAAGGTAAAGATTTAAAAAACTTTGTTTTGCATTGCGGTCGCGCGGTTGAAAATGAAACGATAAGCGATGAGATTAAAAATAGTTTTGGCGATGTCGGCATTACCCTTCATTACAAAAACGAAGATATCGCCATTGCCAACCATGAAATGTTGGTAACCGTTATCGCTAATTTAGGAAAAAAAGGCCTGACCATCCAACGTTACAAAGGCCTCGGCGAAATGAACCCAGAACAATTGTGGGAAACCACGCTTGACCCCAATGCGCGTTCTTTGTTGCAAGTAAAAATTGGCGATGCCCAAGAAACATCCGACCTGTTTAGCACCCTGATGGGCGATGTTACCGAGCCAAGACGAGAGTTTATTCAAGAAAATGCTTTGTCAGTAAAAAATATTGATGTATAATAAATGTAAGTTTTCAGCGTGGGATAAACCAGCGATGAAAGTGACGTCTTTGTTTGATAGAAAGATATTGACCATGAACATGATAAAAAAAATAATGCGCGCCGTTGTTGTCGCGCTGATATTAATTGCATTATCCAACATCGCCGTTGCGCGCGATTACTTATTACTGCAAACCACCAGTTCGGTTGAAGATTCTGGTTTGCTGCGTTATATTTTACCAAAATTTACCAAAGAAACAGGCATCAAAGTTAAAGCCGTTTCCTTGGGCTCAGGGCTGGCCCTGGCGGCCGCGGCGCGGGGCGAGGCCGATGTAGCCATAACCCACAGCCCCAAGTTGGAAAAGGAATATGAGAGCAAAGGATTATTCTCAAACAGGCAGAGGCTTTTTTGGAATGATTTTATTGTGGTTGGCCCCCCTGCCCTCGCCCCGCAATTCGCCAAGAGCAAAAATGTCGAGGAAGCATTCAAAGCCATCGAAAAAAATAAAATACTATTCTTTTCACGCGGTGATAACAGCGGCACCTATAACAAAGAATTAGAAATTTGGTCAAAGGTTGGACTAGACCCCAAAAAATTTGATAGCGCCTGGTATAAATTGTTGGGACAGCCGATGGGTAAGACCTTGCAATCGGCCATCGCGGTTAATGCGGTTACTTTATCCGACCTGGCAACTTTCTCGAAAAGCAATGTCCGCGATTATGTTATTTTATTTAAAAGCCGCGCAATTGACGATAAAACCCCAGACAAATTATTAAAAAATGATTATAGTATTATTTTGATAAGCAGTAAAAAATTTCCGCAGCTAGAACATGAAAAAGCCCAAAAGTTTTTTGATTGGATGTATAACAAAGATCAAACCGCGCCTGGGCAAACCCTAGCCCGCGCATACCGTATCAAGGGTAAACAAGTTTTCTTTCAATATTAAATTGGCCTAAACCACGGGGGTATGGGTTGGAACATTGCCCGATTCCAACACGTTCTGTTTTTCGTAAACCGCGCCGCTGACCGAGTGCATCGATTTTACTTTTTCCAAAAAATCCTTATCGGCGATGGGCAATGGCACGACCGTGGTGCGTTTTAATATTTCCAGCGCGAATATCGATGTCACATCGAATAATTTCACATTGATATTTTTTACCAACCGACGATAAAGGTCGTCATAGGCCGCCACATCCTTCACCATAACCATCAACATATAATCATATTCGCCCGTGATACGATATACCGACACAACTTCGGGAAAAGATCGCACCGCATTAACAAATGATTTAGCCCATTCATCAGAATGATCGTTGGTTTTAATCATAACGAAAGTTACCAGCGGACAATTTATCTTACCCGGGTCAAGCAACATGACGGAACCGAGGATAATTTTTTCCTCTTCCATCTTTTTTATTCTTTTCCAGCATGGGGTTGGTGATAATCCAACGCGCGCCGCAATATCCGCCACCGAGAGGCTGGCATCGCGTTGCAGAAGATACAATATTTTGTAATCTATTTCATCTAATTCGTAAGCCATGGATATTTATTTACAAATTGCCCTCTTCTGCTATATTTTGTTATAGGCTAGTTTTTAGCATATTATATTGTTTATACCCATTTATCAACTTTTTATTTATGAAAAAAATAAAAAAAGGGGAGAGATTTTCTCAATCCCTCCCCTCTTTAGTAGAAAAAGTAATAAAAATCAATTACCTGATTTTATTTTATTAAAATCATCATTCATAAATTTTGATACCTCATTGGTTAATGGCACTTGAAAGGCAACCTTAGACAGATATTTTCCGGGATTAGAAACCACCGATTTATCAATAATAGCCTTAGGAATACTTTTCATACCTATATCGTTTGCGTGACCATAACCAAAAACGCTAACCAATTGGTTGGCACTTTCTGGGGCGATGACAGAATCAAGAAAATCATAGACCTTCTGAGGATCCGCGTTGCTTGATTTTGCCCAAACATAACCGCAAACATAGGAGGTAAAGCCTTCCTTCGTATCGCGTGTCATTTTGACATTCAGCCCATCGGCTTGCATGGTAATGGGTGTTTCATTCCACGCCCATGCCACCAATATCTCGCCGGTTTTCATACCTGCGGCCAAATTGGGGCCATCGCTCCAATAAAATTTGATGTTTTTATGGGCCTGGCGTAACCATGCCAATGCTTTTTGATATTTTGGATCGTTCTGAGTTTTGATTTGAGTCCAGTCTTTGGTGCCAGTTGCCAACAAACCCAATTGCATCCAATCGGTAAAGTTATCGGGCACTGATATTTTGCCTTTGTATTTGGGGTTAACAAATACCTGCAGCGATTGAACATCGCTGGCGGGAACTTTGTCAGCATTATAGGTCACCGCGGTTTGTCCAATATCATAAGGTATGATGTAAACCTTACCTTCATGAACAAAACCTGGCAGGTTTCTATAGCGAGCATTCAGATCCTTATAATTTTTTAGCTTAATAACATCTATCGGTTGGATAAGCCCACTTTCGCGCCAACGATCCGCGTTGTAAGAACAAGGATGCGCCAGGTCTATTTTAAAGCCCGCGGTCATCTTTGCCCTTGCTTCTTCTTCTTCGGCGTAGATAGAAAAGCTGGGTTTCTTTTTATATTTATCCATATAGGATCTGAAATAAATCGGCTCATCATAACCCGACCAATCATAAACCCTTAGGTTGCTATCGGCGTTTGCTGTCTTGCTTCCCGCAAAATTTATCAGCGAGACGGCTGCGACAAGCATCATCCCCGATAATAGTTTTTTTATTTTCATCATAGCTGGCCTCCTTAGCCATCAATAATAACCGAATAATTTTATAAGGGCTTCAACCCTCTAACTAGTCAGTTTGAAAATTATTACTTTTGCGAGTATGATAAAACTATTATTAAAAAATACAAGTATTATTTTTTAATAATTTTTTTAGGCAGGCTTCACCGTATGGGCTATGGCGGGGGCTTTCTCCATGGTATCAAGCCATTTTGCCAATTTGGGGTGTTTAGGACGCCAGCCCCAATCAGGAAAACGAAAATCCAAATAATCCAAAGCCACCACCAATGTCACCGTGACCAAATTGACCTTGTCTCCTACCAACTCAAGATTTTTATCCATAAAATCGATACCGTGATTCACCGCCATTTCCTGGCGTTTTATCCATGTGTCATCCAATGGTATGCCGCTATTTTCTTCCTTCCGCATACGATTTTGCGCCATCAACACCGCCGCGTTGCAAATACCGTCGGCTATGGCGTGATGAAACATGGTTCGCCCTGCATCCACCCCGTGCAATGGTAAAAAATCAGAAGGGCGATGGTCGGCACCATGGTGCAGGGCATGCAAATAAAAAATAATCGCTAGCGAATCGCCAATGGCTTGACCATCGTCGGTTAGCAAGGTAGGAATCTTGCCCAGCGGATTTTTAGGACGCAAGGTAGCGTCATCGGCCCGCGGGTTGGTGGCAACCTCGGTTATTTTATCGCCAAGCCCCATGGCATGGGCGGCGATGAGGACTTTTCGCCCATAAGGGCTAAGCTTAGAGTTGAATAATTGCATCATCAATAAAATATCTATACCCAAATTTACAAAACAGCAAGCAGCTTTATTAAAAAAAATAGCTAAAAAATATAAAATTGAGATTTTTATGACGGCACCAGCCGATCACTTCATAGCGATATTATGTTTTATTTTTTAAAAAATTCAAAATAAAAGAATAAAATATATTTTTTTACCATTCATTGCTATTTTTTTAGATTTATAAAGACTTTTTAGAATAAAAATCTATAATAATCTAAGTATACATTGCTAAATAGATTTCTATTAAGTAACCAACGCTATGGTTCAAAAATTAAACATTGCGGTATTATTGGCTGGGAACTTGCGCACATTTGAACAAACGGCGCCGCTGCTTAAAAAATATTTGCTTAATAAATATCAAAGCGACGTTTTTATCTATACACCCAATCAGTTAGAACACAGCAATGCAGCCTGGCACGGGATGACGGGAAACGGCAACAAGGTATCATCGCAACTTAGCCAAGATATTATCCGTAAGGTCAATAAACTTTATAAGCCAAAAAAATTTGTTATTAGCGACCAATTCAAAAATGTAAAAACCAACGGATTGTGGAAGTACCCACGAAAATTGGATAGCGGCGTGCAATCCACCCCCCTCACGGGTGCTTATCAAATGTTTTTTAATTGGAAAGAGGTTAATAAATTATGGATGGGTTATGCCAGAAAAAACAAAAAGAAATATGACTTCGTGGTTTTTATCCGACCAGACGTACTGTTGTTAGAACCCTTGCGTTTGGAATCTTATAACCAATTCTTCGCATTCAATAACAAGTCTATCGTTTTTTTCTATGGGGATGGTGGCATCATACAAAATAAAAATATGTTTGCCTGGCTGCATTCTAGCTCGGACAGAATAATTTTTGCCAAACCGCAGGTCATGGCAATATTCCTCAATATATTTGATCATTTTGATAGATATTTTAAAAAGGCGCCGCGCCTGCCCTTTCCCGAGTGGTTGGCATGTTGTTTTGAAAACCAACAAAGCCTTTATGCTATCGAGCAAGGTTTGTATCCTATCTTTGGTAAGATTAATCATATCCTAAAAAGGGCTGATAAAACAAAAGACCAAATTTTTATCTTTTTTGATAGGTTGCATCACCCCATTAAATCCATGCCGCCCTATTATGGCCATCTTAGACGCCACGTATATTACCTCATCATAAAGGAAAGAATTAAATTATGGCGACATAACATGGTGCAAGGATTAAAACATCTACCGCGTAGCGCCCTTCACGCCCTGGTCAACATTTACCTCAGCAGTCCACCACTATATATCTCTTGGCGATTTATAAAAAGAAATATATTCTTGAAAAAGCCATTAAAATCATATAATTGATAAGCAAGCTAGAAAAAGCCTGGGATATTATTAGAAAATTTTTGTGCGTCCTAACGCATCGTAAAACTGTCTAAGAATAACCCTTAGGCGGCTTATATTTTATATTTATCATAAGACACGTTAAGAAAAAATAAATGCCTAGTAGGAAAAAATTCCAACCTTTAGAACCCTTGGTGTCGGTTATCATGCCAGCTTACAACGCTGAGAACTACATCAAGCAAGCCGTCGAATCAATCCTTCATCAAAGTTATAAAAATTTAGAGTTGATTATTATCAATGACGCATCCACCGACAAAACAGGCGATATAGCAACCAGCTACGCAAGCAAAGACAAACGTGTTCGCGTTTTTCATAACAAAAAAAACCTTAAAGAATATGCCTGCCGTAATGTAGGGTTAGAACATGCAAAGGGGGAATATATTGCATGGCAAGATGCCGACGATGTTTCTCATTTAGAAAGATTAAAAAAACAGCTAGATTTTTTTGCAAAAAATAAAACTGCCGAGGTGGTCGGAACGCCGATGCATATTATCAATAACGAAGGCAATATCCTCAAGAAAGGCGACGGGGTTGATAATTTTATTGATTGGTCTAATGACATCGCCCAGCAACATCATATCAATCAATTTAAGTTACACTTTAGTCTTTTTCCGACAACAACCTGCTTTAAAAAATCTATTTTAATAAAAATCAATAAGCCTTATTTTCGTCCGCTTCAGGTCGGCACCGATATGGATTTTATTTTTCGTTTAAAAGAGAAAAATACACAAATATATAACCTGTCAGAAAAACTATATTATTATCGTCGTCATCCCGAACAGATTACGATTTGGAATCACCTAAGCGACCATTACACTGGCCTATCTATGTTACGCTATGATTCTTTTTGTAGAAAAGAATCAGGGCTTGATTTAATAAATAAAATGAATAAAAGAAATAAGTTGATAACTGTCAAGGCCAGCGTCAATTATCTTATTCCTTTTTTAAAAATAAAAGATATAGCATTCCACGATATTTTTTTTCATGAATGGCTAACCCATATATATTATTCTAGCAAGGATAATGAAAAATTATTGTGGGTCGCTGCTCGTTATCAACCATCTTATGCTATGGAAAAATTCTCTAGATATATCGACCCTGCTGTCAGCAAAAAACATAATTTTATAGAATTATTATGGCTTGCTATTTTATACGGGACTTCTAAAAAAATATATTTTAATGTCTTGAAATATATTTTTGTTCAATTCTATCTCGCCCATCCCATCTTACACAAACCTTGGCGTTTGGTTAAAAAAAAATGCTTGCTAATGCCCGCAACATTATATAAAAAAATGAATGGCAAAAAATAAACGATTAAAAATTGCGGTTGAAGTCTCAGGGCATTTGCGCACTTTTGAATATTGCGGCGCACTATTAAAAGAAAATCTACTCAATCATTATGATTGTGATGTTTTTATTCACACATGGGATAAGACAGAACACCAGCAATTATCTTGGCATGGGAAGAAGGGTATGCACGGCGGTGCTGATATTAACTTGGTAACCGAAGGTATAAAAATCAAAGTGCAGAATATTTATAAGCCAAAAAAAATTATTTATGATAATGAAAAAGAATTAAAAAAAATATCTGGATTTTTAGCTCATCCAAACAAGCAAGCAAATTTTTTAGGATTCTCACTGCAGGCGGTCTGGAACACCCTCTATACCGAGGTCAAGGCTCACCAATTAATGAAACAATATGCAAAAGAAAATAATATAGAATATGATTTTGTTATTCGCACGCGATTCGACATTGGTTTGTTACAAAAATTTGATATCAAGCCTTACCTGCCTTTTTTTAACCTTGATAAAAACAGTGGAGTTTTCTTCCCTTTAAATATAAAATCGCACGGCATAGAAAATGACTTCTCAGATAACAAGCATTTAGCCATCTTACATCCTTATGCTTTTGATGTTTTCTATTTAACCACACCTCAAGCAATGGACAAAATAATGAATATTTTAGATGATTTCGATACATTGTTTAAAAAAATGCCTGAATTGCTTTCGCCTGTTCTAAAATTTAATGTTTGGACTCGCAATATTGAAGTTATCTTTTTATTGTATATTCAAAAAATGGGGATACTTCCTTATTTTGGTAAAATCCACTACGTTCTAAAAAGAAAGAATATACATTACGATGCATCACCTGTATTCATAAAAAAATACGAGAACCGCAACATATTACATCGCCTTTATAGAAAAATAAAAAATTATCTAAGATGAAAAATCTACCCAGGCTTTTACTTTTTATTAACAGGCTGGATACCGTGGGCGGCACGGAGCGGGTTTTGGTTAACCATGCCAATTTTTTTTATGAAAAGGGGCACGATATAACCATCGGCCTTTTTGAAAAAAATAATGTTCATAAGATTTATGGATTGAACAAGAACATACGTGTATCCTACCACCACTACCACCCGCTTATGATAAAACA
Organism: Alphaproteobacteria bacterium; assembly: GCA_965203915.1. Lineage (GTDB taxonomy): Bacteria > Pseudomonadota > Alphaproteobacteria > JASGCL01 > JASGCL01 > JASGCL01. The sequence continues at coordinate 1,151,528 of OZ241918.1, forward strand.
TCTTTATTCGATGAATAAAAAAAATAAATTAACATGGTTACGTATGATCGAACAAATGAAGTCAGATATTATTATTGCTTACGGTTCGACTAGCTCTATTACGCTGGGAAAATTATATAGTCATAAGAAATCAAAAAAACCAATGCTTATCGCTACTGAACATTTTGAATTACCTGAAAGAAATTATTCCCGCCGAGGCATATTTGCACTGCGTTTACAACGAATTTTGTACTATCGTCACATTGATAAAATAATTACTTTATCAACCAAATTTAACGATTATTTTTCCGCAGCAATGCAGTCCAAGGTAGCAACCATCAAAAATTTCGTTCTTTTTCCTCCTGAAAAGAAATCACAAAGATTTTCAAAAAATATGTCTTTCTTTTACCCTGCATCCTTATCCACCCCAAAAAATCAAATATTATTAATCGATGCTTTTGAACGGGTGCAGGCAACCTATCCCAATATTTCTTTGCATTTTTATGGCAATATTAACAAATCCATTACCAAGGAGTCTAAAAAATATCTAGATTTATTAAAAAGCAAGGTGACAAAAAATAAAATTAAAAATATATTTTTTCATCAATCAGAAGATATTAAAAAAATTTGTAGCAAGCATGATGTGTTGGTATCGCCCAGTTTTTTAATCGAGGGCTGCCCGATGATTATGTTGGAGGCCTTCACCCTATCTGTTCCCGTTATTGGGTCAGACATTGCGGCGCACCAAGATCTAATAATTGATAAGAAGTCTGGAAGATTATTTAAAAGTAACGATGTTGATGATCTTGCGCGTGTCATGACCGAATCTATAGAGCATCCAGAAGATTTACAAAAATATGCCGATGAGGCTTATCGTTTATCCTTTCGATTCCAACCCGAAGTAATATATCAACAATGGCTTGCGGTTTTTAATAATCGTTTTGAAAATGCACCATCTATGACATTTATTCAAAAAAATTTATATCTAGTAGAATCTATAAGATTAACGCCAGTTGCAATAGCATTAGGCATAACATATTTTATTCGTTATCATATTATTGAATTTTATCTTGCCCAACCTGTATTGCACAAACCTTGGCGCGCTTTTAAAAAATGCTTGCTAATGCCCGCAACATTATATAAAAAAATGAATGGCAAAAAATAAACGATTAAAAATTGCTGTGCTGTTGGCGGGCAATTTACGCACGTTTGAAGAAACCGCACCTTTCCTAAAAAAATATCTGCTTGATTTATATGATAGCGATGTTTTTATCTACACCCCCAATCAAATCGAACATAACGAGCAGGCATGGCATAATATCACGGGTAAAAAACATAATTCGGACGATACCACACGCCAAGAATTAACCGAAAAGGCAAACCACCTTTACAGCCCCACCAAATTGGTCATCAGCGATGATTATAAAAAAATCAATACCACTGGGGTTTGGCGATACCCAAAAAAAATAGAGTCGGGAATACAAGAAACCGCCTTAACTGGTCCTTATCGTATGTTTTTTAATTGGAAAGAAGTTAATAAATTATGGCAAGCCCATGCCAAACAGGCAAAGGTTAATTATGACTTCGTTGTATTTATTCGCCCCGATGTTATGTTGCTGGAACCATTGACATTGGAACCATATCAAGAATTCTTTGACTTCAATAAAAAAACCATTATTTTCTTTTGTGGCGATAGATTCATTGAACAAAATCAACTAACCATTGGATTATTACATTCGAGCTCAGACAGAATTATATTAGCAAAACCTGATGCTATGAATATTTTTTTAAACATATTTAATCATTTCGATAGGTATTTTAAGCTAGCACCTCAGTTGCCTTTCCCAACATGGATACGGTGTTGTTTTGAAAATATGCAGCATGTTTATGCTATAGAACAAGGGTTATACCCCATATTTGGTAAAATAAATTACGCACTAAAAAGAATGAACAAGAAGGATGACCAGGTTTTTATATTCCCTGATCGACTAAATTATTACGCCAAAACCATATCAAAACATTTCCGCCGCATTATGATAAGAGAAAAATACCGTTGGGCAAGACAATATATTGTAAATGCTATTATTTTTATTTGTTTCATTAATCCCCCTATGAATAAAATATGGCAATTTTACAAATTCATAAAACAAAAAATAAAAAAATAACATCATGAAAAAAAAATACAAAATTGCGGTTGAAATTTCGGGCCACTTGCGGGTGTTTGAATATTGCGCGCCGTTGTTAAAAAAACACCTACTTGACCATTATGATTGCGATGTTTTTATCCACACCTGGGACAGGCTTGACCATCAACAATTATCTTGGCACGGACAAAAGGGCAGTTTTGGTGGCCAACCCGCCAACGAAGTAACCGATGCCATTAAAGCAAAGGTTCAGAATCTTTATAACCCAAAAGTCGTTGTTTACGACAGCGAAAAAAACTTAAAAAAAATTGATGGCTTTCTTGCCGAACCCAACAAAGAAAAAAAATTTGGCGGCTTCTCCCTCCAGGCTGTTTGGAACACCCTCTATACCGAGGTTGAAGCCCATGGATTAATGAAAAACTACGCCAAAAAAAATAATATAAAATATGATTTTATTGTTCGCACCCGCCCCGATATTGGGCCGCTGGAACCACTTGTCATCGAACCTTATCTGCCATTTTTCTCCCTCAACCCTGACACCGCTATTTTTTTCCCCAGCTCGGTTTATATTACCGAAGCCGAACATCTTTATTTTAAAGATTTTTATCTGAATTTTGCGCCATCGGTTGATGTGCTTTACCTTGCCACCCCGTCGGCCATGGATAAGATGATGAATATCTTGAAGGATTTTGATTTTCTATTCAGGGAATTACCACGCAACTTGGCGCGCGATATTCCACGCAGCGATGTCAAAATTTGGAACGTCGAATATCTGTGGGTGCTTTACATGCAAAAAATTGGCGTTGCCTTTCATTTTGGCAAATTGGGGCGCATTATTAAACGCTTTAACCCCAAAAAAGATCATATTACGCTTTTTCCCGAACGTGGTGCTATGACAAGCCCATTGAAGCATTTTCTGCGGCAAACAATTTTCAAAAATCCTATCATTATCAAAAACCCAATTAATATAGTGCTACGACGCTTGCTTGGGGTTGCTGGGCTTTATAAAATCTTTCAGCGTAAAAACTTACTTTAGGTCCTGGCGACCCCATTATTCTTTGATTCGAGTCTGGCGACCCCATTGTTTTCTGATTGGGGTCTGGCGACCCCATTGTTATTTGATTGGGGTCTTGGCGACCCCAACGGGAATCGAACCCGTGTTTGAACCGTGAAAGGGTTCCGTCCTAACCTCTAGACGATGGGGTCAAAAAAATTTGACTTGTTGCTTTCCCTACCCCATGCCTAAAAAAAATGCAAGACCAATCGCCGAATGTTACTTATTTAATATTTTGTTAATCATGAAGATTAACCTTTGGCAAAAAAACCAGCATTGGATTGTCAAAAATATTAAACCATGTTATCAAACCCTATGCTTCAGCCTTTTATTGGCCGCCTTAACCATATTGCCATCGCCGTACCCGACCTTGCCCGCGCCCGCGCCGACTATCTTTCTGCCTTCGCGGTTGATGCATCTGATATCACCCCCCTGCCCGACCATGGGGTGTCGGTGGTTTTTATCAACATCGCCAATACCAAAATTGAACTGTTGCATCCCCTTGGCCCCGATTCGCCCATCGCCAAGTTTTTAGAAAAAAACCCAAACGGCGGCATCCATCACCTGTGTTATGAGGTTGCCAACATCATCGCAACGCGCGATCACCTGCGCGCCCATGGTTACAAAATCCTTGGCAACGGCGAGCCAAAAATTGGCGCCCACAACAAACCCGTTTTGTTCTTGCACCCGAAAGATTTTCATGGCACATTAATCGAATTGGAACAGGCCTAATCATATTATGAAACTCGTTACACTCCTTTTTTCTTACCTTGTGTATTTTAGCACCATTTGGGTGGTTGTTTTTTTTATGTGTTTGCCGCTGTTCAACCCCAAGCCGCCAAAAAAAATTGGCAAGGGACATGCAACCTCCGCCCCCGAAAATCCTCAAATAGGTAAAAAATTACTTCTTTCCTTGGCTATAAGCCTTGCTATTTTATGCACGGTTATTTTGTTACAACATTTTAAACTTCTGCCCACCCTCAACGACTTTGACAAATAGCGTAGAATTGGCTAGCGAAAACAGATGTTAGAAAAAAATACCCAATCAATAAACTTTGTTCGGCTTAGCCAATATTTTTTACCAACCCTGAAGGAAAACCCGGCCGAAGCCCAAATATTATCCCACCGCTTGATGTTGCGCGCGGGGATGATAAAGCAATTGTCGGCGGGCCTCTATAGCTGGCTGCCGCTTGGTTTGCGCGTTTTGAATAAAATTTCTGCCATCATCCGCGAAGAACAGGCAAAGGCGGGGGCGCAAGAAATTTTGATGCCAACCATCCAACCCGCCGAATTATGGCAAGAATCGGGGCGATATGAAGATTATGGTAAAGAAATGTTGCGCATCACCGACCGCGGCGACCGCCCATTGCTTTATGGCCCAACGGCGGAGGAAGTGGTCACCGCCATCATCCGCGACACCATCAAATCTTATAAAGATTTACCGCAAAACCTGTATCAAATTCATTGGAAATTTCGCGATGAAATTCGTCCGCGCTTTGGCGTCATGCGTGGCCGTGAATTTTTGATGAAGGACGGTTATTCATTTGATTACGATGTGGCGCAAGGAAAAAAAGCCTATCAGAAAATTTTTGTCTCCTACCTTCGCACCTTCGCCCGTTTGGGGTTGACGGCCATCCCGATGCAGGCCGACACAGGACCCATCGGCGGCGATTCATCGCACGAATTTATTATCCTTGCCGATACGGGCGAAAGCCAAGTTTTTTGCGATAAAAATATTTTATCGCTGGACGCGCTTGATGCAGGCATTGATTACGAAAGCGATTTGACGGAAGTTATCAAACATTGGACGGCTCCCTTCGCCGCGACCGAAGAAAAATTTGATGAGGCAGCTTTCAAACAATTACCCGCCGACCGACAATTATCGGCACGCGGGATAGAGGTTGGTCATATTTTCTTCTTTGGCGACAAATATTCCAAACCCATGAAGGCCGTGGTGCAAGACCCAAAGGGCGATATTGTCCCCGTTCAAAGTGGTTCCTACGGTATCGGTGTTTCGCGTTTGGTGGGCGGCATGATAGAAGCCAGCCACGACGAACATGGCATCATCTGGCATCCCTCGGTAACGCCCTATGACGTGGTGGTTATCAATTTGCGCGCCCATGACGCAAAATTGGACGCAGCCTGTGAAAAATTATCGCACGAATTATTGCAAGCCCATTTGTCGGTCATGCTCGACGACCGCGACCTTCGTGCGGGCGAAAAATTTGCCGAACATGACCTGCTCGGTATTTCTTTCCAAATTATCATTGGCCCCAAATCGTTGGAGGCTGGCAAGGTAGAGATCAAAGACAGAAAAACGGGCGAACGGCAAGAAGTGCCCATCGCCGAAGCCATCGCCACATTGCTAAAACTTCGGAAGCCTTACCTAAAATAAAAAATATAAAAATAATGATACCCGTTCGCGATGCTTTCGATACCATGATGCAAGGTATTTTACCCCGCGGCGGTAAAGAAAATATCATATTAACCCCTAACATCAACCAAACTGTATCGCGGTTGTTGGGGCGTGTGTTGGCCGAACCCGTGACGGCCAGCCTCACCATTCCCCAAGCCGCCATGTCAGCGATGGATGGTTATGCCCTGCGCCATCAAGACATCGCAACCACCCCAATGACGTTAAAAATAATTGGCGCTAGCCATGCTGGCAAACCCTTTGCTGGCGCGATAAAAAGCGGTGAGGCTATCAAAATATTCACGGGCGGGTTATTACCCAAAAATGCCGATGCCATAGCCATTATCGAAAACACCGAACAGCGCGATAACATGGTGGTTATCAAACAACAACCCATCAAAGATAATTTTATTCGCCCCGCTGGTTTGGATTTTAAAAAAGGCGAAGTGCTTATTGATGCCAACCAACCCATCACCACCCGCGCCATAGGCTTAATCATTGCCAGCGGACAAAAAAAAATTACCGTTCATCGCAAACCAAAAATTGGCATTCTTTCCACTGGTGATGAATTGCAAACTGTCGGTAAAAAATTACAACCCCATCAAATTTATCCCACCAATAGCTACAGCCTATTCGCCCTGATAACAAACGCGGGCGGCGAAGCGATCGACCTTGGTATTGCGCGCGACAAACCAACCGAACTTGCCAAGCAATTACAGCATGGCAAAAATTGCGACATGATTATCACCACGGGGGGAGCATCGGTCGGCGAGAAAGATTTTATCAAACATGTCATCGAAGAAAAAAAATATGGTTTAAAGGGGCAAATCGATTTTTGGAAAATAGCCATGAGACCAGGCAAACCCATTGTGGTAGGGAACCTGCACGGCGGCAAGACCCATTTCTTGGGTTTGCCAGGCAACCCCGTTTCGGCCATGATAGGCGGTTTGTTATTCATTCCCGCGATGATAAAAAAATGGCAAGGCCTGCCCCCCCGTTTGTTGGATGATGATGCGGTTAGCATGCCGCTTGCTACCCCCCTTGCCGCCAATGGCGACCGCCAAGATTACATGCGCGCCACCGTGAAAAACGGTAGCATTGCCCCCAGCGCAACCCAAGACAGTTCGATGTTAAAATTTTTGCACGACAGCGATGGTTTTATTATTCGTCCGCCATACGATGGAGCAAAAAAAATAGGCGATGCGGTGATGTTTTTACCGCTTAACCAATTTCACCTATATTAAATTATCGCGCAGGTATTGGCGCACCGTATCAAAATTATTATCCAGCGCGGTTAATTTTTCTGGTGCCTGCAACATTTTTTCTATATCATTGTTAAGCATGGGTAAGGGCAAACCCGCGGCCTGCACCGCCGATTCAAATTTTCGTGCGTCGGCGGTTGCCAAACATAGGCTAGTCCCCTGTGCCTCTACCCCCCCCGTGGTTTTGTATTTCTCTAGGACGCGCAACGCAATGGCACTGTGGGGGTCAAAAACTTTTTGGGTTTTATAAAACCAATCTTTCATGGCTTGCAAATTTTCATCATTATCAACCCGCATCGCCACAAAATCTTGTTGCGTTTGCTCATGTTCGCTCGGCGATAATATCAACCGACCACTGGTCCTAAAATCCAGCATTTTTTCTTTTAACAAGGATGTATCCTGATAGAAAAGGTCATACATGTATCTTTCCAAATTGCTGGAAATTTGTATGTCCATGCTCGGGGAGTAGGTTTTTTTGACCGACTGGATGACCATGTTGTTTTTTGCAAAAAATTGATAAAGTATATCGTTTTCATTGGTTGCGACCAAAAGTTTGTTAATCGGAAAGCCAAGACGTTTCGCATAATAACCCGCCAATATATTACCAAAATTTCCTGACGGCACGGCGATGTTTATTTTTTGTTTGGTTTTGGCAAACAAAATAACGCTGGCGCGGGCATGGTAAATCATTTGCATCAACACCCGCCCCCAATTGATAGAATTCACCGCGGTCAAACCATAACGCGTCACCATGCCATGGTCGGCGAATAATTTTTTTACCATATCTTGGCAATCATCAAAACTGCCCCGCAGTGCAATATTATGGATGTTGCTCCCCTGCACCGTGGTCATTTGCTTGCGTTGAAATGCTGATACCTTGCCTTCGGGGTGAAAAACAACAACCTCGGTGTTTTTTGCCTGGCGGAATGCCTCAATCGCCGCCGACCCCGTGTCGCCAGATGTTGCCGCTAGGATGGTAATTTTTTTATTCTGCGCCGTCAAAACATGTTCGAACAACGGTGCCAAAAATTGCATCGCCACATCTTTAAATGATAGGGTTGGCCCATGAAACAATTCTAGCAAAAAAATATTCTTATCAATCGCCTGCCATGGTTGTTCGGTTTGCGCACCAAACAAAGGCAGGGAGTTTTTTAACGCCCTATGCAAAACATCTTTCGTATTATCACCGTTAAAAATTTTATCGCCGATGATGAAGGGCGATAGCAAACCAACCGCAAAATCAAGCAAAGCCATGTTATGGCCATGTTCTAATAGATCTTGGCTAAGGGTCGGCAATTGTTTGGGAATATACAAACCGCCGTCGGGGGCTAAACCTTTCAGCAAGGCCTGAGAAAAAGTCAGTTCTTGCTTGTCACCACGGGTAGAAATATAAAGCATGAAAAGGAAAGCCAGATGGAATGATATTTGGTGCGGATGGAGGGACTTGAACCCACACTCTCATTAAAAAGAAACGGATTTTAAGTCCGTTGCGTCTACCATTCCGCCACACCCGCATAAGAATGAAAATACTAAATATTTTCGTCCTGCTTTGCCATATTCTTAACCATTTTGCAACCATCCCTATCCACCGAATAAAAAAAATATTGCCGCTGGTGATTAAGTTGGCTGGCTTAATTTTCCAGAAAAAACTCTATATCTTTAATCTGGTGCAACGACTTGGCTATTTCTTGCTTAATGGTCAAGGACAGCCCCAAATCCATAACCACCGTTTTATCGTCCAACTGCAATTCTACTGTAACTTGGCCATGGCCTTTTTCTTGCTGGCTTAGAATATCGCGCAACCGCGGCAGTTGCGATTGCCCTTCCGCCCCGTCATATAATTTTATTTTTAAAAATTTATAAAGGTCGGCTTTGACAGGTTCATCGCCCATTTTTCTGGCTATGGGATTCTTGCTAAACCCAGCCTTGGTTGCTTTATCGCTCAACATGTCGCTGGCATGAATTATTTTTCTGATGTTGCGATAATAACGCGACTCATCATTCTTGTCCTTTGTCATTTCAACTTCAACAAATACTTTTTCATTGGGGAGTAAAAACTTTTTTACTTTCTCGGTTATATCAAAATAATTAATATCTATTTCCCCGCCGCTGTCGGCCAAATTCAAAACATAAAAATCCTTGCCCTTCTTGGTTTGCCGCACGCTCAGCTTATTAACCATTGCCAGCACATTAACCTTGCCCGTTACCAATTGTTTCAATTCGCTGATGGGGGTCAGGGTATAATCCTTCGCCAATCCTTCAAACCCGCGCAACGGATGATAAGCAAAATAAAACCCGAAGGATTCCACTTCTTTCTCCCCCAATTCTTTTTCATTCCACGGGGCAAAGGTGGTCAAGGGTTGCGCCATGTTTTTTTGAAAATTTTTATCATGCTGGAACAATGACGAAGCACCACCGCTGACATCCTCCTCCATGGCTGCTAAGAATTTTAATATCAGCGGAATATTTTCAAATACTTCCCTGCGGTTAGGATGAATATTATCAAATGCCCCTGCCGCCGCCATGCTCTCCAACATTCTTTTGTTAAAAATGGTGGCCGCGGCCTGGGGTGGGATTGCTTGGAAAAAATCCCACAGGCTGGTCTGCTGTTTGGCAGTGCTCTCCTCGCCATCGCGCGCCGCCACCAGCGCCTGCACCGCCTTCACCCCGACATTTTTTAATGCCGCCAAGCCGTAGGCAATGGCGGTGGGATTTTTTTCCTCGTCATATACGACTTCGAACAAAGCATGGGAATGCAACACATCGGGGGGTAAAATATTGATACCCATGGTTTTTGCTTCGCCAACCAATATTGCCAACCTGTCGGTATCGTGCATGCCAAATGTCATGTTGGCGGCCATGAATTCTATCGGGTAATGGGCTTTAAGATAAGCCGTCTGATAAGCCACCAAGCCATAGGCCGCCGAATGCGATTTGTTAAAACCATAGCCCGCAAATTTTTCAACCATGTCAAAAATTTTGGTTGCCAAGGCCGCGCTTACCTTATGTTTGTTCATCGCCCCCTTGATAAAATCTTCCTTCATCACCGCCATTTTTCTTTTATCTTTTTTACCCATGGCTTTACGGAACACGTCAGCATCGCCCGTGGAAAAATCGGCAAAGACTCGCGCAATTTCTATCACCTGCTCCTGGTAAATGGGCAAGCCATTGGTTTCCGCCAATACCTGATGCAGCGACGGGTGGTCATATTCTATTTTTTCTTTGCCCGCGCGCCGCGCCAAATAACTGGGGATGAGGTCCATCGGCCCAGGGCGATAAAGCGCCACCGCAGCAATAAGATGTTCCAACCTATCGGGTTGCATTTTAAACAACAGGTCGGTTATCCCTTCCGACTCAAATTGAAAAATACCGATGGTATTAGATTTGCAAAATATTTCAAAAGTTTTTTTATCGTCAAGCGGTATCATATCAAGGTTGATATCAATGCCACGCTGTTCTTTTATTTTTTTGATACAGCGGTTCATGATGCTTAGGGTCGTCAAACCCAGGAAATCAAATTTCAACAACCCAGCTAATTCTGCCGATTTCATCGAAAATTGGGTCATCAGCAAATTGCTGTCGCTTTTGCTGTCGCGGTATAATGGCACGATCTCTTTTAACGGTCGCCCCGCCATCACCACCCCCGCGGCATGGGTTGCGGCGTGGCGATAAAGCCCTTCCAATATTCTTGCCATATCGATAACTTGGCGCGTTACCTCATCCCCATCGTATAGTTTTTTAAGGTCGGGCGATTGCTGCAACGCCAAGGTTAATTTTCGTTGGCGTTTTTCTTTTTCCTCTTCGGTTTCATTGCCGTCTTCGCTCGGCGCGGCGGCATCGAAACGAAATGGTATCAACTTGGCAATATCGTCTATCTTGCCATAGGGGTAACCGAATACCCGACCCACATCACGCACCGCGGCGCGGGCTTGCAACGAACCAAAGGTAATAATTTGCGCCACATGGGTATCGCCATATTTTTCTTTGACATAATGCAACACTTCATCGCGCCGCTCTTGGCAAAAATCAATATCAACGTCGGGCATTTCTATACGCCCTGGATTCAAAAACCGTTCAAAAAACAATCCATAGTGAATGGGGTCCAAATTGGTGATGCCCAAGCTAAAGGCTGTTAATGACCCAGCGGCCGAACCGCGCCCTGGCCCCACGGGAATGCCATGATCCTTGGCATAACGGATGAAGTCGGCGACTATCAAAAAATAATCCGAAAATCCCGCGTTTTTAATCACCGATAATTCGTAAGCCAAACGCTCGCGGTAGGTTGGGCGCGCATCATCCGTAATTTTTAGCAATTGTATTTTTTCTTCCAAACTTCTTTGCGCGACCACCTGCAAAATATCATCGGCCGACCTGTCGCTTAAATCTTTGCCCAAACTTTCGGGGCGAAAAACGGGAATGATGGGTTTGGTTTTTTCTAAAATAAAATGGCAACGTTGTGCCACCACGCGGGTTTGCGCTATCGCCTCGGGCAGGTCGGCGAACAATGCCTCCATCGCCGCACCCGATTTAAAATAATGTTCGGCGGTTAATTGTGGGCGGTCTTCGTCGTTTATTTTTTTTTGCGCCGCAATACACATCAACGCCGATTGCGCCAAAACCATATCGGGCGTCATGAAGTGATTGTCGTTGGTGGCAATCAAGGGTAACGATTTTTTAAAAGCCATATCAAGCAACGCGTCCTCGCTGGCGCGTTCTATTTCATCTTCCCTTATATCATTATGATGACGCTGGAGTTCGACATAACAACGGTTGGGAAATAACCCCGCCAATTTTTCCAAAAATATTTCAGCGACCTGGGTTTGATGATGATAAATAAATGGCATCAATGCCCCGCTCCGTCCGCCCGTCAAAACAATCAACCCATCGGTGCCATCTTGGTTATGTTGCAAAGCATCGAGTGGAATAACGAAGTCTTTGCCTGCCTCCTGCCTTTGGTAGGCATCGGACATGGCGCCGATAATTTTTTTATAACCCACCGCCGAACAACAAAAAATAGCAACGCGTCCCGCCAACCATTTATCGCCATGTTGAAACCCCACGGCGGTATCAACGCCAATAATCGGCTGGATGCCCTTCTCGATAGCTAGCTGGGAAAATTCCATCGCGCCAAAAAAATTATCGCGGTCGGTCAAGCCCAAGGCGGGCATGTTTACATTTTTTGCCGCATTGACCAATTCGTTAAAGCGCAACATGCCCCGCGACAAAGAATAGGGCGAAGCATTGCGTAAGTGGATGAAATCAGACATGATTTTTTGCTTTTTAAAAAAGGTTTTTGCGCTGTTTAAATTTCTACTGCTTCTAACCTATAACGATTCTAAAATTATTGACAACCTAAAAAAACAACTATAATATGCCAAAAAATATAAAGCCATGGTAAGCAAAAAACTTATAGAAAGATTGATGGAATCAGTCGGTAATATAAAAAAGGGGGAGTTAATCATTACACTACCTTCGGGCAGGGATTTGCATATTGGCGGACAAAACCCAGGGCATCGTTCTCATATCGTTGTGAAGGATTACCGATTCTTCCCCATGGTAATATTGCAAGAGGATATTGGTTTTACCCGTGCCTACATGGCGGGCTATGTGGAGTGTGACGACCTTATCACCTTTGCCCGATTGATGTTTCAAAACATGACCACGCATAACAATTGGCAATTATTACGGCGTATCAGCAGTGTGAAAGAAAAAATAAAATATTTTTTTCAACAAAATACCGTCAGCGGTTCGAAAAAAAATATTCCCGCCCATTATGACTTGGGCAACGATTTTTACCAATTATGGTTGGATAAAAATATGAACTATTCATCCGCCCTTTATAAAGACCAAAAGGAAGATTTGGTGTCGGCGCAATTGCAAAAAAACCAACGTATCCTGGATGTGTTTGATAAAAAATCTGGCAGTATTTTAGAAATAGGTTGTGGCTGGGGTGCCTTCGCCGAATTAAGCGTCAACAGCGGCGATTACGATTTTCACGGCATATCGCTGTCGCATCAACAATTAGAATATGCCCAAGCGCGCTTACGCAACAAGGCCAATATCGAATATCTTGATTACCGCAACCTTAACCGTAAATATGACCGCATAGCGTCGATAGAAATGTTCGAAGCCGTGGGCAAGGGTTTTTGGAATTCTTATTTCCAAGCGGTGAATCATTCGTTGCAGGATAAAGGGCGCGCCGTTATCGCCACCATTTTTATTGACGACAAGGCTTATCCAGATTACGAACAATCCACCGACATGATAAGAACATTTATTTTCCCTGGCGGTCATTTACCTTCGCCCAGCAATTTTTTTGCTAGCGCGAAACAGGCTGGTTTAAAAAAAACCGATGTTTTCCATTATGGTTTGTCCTATGCAAAAACTTTAAAATTGTGGTTGGCCAATTTTGATAAAAAATATAAAGAAATAAAAAAATTAGGCTATCATGATAATTTTATTCGTCTATGGCGTTGTTACCTTGCCTTTTGCTCGGCGGGCTTTGCCGAGGAACGCGTCGGCGTGATGCAAGTTGCCTTCGAAAAATAAATTGAAAAATAAATATACCGCTTGCCTTTTTTGTTAAAAGCAAGATTTTGTGATACAATATGTCATTAACCAAGGTTGGCCAAAATTTTGAATAGGAGCTATTCAACCTGCCATCAGGGTTTATCGCCAGCCAAGATTAATCAAACCATGTTATCCAAAAAATCACATCCAACATCAACGCGGCACAGCGAGAGTCTCTCTCTGAACCTTGACGATATCTATGGAGAGCTTCCCCCAGCATTCTATACCAAAATGCCCGCCGAAGGGTTTGCCAAATCACCCAGGCTGGTTGCATTTAACCCCGCGGTGGCGCGGCTGATTGATTTGCCGCCTGACGCCGAGTCTAACCCCGATGTTGTGCAATATTTTTCTGGCAACAAAACCTTGCCTGGCGCGCACCCCCTGGCCATGGTTTACGCGGGGCACCAATTTGGTGTTTGGGTGCCGCAACTAGGCGACGGCCGAGCCTTGCTTATCGCGCAAATAAAAAATAAAGACAGCCAGCGGTTTGATATTCAATTAAAGGGTTCGGGCAAAACCCCCTATTCACGATTTGCCGATGGTCGCGCCGTGTTGCGTTCCACGATTCGTGAATATTTGGGTAGCGAAATGATGGCGGGGTTAAAAATTCCCACCAGCCGCGCGCTGTGCATGATTGAAACGGGCGAGCAGGTAAGGCGCGAGCGGTGGGAGCCAGGGGCGATATTAACCCGCCTTGCCACCAGCCATATTCGGTTTGGTCATGTTGAATATTTTTGCCACAGCGAACAAACCCCCATGGTTAAGGTTCTGCTTGACCATGTTTTGGATAATTATTTGCCGCAATGTAAAAATAATAAACAACCTTATCACCAACTTTTGTCTTGGGTGGTTGATAAAACGGCTTTGCTTTTGGCGCAATGGCAAGCGGTCGGGTTTTGCCACGGGGTTATGAACACCGACAATATGTCGTTGCTGGGCGAAACATTAGATTATGGCCCCTTTGGTTTTTTAGAAGAATATAACCCCCATCATGTTTGCAATCACAGCGATGAACAGGGTCGGTATAGTTTTGCCAACCAACCGCGCATAGCCTGGTGGAACCTCTATGCCCTGGCCATGGCCATGAAATCATTGGTGAGCGAGGAGGATGCCGAAGCGTTGGTGAAACCATTTGGCACGCAATTCGAAAATTATTTTTATGACATCATGAGTCAAAAATTGGGGTTGGATAAAAACACAGCAAGCGACCAAAGTTCTACTCACCAAATTATCCATGATTGGTTGGCGTTGTTAGAAAAAACCAAAAGCGATTACACCCTAAGTTTCGTCACATTGGGCGGCGATATGAAAGAGGTTGAAAAAAATAATTTGTTCTTAAGCAACGAAGGCAAGGTATTTCTACAGCATTACAAAAAAATCCTGGGCGACAAACCCGACGCCGCGCGCCGCACCCAAATGGCAAAACATAACCCATTGTTTGTATTACGAAATTGGGTGGCGCAGGTAGCCATAGAAAAAGCCAGCCAAGGTGATTACAAACCCTTGAACGAATTATTACAGTTTTGTCAGCAACCATTCGAAGCCAGCGGACAATTTTCATTTCAAAAAAACCACCCATATCAACCCGTAAAAATGATTGCGGGGCATAATATCTGCGCCGCCGCGCCAGCCGATTATCAACATCTGAATGTTTCTTGCTCTTCCTAAAGCCAGAATTTTATAACCTGCCTTAAATCGGCTTTAACGCGAATCCAAATACCCGCCTATTTTTATCGGCGATATTGTTGTTGCCAAACCAGTTTTTTCATCGGTGTCAACCAACACCCCGCACACCGTAGCAACCCCCGACGCTGGTTCCAGCCGTGGCAGGGGATATTCTTTTAAAAAACGTTTTAAAACCTTGCTTTTTTCCATGCCGATGACCGAATCGTAACAACCGCACATGCCTGCATCGGTTTGATAGGCCGTGCCGCCCTCTAACACCCGTGCATCGGCCGTGGGCACATGGGTGTGGGTTCCCACCACCAGCGACGCCCTGCCGTCGCAATAATAACCTATTGCTTGTTTTTCCGATGTTGCCTCGGCATGAACATCTATCACAATCGCGTCATAACCCTGGCTGATGGGGTTGCCCTGACCAATGACCTTATCCAGCGCAGCAAACGGGTTGTCATAACCGCCCATAAAAAGTTGCCCCATAACATTGACCACCAAAAATTTCTTACCGCTTGCGGTTTCACCGCTCGCCATACCCTTGCCAATGGCTGCCGCCGAATTATCCTGCGCAACATTGCCTTCGGTATTGGCAAAAAAATTAAGCGGCCGAATAAGTCGCGATTGCAAAGAAAAATAATCCAATGATTCGCTGCGGTCAAAGGCATGGTTGCCCGTGGTGATAACATCGACCCGCAAACGAAACAATTCTTCGGCAACCTCGGGGCTGATGCCAAACCCATGGGTAGCATTTTCGCCATTAACCACAACCAAGTCGGGTTGGTGTTGTTTGATAAGTTTGGGTAAATGTTCGGCAACGCCCAGGCGTCCTGCCTTTCCCATTACATCGCCCAAGAATAAAATTTTCATGTAGCCTGTTAAGAATAGATTTGCTTTTCCGTCAAGATAAAATTGAGCGATTTATCAAATGGCCCAATCGGCACTTTATCAATTTTTTGTCCATCCCACGCCAGCCCAATGGTTAGAATATCATTTTTTATTTTTTTTTCTGTCGAAATTTTTTCTATGGTGCGGTCGTAAAATCCACCGCCATAACCCAAACGAAATTTTTCTTTATCGAATGCCAACAATGGAACAATCATGATGTCGGGAATGACCTCGGGCTTGTCGGCACTGGGGCTGGATGTGCCAAAGGCTTCGCTGACCAATTTATCGCCGACATCATAGCTGCGAAATATAAGCGGTGTATTTTTTTTGATAACAACGGGCAAGCAAAATCGCGCGCCCGATTCTTTAAAAAATGGCAGCAATCCCAACGGGCTTATTTCGCTGCCCATGGGATAAAACAGCGAAATATTTTTTCCCGACCATGTATTTTTTGCAAATGCTTGCGATAACAATGCTGGTAAATTTTCTGGCGGGTTGTTAAGCCCGCGTGCCATGCTGGCGCGTTGAGTCATCATCGCTTGGCGTAATTGTTTTTTTACATCGTCAATGCCATCGATTGTTGGGGTAATTGTCGCCATAGAAAAATGAAAAATAATAAAAAGATACTAGCCAATAATGGCATGCAGAAATAAATGGTAAAGCCAGCCTGCCGTTGTCTTTCTTTATTCAGTCCTCCGTGGCGCCTGATAAACAGGTGGGTGCCATGTGAAAGAAAAATTCGGCGATGGAGCCTTTACAAATGGAGAATTATTGCTAATCCCCCATTGACCATTACACTATTTTCCAGCCAGCGACGGCTCCCGTTCGAAGAACAACATAGCCCACGAGACAGATAAATCTATGACTAATTGGTCGCACAGCCCAGCCTTACCATATTCAATTTAGCTCCATTTACGCCCGATAGCAAGGATGATTATTTTTGCTATTTTTAGTAGTTCATCTCCGCTTGGGGGAGCAATCGGAACAAGATGTGATGAAGGTAAATGATGCCCTAAGTTCTAACATAATCCTCTTGGGGGGAGCAATCGGAACATGTTTAATCGTCTTTTCTTTTTTTTATATATTATTTTTATTGCTAAATATAAAAAACTGTTTGCAGGTATCTTTTAAAATACCAAGCCAAATCTAGCACCTAATTCAATGCTTAAAGGACCAGCGTTTTGTATTATATCATTACCGCTTTTATCATCGTTTATGTATTTTATACTTTTTAATTCGTGAATATATCTTGTATATAATTCAAAGTTATAAATACCGCTATTATATTGAACAGATAACGTAGGGGCAATTACAATACCAGCATCATCCTTGGCTACAGTCGATGGTTGTTCTATGTTTGCACCTTGCGCGGGTATAGGAGTTGGCGTTGGCGTTGGCGTTGGCGTTGGCGTTGGCGTTGGCGTTGGCGTTGGCGTTGGCGTTGGCGTTGGCGTTGGCGTTGGCGTTGGGTAGGCTGTTAGTCTAGGGTCGTTAGCGGTAGTGGGAGTGGGATTGAAATCAATGCCTGCAACTCTGATTTTGCTTACAAAATAAGAGCTGCCATTTCTAGACATTGTAGCATTAAAATCAACAGCAGCTCCAGCAACTGCTCTTCCTCCTCTATATGCGTTTATTGCATCGCTTAATTTTTGTATGTCTGCTTGAGTGAATACATAATTAGAGTTATCATGTCGATTAGTAAAACTAAACGCCGCTCCATCAAGGGCTATAGTTCCATCTGCTCTTACATCCTTTTGTTCTATAACAACAACCATGCTGTTACATGTTCCAGTGCTTGTATTAGGCGTATTTACAAAACAATATTCTGGGTCATATATACTAATATCAGCAAACCTAAAAAGAGCATTGCCAACACCACTGCTGACATTGCTTGGTTTGTAAACAACATCGCTCAAAGTAATACCAACGCCAAGTCCTATTTTTACACTCCATTTATCATCTAGGTTTATTTTATAACTCGGTGTGGTCAGGATAACATTATAGCTCGCTGCCGTTCCATTATTATCTCCCGAGCTGAACCGCATCCATTCGGCATTTATATCCCAATTACTACCTGCATAACCAATTTGACCACCGTAGGATACTGTTATGTTATTAGGGATGCTAAACTTAAATCCGTTATTAAATGTGAAGTTCGTTTTAAAAGCATTAACCGCCGAAGTGCCAGCGTTAAAATAAATACCAGCACTAGCCATGGCTGGCAGAGCTAAAATAGTTGTTGTTAATAATATCTTTTTCATGTTATTTATATTTTTTTAGCTGTTATTTATATTTTTTTAGCTGTTATTTATATTTTTTTCTCTTTATTGTATTATTTTTATAGTTAGCGGATTATATTCTATTTTTTAAACTTGTAAACATTCTAAAAATTGTTTTTAATACAAAATTCATCTAATAAGAGATTATACCAACCATTATTGACAAGCTAGTTAATTCTCTCGGCAAATAATCTACAATTAGTTGTAAATATCTAATATTAATCCAAAAGAAATAATATTAAAATTTTCTCTCTTTGATCGTTCAATAAAAAGTACATAACCAATCCTAAATTTCGCTTACAAAAATTATAATAATGTCTCCGAACTCACATAATCGACTTTAATTCGCTTGGGGGAGCAATCGGAACGATACCATCCTTCTTTACACAACTGATGGTGTTCTAACATAATCGGCTTGGGGGAGCCATCGGAACTCCCCCTCCTCTTCCAAAAAAAACAAAGAACTATTAATAACGCTGCCTCCCTTTGCCAAATTTTTGAACACAACCTTACATTCAACCCATTGCGTTATTTTATTTATCGTGATTGAAAACCATAAGATTATTAGATAAGGTAAATTGAAAAAAATTATTTTTGCTACATTCTAAATTGGTTTTATCATCGCCATGCTATCCCCCCAAAAAATGCCCCCTGTTGCTTATGATATGCGGGATAGCAAATGGCAATTTTTTATCGACCGTGGTGGAACATTTACCGATATTATTGCTATTGCGCCCACTGGTCATTCCACTTCGTCGGGTGCGGTGGTGGTTAAAAAATTCTTGTCCGATAATCCCCAACAATATAAAGACGCCGCAATTTTCGGTATAAGGCAAATCCTGAACCTGCCGCTTGATAAAAAAATTCCTGGCAACCTTGTCTCCACCATCAAACTTGGCACCACGGTTGCCACCAACGCACTGCTGGAGCGAAAGGGAGAAAAAACCGCCCTCCTCACCACGGCGGGCTTTGCCGATATTTTACGCATCGCCAATCAACAACGCCCCGATATTTTTGCGTTGGAAATTATCAAACCCGACCAATTATATGCAACGGTCGCCACGGTAAAGGAAAGAATCGATGTAGCGGGAAAAATTATCACCCCGCTTGACGAAGGTGAAGCCAAGCAGACATTGCAAAAACTATACGACCAGGGTTATCGTTCCATCGCCGTGGTGTTGATGCACAGCGTTATAAATGGTGCCCACGAAAAAAAATTGGCGGAACTTGCGCAACAAATGGGTTTCAAACAAATCGCCTTAGCCATGTCGTTAGCCCGTTGGTTAAAATCGCGCCGCGCGGCGACACCGCGGTTATTTCGGCTTATTTATCACCCGTCTTGCACCGTTACATCGAACAGGTAAAAAATGAAATGGAAGATGATGTCGAATTGTTATTCATGCAATCCAGTGGTGGACTGACCACCGCGCCATTTTTTCATGGCGAAAATTCTTTGTTGTCGGGCCCCGCGGGCGGGGTTATTGGCGCGGTTGCGGTGGCACAGCAAGCTGGGTTTGATAAAATAGTTTCATTCGACATGGGCGGCACATCGACCGACACGGCGCATTTTATTGGCGAAAAAAACAAATCAAACGATTATGAAAAAACGTTCGATACCGTTATTGCGGGCGCGCGCGTGCGGGTGCCCATGTTAAAGGTTGAAACATTGGCGGCGGGCGGCGGCAGCATTTGCCATTTTGACGGCAGTGCCATGACCGTCGGCCCCCATAGCGCGGGGTCGAACCCTGGCCCCGCATGTTATGGGCGGGGTGGCCCCCTAACCATTACCGATTGCCATGTGATGTTGGGGCGTTTGCGACCCGAATTTTTCCCGTCAATATTTGGTAAAAACAATAATGAACCATTGGATAAGGCGGTGGTGCATCAAAAATTTTTAGAACTTTCTAGCCAAATGAAAAAATCACCCGAAGCCATAGCCAGCGGATTCATGAAAATTGCCGATGAAAAAATGTCGGCGGGTATAAAAAAAATATCGATGGCCATGGGGCACAATATTAAAAACCACCTGTTGGTCGGGTTTGGCGGTAATGGCGGCCAGCATGTTTGCGCCATTGCCGATAATTTGGGGATTGACCATGCGTTGTTGCATCCCTTGGCGGGGGTGTTGTCGGCCTATGGCATTGGCATGGCGGGGGTAACGGCGCGGCGCGAACGCTCGGTGGGGCTACGCCTCAACGATTCTCATTTGAAAAAAATAACCGCCCTAAGCAAAGAATTAATCAAAGAGGCCGAGGCAGAATTAATTGCCCAATCCATCCTGCCCGCCGACCTTCATTATCACCTGCACTGCCGCTACGCTGGGTCGGATGTCACCCTCCCCCTCGCCATTCCGTTTCAAACCAAAGGAAAAGATTCTGCCCATTTATCGGCAAAAAAAATATTTTTGCAATTTCAAAAATTGCACCACGAAAAATTTGGCTTTACCCAAAAAACCGATCCGTCGAAACTTATTATCGAATTGATTGCCATTGTGTTGCAAGGCCACAACGCCACGGCGGGGCGGCTTGCCAACTATACCCCGCATAACACGTCCAACGGTCAACCAACCGACGCCATCATAACCACGGCGTCGGTTTTTATCGACAAGGATGGAAAAACAACAAAGAATGATATTCCCATATTATCGCGGGCCAACATGAAACCAAATAAAAAAATAATGGGTCCCGCCATCATTATTGAAAATACCAGCACCAATTTTGTGGCGGCGGGCTGGGGGGCGCAATTATTAAAAAACCATAGCCTGTTGCTAACCCGCGACAAAAAAACGAAGAGGAACATGCAACCGCGCCGTCAGGTCGCCAACACCACCGCCGACCCCGTTACTTTAGAAATTTTTAACAACCGATTCATGACCATTGCCGAACAAATGGGCTTCACCCTTCAGAACACTGCCTTTTCGGTTAATATAAAAGAACGGTTAGATTTTTCTTGCGCCATTTTTGATAACACGGGTGATTTAATTGCCAACGCGCCGCATATTCCCGTTCATTTGGGCAGCATGGCCGACAGCGTGCGCTACCTTATCAAAACCTATCAAACACAAAAAAAGAAATTGAAAATGGGCGATAGCTTCCTTATGAACAGCCCTTACCACGGCGGCACCCATTTGCCCGATGTCACGGTTATTAACCCCGTTTTCATCGACAACAAATTAACTTTTTTTGTTGCGTCGCGCGGCCACCACACCGACATTGGCGGCATCAGCCCAGGCTCCATGCCCGCCCATTCACAACATATTGATGAGGAAGGGATACTCATCGACCATTTTCATTTGGTTAAGAACGGGGTGTTGCAAACCGATGGATTAAAAAAAATCCTTACCAACCATCCCCACCCCGTGCGCGACCTGGCGCAAAATTTTTCAGACATTCATGCGCAACTGGCCGCCAATAAAAAAGGCATCAGCGAATTGGAAAAAACTTGCGAAGAATATGGGCGGGCACAAACCGCGGCCTACATGGGTTTTATGAAACAGCAAGCCGCCAACGAAGTAAAAAAAGTTATCGGTCAATTGCGCGATGGTCATTTTACTTACCCCATGGATAATGGTGCAGTCATCACCTTATCCCTGACCATTGATAAAAAAAATCAAACGGCCACGGTTGATTTTACGGGCACCTCCCCCATTCAGCCCAATAATTTTAACGCCCCCTTTGCGATTGTCAAATCGGTGTTGCTTTATGTCTTTCGCACTTTGATTAATAAAAATATTTCACTTAACGAAGGTTGCCTTCACCCCATCCGTATTATCGTGCCAGAAAATTGCATGTTGCGTCCGCGTTATCCCGCCGCGGTGGTGGCGGGCAATGTTGAAACCAGCCAGGTGATTGCCGATTGCCTTTATGGTGCCATGGGCGTCATGGCGGCATGCCAAGGGACGATGAACAACCTAACTTTTGGTAATCAACAATATCAATATTATGAAACCATTGCTGGCGGCACGGGGGCGGGGCAAAAACTAAATGGCACAACATTCCATGGCGCCGACGCCGTCCATAGCCACATGACCAATTCGCGCATGACCGACCCCGAAATAATGGAGGCACGCTACCCCGTGCGCATTATCGAATATGCCATACGCCAGGGCAGCGGCGGCGGGCGCGATGAAACCAACCATGATATCGCCGCACCAAAAAATGCAAGCGAACATATTGGTCAAAACGCAATGGGCAAAAAATTACATCAGCTTTATCCTGGTGGCAATGGCTTTACCAAACGTATCTTGTTTTTAGAAAAAATGACCTTGAATATTCTTGCCAACCATCGCGTGGTGCCGCCCTTTGGTTTGCACGGCGGCGCCGCGGGTAAAGTGGGTGAAAATTATATAGAAGATGCCAATGGCAACATCGACCATTTGTCCGCCACCGACAGCCGCCTTATCAAGGCGGGTGATATTTTTACCATCCACACCCCAGGCGGCGGCGCGTTTGGCGAAGCGGATTAATGGAAATGGATGCCCAAGATTTGCGGGCGAAGCTATTTTTTTCCTATTTTTTCTTTTAGCTTGAGAGCATAGGGATTACCGCGTTCTAACGCCAACACCCTGTCGCAATAACGCAGGGCATTTTGCGGTTGCCCCGAAGCAACAAACAAATAACATAGGTTCAACGGCGCAATGGTGTCGCTGGGGTTAAGCACCATCGATTTTTGAAAATCATTAACGGCGGAGGTATATTGCTGCAAACGGAAATAGGCTTCGCCGCGTTTGTTATAAAGATCGTAATAATTGGGCTTAAGGGCGATGGCCTTGCTGTAAAAAATCACGCCGTCTTGAAATTCGCGATATTGCATAGCAACATAGGCACGTTTGATAAGGGTGGAATAATCGTTGGGTTTAACCGTCAAGGATTCGTCGAACAACAACACCGCGTCCTTATATTCTATCCCCGTTTCGGGGTCGTTGTTGTTGATGGTTGCCAAGCCTTGGCTATAAAAAACCTGGGCGGCATCTGGCACGTCGGCGCATCCCATCAACACCCCGCCCATTATCAAACCCGTCATCAGGGATATAATTTTTCTCATGCCGTTTTTTCTATCTTTTCTTATATCGTTTTTTATATCTTTCTACCACACAATCTTCTTAACACCAATAAGGGATAGGCGGGTAGATTTGAAGTCTTTATTTGCCAGCCCACCTGTCATTCCCCTGCTTCGCTTACCGAATCTTCCTCGGCAACAGAATTGTCATGGGACATGGCTTCTGCGGCTGTTTGCGATAACCCCGCCAACAACCACGGCCGCGGTTTGATAACAATGGTTTGCAGCCGATACCCCCCCATTATATTATTCACCCCAGCCAACCAAGGAATAGAAATAGATGGTGAAATAATCAATGTATGGACATTGCTCGCCACGGTTTTTTGTGGGCATAATTTTTTTATCAGATTCATATCCTGCCCCACCAACATATCATTGTTTTGGCATAGGGCGATGATTTTATCGCCATCATTTTCTGAAAATGTATTTTTGCGAATAATGGTAACGACAAAATTTTTATGATTATATGATTTCCATACCAATTGGCATAATGTCGCGGTGCAGATGGATGGCGGGGGTAGAGTTTTATCAATATTGTCGATGTTATATTCTTGCACCCACAGGCGGCGCACGAAGGAATCGCCGAAGGGCGTGACCCAGCGACTCTGCCCGCCCGTATCTTCAAACCTTGCGAGCCACTTGACGCGGCCACTTGATTCCAAACCCGTTACCATCAACCATGGTTTGGGCTGGAACATAGCCAAGATAAAAAACAAACCTAATATACCCCACGATAGATTTTTTACCATACCGCTGGTGGTGAGCCATAGGTAAAGCCAAAGCCCGTAAAAAAAAAGTGCCGTGGTGCCAAATTGTCCGCCCGTCACAATATATTTTTCGCTGCCATGGCCATTGACCGCCAACCAATTTAATAGTTGAAATATCTTGGTGATAAGCCAATCCAAATAATAAATATCCCCCAGGTATGATGTGATAGGCAGCAAGAGGACTTTTACAAAAAGCAAGGGCATGGCAAAAACATCCATCAAAGGAATAGCAACCATGTTGGCAACAATGCCAAACAGGCTGGATTGATGAAAATGAAATAATGTAATGGGTAAGCCCGCCAGGGTTATCATCGCGCCGCTAACCAACAGGGCGTAGATAAAAATTTGCACCCGTTTAAAAAAAGTTTTTGGCGGCGTTTTTACTTTGTCATCGGCGCGGCGCGGCTTACTGCCCATGAAGATGGCGACCTCGTTATAGGCATCGTTGTTGATTTGCTTTTTCCTGAAAAAAATTCCCTTTTCGATTTCCAGCAACAACCCATGCCACCATTTTTCATACAAACCAACCAACACCAACATGGCGGCAAATGACAATTGAAAGCCAGGATTAAAAATATCGCTGGGGGAATAACATAGCACCAGCACCATGGCGATAGCCAAGTTTTCTAGCGATATGGCGCGCCGTCCCAATATCACCCCAACAAAAAAAACCAACGTCATCAAAGTCGCGCGCAGCGAGGCCGAACTGTAATCCGCCAACAAAAAATAACCCACCACGATAAGGATGGCACCCGCCGCCGCCATTTTTTTAAATAAATAACCATCGCCCTGGGGGCGCGCCAGCACCAGGGTCAACCGCAACACCAAAAATGCCATGCCCGCTATCAACCCCATATGCACCCCAGAAATAGAGATAAGATGTATCAACCCGCTTTGACGATATTGCTCCATTTGCGCGCCGCTGATACCCGATCGCTCGCCCGTTACCATCGCCAACACCATGCCCCATACCTCGGGGGGGTAGGTTTTAACAAAATTCTCTTTAATTTTTTGCGCCAGGTTTTTGCTTTGTTGCAACTCGCAATCATTGTTTATCAATGGCGATGCCAAGAATTGTCCGCTGGCGCGGTAACCCTTAAAATACCAATCGCGACCAATGTCGTAACTTGCGGCCGATGATTTAAGTGGTAAGGGGGTAACGCGTGCCTTCACCACCATCTTACAGCCAAATGGCAAAATATTGGTTTGAAAAGAATCATCGCGTAGCAATTTTTGCGGGTCCGTCAAACGAATAATAAATGGCGCAATGGCGTTGCCATCAACCTCCTCCACTTTGAATATGACCGCCCTTCTATCGGCATCACTGCTCGCGATTTTTATCGCTTCGCCGCCCAAAAATTTTGTATTGGATAGGTCGGCACGGATGACGGGGTCTATCGTAACCCGCTGTTGATAGGCGGTATGGGCGTTGCTTACGACAAAACCAAACAACAACCAACTTATCGCCAGCATCGCAAAATAAATATTTCTATGCCGTAAAAATATGGTCGCCATCAGCCACAAAGCAAAAACGCCAGCACTCAGCACAATATTCGGTTCAAAGGCTAGACCGAAGTAGGTAATGATACCCAAAACCATCAACGCGGGCGCCAGCAACGTCATGCTTTGCGCCGCTAAACTAGCCGCCATTTTGTTGGGTAGGTTATAAAAGAGATATTGTCCCACAATGATTTTTATCAGAAATTGTTATCAGATTTTTGGTTAACCAAAAAATAATACATTTGACAGCTTTTTTCATCAAGCCCCGTCAAAAAGAATGATTATATTTTTCACCACCGATTATTATTATATACCCATTTCTGCAGAATTAGCTTGTCTAGCCATTTTTTATATGCAAAAATCTTAAGAGGGACATAAAGACTATAAAAGGATAAAATTCATGACTGCCTCTGCTTTCTTAAAGAGTTTATCGCGCGTTAAGGTGATTACCGAAGGCTCCAGCAACGACGGGCTTCGCCGCGCCCTCAGCGCGCTTGATCTTACCTTGCTTGGTATTGGTGCTATTATCGGCACGGGGATTTTCGTCCTGACTGGTATTGCGGCCGCTGACCAGGCTGGCCCCGCCCTTGTTTTATCGTTTGTTTTGGCTGGTGTGGTTTGCGGCCTCGCCGCCCTGTCTTATGCCGAATTGGCGTCAGCCGTTGGCGGTTCGGGCAGTGCCTATGGTTATTCTTACGCCGCGATTGGTGAAATGGTTGCTTGGATAATTGGTTGGGATCTTGTGTTGGAATATGTCTTGGCGGTTCCCACCGTCGCCATCGGCTGGTCGGGGTATCTGCAAGCCATCTTACAAACCATGGGTGTGACCTTGCCTAATTTTCTTTCAAAATCGTTCGAAGATGGCGGTTTTATTAACTTGCCTGCTTCGCTTATTATCTTGGCCATGATGATGGTTTTAAATAGCGGGGTTAGCCAAGGCGCGCGCTTGAACAGTGGCATTGTCGTTATTAAAATTGTCGCCATTTTGCTGTTTATTGTTGTGGCTTTATTCCATGTTGATACCGCCAATTGGTCGCCCTTCATGCCCTATGGTTGGTTTGGTTATGATGACAAAGGATTGCCCATTGGCATTCTTGCGGGGGCATCGATTGTCTTTTTCTCTTACATTGGGTTTGACGCGGTTTCGACCGCCGCGGCGGAGGCTAAAAACCCGCAACGCGACCTACCCATTGGTATTTTGGTATCGCTAGCCATTTGCACAACATTATATATTATCGTTACTTTGCTCTTAACTGGGGTGGTGTCTTATAAAGAATTGGGGGTATCCGCCCCCGTGGCCTTGGCTTTACAAAAAATTGGTTTGCCCTGGGCGGTGTCGGTCATTTCGGTCGGCGCCTTGGCGGGCATCACCAGCGTGATATTGGTTATGTATTATGGCGCAACCCGCTTGATATACGCCATTTCGCGCGATGGTTTGTTACCCGTTCCATTGAGCGTGGTTAATCCCAAAACCCAGACTCCGCAACGCATTATCACCGCTATCGGTATTATTACCGCGCTTATTGCTGGCTTCTTCTCGCTTCGCGAATTGGCGGAGCTTATCAATATCGGCACCTTGGCGGCTTTTGCCTTCGTTTGTTTAAGCGTTGTTTTATTAAAAAAGACCCAGCCTAAGTTGGTGCGACCATTCAAAAATCCTTTGGGGACGCCTGGCTCTTTGCTTGGTGCGGCAGCTTCCTTTGGCCTCATGCTTACATTACCCGCCCTAACCTGGTATCGCCTTGGTATTTGGTTGTTAATCGGTTTGGTTATTTACTTTTGCTATGGTCGCTACAACAGCCTCCTGGCTAAGAAAAAATAATCACCACGTCATAAGTATTGGGTAGCAGATAACCATTTGCGGGCCCTTGCCGTAGTATCATTACCATGTATTTGCGGGGGGGAGTATATCGAACAGCCTTCGGGCCGCCCAACCACAACGTCATATTACGCGGCTGGTTTGGCTTTGGGGTTAAGGAAGTTAAAAGAACTGGAGCCCTTGGCGCGCCATTTTTTTTGCTTATCATCGCGACCAACTATCTGCTTACCCTTTAACAATTCATCCACTTCCTTGCGGTCCAATGTTTCATGTTGCAACAACCCTTGAGCAATAATTTCTAGCTGGTTGGCAAATTTGCCTAATATATTGCGCGCCATTTGCTCGCCACCCTCCACCAATTTGCGCACCTCTTCGTCTATCAATTTGGCGGTCGCATCGGACATCATTTTCTTTTGGGTTACCGAATGGCCAAGGAAAACCTCTTCCTCGTTATCCGAATAACGCAATGGCCCCAATTTATCGCTAAAACCAAATTCGGTTACCATGCGCCGCGCCAATTTGGTGGCCTGCATAATATCGTTCGATGCCCCCGTGGTGATATTGTCTTTGCCAAACACCATCTCTTCCGCTACGCGCCCACCAAATAAACTGGCCAATTGGGCTTTTAATTGGGTAAAACTCATCGATAACCTATCGCGTTCGGGCAGGGCGAAGGTTACACCCAGCGCACGGCCACGCGGGATAATGGTTACCTTATGCAATGGTTCGTGGCCCTTAACATGCAACATCACCACGGCATGGCCTGCCTCGTGATAGGCGGTTAATTTTTTCTCATCCTCGCTCATCACCATCGAACGGCGTTCCGCCCCTATCATGACCTTATCCTTGGCGGCTTCTAATTCCTGCATCGTGATGAATTTGCGGTTGCGTTTGACGGCGAGCAAGGCCGCCTCGTTCACCAAATTGGCAAGGTCAGCCCCTGAGAATCCTGGCGTGCCACGGGCAATGACTTCTGGTTTGACATCGGTTGCCAATTTTACCTTTTTCAAATGAACCTGCAATATCGCCGTGCGCCCCTTGATGTCGGGGTTTGGCACCACAACTTGGCGGTCAAAACGCCCGGGCCGCAACAAAGCGGGGTCCAGCACGTCAGGGCGGTTGGTTGCCGCAATAATAATAACATTTTCGTTGGAGCTAAAGCCATCCATCTCAACCAAAATTTGATTTAATGTTTGTTCGCGTTCGTCGTTGCCGCCACCCAAGCCCGCGCCACGGTGCCGCCCGACGGCATCTATCTCATCGATAAAAACAATACAAGGGCTGGCTTTTTTTGCCTGCTCGAACATATCGCGCACGCGGCTTGCCCCGACGCCAACAAACATTTCCACAAAATCGGAACCAGATATCGAAAAAAATGGCACCGATGCCTCCCCCGCGACCGCACGGGCGATAAGGGTTTTCCCCGTGCCTGGTGGCCCCACCAACAGTACGCCACGCGGTATTTTTCCGCCCAGGCTTTGAAATTTCTTGGGGCTTTTTAAAAAATCAACTATCTCTTTTAATTCTTCCTTGGCTTCTTCCACCCCTGCTACATCGGCGAAGGTCACCTTCCCCGCCGCGGGTGTCAACAATTTGGCGCGCGATTTACCAAAACCAAAGGCTCCACCGCCGCGCCCGCCGCCTTGCATCTGGCGCATGAAAAATATCCAAATGCCGATAAACAATAACATCGGGAACCATTGGATAAGGATGGTTGCCAGCATAGAACGCTCGCCTGGATCTTCAACCTTGATGCTTACTTTTTTCTCAGTCAGGATGCTGATAAGGGTGGGGTCGTTGGGGGTGGTTGTTTTAAAATCCTCGCCCGATGAATATTTCCCACGGATTTTGTTTTGATTAATACTGACCGAGGCTATGTTGCCGTCTTTGACCTGCTTCAAGAATTCAGAATAATCAATGGTGACAGGGCGCACCGCCGTGCCTGGCGGGACATTAATGGTGTTATAAGCAAACATAAGGGTCGCAAAGACGACCAGCGCAATAAAAAAATTTCTCCAGGATTTGAACATAGCAACTTTTCTACAATATAATTCATTTAACAGAGAAAATCAAGGGTAGGTTGGGGCATCCCATCAAAAGAGCGATAAATGCAAATATTAATAAAAAATAAATTCTTACTCGCTACAAGCCAAGTTTTTCTTTATCTTTAAGCATGTAAGGGATGACAACAAAGTCATTATCGGCCGAGGGAACGATAAACCATGGCAAACCCCCTTGCCTGTTCGCCACGCCTACATAGTTGAAATACAAGTGTAATTGCTCGCTTGCCTTTTGCAAAAAACAAGGTTAAAGCCGAGTCATGTTACGTGATTTGTATAATAAAGTTCTAGGCTGGAGCAAACACAAAAAAGCCGTGCCGATATTATGGATAACATCGGTTATTGATTCAATATTTTTTCCTATCCCGCCATTGGTTATGTTGCTGCCGATGATGCTGGCGCAACCCAAAAAATCTTTCCATTTTGCTTTTGCCACCACGGTGGGTTCTATCATTGGCGGGCTTATAGCCTATTGTTTGGGGTATTTTTTTTCAGCCGCGTTGCAACCCATTGTTACCAACCTGTTAGGGGGCGACCAAAAATTTCTCTGCCTGCAAACCATTTATAACCAATACGGATTCATTGCCGTGTTGA
Source organism: Alphaproteobacteria bacterium (assembly GCA_965203915.1). Lineage (GTDB taxonomy): Bacteria > Pseudomonadota > Alphaproteobacteria > JASGCL01 > JASGCL01 > JASGCL01. Next base: position 1,181,589 of record OZ241918.1, read on the forward strand.
TTTGGGGTTTCCTCCCCGTGCCTTATAAAGTTATTACGTGGGCTTCTGGCTTTTTTCACTTGCCCTTGTGGATATTTATAACGGCGTCATTGCTGGGGCGGACGGTACGTTATGGCGGGATAGCGCTTGTTTTCTATCTTTTGGGTCCTGCGGCAAAAAAATACATCGACAAACATTTTAACACGGTGGCGATTATCGGCGCGGGGCTTGTGATTGTTTTGGGTTTCTTGTATTTTAGAGGGGGCTCTCACTCTCTTTTACCCGCCATCTGCTCATAAATTATCCCAACCAAAACATGTTCTTTCGAAACAAATCACTTTATTTATTTTATGTCATAACGGGATTAAGCGTCCTTACCATTGTTTGGGTGTTGCAATATGGGTTTGGCTTCCTACCCTGCCCTTTGTGTTACTATCAACGTTATCCATGGTGGCTGTTGGTAATGCTGGGTTTGTTTGGTTGGCTGTTAAGTAGTTTTTATCAAGAAAAAGATAACGAGCGAGATAACTATCGCGGATTTTTATTAATCCTGGGTATGGCTGTTATGATATTTTCGGCAACGCTGGCCGCTTACCATGCGGGCATCGAATGGAAGTTTTGGGCGGGGCCTAGCACTTGCTCGGCCATCAACATGACCGACCCCACCGCCCAAGGTATTGATGATTTTTTTAATGCCGCGAAGGTGGTGCGTTGCGACCAAGCCGCCCTGGTGGTGGCGGGGCTTTCGCTTTCGGGGTGGAATTTTGTTATAAGTTTTTTTATGTTGGCCTATCTTTCTTTTTTATTATTTGCTAAAAAACGTTGATGACCAATCAACAGATCCCTTTTTATCTTCCTGGCGACCGCAAGCATAAAAACGACATGGCACCGCTTTATCGCGTTGACCAATCGGGCGAATTGGGTGCGGTGCAGATATACAGCGGGCAACTACGCGGTGTAAAAAACCCTACGCCCGAGATGAAAAAAATTCTGAGCGAAATGAAAGAACATGAAGAAGAACATTTTGCCGAATTTAATAATCTTATCAGCACCCATAAAACGCGCCCTAGCCTGTTTTACCCCATATGGCGCAGGCTTGGCTTTACCATTGGCTACCTGACCGCGCGTTCTGGCATCCCATCGGCCATGAGCCTAACCGTCGCGGTCGAAGATGAAATTAACGAACATTATTTGGAACAATTGGCGACGTTGGATACCACCCAACCCGAAACCAAATTATTGGCAGACAAAATTGAAAAATTTCGGCAAGACGAATTGTTGCATCGCGATACAGCATTGGAACAGGGGGCGCAAGACATGAAGTTTTATAAAACTTTTTATCCCTTGGTCAGACGCTTTTCGCGGCTTGCTATCACCATTGCCAAGCGAATATAAAAAAACATAGATGGAAAAGATTCTTATTGCTGATTTTGGTTCGCAGGTAACCCAGCTCATCGCCCGCCGCCTTCGGTCGCACCACTTCCTAGCCGATATCGTGCCTTACAACAAACTTGGCGATTTTTTTTATCAAGATAAAAAAAATATAAAGGGGATTATTTTATCGGGTGGCCCAGCCTCGGTTTTGGAAAACAACGCTCCAACCATTGATAAAACTTTGTTGGATGACATCCTCTCTATCAACATCCCTATTTTGGGAATATGTTATGGTCAACAATTGTTGGCGTTGCTGTTGGGGGGTGAGGTTATCAAAGGTGCCACCCGCGAATTTGGTTTGGCGGATTTAAAAAAAATGATGGAGCACCCATTGTTGGAGAATTATCCCGCCACCAAAATTTGGATGAGCCACGGCGACCATGTGGAAAAATTGCCAGCCAACTTTATAACCATCGCCACCAGCCGCGGCGCGCCCCACGCCATCATGGGGCACGAAAAAAAACATATCTATGGTTTGCAATTTCATCCTGAGGTCAGCCACACCGAGCAAGGGGATATTATTTTAAAAAACTTTGCCAGCAATATATGCGGCATGCAGCCCGATTGGCAAATGGCGGATATGATACCCGCCATGACGGAGGAAATAAAAAACAAAGTCGGCGACAGCAAAATTATTGCCGGGTTATCGGGCGGCGTTGATAGTTCGGTGGCAGCAATTTTAACCGCCCAGGCCCTGCAACATAATCCCGAACAACAATTAACCTGCCTGTTGGTGGACCATGGGCTGCTGCGCCATAACGAAGCGGCCGAAGTTGAAGCCGCCTTTGCCGATTACCCCCATTTGGATTTTCGCCTGATAAAAGCCGAAGATAAATTCTTAACCGCCTTAAAGGGCGTGACCGACCCCGAACAAAAAAGAAAAATCATCGGCGGTTTGTTTATCGATGTTTTTGAATCAGAAGCGACAAAGATCATTGCCCAAACTGGTCAAAAAACAACCAAAAAATTTTTATTGCAGGGCACGCTTTACCCCGATGTTATCGAAAGCGTTTCGGTATCGGGCGCGCCATCGGCCACCATCAAGTCGCATCACAATGTTGGCGGCCTGCCCGAAAAAATGAATTTCGAATTATTGGAACCGCTTAAAATGCTTTTTAAAGATGAAGTGAGGGAATTGGGTCGCGCCCTGGGGCTGCCCCATTCTTTTGTCGCCCGCCATCCCTTCCCCGGGCCTGGCCTTGCCATTCGGATTATTGGCGAGGTTACCAAACCCGCTTGCGATATTTTGCGATTGGCCGACAAGATTTATTTGGAAGAAATAAAAAACTTTAATCTTTACGATAAAATATGGCAAGCCTTTGCCGTGCTGTTGCCGATCCATACCGTTGGCGTCATGGGCGATGGCCGAACTTACGACAAGGTCTTGGCCTTACGCGCCGTAACATCACAAGACGGCATGACGGCCGATAGTTTTTATTTCCCTGAGGAATTTATTAGAAAAACCACCACGCGTTTGGTCAATGAAGTGCAAGGCATAAGCCGAGTCGTGCTTGACCTAACCAGCAAACCACCCGCCACCATCGAGTGGGAATAGGCATTCATAGAGCGATAATTTTGGTGATAAATTGTTTGGCTAGAAATCTAAGCCAGGCGGCAAGGGCGAGCCCACATCGCCAGATTTGATACGATTGAGCTCGCTGTCGTTAAGCTGAATGGCCAAGGTAATACGGAAATCTTGGGGCTGGTTGTCAGCATCGAGCAGGGTTATAATCTGGTTGTTCCATGAAAAATATTTCTCACGCCCCATCATTTTTTCGCCCGCCTTATCGTCACTATTACTTGCAACCTTATTTCCTTCGTCATTATCTACAATAACAATTTTTTGTGTTTTTTTGCTAATGACTTTTGATTTTTTATCGAACAGGGTGATAATAACATTCAAGGAATCATTCTTGCTGATTTTTGGTCCGAAGACCACCTTAACCTTAGCAGGCAAACTAACCGTTAGCTGGCGACCACTTCTTTCGACATTACAACTTCCTTCGCCATGGGCCAAGAAGGCTTGGAACCTTAATTGCGATGGGTCATCGGTATTCCCCTTAAAACGATAAACTTTTTGAGCAATATTTAATACCGAAACCTGGGGGCAAAAACCACCCGTGCTGGATGTTATGGCCGCGCCGCCGCAACCCGCCAACAAAATAACTGTCATCAGCAACCCCAAACACCCCGATAGTTTGCTTAGAGAAAAATTTTCGCGTTGCAGAATTTTTGACATTGTTTAATGATAGGCTTATATGAATCTAACTACTCTTTAACCAACTATTACAGCAATTTCAAGCCATTAAACCCCCCATTACGCCATGTCCATGAACAAAAAAAAACCGATAGAGATATTGCTAGCCGAGCCACGCGGTTTTTGTGCAGGGGTGGAACGCGCCATTGAAATTGTCGAATTGGCGTTGCAACGTTATGGTGCGCCCGTTTATGTTCGCCACCAAATTGTTCATAATATATTTGTGGTTGATAGATTGCAAAAATTGGGGGCGGTGTTTGTGAAAGAATTAAGCGATATTCCCGACACCAAACAGCCTATTATTTTTTCGGCCCATGGTGTGCCAAAATCCGTCCCCGAAATGGCGCGCTTCAGGAATTTATTTTATTTTGACGCCACTTGCCCGCTGGTGAGCAAGGTGCATCGCGAAACCATCCGCCATGTTTTGGAGGGGCGCATCGTGTTGCTTATCGGGCATAAGGGCCACCCCGAGGTGATTGGCACCATGGGGCAAGTGCCGCCAGGTAAGGTTGTGCTTATAGAAAACAAAAATGACATTCATGACTTACCATTCGGCGATGATGTTCCCCTTGCCTACGCCACGCAAACCACTTTGTCGGTATCGGAAACGGTTGAGATGATAAAAGCCCTTAAGGAAAAATACCCCCATATTATCGCCCCCAAAAAAGAAGATATTTGCTACGCCACCACCAACCGCCAACAAGCCGTGGCGCAAATGGCCAAAGCCGCGGATTATATTTTGGTGGTGGGTTCCAACAATTCATCCAATTCAAAACGATTATTAGAGGTTGGTTTGGAATCGGGCATTGCGCAGGGTCGATTAATCAATTCGGCAACCGATATCGATTTTGATGAAATAGCCCGCGCCAGCAAAATTGCCCTGACCGCGGGGGCGTCGGCCCCCGAGGAATTGGTCATGGGGGTTATCAAAGCATTGGAGGAGCGGTTTGACGTCACCCTTACCCATTTTTCCATTGCCAAAGAAACCATTAATTTTAAATTGCCGCGCGAATTGATAAAACCAACCGAGCCAGCCCAAAACCCCGAGCGTAATATGGCGGGCTAACAATTTTTTTATAAAACGCGCCCCGCAAAAATATTTGAAAAAATATCATGGCTGTTTACACCCATCTTTCACAAAGCGATATTGCTGATTTTATTGCCCATTATGATATTGGCAAGTTGCAGACTGTGGAATCGATTATCAAGGGCGTTTCCAATTCCAATTATTTGCTTACCCTTATCAAGGACGGCATTACGACAAAATATATTTTAACCCTGTTCGAGGCACGGACCGATGTTGACGACCTGCCTTTTTGCTTTGCCCTGACGGCGCATTTGGTCAAGAAAAATTTTCCATGCCCCCAGCCATTGACCGACAAACGCGGCAATATCATCAACCAATGCAAAAACAAAGCGGCGGTTATTATTTCATTTTTGTTGGGTTGTGAAAAAAGCACTTGGGATGAAAACGATTGTTTTGCCGCGGGGCAAAAATTGGCGACCATGCACCTTGCCAGCCAAGATTTTTTATTAAAGCGACAAAACAAATTATCTTTGCCAGGGTGGGAAAATTTGTGGCAAGATTGCCAAACCAAACTTCGCCATCGCTCCCCCGCCCTTGACCGTGATATCAAGGAATTAGAACAACATTTTACCGCGGTCAAAAAAATGTGGGCGGATATTCCCGCAACCTTGCCCGTCGGCGCTTGCCATGCCGATTTTTTTCCCGACAATGTTTTTTTTGAAAGCAACAACACATCCACCATCACGGGGGTTATTGATTTTTATTTTGCCTGCACCGATCGGTTGGCTTACGATTTGGCGATAACCCTGACGGCTTGGTGTTTTATTCACCCCAACGGCCTGTTGCAAAAATTGATGGCGGAGAAAATGTTGGCGGGTTATCAAACTTTACGGCCATTAACCGCCGATGAAAAAAAATATTTTATCCATCTGTTGGTGGGGGCGGCATGGCGTTTCACCCTGACTCGGTTTTATGACATGCACCACCACCAAGCCAACGACTTGGTCAAGCCAAAGGACCCAAGTTTTTATTGGGCGATGTTGCGTTGGTTGCTTGACCCCACCCACCATTCTATAATAAAGAACTTATTATGATAAAAATCTATTGCGACGGGTCTTGCCTTGGCAACCCTGGCCCAGGGGGGTGGTGTGCCATATTGCAACATGCGGGCAGCGGCGCGGAAAAAATTATCAGCGGCGGCGCACCCCACACCACCAACAACCAAATGGAACTAACCGCCGCCCTGATGGCGTTGAATGCGGTTACCAAACCTGTCCCCATAGAAATCTATACCGACTCGCAATATTTGCAGAAGGGAATTGGTGAATGGTCGAAGAAATGGTTAAAAAACGGTTTTAAGTCGGCCAACAAAGAACCAATTAAAAACCAGGAAATTTGGCAAAAATTATTGTCCCACCCCCTGTTGCCTCATGTGTCGTTTCATTGGGTGAAGGGGCATGCGGGCCACGCGGAAAATGAACGCGCCGATGTTATCGCGCGCGATGAAGCCCTAAAAATCAAAGGTTAAAACCCTTACTGTTATAAAAAAGCAATCAATATTGCTTAAAAAAACGGGCGGAATCCTGCCTGTTCCTTTTTTGATTCTCTCCATCGCAAGTTATCCACAAGAAAATGATAGTCTTTGTGATTTTTTTATAGACAAAAAAACCGAACAGCACGATTCTAAACATGAATCAATAATGGTGAATCTATATTTGCTTGATAGTGATTCCCTACGAGGGGTGGATATTATTTTCATATCTTTGAATCTTATAGATTCAGAGATATGAAAGAAAATCCATCGATTCGAAGAGTAAATCAATTAAAACATAGTAAAAACAAGTATAAAATGGCACGCGTTCTGATTATTGGTAATATGGCGGACAAAATTGGCTCGACCGCGCAATTGGCGCGTGCCGCGGGTTTTCAAGTTTTGCAGGCCAGCAGCATTGCCAGCGCGGTTGAAACCATGTGCCACCCCAAGGATGATGCCAGCAGCATCGACCTGGCGATGGTTGATATAAAATTGGGGGTAGAAAAACTTATCGCCCAGATGGAGGGGCAAAAAAATCGCCCGACCATCATTGCCTGTGGCGATGAAATAAGAACCCCCGCCAGCATCATCGAGCTCAATCAAAAATATCTTTCTTTGCCAACGCGACTTGACCATTTTAAAAAAATTGTGTCGGAGTCGGTAGCTCAGCAAGATATTATAAAACCAACGGGCCAACATCAGGATTTGCCATTCATTTGCGCCGATGCCACAACCCGCGCCATGATAGCCGAATTGCCCGCCATGGCGCGCAGCCAGGCTTCCATCCTTATCACGGGGGAATCGGGCACGGGTAAGGAAGTGTTGGCGAAAACCATTCACCATGTTAGCGGTTTACCCGCGAAAAAATTTCATGCTTTTAATTGCGCGGCCATTCCCGAGCATTTGTTGGAAGCAGAATTATTTGGTTATGAAAAAGGTGCCTTCACGGGGGCATTAACCCGCAAAATTGGCAAATTTGAAGAAGCCGACGGCGGCACATTGTTGTTGGATGAAATAAGCGAGATGGATCTGCGCCTGCAAGCGAAATTATTACGGGTGTTGCAGGAAAAGGAAATTGACCGATTGGGCAGCAACACGCCGATAAAAATAAACGTAAGGATGATAGCCACCACCAACCGCGACATCGTGAAACATATCGATGATGGAAAATTTCGGGAAGATTTATTTTATCGATTGAATGTTTTTCAAATTAACCTGCCTGCCCTGCGCCTGCGTAAAGATGATATAGCGGTGTTGGCGGAACATTTTATAAAAAAATATTGCAGCGAATATAAAAAATCCCCGATGACATTGGCACATGATGCCATAACCAAAATGCACCAACATCATTTTCACGGCAACGTGCGCGAATTAGAAAACACCATGCACCGCGCCGTCATCATGACCCAAGGGTCACAAATTACTGCCAGTGATGTAAGCTTGCTGGCACGCTAGAGAATATTCAATATTTTTTATACATAAGAAAACATGACAGAAGACAACAATCAAAAAACGCAACGAAAGTAGAAGAATTGCAAAAAATAATTGATGAATTATTGGAGAGTAATCCTAGTCATTACTTTCTAAGTGAGCCCGTAGAGAGAATGAGGCGAAATCTGTTATTTGCTGGCACTATCTTCGGGCTAAAATTATTAGAGGTAGATATACTTTCCCTCGAAGAAACAAGCATCATTTACGCCCAAATGATTCAAGATATGAAATCAAAATTATTAGATTTTTTAATTTTAATATATTTATCATACTTATTTTTTCATTTTTTATTGTCGGCAAAGGATGACGTCTATGCTAAATTTATTAGAAAGGGTTATTTTACGCCTAATTTTAGAGGCTTCGAAGAATCCTTGTACAAGATAATGATAAGGACTGACAACCACCACGCTACGGTTTTTGAAGGAGACGTAAATAAATTAAATGAAATGAAAAATCAACTAGACAGTTCTTTCAAGTATTTTTTTGAATTCAAAAAAAAATATTTTAATAGTATCAAAATAAGATTTTATGTTTTTGAAATGGGTATTCCTTGTATTTTATTTATATTTTTATTTTACTTTTATTCTCGAGAGCTAGCAATATTAATGCTCCCTTCTCATTTCTATGCCATGATTGCCACCGTCATAGCCCTTATCATCGTAGTATTCATATCCCTTTTCCTTTGGGGATTTCCGCCACTAATGCGATTATTAAGCCTACCAAGAAAAAAACATTTCAAGCAAAAGCGGAAAATAATGGTTCTAGGTCTTTGACCTAGTGGCAGGGGCGCAGGGACTCGAACCCGGAACCTTCGGTTTTGGAGACCGACGCTCTACCAATTGAGCTACACCCCTATTTGTCGGGTAATAACCGCCTCTGGCGGTGATTACCAAACGGTATTTCACTATGTTGCCCCGAAATAAATTCGTGGCAACCAACCCAAGGTGTCTTCACTTTCCTTGGGGCACACCATGTCGGGTAATAACCGCCTTCGGCGGTGATTACCAAACGGTATTTCACTATCATTTCACTTAGCAAACGATGGTAAAAAAGAATAGCAAAAAAATAGCCCCCTTGTAAAAAAACAAGGGGGCCAAATTTTTAGAAATTAAAACAATTTCTTTTAAGCTAACACTTTGCTAACCACGCCCGAACCAACGGTGCGTCCGCCTTCACGAATGGCGAAGCGCAAACCTTCATCCATCGCGATGGGGGAAATTAATTCCACGGTCATTTTGGTGTTGTCGCCCGGCATAACCATTTCCGTGCCCTGGGCCAACGAAACAGTGCCTGTCACGTCGGTGGTGCGGAAATAAAATTGTGGACGATAATTGTTCATAAATGGGGTATGACGACCGCCTTCATCTTTGGTAAGAATGTAAACTTCACATTCAAATTTGGTATGAGGAGTGATAGAGCCAGGAGCAGCCAAAACTTGACCGCGTTCCACGCCCGTTCTGTCAACGCCGCGTAACAACGCACCAATGTTGTCGCCCGCTTGACCGCTGTCAAGCAATTTGCGGAACATTTCAACGCCCGTTACAACGGATTTGCTGGTGGGACGCAAACCGACAATTTCGATCTCTTCGCCAACCTTGACTTGGCCACGTTCAACACGGCCTGTCACCACGGTGCCACGACCTTCGATAGAGAACACATCTTCGATTGGCATCAAAAATGGTTTATCAACCGGGCGGGCTGGTTGTGGGATGGAGGCATCAACCGCATCCATCAGTTCAAGAATGGCTTTTTTACCAATTTCATCATCGCGACCTTCTAACGCCGCCAATGCCGAACCTTTGACAATGGGAATTTTGTCGCCAGGAAATTCGTATTTGCTTAACAAATCACGTATTTCAACTTCGACCAATTCGGCCAATTCTTTGTCATCGACTTGATCAATTTTGTTCATGAAAACGACCAGCGCGGGCACACCCACCTGACGCGCAAGCAAAATATGCTCGCGGGTTTGGGGCATGGGGCCGTCGGCCGCACTCACCACCAAAATGGCGCCGTCCATCTGCGCGGCACCCGTAATCATGTTTTTCACATAATCGGCGTGGCCAGGACAGTCAACGTGTGCATAATGGCGTTTTGATGTTTCATATTCAACGTGGGCGGTGTTGATGGTGATACCCCGTTCTTTTTCTTCTGGGGCTTTATCGATATCGGCATAGCCTTTGAATTCGGCTTGGCCCATATCTGCAAGAACTTTTGTAATGGCCGCGGTCAAGGTTGTCTTGCCGTGGTCAACGTGCCCAATTGTCCCAATATTGCAATGGGGTTTGTTTCTTTCAAACTTTGTTTTGGTCATAATGTTTTCTCCATAAATAAAATCATTTTTTTACAACAGATAATTTATAGCACACACACCCCGTCAGGTTGGCTTGGTTAAAGTCACCTTGGCAAAAATAAACCCGACATGTAAAAATATAGGCTTTATCGTTGCTCTAAGATATCTGCGCTTGTGAATTTGTATATCTGGGCGAGCACACATTATCTGCCTATCGAGTTTTTACCCAGGATATAACACCCAACGCCATATAACAAAAAAAACGCCCTGTCAAGTCTATAATATCAAAAAAATCAAGCGACAGCGATTAAGGCCTTAGGAAATTCTCCCGCCCGACAGCGGGTTAATTTTTGATGGTTAATAAGCAACCAGCCCGCGCACGAGTTTGCTTTGCGGTGAGCAGGCATTGCTGCCTAATCACGGCGGGCGAACCTAGAACCCAGCACGGGCAAGGCCAGGGCGAAAAACCAGCTGACGCTTACTACCCACATGGGCTGCACCCCAGGTATCAAAAACATATCGGCCCCGACGCCCATCGCCAACAAAATAATACCCAGCACCAATGGCAAAGAAAGACTGCTACGGTTTACGCTAAGCCGCGCCACCGTGTATCCACCAACCAAGCAACTTATTGCCCAACCAACCAAGGCCACAATCCAAACCTCTAAGGGGAAGGCTTTGGTCAAATTCCTTAGGGATTGCATATCCGTTATCTTGAAATTGACTATCAGGGAGTCAATAAAAATAATATAATTGACCCATTTGATGGCGCTGCTCAAAGCAAACACAACGAAAAGACCAATAATAACAGCTAAAAAGTTTTTATCTAATATTTTCATACTTATCGTTGTAGCAGAGCATATAAGCAAAGCAAAGCAATAAATAATACTTCGGGACAGAAATATTATGAATGATTTATATTTTTAAATGTAGCCGAGCCAGTTGTCCACCCGCTAGTGGTAATACCAACGAACATACCCAGCCAATGGCCGAAACCCAAAGCGGTTGTAGCCCAGGCAAAATAATAATATTATCAACCAATGCGAAGGTCAGTATTATCATGCCCAACGCCAGGGGTGGGTAAAAGCAATATTCTTTACTGATAGCACCCCGCATGGCGATAAGCCGTGGCACCGCATAACCCGCGACCAGTGAACTAACCGCCCAACCCAACAACACCATATACCATACAATGGGTGGAAAAGTTTGAGTCCAGGCGATGGCGGCTTGTAGATCCTTCGCATCCAATTCAGACGGCATGGGCGGCACAAAAAGAATATAGTTGATAATCTTAAAAATAATTATCACAACCGATGCCACAACGAAGCCCATTATCACGGCAACCACTTCATGAGAAAAAAATCGCTTCCATTTATTCATAGCATATCGCCATACATCACCCATGGGCGAAAGAAAATACGTGGGCGATGCAGCAATGATATATTGACTGAAAAAGCAAAAAATATTTATTTAAGGAAATTTGGGCGGGCGCGGATAACGCGATACCGAATCAAAACTGGTCAAATCAAGTTGCGACCTTATATATTCGCGGCTTGAATCGCGCCGTGGTTGATAATCCCATGAATAATAATCGCCCATGCGCAATGCCTCATGAATAATTCTGCGTGATCGCTGATTGACTATAATTTCTTTTTTCAATTCCTCGGCCGACCAATGTTTTTTTGCCATGGCGCGGAATGCCGCAACTTCTTTTTGAAAACGCGGGTCGTCTATTGCCACGGGCACCTCACGCGCCGCGCCATCATAATGAAACAATTGTTCGGGGTCGCTTGGGGCGTAGGTATATTTCAATTTTTCGCTTCTTATCATCATCATCGGTTCTATCGCCCCCTCGGCACAATATTCGGTAATAATGGCTTGGGGATATTGCGCCTCCACCGCTGATTTCCCCATCAACAACGGGAACAGGCTATGACCGTCTAGCGGTTCGATAGCCTCCCCCTTATAACCGACCATGTCGCTAAATGTCGGCAACAGGTCAATCAAACTAATCGGGGTGGTGATGGATTGCGGTTTTATTCCCTTCGGATAATAAAAAATCAACGGAACATGGGACGCATAATCATAAAAACTCATTTTATACCACAAACCACGCTCGCCCAAAAAATCGCCATGGTCGGATGAAAAAACCACCACGGTATTTTCAAGGAAGTTAGTTTCTTCTAAAACTTTCAATATCTCCCCCACCCATTCATCAACCATCGTCACATTGGCGAAATAGGCACGGCGCGAACGTATAATATCCTCCTCGGTTATCTTAACATGGTCAAGCCCTATCGCCGTTTCCAACCGTAAACAATGGGGGTCATTGTCGCTGACTTGCGGGCGTTTGGTGGTGGGCAAGGGAATTTCTATGTCGTTATATTGATCCCAATATCTTTGCCGCGCAACATAAGGGTCATGGGGATGAATAAACCCTATGGTCAACAAAAATGGTCTAATCTTTTCTTCTTCGCGCCTTGCCAATTGGTATAGTTGGCGTTTGGCAAGCGCAACCACCTCGTCATCATATTCCAATTGGTTACTAATCGCCGCCACGCCCGATTGCTTCACCGATGACATGTTATGATACCACAGGTCGATACGCTCGGTTGGTTTTTTCCAATTGGGCACCCAGCCAAAATCGGCGGGATAAACATCGGTCGTTAAGCGTTTTTCGTAACCATGCAATTGATCACTGCCGACGAAGTGCATCTTACCCGCCAAGATGGTTTCGTAGCCAGCCAAGCGCGCATAATGGGCAAGGGTCGGTTTCAAGGAATCCATCAAAGCCGAATTATCATAACCCTTATGGTTTTTTACATATTGCCCCGTCATAATACCATAACGCGACGGCGTGCAAAGCGGCGACGGGCAATAGGCATTTTCGAACACCGCGCCATGTTGTATCATTTTATCCAAATTCGGGGTCAGGGTAACCGCATGTTTGTTATGATAACGCAATGCCATGGCTGTCAATTGGTCAACCAAAATAAAAACAATATTGGGGGAGGAAGATTTGCTCATAAAAATTTTATTACTTCCTTGTATCATATTCCGAATCTCTTGCAACAAAAAAATAATCTTGCGCTAAGATTCGCCGCAACCTAGGTTGTTTCGCTTCTAGACCCATGTCATCTATATAAAAAAATAATATTGTCATCTCAACTGCGATAGCCCATCGTGCCTTCCGCAAGGGCATCACCACGCGACTTTATAAAAATACCAACAAAAAAAGATGGAGCGGGTGAAGGGAATCGAACCCTCGTCACTAGCTTGGAAGGCTAGAGCTTTACCATTAAGCTACACCCGCTTATTTTTCTACTTTTGCCTTTTACATTTTTTTGACCAAATTGCAAAGTATCAATTATCACCTTTATGCCTTCATTTTATCGGCTATCATATCAAAATCTTGCTTGGGTATTTCAAAAAAGCCAAACCTAAAAATAAAACCCCATGTTTTTTTATCCCCCGACTGTATTATTCTTATATAATTCTGTTCTATTGAAAAAGCAAAATGCTTGCACCAAGCATAACATTGGAACTATTGACAAAGGTTAAAAATGGCGGAGAAAGAGCTAGCAACCCCATTTTTAATATTATATGCACGTAATGATGAAGAATATTGAAGCCGATGTATGTGTGATTGGTGCGGGGTCGGGGGGATTATCGGTCGCGGCGGGCACGGCACAACTGGGGCTTAAAACTGTGTTAATAGAGGCCGACAAAATGGGCGGCGATTGCCTTAACGCGGGGTGCGTGCCGTCCAAGGCTTTGCTGGCGGCGGCAAAACAAGCCAACCATTTTCGGGCCGAGCATATAACAGGCATTGCCAAGCTTGAACCCACCATTGATTTTGCCAATATCAAAAAACATGTATCGTCGGTTATCAAAACCATCGAGCCCCACGATTCGGTGGAGCGTTTCGAAAAATTGGGGGTGAAGGTTATCAAGGCCAAAGCCCATTTTTTAAACAACAAGCAAGTTGTGGCGGGGGATAATATCATCACCGCGCGTTATATTGTTATTGCAACTGGTTCGCGTGCTATCATGCCGCCCATCAAGGGGTTGGGCGACATTGATAAAGCAAAAATCTTTACCAACGAAAATATTTTTGCTTTAAAAGAAAAACCAGGTCATTTGATTATTATCGGCGGTGGCCCGATTGGGATAGAAATGGCGCAAGCCCATGTGCGCCTCGGTTGTCCTGTTTCGGTTATAACGCATAGCGTGATATTGCCAAAAGACGACGCGGCGGCGGTCAATATTGTTAAACAGCAATTAATGGCCGAGGGGGTTGCCTTTTACGAACAGGTTAATATTCAAAACATCACAGAAAATAAAAATAACCTGTTGATAAGCCTGGTCAACAACAAAGGCCGCACAATAAATCTAGACGGCACCCATTTGCTGTTGGCGGCGGGGCGACAGGCCAACATTGCCGACCTGAATCTTGACCAAGCCAATATAAAAACCAATGGCCAAGGTATCATCGTCAATAAAAAATTGCGCACCAACCAAAAAAATATTTTTGCCATCGGCGATTGCAACGGCGGGCCACAATTTACCCATGCCGCGGGTTATCAAGCGGGCATCATCATTCGCCAATTATGTTTTAAATTACCCGCCGCGGTCGATTACAGCGCCCTGCCCTGGGTTACCTACACCGACCCTGAATTGGCGCAGGTTGGGTTGCACGAAGCGATGGCGAAAAAGAAATATGGTCAAAATTATAAAGTTGCCACCTGGCATTTTAAAGAAAATGATCGCGCGGTGGCGGAAGCCAACACCCTAGGCTTTGTCAAAATCATCACCGATAAAAAAGGTCGCGTGGTTGGCGGCACCATGGTCAGCCCGCACGCGGGGGATATGATCCTTACCGTTGGGCTTGCGATAAGTAAGAAATTAAAATTGGCGGACTTGGCGGGGATGATTGCCCCCTACCCCACGCGGGGCGAAATTATCAAACGCGCCGCGGGTAATTATTATACCCCCATTCTTTTTAGCGATCGAACGCGCCGCCTTGTCAAATGGCTACAATATTTACCTTTTTAACTTCATCAATGTTGCAAAATTTGTTTTAAAAATAATTGGGTGCGCGGCGATTTAGGATTATTAAAGAATTCTTCTGGCGCATTTTGTTCTATAATTTCGCCACCATCCATAAAAATAATTCGGTTGGCAACGCGTTTGGCAAATGCCATCTCGTGTGTTACCACCACCATCGTCATACCGCGATTGGCAAGATCTATCATCACATCCAGCACCTCGGCTATCATTTCAGGATCCAACGCCGATGTTGGTTCATCGAACAACATGATTTTGGGCGACAAACACAGGGCGCGCGCTATCGCCACCCGTTGTTGTTGCCCGCCCGATAATTGGCTTGGGTATTTGTCGGCTTGCTCGGGAATCTTGACCATTTGCAAATATTCTTTGGCAATTTTTTCAGCCTCGGCCTTGCTTTTTTTCTTTACCCAAATCAAGGCCAGGGTGCAATTTTCCAAAGCGGTTAAATGGGGGAACAGATTAAAATGCTGGAAAACCATGCCAACATTTTCGCGCACCGCATGCACGCGTTTTAAATTGGTGTCAAGCACAATGCCATTCACTTCTATCTTGCCCTGCTGGTGAACCTCCAGCCGATTGATACATCTTATCAAGGTTGATTTGCCCGAACCCGATGGACCGCAAATGACGATGCGCTCGCCGCTCGCAACCTGGAGGTTGATGGATTTCAAGGCGTGGAATTTTCCATACCATTTGTTGAGGTCTTCTATAATAATAACAGGTTTTTTTTCCATGGCTTATCTCCTTTGGTTTTTTTTACGGTTGTCTAGATTGGCTGAGTTTTAGTTTTTTTTCCAAATGGCCAGAAAACCGCGATATGGAAAAACAACAAATAAAGAACATAACCCCAATGAAAACGGCTATTTCGCGCCCCGCCGCCTTCCAATCCGCGCTAACCATTGTGGCCTTGCCCGCGCCCACGGCATCATACATCGAAACCACGGCGACCAGGGTTGTATCCATCAACATACCAATAAAAATATTAACGATGGATGGAATGGATGCCTTCAATACTTGCGGCATGATAATCAGCCTCACCCCTTGCCAATAATCAAGGCCGATGGCCGACGCCGCTTCGAACTGCCCCTTGGGCAGGGCGTTTAGACCGCCACGCATAACCTCCGACAAGTAAACCGTTGCGAATAGGGTTATCATGATAACCACGCGGAACAAGAGGCTATAACTTGTGCCAGCGGGTAAAAAATAATTTAACATGGTGGCGGCGACAAATATTAACATCAGCAACGGAATGCCCCGCACCACTTCGACAAACAACACCGTCATCTTTGACAGAAAAAACAAATTAGAACGCCGCGCCAAGGCCACCAATATCGACAATGGAAAAGATATGGCAATACACAAAACCCCAACAACTATATTCAGCATGAAGCCACCTATCTGCCCAACACCAACGGGGGTCAGGAATAATCCGCCGCCTATCAACCAAAAGGCAATAAAAGGATAGGCCACGGTGAAATAGAGGAATTTTTTTCGCCGCTCATCCGATTTAAATTTTGATTTAAAAACGGGTATCAAAGCCACGAACAGCAAAAAAAATGCCAGGGCAGGACGCCACAACATCTCGGTTGGATAAAGGTAAAATAAAAATAATTTCCAGCGCAGCGGGACAAACCCCCAACATGCCCCCTCATAACCAGCGTCATAACATTCGTGCACGCTGCGCGCGGTGAAGGAAGCATTAAAAATCAACCAGTCAAATATCGGGGGAATGAATATAGAGAGAAACCAGATAATAAACAGCGTTAACAGGCTGCTCCACCAGTTAGAAAAAAGGTTTTTGTGAAACCAAGTAAAGGTCGAAGAAAAAATAGACATGGATATTATTGGGGCGTTATTTGGGTTTTGATATTACATTCTTAAAGAAATTTGTTTGTTGTAATAATTAATCACCAGCGACATGGTGAGTGATAATACCAAATAAAAACTTATAGCCAGCAACATACATTCCATTTCGCGACCTGTTATATTAAGGGTCGAGCTGGCCAGCGTGGTGCCAATATCGACATAACCAACCGCCACCGCCAGGGCAGAATTTTTTAATAACCCGATTAATTCGCTTGATAAGGGTGGAATAATCATACGCAAAGCCTGCGGCACCAACACCAAGCGATTAATTTGACCACGCGACAAACCTATCGCCATGCCTGCTTCGCTCTGCCCCTTCGCGATGGCCAACAAAGCAGCCCGCACCGTTTCGGCAATGTAAGAAGCGGCGAACAAAGACAGCCCCAACAAGAGCGACATAAAAACCGCGGGCACGCGCGCGCCGAGCTCGAAAGTATATTCGCCAAATGTTGGCACCTGCCACTCCCCCTGCACCACAAAAAAGGCAACGCCAATCGGCAGGGCCAATAATATGATGCCAAGCCCATAGACCAAAATGGGATGCAATGGTTCACCCACCAGCAACCGATGCCGCAAAGAAAAACTCTTGAGCAAAAACAAACCCGCCGCCATGACCAAGGCCGCTACAAACAAATACCCGCCACCCGAAGAAAAAATAAATTTTGGTAAAGCAAGCCCATCATTGCTGAGGAAAAAATTAGGCGCGACATGGATGGCGCTTTCGGGCGGGGGGAAGGCCGTGGCAAAAACGATATTCCAAAATATTATTTGAATCAAAAGCGGAATATTGCGAATGGTTTCGATATAAACCAACGCCAAACGGCTAAGCAAAAAATTAGGAGACAACCGCGCCAGGGCTATCAAAAAACCCAATATCACCGCCAAGCCGCAACCCCAGAAGGTGATATTAATCGTCCCCAACACCCCGACCATCGCGGCACGCAAATGTGTGTCGCTGGGCGAAAAATCTATCAATGCCATGTCGGCATTGATTTCATAATTGGCGGGGGAAAATAAAAAATCGAAGCTAAAATTTTTGGAAACGCGTGAAAAATTTTCTACAACATTGCTAAAAGAATATAAAAATATTGCCAAGACGACAAAAATGGCCACGCCCTGCAAAAACAAACCGCGCCGCTCTTCATCTTGCCAAATGCTCTGCCATTTTTGCTTCCAGGCTACGGGAATTTTATCAACCGCCTTATCCCGCCACTGCAAGACAAAACCCCTTATCACTTGAAAAAATTGCAAAACGAAAGACGGCACCATATCACAACCCCTCGCGAAAATGATAAATTTTTAGGAAGGTTTAAGAAAGAAAAAATTAGCTAATTTTTTCTAACAGGCACCAGGCATATCAACGGAACGGTGGGGCATACATCAACCCGCCACGCGTATAAAGATCATTCAAGCCGCGTTTTTGCAAACCCAATTGATCCAGGTATTTGTGATACACTTCGCCGTAATTACCAACTTGCTTGATAACGCGATAGGCCCAATCTTTGTCCAAGCCCAAATATTGGCCTGTGTTTTCGCCATTTAAGCCCAAAAAGCGGTTTACTTCGGGGTCGGCGTTGTTACCTGCCTGCACTATTTTATCAACATTTTGGCTGGTGATATTTTTTTCTTCGGCATAGATCATGGCATACATCACCCAACGTGTGATATTTGACCATTGCTCATCACCTTCGCGTATCGCGGGGGTGAGTGGTTCTTTCGAAATGATTTCTGGCAAAACCCTAAAATCATTGGGATTTTTCTGGCTGAGGCGATTCGCCGCAAGGCTGGAACGATCGGTCGTGTAGGAATCGCATTTGCCAGCTATCAAATTTTGCATCGCCACGTCGCTGGTATCAACCACGATGGGCGTGGTTTTGATATTATAGCGTCTGAAATAATCGGCCATGTTTAACTCGGTGGTGGTTCCCGCTTCAACGCAAATACGCGCGCCGTTCAATTGCTTAACCGAAGCCACGCCACGGTCAATCAGGCGTTTGCCAACCATGAACCCTTGCCCGTCATAATAATTGGGGGGTAAAAAATTTAATTTGAGGTCGGTATCGCGGCTCATAGAATAGGTTGTGTTGCGCGACAGAATATCAACTTCGCCCGATGACAAAACGGTGAATCGTTCTTTGGGCGAGAGGTTGCGATAAATAACTTTGTTTTTATCACTCAAAACCGCGGCGGCAAGGGCTTGGCAAACCGCAATGTCTATGCCTTCCCAACTACCATCGTCGTTTTGTTTAGAAAAACCCAATAACCCAGCATTATGGATGCCGCAGGTCAGGGTTTTTTTCGATTGAATGGATTTCAGAACGCTTGAAGCGGCCGAGGCTGGCTGCACCATAGCAACCTGGGCCAAGACTGCCGAACCCACCGCCAATGTCATCAACCATGCTTGCATGGCTTGTTTTTTCGATGCCATATTTTTTACAGCGTCATTTTTTATAAGTTTTTTCATTTTCCTTACCCTCTCCATATTTAGGTTTATATTTTGTTAATTTTTTTTACAATTATCATCATGCCAACAATATTTTTTAAAAAATAGCTACTTTATCCTCATTATCATAACAAGAGCAATCCCTTTACACAACAACTAAATTTTTACATTTTTCCCCTATCAAAGACAAATGACAGCCCACAACCAGCACCCTTATTAGTTTTACCCCATTATTGTAAAAGTTTTTTTCCTATCGTGCAATAAAAAATTGATAAAAATATAATAAATTATTGAAAAAGCGGTGATAGTAATATATTATAATGCAAGTAAATATAAATAAAAAATAATAACTATTATTAATTCATGATGATTACATTGGGTGCTGTTCAATTTGCTATGTCATCTGACACGGGCAACGAAAAAAACAAGAATCATGACAAGGCCGAAATGATGGTGCGTCAAGCCGCCAGCCAGGGGGCGCAGATTATCCTTATTCCCGAATTGTTTTCTGCCCCCTATTTCTGCAAGGAAATGCGCGCCGAGTATTTCGCGCAATCTCACAGCCGCGATAATCACCCGCTGCTCCAACGTTTTTCATCGGTGGCGCGCGAACTGGGCGTGGTTATACCCGTTAGTTTTTTTGAAAAAGCCAACAACGCCCATTACAACAGCGTTGTCATGATAGACGCCGACGGCAAAGAATTGGGAATCTACCGCAAATCCCACATCCCTGACGGTGTGGGTTATGAAGAGAAATTTTACTTTTCGCCTGGCGACACGAGTTTTAAAGTTTGGCAGACTGCCTTCGCCAAGCTGGGTTTGGGAATATGTTGGGATCAATGGTTTCCTGAGGCTGCTCGGATAATGGCTCTCAAAGGTGCCGAAGTTCTGCTTTACCCCACGGCCATTGGCTCGGAACCGCCTGCACCAACCTATGACTCATCCGACCATTGGCAAAATACCATGTTGGGTCATGCCGCCGCCAATATCATGCCTGTGATGGCGGCCAACCGCATTGGCACCGAACAGGCCAAAAATGGTAACAGCATTACCTTCTACGGTCGCTCCTTCATTGGCGATTACCAGGGCAATAGGGTCGCCGAATCGCCGCGCGACAAGGAATCTATCATCACCCATGGGTTTGATTTGGCGGCGATTGGTGAATTGCGCCGTTCGTGGGGGGTATTTCGCGACCGTCGGGTTGACCTCTACCAGGATCTTTTAACCATGGATGGTTTTACACGGCCATCTTAGATAATAACTTACCCTCGTTATCCAACTCTCATATCGCCATAAACATGGCTATCGGCTTGGGCATCACTTTTGGCATCGCCCATCATTTGCCAAGCGGTTAATAAGGGCAGTTTTTCTCTACGGCGTCTGGCACGCTCCACGGCTTCGCCCAACTTGGCACGCCTTAACCTTGCCCCCACGCCATCCCTTATCATGTTCATCAAAAATGGCAGCATGGCCGAGGTCGGCACCCCCGATTCATCAAATTCATGTAAAAACGGATAAAGTTTTTCCTGAAAAAAATCTTCGCTCACGTGGGCGGAATATTCGGCTTGCGCTTTTACCTGCGCTTTTACCTGCTCTTTTAATTGTCCATGTAATTCTGTCTGACTTGCGGTCATATCTTTTATCCTATCGGCGGCCATCAACAAAAATGGGTTGGCTATGGCGGCGCGCCCTATCATCACACCATCGCAATGTTGCAGATGTTGTTGGGCATCCTCCAAATTTTGTATCCCGCCATTGATAGTAATTTCCAAATGGGGGAATTTCTTTTTCAAATCATAAACCCGTTGATAATCAAGCGGCGGCACATGTCGGTTCTGCCTTGGGTTTAATCCTTTCAATATCGCCTTGCGCGCATGAATATGAAAGGATTTCACTTGGGGTGCCGCCGCAATAATATCTTCCACAAACCTATCCAAAAATGCTATATCGGTTTGTTCGTCAACCCCAATACGGCATTTGACCGAAAAAATAATCTGGGGAAAGGCTTCGCTCATCGCCCGCATGATGCTGGCGACCAAGGCTGGATTTTTCATCAACACCGCGCCAAAATCCCCCGCCCGCACCGCCTTTGACGGGCAACCACAATTCAAATTTATTTCACGAAACCCCGCCCTGGCAATCAACTCGCTGGCTTGCAATGCATCCGCCACTTCCCCCGCCCCTAGTTGGAAGGCTACCGCCCCCTCCTCTCCCCCGGTGCGCAATTGCTGTTTTTTTTTCTCCAAATTTTGCATGAAGATAAGGCTTTTGGCGGGCACCATTTCGCCATAGATCTTTACGGTGGGGTTAAATAGCCGCAAGAATCGCCGCCCCCAATAATGGGTCGCCGCCATCATGGGCGCAACCGACAGATAATGGGAAAGGTCGGAACGTGATGGCTCAGCCTCTTTTCCTGCCTTACCTTTATCGTGGTTATCAACGGGCGGTTGCGGCAGGTTAGAAATAAATGGCGAGGGCAATTGCGTAGACATAGCAGCGGGACGGCAGAGAATAATTTTTATAAACCTGGCTTTATAATGTTAGGGCAGAAGC
The DNA here is from genome assembly GCA_965203915.1 of Alphaproteobacteria bacterium. Classification (GTDB taxonomy): domain Bacteria; phylum Pseudomonadota; class Alphaproteobacteria; order JASGCL01; family JASGCL01; genus JASGCL01. The sequence goes on from OZ241918.1 coordinate 1,203,536, forward strand.
CTGGGCGTCTTGAAAAAAATTAAGCACCGCCTCGCGCGAATAATCGGTCAGGTCCTTACCAAACAATGGTAATTTTTCTATCATGTCGCTCGGCATGGTAATTATTTTGCAACCACAACGCGCCGCCTCCACCGCGCTAAAAACCTGCCTTGTTCCTGCCCACAACAATTCGGCCTGCGGCCTGTTGGCGCGGGCCAGGGCTGTGGCGGCTTCCCGAACCATTGGTTCGGGGTCAACCCCCGTGTCGGCGATGCGCCCAGCGAAGATAGAAAGGACAGCGGGAGTTTTGTCCGCAAGGAACGGCAATAATGCAACGATCTGCTCAACGGTAAAGATGGCGGTGATATTAAGTTTGATGCCAGCCTGGCTCAAGGTTTTGATAACCTCATGCGTTGGCACCCCCGCGGTGTTGGTCACGGGAACCTTAACATAAACATTGTCGCCCCAACTGGCCAAAATTTTCCCCTGGCTTATCATATCTTGGTTGTTATCGGCAAAAATCTCAAAACTGATGGGTTTTTTTATCTCGGTCAATAATTCTTGGGCAAATTTTTTATAATCACTAACCCCCGATTTTTTCATCAAACTGGGGTTGGTGGTAAAACCAGCGACATAGGGCAATTTGTTCAGGGCGAACATTTTATTTTTATCGGCGCCATCGGCATAAATGGCGATATTTGGCAATTTCATCGGCGCTGTGTTGTGTGTTGTCATGATGCTGGCTCCTGCTTATTTTTTTTATCATTCCTTCTTCCAAAGAACGGGGAAAAAATCAAGTGCAATAAAAAAGCTAAAAAAAACGATAACAAAGAAACATAAATTAAACCAATGGTTTATATTTGCCATGCTGAAAGGGTAAGAAGAAATATCCTTCATAAGCAAAACTATTATTATTACTTGTCCTTGACTTATAAGTACATTCAATATAACGTCAAACACAAGTTTTAGCACCGAGGGAGAGCTATTGTGAGAATTCTTTAAAAATTCTATAAAAATGATATGAGCGAAAATAATTTTGGTAAAGACAAGGGGATGGAGATGACGCCCCGCTCCGCAGGTGTCCATTCACAATCCACCGACGATATATCGAACGGCGCGCCCCAACCAATAAGCGAGCGAGAGGTCGTCAAGGCCCTGCAACAACGTGGCGCAAAAACCAGTGATAAAATGCAGGGTAAAATGCAGGGCGAACAAAACAACCTGCTCTACCTCACCAGCCAAATAGCCGTTGCCTATTTTCAAAATAACAATGTTGCTTCGAACAACGTGGCCGATGTTATTGTCGCCATTCACCAATCGTTGCGCCAGGTGAAGGATGACAACATGGTTAACAAAAAATCGGTGGTCAATATCAGCGATAGCTTAACCCCCGATTATATCATTTGTTTAGAGGACGGTAAAAAATTGAAAATGTTGAAGCGACATCTGAGGTCTAATTTTAACATGTCGCCCACCGAATATCGTGCCAAATGGGGTTTACCGCCCGATTATCCCATGGTAGCACCGAATTATGCCAATTTGCGCTCGCAATTTGCCAAACAAACTGGTTTAGGTAAAGTGGGCAAAAAAAAGGTGTAAGATAATCAAAAAATCCAAACGATAAAAAAATAATGGGGACAAAAGAAAAGGAAATATAATGAAAAAATTTTTTCTGCGCAGATCAAATAAATCCTCACCCCCTTCTCCCCTACCAAGCGACCATCAAAACCAAAAAGGAAATTTTTGGTCGAATGGGAAAAAGATAATTTTCTCAAAACAAACTCTCTTGGTTGGCTTGGTGGTGGTTGCGGGCATGGCGCTGCTCAGTCGTTTGCCTGTTTTTTCTTCCGCCAGCAACATGCTGCGTGGCGGGAATAAAATTGACAATATCAACCTTGCTCCGTTACTCTCGGGCAATTATGCTACCAGCAACAATAATTTTGCGGTTGCTATCAAAAATTTAAAAAACGCGCTACGCGATCCCGCGCTTGATGCTGATGCTAAAAACAATATTTACCAACAATTATTCGTCCTCTATATCAAAAATGGTAATTTCGCCAGCGCCAACAGTTTGCTGCCCAAAATTATGCCCATCGTTAACGCCGACAACAAACCTGAAACGTCCAGCTTCGCCAATTTGGTTAATTTGTTTATTACCATAGATCAAATTAAGCAAAAAAAATGGGAAGGTAATATTTTGCGCGATGATGCCAAGGGCGGTGTGTCCAGCGAGCATATCGCCGTTATCTCCGCCTGGGGCGAGGCTAGCCGCGATCGCGAGGATGCGGCGTTGGCAGCGTTGGATGAATTAAAAAAGTCGAAGGGCAATAACGACGAGGAAGTTTTGGCGCAACGCGCCATGATGAAATTGTTGTTGAAGGAGCCATTAAGTTTAAGCGACATAACAGCGGGCGATGAAGCCCCCAAACCAAATCAGTTATCATTGGCGCAAAGCCGTCTTTATCTGCAATCGCTGAACATGGAAAAAAAATGGCAAGAGATGGAGGATTTTATCACCAACCTTGATCATCCGCTGCCTTTAACCTTGTTAGCCGACGAAGAAAAAATTAAAAACAAAATTGCCCTGCCGATATTGATAGAAAAACCCGAAGATGGTTTATCCTATTTTGTGTTGGATGCCGCGCTGAATTTGCTGTCGGTTAATCCTGACGTTGCGCTGATATTTTGTCAATTGGCTTTGTTTGCCAACCCCAAGAATTTTGACGCCGCCTTCATGTTGGCCAACATCGACAGCAACGTTGGTTTGGTTAATAATTCTTTTTCGATATTGGATGATTTGAAAAAAAATAAAAATTACTTTCATATGGCCAACCTGACCGAAAATAATTTGTTGTATGGTTTGGGCGATGCCGAGCGGGCGAAAAAGAATTTAAACAACCTCATCCGTGACTTCCCCGCCATTGTTGATTATTCTTTGTTGTTAGGGCAAATCAACATGAGCGAAAAAAATTATCGCGAAGCCGAACGCAATTATGCCGCGGTGTTGGAAGAAAGCAAAAATTATAAGCAGAATGATCGTGCTTGGTTTTATTATTTTCAATATGGCATAGCCTTAGAACGGCAAAGCAAATGGGCCTTGGCAGAAAACAATTTCTTAATAGCCCTTAAACTAAACCCCGATTCTTCGGAAACCCTTAACTACCTGGGTTATTCATGGATCCAACGGCACAAAAACATTGGCCAGGCTTTGGCAATGTTGCAAAAGGCAAATAAACTATCGCCCAACAATGGCGCTATACTTGATTCGCTGGGTTGGGCCTATTACCAATTGGGCAAATATGAAACGGCGCGTGGTTATTTAGAAAAAGCCGGGCAATTGGTTGCCGACGATCCCGATATCAACGAACATTTGGGCGATGTTTATTGGCGTTTAAAGCAAAAAACCACGGCGCAATTATTCTGGCAAAAATCATTGAGCAATGTGGACGATGATGGATTGCGCGGGCGATTAGAAAACAAAATAAAATTTGGTTTGTAAAAAACTTATCTCATCATTTGATTTCATAATTTATCAAAAATAATATTACCTTTGTAATGAGCCCGCAGGATAGCACCCTATTGTTGGCGTCCGCCAAAATAAATTTGGCTTTGCAGGTTACGGGGCTTAAGGATGATGGTTATCATTTGCTATCATCGTTGGTGGCGTGCGTTAACTTTGGCGACGAGATAACCATCATCCCCAGTGCAGAACCTTATAATCCCAGCAACGATTTAACAATCGCGGGAGAATTTGTTGGGAATATTGGTGCAGAAAAAAATAATTTGATTACCCGCGCCATAGAATTATGCCAAGCCGCCAGTGGCCAACAATTTTGCGGCAAGGTTATGTTAGAAAAAAAAATACCCATCGGCGGTGGTTTGGGCGGCGGCACCAGCGACGGCATAGCCATGTTGCGTTATTTGGCAAAACAATGGCAATTGGACGCCGCCACCCAAAAAAAAATAGCAGAAAAAATTGGCGCGGATGGCCCCGCCATTCTTTTTGCTAAACCATGTTTGGTATCAGGCATTGGCGATGCGATAAGTCCTGTCCCCCTGCCCGCGGATCTTTACACTTGCCATTTGTTATTGGTATCAAGCGGGGTATTTGTTTCAACGCGCGATGTTTTTGCAAAACGGTCGGCCATTAATAGCAAGTGGGATGCTCCCTTTTCTCTTTCAAACGTCGCTTCACAAAACGCCTCACCCATGCCATCGATTGATAATATCATGACATGGCGCAATGGGTTGGAGGATGCGGCTTGCAAATTATATCCAGCCTTATCATTGGTTAAAAAATCCATTTTACAAAACAAAGGATGTTTGCTTAGCAACATGACGGGCAGCGGCGGTTGTTTTTATGGGCTGTTCGACAACCAAACCCATGCCGAGCAGGCATTACACCATTTACGCCAACAACATTTTTGGGCGATACAGGTGAAAATAAAGGCACAATAGATGTCCCGTAAATACAACCAAAGGGTAATTTTTGCGGTCTGGGGTGCTTAAATTCTTGCCTTCCTGAGCGCGGCAAGCTATAGACATATTGGATAAAAAAATTTTACTGGGTTGCCCTTGCAATAGGGTGCCTTCACTATCACCTTGCCATATTCAATTATATAGCCACCATAATATAATGAAAAAATTCTCTTTTAATTTTATATTGCTTGTTGGCTTATCTTTCATGTTGACGGGTTGTGGGCCCGATGCTGACGGTATTTGGTGGCGCGCGTCGGGCACCGCGGGCATGATGGTCGGGCAAAGGGATGGTAACGAGTATTTCGTCAGCGGTGACGAACCATTTGCGGTATTAATTGGCAACAAAACATTTTTGGAGGGCGGCAACGCGGTCGACGCCGCGGTTGCCACCGCCATCGCCATGACCGCGACCCAACCATTAAGCACCAGCCTGGGTGCGGGCGGTGCTTGCCAAGCATTGTTGCCCGATACATCGGGCGAATTAACCCCCGTGGCTGTTTCATTCAACGGTGCCAATCCCGCCGATTCGATGATATCCACCCTTTATCAAATTCATGTTGAGCATGGTCGTTTGCCGTGGGCCAAGGTGGTGGCACCCGCGGAAAAACTTATTCGTATAGGCTTCCCCGATAACAACGCGACTCGCGCCCAAGAAAAAAATCCATTTTGGAAACGCGATGACAGCGGGCTTATCACCAATCCCGAATTGGCGGAAAGTTTTAGCACCCTGCGCTTGCGGCCCCTGTCTTTTATTTTTGGCACCAAGGACGACACGATGAATTTCCATTATGAAAAATCAGGGTTGGGGTATAATCAAAAAATGACGCGCGGCCAGGCATTAAAAACATTGCGCATGACTCCGCTGGCGACATTGCCCATGCGGTCCATCAACCCCACGGCCCAGGTGGCGGTTATGAAAAACCAAAACCTGACGGGTTATGGTCGGCAATGGGTTAATTATATAAGCAGTATCGTCAATAATAACGCGGGGGCCAAAACGGTGAAACAACCGAACAAGGCAGGCGTGGGATTGATGGAAAGCGCGGTGATGGCGGTTGATGCGTCGGGGCGCGCCCTGTCATGTCATTTTATTATCCAGGATAGTGCCGACACCCCGCCCACCAAGGTTGATGGTTTGGGATTTTTTGCGCCGTTGGACGGGGTGAAGACAATATCGGCGCGCGGGTTTTTTGTTTTAGACCCATCGGGCACCCCCATGGGGTTGGTCAGTTTGGGGCAGTCGGTTCGCGCGGTGATGTGCAGCAGCAACCTTGCCGAAAACTTTTTTAACAAAGACGAATGCCAATGGATCCGCAACGAAACCGACAGCGGTTTAGCGATTAAGGGGTTGAGGTAAAATTATTTTTATTTTGCAATTATTAGAATCTCTTTAGAATCTTTATTGCTCAAAGTATATTTATAATTTATCTTATTTATATGCACATCATTCTTATATTTCGATAACATTGACACTATTTCTTCGATGCTCGGAATTCCATCTTCCCTGTAAGATACTGCCAAAATAGAATTTTGAAACTTATAAAATAATTTTTCAAAAGCATTGTAAATATTATTCTTGTCATTCCATATATTATTTTTTCCTTTTATTTTTTTATGTTTAGAATTGTTATCGATTAGATGTTGCCAATTATCATAAAATGTCAATCCCTCTAAAAAATGATAGAAATCAGCATAGTTAAGGCCAACGCCACCTCGAGAAATATAAGGCGTATCAATATAAATTAAATCTGCCGAATAATTAATATCAAAAATATCTGCATGAAATGATTTGTTTTCATTGCCATTATCAAATATTGCAAGGTTTGCCTCCGATGAAAATTTCTTAAAATAATATTCAAATGATCTATCCCAAGTCTTTTTATTGCCAAAACTTCTCTCTACTTCTGCCATCCGAATATACAAGTTCTTCCTGTGAAATAAATTATAAGGACGCTTAATTATACAAGATTGGAATAGAGCATAATAAGCCAATGCCTGCTTATACTCATTATGAAGATTTTTAATATTGGTTGTTATTATGTCTAGCCATTTATTCTCGTCATCTGTAAAATAAATGTCATGGAAATTATCATAAATAAAAGATGGATAATCTATAGTTTGATGTTTTTTTAAAATAAATTCTATATCCTCACTTTCCAAAAAAATAGAATTATTTTCTATAATAGCCTTGCCAATAATAGAATTAAATTTTAGAATGTCATTATAGAAAACTTTCTTGCCATTCTTTTTAAACATGTAACCAACTGAGCCCGTGCCGCCAAAAGCATCTAAAACTGAATTAAAATCTAAATTATTAGTGCAATTATCTATCCATTTTAATATCTTATATTTGCTACCTTGATAGCGTGTTTGTGGTAATATCCCTATCCCCTGAAAAGAAGATGGCAACAAGCTAGGTTGTTTGTTGCAACTAGTTGCATTATACATTTTCAATATTCCTATATTTTAAATATTCTTCTAAGTTTGTATAAGGCGGCTTTTTTAATTTTGCACTTCTTGCCATCTCATTCGTCATATAATTCGACCAATAATCATCAAAAACCTTAGAGCCTAAACGAGCAAACGGCCCAAGTCCTGATTTTAATTCTGATATTTTCACACACGAACCAATATTTTTTGTGTTCCCGCTTCCTGGTCTATCTTTAGCTATTTTGTATTTCTCTTGAACAATAAAATCAAAATCCTTAACCACGGATAAAATATTTTCAATGTCATCTATATTATAAATTTTATTTTCATCAATATCATTGTCTTGCTGGCTATATATAATTCCTAGTATATAATGTTTCTTATAATCAGCATAAGGAAAAGTAATATTTTTATTAGAATCCCTATAACGAAAGTAACCAGTAAAAGCACCCAGTGTGAAACCAGAAACAACATCTTTATTTTTTCTGTAAGTCGTTTTTAAATCAAGGGCTATCATTTCTTTCTTTGAAGAAATAAATGATACATCAGGATAATGATTTTGTTCATTAGCAAAAATCATTTCGAAATTATTTTCTCTTGCGAATTTTTGTAAAACAGGAAACATCATCAATTCTATTATTTTAGAAATAACTTTTGTATCAACAGAAATCGTATAGATATTTCTTGCAATATCTATAAAACCTTTGACCGTCCAATCTCCCGAATCGGTTGCTAGTATTTTTTTAAAATCATTAGCTAATGATAGCAATTTATCCTCAAATAAATTTTCTGACATAATTTTTATTAGAGAACGATTCTAATGCTATGTCAATAATTTTAATTCAAAACGACGAATGAGGTTGTTGTAAAAATTCTAACTCTTCCGCCGTGCTGGCGCGACGCAATGGTTGGTTGCGGTGCGGAAAGCGACCAAAACGTTTAATAATATCGTAATGGCGCACAGCATAATCCGCTACGCCCAATGAAGTAAACAACCGCACCGACAATTCTTGGCGTGCCAAATCCTCGCTATGTTCCAACGGCATATAAAGAAAAAATTTTTCTTCCTTGGTAAAATTGTTATATTCGTCCGATAACAATAATTCATCGGTGATGGTCAACGCCTGCGCGTCCCCCGCGAATGCCCGCGCCGTATCGCGATACAAATTACGCGAAAATTGATCTAACACAATAAGCAAGGCTAGCTTTTCTCTAGCCGAATGAAGATTCCCAGCATAATCACCATTCTGCGCACGCGCGGTAATATCGCCAAATCGTCTGCAAATCTCTTCATCAAATGCCTCATTTTTTTTAAAATGATTTTCTTTCGGCGTCTCAACAAACCAAAAATGCAATATATCCTGCGCGGGGAAAATATTGCTGGCGGCAATCATACCATACCCTACCACCCTTTTTCCAATATCCTTTGATAGGTTGGCAGGGTTAAAAATTCGATGAATTTTTTTGAAAAACAAAGTTCGGTGAAAACATATTTGGCTTCTTCAAAACGCTCGGGGTTGTAATTATCGCGGCCAATTTCTTGTTCGATATTTTTTAATTGCTTGTTTATCATGTCATTCACCAATTCGCGGGTTACCACCGTGCCTTCCTTGGTCTTTACCGCGTTGCGCACCCATTGCCATACTTGGGCGCGTGAAATTTCGGCGGTGGCGGCGTCCTCCATCAAATGGTGTATCGGCACGCAACCTTGCCCTGACAACCATGACGCCAAATAACGCAAACCAACATCTATGTTGTTTTGCAACCCATCCATGGTTATCGACCCTTCGGGCATGGCTATCAGATCTTGGGGGTTTACCTTCACATCGTCGCGCTTGCGGTGAATTTGGTTGGGGCCTGGCATGCCTTTGTTAAATGCCTCCAACGCCACGGGCACCAACCCTGGGTGCGCGACCCACGTGCCGTCGTGTCCGTCTGACACTTCACGTTCTTTATCCAACCTTACTTTTTCTAATGCTTTTTTGTTGGCTTCGGCATCGTCTTTAATCGGTATTTGCGCCGCCATGCCGCCAATCGCGGGCGCGCCGCGTTTGTGGCATGTTTGAATAACCAACAGGCAATAGGCCCGCATGTTCGGCACGGTCATGGTCACGCCGCTTCTGTCGGGGAAAATATAATCGTTGCGTTTGGAAAAATTCTTAACGAAGCTAAACATGTAATCCCACCGCCCGCAATTCAACCCCGCCGAATGTTCGCGCAACGAAAACAAAATTTCGTCCATTTCAAACGCCGCCATCAATGTTTCAATTAACACCGTGGCCTTGATGGTGCCAATGGGCAAACCAAACAACGATTGCGCTTCCACAAACACATCGTTCCACCAACGGGCTTCCATGTAACTTTCCATTTTGGGCAAGTAATAATAACAACTTGTCCCGCGTTTTTTATTTTCATGGATATTATGAAAAAAATACATACCAAAATCGAACAGGCTTGCCGAAATGGGCAAGCCATTTAAAAACACATGATATTCTTCCAAATGCAACCCGCGTGGCCTAACCAACAACACCGCGCTTTTATCGTTAAGTTTATATTCTTTTTTCGTTTTGGTGTCCTCATAACTTATGGTGCGCCGCACCGCATCCATCATGTTTATTTGCCCATCGATAAGGTTTAACCATGTCGGGCAGTTGGAATCTTCAAAATCCGCCATGAAGGTATATGCCCCCGAATTCAAAGCGTTGATAACCATTTTGCGCGTGGTGGGGCCAGTTATTTCAACGCGGCGGTCTTGCAAATCGCGGGGTTGCGGGGCAATTTGCCAATCGCCATCGCGGATCGATTTTGTCCCGGGTAAAAAATCAGGCAAAATGCCATTATCAAACTCCCGCTGGCGTTTTTCACGGCGATGCAGCAATTTAAGCCTGCGCTCACCAAATTTTTCTTCTAAATGGGCAATAAAATTCAACGCCTCGGGGGTCAGAATCAGGTGGTCGTTTTCAACCGCGGGCGCCTCCAGCTTCAATTGCTTCGAATAATCTTTCATTTTTAACATCTTATATATTTTATGACAAATGGTCGTTGCTTGTTTTTTCAATTATAACACAAAAAGCAAAAATACAATATAATTTTTTTGACAATTTTGTGGTTACAAACAGTTCAATCATGTCATAGTCCAGGCATCAGGCTGTTGAAAAAAAACATAGAATAAAATTTGTAAAATCACTTGAAAGCTATGAACTTATTACCTATATCCATGATAAGCGTAAACAAGAATATTTTTACAGACAAATTTGTAAGAAAGGAATAAAAAAATGGGTAAAGTTATCGGGATAGATTTGGGAACCACCAATTCATGCGTAGCCGTGATGGAGGGCAACAGCACCAAGGTTATAGAAAATTCGGAAGGCATTCGCACCACGCCATCGATGGTCGCCTTTACTGAGGGTGAACGACTCGTCGGCGAATCCGCACGTCGCCAAGCCGTTACCAACCCTGAAAATACCCTTTATGCTGTTAAACGCCTCATCGGTCGCAAATTTACCGACGCCGAAGTTCAAAAAGAATTAAAAATCGCGCCCTTCAGCATTGTGAAGGCCGACAATGGCGATGCCTGGGTCCAGGCTCGTGGCGAAAAATACGCCCCCGCGCAAATTAGCGCCATCGTTTTACAAAAAATGAAAGAAACGGCGGAGGCTTACCTCGGCACCACCGTGACCGAAGCCGTCATCACCGTGCCCGCCTATTTTAACGACAACCAACGCCAAGCAACCAAAGATGCTGGCAAAATTGCTGGGTTGGACGTGTTGCGCATTATTAACGAACCAACCGCGGCGGCCCTTGCCTACGGCATGGAAAAAAAGGGCCATGGCACCATTGCGGTGTTTGACCTTGGCGGTGGAACGTTCGATATTTCCATATTGGAAATTGGCGATGGCGTATTCGAAGTGAAATCAACCAACGGCGATACGTTTTTGGGCGGTGAAGATTTCGACCAAGTTTTGATTGATTACCTTGCCGATGAATTCAAAAAAGAAAATGGCACTATAGACCTACGCAAGGACAAATTGGCCCTGCAACGGTTAAAGGAAGCCGCGACCAAAGCCAAAATAGAGCTTTCCACCGCAACCACGACCGAGGTGAACCTGCCCTTTATTACCGCCGACCAATCGGGTCCTAAACATTTGAACTTAAAAATCACCCGCGCCAAATTGGAACAATTGGTCGGGCATTTGATTGAAAAAACCAAAGCCCCTTGCTTGGCGGCATTGAAGGACGCTGGCCTCACCACCGACAAACTAGACGAAGTTATTTTGGTTGGCGGTATGACGCGCATGCCCGCGGTTATAGAAATGGTGAAGAAAATATTTAACAAAGAACCCCATCGCGGGGTTAACCCCGACGAAGTGGTGGCCATTGGCGCGGCTATCCAAGGTGGCGTGTTAAAGGGCGATGTGAAGGATGTTCTGTTGCTTGATGTTACCCCCCTGTCCTTGGGTATTGAAACATTGGGTGGGGTTTTCACGCGATTGATTGATCGCAACACGACCATCCCCACCAAAAAATCACAAATTTTCTCCACCGCCGACGACGGCCAAACCGCGGTTACAATTAAAGTATTCCAAGGCGAGCGACAAATGGCGAACGACAACAAATTGCTCGGCAATTTTAATTTGGAAGGTATTGCCCCCGCGCCGCGCGGCACGCCACAGATCGAAGTATCGTTTGATATTGACGCCAATGGTATTGTGCATGTTTCGGCAAGCGACAAGGCCACGGGCAAAGAACAAAAAATTAAAATCCAAGCCGACGGTGGTTTGGATGAGGCAGCCATTAAAAAAATGATGGAAGAAGCCGAAGCCAACGCCGAATCTGATAAAAAGAAAAAGGCCGAGGTTGACGCCCGCAACAACGCCGATAGTTTATTGCATTCTTCGGAAAAAACCTTGAAAGAGCATAAAGAAAAATTAAGCAAGGACGATGTTACCCTTATCGAATCGGCTATCAAGGCGGTGAAGGATGCGTTGGAAAAAGGTTCAACCGAAGAAATTGAAAAGGCAACCCAAAGCCTGATGGAAGCCAACTTAAAAATTGGCGAAACAATTTATAAGGACGCAGGCAACAACGCGGCCGAAAAAACCGACGAAAAAAAAGATGACGTGGTTGATGCTGATTTCAAAGAAGTCAACAAAGACGACAAGAAGTAACATCAAATAACTAGCTTACATAACAAGGATGCCCCATGTTGTATAATTTATTTTCCCAGTAATAAATGGCAAAAAAAGATTATTACGACGTTTTAGGGGTAGCCAAAAATGCCAGCGACGAGGAATTAAAAGCAGCCTATCGCAAGCAGGCCATGGCGTCGCACCCCGACCGCAACCGCGATAATCCAAAGGCCGAGCAAGAATTTAAAGAAGTCAACGAAGCCTACGACGTGTTGCGCGATAAGCAAAAACGCGCGGCCTATGACCAATTTGGCCACAGTGCGTTTGAACAAGGTGGCCCAGGCGCACGCGGCGCGCACCAAGGCGGCTTTGGTGGCTTCGCGGGGGGCTTCCCCGATATTAATGATATTTTTGAACAGATGTTTGGTGCTGGGTTCCAGCAAAATACTGGTGCCAGGAAAAGACGCGAAACCCGCGGCCGCGATCGCGAATTACAATTAACCATTAGCCTGTTGCAGGCCTTTCGCGGTGATAAAATAAAAATTCGCACCCAAAAAATGGCACATTGCGACCATTGCAGCGGCAGTGGTGCAGAAAAAGGTTTCAGCGCGGTCACCTGTAAAACATGCAATGGCCAGGGCGTGGTGCGTATAGCAAAGGGTTTTTTCTCCATAGAGCAAACATGCCCAAAATGTCAGGGCAGCGGTCAGGTTATAGAAAAACCCTGCAAAGTATGTCGCGGTGCGCGTTTGGTGGAACAGGCGCAGGAAATTGATATTGCCATCCCAGCGGGGGTTGATAACAACAACCAGGTTCGCATCCACGGTAAGGGCGACGATGCCGCGGCGGGCAAAACATCGGGCGACCTTTTTCTACATGTCAGGGTAACCCCGCACGATATTTTCCAGCGCAATGGTAATGACCTTTTTTATAATTTGCCGATTGACCCCATCACGGCGATGATGGGCGGCGAGGTAACTATCCCCGTTATCGATGGTAAAATGGTGTCGGTAAAAATTGATAAGGGCGTCGAAACTGGCCAGCAATTACGCCTTAAAGGAAAAGGGATGGTGGTGTTGAACAGCGGTGGTCGGCGTGGCGATTTAATCATCAGCCTGCTTATCGAAACCCCCAAAAATTTAACCAGCGCGCAAGAAAAAATTTTAAAGCAATGGCAGGAATCATTCACCCCCGTTGCACGAGTCAAACAATTACCCAAGGAAGCTAGCTTTCAACATCATGCGCAGCGTTTTATCGATAATTATCCGAAGTAGGTATTTTGAAAAATAAATCACCAGGAAAATTATTCAATGTCGCCGAATTAATAAAGCAGGCGACCGATGTTTTACGCAGTAACAATATCGAACAGCCCGAACGCGAATCTCGATTATTGCTAAGCCATGTATTAAAGATTGATTATTTGCAATTGATGACGGCGCAACAAAAATGGCTAGACAAGCGTGATAAAAACAAATTTTTAGCCGTCGTAAAAAAGCGCGCCTATAACCTGCCCTTCGCTTACATTACCAATCATCGCGAATTTTTCTCGCTCGATTTTTATGTTAACCGTGCGGTGCTTATCCCCCGTCCGACCAGCGAGGCTATTTGCCAAACCGTGATGGATAATTTTCCAAAGGGTAAAAAATTGCACATTGCCGATATTGGCACGGGTTCGGGATGTTTGTTAATAACTTTGCTGCATCATTTTAAGCAAGCAACGGGCGTGGGGATTGATGTATCGTCCCGTGCGTTACAAGTTGCCAAATACAATGCCAAAAAAAATAATCTGGCCGACAGGGTGCAATTTATAAAAAAAGATATTAAGAAATATGCCAAGCAAAAAAATACTTCGAATAAAAAATACGACGTTGTTATTTCTAATCCGCCCTATGTAGCAATCGACGAATATAAAAAATTACATAAGAATATTTTCTTTGAACCGCGCCGTGCGCTGTTGGCAAAAAATCAGGGGTTGTTTTTTTATCCCCTTATCAAACAATTTACCGACCAATATTGTAAACCCACGGGCCTGTTGGTGTTGGAATGCGCGCCGCGCCAGAAAAAAATTGTTGAAGAAATTTTTACCAACAGCCCTTATAAAATATCTATCATTACCTAAAAGCAAACAATTCTATTAAAATTCGGGAACGGTAAAAACTATCCCGTCCAAATCGGGCGTGACCTTTAATTGGCAAGATAAGCGCGAGGTGCGCGTTAAATTAAAGGCAAGGTCTAGCATATCTTCTTCTTCGGGGCTTGCCTTGGGCAATTTATCAAACCATTCGGGGGCAACCACAACATGGCAAGTAGCGCAAGCCAGCGAACCTTCGCAGGTTGCCTCCATCGCAACACCATTTTTGGTTGCAACCTCCATCACCGATTGCCCCAATGGTGCATCCACCACAATATTCCCAGTTTTTTGCACGAATGTAATTTTTGGCATGGGTATAATCTAAACCACATTCAATAAAATGGGGCAAGAGATTTTTTTACCCCTCGCCCCATTTTTATTAACTAGCAAATCTTTAGCTGCCAGTTTTTATTTTCTCCCATTGAGACATTAAATATTGATTGGTATCAACAGACAGGGCACCCATGATATTGCCCTTACCACGCTTGACATAAGATTCTATGTTATCAAGGAATCTATCCTTCAAGACGTTTGGTTCTTTGGCCTCAAGGGCAGCCATAGCTTTTTTATTAACCGAGCCATAACCAAATTCGTGCACCAAGAAATCGGCACCACCATTTATTAAAGCATTGGTATAATCATAGGCCAAATCAGTAACTTCTGGTTTGCTGGTTTTGGTTCGCACCATACCCATAGCCCATAAACTAAAGCCGAGATTCCTATCTAGCATCAGCATATCGCGGTTGCCTTTGGGATCTTTCTGCCTTTCTTTATTAATGGTATAGGGAACGTCCATCCAAACGAAGCCTAACCTTAATTCTCCCGTTTTAAAACCCGCCACCACGCCACCGCTATCGCTAAAATATTGGCGAACGTTTTTATGAATAGCGCGCAAGAAAGGATCGCATCTATCAACATCGGCCTTTGTTATTTGAACAAATGGCTTTTTATTGCCCTCGGCGAGCAAGCAGAAAGCAAAGACTTCATAAGCCGAATCGGGCATGACAACCCGACCTTTGTACTTAGGATCGGCAAAATCTTTCAGCGATTTTATTTCACCAGGTTTGATATATTTCGTATCATAAACCACTGCAGTCATACCAAACAATGTTGGTATCATGTAATATTGGCCTTTGATGGGTTCGAAGCCTGGCGCATTTTTCCAAAATGGGTAAATATCATTCCAACCCGTAATTTTTTTAATATCCCATGGCTGAATATAATCTATCCAATAAGGGTTAGCAGCGCTGTTGTCGCTGTTGGTAAGATGGACAATATCCACTTGAAATCCGCCCTTCATTTTTTGCAAGGCTTCGTTGGTATCGACAAAGGTCGACCAACGTGGTTTGGCGGGGTATTTTTTCGCATAATCGGGGACCCAGCCTATTACATCGTCGCCACCATAATCAAAAACGGTCAATTCGCTGCCGCATAATTTGTTGGGGGTATCGCAAGTTTTTGCGGCCTGCGCCTTGCCCGAAAATATCAGACTGCTGGCGGTTAACATGGCGACGGCAACGCTGGTCGTTACCACGGCACTGACGCCCCATTTTTTGCTGGCACGCAGCCAACTATTATTGAGTATTTTTTTATTCATGATTGTTCCTCCCATGATAAATTTCTAAAATAAATTTTGTAGGATAAGCCTTGAATTGAGAATGATGTCATTCACCCCCAAAAAAATTGATAAGACGTCTCGGATGTTATCCTTGATACCCTTGCCACTTTAGCAAACGCATCCCACATAATCATATGCAATTATAACAATATTTTATTATAATTTACAAGTATAATTTACAAGAAAAAATGGGGGTGATAAAAAATCACTCGCGCACGCCAAACTGGGGTAAAATTTGGCGGGCTTGGTTTTCGGTTGGTTTAAAGCGATTATTATTTATAATTGTAAGGATTTAGCGGCCTATTTTAATTCTTTCCCATTCGTCCAGTAAATAACGGCTGGTTTCGACTGGCAAGCCGCCAAAAATTAAAACTTTGTTTGCCGCAACGTAGGAATCTATATTATCCAAATATCTATCCTTTAAAACATTGGGTTCTTTGGCAACCAAGGCCTCCATGGCTTTTTTATTGGCCGAGCCATAACCAAATTCATGCACCAAGTAATCCGCGCCATCTTTATCCAACGCATTAACGTAATCATAGGCCAAATCATCAACCGCTGGCTTGCTGGTGCGGGCACGCGCCATGCCCTGTGCCCAAATAGAAAACCCAATATCGCGGTCAAATTTTAACAAATTATTTTTGGTAGCAGGATTTTTTAACCTGTCTCTGTTGGTGTTGTAAGCCACGTCAACCCAAGTGTAGGCCAACCAAATTTCACCCGTTTGGAATGCCGCCGCAATGCTTGCGCTATCAGCAAAATATCCCCTTATATTGCGATTCACCATGCGCAAAAACTGTCCGCAATCATCAACGTCTTTTTTTGTCATCTCAACAAATGGTTTTTTATTACCCATCGCCAACATACAAAAACCATAGGCTTCGTAAGCGCCATCGGGCATGGCTATCCGACCTCGATATTTGGGATCAGCAAAATCTTTAAGCGATTTTATTTCGCCAGGTTTGATATGTTTGGTATCATAGGTCGCCCCTGTCAAACCAAACAACGTCGGTATCAAATAAACCTTGCCCTTCACGGGTTGGAAACCTGGTGCATTTTTCCAAAATGGATAAATATCATTCCAGCTGGTAATTTTTCTAACATCCCATGGTTGCAGGAATGACATCCAATATAATCGGTCGGTATTGGTTAAATGGATAATATCGACCTGAAAACCAGCATACATTTTTTGCAAGGCTTCGTTGGGGTCAATGAACAATGCCCAGCGCGGTTTTTTCGGATATTTTTTACTATAATCTGGCACCCAACCCATGACATTGTTACCATCGTAATCGAATATTAATAATTCATTACCGCATAATTTATTGGGGGTGTCGCAAGATTTCTGCGCGGCTTCTACCTTAGTATATAATATATGGAAGGCGATAATAAAGATTATCGCGAAGCAATATTTGCCAATATTGGCGAGGATTTTTTGTAATATTGAATTTTTAGTCATTAAATTTTATTAATTAATTTTATTCTTTTTGTAATGATATTATGTATAAAGAATAGCTATACATAACTATACTATTATATAGTTAATTTATAAAAAAAACAAGTAAAAAAAGAATTTATATATAGCTTAAGGTCTTAAATAGAATTTTGCGCAAGATGTTCATTGCAGGTTTTTATCTCAAAGGCTTATTAACCCGCGCCGCTATTTTACTCAATAAACAAAAAGGGCGATGATAAGGTGATGGCACAGGTGATGGCACGGACGCCTCTCCGCCCGCTGGCGGCATCAGCTTGTTGCTTGCTTAAGATGAGCCAAAACCTTGTTGGTGAGGTCTTGCAAATTGCCGTTGTTTTCTATCACCACGTCGGCGCGTTTTGTTTTTTCGTCCTCGCTCATCTGGCTTGCGCGAATTTTTTCTAATAATTCTTTGGTCATGTTGGGTCGCTGTAACGCACGCGCTGTTTGATTTTCAACATTGCATACCACCACCCATGTTTCATGGCATTCTTTATCAATTGATTTTTCAAACAACAGCGGCACCATAATAAAAACAACTTTGTCACCGCGTTGCCGTGCCGCCCTATAAAATTCTTCGCGCATTTTTTTTATTTTGGGGTGGATGATCCCTTCCAGCCCATCCAATTTTACCTTGTCATGGAAGACGACCTCCGCCAATTTTTTTTTATCTATGTTACCATCCTGGCCGACAACCTCTGGGAATTTTTTTATTATCGCTTCGTAGGCTTCGCCCCCTGGCGCGGAAAGTTGCTTGGTGGCGGCGTCGGCATCCAACACCGCTATGCCTTGCTTGGTTAAAATATCGGCCACGGCCGATTTCCCCGTGGCGATGGAGCCCGTCAAACCAATGATTTTTGTATCTGATAACATGTCGACCCCATATTACTTTTTGTAATCCAATAAATATTGCCGCAACTCATCGTCTATCGGTGGTGTGGCGCGGGTGTTAAACCATTGCTGAAATCCTGGAACCGCTTGATGGATAAGCATATCCAACCCATCCTTCACCGCGAAGCCACATTCTTTTCCTTTGCTTAAAAATGGCGTTAGGTTTTTTCCATAAATAATATCGTGAAGCAAAATATCCTTTGGCAAATGGGAAAAATCTATTGGTAAGCTTGCATCGCCTTCCTGCAAACCGACCGATGTTGCGTTGATGAGAATGTTGCTTGCGGGCAGGTAATCGGCAAGCTGTGAAAAATCTATCACCGTGGCATGAAAATCTTTTTTTATATCGACTAGTTTTTCTACCGACCGATTGGCCACCACCAATTCTTTAAACCCCAAATATTGCAAACCATATATCACGCCGCGCGCCGCGCCCCCTGCCCCCAACAAAATGGCGCGATTTTTTTTTGCCGAAGAAAATGCTGGCCAAGATTGCAAGTTGTTGACAAACCCTAGCCAATCGGTGTTATCGCCATATAGTTTTTTATCGCGCACAACGATTGTGTTGACCGCGCCAATTTTTTTGGCCGCCGCCGTCACATCGTCGCAATTTTCCATGGCGATAATTTTATGCGGCAGTGTTACATTGCACCCCACCCAACCGATTTTTTCCGCGCGCAATTCGTCAAAAAATTTCTTGATATCCTCGGGGGTGACGTCGCGCCCCTCATACCGCCCCGCCAAATTCATTTTTCGCAACCAATAATTATGCAAGGCTGGACTAAGCGAATGATGGATAGGATGACCAATAACCCCTGCTATGGGGGCGGTCGACGAAGAATTAAGAATTGGCATGATATTCGGCGTCGGCCCCCACCATCGATGTTAAAGACTTTTCTTGCGTTTCATGATCCAGTATTTTTATCGTGTCGGATAATAATGCGCGTCCACGGTAAACAAACCCTGTGTAGGATTCGACCAAGCGCGCCCCCGCCTTTATTTTTGTTATGACATCTTGTGGCGACATAACACCGCCAACCCCAATCAAGGGTATTTTCTTTTCTGACGCCAAATAAAATTGCGCCAAGACGCGGGTTGATAAATTGAACAACGGCCTGCCACTCAAACCACCCGTTTGATCCCGATAACGCGAGCGTTCCACCCCAAACCGCGCCACGGTGCTGTTGGTCAATATCGCGCCGCTGATTTTTTGCCCCAAGCAAAACTGCGCCATGTCTTCTATCTGTTGACGGCTGATGTCGGGCGAAAATTTAAACAGCAATGGTTTGTCGGAAACTGCGCGCACGCTATCCACAATTTTTTTCAAACTTTTTACATTTTGTAGGGCGCGCAAGCCAGCCGTGTTGGGGGAGGATACATTGATAACAAAGGCGGTTGCCACAGGGTGCAATTTTTCCGCCACCATGGCAAAATCACGCACGGGGTCAGGCGACAATTTGTTGGGCCCAATATTGATAAGCAAGGGGCAAGGCCACAACCATGACCTTTCTTTTTCAAGGTCTTTTTCCATGGTTTCCCATTGTTGTTCAAGCTGTTGCATTTTTTCTTCGCCCGCTTTGCTAATATTTTTACGGGCTAACATTTGCTTTTTATATTTTTGCCATTCGCTGTTGTTGGCATTGTCCAAATTCTGCGCCACCATCTCCATCCCGATGCTGGGGAAGCCAAGCCGATTGATGATAGCCCGTTCGCGATTGAGGCGAAAAAGCCGCGGGGGTTTGTTACCAAATTGTGGTTCGGGCGTGATGGTGCCAACCTCCAAAAAGGCAAAGCCGAGGCGCATGATGGCGTGGGGAACCTCCGCGTTTTTATCGAAACCTGCTGCCATGCCAAAGGGGTGGACGAAGGTTGCGCCGAATAATTCCTGCGCCATTTTACCCGCGCCGCGATGCAAGCGATAATCAGAAAAGTTACCATAGAAATAAGAAGCGTAAGGCAACAGACGCAAGGTCAATTGATGGGCCATTTCGGCGGGTAAAAGACGAAGTAGTGGTAACATGCTGTTATGTCATAGCCGTAATTTTTATTGCAAACAAGATTTTGATAAAGACAAAGAAGTGTGATAAAAAAGAAAAAATGACAAGTAGCATACCCAATGATTACCATCTAGGCCCTGACGACCAGGGGCATTTTGGCCAGTTCGGCGGGCGGTATGTCGCGGAAACATTGATGCCGTTGATATTATCGGTCGAGCAGGCATGGAAAAAATATCGCCATGACAAAGAATTCTTGAATGAATTGGATTATTATTTGGAACATTATGCTGGCCGACCCAGCCCATTATATTTTGCCGAAAAATTTACCAGCCATCTGGGTGGGGCGAAAATATATTTTAAACGCGATGAATTGAATCATACGGGCAGTCATAAAATAAATAACGTGCTTGGGCAAATATTGTTGGCGCGCAAGATGGGGAAGAAAAAAATAATTGCCGAAACGGGTGCGGGGCAACATGGCGTGGCGGTGGCGACGGTATGCGCCCTGTTCAACATGGAATGCAAAATTTTTATGGGCGCAAAAGATGTGGCGCGCCAAGAACAAAATGTTTTCCGCATGAAATTGTTAGGAGCCGAAGTTGTTGCCGTAACGGGCGGCAGCCAAACCCTGAAGGATGCCATGAATGAAGCCCTGCGCTATTGGGTGGATAAGGTGCTTGATACTTTTTATATTATCGGCACGGTGGCGGGCCCCCACCCCTACCCCGAAATGGTCAGGGAATTTCAATCGGTGATTGGTCGCGAAGCGCGTGAACAAATAATGAAAGCCGAAAAAAAATTGCCCGATGCTTTGATAGCCTGCATCGGCGGCGGCAGCAACGCCATGGGTTTGTTTTACCCCTTCCTTAACGACCCCACGGTAAAGATCTACGGGGTGGAGGCTGGCGGTTTGGGACTGTCCAGCCACCAACATGCGGCCTCCATCTCTGGCGGGCAACCTGGCGTGTTGCACGGCAACCGAACCTATTTATTGCAAGACCCCGATGGTCAGATAGAAGAAGCCTTTTCGATTTCGGCGGGGTTAGATTACCCTGGGATTGGTCCCGAACATTCTTACCTTCATAGTGTCGGGCGGGTTAATTATGTATCCGCCACCGACGAAGAAGCGGTGGAGGCTTTTCAATTATGCGCTAGGTTGGAGGGGATTATCCCCGCCCTGGAACCCGCCCATGCTATTGCCCATTTGATAAAACTTGCCCCCACGATGCAAAAAGACGAAATTATTATCATGAACCTATGCGGTCGTGGCGATAAAGATGTGCCGCAAATGATGCAGCGTTTAAAAAAATAACATGGTTATCGCCGAAAGCGATAATTTAAACTTTCTGCCAAATGATGCAGTTTAATATCCTCGCTGTTGGCCATGTCGGCAATGGTGCGCGCCACGCGGATGGTGCGAAACCAACCACGCGCCGACAAATTCAATTCGTTGGCCGAACGGGTTAATAATAATTTGCATTCCTTGCTTAATGGCGCGGCGACATCCAAATCATCGCCATTGAGGTCGGCGTTGCGTTTGACGCGTTCATTCAATTCAAATTTTTTAAATCGCAACCGCGAGAAATTGATAGCTTGCTCGACGCGTTTTTTTACTGCCTCGCTATTTTCACCGACAGTTTTTTCTGCCAACTCTTGCGGTTTTAAGGCAGGCATTTCCAAATAAATATCCACCCTATCTAACAAAGGTCCTGACAAGCGGTCGCGATATTCTTCGCCGCAGCGTGGCGCGCGCGAGCATTTTAATTTTTCATCCAACAAATAACCACATTTGCATGGGTTCATGGCGGCGACCATTTGAAAATTGGCGGGGTAAGAAACATGAGCATTCACCCGCGCAATAACCGCGCGACCCGTTTCCAACGGTTGGCGTAATGATTCCAATGTTGTGCGGTGGAATTCTGGCAACTCATCCAAAAATAACACGCCATTATGGGCCAAGGATATTTCCCCAGGTTTAGCCCTCTGCCCGCCGCCAATCACCGCGGGCATCGACGCCGAATGATGCGGGTCGCGGTAAGGCCGCGCCACCATAATACCGCCATCGGGCAAGGTGCCCGCCAAGGAATGGATGAGGCTTGCCTCGAGCCTTTCACGCGCCGTCATGTCAGGCAATATCCCCGCCATGGCTTGGGCTATCAAAGACTTCCCCGCCCCAGGCGACCCCAATAACAACACATGATGACCACCAACCGCGGCAATTTCCATCGCGCGTTTGGCATTTTCTTGACCACGAATATCGGCCCAGTTGGGTATTTTTCGTCCATCCGAAAATTCTTTGTTGCTGCTCATCACTATTTGTTTTCTTACCACGGGGGCTATCAATTCTTTACCCTGCAGGTGATCAATAACCGCCCTAAGGTTGT
The DNA here is from genome assembly GCA_965203915.1 of Alphaproteobacteria bacterium. Taxonomy (GTDB): domain Bacteria; phylum Pseudomonadota; class Alphaproteobacteria; order JASGCL01; family JASGCL01; genus JASGCL01. Next base: position 1,226,048 of record OZ241918.1, read on the forward strand.
TTGCCGCAATAATACGGTCATGGCCCGACCAACTGGCTTCTTGCCCCGATGCTTCGGGGCAGAGTAAGGTTGCCTCATGCTCCATCGCCGATAATGCCGCGGGCAACACCCCCACGGTCGATACCAATTGCCCATCAAGTGCCAATTCCCCCATCGCCATATAATCTTGCAATGTTTCCCTATCGATAATTCCTACCTCCGCCAATATGGCCAAAGCAATGGGCAGGTCGTAGTGACTGCCTTCCTTGGGTATATCAGCGGGCGACAAATTAACCACAATACCGCGCGGCGGCAAAGACAAGCCGCAATGGGTAAAGACCGAACGCAATCGTTCGCGGCTTTCTTCAACAGTTTTATCGGGCAAACCAACTATCAAAATGCTGGATTGCTTATTAGCCACGGCCTGCACCTGGACATCTATCTTCAAGGTATCGACCCCTTGAAAGGCAACGGTAGAAACGCGCGCAACCATAAAAATATATCCCTTATTTTTTTTAATAGTAGAAATGGCTTGATAGGGATTCTGAGCCAATAAAACAAGATAATTTTTATAGCAAGCCCCTGCCACCTGGCTTCATTCGTCAACAGGCTTGTTATCCAAACAGAAAAATTAGTCGCAACTTATCAACCACACATCATATATAGGGTGGTCGAGCGCGCTAAGCGAAGGGGATGCAGCAAACATCCACCCCGAAAAAACTTTAAAATAGCCCGCGCTGTTCTTCTGCGCCACGTTTGCTTCGGGGTCTTCGGGGTTCACCCGTTGTTTGCCACTATCCCAAACTTGTAAAAATGCCTCGCCATCATTCTTATCCCTACGATAACAAGCAAGCAATTTAACCTTTATTTTACCAAAATTTTTTTCACCACCGATAGGTATTTTCTGTTCCGCAATTTCTAATGTTAATTTGTTCAACATGCGCACCGTGCCGCCTTTGGTTGCTGCGCCCTTCGGGGTTTTGCCATCAACCGCGGTGCTATCTTCGCCTTGGTCGGTTTGTGCTTTTGCCGCGTGGCTTGCCAGTTCGGGCATAGCATTCATGACCAACAGAGCCAATAATAAGCAATATCTTAACAACGTTCCATGTAATCCCATATTTTTTGACATTAGATTACTATCCTCTATGTGTGTTTTTGTCTTTTTTCAACATCTTCTTTACCATGGTTTTATCCATTTGATAATGGGAGGTGCTAAGTTCTTCGCTTTCTTGGGTGGCGCCCAAAGACATCATATATGAAAGAGCGTCCTGCACTTTCATATGTAGGCGTTTAACCTTCTTATCATCCACCAAAAGCAATATACCCTGGGTGGGAATTGGCACCAGGGGGATAAAAACAGTCAACGTACCCTTGCCTAATTTTTTCTGCAATTCACCCGTCGCATTATTGGTAATGAAACCTATCGTCCATAGTCCCTTGGTGGGGTATTCAATCAAAACGGCGGCCGAGAAATTTCCTTCTTCATCACGGTTGGTAAATTTTTTTAAAACGGTTTTAATATTACTATAAAGATCGCCCGCCATCGGTATACGCCTTAATTGCTGATCCAACAAATTGATAATAGCAATGCCCAAGCGATTGGATACCAAAAAGCCAGTCAGCAAAAGCAACAACAGCAATATCACAACACCTAAACCAGGGATATCACGATAATAGGGTTCGGGAATGAGTGGCAAAACATGGTCGTCAATGAAACCAACCACCAACCGCAACAGAACAAAAGTTGCATAAAGCGGAATAATTGTAAGCACCCCCGCTAACAAATATTTGCGTATAAGTTTAAAAAATTTTTTCATGATGAGTTGTGGTTAAAGTCCTACAAAATCGTTAGGGAAATGCCGCATGACGGATTTGATAGGATTGGCAGCCGCTTGCCCCAACCCGCATATCGATGAATCGGTCATGACAATGGCCAATTCATCCAACAAATTTTTATGCCATTTTCGGTTTTTCATCAGGGCCAAGGCCTTCTCGGTGCCGACACGACATGGCGTGCATTGGCCGCAAGACTCGTCTTTAAAAAATGCCATCAAATTTTCTGCAATATCGGCCATGTTATCTTTATCAGATAGAATTACCACCGCCGCCGAACCAATAAAACAACCGTAAGGTTGTAAAGTATCAAAATCAAGCGGGATAGAATCCATGCTGGCGGGCAATATACCACCCGAAGCCCCGCCAGGCAAATAGCCCCTGAATTCATGACCATCGGCCATGCCGCCGCCATAATCTTGTATCAATTGTTTAACCGTAATCCCCGCGGGCGCAAGCTTGACGCCAGGATTCTTGACCCGCCCCGACAAGGAAAAAGACCGCAAGCCTTTCCTGTCATTCAAACCAAAACTATTCCACCAAGCCGCACCGCGCGATAAAATCTCGGGCACCCAATATAGGGTTTCAAGGTTATTAACCAGCGTCGGGCGACCAAAAATGCCAACCTCCGCCACAAAAGGCGGGCGGTTGCGCGGCAAACCACGTTTGCCCTCTATCGATTCTATCATCGCCGATTCTTCGCCGCAAATATAGGCCCCTGCCCCGCGGCGCAATTCTATTTGACGGTTGCCAAAAAATTTTTCGGCTTCCTTCAATGATTTTTGCAATACCAGCCTAATATCAGCATATTCATCGCGCAAATAAATAAATATTTTTTCGGCGTCGACCACCTCCGCCGCCAGCAACATCCCCAAAATAAATTGGTGAGGATTTTTTGCCAAATAAAAATAATCTTTGAAAGTTCCTGGTTCGCCTTCATCAATATTAACGGCCATCAATTTTTTGCCTGGGAAGCCACGCACTATCTGCCATTTCTTGGCGGTTTGAAAACCCGCGCCGCCCAAACCGCGCAAACCCGCTTCGCCCAATATTTTTATTATCTCATCGCCGAATGACTTGTTGGCGCGCAATTTTTTTAACAAACTATAACCTTTGATATCGCTCGCTTCGAACTGTTTCATATTGGGTGTTTTTAATTTATCAATCGCCACTTCTTGTTTTTTTACTTTGCTGACGATGCTATCAACCGAGGCATTGTAATCGTAAGAAAAACCAACCTGCGCCACGGGTGCTTTGTTGCAATGCCCCATGCAGGGGCTGGGTTTTATTTTCACGCCCTTCATATCCTTTTGTTCTAGATTTTTTATCAGCCCATGGGCACCCGCCATCATGCAGGATACCGAATCGCATACCCGCACCACGGTATGGGGTGGTTCTTCGCCGTCCGCCACAATAAGAAAATGGTCGTAGAATGTCGCCACTTCATAAATTTCGACTTCAGCCAATTTCATAACCTCCGCCAGGGCTTTGATATGTTTTTTCTGCAAGCAATGGAATTCATCCTGTATCAGGTGCAAATATTCTATCAACAGGTCGCGCCGCGCCTGATGCTTGGTTGCGACACCCTTTTTACCAGCATGATAAGGGTTAAGGTGCTTGGCATTGCTAACCAGGCGTAGCACCTCTTGGTAAGCGGCATCATCCAACGCCCGTCCCTTCATCCCGAATGGTCGCTGCCTTTTGTTAAAGCCAGGATGGATAAACGGGTTGTCGATTTTATTTTTTGATGGTGTGCTCATTTTTATAAACTACAATATGATAACCCTTACTACATAATAACGCGACATAAAACAATCCTTATACTTACTGTCGATAGCCGTTGTATTATATTGACTATTAGCCCCGAATAACAAAAAGGCAAAAAAATACCAAAAAACTTAGCAACAATAAATCGCGCTACCTCTAAGCAAAAAAACATTGATAAGCAACGAAAAACTATCTTGCTTTATCCTACTCCAAACCATCCTATTTGGCAAATGGCGCAAAATAGTTTATAGTGCAATATCAAAAAACATGGGATCACAAAAAACTGTTGGTTTATTCGTTAGCTGCTTGGTCGATATGTTTCGTCCCGATGTCGCCTTGTCGGCGATTCGCCTGCTAAAAAAATGTGGTTTTAAAGTGGTGGTGAGCACGCGTCAAACCTGCTGTGGCCAGGTAGCCTTCAACAACGGCGATCGCGATACCGCCCACAAAATTGCCAAGGACCTTATTTATGAATTTCACGATTGTGATTACATCGTGGCGCCATCGGCATCTTGCGCGGGTATGGTGTTAAAACATTACAAGGGGTTATTTCCCCATGCGCAATCGGTTGGGCATTTGTTTGGTTATAATTACCATCATTTTGATAAGGATGAAGACCTTCCCCATCGCGCCGATTTGTTTGCTGCGCGTTTTTATGAATTGAGCGATTTCCTTTATCATGTTGTCGATTTCATGCCCGATAATCTGTCGCCCTATATCGGTGGTAAAAAAATTGCCTACCAGGATAGTTGTTCTTCGTTGCGCGATACCAAAACCTACATTGCGGCGCGGGGGTTGTTGTCGCGTGCGGGGGTGGATGTCCTCACCCCGCCAGACGCCGAAAGTTGCTGTGGCTTTGGCGGTAGCTTCACCACCGATTTCCCCAATATATCGGCGGCGATGACCGATAAAAAATCGGCTAATATTATGTCGCTGGGGGCGGATATATTGCTTTCGGCGGACCTTGGTTGTTTGCTGCAGCTAACGGGGCGGCTGCACCGCCAAGGAAAAAATATTCAGGCTTTCCATTTGATAGAATTTTTGGATAGCAAAAATCATCAAGACGGATTATTGCCATTGGGGCAAGACAATGTTGGTAAAGGTCATTTGCAACATTCTACAGGTCGCTTATAAAAAAATGCTCAACAAATCTTTTACCCAACGTGCCGATAAAGTTATCGCCAACAATTATTTGCAACAACGTTTGGCGCTTATCACCCAAGAATTTATCAACAAACGTTATCAAGCCGTTAGCCAGGTTGCCAATTGGGAATCTTGGCGCGCCGCAGGACAAAAAATAAAATCCCATAGCATCAATCATTTGGATATATATTTGGAAGAATTTGAAAAAAACCTAACCCAGGCGGGTGGGCAAGTTCATTGGTGCCAAGGGGCGGAGGAAGCCAGCGATAAAATATTACGCCTGTGCCAACGCCATAACGCGCAATTGGTGGTGAAATCAAAATCGATGATGAGCGAAGAAATTGGTCTGAACGAACATTTGAGCAAGCATCATATCCAAGTTGTCGAAACCGACCTGGGCGATTATATTGTGCAGTTGCGTAACGAACAACCGTTTCATACCATTGCCCCCGCCATGCATGTTAGTAAAAAAATGGTGGCTGAAAGTTTTAAAAAAAATCATAAAAATTTATCATCGCAACGCGGGCTCGACAGCGCGCAAGACCTGATGGCGGAGGCTCGCGGTATATTGCGCAAAAGTTTCCTCACCGCCGATGTCGGCATCACGGGTGCCAATTTTTTGATAGCCGAGTCGGGTTCGGTGGTGGTGGTCAGCAACGAGGGCAATGCCGACCTTGTGGCGAGCATGCCCCGCGTGCATATTGTGGTGGCGAGCATTGATAAAATTGTGCCCACACTGTATGACGCCAGCCATTTGTTAAGGTTGTTATGCCGTAGCGCCACGGGGCAAGCCATCACCAGCTACGCCAGTTTTTTTACAGGCAATAAAAAAAATGGCGACAGCGATGGTGGCGACGAATTGCATGTGGTCTTGATAAATAATAATCGCACCCAATTGTTGGGGGAGGATCTACGTAGCGCGCTTCATTGTATCAAATGTGGCAGTTGCCTGAACCATTGCCCGGTTTATCAAACGGTGGGCGGCGCGGCATACGGCGGGGCGCATATGGGGCCTATTGGTGCGGCCATTGCCCCGACCATCCAGGGCAGTAAAAAAGCGGGGGAGATGGTGTTTGCCTCCACCCTATGCGGGCGTTGCGATGAAGTTTGTCCTGTTAATATTCCTATTACCAATCTATTGCGGCATCAGCGCGAATGGGCGTTTTTACAAAAAAACACGGCACCACAAAAACAAAAATTACTGCGCAAATTTGGGCGCGCCACCCGTTCGCCCAAAAAATTTCGCCGCGCAACCAACGGGGCGCGGGGCATGTTGCGATTTTACAGCCGCGGCGGTATGATAAAAAAAATTCCTTTTATCAAGGCTGCACGCCCATGGTTTGCAAAAAAAGATCTACCCGCCCCCGCCAAAACATCATTTTTTGACAGAATAAAGAAATAATCATATCATGTTGCTAGCCAAAAAAGTTATGATGGATAGAATCCGCCAAGGTTTGGGGATAAGCAATGGTGCCAACGACGGACACCGCCAATTGGCAACCCGCCAATGGTTAAGCCGCCGTGCCCACGCCGAACCCCAAGAATTATTTGCCGATGACCAAGAAAAAAATTTGGATATGTTTGTTCGGCACGCCATGCAGGCGGGGGCGCATGTTTTGGCGGAAACAAATTTGGAAAATATCCCGCAACTTATAAGTCAATTTATCAATGAAAAAAACTTGCCCAAGGAATTGGTTATCATGGATCCAGCCTTGCTTTTTTTAAAAAATATAATGGACGCCGAGCAAGATATAAAAGTTATCAACGACCTTGTCACCAAACCCGCCACCGCGCATCAAGTGGTAAGCCTGACCCTGGGCCTAGCCGCCATAGCCGAAAGTGGCAGCGTCATGGTGGTTGGCAATGCTTTGTCGCCCAGTCGGCTTTACTTCCTGCCCCTTGCCCATGTTGTCATGTTATCTTGCCAGCAATTGGTGGCGCGTTACGAAGACGCCTTGCAATTTATTGACCACACCAACATGCCCCGCGCCGTTCATCTTATCACTGGCCCGTCGCGCACCGCGGACATAGACCAAACAATCGAGCAGGGCATGCACGGTCCCAAAGAATTATTAATCATCTTAACCCCATAAGAAAAAAATGACAAAAAAATTGGCGGTCATATTGGCGGGGGGACTTTCCAGCCGTATGGGCCAAGAAAAAAGTTTTTTGAATATCGAAAAAAATAAATTGTTGATTGACCGTGTTATAGAAAGTCTAAAACCGCAAACCGAACTTTTGGCCATTAATGCCAACGGCGACCCCATGCGTTTTGCCCATACGCATCTGGATATTCTACCCGATGATAATTTTATTGGCGAAGCGGTGGGCCCCCTGATGGGCATTCTGACCGCGCTGGAATGGGCAAAAAAAATGGATAGCGAATGGGTCATGACTGCATCTTGCGATTGCCCGCAATTGCCAAATAATTTGTATGACTCATTGGCGGCGGCTATCCCCCATCATGATATAGCGGTCGCCACGAGTTTTGGCTTCGCCCACCCAACCATTGCATTATGGCGCGCCGATGTAGCGCAAGGATTAAAAACCGCGATAAAAAATGGGGTTAGGAAAATTGACAAATTCACCGCCGATTACAAAGTTGCCCATTTCGATTTCACCCCGCCCAACACAACCGCCGAGCTTGCCGACCCATTTTTTAACATCAACACCCCGAGCGAATTTGAAAATTGGCAAAGGACGCAAAGGGCGCAAAATAAATAAATATTTTATGACCTATATTGTCCTGGTTGTTGTGTTGGGGTTTTTTATTTTTTTTGCCATTACACTTCGAACTGCTCCAAAATAATTCTTTCTTCCAAATCGTAATTTCTATCAACCAACAAACAAAATTCTAAATCGGGATGGCTGCTCATGCTCATTTTTTTTATTTCGCCGCCTAAGATAGCATCCACCGCCACCACCCCTGGGCGTTTTTCATGTTCTTGCAATTCTATATCAATAACCGTGGTGTTGCGAACCACCGCGCCTGGCCACCGCCGCGGCCGAAACAATGATATCGGCGTCAAGGCCAACAAAGAAGAACCAAGCGGCAAGATAGGTCCATGGCAAGCAAAATTGTAAGCCGTTGAGCCCTGGGGCGTGGCGAGCAACATGCCGTCGCCAACCATGTTGGAAATACGGTCATGACCATCGAGCGATAATTTCATTTTGATGGCTTGCGGGCTGGCGCGTGATAAAGAAATTTCATTGATGGCAAAATTTTCATAAATTTGGTCATTGACCAATTGCGCACGCAGCCATAAAGTAGGAAAATTAATTTTTCGCGCGGTATTAATTTTTTCTATGATATTTTCTATCCTCACCCCCGCGCCCGTTGTGTCTTTACCATTTTCATCGGTCAAACTATTCATTAAAAAACCGTGGCTGCCAGCGTTGATACCATAAAATTGAATATTTTTTGCCTGTTGGCGCAAATGGCGCATGGCATGGAGCAATGACCCATCACCGCCAATCACCACCACCACGTCGGCTTGCTCGGTGCCAACGAAATCATACTGCGTACGTAAATGCTCGGCTAGTTTACTCGCCGTTTTGTTTTGAGAGGCCACCAGGGCGATTTTTACCATGTCCCAATAATAACAGCTTTAACGCTCAATCACCAGCTTTGCTAGAAATTTTAAAGTTGTTCCGTCATAGAGGCTAATAGTCTTTTTGCCACGGTCATCCATGACAACGACAATATTGTTGCCGACCGCGTAACTGGTTATATAATTGCCCTGCAATATTTGCGATGGTTGGGCTGATGCTATCTGGCTAACCATGTTTGCGCCAGCATCGCGGCGTGGTTTTTTCATCACCAGCACCACCAAGGCGGTGGTCGCCAACAATATCATCACGCCCAAGGCAATAACAATTATTTGCAGTCCCTTTGTCTCGCCTTTTACGCCATTGCTATCGGGATTGTTCATCTTTTCCTCTGATTTGTTGTGCTTTATTCGGCCGAGCCATCTTTTGAACCTTCTTTCGATTCATCCGCGGCTTTTTCTGAATCAGCAGCACTCGCTTTTTTGCCTTCCTTTTTCTCCATCACCTTACCCAATATATCACCGAGCGAGGCACCCGAATCTTGGCTGCCATATTGTTTAATCATTTCCTTTTCTTCTTTCATTTCGAGCGATTTGATAGACAAGGTTAATTTGCCAGTTTTTTTATCAATGGCGGTTACCTGGGCGTCGACCCGTTCGCCCACGGCAAACCTGTCAACCCGTTGGTCGGCTTTATCCTTCGCCAAATTGGCGCGCGCAATAAACCCTTGCAAGCCATTAACATCGACTTCGATCCCATTTTCTTGCGTCATGATAACCGTTGCGGTCACCACTTGGTCTTTTTTCATTTGCGACATTTTTTCCTTCACAGGATTTTTGCTTAGCTGTTTAATGCCGAGCGATATACGTCCGCGTTCCAGGTCAACCTTATCCAGCAGGATAACTTCGACCTCTTGACCTTTTTGATAAAGGGCGGTGGCTTCGGCCCCCGTTTTTTCCCAAGAAATGTCAGACGCATGCACCATGCCATCCAATTCGGTGGACAAGCCAACGAAAATACCAAATTCGGTGATATTTTTTACCGTGCCTTTTAATTTTGCACCCTTTTGATTTTGGGTGGCAAATTCTTCCAACGGATTGGGGGTGCATTGTTTTAACCCCAAAGACAAACGTCTACGGTCATTATCGATATCCAACACCATGACCTCAACCTCTTGACCCAGGGTCAATAATTTGGCGGGGGAAATGCCACGTTTTGTCCAAGACAATTCGCTGATATGAGCCAAGCCCTCGACCCCAGGTTCAAGCGAGATAAAGGCACCATAATCAATAAGGTTGGTAACCGTCCCTTTAACTTTTTGACCTTTTGTATATTTTTTGGCAACCGCCGCCCATGGATTATCTTCCATAGCCTTAACGCTTAAAGAAACCCGTTTGGTTTCTTTATCAACCGTGATAACTTTAACGCTAATTTCTTCCCCGACCTTTAAAATATCCGAAGGATGGCTGATACGCTTCCATGACATTTCGCCAACATGCAACAAACCATCAATCATGCCCAAGTCGATAAAGGCACCATAATCGGTTAAGTTTTTGACCTTACCCGTTACCACCGCACCAACGACGAGGATCTTTTCCATATCGACCATTTTTTCTTTATGGTCTTCTTCGATAACCGCACGGCGCGACACGACAATGTTGTCGCGTTCTTCATCCATCTTTACCACCGCAAAATTTTCGGGTTTATCCATCAAGGCTTCCAAATCTTTTTCACGGGTTGGTCTGACATCAACCTGGGATCCAGGCAAAAAGGCAATGACGCCATTGATGTTAACCGAAAAACCACCGCGCACGCGATTGATAATCCGCCCCATAACACGTTCGCCCTTTTTATGTTTTTTGGCAATTTCAGCCCAGGATTCGTCTTTCCTTGCTTTGTCGCGCGACAACACTGCTTCGCCGTTGCGACCTTCCATTCTTTCTAAAACCACTTCGACCTTATCGCCGACTTTGACGGTCATTTCGCCCGCCATATCAAGAAATTCTTTGCTTGAAACTTTGCCTTCGGATTTTAAACCCACATCGACCGTGACAAATTCGCTGCTGACCGCCATGACCTGGCCTATCATCACCTTACCTTTAAGCGATACGTTTTCGGGAAGGTGTTTTTTAATTAATTCTGCAAAATTGGTTGCTTTAGCCATTGTTTTATCTCTTTGGATTCTATGATAAATCCATCAACTGGCTCGAAAAAAAATATTTCTTTTCAAGTCTTGACCTTACGCGATATGATAACAACAATGACAAAAAAGAAGGTCTGTATTTTCTATCATTGTTTTTTTATGAAAGACCAAAAAGTTTTTTTTGCTTGATAGCAAACAAAGCCTTTTCCAGTAATTCATCGGGTGAAGATTGACTGCTGTCAAGCGTCACCGCGTCTTCGGCTGGTTTGAGGGGCGCAACTTTTCTTTCTTTGTCCATTCGGTCGCGCCATTCCAAATCTGCCAATATGTTTTTTTTGCTAGCAGAAAGCCCGTAGCTTTGCAACTCCAAACATCTTCGGTCGGCGCGCACCGCCACATCGGCGACGACAAAAAATTTTATCGGCGCGTCAGGAAATATCACCGTGCCGATATCGCGGCCATCTATCACCGCGCCTTTTTTATGGGCGTTTAAGCCAAAGGCGCGTTGTGCCGATCTTAATAATGTTCGCAAGTTTGCTTTTTTTGCCACAAGGCTTGCCGCCATCGCAACCTCGTCGCTCGCCAATTCTTTGCGATGCTTCATCAACATATCTTGGTATGGGGTGGCTGCGCCATCGCCCACGGTGCTATCCATCAATCTAAAAAGCTTAATCACATGCTCGGCTATCGCCATCATCTTTTCCTCGCCAGCATCCAAGCAAGCAACCAGCAACGATCCCACGCTATCGATGCCGTTCTTATCCCCGCCCTGCCCCGTTGACCACATGGTCTGATCTTTTTCGGTCGCGCATTGTTGCAATAATAAAAAACCTATCAAGCGATAAATTTTTCCTGTGTCCAAATGGGCGAAGTCAAAATATTGCGCCAATTTTTTTGCCAGGGTTCCCTTCCCGCTGGCGGAAAGTCCATCTATGGCTATTACATTCGGCATCACAACTTGCGGCGTTGTTGCATCGGGGGCGTTCATCGCACGGTATATTTTGTTTATTCTTTAAGAAGAGATTTCAGAATCCTTGTGCGGTGGCGCATCGCCCTCAACCGCTGTATTTTTTTCAGCCTGATGCTCATGATTTTTTTCATCATGGGCATCGCCATTTTTGTCGACTACTTTCTTCAGCGGGTTGCGGTTTATCATCATCATCAGGCGGCGTTTTTCCACATCCATTTCGGCTGGTTTTTCTACCTTCGCCAAGTCGCCTAAGAAATCTAGAACTTTTTGAAAAATACCCATCGCCAATTCGCGTTGATTAGACGCCCGCCCAAACAAACGAATGGCGACGCGAACTTTATCGCCATCCTCCAAAAAATTTTGCATTTTTTTCATTTTAACTTGCAGGTCATGCTGGTCGATGCCAGGGCGAATTTGAATTTCCTTCACATGCACAATTTTCTGCTTCTTCTTGGCTTCTTTTTTCCTTTTTTCTTCTTGGTATTTGTATTTGCCATAATCCAAAATTTTGCACACCGGTGGCGTGGCCGATGCTGTGATCTCCACCAGATCCAATTCGGCGGCGCGGGCGCGTTCCAACCCCACTTCCTTGGTCACCACGCCAACATTTTTGCCATTTTCATCTATCAACATGATCTCGCGAGCGTTGATATAATTGTTTATCCTATTTTTATCTTGGTTACGGCCACGAAACCCGCCCGCATTAAATGGCCGTGGGGGGCGTGGTGTGAATGGTCGCGGACTAAATGGTCGCCCACCGCCGCCAGGGCGCGGCCGTGGTGTAAAACTTCTTGGTGCGCCGCCGCCAGGATTCCCCCCAGGGTTTGTGCCAGGGTTTACTCCAGGGTTTGCGCCAGGGTTTGCGCCAGGGTTTGTGTTTGTTCCATTTGTCGCGCCACCAGGATTCGCACCCGCCGCAGGGCGCGCACCCGCATAGGGGCGTGGGCCATTGTTGGGGCGCGGTGTAAAACCACGCCCGCCAGGTCTGGAAAAATTATTGGTTCTTTTGGGGGGATAAGCCATATTCTTTAAAAATTAAAAAGAATTCCCCGCTGAAAGGCTGAAGAAAAAAAGGTCGTGACAACGCATCGTAAAAGGATAAAATAATTTTTTAAAAATTTCAATAACAACTATCTGTAATATATTTTTATGGTTCGATTCTTAATAAACATCGTGCTTGTCTGTCTGCTCACGATTATTTTTCTATTATAGCAAGCTTTTGAAATTTTTCAATAGCTTTGTTTAGCGGCAGGGTTTCGTTATCATTGCTGCCCAAAAAACGCAAGGTTAATGAATTATTTTCTGCTTCAGATTTTCCGACCACCGCTATCACGGGGATATATTGCAACGAATGATCCCGCACCTTGGCGTTAATTTTTTCGCCGCGGTAATCGGCTATCACGCGCATGCCATGCGCCTTCAACTGCTCTTCGACTTGCTGGGCATAACCAACAACGTCGGATGTGATGGTGGCAATAACCACCTGCACGGGTGACAACCAAAATGGCAAGCGGCCAGCATGATGTTCGATAAGAATACCAAGGAAACGTTCGAATGACCCCAGCATGGCACGGTGCAGCATAACGGGGCGTTGCCGCGCCCCATGTTGGTCGGTGTAGAGAGCGTCAAGCCGTTCGGGCAAAACAAAGTCAACTTGGAAGGTGCCGCATTGCCATTCGCGGCCTATCGAATCTTTCAAAACATATTCTAATTTAGGGCCATAAAACGCCCCCTCCCCTTTGTTAACCGCGTAGGTTCTTCCCAAACTTTCGACCGCCGAGCGCAAGGCTTCCTCGGCCTTATCCCACACGCTGTCGTCGCCCGCGCGGTTGGCGGGGCGGTCAGAAAATTTAATCGCCACATCGGTAAAGCCGAAATCTTGATAAACTTGAAACAACAGGTTTGAAAATTTTTTACATTCTTCAACAATATCTTTTGCTTCGCAAAAAATATGGGCATCATCCTGGGTGAAGGCTCGCACCCGCATCAAACCATGCAACGCGCCCGATGGTTCGTAGCGATGGCAAGAGCCAAATTCGGCCAAACGCAACGGCAGGTCGCGGTAGCTTTTTATCCCTTGGTTAAAAACTTGAATATGGCAGGGGCAATTCATGGGTTTGAGGGCGAAGGATGTTTCCTCCCCCGCGACATCGGCAATAAACATTTGTTCGCGAAATTTTTCCCAATGTCCCGAAGCCTCCCACAATTTTTTGCTGACCAATTGCGGCGTCTTTATTTCTTGGTAGCCATTTTCTTGTTGTTTGGTGCGAATATATTTCTCGACCACTTGCCACAATTGATAACCCTTGGGATGCCAAAACACCGAGCCCATGGCTTCTTCTTGAAAATGGAACAACCCCAATTGCTTGCCAATTTTGCGATGGTCGCGTTTTTCGGCTTCGGCTATGGCATTCATCGCATCGTCCAATTCTTTTTTTGACGGAAACCATGTGCCATATATTCTTTGTAGGGCGGCATTATCTGCATTACCGCGCCAATAGGTGCCTGACAATTTTAACAATTTGAAAGCCCCCTTCGCCAAATAACCCGTGCTGGGGGCGTGGGGACCACGACACAGGTCAAGCCATTCGCCCTGACGATAAATAGTTAAGACCTCCGTAGCGGGAATCTCCCTCACCCATTCGGCTTTAAAGTTTTCGCCTTGTTTGGTAAAATACTCCACCGCCTGGTCGCGCGACCATTCTTCGCGAATAAATTTTGTATCGGCCTTCATGATGGCGAGCATTTTTTCTTCGATGCGCGCGAAATCATCGGTGCTTAAAGAATCGGTGGTCGCAAAATCGTAATAAAACCCATCGTCGGTGGCGGGGCCAAAGGTAATCTTTACCCCAGGGAAAATGGCTTGGACGGCCTCCGCCATCACATGGGCGCAATCGTGACGCAAAATGGACAAGGCCTCTTTCGATTCCGCCGCCGAACGCATCGTGATAATTTCTAACTTGGCGTTTTCCTTCGTAATCGGCAAAGAAATATCTTGTAATGAGCCATCGACCTTTATCGCAATCGCCGCCTTCAACAGGCCAGCACCAATTTTGCCTGCAACCTCGAGCCCCGAAGCAGGTTGGTCAAAAGATAAAACTTTGCCATCGGGCAAATAATAATTAATCATGCGTTTTTTTTATTGTTAGCAAAAGCCAATAAACAATTCTACATTTATTGTCTATCTATTCTTAGCGAAAGCTTTTGGGTAATAATTTGGTAATATCCTGTAAACGGATAACATCGGGGTTGGCGCGATAAATAATATGGATGGATTTTTTTAATGGCCCCATGGGTCGAACCACCTGGGGCTGGGCGGGCGGCGTGATAACCACAATGATGGGGATGGTTTTTTTATTTTTTTTATGCTTGCCGCGTTGCGTCATGTTTCTTGCCAAGGCCGCCAAATGGGTAACCCCCGTGTCGTTGCCCACCACCCCATGGGCGTGACGCGCAATGTCAGCAATATCGCCCAAGGTTGTCTTGCCCACCAAGTTTATACAAGAAGGCACGGTGCGAACAAATTGTTCGGCGCGCAATTTCTCCACAGGGTGTTTGCCGCCGACAATCACCGAGAAAATATTTTTTTCTTCTAAAAACTTTGCCACGGCAATATAAATATTCAAGGGCAATATTTGCTTTTTGCGGATCTTGGTGGAGGATCCGCCTATCACCAACATAAAAAACTTTTTTCTAAAAAATGGAAATTTTTTTCCCTGCAAATAATCAACATCGGGCGGCAGCACGTGCCTGATGCCCGCATAAGAAAGTTGTTGGTCAAATCGTTCCACCGCATGCAATTTTTGACGTTGTTTGTTTTTGTCTTGCCATATATTTTTTACCAAACCGTTCCATAATGGTTTTACCAACAGCCATCTGTATAGGCGCGCCGTGTAGCCCGAAGTTTGCAAGTCATAAACCCGTTGATAATTGCGCAGCCACAGGGTGATGATTAAACGGGGCCAGCACCAGTAATGTTTTCTAACCGCTTGCAAGAAATTTATTTTTGTTTTGTTATATTTCTTGCCATAAGATATCATGGTCTTTAACAAAGGAACCATGTTGGGTTCGGTCAAAATGGTAATTTCTTCACCCCTATGCCGCTCTATGATTGCTCTTACCTGACCGCTGGCTAATAAAACGTCGCCCAATGCACCAAATTTGATAATTAAAATTTTCTTTTTATTTTTCATTCACTTACTCTCAATATTTAGGTTTGCAAAAATTTTTCAAGGTTTTTCTTTACTGCAACAAGGGGCTCTTGCCAAGTATTTTCTACCTGCTGGTGAAAAATTTCCATAAACCTCGGATACCACCAGGAGTTGTTGTAAGAATGATCCCGCCATTTCCAATCGGTCATGTAGGGCGACAGCAAGAAAACCTTCTTGCCCAGCGCGCCCGCCAAATGGGCAAAACTGGTATCAACCGATATAACCAAGTCTATTTGCTGTAGCAACATCGCGCTATCTGCAAAATCACTGACCTGGGTTGTAACATCCCGCAGCAAAGATTGAAAGCCCGCCTTGGCTATATCCATTTTTGCCTCGCCCATTTGAAAAGAAAAGAAATTTGCTCGACAAGATAGCACGGGCAGGAAATCTTTTATATCGATGGAGCGTTCTTTCGCCCCCTCGCCAAATTTTCCCGTCGCCCACACCAAGGCAATATTTTTATAATGGGTATTATGCGGCGGCAAATACTTCTGCTGAGTTTGTGGCGCGATGGGCGTATCAAGATAGGGCAGGTCGACAGGGAAATCTTTCTCTTCCAACCGCAAATGAAATGGCAGGCTGGTCAATTGCAGCCAATAATCAAAAACGGGAGTCTGGTCGGGCGGCAACAATTCAATGTCTTTGAATAAAGAGCAACCAGAAAAAAACCTTCTTTGTTCGGGTCGCGCTTCAAAAATAATATGTTGGCAGTATTTTTTTAATAGCGGTAAAAATCGCACGAACATGATGTTATCACCCAAACCTTGGTCGCCGACCACTAGTAATGTTTTCTGCTTGATTGCTTTATTGTTATCTAACAAGCGAAAGGGAATTTTTTTATCGGCGGCGTGATAAGGTTTTTGCTCGAACCCCTCCCCCGCAAAATGAAAACGGTTTTCATAATAAGCAAAACCTTGGGCGTAATCACCTATTTGCAAATGCGAAAACATTTGATATTTTTCCAAGGCTGTTTCTTGTTTGGCGGTGCGCTCGGGGTATTGTTTCAGCAAGCCTTCCAACGACTTTGTTTCCTCAACATAATCGCTGTAGCGTCTTTCCCTTTTGGCAAGGTAAGCCAAAGCGATCTGACTTCTTACCTTGTCGGCCATCGCAACGCCGTTGTTTTGCGTCAACCAAACATGGTCTGGCTTGGCGCGGCGACGTTCGTTTAATATGTCGTAGAGGCGCGCACGATTCACCCGCGCCATCATATATTGTTCGCGATGGTTTGGGCGATGTTGCAATAAAAAAATAATACGATTGGTGATATAGATGGCCGCCCAATATTTTTTTAATTCGGTTAAACAAAATCCCAAACGGCTTAGAAGGAAAAGCATCATTTCCTCTTGCTCGCTTCCTTGAGCGGTGTTTGATACTTCAAGCTGGCGCAGGGCTTGGGAAAAAAAATTCTTTCCACCTTCCCAATTCTTTTCGCCAATCGCCTTCAAGCCTTTATCAACAAGCGCGGCAACAGAATTTTCCATCTATTCTTTTGGATTTATTTTTTGACGAAAATTATTCTACAACATTAATAATGGCCATCATACCTTTATCTTCATGCTCTAAAATATGACAATGGATCATGCGGGGGCCAACGTGATCCTGCTTCATGCGTAACACCACTTTCTCACCAGGTTGCACCAACACTGTATCTTGCCATGAAATATAAGGCGGCTTGCTTACCTTGCCGTTTAATTCGTGGCTGATAACTTGAAATTGTCCGCCATGTATATGCAATGGATGGGTCATGTCGCTGCGGTTAATGATGGTCCATTCTTCCACCGTGCCCTTTTTGCTAACATAATCAAATCTTTTTGGATCAAATTTTTTGCCATTGATGGAAACATCTTCCAACACGCCCGTCAATTCTAATTTTTTCTTAATATTGGTGGCGGGCAAGGGCGCAATGGTTCTTAATTTGGTGGGCAAGGTAACGGGGGGCAATGGCACCACATCGGTCAGCTTAATTGTGAGCAAAGGATTTTTTACCCCAACTTCCATCCCTGGCATGCCGCCCGCCTCGCCACTCTTCGTTTCCATACTAGCCATATCGTGGCCATTCATATCCATCCCAGCCATGTCGTGTCCATTCATATTCATGCCACCCATAGCGCCAGCCGTTTGGGTGTTTTCTATCAATTTTGGGTTTTCTTCGAATACCGTAAAAATATCGCCAGCCTTACCATCAAACCGCACCACCACTTCGCGCCGTTCGGCCGCCGACAGCAATGCGCCATTTTTTAAGACATAAGGATGAGCAATAAGCCCACCGTCAGTCCCCACCAAATAAGTGTTAAGGTCGGGCGTCGTAGCATCCACTCCCTTTTTAAAAGAAATATTGATAAACCGTGCGTTGGTTGCATTCCATAAACGGAAGCGCATCGTGCTGCCAGGGGCAACCTTCAACACGGGTTGCACAACCCCATTTACCAACAGGGTTTCACCCATCCGACCATGTTGCCAATCCATCTTGTTATCGACCGATATTTTGCCGTTATCTAGCCTGATGCCAGTAATAAAAATATTTTCTTCTGCTATACCCAATTTTTTTAAAGGATCATTCTTGCTACGCACCAACATGGGCCCTGCCAGGCCCGAGGCGGCTTGCTCGGCCGAACGAAGATGCGGGTGCGGGTGATACCAATAATTCCCCTCCATCCCTTCGGGCAAATCAAATTCATAAATGCGCGATGTGTTTGATTTCACCACATCCATCGGGTTGCCATCTTGGCTCGGCGGGATAGGCAACCCATGGAAATGCACCGTGGTCTCGCTGCTCAATTTGTTGGTAAAGTTTATTTTGACATGGGTGCCCGCCACCACATCGATGAGTGGCCCAGGCGATTGCCCGTTATAAAGCATGAAGTTGGTAGCCTGCTGAAATAATCGCGAAGGTTTGGCGGCGACATATTTGATACGCGCCGTCAGGTCGGCCATAAAAATGGCGGGGTCCTTGCTTTGATTTTGTAAGGGCATCAAGGGACGAAAATCCGCGCCAGGATTCAAAGAAAAATTTCTTAAGGCCGCGGGCGAGTCGCGATGCAAGGCTTCATCCAGCCACTGCTTGATGCTCCCTTGCCCCGTGCTTAAATAAAAAATAACGACCGCGAAGGCAATCATCGCAACCAACAGCGTGGTTGGCGCGCCGCGCCGACCACGAAAGGATTTGTTCCTTATATAATTTTTCAAGAATTTTTTTAAAGAATTTTTAAAAGCCATAGCACAGCTGTTATAAAACCAAACCATGATATTGTCAAACATCCTCTCGCTATCATAGCATGACTTTCGCGGACATAGATTTGCCATCAAAACTTATGTTCGCCGCAACCAAGCAATATGAATGGATAAAAAAATTACATTTTTTCGGCTTGACATTATTGGTGTTTCATGGCAGGAACGCTAGCAGCAAGCAATTTGCGAATAATGTAAAAACAAAAGAAAAAAAATGTCTGTTAGATTACGTCTCGCCCGTGGTGGCACAAAAAAACGCCCTTATTATCGTTTGGTCGCCGCGACCAAAACCCGCGCGCGCGATGGAAAATTTTTGGAACGCATTGGCAGTTATAACCCCATGCTTGCCAGCAACGACCCGAAGCGGGTTATCATTGATATTGAACGCGCCAAATATTGGCTGTCGGTCGGGGCGCAACCATCGGAACGGGTTGCTATTTTTTTAAGCCAACAAGGTTTGGTAGAATTTGATAAAAAAGAAAAGGCAAAAAATCAAACCAAGCAAAATATGCCACGTGCCAAAACATTAGCAAAATTAGAAGATGCAAAAAAAGCCGCCGAAGAAGCGACAAAAAAAGCGGCTGAGGAGGCGGCAAAACCTGCTGCTGTTGAAGCCCCTGCGGCTGAAGTGGCCGCGCCTGAGGTTGCTGCGGCACCCGAATCGCCCGCTACCGAAAATAAGCCCTCTTAATATAGCTTACAATTGGTAAGCACTTGTATCATTTGAATAAAATGATACAGAGCAACAAGCCTATAAGTTATGAGAAAACTAGGCTAAGGGGATGGCAATAAGTAAAAAATTCATTTATGATGCGCCGATGATAAAACCCATCAACTATTACCAATCAAAAAATTCTATTTAAAAAGTTTCTGCATGTTCGTTACCAAAAAAATATCCCCGCTATTTTTTTATCGCCAACAAAAATTTGGCACAAGGTTTGTGGCAACTATTTGTTTTTTAACTTCGTCGCTTATTGCCGCCCCCATCAACCAGGCGAAGGCCGAAGCGGTCATTCAATGGGACATGGGGGTTGCGGTCCCTTTGGGTAATGTAACCTACACCAGCACCGCCACCCCGCTGGTTCCTGAAGCACCCGTGTTTTTTCAAACGACGCTGGCGGCTGGTTATCGCTTTAATATCAGGCCTTGGTTTTTCATTGCCCCCATGGGCTATTATCGTCTAACCGCTGGGGTTTTGGAATATCGCGATACCTATCCATCGCAGGCCCAAGCCGTCGGCGTTATCCAAAACCATTTTTATCAACACCAATTCCTCGGCAATGACTTGGCGGCGGGGTTTGATATTGGCTTCGTGATTAAGCGGTGGACCATTACTTCGGGGTTTTATGTCGGTGGGCGTTATAGCCTTACACAATTTAACGACAGGGACTTTGCCACCCGCACCCTGCTATCGCCCGCGCATCCATGGGTCAGTGCTGGCTGGCAACTTATTTTGAATCCACGCCTATCGGTTGATTATCGCATCGTTGATAATATTGACCTTGGTGGCTCGGTCGATTATAGTTTTACCACCAAAACCATACCGCAAAATAATAACCCCGCGGCGCAACAAGATTTTATTAACGCGGGCCTGCGTGCTACCTTCCATTTTTAATCATTTTTATCAGCTTATTTATTTTTAATAACGCCCAATAATGCCCAATAACGCCCAATAACTCCCATGGACAATAAAAAAACCTCCCCTGTTATTGCAGGCAACAACGGGCCAAGCGATAATTATCCCAGGGACCTTATTGGTTATGGCCAAAATACGCCCAAGGTTATTTGGCCAAACGGGGCGCGGATCGCTATCCAAGTTGTCATGAATTATGAGGAAGGCGGCGAAAATTGCATCCTGCATGGCGATAAGGCATCGGAAGCATTCTTGTCAGAAATTGTTTCAGCCCAAATGTTAGAGGGGGTTCGCCATATCAGCATGGAAAGTATTTATGAATATGGTTCGCGTGCAGGGGTATGGCGATTGTTGCAATTATTTCGTGATAAGCAAATTCCTATCACCGTCTATGGCGTGGCAACCGCCATGGCACGCCACGGCGCGGTGATTGAACAATGTTTAAAAGACGGCCACGAAATTGCCAGCCACGGCTACAAATGGATCAATTATCAATATGTGTCGCAGGCGGAAGAAAAAGAACATTTGGAAATGGCTATCGAATTACATAAAAAAATTACGGGCGAGCGACCATTGGGTTGGTACACGGGCCGCACCAGCCCCAACACGCGTGCATTGGTCGCGGCGGAGGGTGGATTTTTATACGATGCCGACGATTACAGCGACGATTTGCCATTTTGGTCGCGAGTCGTGAATAAACCGCATCTTATCGTGCCCTATACGCTGGATAGCAACGACATGCGTTTTGCCGCGGTGCAGGGTTTTAACACGGGCGATCATTTTTTTGCTTATCTAAAAGATGCCTTTGATTGTTTGTATGAGGAAGGTGCCACCGCCCCCAAAATGCTATCCATCGGGCTTCATTGCCGATTGGTGGGTCGCCCAGGGCGTATCCAAGGCTTAAAAAAATTCTTTGATTACGCGCAACAACATGACAAGGTATGGTTTGCAAAACGGATAGAGATTGCCCAACATTGGCATAAGAATCATCCAGCTCCATAAACATCCACCAATGAATGTTTTTTTTACTTATGGTTTTTCATATCATTTTAATATAGTTTTAAGGTTGCAAGATAGGGATTTTTTAGCTACAGCAAAAACTGTAAGCGAGCTTATATTTTTTCCGCGGTAGCTCAGTGGTAGAGCAATCGGCTGTTAACCGGTTGGCCGTAGGTTCGAATCCTACCCGCGGAGCCATTTTCTTCTAAAATCTTGCGACAGTTTTTACCTCATTTTTTTTTACCCATTGTATTTTTTACGAGAAAAAATGGGTAGGAATTTTTAGGACATGCTCGCCAACGATTTTAAACGCAACCCTTAAGTATCACCGCGGATAATCAACATGCCCGCCGCCAATATCATGAAGGCACCCACCATGGCAAAAATATCGGGCGTTTCATTCCACACCAAAAACCCAACAATGAATCCTATCAGCAAGGCAACATATTCAAACGGTGCCACCACCGCGGCGGGCGCGTTGCGATAGGCGCGAGCCAAAAACACCATACCAACCGTGCCGATGATACCCGTGGCGCCAACCAATATTAAATCGCGCGGCGCAAACGGCACCCAATCCCTGGTTAAAAAAATGAGGCTTAAATGTTGTGGGTGGAATTGTTGAAAATAAAAAATCACCGACGCCAGCGAAGCGGCGACAAAAAAAAGTGCCGTTTGATAAAAAGCCATGACGAAGGGGCTTTCTTGCTGTAAAAATTTGCGATTAATAGTTTGCGACAGGCTGTAGGCTATCGCCGCCCCCAAGGGAAGCAGGCTGGCATAATCAAACCCAGTCACGATAGGCACAGGCAAGGGCGCGGCATCAGGCGAAACCGCCTGGCTTGCAAATAAGTGCCAGACATATGTCGCCATGTTGGCAAATAAATCATGCGTAAACCCAGGGCGCAAAATAATTAATGACCCCGCAAACCCAAGCACAATCGCCAACAATTGACGCGGCGCGATGGGCTCACCAATCACCAAAAAACCAAGCAAGGCCAAAAACAACGGGGCGGTTAAAAACATCGAAACAATGATCGCAATGGGCAAGACAGGAAAAGCAAGGTAATAACAAGTATAGGCAACCACCGTGGTCATGCCGCGTAATAACAAAATACGCCAACGCGGTGAACAAATAGCCGCCAGCCCCAGCACCTCCCCCTCTACTCGCCAGCGCGCAATAAGGACGAGCAACAGCGGCATAGCCACCAAGGCCCTAACCAACATCAACTGGCTAATGGCATAATCGTGGCTGACAAGTTTTATTACCAAATCTTGTAAGAAAAAAACCACCACGCCAATATTGATATCAACAATGGCGCGCGATGTTGCCGCCCTATCCCTTGATTTTTTATTAGACGATGGTGATGAAGGGTGCGATTTCTTTCCCGAAGAATTCCCAAGTGAACCCTTTGAAAATTTGTTTGACACAATATTCAAAATCTTATTCATTTTTTGCACAGAATTCACGCTTATTTTTTATATTTTTTCCTATCATGCAATATTTAATAATACAATGTAAAAAAATATATTTTCGCGCGCTTCCTGCCCCGCCCCGCTCGCCGTGCTTGGGTGGCGTAATACAATGATATTAATGACCCAAGATATTAATGACCCAAATGATAGGGCGTGCCGCGCATGATGCTATCGGCGCGAAAAAGCTGTTCCACCAATAACAACGGCATGAATTGATGCGGAAAAGTTAGCGGGCCAAAACTAACCCGTTTATGACATTTTTTTAAAAAATCTTCGCTCAACCCATCGGCCGAACCAATCACAAAATTGATAGTTTGATATTGCTGTTGTAAATGGTCGAGCAACCCCGCAAATTCCCGAGAACTAACGGACTGTCCCCGACCATCCAACGCTACCACCGCGGCTTTTTGTTTGGCGGCTGGTGGCCATAATTTTTTTTCTAAAATTGCTTCCTGCTTTTTTATTCGCTCCTCGCCGTTGAGGGATGAAAGCGAAGCCAGTGGTTTTAACAGGTCAAGCACCACCCTTGCCATCATTTTTTTTCTATAAGGCTCTATCATATCTATCATGTCCGCCGATTTGGCAAACATCACAATATGGCAATCAATTATCAGCCCAGCGTTTTTCAAGTTGGTAATATTCCCTTGCGGTTTTTTGAAACAAATGAACTA
This sequence comes from Alphaproteobacteria bacterium, assembly GCA_965203915.1. Classification (GTDB taxonomy): domain Bacteria; phylum Pseudomonadota; class Alphaproteobacteria; order JASGCL01; family JASGCL01; genus JASGCL01. Next base: position 1,249,650 of record OZ241918.1, read on the forward strand.
TCACATCGCCAAGGTCAAGCAACAACCAATCCCCTTGCTCCATCCCCGTCACTGACAATGTCTTCACCCGATAAGACCTATTCAATTCCGCGCTTAAATTTTGTGCCAAGGATATGATATGACGCGCCGATGTTCCCGTGGCAATAATCATATAATCCGCCAGGGGGAATTTTTTAATAACATCAATAACCACAATATCATCGGCCTTGTTGTCATGTAAAAAATCTTGGCAAATTTTTACAACAGCTGTGGCATTGTAAGACATAACTTCGCTTGGCGATGGTTTGTTTGCGGGTAATGGCATAAAAATACAGTTTATTAGATGGTGTTTCTTGTGTTTTGTATGTTTATAGTCTAGTTCGAGTGAATATGGAAAGAGTTTTATTCTCATTTTCTTTTATCAATAAGAATGTAACGGTAGAAATCTATCATCTTTTATTGATAAGCGTGGTTCTCGTCTATACATTATTGTGGGGCGGCTATGTCGCGTCTTGGCGTTCGGCGCTGTATGGTTTGGAAAAAAAATATTACCCGCGTTTTTTTCAAAAATTTTTAAACAACCAGCGCATGTTGTTATTTTTTCTTTGTTTGCCCATTGTGCAAATACCGTGGATATTTATTTTATTATTTGCCCTGCGCCATGCCATGATAAGCCATGGTAAAATGCGCGCCGCAAGTTATAATTTTTTATTTTTTCATATGGGTGTTATTGTCATTTTGTTACAATTCCTGGGGTTTGGGTTGTCGGCGCGCGCCGTCAGTGAAAACGAAAAATGGATGGTTATTTTTATGCAATTTTTTATCTTGGCCTTGGCTATGTGGCAATGGCGGTTGGTGCATAAAATTCAACATCAATTACGTAAATAGCTTTTTGATTTTAGCAAAATATCATGCTATAAGGTTATTATGAATAAAAACCCTTCTCGCCCCTCTCGCTATCTATGGCTGCTTGGCACTGGCATCCTGTCGGTGCTTTTGTTGACGGGTTGCGCATCCAAGGGTGGAAAAATTTCGGCCTTTGCCATTACCCCGCCCGATGAATTTGCGGTTACCAACAACCCGCCCCTTACTGCCCCGCCAGGCGACGCTTTGCTGCCCATGCCGCTTGATTCTGACAAAAATGCCAAGCAAGCCAACAAACAAACCGACGTCACCGACCCCGCGGCGCGCGGGTTGCAAACTATATTTGGTGATGGCAACAATGCCACCGATTCGGTATCACAGGCGCAATTGGCATCCAGTGGTTTGAGCCAATCGGATGTTGCGGTATTGCGCCAAGCCAATGCTTTAAAGGTCGACCCAGCCATTCGCCAAGAATTGGCTAGCGATTTGAAAGCGCGTAAAAGTCCTTTTAATGAAATTGCTGAATATTTGGCCTCGGCCTTTTCTAGGGAACGTGTGCTAACCGCCGACCAAAAATCTATATTGGACGCCAATAGCGAAAATAAAAAAATCGCCCGTCCTGGCGTTATTTTGGTGGAATAGTATGAATGAAGCCACGCTTATGTAGCGGGGTGGTTAATAGCCAACCAACAAAACCTGATAAGTTTTTTCGCCGCCTGGGGTGATAATATCAATATAATCACCAGCCTGTTTACCAAGCAAGGCGCGCCCGATGGGCGACGCGGTGGATATGGATCCATCCGAAATATCGGCCTCCAGCTCCCCCACCAAGCGATAACTTAATTCTTTACCATTGCTATCTTTCACTTTAACCTTCGCCCCAAATTGGATGGTTTCAAGATTAGAGGTTGGCATGGGCATTACCTCCGCCCGCGCCAATTTATCTTCCAACTCGTTAATCCTGCCCTCAAGGAAGCCTTGCTTTTCACGCGCCGCCGAATAGTCGGCATTCTCTGATAAATCGCCATGTTCGCGTGCGGTTGCGATGGCTTGAATATTGGCGGGCCGCTCCACCTTCTTTAGGTGGTTCAACTCTTCTTTTAGCCTATCAAAGCCTGCCTTGGTGAGATAAATTTTTTGCATATTTTTATATATTTTATTATTTTAGAACAGGCATCATAAGAAATTATATTAAAAAAATCAAGGGTTAAGCCCTAGCCACGCGCCTTACGCCGTTGATTGGGAGTTATTATTTTAGGCTGGGGATTATGGAAGGGTCGGCGCGCCCACCGCAACCAAATAGTCATTTATTTTATTGATTAACTTTTTTAAATTCTCGGGACTATCGGTTTCCGCCCGCGCCACCAAACAATTTTGGGTGTTCGATGCACGGATCAGCCACCAACCTTTTCCTTCGCGCACCCTTATACCGTCCAAATCATTAAATTCTACACCCGAAGCACGCAGCAAAGAGCGGAGGTTTTCGATAATCGGCATTTTTTCTTCTTCCTTAACATCCAACCGCATTTCGGGGGTGTTTATCATGGGTGGCAAGGATAGGCGTAATTTTTTAAGCGATGTTTTTTCCACCGCCAATATTTCTAAAAGCCGTAGGGCAGCATAGAGCGCGTCATCAAACCCAGGCCAACGGTCAGCAAAAAATATATGACCACTCATTTCGCCCGCCAGCACCGAATGCTGTTTCTTCATTTCGGTTTTGATAATGGAATGCCCCGTGGGTGCCATCACGGCGCGCCCGCCCAATTTTTCAATTTCGTCAAAAAACAATTGGCTAGCCTTAACATCGGCGATGATGGTAGCGTTTTTATTTTTTTGCAACACCAAACGGCTATAAAAAATTAACAATTGATCGCCCCATAACACCATGCCATCTTCATCCACCACGCCTATCCTATCGCCATCGCCATCGAAACCTATACCCAAATCACATTGTTTATCCTTGACCAATTTTTTTAATTGCAGCAAATTTTCTTCCACCGTTGGGTCGGGGTGATGGGCGGGGAAATGACCATCCACCGCGCCATTGATAACATGGTGCTCGCCTGGCAGCATCGGCAAAATATTTTCTAACGCCAAACCCAACGCGCCATTGCCTGGATCCCACGCAACCTTCATATCCTGGGGCAAGACAATACCCGCCAGCACGTCTTTAATATATTGCGCGCGCATGGATTTTTTTTCATGCTTGCCTTTTTGGCTGGGTAATGGTGGCAAGGTTTTATTTTTGAAATCGGCTATATCTTGCCCCCAAAATGGTTTTTGGTGTTTGACTATTTTAAATCCATTATATTCTTTGGGATTGTGCGACCCCGTTACCTGCACCGCCATGGGCATTTTTAAAAAATAATTGGCATGGTAAAGTTCGGGCGTGGCCACAACCCCGTCCAATTCCACTACATCCACCCCGTAATCGATAAAACCCCTGATGAGGGCCGATTTTAATTCTGGGGTGGAGAGGCGACCATCGCCACCAACCACGACTTGTTTTTCATCCGCTGGTAAAACGCTGGCAAGCAACCCCGCCAGCATGTAGGCACAACGCGGGTGCAAGGTTTTGCCAACAATGCCGCGCACATCATATTGGCGCAGTATCGTTGGATCTAACCGATGGTTGGATATATTTTCAAAATTCATGTTTATGAAGCCGTGGGAGTAGGTGGCATTTGATGATAACGCACAAAATAATTGGCGGCAAACAGCCCGTTGATATTGCCCGTATCCAACCTCATCAAATTGGTCGCCACACCATAAAATGGATGGTGTGGTAATAAATTTTTCATAGCGTCGGTTAATTGAATTTCACCCCCCGCGCCGCGCGATGTATGACGCAAGGATTCGAATATCGCCGTCGGCAGAACGTAGCGAGCAATGATGGCCACGTCGCTGGGCGCATCCTCAGCCGATGGTTTTTCGATTAAATCATTGGCCATATAGATGTCCTGTCCATTTTTTTGCATGTTATCAATGATTTTCAATATACCATATTTTTTGCTGTCGGCGGGTTTTATTTTTTCCACCGCGACCCACATGGCATTTTTATCATGCTGGCTATGGTCCAACAATTGTTGAATGGCCAGGGCTTGGTTGTTTTGTTTTTTAACCATCACATCATCGGGGGCGATGACCGCTATCTGTTGACAATGTTTATCAATATTATCAACCGCGCATAACACGGCATGACCCAACCCCAATTGTTCGCTTTGCTCGATGATTTGAAAATTATTTTCATTCAATCCCAAGGTGGCATGATGCAACAAATAATCAGCCATCGATTCTTTGCCCTGGCTGGTAATCAGGATAATTTTTTCTATACCCGCCGCTTGAATTTCTTCAATCGTATAATGGATGATAGGCTTATCGCCCAGCGGCATCATTTCTTTGGGCAGATAACGGGTGAAGGGCAACAGCCTTGTCCCCTTTCCCGCGGCGGGAATAATGGCAACCGTGGAATGATGATGCGTCATGTTAATGTTGTTTTAATTGGTTGATACGTTGTTGATAGTCGCCAGGTTTTTTATCGCCCATGATATAATTCCCCGCCACCAGCGACAATTGGCGCGGCGATGCCCCGCCCGCGGTAAAGGCGGCAACTATAGACCCCACGGTGTCGGCCGATACCCCGCCGTCAATTTCGGCAATGGTTTTGCTGCCCTTAATCATGTTGCTAACCGCGGTGATTTTTGGCAAAACCTCGGTCATAAAACCCTGCCCGCCAAAGCCAGGTTCAACCGACATAACAATAATAACATCAAGGTCAGGCAAAAATTCTGCCAACAATTTAGGATCGGTGCCAGGTTTGATAGCCACGCCGCATTTTTTACCTAAGGATTTTATTTTTAACAACCCATCTTTGACCGATTGCTGTGCTTTGGTTTTGGCCTCCAAATGAATGGTGATTTGGTCGGCCCCCGCCGTGGCAAAGGATTGCAAATAATCATGATAATTTTCTATCATCAGATGGACATCAAAAAAAACTTTGCTTAAGGGCCGCATTGATTTGATAAGCGGCGGACCAAAAGTAATATTGCTAACAAAATGCCCATCCATCACATCAAAATGAAACCAATCGGCACCCGCCGATTCAAGCCGCGCCATTTCTTGACCAAGGTTAGAAAAATCTGCCGATAACAATGACGGCGCAATCAAAGGACTATCCATGGTTTCCTTTAGCAAATATTATCCCAGCAGACAATTCTTTAATAATGGCTTACTATTTTTTTATAGGCCTGTAAAAAAACATCCACATCCTCCGCCCGATTGCCCGTGCCAAACGATATGCGCAAACTATTCTTACATAAATTTTTAGCGGGGGTATGATGAAGTGCCTCAACATCGGCCTTATCACCCCACATGGCGGCCAGGGTTTCCGAAGGTGACAATTTTCCCGAAGAACAGGCCGCCCCCGATGAAACGGATATACCCATGCTATCCAAGGCCAGCACCATTTCTTGGCCCGCAATTTTTTTATCAACCAACAAAGCAACATGGTCAAGGCGCGGCACCCCCTGGCCCACCAATATCACATCATCGCGGATTTTTTTTACGCCGCTTTCCAAACGGTCGCGCCATGCTTGGTAATTTTTATTTTCGGTAGGTTGATGTTCGATCGCTTCGCGCAACGCCAACCCCATGCTGTAAATGGCCAGGGTGTTTTGGGTGCCTGGGCGGTAGCCTTGCTCCTGCCCCCCGCCACGATGAAGCGGGTTGACGGCGGGCGGCGTCATCAATAACAACCCTGCTGCACCATGCAAGCCACCCAATTTATGGCTGGCTAGGGTGGCGGCGGTTAGGCCCATGCTTGCCATGTCTAAACGGCGGTGCGGGAAAAATTGTATGCCATCGGCCAATACAAAACCATGATGCTGGTTGGCAAGGGTCACAATCTTATCAAGCGGTTGGCAAATCCCCGTTTCGTGATTCACCAATTGCAGGGCAATCAATTTTGGTCCATCGCCCGTGGTTTGTAAGGTTTGCTGCAGGGCTTCTATATCGGCAAGCCCGTCGGGCTTTAAGCCAACAGCCACGGCGGGCGGAAAACCCTTATCCATTTGTTTGGCAAAATTTTTGATGGAGGGATGTTCCCCCAAAAAATAAATAAGTTGGCAAGGCTGCTGATATTTTTCGCTTAGGTCATGAAGGAGTAGATGGAGGCCTAAATTATTAGCCTCCGTCCCGCCTGCCGTAAAAATTACATGGTTGCTGCCTGTTAATTCTTTGATTGTTTCACGCGCCGCGGCCACGTATTTTTGCGCCAATTGCCCGTGATAATGGACGGAGGATGGATTGAGTGGCAAGCCCGCCATGTCAGCTATTTTTTGCCAAACCCCTGGTCTAACCATGGTGGTTGCATTATGGTCAAGGTATAGATGATTCATGTTATCTATCTAGTAAAAAAGCAAGAATCGAGCAATGACTATTATGGGGGATATGATAAGGTTTATTTATGATGATGAAAAAAAATCAATGGCGCACCGTTGTAAAAAAATCACTGTCGGGGCAGGCATGGTTGTTGGCGCCGCGCGACGAAGAAAAAATTAGAACCATCAGCGAGCAGGCGCAGGTCAGCCTCGCCCTGGCCGAAATTATGGCGGGATTTTATGATATTGACGAGGCTGGGGTTATCGACTTCCTCAACCCAAAAATTAAAAACCTTATGACCGACCCCAATATTTTACGCGACATGGCGTCGGGCGTGGCAACCATGGCGCGCGCTATCAAAGAAAAAAAGACCATCGCATTGTTCGGTGATTACGATGTCGACGGGGCGGCATCGATTGCTTTGCTCTATCGTTATCTTACCCATGTGGGCTGTAAGGTTATTTTTCATGTTCCCGACAGGTTGCATGATGGTTATGGCCCCAATCAAAAAGCCATCGATCATTTTATAAAATCAAAAGTCGATGTGATTGTTTTTCTGGATTGCGGCACCAGCGCGCTCGCCATGTTAACCGCCGCCGCGCAACAACTTGACATCATTGTGCTTGACCATCACCTGTCCGAACCCATTCCGCCTTTACCCGCCAACCTATCGCTTATTAATCCCAACCGTTTCGATGATAAAAATGACTATGGTTATTTATGCGCCGCTGGCGTGGCATTCTTATTTTTGGTGATGTTGCAAAAAAATTTACGCGAACAGGGGGCAGAAAATTTACCCGACCTGTTTCAATATCTTGACCTGGTAGCCTTGGCCACCGTGGCCGATGTTGTGCCGTTGGTAAAACTTAACCGTGCCTTCGTTAAGCAGGGTTTGCAAATCATGGCGGCACGCCAAAATGTCGGGTTGGCTTCGTTGCTTGAAACTTTGGCAATCGAGCAAAACCTAACCAGCGGGCAACTTTCATTTTATATCTGCCCCAGTATTAACGCGGGGGGCAGGTTGGGTTTTTCTGACCTCGGGGCAAAATTATTAACCACCAACGATAAAAAAATCGCGCAACCCATCGCCCTGCAATTGCATCAATTTAATGAGGAACGAAAAATTATCGAACAGCAATTGGTGGCGCAGGCCGAGCAATTTGTCACCGCCGACCCCTTGTCCCTAAAACAAAATATTTTGATGGTGCAGGATTCATCGTGGCATATTGGCGTTTTGGGAATCGTTGCCAGCCGCTTAAAAGATAAATATCATCGGCCCGTTATTATTGGCGGCGCGGGTAATAATGACGCGGCGGATAATAACGATAGGGCGGATGATGTTATCACCGCATCGGCCAGGTCCTACGCGGGGTTGGATATTGGCGCGGCCATCATGTCGGCGCATCAAGCGGGTTTGTTAATCACGGGCGGCGGCCACAAAATGGCGGGCGGATTCAAGGTTAATAAAAAAAATTGGCAAGCCGCCAAAGATTTTATCAACCACCATATAGACAAACAATGCGATGGCACATTGCCGCAAAGCAACAAAAAAATTGCCGCTACCCTTCCCCTGCCCGCCCTTAACATCGACCTGGCGATAGAAATGGAGTTGCTGGAACCATTTGGCCGCGGCAACCGCACGCCGTTGATCATGATAAAAAACGCCGTGTTAGAAAAAGTTACCTGGCTGAAGGAACAACATCTGTCGGTAATATTTTCAAGCAGTGGCGCAGAAAAGAAAAGTTTGCGCGCCATCATGTTTCGCGCCCTGAATAATCATACCGCCCAGCATTTGGCGGCAACGCCGCCAGGCAACAAATTTCATGTGGTAGGCGAATTATATGCCAACGATTGGCAAGGCAACCGAGGTATTGACTTTTTTTTGATAGACGCGGCGATGGTTGATGGTTGATAAAAATATTTTTTATTCACCAATCATCACCACGCTCATCAACCTGCCGTAATCATCCTGGCCCTGTAATTTATTGCGGCGGTTGCTAAAAAAATCTTCGTTGGTTAGGGTATCAACCCCCAAGTTCGCCACCCGCTCCACCCCTTGGGTTTTTAATACAGCCGCACAAAAACCCGCAAGGTCGAATAAAAATTTTTCTTGCGTGGCTTCGGGGCTTTGCTCAAGCGGGGTAAAAAAATCTTTTGCCCATGGCTGTTGCTGGGTGGCGGCGGCGCGCATATCTTCCCCCACTTCATAACTTTCTTTGCCAATTAAGGGGCCTATCACCGCGGCAATATTGGCGGGCGCGCTACCTAATTTTTTCATGGCTTGCACCGTGTTTTCTATCACCCCGCCCACCGCACCGCGCCAACCCGCGTGGCATGCACCGATAATTTTTTTCTGTTGGTCGACTAACAATATGGGGGCGCAATCGGCGGTCAAGATACATAGCGCAATATTACTGTCGGCGGTTACCATGCCGTCGGCTTTTATTTGGCTGATTTCTGTATCGGGGGTAGCAACAATGGCGGTGGCGCTATGGCATTGATGCAATGTTATAAGTTTTCTCGCCGCGAAAAATTCTTGCACCCGTCGGCGATTTTCCATAACATCATCAATATTATCTTTTGACCCCGCCCCGCCATTGAGCGATGAGTAGAGGCCGCGACTTACCCCGCCATGCCGATTAAAAAAACCGTGACGCGCATGGTTAATAAGCAAGGGATGGGTTAAGGGTTTCAGCATCAGAATGTTTTTTGTAGTTCCATGATTTTAAACAACCGCCCCATGTCGGTTGGTTTTTCGGTTTTAATCAAACGTTGATAACCAGCGATGATATGTTTTTTATCATAACCCAATGTTATAAGCTTATTTGCCACTTCCTCGCCATGCAAACTTTGCAAAAAATTTCGCTGGTTATCAAAATATATTTTTTTCATATTATGCTGGCGGGCAATATCTACTATTTCATCAAAGGCAACCGACGCTGAAATATCAGCCTCCCCCACATGGGCAAAAACATCGACTGGTTGATGATGGCGCATGGCTTGCAAATTATCACCATCATATATCCCTTCGTTGCCATAATCAATGATAATAGCCACACCATTATTTTTTAAAACCCGCGCCATGTCGGTCAGTGGCTGGATGTAAGATTGATGAAGTTCGTATATGGCGCCTGGTTTTGGCGGTTGATGATGGCGCAGATTATTGAGCGGGGCAGAATCCGTCATGGAATGCCAAGCGAAAAAAAATTCATCGATTCCCGCTTCCTGTTTCACCATCACCATTCTTTCGTGCCATTTATTTTCTTGCCAAGAAAATTGTCGGGGTAGGAGGCAATCAAAAAATTCATTAGCAACAATAAAATCAACCGAGGCATCGGGCAAGGCGGTTATGTTTTTATGCCAACCGACCATCGAATCATATTTGCTTAAGCGTTTTTTTTGTTCCATTGTCAAATGGTCGCTTTGTTCAACGATAGAAATTTTTAATTGCGACAATATAGATAAAGGGCAATGGTTTAACATGTCGAGCATCATGGTGCCGCGCCCCGCGCCAATTTCAAGCAGGTGGTAGTTTTTTTTGTTTGCTGGCTTGTCTTTGCCTGGCGCGTTATTTGCCATTTGGCTTGCCAAGCGCAATATCAAAACCGCCCCCAACAGGGGCGATATTTCGGGGCTGGTTGTAAAATCACCCGCCGCGCCAAATATTGCATTTTGGGTTGCAGGCGTTGATGGCGGTGCGGCTTGCCTGTTATAATAATATTGCAACCATGGGGAAAAGAAATCTTCAACCGTCAGCCCATCATTTTTTTGTATGGCGGTGCGTAATTGTTGTTTCAGATTTTGTAGTTGCATTATTTGTTCATATTTTTTTCGCGCAACACATGGGTATGATCCTTGTGGTAAAGGCGCGAGTCGGAAAAATTATTTTCATTTAAAACGCGGCCAACCAATATCAACGCGGTGCGGGTGATGTTTTCTTTTTTTACTTTTTCACGAATATCCTGCAAACAACCGATGATAATTTTTTCATCGGGCCAGGTAGCACGATAAACAATTACCACGGGGCAATCGGCCCCGTAATGCGGCGTCAAGTCCTTCACCACCTTCGCCAAATTGTTTATCGATAAATGAATGGCTAGGGTCGCCCCCGTTTTGGCCAAGGTGGGCAGGTCTTCCCCCGCGGGCATACCCGATGCCCGCACCGCGGTGCGGGTTAGAATAATGGTTTGCGAAACATCGGCCAGGGTTAATTCTTTTTTTAGCAGGGCCGCCGCCGCCGCGTAGGCGGGGACACCAGGGCAAATATCATAATCGATACCCAATTTATCCAAAGCACGCATTTGTTCGGCAATGGCCCCATAGAGCGAGGGATCGCCCGAATGAACCCGCGCCACCGATTTTTTTTCTTCATGGGCTTTTTTCATGACGGCAATAATATCTTCCAACACCATGGCGGCGGTATCCATCACCAATGCGCCAGGGGGCGCGGTGGCAATAATTTCGGCGGGCACCAACGACCCCGCATAGAGGCAAACAGGGCATTGCCCGATTAACTTCGCCCCGCGTAGCGTAATAAGGTCGGGTGCGCCAGGGCCTGCGCCTATAAAATGAATGGTCATGGCTTGCGTATTTTTTTGTTATTTTTGGTTTTGAGGATTTTGTTTGTAGCAGGCGCGGATTGGGTTAACAGCAACAACATCGCCATGGCGCCCATATAAAATTGCCAAAAGGCATAGATGGAATTGGTTAGTATGAAACAAAAAGCAAAAGAAACAAAAAAGCAAAACGCGCCGCGCGTGAATGGTTGATTATTTTTTTGTATCATCAAATACCAAAGCACCATGGCAAACAACATAAACAATAGCAACGGCGAAAAAATGCCAGCGTCCAACAACAATTCTATCCAAACGAAGTGCGGTTGGTTTAAGGCCTCGCACCCATTGATTAAAAAACATTCGCCCTTGACCGCGTCATAAGGTAGGAATGAAAAAATAACGGTATGATAATCGGCCGTTAAGGTTGGTAAATGGCGATTAATATTGATGCCATGTCCCAAAAATGGCTGGTCGATAATATAATAAAATATAAAATGCCAAAATTTAAATCGTTCCTTAAGCGAGCCAACATCGAATCCTAACGAACTCAAGAAGGATAAAAAGGGATGGTTGAAAGGATCGTTGGGTTTATAAATAGGCCCACTGCCAAGCAAAATGATAATGAGCGTGGCATACCCGCCGACGATCGCCAACCAAAATAACAACCGCCATTTTTTTGTTAAGCCTTGCCACAGGGGCGACAAAAGATAGATAAAAAATCCCATAAAGATTGCCATCGTCCACAGGCGCGCCGTGCCATAGCCAAACAAATGGCCACGCCATTCTATCAGCGGGACATGCAGTAAGCCTATCAACGGCAAGCATAACCAAGCGACGACATTCTTCCTGATTAAACCTGGCAACAAAAGCAAAAACAGCAAAGCAACATTTTCGGAATATTGATCGTTGCGAAACCAAATGCGGGTTAAATATCCCGCTTCTATCAATATCACCATGATAAGCATCACGCAAAAACTTATAAGGGCAATAAGGTCGATGGTGATATGGCGCGTCAGTGGTTGGCGATTAAAAAACCACCAAAGCGGTGCCAACAAAATGACAAGCAGGCAAAAACGGACAATAACAAACCAGCCATGGATAAAAATATCATGGCGGTAATCGGCGGGCGACATCATGTTGTTGTGCCACATGCCCCAAAAAAGCGAGCAAGCAAAAATAGCCAACCAAGCATAAAAAACCAAATACAGCGGCGACGTAAATTGTTTGACGATGGATTTTTTATCGGCCGAACCATAGGGATAAAAAAGCAAAAGCGGCACCAAAAACAGGCCAAGCAAACTGCCGCGTTCCTTTAATATAATTGATAGAGAAAAAGAGAGGGCAACTATTGTCGCAATGGCTTTATCTTGCCATAGGATTTTTCTGCTCGCAAAAAAATTTCTTATATCAGAAAAAACATGAAGCAAAGAAAAACCTATATTAAGCATGGCAATTCTTTACCAATTTTAACTTGCCTTGTCATGTATTTTTTATTATGGTGCCGCCTATAAGAACCCAATTTTTATTGAATCTGGTGGCGTCGCTACCTCAATAAAAGAAAAGCATCAAACGGTTTGGTTTGAAGGCCGTTGCAACGATGTTTCCTGGGGCAAATGAAGGATACAAAAAAATGCCCACACCTATCAATCCCCCCGCGTCATTTTTGGCTGACGCCCCGCAACCTAATGGGGCAACGCGCCGCAACGGGCTTGCCACATTGCCCAGCGATTGCGCCATCATGATATTGGGGCACGGCAGTCGTTCGGCGTCGGCCATTCGTGAATTTTCCAACATGGTGATGCAATTAAAAAATCGTTATGCCCCAACCCCCGTTGAATATGGTTTTTTAGAATTTGCCACCCCCATCATTCGCGACGGTTTAGAAAAATTACGTCAACAGGGGGCGAAGCGTATTTTGGCCGTGCCCGCATTATTGTTTGCGGCGGGTCATGCCAAAAACGACATGCCATCGGTCGTTAATCAATATCAACAAGAACATAAAGACGTTGTTGTTAATTATGGCCGCGAATTGGCCATCGACCCGCGATTATTACAAGCCGCCGCACAAAGTATTTTATCTATCTTACCCAGTTTTTCATCGCCCGCCGAACAAAAAAATTACATGGCGGAAACATTGTTGGTGGTGGTGGGGCGCGGCACGTCGGACCCCGATGCCAATTCCAATGTATCAAAGGTCATGAGGTTTTTATGGGAAGGTTTGGGGTTTGGCTGGGGCGAGGTTGCCTATTCGGGGGTTACATTCCCCCTGGTTGCGCCCGCGTTGGATAAAATTGTTGGTTTGCAATATCGGCGGGTTGTTGTGTTCCCTTATTTTTTATTTTCAGGGATCTTGGTGGATAGAATATATGACGCGGTTGACGAAGCCCAGAAAAAATTCCCTGCCATCAATTTTTTTAAGGCTCCTTACCTTAATGATAACCCCTTGGTGCTGGATACCATCACCAGCCGCATCAATGAAATTATCGAAGGGGCGGGTTTAATGAATTGCCAACTTTGTAAATATCGACAACAGGTTTTGGGGTTTGAAGACGAAGTGGGTTTAGAACAAACAAGCCATCATCACCATGTTGAAGGGATAGGGATTAATGCTGGGGCCAATGATGCGGCCGAGCCAACCCATGAACATGGCCACCAACGCCCGCATCCACATGAACACGACCATGAACATCCCCACCCGCACGAACATGGTCATGACCATGGGCATTCACACGAACACCCACATGACCATGGGCATTCACACGAACACCCGCATGACCATGGGCACCACCACGCGGGCGGCGGGCATCACCCTTACCCCTTCGCCAACCACCCTTTGGGGCCAAAAACTTTGTCTGATAAAAATAAAAAATAATGTTCAAGGATTTTTTGAGCGACGGGGCAGAAATTTATCGCCTATCTGGTCAACGTATTGCTGCCGCGGTGGATAAAAAAAAATGGCAAAATAACAAAGAATGGCTGGTGGTGGAGCGTGTGGTGCATGCGGTCGGCGACCCGACCATCGCGGAGCTTATTTTTTTTTCGCCCCAGGCGGCAGAAAAAATATCCAATGCACTGGTTCATAACGCGCCGATTATATGCGATAGTCACATGACGCGCCATGGTTTGATAGCTAGCCGTAATGAAAAAATATCCCTGGTGGATGATGCCAGGGTGCGGGACGTGGCCCTAGAGAAAAAAATAACCCGCTCCCATGCTCAAATATATTTGTGGCAAGAAATGTTGGGCGATGATTTTGCCAATGCCATTGTTGTTATTGGCAATGCCCCCACTTGCCTCTATGCGCTGTTAAAGGAATGGCAAGAAAACAATTTTCCTCAACCCGCTGGCATGATTGCCATGCCCGTGGGTTTTGTCGGGGCGAGCGAGGCCAAGCAAGCCCTGATAGATTTTGCTCCTACCCTGCCCTTCATTACCATCACGGGAACGCGTGGTGGCAGTGCCATGGCCGCCGCCGCAACCAACGCCCTGTTGTCGCAAAAATCTATCATGGAGATATAACAAAATGACAATAGCTAAAAAAAAATGGTTGATGATATTGGGGGTGCGCACGGGTTATGCCGTGCCCAGCCATGCCAAAAAATTCTTGGCCCAAGCCGATGTATTATTGGGGAATGAAAAAAACATCGCCGCTATCATCGATGAAGTACCGCAGAAAATAACCAGGCAAATATTATTCCGCCCATTTGATAAAAATATTACTTGGTTGAAAAAAATGGCAAACCAAGATAAAAAAGTTGTGTTCGCCGTTACGGGCGACCCGAATTTTTTTGGGGCGAGCAAAATCATCATCAAACATTTTGATTTGCAGGGGATAGAAATTGTGCCCGCCATATCGGTGGTGTCGCAGGTGGCGGGAAAAATGGGTTGGGCTGTCGAAGATGTCATCACCCTTTCTACCCACGGCGATGAAACCACGCGGCCCATCCAGCAAATTGTCAATCACCTGCATCACCAAGCAAAAATAATTATCATCGGGCGCGATGGTGCGCAAATAAATTCGCTGGCACAATTATTATGCGATAAGGGTTTTGGCAAAAGCAATATCACTATTTTTTCTAACCTGGGCGATGAACAGGAAAAAACAACCAAGCAAACGGCCGAGCAGATTATCAAAAGCGAATCCCGTCAGGAAAATTTTTATACCCTGGCTATTAGCTTGGTGGCGAGCCAGCACAACGCGGGCACCATGACCACCGCGGGCCATGCCAATAATTTTTTTATCCATGACGGGCAAATAACCAAACCCGAAACCCGCGCCATTATTTTGGCAAAATTACAACCCGCGCCCCATAAAATATTGTGGGATATTGGCGGCGGTTCGGGTTCGGTGGCGATAGAATGGGCATTGCGCGGCGGGCGCGCCATCACCATCGAAGAAAAAAAATCGCGTTATGACAATATTAAAAAAAACATCTTACAATTTGGCCTTGGTAACAATGTGGTGGCTTACCATAACTTGGCGGAAAAAATAATAACCAAACTTATCAAAAAAAATCCTGCCATGATGAATGATGAAGATTGGGCATCATACCCGCCCGATGTTATATTTGTTGGCGGCGGCGTCAGCAATGAAAAATTGATGGCCAGCCTGTGGCAAATATTACCAAGCGGAAAAAAAATATTATCGGCGAGTTATAGCCTGGAAGGATTCGCCGCACAATTACAGCAACAAAAAAAATGGGGCGGCGATATCATGACCATTATTATCGACGAAGCATTGCCGATCGGCGATTCCAAAAAATTTCACGCCCTAACCACCAGCCAAAAAACAACCCTGCATCTTATCACCAAAAATACATGACACAACATCAAGCAATTTGTTACGGCGTTGGCGTGGGGCCTGGGGGCACCGACCATCTAACCCTGGGCGCGGTAAAAATATTACAAACGGTCGATGTTGTTATCGCCATGCAGGCCAAGGGCCACCCATCGCGCGCCAAGCAAATTATCATGCCCATCGTTGCGGGGCGCGATATAACATTCATTGATTACCCATTGGTAATGGCGCCGCGTTCTGCCGATAACCTTGATGCTTATAAAAACATCATCCCCCCCATCACAAAATATTTGGATGAAGGAATTTCGGTGGCGGTATTGTGCGAAGGCGACCCGTTGTTTTATGGGTCATTCCAATATATCATGCAATTGTTGCCGCAACAATATGATTGCATGGTTATTCCTGCCGTTACCTCTCCCCAATTGGCGGCGGCACAAAATAAAATAAGTTTGGCGGCGGGAAAAAATAACCTAAGTTTTATCGCCGCGACCAGTGCGCCAGAAAAAATACTTGCCCTGTTGGCGGCTAGCGATCGCGCTGTCATTATGAAATTGGGCAAATCCTTGCCCAAAATAATGAACATCCTTCAAGAATTAAACTTGCTCGACACTGCTATCTTATGTATCGAACTTGGTAACGACAACCAAAAAATTATGCCGTTAAAAAATTGGCAAGAAGAAACCGCGCCCTATTTTTCACTGCTTATTATTGATAAAAAAAATGATTAAAGAATTTTACTTGGTGGTAGGGGGGGTTGAATTCATCCCCCTAGCACACAACATAAAAAAAACATTTCCTGACGCCATTATTTATGGCGCGGGTTTTCATGAATTTGTTGATAACAGCCTTATCAAAACCCTACGCCATGTTTATTTGCTGGCGAGCCAGGCAACCACGCCGCAACATAATCCCGTCATTGGCTTGGTTAACCCTGGCTTGATGGTGCGCGCCTTGGCCCCCATTATCACCAGCCAAGATAAATTTGCTTCGCCCCCTGTCCTATGCTTAACCAGCGATACAAAAACATTGATTGCCCTGCTTGGCGAGCATCACGGCGGGCAAGAATTTGCTCTGGGCTTTGCAAAAAAAATGGGGTTGGCCTATGGCGGGCATGCCAATAAAAATGACGATGATATTGGGAGCCAAGCCACGATGATTAAAAAAGAATTTTTGCCCGCCGCACTACTGGCCAATAAAAAAATAGTTAGCGATTGGCAAATGGTCACGGCGCAAGACGAACCGCAAATTGTGCCGCAATGTTTGGTGGCTGGCATCGGTTTGGAAAGAAACGCGCCATTAAGCGCGGTGGAGGAAGCCTTGGCGGCGGCCCTGCAAAAAATAAATGCCCACCCCAGCGCGCTGCATACCATTGCCAGCATTGATATAAAAATGGATGAGCCTGCCCTGCATGCCCTAGCACAGAAAATAGCCCGACCATGTAAATTTTTTACGGCGCAGCAATGCGCCGCGGTGCCCGTGCCCAACCCGTCAACCGTGGTTGAAAAGGAAACTGGCACGCCATCGGTGGCGGAGGCTGCCAGCCTCCTCGCCGCGGGCTACAGCAAAACTGTCCAGCCGACCCTGTTGCTAGAAAAACAAAAGGGCAGCGGCGTCACCATTGCCATTAGCAAATTGGCGGAGAATCGAAGCGCACTAGATAATTCCATTTCTTTAGGTCATTTGGCGGTGGTGGGCATTGGCCCAGGCGACAAAAATTTACGCAGTTTCGAGGCAACACAACATATTTTATCAGCCAGCGATATCGTTGGTTATCAAATATATCTTGATTTGGTAAGCGACCTGACGGCGGGCAAAGAATTGCACCAAAGGGATCTAGGTCAAGAAACCCAACGGGCATCGCTTGCGATTGACCTCGCCCTATCGGGTAAGCAGGTTGTGTTGTTGGCTTCGGGCGATGCGGGCATCTATGCTCTGGCGACCCTCGTGTGGCAGGTGCTTGATGAACGCAAAAAAAAATCGCCCGATGATAAAAAATTAAGCTCCCTGCCGATTACTATTACCCCTGGCATCAGCGCGTTTCAAGCTTTGGCCGCAAAATTGGGCGCGCCCGCGGGGAATGACATTGCTATCATTTCCTTGTCAAACATCATGACGCCAAAAGAAAAAATTTTACAACGGGTGCAGGGTGCCTTGAGCGGCGATTTTCCTATCTTCCTTTATAATCCACGTAGCAAAACGCGCCAGGATATTTTGTTGCAGGTTATAAAAATGGCGCAAGAAAAATTATCACCCGCCACCGCGGTGATAATTGGCAAGAATTTGTATCGTCACAACGAAGAAATAATTGTTAGCGATCTGAATAAATTATCTATCGATGATATCGATATGTTTTCTTGCGTCATGATAGCCAACCAACATATGCGCCATTACAAACATGTGGGTAAAGATATTTTTTACGCGCCGCGTGGCTATCAACCATAAAATATTTTTGCTATTTTATTAAGATTGTCAGGCGGTTAATATTTTCTTAACCGCCTCGGCGACCTCGGCACTATTAACGGTTTTATTATTTGGCGCAACGGATTTGCTACCCTGTAATGGGCGTTTGCTGTCTTCCTTATAATACTGGACATCAAAGTTTTTTTGAATATGGCGAATGAATCTTTTGTAGCGAAGAATTTTTTTACATTGCCAAGATAATGCAAAGAGATTTTTATAAGGCAAACGAAACAGCGACACGGGTTTTTTTGTCAGCAAAGTTTCGCTTATCATGTTGATGGAATCATTGGTAACAATAAATTTATCGGCCAGCGCAACCATCATACCATAAACATTATTATCACGACCATCGTCAAGCCAGACATTGCCATGGAAAGAAATTTCTTTTTGTAACTTTAATTGAACAAAACTTGGCGTGCGCGACGACGGGGTAATAAACAAAAAATTATTTGCCGCCAATTCTTTTAAATTATCAAGTAAACGGTCGGCGGCTTTTTTATTAAAAACATGCAAGCGCGAATTGCCGCCCAACAAAATAGCTATCTTTTCTTTCTTGCTATCGAAGTCAGGAATTTTTTTCTTAGCCAAAGCCAAGGCTTGCGACTTCATTTCTTGCAACCGATGCTGATTCCATTTAGACAGCCCGCCCGTTATCTTCATCATGTTTTTTGGCAACTTGGTTTTGCATTCATGGAATGAACGAATCAACAGATCAAAAAAATTGCCGCCGCCGTTGGGCGATAATAAATGAATGGCATGGTGGGCGTGTAGTCGTTCTTTTAAAAATATGGCGGGTCGCGCCGTGGCATGCCCCGCCGAAAAAATGGCGTCCACCCTATCCAATTTGCTAGAAAAATTTTTTAAACCCGAAAACCATGGTTTGCCAAATAACAATGGCCATTTCGCCAACCAGCCATAATTCAAACTTACCAATTCATAGTCGATGGGCATGATATCGGCTAACGCCTCAGCCAAAGCTATCAATTGCAATTGATGACCGCGGTTTCTATCAAATAAAAAAAGCAGCTTCTTTTTTGTCTCCATTATTTCCTAGCTTTGCAAAATTCGTTCCACCATTTCCTTCAATTGTGGGGATAGAGTCATTTTTTGTAATGATTGTAATTTTTGAGACATGATGAGCCTATTTTTCTTATCCAACTGCGGTAAATTATTGAACATATTCATCAAACGCGCCGAACTTTCGGTGTTAATCTTATCGACCATCTTCACCACCCTAAGGAAAATATCATAACCCTTGCCGTCGGCACGGAAAAATTGTTCAATGTTACTTGCCAGCCCACCCAGCAAGGCATAAAGCTGGTTGGGTTTGTCCAAACGAAAATCGATGCTTGATAATCCGTCGGGTGAAAATATTTTTTTCTTATCGACTATATTTTCTATCAACCGCAATGTATCCGTATGATTGTGGCTTGAAAGCAAACGAATATAATTGGCAACCTGCAATTCATCCTTTTTTGCTTTGTCAAAATAATCGCTTAGGATTGCATGACGCAATGTATCGCTGGCGCTTAATTCTGAGAATCGATTAACAAGGTTGAGCGCGCCTTTTTTTAAAGTAAAATTTTTATTATTAAAATAATGGTCTGATAATATTTTTTCGACAACTTGAATATTTTTTTTATCAATCGCCAAGCTACTCACCAACATATCCAACATATTGTTGTTGATAGCGCGCGCACCAATATCATCGCGCGACAAATCTTTGTCGGTGGTTGAGGTTGCGTTTTTTGTTTGCTGATAACGCGTTATAATTTTATCGGCATGCTGGGTGGCCAATTCCGCCTTTACCCGTGCCCTTGCCGCTAAAATTTTTATCGGATCCGCGCCATTTTTTTTATTATCCTGATAAGCGGCCAACAACAATTCGAAAAAGGACGGCAGTGAAAAATTTTCTGCCAAACTTAAGGCCGCGGTATGTTGGTCAACCAACAAATGTGCAAAGCCTTCGCTATAGGCATCAAACCAATCGTTTGCTTGTTGTTTGTAAGCCGATAAAATAGATTTCATGGCCAGGGTTTGGCCAGCCTCCCAACGGTTAAAACCATCGCTATCATAATGGAACAACACCCCCAAATCTTGCGCCGAGCGATCAAAGGAAAGATTGATGGGGGCAGAGAAACCTTGGTTGATGGATGCCACGGCGTCATCCGCCACATTATCAAATTGCAGAATGTCTTTTTTACCGCGAAGCAAAAAAATATTTTTATCCGCCAGCCAATCTTTGTGGCGGCTCGATAATTTTATTGCTTGCCCATGTTTATCAAACAGCGAAATTTTTAGCGGAATGGGCAAGGGTTGGTTATAGGGTTTGATTGCCTTCTCATTGGTTTGGCTAAGTTCTAATCGCAAGGATTTATTTTTTTTGTCATAACGTTGCGCCACCGTCACCATGGGCGTGCCGCGCGTGCTATACCATGGCATAAACCAATCAAGGTTTATTTTATTCGCCTGCTCAAAACTTTGTATAAAATCTTCGACGGTTGCCGCCTTGCCATCTTGCTGCTTCACATATTCTTTGATACCAAGCTGAAATTTTTCTTCGCCCAGTATCGTATGAAGCATCCTGATGATTTCGGCCCCTTTTTCATAAACGGTTGCGGTATAAAAATTATTGACCTCTTTATATTCGCTGGGGCGAGCCGCATGGCTAAGGCCCGAGGCATCCTCGGCAAATTGGTCCGATTTTAAATTCCGCACTTGCTTGAGGCGTTCGGACGAGCGGTCAAAATTATCCATGCTATATTCTTGGTCGCGAAACACCGTCAAGCCTTCCTTAAGGGTTAATTGAAACCAATCGCGCACCGTGATTCTATTCCCCGTCCAATTATGAAAATATTCATGGGCGACAAGGCTATCAACAACCAAATAATCGTTGTCGGTGTTATGGTCTTTATCCAACAGCAAATAGCGGGCGTCGAATATATTCAAACTTTTATTTTCCATGCCACCGAAATTAAAATCGCTGATGGCGACAATTTGAAAAATATCCAAATCATATTCCAAACCAAAACGTTCTTCATCCCAACGCATGGCGCGTTGCAAAGCGGTTAATGCAAACCCAAGTCGCCCTTTGTATTTTTGTTCGGCCCAGGCCTTTAATGCCACGGTGCGCCCCGACTTGGTTATAAACTTCTCCTCTTCCAAAGCTAAATCACCCGCCACCAAAGCAAAAAGGTAGGAAGGTTTTTTAAATGGGTCATGCCATGTTGCATGATTTTTATCACCGCGGCGCGACGTTTCTACTAAATTTCCATTGGATAATAAAACAGGTTGGTCAGAAAGAATTTCCACCGTAAATATTGATAACACATCGGGTCTGCATGGATAAAATGTTATACGGCGGAAACCAACCGCTTCACATTGCGTGGTGAAGATGCCATTGGCGATGTAGAGCCCCGAGAGTGCGCGATTATTTTGCGGGTCGATGGTTACCCGCGTGGTTATTTTTCCTTTGGCGGGTAAATTTTTTAACCACAGTCCGCGATCCGTCTGTTGATAATTCTTTTTATCCAAGGTTTTACCATTGAGTTCTATCGCTAATAATTTTAAACCAACGCCATCCAGCCAAATTTTCTTGGGTGCGGCTTTCCCCTTTGCGCGATAGTCCATGGTTGATACCACCATGGTTTCGGTTGGATGCAACGTGAAAGATAAATCAACCGACAGAATTTCTAAAGGGTATGGTTGATAATCCTTCAACCTAACCAGGTTATTTTTAACCGCCGTTCGCTTGCTATTTTTTTGGATAGGTTTTTTCGACATGATTTTTTTATCATCTTCATTAGTAAATGATTTATGAATTTTAGGCAATCTATAAAAACAGAATATTCTAGGATGACAGATTTCAAAGTTTGTGATAAGCACTCTATTCCAATCAAAGACCAGGATGGGTGGCTGAGTGGTTAAAAGCACCGGTCTTGAAAACCGGCAAGGGTTAACGCCCTTCGTGAGTTCGAATCTCACCCCATCCGCCATCTATCGCTCGGTTTGCTTGGCTACCATCTTTGTAAAAATATACCTGACGCCAAGGAGACAAGGAATGCTTAGTAAGCATAGCTAATATATATAGGCAACCGCAACAAGGCGTGCCAAAGAAAATTTATAAAAATAATGGTGCGATTTTTTTGCCCCGCTGCATTGCTAAGAAGCCGAAGCCGCCCCCACAGGCAAAAGACGCTAGCTATTAACGACTGTAATATTCGATAATGAGGTGTGGTTCCATTTCGGTTGGGTAAGGAACCTCGCTCAACTTAACATCGCGGGTAATTTTTATTGTCATGTTTTTCGCATCAACCTCGACATAATCGGGCACATCGCGCTCGCTCGATTTGCGAGAAACCTCTATCATGTCCATTTTTTGTGAACGTTGGCGCAATGTTACAACTTCGCCATTTTTTACACGATAGGAAGGAATAGTAACGCGGCGATTGCCAATTTCGACATGGCCATGCGAAACGAATTGACGCGCGGCAAACATTGTCGGCACCAATTTGGCGCGATAAACCAATGTATCAAGGCGATGTTCCAACAAATTAATAAGGTTTTCACCCGAATCACCACGACGGCGCGCCGATTCGGCATAATATTTAGAAAATTGTTTTTCGGTGATATTGCCATAATAACCTTTCAATTTTTGCTTGGCGCGCAATTGAATACCAAAATCCGACAATTTACCACGGCTGGCACCATGTTGGCCTGGGCCACGTGGCGATTTGCCAAATGGGCTTTTTGCTCGCCCCCATAGGTTTACACCCAAACGGCGTTCAATTTTATATTTGGCAGCTATTCTTTTTGTCATAAACTTTGTCCTCTTATCTTTTAATATTATTTTTGTTGGCCATCACCAAAAACAAACCAGGCAAGGACAGCAATATCATCGTCAAGGCAATAACATCGGGCGACGCCACTTTAAATACCTGTAACAACCAACCAACGGGGACGGTTAAAAGATATTGGGTTATCAAGGGTAAAGTTGTAATAGTTGGCAACATGGTCAAGGATGGCAAGCAAGTAAAGGCCGCAACCGATGTCAAGAATGCCCACTGGGTCACGCTGTGTTTGGGGTTGAGCATAACCGCAATGGCGACAACCAGGGCAAGGGTGCTAACCGCGGCGCTGATATTCGCAATGGCCACGGTAGCAAACAAAATGGCAAAATTAGGACCAACCCGCAACATAATGGGGTAGAATATCGGCGCAATCATGCAAAGCGCAATCCCCACCAACAGGGCGCGGTATAACCCTTGGGTATAGATGATAATAGCACCCAATATAATGCCAACAATGGCAGTCAGGGGCCCAATATTTTGAACGATATTGACGGCAACCTTAATTTGTTCGTCGCCTTGGAAACCAAGCCCGTTATAGAAATTGGTGCTCAACAATACCATCAAACTATTGCCATATTTATACAACAACAACAAAGGCAACAGCATAAGGATTTTCTTGTTACTAAATATATCGACAAATGGCGCAACCAGCGACCCGAAAGAAAATTTTTGTTCCTGACCCAGCGAAGGGGTAATAATAATACCCCACAAGCAAATTACTTGCACGACAGCAAACAATAAAATAATTTCTATCCCTGCCTTCGCCAACCATGGGCCAATGATGCCAATACAAACACTAAGCAAGAAATAACCAATGACAGACAAGGTGATGCCATGGGCTTGCCGCTTCGCCGACAACATTTCAACCCGCAAACCATCCAACACCATAATTTGGAAACCAGCGATGACAACCGCCACCGAACCAACCGCCAAGGCTGGCCAACCAGCCAATTGACGTACCAACATCATCACCACAAGCGACAGAATAACCAAAATTTGCAACAGCATGGCCATGCCACGGCGATGGCCGAATTTTTTACCAAAAAAGGGAGCAGGCAATTTGTCCACCAACGGCGCGAACAAGAATTTCAAAGTAAAGAATAAGGTGATAACCAAGCCCGTAACAATGGGAGGATTGGCAGCATTAAGCCCCGCCAACAAACTGGTGATTAACAAAACCGAAACACCCGTCGTAATACCGAACAACAGGCAAATGCCCATATCGCGACCAACGAAGGCAGTTAAGGACGATAATAAACTTGACGAAGAATTAACAGAGGTTTTATTATCTGACTTATTAACTTTGTTGGTTAATGATTTTTTTGACTGTTGCATTATTGGTTCCTAAAAAAAATGATGTGGAGACTCGCCCCGTTGAAATATTTCTCGCCCTATTTACAAAAGAACCCTGCTGTTGTCAAGGGATTCTGTTCACAAACCTGCCACAAAAATAATAAATATTTTCTTCAGGTTTTTCTTATATTTCTCGAATGGGTTTATACTAATTTTTAGCGCGCTTGGCTGGTTTGCCAGACGATTTGGTTGGGCCTTTAACTTCGTTTATGCCCGTGACGTTTTTTTAAAATGTAATTGCGCCAACAACCACAAACCTGGCACCGCCAATATGATAGTTGCAGCAAAAAAGACAGGGTAGCCAAGCCCCGCCGCAACATAACCCGCGGGGGCCGATAATATGCTGCGCCCAATGGCCGAAACACTGGTCAGCAACGCCAATTGCGTCACGCTATGTTTCATATTAACCAAATGCCCCATAAACCCAACCAGCGCGATGGTGGCAACGCCACCCGCAAAATTATCGGCGGCAATGGTCAGGGTCAGCAATGGAATATCATGCCCCGCCAAACTTAACCAAACAAACAATCCATTGGTCAGGGCTTGCGCTATCCCGCCAACCCAAAGGCTTATCATGAAGCCATAACGAAAAACTATCATCCCGCCAATAAAACCGCCAGCCAATGTCATCAATAACCCAAAAGATTTTACCACCTTGGCAATTTCTATCCCCGTGAATCCCATGTCGAGGTAAAATGGATTGGCCATGATACCCATGAAGGCATCGCCATATTTATAAAAAACCAAAAATAACAACAGGGTAATGGCTTGTGGCTGACGAACAAAAAAATCTTTCAACGGGTGCCAAAAATGGGTGGTAAAATAACCCCCAATGCCCCCCACCACCGATGTGTAAGTTTTATGGCGTGGCGGGCTACCCAATTTTGGCACCAGCAGCACGGCTATCATGCCCAATATTTGGAACATGGCGGCGATGCCAAAAATTTTGAACCATAGATAATCGTCGGCGGGCAATGTATCCGCCAAAAGCAACACCCCCGCACCAACCAACAACATCGCCACCCGATAGCCCGCGGTTGCCATCGCCGCCCCCGCCGCCTGCTCTTTATCCTTCAGCATTTCAACCCTGATACCGTCTATCATCATGTCTTGGCTGGCAGAAAAAAATGCCACCGCGCTTGCCGCCACCACCACCCAAATGATATGATTTTCGGGATGGGTAAGCCCCGCCAACCCCAAACCCAGGATTGATAAAATAAGTAACAATTGAACCAAAAGCGCCATGGCGCGGCGTTGCCCCAACCACGTAGCCAAGAATGGCAGGTGGGTTTTATCAAGCAGCGGCGACCATAAAAATTTTAACGAATAGGGCACAGCAACCACCGATAACAGGCCAATGGTTTCTATCGAAACGCCCATTTTTCGCAACCAATAGGCCAACACGCTGGAGGTCAAAAGCAGCGGCAAGCCCGAAGAAAAACCCAGCAAGCCTATCACCAAAAATTTGGGTTTGAAGTAAACCACGATCGCTGACAAAACCCTTGCCAAGCTTGATTCGTTCTGTGCTGTTTTCATGATCTGTTGCTAGCCAAAAACCATGCAATAATCAATCCTCTATCTTGAAACGCCCTGTTTTCGTGCTTTGATTATTGAATAAAGTTATGTTAGCAATAAGCTGATAATTTTTACCATATATGGACGCAGGGACTCACAATATTTTTTAAAAACTATTTTTTTAAAATTTTTTGCCGCGCTGGTATGGGTCAGCTTACAATTATTTGTCTCCGCTCTTGATAGTAGGATTTATCCATCTTCACACTTATTGCAAGCATTTTTGCCCCAAGCCTCCATTGCCCAAACATTATCGCCAAAGTCAAACACCACGCCTCGTCAAAGCACCAACAAACCTGCTTTGCAAAAAAAACCTAACCTTTCCACCACCAATCAAAACAAAAAAATAATTGTTGATAATAAACAAAAATCAAATTTACAGAATATTGGTAATAAAAAAATTGATAACCTCGCCCAGCCCAATAATGCCGTGTCACGCCCGAATTTCACGGTAAAAACTGTCCCCGTAACCGAGAATAAACTTCCAGAAGTTGTCAACAACAATGTCATCCCCATTGCCAACCCTACTAAGGGCGGATATTTCTTCCGCTTTGATGTGGCTTATATTCTGCCCTACACACTACAACTCAATTTTAATTATGACGACAAGGGAAGTCTTAAAGACCAAAGCCAATATTTTAAACCTCTCCTCTATACCAACCTCTTGGCCTCTTTATCTTTTGGTCAATATTTTTCATGGTTCGAATGGGAAGTAGGCGGCGGCTATTACCCGCAATTTGCTCTATGGCAAGCAAATGCGCAATCAACCACCACCGACGCCAACAAGGGGCTTCTGTTTATTCATAACATCCCTGTGTTTGCGCGGTTAACCTTCCTTGTTCCCTTTGGCGGATCGGGGTTATCGTTGGGGCTGGGTTCATCGTTCGGCGGCAATATGTATTTGGGCAAGGGGGCTTCTGACGTAGCGGTAACATCTTGTTCTCCCTTCACCGATACTGCTACCAACATCACCACCCAGCAATGTTCTAACCAAAGCACGGCTTATAAATATACCATGGCGGGGGCAAATTTTTTCATGGCACCACGCCTATCTTTAAATTATCGGGGTGATAGGTTTGGAATTCAGTTGTATGGCGACTGGCTGTATAGTTTTAAGCCCATTGCTTTTTCCGCAACTTCTTCTGGCACGGGGGATAGCAACAACGCCAATGGCACGGTGCAAGTTATAGGTTTGGGCGGCGGCGTGATTGTGGTTGGTTTGTCGTTGGGCGGGTATTTTTAAGGCGCGATTTAATTCATAAAATAATGGCGCGCCCTTCCCTTAGGGATTCTTAGTATCTTTTTTCCTAACCTTGCCGATGGTCTGCTGTCCTAATCCGCGGCGGCAGAATCGCCGCCCGCGGCTAGGGAGCGATTGCGCCAACCGCCGC
Source organism: Alphaproteobacteria bacterium (assembly GCA_965203915.1). Lineage (GTDB taxonomy): Bacteria > Pseudomonadota > Alphaproteobacteria > JASGCL01 > JASGCL01 > JASGCL01. The sequence continues at coordinate 1,276,852 of OZ241918.1, forward strand.
CTGGGTTTTGATGCCATGCTTTCAAATGAAAATGGTTTTGTTCGGCACTGGCAATGGCAAAAATTTTTGCCATGATGCCTTCATGATATTTATCGCCCAACGAAAATAAAAAAAACCATTGTGAAACTTTATCATCCATCATGTTGAGCAAGTCGGTGATATTAGAAAAAGTATCCAACCATAGAAAAACCGCCGAGGCATCGTTGTAGTTACGAATTTCCTTCACCGAATCATTTATTTTATCAAGCGGCAATATCAAAATCGATTGCGCATCATGGTGTGGTTGAGAAACAGCGGGGTCATCAATCACCGCATGGGGTAAAAAACTATCCTGGTCATAGGCCCATAATTCTTCGTCTATTTTTTTGGCCAAGGCCTCATCATCAGTTAATATCATCGCTTTTTTCCCACGCGCTAGGTGTTTTTCCAACATGGTTGATAACCCCGCGCTGCGCGCCCGAGGTTGAAAAAGATAAAGATTGAGGTCGCGCATCGTAGAAAATGAAGTAAGCGTAAGTAATTTTTTTTATGGCTTTTATCGCTTTTTGCCCCTGGTGCCAATATCATGGCGATAAAAACTATCTGGAAAATCTATTTTATCTATAACATCATAAACCTTGCGCCGCGCGCCAGCAATATCGCCAGCCGTTGCCACCACGGTTAAGACCCGCCCGCCCTTCGCGACCAAATTATTATCAGCATCCAACCCCGTTCCCGCATGCAATATAACAACATCTTCGGGTAATATATTTGGTAAAATAATTTTTTGTCCATGCAGGGGCTTTTCGGGATAACCCTTGCTTGCCATAACCACGGCCAAGGCGGTTTGCGGCACGCCATGGGCGTCGTGCCAATGTTTGATAGAAAAATCTTCCAATGCGCCGCGTTGCGCCGACAACAAAGCAATCAATAGATCGGTTTGCATGGTTTGCAAGATGACCGCGGCCTCGGGGTCGCCCAAACGAATATTTATTTCTAATAACTTGGCTTTGTCATCCTCCACCATCAAACCAAAAAATAATATTCCGACATATGGCCACCCCCGATCTTTCATACCCGCGATGGTTGGGCCAACAATTTCTTTTTCTACCTGCGCCTGCAAAGCCTTGCTCAAAATGGGGCTGGGGGAAAATGCCCCCATACCGCCCGTGTTGGGACCTTTGTCGTTATCAAAAGCCTTTTTATGGTCTTCGGCACTGCCCATAAAAATCCAGTGGTTGCCATCGCTCAAAACGAAATAGGATACCTCGCGCCCCGTCAAAAATTCTTCGATAACAATATTACTGCCAGCCTCACCAAATTTTTTTTCCAGCAACACATCATCGATGGCGCGATGAGCATCGAGCAAATTCTCAGCAATGATAACACCCTTGCCCGCCGCCAACCCATCGGTTTTAATAACGATAGGTTTTTTTGTTTCTTGCCACAATTCGCTGGCAAATGCTTTTGCCATATTTGCATCATCAAAATTTTTGTAACGGGCGGTGGGAATATTATTTTCAACCGCAACCTCCTTCATGATAATTTTTGAACCTTCCAAACTTGCGGCGGCGCGACTTGGCCCCAAGCAAGCAAGCCCGCGCGCCGTCATGGCATCGTAAATACCAAGGGTGAGGGGTTCTTCAGGCCCGACGATAACGAAATCAATTTTTTCTTTCACCGCCATCGCCACCAAACCATCGACATCATTGCTTTTCACAGGAATGGTTGTGGTTAGGTTGGCGATACCAGGGTTGCCAGGCGCGACCATCAAAACGCTGCATAACGGCGATTGCAACAGTGCTTGCGCCATGGCCTGTTCGCGGGCACCCGACCCTATGAGTAATATTTTCATGTTTTTTTCGTTATGCAGGGGTTTTTATCAAACTATAAGCATAATTACCAAGCTTTTTGTTAATAAATTTGTTGTTGTTAGTTGACGAATCGTGATAATGTGCGCACATAAATAATGGGGAGGGATTTTTTTATCACCATGATAGCTTAGGTTATCACAAAATCGCTGGCTAAAAAAACAGCGGACAAACATGGTTGGCAAGAAAATTGCAAATAAATCTTCTCAGTAATAACTTTTGGCAACATGAAAGGAAAAAAATCATGGCTAAATCAATTATCTCCAGTCTCTTGTCGATGACTGGTTTGAAAAAACCTGCCAAGGCAAAAAAAGCTTCTGGCGGTGCGAAGAAGAAAAAAGCACCTTCGAAGAAGAAAAAATCTTCAACGAAAAAATCTTCTAAAAAACGCGCTCGTCGTTAGTTTTTTAGAACGATAATAAAAGATCCTCTGCTTAATTTATTAAGCGGGGGATTTTTTTTATTAACTAATTTAAACCCAGCAATTGTTTGGCTTGGGCTTCGGCTTCTTTGGTTATTTCCTCGGCCGATAACATGCGGGCTATTTCCATCACCCTATCTGTCTTGCTCAATTTTTCTACCGACGAACGGGTCGCTTCCTTGCTTACCATTTTTTCAACACGGAAATGGTGTTTGCCAATCGCCGCCACCTGCGGCGAATGGGTGATAACCAAACATTGTTGATGCTCGCTCAATTTCAACAACAATTTACCAACCGCGTCGGCCGTGGCACCGCCAATGCCGCTATCGACCTCATCAAAAATTAAACAACCAACCCCCGCGCCAATGGCTTGCTCGATAGCCAACAAAAAACGCGCCAATTCACCACCCGAAGCAATTTTATGCAGCAGGTCTTTATTCTGACCAGGGTTGGTTTGGCAAAGAAATTGAACCTTCTCTACCCCCTTGGCCGATGGCACGTCGAGCGGTAAAAAATCGATATGAAAACTAGCATGGGGTAATTTTAAATCGGGCAAAACCGCCATGACTTTTTTTACCAACTCTTTGGCGGCTTTTTGTCGCAAGGCGGTTAATTCGCTGGCACTACTGTTATATTTCTTTTCGGCCGCGGCAATTTTTTGTATCAAGGCTTCGCGTTCTTTTTGCTGATTATTGACGCCAACCAATTGCTTATTAATCTCTTCTAAGTAATTATCCAATTCCTCCACGGGTCGCCGATATTTACGCGCGGCATCTTTTAAAGCGAACAACCTGTCTTCTATTTCTGCCAACGACCAATCGGGGCTGTTCACTTCATTCAATTCTTTTTCCAACAGGTCTTGCACATTTTGCAAATGATTAAGACCACTATCCATGGCTTCGATCGCTTGGGTTAAATTCTTATTATCATTGGCCATGCGCGCCAATATTTTTGACGCCCGCAACCCCTCCGCCATCAATCCATTCTTATCATTAAAATAGCCAAGAATTTCTTCAAGGTTCGCAATATTTTTTTCTGCCGATTGTAACGCCTTGCGCTTATCTTCCAATTCTTTTGTTTCACCCTTTCCTATTTTTAATGCTTCCAATTCTTTTTTGACATGAAGCAAATATTCATGTTCTTCGGATGATTTTTTTATATTGGCTTCGATGGTTTGCTTTTCAGTCAACAAATCTTGCCAATTTTTATAATCAATCGCCAAACCTTCAAGATTTTTTTTATGTTTGCCATATTCATCCAACATATCGCGATGGCTTTCGACGCGCGTTAAACGGTGGCTTTGGCCTTGCGCTTCGATTTCGACCAATTCGCTGGCTATTTGTTGCAACACCCCGACGCCCAACAATATATCATTGACCCAACATTTGCTCTTGCCATCTTTTTTTAACAAACGGCGGATGGTGAGCGAGCTTGTCTTGCTATCCAGCGGGATTTCTTGCGCATCGACGATGGCTTGCAGGCCAGGCGAAATATTGGCCAAAGAAAATTCGGCGGTTACTTGGCAAGAATCTTGTCCCGCCTGGATAATGCGGCTTTCAACCTTTTCGCCCAACACCATCATGATAGCCTGCAGCAGGATAGACTTGCCCGCCCCCGTCTCGCCCGTTAAAACATTTAAGCCAGGTTGGAAATCAATATCCATTTGGTCAATAATAACCAAATGCTGGATAGCAAGGGTTTTAAGCATTTCTTTATCGGTTTATATTTATACCGATTCTTGACGGCTCTTCAATCTCAATTTTTATCCTTCTGATAAATAAATTATAAAGCAACCATGTCCCTACTGCGCAGGGGGCACGCCAAACGGCCCCTTGTTAACGGGGGCTGGCGTTGCTGGCATTCCCTTGACGGGTGCGCCTGGGCCATTGGGGGCAACATTGGTGGGCGGCGGTGGCGTTTTTTGATTTTTGGGTAAGGGTTTTTCGCGCGAAGAAGATGGTGCAGGCGATTTTTTATTCTTCATCACAAGGTCATAGCTATAGCGATACCAAGGTGAAGCGGGATAATTTTTACCCAGGATAGCGGCGGTGCGCTGCGCCTCATCGGCTACGCCCGTCATGGTATAGATTTCAACCAAGCGCGCCAAGGCCTCGGGCACGTGGATGGTCTGACTATAAAGGTCAATAACATTTTTAAAACGGTTGATGGCCGCGGCCGTCTCCCCACGGTCTAAATAAAATCGCCCAACTGTCATTTCTTTACCAGCCAACTGGTCATAGACAAGCCCGCGTTTGCTCAAAGCATCCTTGGCGTAGACCGTGTTGGGAAAGGTTGCTATCAATTGTTGGAAACTTTTTAACGCTTCCTCGGTTAAACTTTGGTCGCGCCTTACGTCTTCTATCTGTTCGAAATAAGACATGCCGCGTAAATATAGGGCATAGGCCGCCAAGGGATCATTGGGATAAAGGCTTAAAAAAACATCCACCGTTGCGCCCGCGTTAATTTTATCTTCGGCCTGATAATAACTATAGGCCGCCATCATGTAAGAATTTTTGACCGCGCTGGAATAAGGAAAAAGGTAAGGAATGGTTTCGAACGTTTTGGCCGCGGTGGTATAATCCCCATTGCGATAAAGGTCGATACCAAGGTTATAGGTTTCCTCCGCCGAATTACCCGAGAGTGGTTTGCTATCGTCAGAGCATGCCACCAACCCCAAGCAACCAACCATAAGCCAGCTTAGTAAAAAAACATGGCGCAGGGTGGAAAAAGTTTTTTTCATCATATTATCAATCAACCTTATATTACTCATTCTTATTAACAGATCCGTCCCATTATTGTGTAGGGTCTATTTTGACCAAAGTAAAGCCACTACTTGGGACAAAAATGAACAGCGAAAATGGTTTGTCGCCCAGCATAAGTCTTTTTAACTCGGCGATAGCCGATTCTGCATTGCCGACGGGCTTATCATTGATAGACAATATTAACGTGCCCACCATGATATTATTAACCAGGTTGTTATCGGTTTTGCGATTGGCACCGCTGGTAAAGGCCGATATCAAGACGCCTTGCATATCTTCGGTTAAATACAATATCTTTCTGTCGTCGGCGGTAATATCCCTAACCGCGAAACCTAACTTGTCTATGACGGCGCCACCGCCTTGAATTTTTTTGAAAATGCTCATTTGGTTCTTGCCCAACTGCTCATCATTTTTATTTAATACCGACAGCACGATGCTTTTGGTCACCGCATTTTTATTACGCCAAATAATGACAGGAAGCGGTTTGCCACTTGTTTCCGATGCCACCAAGCGCGGCAAGGTTTGTGACTTTTTAACCTCTTGATTATCTATCTTTAAAATAATATCGCCAATTTTTAACCCCGCCTTGGCGGCTGGGCTTTTTTCCACCACGCCAACTATCAAACCACCCTTGGGCTCGGGCAAACCAAATTGCTTGGCCAAATCTTCATCGATTTCTTGTAATCCCACGCCCAACCAACTGCGGCGCACCACACCGTAACGTTTAATTTGGTCAATAACTTGTAATGCTTGGTTAGAAGGAATGGCAAAACCGATACCAATATTGCCGCCCGTCTCGGAATAAATGATGCTATTAATCCCCACCACTTCGCCCTTAATATTAAATAATGGGCCACCCGAATTGCCGCGATTGATGGCGGCATCGGTTTGAATAAAGTCATCATAATTGCTTGCTTTGATATTGCGCCCCAAGGCCGAAACAATACCCGCCGACACCGAGCCGCCTAATCCTATCGGGTTGCCGATGGCTATAACCCAATTGCCCACCCGTAATTTGTCAGAATTACCAAATCGCACATAGGGCAAATTGTTGCCATTAATTTTTAGCAAGGCCACATCGCTTCGTTCGTCTTTCCCTATCAATTTTGCGATATAATTTTTATCATTGGCAAGGGTAACCCGAACCTCGGTCGCATTCTGCACCACGTGATTGTTGGTGACTATCAACCCATCTTTAGAAATAATAAACCCCGAACCAATGCCCGTGATGGCGCGCTTGGGCGTTTTATCCCCGCCTTTATCTTGCGAATTATTGGGGGGCAAATTGTAACCAAAGCGCCGCAACAATTCTTCAAATTCGGGTGGCACACCACCGTCGGCAAAATCTTTTGCATTTTCCATTTGCAGGCTTCTTATATTAACCACCGTGGGTAACAATTTTTCTACCAGGTCGGCAAACCCTTCATCATTGGGCATGCGACCCTGACTGCGAATTGCCGAAGGCTCAGGGATGATTTTGGCAACGGGTGCTGTGGTCGCGGGCTTGGCGGTCGGGGTCATTGCCGCGGGCTTGGTGGTATCGCCAGGACCTGTGGTATTTTGCGCCGTCGCATAATGGGCTAGGACGACCATCAACACAACTGTTGCCAACCTCACCAACCTTCTCCCCCCCCTGGTTATAAACAATCGCCAATGGTTGACCAGTATTTTTTTTATCATTCTTGTATCAGCATCCTTGCGGTTTGTCATGATGGGTTGGCAGTATTTTCTTTATTGCTCTTGGTAAGTTGAAGAAAAATATCTTCCAGGTCGGCTTCCTGACTGGTGATGTCATTGATGGATATATTTACTTTTTTAATAATATCGACAATTTGTCCCGCCGAATAATGGCTTGGTTTATAAGACACCTTAACAAAATAACCTTCCTCGTTCGTGGTTTGCGTGCAAGAAAATTGTTGTAAAATATCAGCATCGGCGGGCAGTGGCGCGGCCAAACTAAATTGTAAACTTTTTACATCTATCCTTTTCAACATGGCTTCTTTCTTTTCATGAACCAATAATTTTCCTTTATCGATAATGGCGATGTCATCGCATAATTCTTCGGCCTCCTCCAAATAATGGGTGGTGAGCAATATTGTCACGCCATTTTTATTTAGGGCGCGGACATTATCCCACAATTGGCGACGCAGTTCGATATCAACCCCCGCGGTTGGCTCATCAAGCACCAAAATGGGTGGGTTATGCACCATCGCCTTGGCTACCAACAGGCGGCGGCGCATGCCCCCCGATAAATTCCGCGCGTAGGTTTTGGCCTTATCGCGCAGCCCCACCATGTCCAAAATCTCCATGGTGTGTCTATCTTTCTTGGCCACGCCGTATAATCCAGCTTGGAGTTCTAATAATTCTTGCGGCACAAAAAATGGGTCGATATTTAATTCTTGCGGCACAATACCAATGGCGGCGCGGGCGTTGCGCGCATCTTTATCAATATCTATCCCCCAAATTTTTACCGACCCCGATGATTTCAAGGTCAAGCCGCCCAATATATTGATAAGTGTCGACTTGCCCGCGCCATTGGGCCCCAGCAAAGCCGAAATACTGCCCCTTTTTATTTTTAGCGAAACGTTATCAAGTGCGGTTACGACCTTCTCGCTTTTTTGTCGCTTGTAAGATTTGCATAGACCATTAATTTCGAGCGCGTAATCAGGCGCATCGGCCATTTGGGCGGCGTTGAAGAAGTTTTGGTCTAACATAGGGCGGTCCTTAATATATAATTGGTAATGAAAAATAACGATTGTTAAGCCATATTATATGTCATTTTTATTGATGAAATGAATAAAATCCTTTTGTAAAAAATATCCATGGTGCCCAGAAGAAGACTCGAACTTCCACGATGTTGCCACCACAAGTACCTGAAACTTGCGCGTCTACCAATTCCGCCATCTGGGCTAACCTAGCTTATTTTCTTAACACATTCAAGGGCATGAAAGCAACCTGCGCCCCTTGGTAGTTGTAATATTATATAAAAACCTAGCACTTACCAGGCACTAACCATGCCGCCCTGCGCTATCAAACCTTACCCAGCAATTTTTTATCTTTAATCAACAATTGTTTTTTAAGTTGCTTGGCCCTTTGCCAATCGTGGGTGGCGATAATCGCGGCCATGCGGCGGCCAGAAATTTCCTTTAACAGGATATCAAATACCTTATCCGCGTTTTCAGGATCCAAATTGCCCGTGGGCTCGTCGGCCAGCAGCAAGCTTGGCTGATGAACCAGGGCGCGCGCCACCGCAACCCGCTGACGCTCGCCGCCCGATAATTGCGCGGGATAATGGCGCAGGCGCGATGCCAAACCAACCCGCGCCAACATATCTTGTGCCGCTTGACGCGCCAAAGATTTTTTGCTTTTTGCCAACAACAAGGGAATCATAACATTCTCCAGCGCGGTTAATTCATCAATCAGATAATGATGCTGAAAAATAAAACCAATCGCCCGCCCGCGCCATTTGTTTTTATCATGTTCGCTAAATTGGCTGGTATCTTTACCATGCAACAATATTGATCCCGCATGGCAGTCGGTCATCAAACCAAGCAGATTCAATAATGTCGTTTTGCCCGAACCCGACGCCCCCAACAATGCCACGGCGTCACCAGCGTTCAAACTGATATTAAGGTTTTTAAACAACACAATTTTTTCACCGCCGAATGAAAATTCGTGGCTTAGATTCTTAACGGTTAAAATATTGGCGGTGGACATTTTTTTTCCTTCCATTTTTTTATTCATGACGCAAAATATCGGCGGGGGGTAAACGGCTGGCGACCAAGGCTGGCCATAGAGCGGCCATGATGGAAATAACCAAAGCACACCCGTTAATCAACACCACATCAGACGGGATAATTTTGGATGGCAATTGCGTCAAATAATAAACCTCGGGGCTGAATATCGGCGTGCCACTGAGGTCTTGTAACACTTGTCGAATTTTTTCTGCATTGCCCGCGATAAGCAAACCAAACAAATTGCCCAACAATGTTCCAAAAATACCGAGCGATGAACCCGCAATTAAAAATATCATCAGTATCAACGAACGGCTGCCCCCGTTGGCGCGCACAATGGCAATGGTGGCTTTCTTTTCCTTCACCAACATCGATTGCCCCGACACCACATTAAAGGCCGCGACCAAAATAATCATCGTCAATATTAAAAACATAACATTGCTTTCGACCTGAAGGCTCGACACCAATTGTTTGTTATTATTCTGCCAATCGAGGGCTACTTCATTGGCGTCCAATTTTGGTTTTAACAATTGTAAAAATGCTCGACTGTCGGATGGTTTATCTATCATTATCTCTATTTTTTGCACCTTGCCCAAGGGTTGGCGCATAAAATGAGCGGCCAGCTTCGGCGGCATAAAAATAATATTTCTGTCATAATCGCTCATGCCAATATGAAAAATCCCCACGACTTTGTATTCTTCGGGGTCAGGCAAAAGTCCGTCTTTCGATTTGACCAAATGGGGCGAAACCAGGGTGATGCTATCGCCAACCTCAATATTATAGGCATTGGCAAGGCCCGTGCCGATGACCACGCCCGCGCTATCATTAAAATTTTTCCACGGCACGCTGCCATTGGTTAAGGAATCCTTAAAAACGCTACGTTTGACAATATCTTGCCCGCTTAAGCTGCGTATCAAAAATGCTGAGGCTGTCTCGTCCCTTATCATCACCCCTTGCGATTCGTTAACCGCGCTTATCGATATCACGCCAGGCAAGGTGGTAAATTTGTTGGCGGCCGAACTATCCAACAACTCGCCACGTTTTTCATAAATTTGAACGTGGGAAGAAATGCCCAAGATACGCTCAACCAATTCGATGCGAAAACCATTCATGATAGACATCACCACTATCAAGGCGCCCACGCCAAGCATTATACCCAGCACCGAAAACCACGATGTCAACGATATCACGCCACGTTTGCTGTGCCCGCCGCGCAACAAACGAAAAGCCATATAAAAAGCAAAACCTATGGGTAAAGAGCGCGCACTCTCAACCCTATCGAGAACAAATTTTTTTAAAAATGACAATATTCTTTTCATGTATTTATTAAGGGTGCAGTCGACAGAACCAATATTTTATCTCGCTTTATTTTTCTGTTTTATGAGATATAAGGCAAAGATGGTTTTGCAACAAGAACTATCATATAACTACTTCTTACCCTATATAGCCCCTCCTCCGCTATACCACGGATGACTAGCTTTTTCTACCAAAACCAATAGTGATATCAAACACCAACATTTGCTATAGAATCCATCCATGCCCGAAACCATCTTTACCCAATCTTTTTCTTCGCCATCCTTGCTTGTCCTGGGTGGTGCCTTTGCTTTGGAATTTGTCTTAGCCTTGTTTTATAAGCTGGGCGATAGGTATAAATGCTTACGACCATTCATGTTGCACCCCGTCATGATTATCGGCTGGTGGTTGGCATGGTTGGAAAAAATACTCCATCGCCCCAGTAATCCTGTTGTGATGTTCTTGCGCGGCTTGCTTTATATCTGCCTGGCTATCTTACCACTCGCGCTTTTATTATGTTGGATGGTGATGATGGATATAACGATTCCCAACTGGCTGGCCATCGTCATCCTTGCTTTTATGTTGGCAACGGGCAGTTTATTACTCCACGTCGCCGCGGTGGCCGATGGATTACATCAAGGTTTGAAACAGGGGCAAAACGCCTTGCAAAAAATTGTTAGTCGCAAAGCAAGCAAGTTGGATAAGCCTGGGGTGGCGCGGTCGGCGTTGGAATCTTTATCAGAAAATTTTTCTGACGGCGTGGTGGCGCCGCTGTTTTTTTATTTATTATTTGGTCTGGCAGGGGCAATATTTTATAAAATTGTCAACACCGCCGATAGCATGGTCGGTTATAAACATGATAAATATTTTTATTTTGGTAAGGCGGCGGCGCGATTAGACGATATTGTCAATTTTATTCCCGCCCGTTTAAGCGCGGTATTATATTTGCTGGCTGGTTTGTTTTATCGCGGGCATCATGGCCAACCAAATTGCCTGAAAAATTTTTTATCGGCGGTTAAGATAACCTTCCGCCATGCCCCAACCCATGCCTCCCCCAACAGCGGCTGGCCAGAGGCTGCCTTGGCGGGCATCATGAATATCAAAATGGGCGGCAAGCGTTTTTATCCTGGCGGTATTGTCAAGACTTCCTACATCGGGGTGGGGCGCGCCAACCTTACCCCGCGCGATATCACGGCGGGGGTAATAATAACCGCCCTGGCGGCGATGCTTGCCATCATAATCATCGGCTTGCTGTGGTTGCTATCCGCGCCCCTTTATGCAATTACTCATTCATTATTTTCATGACCAACCCCGCACCCACCAAAGAACGTATCGCAAAAAAATTATCGCGCCATGGCGTGGCGTCGCGCCGCCAGGCCGAGGAGATGATATGGCAAGGCCGCGTGATGGTCAATGGCACCGTCCTAACCACGCCCGCATTTTTGGTAAGCGACCAAGATGAAATAAAAGTAAATGGGCAATTGCTTGGGGTGAAGCAATCGTTGCAATTTTATTTGCTTCATAAACCGCGCGGCATGATAACCACCATGCGCGATGACCAGGGGCGTCCCTGCATCGCCGATATTTTACCCGACGATAAAAAAAATCTTAAACCCATTGGTCGGTTAGATTTTAATAGCGAAGGTTTGTTGTTGCTGACCAACGACGGCGAGGTAAAAAGACAATGGGAACACCCCAAGAGTCAAATCCTACGCGGTTATCGCGTGCGGGTATTTGGTCAACCAACCGCAACCCAACTGGACGATGTAACCAAAGGCATGACCATCGATGGTTTTCATTATCGCGGTATTAATATAAATGTTGATGATAGCGAAAAAACAAATTCTTGGCTTAGCATGGAATTGTTCGAAGGAAAGAATCGTGAAATAAGGCGCATCATGGAGTATCTTGGCTGTCCCGTGTCGCGTTTGATAAGGGTGCGCTATGGCAATTTTTTGTTGGGCGACCTGGCCCCTGGGGATTGTCGTCCCGCAACCGAGCAAGAAATGTCGTCGGCCCAAGGCTTGATGTCGACAATTTAAAAAACTATAGATCGCCCATCCCATGCTTAAAATTATTGCGGGACAATTTAAAGGCCGTCATTTGGCCGCGCCCCATGGTTTGGAAACGCGACCCACCGGTATTTTGGCGCGCAAAATGTTGTTCGATATGTTGCTGGCCGATAAAAAATGGGGGCGCGATATGTCGCAAGCCAGAGTCATCGATATTTGTGCGGGCACGGGGTCGCTGGGGTTGGAAGCATTAAGCCGCGGCGCGCAAAAATTATTGTTGATAGAAAGCAGCACCCCCGCCATCGCCAGCATCCAGCATAATATCAAATTGCTCCAGGCGGAAAAACAAACCAGCTTGCTGACGCAAAAAATACAACATAGCTGGCACAGCATACCCCAAGAATTTTTGTCCAGCGATATTATTTTTGCTGACCCGCCCTATCAGAACACTGACCTCCTGAACCAAATTATCCACGGCGTGGTTACCCATCAATTGTTATCGCCGCGGGGTTATTTTGTTTTGCAACTGGACCCAAAAAATGTTTCTTTCAACGGTGATGACAAATCTTCGCTGGATATAAAAATTCAACATACCAACCTGCTCGGCTTAAAAATAATTGACCAGCGGCAAACGGGGAAGTCGATGATATTGTTTTTGCAATTGGCTTGAGGCAAACATGACCTAGGATGAAGGATGATCATCCATCATCATCGCAATGAATTGTTGCGTTTTATCTATTTCCTTTATCATGGCTTGTTGGGCGGCGAGCATCGCTTCATCGGCACCCCAATTGGTTATTTGATAATGTTGTTCGGCAAAGGCCAGGTCATAAAGTTTGTTGGCCGCCACCCGATGATGCAGGTGATACAGGGCGAGCAACGGTGATTCCAACAACCCCGCCAGGTAAAAAATCCCGCCCGCCAACCAATCATCCCACCCATGAATTTTTTTTGCCAAACCATGAGTAACATTTTCCATGTTTTTATTGACCAATATTTTTTCTTCTTGCCTGGCAACCCACCCCGCTTGAATGGGCAGTGGCGCACCAAAAAACCCCTCGGCCCAATGCCACACGGGTTGCCAACGTTCTGTTAAAAAATCCGCCAACTGGCGATTCTGGCCATCAAGAAAAATAATCGTGTCATGATGGAGCGATGATAAAAAATATTGTTCTTGGCTCGCGCGTTGCGGAATTGTTTTGTCAATAATCGTCATCGCCAATTGGGTAAAAAACCTATCCCGCAGGTTTGGTTGGTCATGCTCGTCCTTGGCTTGTTGGGCTATTTTTTTTTTAGGGAACAACAGATCATTGCCAAGCGGCGTCCTTATTTTCTTTTCCACCACCTTGCCTTTGATATTTATTTTTTCATGCAAGCCATAAAAATCGGTTTCGTCATCACACCATAGAAAAATTTGTTTCTGCGCCGCCATGGTAAAAAAATATTACAGGATATTTTATGAAGGGTTAATAGGGCGCGGTAGCTTGGCCCATTTCAACATAGACCGACTTTATCTGGGTATAACTATCCAACACCGCCCTGGCATTTTCGCGCCCAACACCCGATTCTTTATAACCACCAAACGGCATTTCGATGGGGGTGATATTAAAATTATTTATCCATATCGTTCCCGATTGCAGGGCGGCGGCGACGCGATGCCCTTGCTGCAAATGGTTGGTGAAAATACCGCCCGACAAACCCATGTCGCTGTGGTTGGCGCGTTGTATCACTTCCTCTTCCTTATCAAAGGGCAGGACGGACATGACAGGACCAAAAATTTCTTCGACACATATCGCCATGTCATCGCTGCAATCATAAAAAACCGTGGGGGCAATGAATAATCCCTTGGGGAAATCTTTCACCTTGGCTATGCCACCGCCCGTCAATAATTTGGCACCCGACTCGGTTCCCAATTTGATATAACGCAAAATACTGTCATATTGGCTTTGGCTGACTATTGGCCCCAATTGGGTTTGTGGGTCTTGGGGGTCGCCCAAACGGATCTTTTCGGTACGCGATTGTAACAGGTTTAAAAATTCTTGGTATAGTCCACGTTGCACAAAAACCCTTGTGCCGTTTGAACATATTTGCCCCGAAGAATAAAAATTACCCAGTATCGCGCCCGAAACCGCCGCCTCAACATCCGCACTGTCAAAAATGATCAGGGGGGATTTGCCACCCAATTCCAAAGTTACTTTTTTTAAAGTTTCCGCCGCCGCCGCCATCACTTTTTTTCCTGTCATGACCGAACCTGTCAAAGATACTTTGGCAATTTTTTTATGCCGCACCAATTTTTCGGCAACAATGTTGTTGCCTTGCAAAACTTGAAACACGCCGTCGGGCAATCCCGCTTGCTTATAAATTTCTGCCAACCGCAATGCCGTCAAGGGCGTGACCGAGGCAGGCTTAAATATCATGACATTACCCGCCGCCAGGCACGGTGCCGATTTCCAACAGGCAATTTGGATAGGATAATTCCACGCCCCGAGCCCCAGGCAAATACCCAATGGTTCGCGCCGCGTGTAAGCAAAATTGTTGCCAAGCGGAATATAATCCGAAGTTTCACCCTGAATAATACCGCCGAAATAATCCAAACAATCGGCCCCCGATAAAGCGTCGGCGACGATGGTTTCGGCAATGGCCTTGCCCGTGTCGAAGGTTTCTATCCTTGCCAATTCATCGTTGTTTTGCCTTATGAGCTCGGCGGCCTTACATAAAATCTTACCCCGTTCGCGGGCGGGCATGACCGACCACAGGGCAAAGGCTTGCTCCGCCGCGGCAATAGCCTTGTTAATAATAACATCGTCAGCATAATGGAGGGTGGCGATAGCCTCCATCGTCGCGGGGTAGATGGAATGAAACGCGCCATCTTTGCTTTGGCTTTCCATGTAGGCGCCATTGACAAAATGACTATGCGGCGGTTGTAGTTTATGAGAAGTCATGTCGGTTGATAAATCCTTACCAAGGATTTTATGATTGAAAAGCGAGAGAAAATCAAGCAAAAAGAAAACCGCGCATATGTAAAAAATCATGTTGGAAAAAAAGGCAATTTACAATTTACAAACCCCGCTGTTTTTGGTGGGAATGATGGGTTCGGGTAAGAGCCGCATCGGCAAATTGTTGGCAGAAAAATTAAGCGTAGCATTTGTTGATATTGACCAAACGATTGTCACCCAGGAAAAGCAATCCATCAACGATATTTTTGCCCACCCGCAAAAAGGCGAAGCCTATTTTCGCAAATTGGAATTGACCATCATCAACAAAATCATTTCCACCCCGCCCAAAATAAAAATTATTGCGGGGGGCGGCGGCGCCTTCATGAACCCGCAAATAAGGTCGCTATTGAAAAAAAAGAAAATATTCACTTTATACCTTGATGTGCCGCTTTGGTTATTATGGTTGCGCGTCAAAAACAACAAAGAACGACCGTTGCTACGCGATAAAAACCCACGAAAAAAATTAAAAGAAATTTATGAAGCGCGGCGGGCAACCTACCTCACCGCGGATAAAGTTGTGTCATCGGGCATTGGTTCAAAAAATAAAAATATGTTGCGTCTGTTGTCGGCGTTGGTGGACCATGGTATGGTAAAAAAAGTTAATAATTCATAACCCAGTTCGCTCACAATCAGGATAAAAAAATATATTAAAAATACCATGCTATTATCATGACAGAAAAAAAAATCTCCCTCACCTTTGCCAATCGCCCCGAAGCGGGTAGCCATGATTACGACATCATCGTTGGTCATGATTTGTTGCCGCAACTGGATAAATTCATTGATATCAAAAGAATGAAGGGTGCGGCCTTACCTTTGCTCATAGATGAAAATTTTTTTAAACATCACGGCGAAAAAACCGTGGCCGCCATGAAAAAACTATTCCCTAACAAAAATATTGTTACCATGCCCGTGGCAAGTGGCGAAGGCAGCAAATCGCTAAAAAACTATAGCGCGTTGATGGAGCAATTGTTGTCCTTGAAGCTCGAGAGGCAATCTTGGTTGATAGCCATCGGCGGCGGGGTGGTGGGTGATTTGGCGGGGTTTTGCGCGGCGACATTATTACGCGGTATAGAATTTATTCAAATTCCCACAACATTATTATCGATGGTCGATAGTTCGGTCGGCGGCAAAACGGGCATCAACGCCACCGCGGGTAAAAATTTAATCGGCGCCTTTCATCAACCAAGTTTGGTGTTGGCCGACATAGAATTTTTAAAAACCTTACCAAGGGCGGAAATCAGCGCGGGCACCGCCGAAATTATAAAATACGCCGCTATTATGGATCCAGCATTTTTTACCTGGCTAGAACAGAATATGGAAAAACTGATAGAACTTAACGATGCCGTGGTGGCAACCGCCATCGAAGCATCGGTAAAAATGAAAGCCGATGTGGTAGCCAAAGACGAAAAGGAATCGTCGTGGCGCATGATATTAAATTTTGGTCATACTTTTGCCCATGCGATAGAAGCCGAATATCAATATAAGCCATTGTCGGCGGGCGGTGTTTTGCATGGTCAAGCCGTGGGGTTTGGTATGTTGCTGGCCGCCCGTTTTTCAGAAAAGGTTAGGCAAGCCAACAATATCAGCCAACGGTTAGAACAATTATTACGGCGTGCCAACCTGCCCACCAGTTTTAACGACATGCCGCTGCATACGTGGCAGGTTGGACAATTGCTTGACCATATGCGGCGCGATAAAAAAGTAAGCGATGAAAAATTGGTTTTTATTTTGCTTGATGAGATAGGCAAGGTGGTCATCGACAAAACCATTCCCCAAGAATGGGTGATTGATTTTTTAACAGCCGAATTGTTAAGAAAATAATAAACTGGCAATTCCGCACTATTGCAACAATGTTGCAATAAGTAAAAACCCGTGGTATGGGAAATGACCATGGAACCCGCACCTTCTCTGCTAACTATTTACCAGCAAATAAAACTTGCGGGTGGGCGCGTAACCCAAACCCGCCGCGCCTTGATAGACATCCTCTACGCCAGTCATTGTTTGATTGATAAGCCTGCCTTGCAAAAAAAATTGCAGCAAAAAAAATGCAACCCCGACCGCTCGACTCTGCATCGCGAATTAATTTTTTTATTGGCAAACAATATCATTCGCAAAAACAGCATCAACGGCGTCGATTATTTTGAAATTGCCCACCACCACCATCATCATTTGATTTGCCTAGCTTGCCACCATATACAACCCGTTGTCTTGCCCCAAGGCAATTTGTGCCATCTAACACCACAACAAGAAAATATCGGCAAAGAAAATAACTTTACCATCGTCAACCATTCGCTGGAATATTATGGCTATTGCCAAACATGCCAGGCTTAAGCATCGACTTAATCGGGACCCACTATCACAAAAATAATATAGCCAGGTTGTTATGAAAAAAATAATTTTTATCTTATTCGTTTGCTTATTTTTTCAAGCGGGCTTTGCCCCCGCGGTGCTGGCCGCTGACAAAAAATTGCAAGTGGTCACAACCCTGTTTCCCATTTATGACATGGCGCGCGCCATTGGCGGGGATAGGGCCGATGTATCATTACTGCTGCCCCCTGGCACCGAACCGCATTATTTTGAACCCACCGCACGGGATATTGCCACCCTTAACCGTAGCGATATTTTTATTTACGTCAATGACCAAATGGAAATTTGGGCAAAAAAAATTATCAGCCAATGGCAACAAAATAAAAAAAATATCATCATCACCAACGCCAGCCAACATATCACGCTGCGCCCCCCCACCAATCCAGTAGCACTAGACAAGAAAAATAATCAGCCAACCGCAACGTCATCAACCGAATTTGATTCGCATGTTTGGTTAGACATGAATAATGCAAAAATAATGGCGCAGAATATTGCCGATGGTTTTGCCCTGGCCGATGCCGAACATGCCAGCATGTATCAACAACGCGCCAAGCAGTATCAGCAAAAATTAATCGCCATGGATTTGAAATACAAAAAAACAATCGCCACCTGCCAAAGTAAAAAAATTATTTATGGCGGGCATTATGCCTTTGGTTATTTGGCCCATGCTTACGGTTTAACCTATGACGCGGTGAATAGTTTCAACAGCGAAGCCGAACCCACCATGCAAAACATGAAAAAAATGATTGATGAAATAAAAAAAAATAACATCCGCGTGGTTTTTTATGAAAAATTATCAGACCCAAAAATTGCCATGACGCTGGCCCACGAAACCAACGCAACCATTTTACCATTATCCAGCGGCGATAATATTGCCAAAATGGACATGGAAAACAATATAACTTTCTTGCAAATCATGGAACAAAACTTAAACAACCTGGCGGTGGGACTATCATGCCAAAAAAATTAAAACCATTTATTTCCATTCGTAACCTGTCGCTGTATTACGCCAAGCAAGCCGCGGTGGAGGATGTATCACTCGATATTGAGAAGGGTGATTTCATCGGCCTGGTCGGCCCCAATGGTGCTGGCAAAACCAGCTTGGTCCGCGCCATCATTGCCGCGCGTCATCAACATGCCAACAGCCAACAAAAAGGAAAAATTCTATTCAAGGACACCAGCCATTTACGTTTTGGCTACTTGCCACAACAACATTATCAATTACCCCATTTCCCCGCCGATGGGGGAGAGGTCGTGTTGCTTGGCTTGCTTGCCAGCAAAAAAAATCCCAAACTCATCACGCAGCAGGATAAAAATAAAATCGATGCGCTGTTAACCAGCCTGGATATTGCTTACTTAAAAAATCGCCGTTTTTCTTCGCTGTCGGGCGGGCAAAAACAATTATTCTTGCTGGCGCGCGCCCTTGTCGCGGGGAATAATTTTTTTATTTTTGATGAACCCACCACCGCCCTCTCCCCCACGGCGCGCCGTCATTTCCTTGACCTTATTATCCACCTGAACAAACAACATCAGGCCACGATTATTTTTATCACCCACGATATTGCCGATATAAAAGATCACGCCAACAAAATTCTCTACCTTGACCGTCATCTAAAATTCTATGGCACAACAAAAGACTTCATCGCCAGCAATTGGTCGCAACCCGCCCATGCCATTGCCTGTCATGACCATCCATAAAAAAAATAGACAAACACCATGACCAATTTTTTCGAACTTCTTCATTATGATTTTATCTTACGCGCCGTCATCACGGGGTTATTTGTGGCGGCGGCTTGCGGTATATTGGGGGTCTTCCTTGTGCTACGTCATTTGTCATTGATAAGCGATGGCTTGTCGCATATTGGCTTTGGTGCCATTGCTTTAAGCTTATTTTTGGGAATCTATCCCCCCTATGTTTCCTTGCCCTTGGTCATTGTGGCTTCGCTGCTTATTATCAAATTACATCAACGCGGCATCAACAGCGGCGACGCGGCGATTGGCATGATTGCATCGGTCGGCATTGCCGTCGGCGTCATCTTTGCTAGTTTGAATCATGGCGTCAATATTAACATCTTAGGTTATCTGTTTGGTAATATTTTAACCATCACGGATTCGGAGATGTGGTTCTCGGTCATCTTCTCCTGCATCGTTATGCTGGTGGTTGTTTATTATTATTGGGATCTTTTCGCCACCACCTTTGATAACGAATATGCCGAGGCCGCGGGCATCAACACGCGCTTCATTAATAATTTGCTGATGATATTAACCGCCATCGTGGTGGTGGTTTCCATCCGCCTGGTGGGGGCAATGTTGGTTTCAGCCTTGATGATATTTCCTGCCAGCACCGCCCTGCGCCTGACCAACAAATTTAAAACCACCATTTTGGTGGCGTGGTTGGTGGCTAGCCTGTCCGTTATCACGGGCATGATATTGTCGGTGATGTTTAATTTACCAACGGGGGCGTTGATTGTTGTTACCAACGGGCTATTTTTTCTGGCCGCGATTATTGTAAAAAAACGCGGGTAGCAATAGATAAAAAATGCAACGGCGTAAAAATGGTGGGCAGTACTGGGTTCGAACCAGTGACCCCTGCGATGTCAACACAGTGCTCTACCGCTGAGCTAACTGCCCACATGTAAGTTTTTTGTTTCTTAACATACCTCGACACCAAGCACAATCTTTTTAAAAAAAATATTCTAACTTAAGTCTAGCCAAATTCTTTGGCTGCCACGATTAAATATTCCCATAGGTAAGAAGCAAAACTGCTGCGGACTTGCATTTCAAATTCCTTTTCCAGGTAGGTCAAAACAATGGAAGCATTGGCATAATGGGTCGAGACAACCTGCCCCACCGTTAAGAAACGTTCATCAACATTGATCGGCGAGCCCTTGCTTATCAAGGGCAAACTAGCCGCGCCCTTCAGCACAATATCAACATAGTAATCAGAAACATCAACCAGCGCATGATGTTTCCCCGCCAAGGATTTTGATAAAGCCTGCATGGTTTCGGCGGCCTTTGACAAGGGCAGGTTTAATAACCATTCATCGGGCGATACCCACGATAACATGACTCCTTTTTTATTCGCGCTGTAATGAAGGGGCTTGGGCATGGGCAGATCCAATATTTTTTTTACCGCATCGGCCAAGGTATTTTTCTCACCGCGCAAAATAATTTTATCCCGCGCCTCGGGCAGGGATAAAATGATATTGGCGGATCTGTATTCATTGACATAATCCAATAGATGATGGCGTTCAGGTTTAAATTTTTTACCAAACCCGCCCGCCAGATCAAAACCCGTGGTCGCCAACCCTTCGCCGCCGCGAAATTTTTTCGCGCCACGAAATATTTTTTGCGAAACATCCGCTTGGTATTTGTTATCGATGTCAGCCATGTTGTTTATACTAACCTCCTATTTTCTTTATCCAAAAATATCGGCTCGGTCACCCTCACCGCGATGGGTCTTTTGCCCATCACGGGCACCCACAATTTTTGCCCCATCAACTTGCGTCCATCCTTTATCAAACCCATCGCGATAGACCGCCCCAGGTTGGAGCTGTAATAGCTCGATGTCACATAACCCACCATATCCATCGGGGGCTTCCTGTTTAATTTTTTTACCACTTGGGCACCTTCCCTCATTATTTTTTTGGGATTAAGGGGCAGCAGCCCCACCAATTGCCGCCTATCGGGGCGGGCGGTGTCAGGCCTGTAGAGCGAGCGTTTTCCCAAAAAGTCTGGTTTCTTTTTTGATACCATACCGCCAAAACCAAGGTCGTCGGGCGTCACCATACCGTCGGTATCTTGCCCCACGATGATATAACCTTTCTCGGCGCGTAAAACATGCATGGCTTCGGTGCCGTAAGGGGTTATGTTATATTTTTGCCCATGGCTCATCAAGCCTTGCCACAGGGCGCGACCATAACGCGCGGGCACATTAATTTCATAACTCAATTCGCCAGTAAAACTTATGCGAAACACGCGTGCAGGAATACCAAGGATATTCATTTTTTTCATTGTCATATGGGGGAAGGCTTCACTATCAACATTGCTGTCAGCAATATCTTGTAACAGGTGGCGCGCGTTAGGCCCCGCGATGGACGCCACCGCCCATTGTTCGGTGACGGATGTGCAGTAAACTTTCCAAGCTGGATATTCGGTTTGCAACCATTCTTCTAACCAATTCATCACGCGCCCCGCCCCGCCCGTCGTGGTGGTCATGTGATAATGGTTTTCACCCAGCCGCGTGGTCACACCATCGTCAAACACCATACCGTTTTCATTTAGCATCAAGCCGTAGCGGCATTGCCCGACCTGCAAATTATCCCAAGCGTTGGTGTAAACCAAGTTGAGCAATTTCAAAGCATCGGGGCCTTGAATATCTATCTTACCCAGGGTCGAAGCATCCAACACCCCTATCGAATCGCGGGTCGCCATCACCTCTCGGTTGACGGCCTTGTGCATGTTTTCACCGCTGCGTAAAAAATACCAAGGGCGCAACCAATCGCCAACATTTTCAAAAACCGCCTGCGCCTTAATATGCTCGGCGTGGATGGCGGTTTGTCGTGCCTGCTGAAACAATTTACCAACGCTATGCCCCGCCAAGGCACCAAAGGTTTGCGTGCTGTAAGGCGGGCGGAAAGTTGTAATCCCGACCTGGGGCACGGGAACACCCAAATGATGCGCCAAAAAATGCAAAGCATTCAAATTGGATGTTTTTCCTTGGTCGGTTGCCATGCCAGTCGTGGTGTAGCGTTTTAGCAATTCGACCGAATCATAACCTTCGCGTATCGCCAATTTCCAATCGGCCACCGTGACGTCATTTTGAAAATCAGCAAAATGTTTGGCCTTGCCATGGCCTATCGGGTATTTCCCTGGCAAAATAAAAACAGGGTGAGGAAAAATATCGCGCGGTTTTTCTGCCACGTCGGGGAAAGCCAATTTTATTTTTATGCCAAGCGTTTTGAACAATTGAGTCAAGGATGAGCTTAGCTCTTCCAAATTGGCCGTTCCCGTGACGCCGCCAACGCAATGACAGGCTTGGGGAATTTTATCGGGAAGGAAGGCGCAAAGTTTCTCATCATATTTTAATTGGCCACGACCTTGGGAATAAAGATGCACCGTCGGCACAAAACCACCGCTCATCGCAACCAAGTCGCAGGATAAAATTAATGGCCTCATATTTTTTTCTATCATCAAGCCCATATCATTACCGACCGTTTTCATTTTCTTGCCTGCATCGTCGGCGTCCTTGGGTTGTGTCGCCACCAAACCATTGATAACAACCTTTTTAACTTGCTTCATGCCATGTTTATAACTGATGATATTTTCAATGGTTGCATGTTCCAACACGCGCCCGCCCATCGCCTTGACCTTGCCCATCAGGGCAGTGCGTGGTGCTTTTTCGGCCAATTTGCCTTCCAATTTGGGCCTGACATCAACCACCGATGCCATACGCCCCGTCGCCAACACCATTTTGGCAACCTCGTAAGCCGAATCATTGTTGGTTAAGAAAACAACATGGCGTCCAGGCAACACAGCATAACGTTTCATATATTCGGCCACCGCCCCCGCCATCATAACCCCAGGGGTATCATTGTTGGGGAAGCACAGCGGGCGTTCCAACGTGCCCGTTGCCAAAATAATTTGTTTGGCACGAATTTTCCAAAAACGTTGGCGCGGTAAATGGCGCAAGGCGCGATGCGGCAAATGGTCGGTGACTTTTTCCAGGGCGGTTAAAAACTGATGGTCATAAAGTGCCGTAACCGTGGTGCGGGTTAACAACGTTACATGTTTGTAGGTCGATAATTTTTTTACAATCTCGGCAACCCACTTCATAGGACTTTTGCCATCTATCAAGTCGTTTGATTGATGCAGATAGCCGCCAAAATGCCAATCTTCGTCTGCCAATATAATTTTTTCGCCGGTTTTTTCGGTCGCCATCGCCAAATGCAGGGCGGTTAATAACCCCGCCATACCGCCGCCGACAATAACATAATCAACATGGACATGTTGGGTGGCGTAGCTGTCAATATCGGGTAGGTTTTTTGCTTTGCCCAAGCCCGCGGCACGGCGGATAAATGGTTCGTAGAGGCTTTCCCAAAAGCGGCGGGGAAATTTAAAAGTTTTATAATAAAAACCCGCAGGAAAAATTTTTGCCAATATACCCGAATTAACCGCCAGCATATCAAATTTTAAACTGGGGTAACGATTTTGCGAACGCACCCGCTGCCCCACCACCAATTCCGCCATGGTGGCACGGGCATTAACCTCTTCCCCCGCGCCAACGCCCAAGGTCACCAGGGCATTTGGTTCTTCCACCCCCGCCGACAAAATGCCGCGCGGGCGGTGGTATTTAAAACTGCGCCCCACCAAATGAACCCCGTTGCCAAGCAAGGCCGCCGCCACGCTGTCGCCTTGGAAACCTTTGTAATGCTTGCCATCAAAATAAAAATCCAACGGCTGGTCTTTGTGAATGCCCCAACCAAACTCTTCGGTTTTTGGCAAACGATAAGGATTTTGTTTCATGGTAATCTCGCCGCTAATTCTTTGTTTGGTTGGTTGCGCTCTGACGCGGTGGCATGGGCATCTTATCCCCCATTTTATAAACCGCAATTATTTTATCGCTGACCGTATGGCGCAACACATTGAACCATTTGCGACAACCATGTTGGTGCATCCAACGTTCGCGGTGGAACCCCTTGGTGTTGCTGCGAAAAAAAACATAATCGCCCCACTCTTTGTCGCTTAGCTTTAGCGAATTTTTTGGTCGTGCGATATGCGCCTCGCCATGGCAAGAAAATTCGGTCATTTCACGCAAACCACAATGGGGGCATTCTATCTCAAACATTTTTTTTATCCGTTGTCCTTTTTGCTCAATCAATTATAAAATTCATTCTTTAGTGGGCAACCGCCGCCGCCGCACCTTCGTCAACCAGATTACCAGTGTAAAAACGTTCGATAGAAAATGGTTGCGCAATAGGATCCATTTCCTTGCCCGCCAAGGAGCTAGCAAAAACATAACCCGAACCTGGGGTTGCTTTGAACCCGCCCGTTCCCCAACCGCAATTAAAATACAAATTCTCCACGGGGGTTTTGGCAATAATGGGGCTGCGGTCTATCGTCACATCGACAATGCCACCCCATTGGCGCAACATTTTCAAACGCGAAACAAATGGAAACAATTCAACCAGCGGCGACATAATATGTTCAATCGCGCTGAAAGCCCCGCGTTGCGAATAGCTGATGTAAGGGTCAGACCCCGCCCCCACCACCAATTCCCCCTTGTCAGATTGGCTGACATAAACATGCACCGCGTTCGACATGATGACGCAATCGATAATGGGCTTCAAAGGTTCGGAGACCAGAGCTTGCAACGGGAATGATTCGATAGGCAAACGGAAGCCCGCCATTTCCGCCATCACGCCCGAATGCCCCGCGGTAACCACGCCCACGCGACCCGCCATTATTTTTTTCACTTCATTGCCATGTTTTACTTCCACGCCCAACACTTTGTTGCTTTTGATAATAAACTTGCTGACCTCCGCATGTTGGATAATATCCACCCCCAGGGCCGACGCCGCACGCGCGAAGCCCCACGCCACCGCGTCATGCCGTGCCGTGCCACCGCGCCGTTGCAGCAACGCCCCCACCACGGGGTAACGACCATTCATGTTAAGGGTCGGCACCATTTTGCTAACTTGCTTCGGGTTGAGGTATTCGCTGTCGATACCATTAAGCCAGATAGCATGACCACGCCGACCAATTTCTTGCATATCGTGAACATTATGGGCAAGGTGCAACAAGCCGCGTTGCGAAAACATAACATTATAATTTAATTCGCTGCTCAACCCTTCGAACAACTTGACCGACAATTCATAAATTTTTGCCGACTCATCCATGGTATAATTCGACCGCACGATGGTGGTGTTGCGCCCTGTATTACCGCCGCCCAGCCAACCTTTTTCAATCACGGCAATATTTTTTAATTTATGTTTTTTAGCAAGGTAGTAGGCCGTGGCCAAGCCATGACCACCGCCGCCAATGATAATAATATCATAACTGTTTTTTAACGGCCGATTGGGCAGGGCGTTTTGCCATCCCTCATGGTATTTTACCGATTCCTTAATAAGCGAAAAGATGGAATATTTTTTCATATATTTTTATTGTTGTTGCTGTATCGCAAAAGGTAAAAAAAATCAAGGCAACGATGCTGCCATCCATTTTCTCTACCAATCCTCTCGCAACCAATGATAAATCAAAGTTTGCTTAACAATATCTCGCTTATTATTTTTTGTCGAAGCCTGCGGCCGCGACCAAACCAGTTAATCTTTCGGGGGGATAATCTTTTTCTAGGCCTGTTATCAGGTCGGTGGCAATTTTTTCTAAATCACCTTCTACCTCGGTGGGGGTGGAGCGATGCCATTCGGCCAAGTAGTCATCGGTGCTGTCGGCCTTACCCGTCATGGCGGCGCGGTCGATGGCTTTTTCAAAACGTTCGCTCAATTGTTTTTTTACCTGCGTGCCGCGGCGCCCCCCTTCGGACACTATAACTTGTGACGGAATATCGCGCCAAAAAATAATTTGATATTGTGCCATTGTCCTACCCGCTTCCTTTTTTTTCTATGATATTTTTTTTATGAATGTTTCTAACAAGCCGTAACCTGTTGTTCGTTTTTCAAATTGCAAACCCATTTTTTGGCTAGCCTCTTGCGCCAACAATGTCAAGCCAGCATCATCGGTTTGCGCCAAATAAACCAATTTTTTATAAGCACCAAACATGGTCTGTAAAAGCTCGGGGTGTTTGGCTATGCCCATGCCTTGCCACACCAATTCATCAAAATGCCGCGCCAAATAATCGGTGAGGAAAAAACTGCCCAATTCTTCGTCCATCATTTTATCAAATTCTTCCATGCCCGCAAAAAATTGGTAGCAATGGGCACCAGGCAGGCGTTGTAAGTTTTCATCTTGGATAAATTTATCCAACATGCCGCCCGTGCCGCAATCGGCGTAGCCGATGTAGGTTTTTTTATATTCGGCTTGGTGTTTGCCCATCATTTTTTTTAATTCGGGCACAATTTTTTGCGGACTATTGTGTAAAATGGCGGGCAAACACAGCAGGTCAATATCATGCCGCCCGATTTGCCTTATCAAAAACTTTATTTCTTTGGCCAATGCGCCGCAGGCAATGATGAGCTGCTTTTGACTTCTTGGTAATGATTTTTTGGGTGCTTGCGAGACCTGTTCCATGAATCCACTATATCAAAAAACCAGGAAATAATCACAGGAAATAAAAACCCATAAATAGAATAATTTCAAAATTGCAATATTAAGCCTTGACGCGGGGGGGGGATAAAAAGAATAATTATTATTTTAAACAACAATCAAAAGGAGAAAATAACCCCTGCCGATAATATCGGCAGGGGCAAAACCCACTAAAGGGACTTATCAATAATTTCTTACTGATGCCTCACTTATAATATTTTATAACAACCAAATCAATAAGACCATAATAAAAAAATTACTATCTTTTGTTTATCACGATACGTAGTTTTTAAAACTATCCAAAATTGCCTGCCAGCCAGCCCTTTGTTGGTCATGGCTATGAATATTTTCGGGGTCAAAAGAAACTGTTACCAAAACCTCCGCCCCCTTTTGCTCGAAGGCAACGGCGCAATGGCGGTTGCCAAATTCATATTCAATAAGTTGGTGAGGAATAATGTTGGTGTAGGTGCCAGCAAAATCAAAACCTTGCTTGCCGTCTTTGCTTTCCATGCGCGAAGAAAACTTGCCGCCAACCTTTAAATCAACCTCGGCCCGCGGGCAATGCCAATCCGCGCTGGCAAAAGTCCATTGGGTAATGTCGGCGGGCGTGGTGTAGGCTTGCCAAATTTTTTCTATGGGTGCCACTATCGTGGTGACGACAGTTATTTTTGTCATAACAATCTCGCGGCCTACTTCTGGTTATGCTTGCGCGCCATCCATTCTTTGGCCGTTTCCACAGCCACCGCGGCATCACGGCAGTAAGCATCCGCCCCGACCGATTTTGCAAATTCTTCGTTAAGCGGCGCGCCGCCAACCAACACAACATATTTGTCGCGCAGTCCTTTTTCTTTTAAGGTATCAACCACAACCTTCATGTAGGGCATGGTGGTGGTAAGCAGGGCCGACATGCCCAAAATATCGGCGTCATTTTTTTCTAAAGCTTCTAAATAATTTTCAACGGGATTGTTGATGCCGATATCAACCACATCAAACCCCGCGCCTTCCATCATCATACCAACCAAATTTTTGCCAATATCGTGAATGTCGCCCTTGACCGTGCCTATCACCATTTTGCCTTGCTTGGGCGCGCCCGTTGCCGCCAACAGGGGGCGCAAAATATTCATACCAGCCTTCATAGAATTGGCCGACATCAAAACTTCGGGAACGAATAAAATACCATCGCGAAAGTCAACGCCGACAATGCGCATCCCTTCCACCAATGCTTCGGTCAAAACCCTATATGGCGCCCAACCGCGCCCCAACAAAATATTGGTGCCAGTAACAATTTCATCAGCCAAACCATCGTAAAGATCGTCCCACATTTGCTCGGTTAATTCTTTGTCATCCAAGCTGTTTAGGTCTAATTCGTCGCCACTCATTGGTTTTCTCCCCGTTTGTATAGTCTGATTGAAGGTTTTGTTATGATGATGCCTATGGTTTGTTTTTCATCGCCACTGCACTATCCTATTTTCTAGCTCGCTGTCAATAAATCTTTTTATATTAACAATACAAGTCTTACGCTTGACAATCAACATGCTTTCACTTATATTGGTTCCATATTGTTTTTAGAGATTTTACATGGATTCGCGAGGGATTTACGGGTTTTTGAACAAGAAACCCTCATTAAAACCATGGATCCAAGCCCCTAAAATGCAAGAAATATTTAACAATTAACGAAGCGGAGCATTACTGCAAAACACCTTCATCTATCCCCCTCCCCCAAATATATTTTGGGAACAATATAGCATGGGAATAAATCAAGGAACATCGAGAAAATAAATAATTAAACACAATATACATCAATAACAAAATATAAAAATCTTTCACCATGGATCTAACCAACATTCTTTGTTTTGCACCGCGCCGCTATTTAGGCAGCGTGGGCCTGGTTGCTTCATGGAATACAATGGTGCGTTTTGTTATTGTCAACGCCTTGCGGATTAGCCGCACGGCACATAATATCAATTTTCAATATATCATAATGGAGAAAAAAAATGAGCAAACAAACAAACAAAATACTTATCGACGCAACCTATCCCGAGCAAACCCGGCTTGCCATTTTGGAAGCTAATCGTTTAGAAAACTACGACCAAGAGATCGCTGACCACAAAACCTTAAAAGGTAATATCTACCTTGCGAAGGTAACGCGCGTTGAACCCTCGTTGCAGGCTTGCTTCGTTGATTATGGGCGCGAACGTCATGGATTTTTATCCTTGACCGAAATTCACCCCGATTATTACCGTATTCCCACCGCCGATAAAAAAATCCTGATGGAAGATTTTTATCGCGAACAAGAACGCGAACGTGAACGCCAATTACGCGGTGACCGCGATGGCGACCGCCGTGGTTATCGTGGCCGCCGCGACGACAGGCGTTATCCATCGGACGATGAGCAAGATTTTCAAGGCCAATCGCAAGACGAGGCACCGCGCGAATATAACCAAGATATTCAAGGCGAAGCCCAAGAACAGGGCGACCGTCGCCCCAGCAGAAGCGATTACCGTCCGCCGCGTTATCGCGACGATTCGGAATCGCCATTTGAAGGTGACGCGCAAGCCAACCCAAGCGAACAGGGCGATAATCAACATGGTGCATCAACCAACCAACCATTGACCGAGCGCGACCCAGCCCAAGGGCCACGCGATGATGACATGGCCGAGGATGGCATTGCCAAAACAAGGGATGGTATGAAAAATAACGAATACGAAGATGACCAAATGGACGATGATTACCAAACCGAGGATGGGGAACAACAGGATGATGACGAAGATGGCGACGATTTGGACCGTTCCAAAATGTCGCGTTTTGTCAAACGCAGACGTTACAAAATTCAAGAAGTCATCAAAAAAGGCCAAGTGATATTGGTCCAGGTTGTCAAAGACGAACGTGGCCAAAAGGGCGCGGCCATGACCTCTTACCTTTCTTTGGCGGGTCGTTATTGCGTGGTTATGCCCAATGCCACCAAGGGCGGTGGTATTTCACGCAAAATTAGCATGGACGAACGCGACCATTTGCGCAATGTTATGCGGTCGTTAGAAATTCCCCAAGGTATGGGTTTAATCATCCGCACCGCGGGCGCCGATAGGTCGGAGGATGAAATAAAAGCCGACTATAACTACGTTCTGAAACTATGGGATCATATTCGCGAACTTACCGTTTCGTCCGAAGCCCCATTGATGATTTATGAAGAAGGGTCGTTGGTAAAGAAGGCTATCCGCAATTACAACAATAGTAACATTGATGAAATATGGATAGAAGGAGTCGAAGCATTTAACATTGCCATGGAAACCATGAAAGCCATCGCGCCCGAAGAATGTGTTAAATTAAAAAAATATTCACCGAGCGATCATCATCATAAAAATATATTTAATTTTTATGATATTGAATACGAAATTCAAAGTATTTACGAACCATTTGTTCCGTTGCGTTCGGGTGGTATGTTGGTCATCAACCAGACCGAGGCCCTTGTGGCGATAGACGTCAATTCTGGCAAAGCCATTCGCGAACGCAATATCGAAGAAACGGCACTGCGCACGAATATGGAGGCCGCCGCCGAAGTAGCCAGGCAATTACGCTTACGCGATTTATCGGGACAAATTGTCATCGATTTTATCGACATGGAAAACAACC
Organism: Alphaproteobacteria bacterium; assembly: GCA_965203915.1. Taxonomy (GTDB): domain Bacteria; phylum Pseudomonadota; class Alphaproteobacteria; order JASGCL01; family JASGCL01; genus JASGCL01. Next base: position 1,307,175 of record OZ241918.1, read on the forward strand.
GCAACATTTATCAAGTGGAAAGGTTCTTTCGCGAACAATTGCGCCAAGACCGTGCCCGCGTTCAGGTATCGCGTATCGGCATGTTTGGCATGTTGGAAATGACGCGGCAACGTTTGCGCCCCAGCATCACCGAAACCGTGATGCAAGAATGCCCCCATTGCCACGGCACGGGGAAATCGTTCCGCCCTGAATATTACAGCCTGCAGTTTCTGCGTGAGTTGTTTAATTTGGTGCAAGAAAAAGGCGCGGGCAAAGTTGTGGCAGAAGTTCCCAGCGAGCTAGCCAAAGATTTGCTGTCGAAAAAACGCGAAAAATTAAATGAAATAGAGGATGTCTACAAGGTTGATTTAGAATTTGTTGACTTGCCCGCTAAGAGCATGGAATCCTACATCATTAATTATAGCAAAGGTGGCGGCAAAAAAATCGCTACCAAAGCTGGTAAAGGTGTCCGTGGGAAAAAAACCACGCCGCTCAATTTCATCAGCGTTGCTAACCAGCCGCTCAGCGAAGAGTAAAAAAAATAACCCCTATTTCGTGGGTCATCACGCAACGCGTTTTATGCCACGAAATAGAGTTTTTTCCTTTTCTAATTTGGCCCGCAAGGTTTCATAATCACCGACGGCAACCGCCATATCGGCGGCGTTGGCATGGATGATATTTTTTTTATCATCCATCATGCCCACATGGCCTTGCCAAAAAACCAAATCGCCAGCTTGGCGTTGTTCCTCGGCTATATTATTTTTTAAAAAATTATATTGCAAACCACTGTCGCGGGGTAAAATAATACCCGCCGCCCGATAAGCCACCTGAACCAAACCCGAACAATCAATACCGCCAAAACTGCGCCCGCCCCACAAATAGGGCGCGCCCATCAACATTTTCGCAACATCAAGCGGCGATTGTTTTTCTTGGCGCGGCCGCGCATGGTTTTGCAAAACATAACCGCCGCTCGCCAAGCCAAAAAAATTTCCTTTTTTGCTGATGACATTTATTCGCGCAGGATAAAACAACAATTGCAACGGCGCCGATTTAATATCGGCTTCATGATATATGGTTACCATGGGGCGCGCCAACATATAGTCATCACCCTGTAGCCAGATTTTATCATCGGTTAAACCTTGGCGCGAAACGAATCCTTCATAATTATCTTCGCTGATTATTTTGGCCCAACCTTTCTCTTCCGCTATGATTTTTACCGCTTCACCAAACACCAATTGACTTATTAGAGGCGCGTGAGGATGCTCTTCAGAATCGAGCGTCGCCACCACGCCAAGGGTCGGGGTTGTTACAAGGTATTTTTTTTTGTTGTTGTTTGTCATAAAACTTACCATGAAAATTTTGCCATCACGACCACATGGTCGGACGGTTTCTCCTCCAACCGCTGCTCGTGAAGGTGCGAGCAACTTTGTAATGTATCTTTATGCCGTTCCCTAATCCAAATATGGTCAAGGCGCAGGCCACGCGATTCATTGGTTATTTCATAATTGCGATAACTCCACCAACTGTAAAGTTTTTTATCGTCGGGCACGAAATGGCGGGCGCAATCAAATACATCCAGCGACTTCATCACCTCCGCCAGGGTTTCGGTTTCCAGCGGCGTATGACAAACCACCTTTAACATGGGTTTGTGGCTCCAAACATCGTTCTCACGCGGTGCAATATTAATATCACCCAAGACAACTATCGGCTGGTCGGGGGCGTGGGTCGTGGTTAAAAAACTTTTCATGTCTTGTAAAAATTTTATTTTGTGGGCGTATTTTGCATTCAACGCCATGTCAGGGATATCGCCACCCGCGGGCACGTAAAAATTATGCAAGACGCCGCCATTTGGCAACATGCAACTTATATGTCTTGCGTCGTTCATGCCGCCAAAATTATGGGTGGGGCCAGGCAACAATGGGGCTTTTGATAACAACGCAACGCCGTTATAACTTTTCTGCCCCTTAAACATGATGTAAGGATAACCCAAATCTTGCAAAGCGGTAAGGGGGAATTCATGGTCCTGCACCTTGGTTTCTTGCAAGGCAATAATATCGGGCTGATGATTTTTTAAAAAACTCTTTAACTGCGGCACCCGCAAGCGAACAGAATTAACATTCCACGTGGCAACAAGCATAATAAATCCCTAATCGGTTATTTTTGATATTTCTGGCATAAATAAATTAAAAATTTGCTTATAAAGGTCTTTTTTAAAATCAACCGCCCGCGCCAACAGTTCATCGGTCGAAAGCCATGTCCATTGCACAAATTCTGCTGGGTCATGGGCCATGATATTAACATCTTTATCCTCACCCAAAAAATGGCATAGATACCATTTCTGTTTTTGGCCAACATATCGCCCGTGCCAAAATTGACCGCGTAGCGATGGGGGCAAATCATAAGCCAACCATTCATCGCTTTGCTTTATTATTTTTATATGGGCTTGGACGATACCAGTCTCTTCATACAATTCGCGCACCATGGCGGCATCGGGCGATTCGCCCTCGTCTATGCCGCCTTGCGGCATTTGCCAAGCATTGCTCATTTGTTGTCGCTCGCCCGCGAATATTAATCCCCTGTTATTAAAAATCATAACACCCACGCCCAAGCGATAGGCAGGAATTGCATCCTTATCATTGGTTTGTGTTTTATTGAGCGAAGCCATATTTTTATATCGCGCCCTTTATAGCAACCTGCCCTTAACAAAACAATTTTTATAAATTGCGTCTATCCCGCTTTACCAATTTTTTATTTGGCCTTTTTAACCATGACGCGCAATTGTTGAAGGGCGCGATCCAATTGAACATCTTTTTTCATATCTTTGACGGGTAAGCTATTAACTTTTTTGTCAACCATCGGAACGATTGGTTCTTCAACTTTGATATCTGGCTCCACCCCGATACCATGGATGGATTTTCCTGACGGTGTATAATATTTTTGGGTGGTTAATTTCATGGCGGTGCCAGCTTTTTGTAATGGGAAGACCGACTGCACCACACCCTTACCAAATGTTTTTGTTCCCATGATGGTGGCGCGCTTTTGATCCTTCAGGGCGCCCGCAACAATTTCAGAAGCCGAAGCCGAACCACCATTCACCAAGACAACCAATTGCGCCCCTTGTGAAATATCGCCCTTGGTAGCCAAGAAGCGGCGGGTGCTATTTTTATCACGGCCACGGATGGAAACTATCTCCCCCTGGTCTAAGAAATCATCAACAACGATAACACCCTGGTCAAGCAAGCCGCCAGGATTATTGCGCAGATCAAGCACAAAACCCTTTGGCATGACGCCCTGATTTTTTTCCTTCATGCCATTAATAATTTTTAATATGCCTGGCGAAGTTTGTTCGGTAAAGCCCGTGATACGAATATAACCCAAGCCACCTTCTTTCAATTCGCCCTTAACCGACTGAACCACTATTTTTTCACGCTTCAAAGATAATTCCATCGGTTGAGCAAGCCCAGGCCTAATGAAGGTTATATTGACAAATGTCCCTGGCGTGCCGCGCATCATCCGCACCACTTCGTCTAGCCCCTTGCCCTGCACCGATTCTTTTTCGACCTTGCTGATGAAATCGCCCGCCTTAACCCCAGCACGGAAAGCGGGGGTATCATCAATAGGTGATATAACCTTGACATAACCCGATGGGTCGGCAGAAACTTCCATCCCCAGTCCGCCAAATTGGCCACTGCTTTGTTCAGCAAATTCTTTAAAATCACGCGCATTGAAATAGGTCGAATAGGGGTCAAGCCGCGCCAGCATACCGTTGATGGCTTTTTCCACCAGGTCGGCCGCGGTGATAGGTTCAACATAATCGGCGCGGACGCGATTAAAAACCTCGCTAAATACTGCCACCATATCATAAAATTGATCATCGCTGCCATCGGCCGATTGTTGCGCCGCCAAAGATGATGGTTTGAAAACCACAAGGCTGGCAATCGGAAGAATAGTTAAAAATAATAAAACCGAAACGGTAAACAGCACCCCGCGCCAAAAGGCACGCCCTTCCCCGCTTTGCTGGTGCTGACCTTTGATAGGAGGTTGCTTGGGCTTGGTTGCGAGGATTGATTTTTTACGTTGGAAAAGTGCCATGAAATAATTAAAAAGAGGGTTGAAAAAACAAAAGCCAGCCGCGTAGCTCGACCGAAAATAGATATTCTTTATTGAAAGATTTATATCACGATATTGTTGCTTTTGCAAATACATTACCGCCAGTTTGGCTTTTTTAGCTTTGATATTAGATGCTAACTATTGACTTTTATTATTAAAAATACTAGGGTGATACCAAGCTTAAGACAAGTCAGGTTCGTGACAACAACAGAAGGTTAGCAAGCTTGCCTTTCCGTTTCGGAAAAGCAAGCGTAAGTTTAATTAAGATTGTATCAAGCACCGATTAGTCAGTATTAAAGTAGAAAGGCAGGTAAATCATGATGAAGTACTTAGGCATTATGTTTATGTGGCAAAAATCCACAAATCTTAATCCGTTGGTTCTATAGCAAGTCATTGTCAATTTTTTTGTAAGCGGCTTTGGTTTCTATACAAAAAATTTGTTAAAAATATTTGCTATAAACAACATGGACAATAAAAACGTAAGAACATTATTATATTGATAGTTTTTATCAATATAATTTTGTTGCCCCCTTTACAGATGATATTTATCTCTGTTTTAAGGGGGCTTTTTTTTATCGCAAAAAATATGATGGGTTAGGTTAAGAAACCCGCGCCAAAAATATTTGCAAAAAATTTTCCATGCTGTAAAAGCCAGGCGGTTGTTTAGCCAACCATAACCCCACGTTGATGGCCCCCGCCGCAAACATTTTGCGATCTTTGGCATGATGCTTCAATGTTATAACATCATCCAGCCCATCAAAAATAATTTCATGCGTGCCCACCACTTCCCCTTCGCGCACCGATTCATAATTGATATTGCTGGTTGGGGTGGCGGTTTGCAAAGCGTCACCCAACATCAATGCCGTGCCCGATGGTTTGTCTTTTTTATGAACATGGTGGGTTTCTTTGATGGTTAATTCATAATCCTGGTTGCCCAACATGGTGCCCGCAAGTTTTGCCAACTGCGCCAGCGCCATCACCCCCAGGCTGGTGTTGGCCGATAACAGCAAAGGGATATTTCTTGACAAATATCCCATTTTTTTAACCACTTCGCTTGTAAGTCCCGTCACGCCGCATAAATAAGCAACCTGATGCTGCGCCGCCAAGGCGGCATGTTGTTCCACGGAATCGGCCGAACTAAAATCAATTGCCAGATCGGCCTGTTGCATGGCGCCGCCTATATCGCTGCTAAATTTTATACCATCCATCGCGGGTTGGTTGACCAACGCGCTGCCCGCCCTGACTATCGCCGCCGCCAATTCTATCGGTTCTGCTTCGGCCTTACCCTTAGTATTGGCCTGATGCGCCGCGCTAAGTAGCAACCTGCCCATACGGCCATTGGCACCCAAAATAATTATTTTTGTCATGCTGTCCTATAACAGATAATTTTTTAAGCCGCCTTGCATTTTTTCCACCACCGCCGTTATTTTGGCGGGGTCGCGCAATTGCACCATCAAACGCAAAATGGATCTCTCGGTCCCCGATGGGCGTAATAAAAAAATACCGCCATCATCCCTTACCAATTTGGTCATCTCCGCCACCAGGGGTTTGATGTCGTCTTTGCTTACCAAGAGGTTGCCATCGACCTCGGGCTTTAATCTAAAATTCTTGGTTTCCTCCGCCACCGTTTCATATAGGTTAGCCAAACTTGACAATGGCTCGTCGGTTGCAATCATGGCCTGCAATACTTGCAAGCCAGCCAGCAAACCATCGCCCGTGGTGCCATAATCCTTCAAGACAATATGCCCCGATGGTTCGGCACCCATAACATAATTCCCTACATCATTGTCTGACGCTTTGCCGTTGGTTTCTTGCCCATTGTTTGCTTGCCCATTGGTTTGTTGTCCTTGCCGATTGCCATAAATTTTTTGGATAATATGTTTATCCCCCACGGGCACGCGTGCAAAATCCACCCCCAAAGATTTTATATATTGTTCCAATCCCAAATTGCTCATAATTGTTCCCACCACGCCGCCAGATAACTTATTCAGTTTTTTCCAATGCTGGGCGATGATAGCGATAATTTTATCGCCATTAATCTCCTTCCCCATTTCATCAACCAGCAGCAGCCTATCGGCATCGCCATCCAACGCCATGCCAATATCCGCGCCATGCTCCTTCACCGCGGCGATCAATTTTTCGGGGTGCAGGCTGCCGCAAGCGTCATTAATATTTAATCCGTCGGGGTTGATGCCGATGGCTATGACATTGGCACCCAATTCGCGTAACACGGTTGGTGCAATTTTATAAGCCGCACCGTTGGCGCAATCGATGACTATTTTTAAACCTTCCAAGTTCTTATCTTTGGGAAAACTATTTTTAACAAATTCTATATATCGACCCATGGCATCGTCTATCCGCATGGCGCGCCCCAATTGGGTTGATAACATATCATTTTTAAATTCGGTGTTCATCAATTTTTCAATTTCTTTTTCCATCTCGGCAGAAATTTTATAACCATCCAACGCAAATAATTTTATGCCATTATCTTGGTAAAGATTATGCGACGCCGATATCATCACGCCGAGGTCAGCCCGCATCGACTGGGTTAACATGGCAAGCCCAGGAGTCGGGATAGGCCCAACCAACAACACATCCATGCCCACCGAAAGAAAGCCCGCGGTGAGGGCGGTTTCCAACATATAGCCCGAAAGGCGCGTGTCTTTGGCTATCACCACACGATGCAGGTCATCTTTTTGCCGCCATTTTTGCTTGGGGGCCGTCCTGACCAAATGCCCCGCCAATTGCGCAACCCGCGTCATCACCGCGGGATTGATAAGCATATCGTTGGCGGTGCCGCGGATGCCATCGGTGCCAAAGAGTTTTTCAGGGTAGGTTCTCATTTTAATTTAAATCGATAATAGCACGCACGCGACCACGTTTATCAAGCGGTTTATTGTTAAGTTTTTTTAATGGTTTTTCGTCCTGCTGCATTCCATCCTTCGGGGTGGTTTGGCTGGCTTTGTCGTTAACATCTGATAACAGCGAATCGGCACCGACTATCTTCAACATATCTTGCTCGACATTTTTGCCTTCTATCGTGCTAAGCCCCGTTAAAAAATCACTGTTGGCGCATTGACCCAAAAGCGTTTCCTTGTTGCCTTTGTTGCCAAACCGCGTGATGGAAACATTGCCGCATATAATAAATTCCTGTTTGCGCGGGAAATAATAACCACGCTCGCCGACAATGGTTTCATTTTTTTTGGTGATAACCTTGACGCCATGCTGCGCCCTGGCCCAATCATCGGTTTGATTATATTGCAAAGATTTTTGAGCGTAGATAATATTTTTTGCATTTTTGGTTGCTGGCTTATTGTCGCTGCCTGGCTTTCCGCCGCCAGTCGTCACCACCACCACGGGTGCATAGAGCCAACCCAAGCCATTATCAAAAAACCATAGCAATTTATTACCCTTGGCTTCGAATTGCTGTTCGACTATTCTTACACTGCCGTAGGCCTGCAACTCGGCAAAGGGATTTTTGTTAATATCGCGCGGCACGGCACGGCTGAGGGAAGATAAAGTTTTCTTGTCGCGATAAGCGGTTGCTTTGTTGGCATATAATGTCATGGCGTTGTTATTATTTTTTATTGAAACCAACCGAACCTGGTCTAAGAAATTTATTTTATCTATCACCTGTCCGCCAGGTTTAAAGGGGTCGGCAATGAAGAACATGTCTATTTGCCCCGCCTGCGATGTCATTTTGGGGGTATTTAATTCGGCGGTTTTTTTTGCAACCACGCGCTCTACTTGAACCTTGTTGGTTGCTTTGTCTTTTTTGGAGAATATTTTTATTTCCCGCGTGCTTTTCAAATTTAAACCCTGGTTTGTTGGCGGGGCTACATTTTGGTTTACCCCATCAGCGCGAAGGTAATCGCGGCTTAAAACACTATTGCCAAATGCTGTGATGTTGCTGCTTATTCTATCCCATTCTATGCCGTCATCGGCCGATAAAACAATATCGCTGGGGTTGATGCTATTCTGCCCCATGACTGGCGTCGCTGGCGTGGTTATCGCTCCCGCAAGCGCGCATAAAAAAAATAATATAGGCCGCCTCATCACCTTGTTGTATTATTTTGATTGCCAGAAATAATCATCTTGCTATTCCTCAATAATTTTATTTTGTTGCCATGGTCTCTCACATCTATCCCGTCGCCTGAAAAATTCTCACGCGGGCCCGTGCCGACAATCGATTCCTCGCCGTGCATTGTTCCCACTTTAAAATTGACCGTCAACTTGCTGGTTGTAATATGCAATCCATTCGATAAATTAATATCCACATCCCTGTCTAACAACAGCGAACTTTGACTGGTGGTAAGAATCCCAAGGGTGGTCGTAAAATTCATCAATTCGCTGTTGGCAAGCATGGTTGATGGCATCATGGCTGGCAGATCATCGCCTGCTTTGTTGGTGCTATTGCTTGTGGCGTCCGCAGGATTCGTGGCATCGCTTGTAAGGTTGGTCGCGGTAGGATTAGGGCGCAGCAACCTGCCCCGCATGTCGTTCAAATAAATTATATCTTTGTTGCTGCCATCGCTGCGGCTAAATTTGCTTTTGATTTCTAACAACCGCCCGTCGGCAAATTCGTCGCGCAAAATCCCATTTTCTATAACCACGCCACCCGTGGCAACATCGTCAATCAACGGCATGGTCGATGAAAGAATGGCCACAATCGCCGCGCGAAAGCCCGTGTAAAAAATAATCAACACCAACATCGCCGCGGCCAACAAGACCATGACCAATTTATGTTGCCAAAAACGCGTGCGCTTGAAACCGTTAAAAAAGGTTCGTAAAATATCTTGCCAACCGCGGAACATTCCTACATCCTTAAAATATCATGAATATGAATAATACCAACCGCCATATCGTTTTTTTGTAGCGAAGAAACCGCGGCGCGGTTTTTATCCATCTCTCCGCCCGCTTGTCCAACGACAAACATCACTTGGAACTGCTTCTCGTTCATGATGGCTAATATAGTGGGGAGGAGGCTTCCTGGCCCACATACCAACGGCTGGTTATTCATGACCTCGCTCACCGCCAAGGTCATGAAATCTTTGCCATCGCTGTTATCAAGCGCGCGCCGCAAATCACCATCGGTGATAATACCCACCAAATGATTTTTGTCATCCACCACCCCTATCACCCCAAAACGTTTTTTTGCCATTTGAACAATAGCATCCTTCATCAACAAGTTATGACCGACCAAGGGAATATCGCCATCACGGTGCATAATATCTTGGGCGGTGGAAAGTTTTTGCCCCAAATAGGCCCCCAAGGAACCCCCTGGGTGCAGGTCATGAAATTGTTCTTCGCTAAAACCTTTTAATTCCAAAAACCCCATGGCCAGGGCGTCGCCCAACGCCATGGTCTTGATGCTGGATGTGGTTGGCGCAAGCGACAACAACCCCGCCTCTTCGCGCGGGCCAAGATGCAGCACAATGTCTGATAACTGTCCTAGTCGGCTGGTTGCCTCCGCCGTCATGCCAAGAATAATAATTTGATGGGTTTTGCAAAATTGTAAAATATTGAACAATTCGCTGGTTTCACCCGAATTGGATATAGCCACCAACATATCGCCGCGTTGCAACATCCCCAAATCGCCGTGGCTGGCTTCGGTAGGGTGAATAAAAAAACTGGGGCAACCAATCGAAGATAAGGTGGAGGATATTTTTCGTCCAACATGCCCCGACTTTCCAACCCCCGAAATAATAACGCGACCACCACCATTGGCAACCTTCACCATCGCCGAAACCGCCACTACAAAATCGCTGGAAATATCGTCGGCAAGCTGTAATAATGCTTGTCCCTCGGCTCGTAAGATTTCCTTGCCCCTTTTTAATACCGATGCGTCCGTCATATCATGTATCTTTTCTTTGAGATTGCTTGATTTTCCTTTTGATTTTAAAGAGTCAACAATTTATAGAATATGTCTTTACCTGTTGTCGCTTTTTATCGATTATTATCCCGCATTATTACCACAAAACCATGGCCTTATCAAAAACTAAACAACCATACCATCAACCATAACATGCCCAACCAATCTCAATACCCATTTTATTGCCTTAAGCTTAGCCCCCTGGCCATGCCCATGTCGGTGGCAAAACGCCAACATGATAACCGCGATGAGATGAATTATTTCTACCTCACCCATCGCTCGGCTTTTCAAAAAGACCGCGATAGGATTATCCACGCCATTGGTTTTCGCCGCTTAAAACATAAAACCCAGGTTTTCATTGCGCCAAAGGGCGACCATTACCGCACCCGTTTAACCCATAGTTTGGAGGTTGCCACCCTGTCGCGTAGTTTGGCGCGGTTATTCGGGCTTGATGAAGACCTGACCGAGTCTATTGCCCTGGCCCATGATATTGGTCACCCGCCATTTGGCCATGTGGGGGAGGAAGCGTTGGATCGCGCTCTCAAAAAACTAAGCCATTACACCATCGGCTTTGACCATAATGACCAGGCCTTGCGTTGTTTGATGATAACCGAAACCCGCTACCCCTATTTCAAGGGGCTTAATTTAACCGACCAAACATTGCTCAATATCGCCAAGCATAATGGTCCCTTCATACAATTTGACCAACATACCCCACCCATGGTGCGCCAATTGGTCGATTGGTTGGGCAAGGACGCCCTGGCGAGCCAGGCAGCGTTAGAAGGGCAAATAGCAGGGTTTTGCGATGATATTGCCTATAACGCCCATGATATTGACGATGGGTTTCGTGCGGGGCTCCTAACCCACGATGACATAGCAAGCGAACCGACCCTTGGTGCGATTTTGCAGGATGTTAAAAAATTATCGGACGATGAGCAAATTGTTACCAGTTCGCTGACGCGCAAACTTATTAGCCAAATGATGGATGATATATATCGCCACACATTACAAAATATCTTGGCATTAAAAAACCAATCATGGCAAGGCATCATGGACCACCATGACATGGTGGTTGGGTTTTCGCCCCGCATGACCCAGGACATTAAAAATTTGAAAAAATTCTTGCGCGACAAAATTTACCTGTCGCCCCGCCTTATGCCGCAACGTCAGGCCGCCGAAAAAATTATAACCACGCTGGTTGAAGAACTTTATAATGATTTGGAATGGCGCGCCAAACATGCCGATAACATGGAACGGTTGGCGGCTATCAAGGATTATATTGCGGGCATGACCGACCATTTTGCCCTGCGCAAATTTCAAGAATTAACCAACGCCGCGAACGACAGCTTGCCCTTCTCGCCTTTTCGGTTTTAGATTGATTTTTCCCCCCAATTTTTGATATGGGTAATAACCAAATTTTTTAAAAACTTTTCTAGATTGAAAATTTTTAATCAATAGCCGGATTAGCTCAGGGGTAGAGCAGCGGTTTTGTAAACCGTTGGTCGGGGGTTCAATTCCCTCATCCGGCACCATTCCCCCCATCGTTATGCCCCATTGTTAGACTGATATGATGTAGCCGATGCTTACTGCGCATCAAACGGTGTTTTTTGCAAATTTTCTGGCAAATAATAATAAGATAAGGGTATGTTATCAACCTCGGTCAGCACCAGCGCGGGTTTGATAAAAAACGTATCGGCCGAAATTTCCAACGGCAAGGGGAAACGTTTATCAACACGGAAAGATAAAATGGCTGGTTTCTTCTTTGCCTCCTGCTCAAATTTTCTTAAAAATCCCCCCAATCTTTCAAAATCGGCGGTGCACATGCCGGGGTCGGTTTTATCGGGGTATAACCTTATCCGCGCCAGGCGAAACCCATCCCAGGTTAGTATCCCTTGATTACATGCCAGATCTTGCCCGCCGCGTTGATACTGCGCCATGATGCTTAATAAAGCCGAAACAAGGTCAGTCGACTGCGCCAGCAGGTTTTTATCTATCGGCGTAATATCGGTTTGGTTGCGCGGCGGGTCAAGCGTGGTGATGGGCACCCCACCGCGCGCAGGGTAAACAACGTTCAATTCATAACGTTTGTCGCGTATCTTATACAAGCCGCGAACTTCGCTGGTAACGAAGCGGCTATTAACAACCCGCCCCTTGGTTTGTTCGCGTCCCGCCCCATTGAAAATAGCAGCCCAGGGTGAAATGATATTAAATTCAGCGCGTGCGTAGTAGGTTTTATCGCGATTAATTTTTAACCAAAATGTTGCGTCGGCGGCGGGCAAGCCATCTATCGTCGCCCGATAATCGTAACGATGTTCTTGGTAACGCGGGTCATTCTCTTGTGTTACTTTCTCTAATTGCTCGGGCTTAAAAGTATCAAGCTTTATTTTGCTGCCTTTTTCAATTTGTGACCATTTGGGGGTGATGGAGCAACCCGTCGTTATACTGGCAACCGCCGCCAATACCATGGCCATGGAAAAATATCGTAAGAATTTCATGTTTGTCCCTATTCTTTAAATACTTATATAACATATTCGAAAAGAAGAATATCTTTATATTTTCTTCCTTTTTTAGTCCTTTTTTTTCTAGGTTTTTCTTGGCAAATTATGCCCTAATGACGAACCATGGCTTGGCAACACCGCCAAGGTTTTATTCAAAATATCATTGATATTTTCGCCAGGGTCAAAAATATATTTGATGCCTTTGTCTAGCAAAGCTTGTTTATCCTGTTCAGGAATAATACCGCCGAGCAACACAGCAATTTTTTCGCCACCCAATTTTTTTAATTCTTCCATCAGGTCGGGCAACAAACGGTTATGTCCCGCCACATGGCTGGAAATACCCACTATATCGACCTGCTGTTCTATGGCTTGGGCGGCAACCTCGCTCGGCAGCATGAATAACGGCGCCATAACGACATCGAACCCAGCATCCACATAACAGGCGGCGATTAATTTTGCCCCGCGGTCATGACCATCCAGCCCCAGCTTGGCTATCAAAATTTTGGGTGCGCGACCTTGCGATTTTTTGAAATAGGCGGTTTTATTTTTAACCCCATGCAAAAATTCTTTATCGCGTAATGATTTTTCATACAGGCCAGGCACCACGGTGGGAATAACTTGGTGGCGCGTAAAAACCTGCTCCAGAGCTTGCGAGATTTCGCCAACCGAGGCACGATGCCTTATGGCGGCGATGGTTTTTTCTAACAACCCCAATTGCTCGGGTTGCCGCGCCACGGCTTGCAACGCGGCCAGGCTTTCTTTTACTTTATGTGGATCGCGTTTATCGCGCAAATTGCGCAACCGCGCTTTTTGTTCGTTTAATATTTCTTCCCCCGCGATGGTTAATATATCGATAGGTTCTTCATGCGGGGCAAGGTAATCATTAACCCCCACCACGGTATCTTGCTTTTCATCCAGCCTTGCCTGTTTGGCGATGGCTTCTTGATGTATCATGCTTTGTGGCACCGATATTTCTATAGCCCGCAACATGCCGCCTTGCTTTTGTATCATCGTCATGAGGTTTTTGCAGTCCTTTATCAAGCCATCGGTCAGGTCTTCCAGATAATAACTGCCGCCCAAGGGGTCGGCGACCTTGGTAAGTCCTGCTTCTTTTTGTAATATCAGTTGGGTGTTACGCGCCAAGCGCGACGAAGCGGCGGATGGCAGGGCTATAGCCTCATCAAAACTGTTGGTATGCAGGCTTTGGGTCGAACCCAACGCACCCGCCAAAGCCTGTAAGGTGGTGCGCACCACATTGTTGTAAGGGTCCTGACGCGTCAAAGAAACGCCGCTGGTTTGGCAATGAACGCGAAACATCCATGACTTGGGATTTTTTGCCTTGAAGGTATTTTTCATTATATCGGCCCATAGTTCGCGGGCCGCACGCAATTTGGCAATTTCGGTGAAGAAATCCATACCAATGCCAAAAAAGAATGATAGGCGCGGCGCAAATTCATCAATCTTTAACCCCGTTGCCAAGGCTGCCTTAACATATTCCATACCATGCAACAAAGTGAAGGCGAGCTCTTGCAGCGGGCTCGCCCCAGCCTCCGCCATATGATAGCCCGAAATGGAAATGGGGTGGAACTTTGGCATGGCGCGACTGACATAATGGATGATGTCTGCCACCACCCGCATCGAAGCCGCGGGCGGATAAATATAAGTATTGCGCACCAAAAATTCTTTCAAAATATCATTTTGGATGGTGCCAGATAATTGGCTCGGCGCCACGCCCTGCTCCTCCGCCGCGACAATGTAACAGGCTAAGATAGGTAGCACCGCACCATTCATGGTCATCGACACTGATATTTTATCCAGGGGGATACCATCAAACAGCAATTTCATATCCTCGACCGAGCAGATGGCGACCCCAGCCTTTCCCACATCGCCCACGGCGCGGGGATCGTCCGAATCGAAGCCACGGTGGGTTGGCAAATCGAAGGCAACCGATAAACCCGTTTGCCCAGCCTTCAGGTTTTTTTGATAAAATTGATTTGTTTCACGCGCGGTGGAGAAGCCAGCATATTGGCGGATAGACCATGGTCGTTCTTGATAAATATTTTCATAAAGGCCGCGCCGATAGGGAAACTCACCAGCAAACATATTTTTGTTTTTGTTTTTATTTTTGGCTTTTTCTTTCACCATGCCTGTATTTTATGACAGTTTGATATATTTTACAATTTTATTTTTTTTAAATATGATCCCAGCAAATTGGTCATTGCCCAAAACGAAGCCAAGGATAAATCTTCGGCGCGTGATTTTTCGACAATACCTACCTCGGCCATGATGGATTTTGCTTTATTGGTATCGCCGCCAATAATTTTTGCCAGACCATGATGCAATTGCTTGCGGCGTTGTTGAAATAATATGTTGGTTAGGTTTCCCAAAGCAACTATATCACAGGGTAATTTTTCGGTTTTTATACGCAACCGCACCACCGCCGACCAAACCTTGGGCGGGGGAAAAAAAGCCGCGGGCGATAAAGTAAAAAGAATGTCGGGCGTTGCCACGGTTTGCACCAGAATACTCAAACGCCCAAAATCAGCGGTGCCAGGTTTGGCGACCAATCTTTGCGCTACTTCTTTTTGAAACATCAACACCATTTGGCGATAATAAACATGTTGCTGGCAAAAATTAACCAGCAATTGACTGCCAACATTATAGGGCAAGTTGGCTATCACATCCAACTTCTCATGTTTGATTTTTTCGTCATCTTGGGGTTGCCAAGCAAGGGCGTCTTGGAATAAAATATTCAAACGTTCGGGGTATTGAGTGAGCAGAGGCTCCAGCAGCGGCGCAAGGTTTCTATCTTTTTCTATCGCCAACAAGGTAGCATCGCTGTTTGCCAAAATGGCGCGCGTCAATATACCGCGCCCTGGGCCTATTTCGATAACCTTGCTGTTGGCGGGTAAGTTAGCCAGCCTGACTATCTTTTCAGCAATATTCGCATCTTGCAAAAAATGTTGCCCGTATTTTTTTAAAGGTGCGGGTTGATTAATCATGCGACTTGATAAGTTTTTGCGCCAAGCGAATAGCCGACAGCATCGACAAATAATTGGCGCAATTTTTGTCGGCTATGGCGAAGGCCGTGCCATGGTCGGGGCTAACCCGAATGTAAGATAGGCCGAGGGTAAGGTTAACCGCCTTGTCAAAAAAAAGTGTTTTGATAGGTATCAACGCCTGGTCATGGTTGGGGCATAAAAAAACATCATATTGCTTCCTCATGCTTGGGGTGAATAAACTATCGGCGGGCAGCGGGCCATCTATCATCATGCCGCCCCGCCGCAAATTTTCTATGACGGGTATCATGACATCTATCTCTTCCCTGCCCATGATTCCCCCGTCGCCCGCGTGCGGGTTGATGCCCGCCACCGCAAGCCGCGGCTGCGCCACGCCAAATTTTTTTTTCAACTCGTCGGCCACCAAGATAATACCGCGATGCAAATGGTCGGGCGTGATGTCGGTGGCAACCTGGCGCAATGGTATGTGGGTGGTTAAGGGCACGGTGCGAAAAAAAACATCATCTTGCGCCGCTTCATTTTCTTCGGCCAGCAACATCATGGCATAATTTTTTGTCTTATCTTTTTCTGCCAAATAGCTAGTATGCCCCAAAAAATGTGGCATGATGCTGTGAATAACCGATTTATCAAGCGGCGCGGTTACCATACCGACGGCTATTTTTTTTTGCGTCAATTCTATCGCGGTATCAAGCGATTCCAACGCCCCCAAGGCCGATATTTTTACTTCGCCTTCATCGCGATGCCGCCCCAAATAAAATGGTATTTTTTGTTTGATGGGGTAGATCCTTAACTGACTGCTTGGTTTTGAAAAAGATCCAGCGATAGCATCGCTACCCTCAACAACCGATAATGAAATATCCAACCCCAAGAAATCTATCAGCGATGTTACGCGCGCGGGGTCATCCAGCAAAATAAAATTGTTATCCCCGCCGCGCGATTGATAATCCCGCCATGATTTCAAAAAAACTTCCCCCCCTATCCCGCAGGGGTCGCCCATGGTGACGGCCAAAATATTTTTTTGCATTAGGAATTAAAAAAATTCAATAACCGCTTCGCGCCACAAACGTTCTTTTATTTGTTTGTCGATAGGTTGCAGGGCGCGGCTTTTTATTTCACCCGCAATATTTTGCTTTAATTGATCCAACGGCATGTTAGGCATAACCCCGCCCGCCATCAACAGATAAAGGGTGGCGGTTTTATTGTTGTTGGAATATTTTGGCCCCAAAATAAGCCCAGGCGTAACAGATGATTTTTGTTGTAACAATTGCGAGGCAAAGGGTTCGCCAAATTGCTTTGCCGTCCAATCGCGACGTTCGATAACGGTCATACGCCCTTTATTCAATTCGCTAGCCAAATCATTTTGCCAACCGCCAGGATTTTTTTGTAATGCACCCTTAACCTGCTGCACAAAGGCATCGTCAGGATTTTTTATATCAATCTGTAATGCTTGGTAAATATTGCGCCCCATTAATTGTTTTTTGCTATTAATTTTTTCATTAACATCAACGGGCGTCACAATAGAAGATTGATTAACAAAACCATAGACCACCGATTGCCAACGAATGGTGTTGGCGATGTAACGCGTGATTTGTTGCTCGGCAATGCCGCGGGTTGCAAGCATTTGCACCATTTCTTCGCGCGTTTTTTTATTTTGTTGTGCCACCTGGTCAAGTTGTTGCGAAGCCTCGCTTAAAAAACTCGGGATGCCCGATTGATTAGAAAACTGTTCCTGCAATTTTTCGATTATCAACATTTTCAACACAGCATCGCGGCTTTCACCAAGCAATTTGACATTTTCTGCCACATTGTTTTCTAAAAAATATATCCTTTGCCTTGTTAATAAATCATAATTGGTAATGACCTCGCCATTGATGCGGGCGACGGGCTTAACCGTTTTGTCGCCACCCTCGGGCATCTTGCCATTGCTTGCGTTGAGCGACGGGGCAGCAACGCCAGGCGATTTATTATTATACGCATTTGGCAATGACAAAAAAAGCCACGCCAACAAAACAAACAGCGCAACCACAACGACCACAGCCACCATCACCAGCAAATAAGTCGTAGTATTTTTCTTTTGGTTTTTCATTATTCTTTAATCGTTTAGAAATTGACAATACGCCAATTGAAAACAAATTGCCAGCCACCCGTATCAATAACATTGTAAGAGGCAAAAATTCTTCGCGCCACCACCGACATATACCAACATTCATCGCTGTAAACAACTCCCATCTCCATCGAGCGGGTTTGATAGCTATTGTTAGAAAGGTCGCCAATCATCCGCCATTGCAATCGCCAATTGTCACCCACCTTCACAAACACGGCGGGCACGATCTGTTGCAATTCGCCGCTGGTGATACGGGCGTCATTGCGATAATAAAAATAACTCAAGCTTAGATTGATATTCTGGTAGGTTGCGTCCAAGCGCGCTATCTGCCTTTCGATTTTAAAATTCTTATCATCCAACAATATGGTGTCGCTAATTTTTAAATATTTGTTGGCTATCCAACTGGCGCTAAGGATAAAATTGGTTCTTGCGTCATTAAATTGCAGGTCAAGCGGCACATAAGGGTTTTGATTGGGAAAGAAATTAACCCCATGACCCACGAAAAGTTTATACTCGCTACCGCTCTTTAATATATTGGCTATTTTTAACCCGTAAGCCACCCGCCCATAATTTTCATAATAACTGCTGCCTATGGTTCGGTCGCGCAAAAACAAATTATCGCTATTAATCTCTAAGGGGCTGGAGTCGGTATCAAAAATATTATTCTTTACCAAACCGTCATTGCTGCCGCCGTTGGTGTTTTTATTAATCAAACCGCCAAAAGAAAAATAAGCACCAAAAATAGGTTCAATGATTAAACTATTTTTTTTGGTTTGCGCGATTAAAGGATAAGACAAGGTAGTCAAAATTTCAGGAATAAATCGCGTGACATAATTTTGTGTGCCACCAATATTATCCAAAGCTTTATCGCGCCCTGGTATATTGATAGCAGGAATGAAAAGATAATTTTGATAAAAATGACTATGGATAATATCTACCCGCAATCCAGCATCTATGTTGAACACCATGCCATTTAAAAAATAAACGGGCTGTTTCCATCCCGCATCAAAATGCAATAACCCGCTGGTGCCTTGCTTGGGTTCGATATAATAACGCATATCGCCGTCAAACCGCCATTGCCCGCCAGATGTTGTTTTGGTGCCGCGACCAAACCATTCAGCGCGCGGCCCAACCAATATTTTATCAAATGGGTTGCCTTTACGATTATCTTGGTAATAATAATAAGAATAATTAATATAATGCGGGCTGATGAAACCCGTGGCCTCGATAAAGCTAATAATATCATTGCCAGGATTCCCAGGCCTAGAAAAAAACGTATAGTTTTGGAAAAAATCTTGGCGCGATGCCCAACGCAACGCCCCGCTAATTTGCCATTCGTTGTTTAAGGTGGTGCGGAAATCGGTATAGACATAACCCTGCCATTGTGAGTTGGGACTAATGCTGCTTGGCGGCCTATCGTATAATACTATCCCGCCAATGTTGAGGTCGGTGTAAGCGAAACGTTGCCGAAACATCGCGCTACCTATCAACCCCTGGCGCGCGGTGATATAAGGATTGAATAATAAGTCGCTGTTATCAGAAAAAACAACAAATACCGCGGGTCGAATGATTAAGCCGTTTTGCGTGTTGTATTTAAAAGTGGGCATAAGGAAACCACTGCCCCGCCCATTGGGAAAGCTAAGATAAGGTGTATAAAAAAGTGGGATATTTAACAATTCTACCCAGCCGTTGTATAATCTTAATTCTTTATTTTCGGTGTCTTCTACCGCCCTTGCGGCGCGCACCCGCCACAACGGGGTGTTGTCACCCAACGGCGAGCACAGATAACAATTGGTGTAGCTAATATCTTTAAAAATTCTTTGTTTGCCAACCCAACTGCTTTCGCTGGCGGTGATGCTGCCATGTTGTCCTATCCGTCCCACCATCTCTTGGCTAACACCCGATTTAAAATCGCCCGTCATTTCCATTTCTTGGGAAACGGTGGTTCTAGAACTTTTACCCGTGTCGTCGATTGTTCTAAAATAAACATTGCCACGCGCCCACATTTTATTTTTTTTCCTATCAAGTATCAAAAAATCTGATTTCAATATTTGGTCGTTGTAATAAACCTTTACATTTCCTTCGGCTCTAATAATATTATTTTTCTTATCATCGTTCATTCTATCGGCCTCGACTTCTAATTTTTTTTTGGGGGTGTTTTCCACCACTGGCACCACGATATTGTCATCGCTGTTGAGAATCGAATTGGTCGGGGCAACCTGCTCCTTTTGTTGGATCTTCTTGGCGGTTTGCGCCATGGCAGGGAAAGACGAGCCCGCCATGAACAACCATAATAGGGTCGCCACCCCATATCTTTTGTTAAAAATGCGACAGGACGAAGAGAGTAAGGATGGCATGGTTGTGGCGGTAATCCAATAAATAATTTTATAAGGATGGTTTTAAGGCTCTATAAGCCTTTACCAATCATTCTTTTCATTTTCAATCACAAAGGCAGTATAAAAAACCAGGCATGGCATGGCATACCAAGACCAAATCAATAAGGAGGTTAATTTTCTTCGCGATGCAAAAACAACGCGGTCGATAGCAGCATAATCATTGCGGTTGGCACCCAGGTGGTTAAAAAAGATGGCAATTCTTGACTAATGATAAAGGCGCGGACAATTTCAAAAAAGAAATGGATAAAGAATCCTAAGACAATCGCGATCAACAGGGTTTGAACTCTTTGACCACGGCCTTTGCTATGAAAACTAAACCCCGCCGCCAGCAAACTCATCGATACCAACACAAAAGGCAAAGACAAAAGGCGATAGAAATATACTTCGTAGGGATAGGTCGAAAAGCCAAGGTTTTCAACTTCCTCCAAATATTTATTCAAGCGGTAAATTGACAAATCCTCGGGGTCAAGCAACAGATCTTTTATGCTTTGACTATTTAACAAACTTGGCACCGATTCCTTATCAAGGTTGGTAACTGGTTCCCCTGGTTCATAACGGGTGACAGATGTCATTTGCCATTGATTGTTATCGAGGGTAGCCTCCTTCGCCAGCATGATAACCTTAATAACACCATCATTGCTGATAAAAAAGAATTGAGCATTTTTTAATTTTTTATCTTTATCAAGCAGGGAATAGCCGTGGATGATAAGCGAGCCATTAAAATTTTTTAAGCTTTTATCAGGGTTATCTGCAAAAATATTATTGGGCAATTTTTCTTTTAACCAAAATTCTTTGTCAATCACATCCACTGTCGTGGCAATATTATTTGTTTTGTTTAGGTTGCTCCATCGTTGATGAACCTTTGCCGAGATTGGCGAAAAAGCAAAAATATAAAAAATACCAAATAAGAATGCGACGCTTAACACGGGCGCGACCACTTGCCACGGACTAAAGGATAAAACCCGCGCCGCGGTTAGTTCGGATGTTTCCTGTAAACCAGAAAAAAATAAAATAGTGCCAAGGATAAAAATAAACGGCAAGAATCCGTAAAAATAATTTATCGAATTGAATAATGATTTGATAGTCGCGGTATAAAGTCCATCACCAACATTTTCTACAAAACCCAAAATAAACAATATGGCGAACAGCACTATCATCACCGCCAACAAGACTCGCAAAAACCTTTTTACCAACCAAAAATAAAAAATACCAACCGCGCCCAGCGATGGCAAAAATTGCCAGCCATCGCCCATGGTGGATAAGGCAAAACGCCATTCCCGCAATTGACGCCACCATGTCGTTTGCCTATAATTTATCCCTAACAACCTATGACGCGACGCCCTGTCATAGCGGGAATCACCGTTGCGGCTGTTGTCGGCCGTCATGAAATGCCTTGGTGTGGTGCTTTTTAATACCTAGAAATATTATTCCTAGAGAGATTTTTTTATTTTTTCGTTGGCGTAATCCCAATTAATCAACTTATCCAAAAAGGCCTGAATGTAATCGGGGCGACGGTTTTGATAATCAAGATAATAGGCATGTTCCCAAACATCCAACCCTATCAACCCAACCCCGCCCGATGTCATGGGGGAATCGGCGTTGCTTGTTTTTACCACGACCAATTTTTTATTTTTATCCAGTGCCAACCATGCCCAGCCACTACCGAATTGGGTGCTGCCAGCCGCCTTGAAGGCCTCAACAAATTTGTCGTAGCCACCAAGGTCGCTGTCAATTTTTTGTGCTACCTCCCCCGTGGGTTTGCCGCCGCCATTGGGTTTCATCGATGGCCAATAAACCGCGTGATTCCATGCCTGACCCGCATTGTTAAAAACCCCGACCATGTCGGCCTTGCCATGGCTGGCGAGGATAATTTCTTCCAACGATTTATCCAGCAAAGGATTGTCCTTCAGCAAATTGTTCAAATTGGTAAGATAAGCCTGGTGATGCTTGCCATAATGCAAGGCCACTGTTTTTTGTGAAATATGGGGTTCCAACGCGTTATCGGCATAAGGTAAAGGGGGTAATTGATGAGTCATGATTTTATACTTTCGATATATATTTTTTAGTAAAGAAACTTTTTTTTAAGTTGGGTGTGGATGTATTTTAGATTTAAATCATTAAAAAAGCAAGCCCAACATCTTATAGCTTAAAGGGTAAAATAAAACCATCGATGGGCAAGCGTTTTTTTTGCGGCAGGCTGGCTTTATCCGCTGGCAAATTTTCGGTGCCCATATAAATATAACCCAAAAACTCATCCTGGGGCAAAAGTCCGAAGGCACGCTCGACCAATGGTCGATGGTCGGCAATAAAGCCAGTTAAAAACACTGCGCCGAACGGAAATTCTTTTGCACTGCTTGCCAATAAAATTTGGGCGGTAGCCATCACCACGCTATATACCTGCTCCTTTTTGGCGATGGGTTTTTTATCGCTGGGGCTTGCCCAAACCGCCACCACCGTCGGGGCGCGCATAACCTTGGTATAAAAATTTTTAATATCTTCGGGGGTGGTATTTTCTTTGCCCGCGAAAAAATAATCCCCTGCCAGCTTGGCAAATTTTTGTAAATCTTCGTTTTGTAATATTGTAAATCGCCATGGGGTTAAACCGCCATGGTCGGGCGCGCTTACCGCGCATGCCAAAATATCCACCACCTCTTGGTATGTTGGCCCTGGCAGGCCTAAGGTTTTGGTGAAGGCCGATTTGCGACGTTGAATAAAAGAAAAAATATCAGTCATGGATTGTCAGGGATTGTCAGGGATTGTCAGGGATTGTCAGGGATTGTCAGGGATTGTCAGGGATTGTCAGGGATTGTCAGGGATTGTCAGGGATTGTCAGGGATTGTCAGGGATTGTCAGGGATTGTCAGGGATTGTCAGGGATTCTATAAACATTTCCATCTTTGTAGCAAATGTTGCAGGTCTTGCACAGCTCCTATCAATGCCTCGTGCTTTTTATCGCGCGGTAAGTTGGTTGCAATACCATTGATGAGGCTAGCCATGCTACGTTGCAACAATCGCAAGACTCGCGGCAAATGTTGTCTGTAATGCAATTTGCCATCGCGTTTTTCTAACCTGACAAAAATACCCAACACCTTGGCATGGCGGGTTAGCCCCAGAAAATCAAACCATAGGGAAAAATTTATCGATAGTTTTTCGTCTTCGGGAAATTCTTTTTGCCATGCCGCTAAAAAATATTGCCATGTTTTTTCTTTCACCTGGGGCGGCACATCGCGCCTTGCATCTTCTAACAAACTCATGATGTCATAGGTTGGGTGGCCAATCAGTCCGTCTTGGAAATCCAACCAAGCAATTTTGTCATCAACCAATAACAAATTATCAACATGGAAGTCGCGATGAACAAAAACATCATCGGGCGGCGCATGATGAATGGTAAGTTCGCGATGGATGGTTTTTAATATATCAACGAAATGCTCTAGCTCCTTATCCTCAACCTCAATATTATTTTCTTCTGGCAAATACCAAACGGGCAACAACGCGGCCTCCCTTATCAAGGTTGCATCGTCATACCGCGCCAAGGGCAAGGCCGCGCCGCCGTGATGGTATTTTTTATACCACGCCATCTGGCTGGCAAACAAACTTTCGATAACCTGTTGATATAGGGCATGTTCGCCTTCCTTGGTTATGTCAGGATGTTTTAAAAGGCTGGTGAGGCTGTCGGCACCAAGGTCTTCGAGCAACAAAAAACCATGTTCGTGGTCTTGAGAAAAAATCTTCGCCACCCGCACCGACGGCGATATTATCAAATGGCTCACGGCGGCAAAAATACTGGTCGGATACAGATCGGGCGGCGAATCCATCACCAGCATATTTTTTTTGGGCAAGCGAAAATAGCGGCGGAAGGAAGCATCGGAAGGCAGGGCGATAATTTCTTCCGCCGCCAACCCCTGGGCCGCCAAAAATGCCTGGCGCAATGTATCACGCGCGGCAATATCAACTTGTGGTCTTTGATAATCCCGTTTCATTTTTTATAATTTTCTTAACATAATAATTGGGTAGCTTGGTTAAAAATAGAAATAATATCAGGTTTGCTTTGCGGCAATTCGGCCAGCAAATCAAGCCCGCGTTCTTTGCGATGCCATTGCTTCGATAATATCAACCCCCAACGAATCATCGCCAAGGATTGAAACCAAGCATTATCACGCTGGATAATATCGACCGAGGTTTTATGCGCCATAACTTGCCGCGCCGCAACATATTGTTCCAAAAATATATCCAAACTCGCAAACCCACCGCAACCAAATTGCGGCTGATGATACAACCAACATGGCGCGGATAGCCAGCCAATATCTTCCTGCGCCAAACCAAACCTGAGCATTTCCCAATCGAGCACCGCCACCAATCCTTGCCCCTGCCCTTCATCATTTTTCTTTAGTAAAAAATTACCGCAACGAAAATCCCCGTGGCAGGGGGCAAAATCTAACACAACATCCGCGGGCAAGGCGGCAAATAATTTTTTTATAACTGCATTAGCCACTTCTGCTTCCTGCGCCGTTATGGGCTCTGCATCCTGTAGCAATTTTTCTAGCTCTAGTTTTTTTTCTTGGTGCCACCTGGACAGGGTTTCGTCATAACAAAGATGCGGAAAGTTTTTTTGAAAATCTATTTTGCTGTCATGAATTCGCGCCAATTGCCCAGCAAGCATTTTTGCCAAATGATTATCGGCGGTTTTATGTTGGGTAACCTGCCAACCATCCGCCCGACCCGCCAGGTAAGGCAAAACCAAGCAATCAGAATCGCCATATAAGGTTTGCGGTGTTTTGACGCCATGTTGCGCAAAAAAATCATATAATTTTTTTTGTAAAGAAATATCATGGCTGATGACAAAGGGATCTTTCGGAAAAACTTTAAGCATGTAATGTGATTTTTTACATTGCAACAAAAAATGTTGGTGCGATGCACCCAACGCCGTCATGTCGACCAAAAAATCAGGTTCGCTTATTTCATCACCCAAAGCAGATACCACCTGTTGTGCTAGGTTCATGATGCGGCCATTGTCGCTGATATAGGTTGCTGGCGGATTATTCATGTCGTGGTGGGATAAAATAGACATAAGAATGGTTTATTTTACATAACGCAAGCCTTACAGGTCTGAAAGCGCATTGTTCAATTTCGCGCTTAGTTGGTCGCGCAAGGCACGATAAGCCGTTAGCTTTTGTTCGCGCGACCCCTCGACCAAGGTGGGGTCAATAATGTCGTGCCAATAGATAATTTTGCTGGCTGGTATTTTTTGTTTTTGCAAAAATTGTAAAGCGTCCGAAGAAAGGGCAAAAATTTTATCATATTCTTGCAAACTGGCGGCGGATAATAATTTCCCCGTTCCCGTTACCGATTGAATATTTTTTTCCTTCAGCACCGTGGGAATGAACGGGTCCAGGCTTATCTTATCACTGCTGGCATGCACCCCCGCCGATTGCCATTTCTCGCGGCCTGACTTTTTATTTTGCCACAAATGGCGCGCCAGGCTTAATGCCATGGGTGAGCGCACCGAATTCATGGTGCAACAAAAAAGGTAGGTAACAACGGGCAATTTGGTTTCTTTGCTTGGTGCCGCACCATCGCTATGCTGACGCCAATTACCCAACAATGAAAAATCGGGAATTAGGGCAACATGCGGAATGAACAACAGGGCAAGCAAGCTAAAAAATATTCTTGCCGTTTCCATATCAATTTCAATTTTGCCTTTTAACCGTTGTATCAACAAATTGGCGGCATCGTTATGAATGCCGCGCCGCGCCATGTCCAATGTTTCCAATTGGTGGTGGGAATGTTTCCGAACATTCTCGCTATGCACCAAAATAATATCTTGGTAATCTTTGAAATGGCGATGCAGCGGACGCAATGATAACAAATAAACATGGATGGGTTTATCGCGCAAGGATAAAAATTCTAATATCATTTGGTTTTCTTGGGCAGAAATTTTTAAACGATAGGGCGGCTTTTCAAAACCAACCAAGCACAAATGACCATGTTGCATCATATCGGCGGCGATGACATCAATCTCTTTCCTTAAATTTTTGGGGTGCTGCGCCAACAATTTTTGGTCTATCACCACCGATTTAAGCGATGACGCCGACAAAATATTATCTGCATCTGCCGTATTTTTTTTGACGATTTTTTTTATTTTTTTATTCATTCGCCGCAATATTATTTCTTGCCATTTATTTTTTCTAAACGCTTCGCAATGGAAAGTCCATGGTGCGGCAATTTTTCTGCCGCCGCCAGGTGGATAATTTTATCGCCCCACTGTGCCATCGATTGCTGGTTCCCCTTTATCAAACTGGTGCGTTTTAAGAAATCAAATATAGAAAGCCCCGACGAAAATCGCGCCGAGCCAAAGGTTGGCAAAACATGGCTGGGCCCCGCCAAATAATCGCCAAAGGCTTCGGGGCTATAGGCGCCAAAAAATATCGCCCCCGCATGAACAATGGCGTTTGATAATTTTTCTGAATCCTCCACCATCAATTCCACATGCTCGGCCGCCATGATATTGGCCAGGGCCGCCCCATCGGTCATCACATCATCCACCACCACCACCACGCCATAATCTTGCCAGGAAGCCGCGGCGATTTTTTGTTTATGAAGATGCTCGGCGTCGTTGGTGGGTGCGCTTAAAAATTCTGCGACTTTTTTTACCACGGCTTCCGCCAAGGGGGCATCATCGGTAATAAGCACCGCCATGGCGCGTTTGTCATGTTCGGCTTGGCTTATCAAATCTAACGCTATCCATTCGGCTTTGGTTTCGATATTTTTTTCCACCGCAAAGTTTTTATCCGCCAAGACCAACACCTCCGACGGGCCAGCTATCATATCTATCCCGACCTTGCCAAACACTTGTCTTTTTGCTTCGGCGACATAATCATTGCCTGGCCCCACAATTTTATCCACCGCCTTGACGGTTGCCGTGCCGTAGGCCATGGCGGCTATCGCTCCCGCCCCGCCCAAACATAATATCGATGAAACCCCCGCGAGGTAAGCTGCGCCCAACACCAGCGGGTTAGCAAAATCCTCGGGTGAAAATTTTTTATCAAGCGGCGAAGCGAGTCCCCCGCCTAACCCTAACGGGCAAGCCATGGTTATGTTCCGCACCCCCGCGGCGCGCGCGGGCATAGCATTCATAAGGACTGAGGATGGATAGGCCGCCACCCCGCCAGGGACATAAATTCCCACCTGGGCAATCGGCGACCAGCGGTTGCCCAATGTGGCACCGACATCATCGGTCATGTAAAAATTTTTTTGCAGATCATAATGGGCAAAAATTTCTTGGTGAAAATGTTCGATTCGTTGCTTAGCGGTTTCAAGCGCGGCTTGCGATTCGCTTGATAACCCATCCCAATGTTTTTTGCTGGGGATGATAATCAATTCATCGATGGTCTTCACCACATCAGGAATATGGTCAAATTCTTTGCCATAGGCAAGCAAGGCTTCATCGCCCCCTGCCCTTATATCGGCAATGATGGTGGCGACCTTTTCGCTTACCTGCGCCTCGGCGGT
This sequence comes from Alphaproteobacteria bacterium, assembly GCA_965203915.1. Lineage (GTDB taxonomy): Bacteria > Pseudomonadota > Alphaproteobacteria > JASGCL01 > JASGCL01 > JASGCL01. Next base: position 1,334,662 of record OZ241918.1, read on the forward strand.
GGTTCGTTTATCAAGCAGTTTCTTGAAAGCATCGGCTATGTCGCCAACTTTTTTATCAAGCCGCGTGGGAACAATATCTTTCATATGGTTTATAAAATATTTTTAAAGGCAGCACTCAACCCAGCGCAAGCCAGGGGGTAGGTCTTGTAAGCCACGCGATTAAACATAAGCAGGCTGCTAACATCCATGATTTTATTTTCTTCTACCAATTGGTTATCTTTCAGGGTTTGCCCCGTCGCCACCAGGTCAATAATCTCATCAGCCAGCCCCAGGGCGGGTGCCAATTCCAACGACCCCGACAGGGCTATGACATCTATCGCTTGGTTTTGTTTTAGGTAATATTGACGGCTGATATTGGGGTATTTGCTGGCGACAATTTTTTTTGCGCCCTGCTCCACCGAACGCGCCGTGGTTGCGGTGCGCGGGCGGGCGGTGCTTAAACGGCATTTGCCAATTTTTAAATCTATCGGCACGTAAATATTATCAAGGTTGCTGTCGTTGCCTTGCAATTTTTCTTCCCAAATATCACGCCCCATAATTCCCGCCGATGCCGCCGCCGTGGCGACAAAAGAAAACACATCCCAATTTTTTACTTCGACCAATTTTAAAACCGAGAAATCTTTTGCCAACGCCGCCATATCTTCGCCCAAATTTTTATCAAGCGGTATTTCGGTTATGAGGCGGCGGCGGTCGTTGGATAAAAAATCTTCTGGTAGGGGGAGGCCAATTTTTTTTAATAAAGGAACTGCCTCCACCATCACTCGCCCCTTGGGCAGAGCAAAAACAAAAGCACCTTTATTGGTATCTTGCGGTGGGGATTTTATCATGCCCCGTTATAGACGGTTTAACCAACCAATTCAACCTGGGCGAAAAAAAATGCAATCTCTTGCTTCGCATTATCAATACTATCCGAACCATGAACCGAATTGGCTTCTATCGATTCGGCAAATTCTTTTCTTATCGTGCCCGCATCGGCCTTGGCTGGGTCGGTTGCGCCCATTATTTCGCGATTCTTGGCAACGGCGTTTTGCCCTTCCAACACCTGGACCACAACGGGACCCGATGTCATAAATTGGCAGAGCGATTTGAAAAAGGGACGGTCCTTATGCACCGCATAAAAATCATGAGCCTGTTGCGGGCTGAGGATGATTTTTTTCATCGCAACAATTTTTAATCCACCCGTTTCAAATTTTGTATTTATTTTACCAATCAAATTACGGCGCGTCGCGTCGGGTTTGATAATCGACAAGGTGCGTTCAAGATGGGCGGGGTGATTGGTTGCGTTCATGATGTGGCTATAAATTTTTTTGATGAAAAAATCAAGCAAAACATGTAAAGAAAATAAATAATGAGCAATTCCTCTCAACCAACAAATGCACCAGCAAAACCTGGTCCTGTGGCGCGGCCGATGAATTTTCAAACCATGGTGGCGCATTTGCAAGACTTTTGGGCAAAGCAAAATTGCGCTATTCTTTTTCCTATTAAAAATGAAGTGGGGGCGGGAACGTTTCACCCCGCCACCACGATAAAATGTTTGGGCAAAAAACCGTGGCGTGCGGCCTATATCCAGGAATGTTATCGCCCTGGCGATGGGCGTTATGGCACCCACCCCAATCGCCTCTGCCATTATTATCAATTTCAAGTTTTGTTAAAACCGAGCCCCGATGATTCCCAAAAATTGTTTTTGGAAAGTTTGAAAGCCATCGGCCTGGACGCCAACCACCATGATATAAGGTTTGTTGAAGACGATTGGCAAAGCCCCACCCTGGGTGCAGCAGGATTAGGTTGGGAAGTATGGTGCGATGGGATGGAGGTTGCCCAATTTACCTACTTCCAACAAATGGGCGGCTTGCCACTTGCTTTGCCATCGACCGAACTTACCTATGGGCTGGAACGTTTGGCAATGTTTTGCCAGGGCGTCGAAAATGTTTACGACCTGGATTACGGCGGTGGTTTGCGTTACGGTGATTTGTTTCAAGAAAATGAAGAAACCTATAGCCGTTATTATTTCGAATTAAGCGATGCCAACCAATTGGCAAAGGATTTCAAACAGGCCGAAGAAAATGCCCTGAGGTTGTTGGGCGAAGGGTCTATCTTGCCTGCTTACGATCATTGTATGCAAGCCAGCCATCTGTTTAATATGTTGGAAGCGCGCGGCGCGGTGTCGGTGAGCGAACGCCAAGCCTATATCGACAGGGTGCGCACCCTGGTCGCCAAAATTGTCGAAGCCATAGCCGCAAGAGGGCAATAATAAGTCAGCAAAAATAAATGACCGATATTGTGATTGAATTGATGTTTGAAGAGTTGCCTGCAAAAGAACAGCGGCGGTTGCAAGGATATTGTGAAAAAAATTGGCTGGCCGATAGCAATGGACAAAAAAAAATTCTTGTCGGGCCACGGCGGGTCGCCATGCTGGGGTTGGGGCTTGCGATGGCTGATTTGCAAAAAACCGAATTGAAAAAAGGACCAAGGACCAACGCACCCAAGGAGGTCATAGGAAAATTTTTAGCCGCCAATGGTTTGACCGAAAAGGATTTAAAAATCGACGGCGATTATTATTTTTATCAAAAAACCAGCGATGTAAAAGATTGGTTGGTGGCAACATTAAGCGATAAAAATTTGTTTTCAAAAACCATGGTGTGGCAAGCGGCGACGGAAAATGGCGCAAAGGGTCAGGCTGGGCAATGGCGCGCCATTCGCCCCTTACGCCAAATTATTATTCAGGTTGACGACCAACCCATGACGGGCGATGTTTCATGGGCGGGGAAAACCATGGCGTTGTCGCAACAATTTATTGGTCATCGGTTTTTGAGTGACGCGCCATTCACGCTCAACCATGCCAAAAATTATGAAGAAGAGATGGAGAAGCGTTCTGTAAAATTTTCGCAAAGCGGTCGTGCGATTGGCGGCGCAGATAGCGAGATAACTTTTGCTTGCGTCGAAGAAAAAAATTTGAAAATACTCGACCAAGCATTTTTATATGATGAGGTTTTGCCCTTGGTCGAATATCCCTTCCCCATGTTGGGCAAAATCGATGATGAATTCATGGGGTTGCCACAGGAAATAATTATCAGCACCATCAAAAATCACCAAAAATTTATCCCGCTTTATGACAAAACACCTACACAATTTTCGCCGTATTTTTTAATCATTGCCAACAATGGCGGCGATGAGCAAAAAGAAAAAGGAATTTTGGCGGGGTATCAGCGGGTTTTGCGGGCGCGCCTTGCCGATGCCAAATATTTTTTACAGGAAGATTCAAAACATGACCTTCATTATTTTCGCGACAAATTAAAAAATCGTTTATTTTTTCAAGGCCTCGGCACGCTTTACGATAAAACCGAACGGATAAAATCTATCGCCCTAAAATATAAAAATTATTTTGGCGTTGATAATGACGATGAAATAAAAATGGCAAGCGAATTATGCAAGGCCGACCTAACAACCCAAGTCGTCAATGAAATGCCCGAATTGCAAGGTATCATGGGCGGTTATTACGCCAAGCAGATGGGTTTGTCGGACAATGTTGCCACCGCCATCGCCGAGCAATATCAACCCGTGCCGAGCGAGGGGGGGCTGCCTGCCCTGCTTGGCTTTGCCGACAGGTTGGATACCCTAATAGAATTTTTTAAGATTGGAAAAATGCCGACAGGTTCGAGCGACCCTTTCGCCCTGCGCCGCGCTGCCATTAATATCATTAATAGTTTGGTTATTTACCAAACACCCATGAGCATCGCCGACCTCGCCTTATCTGCTCCCTTAAGCAATTTTTTAAAAGAAAGATTATTATATTATCTATCAACCTATCCACCAGAACTTAATGGACTGCTTCTTTCTATCATTGAAAAACAATCCCTGTCGAAATCGCCACGACAATTGGGCGAGCTCGGATACGCGATGAAAAAAATCAACCTTTCCACCATCACCGCCCTGACCAAACGCGCCATCAATATTGTTAACAAAGACTATACCGCCATCGATGAAAAAAATTTGTTGGAGGATGCCGAAAAAATTTTCTTCACCGCGTTGCAAAAATTAGACGGCGATTTAAAAACAGCATTGCAAGCCGATGATATGTTGTCCGCCCTGCACCGCATCGCCGCCATCGCGCCGCAGTTAAATGGTTTTTTTGATAAGGTAATGGTCAATGATAAAGACGAAGCGAAAAAACAAAATCGCCATGCTCTGCTGAATAGATTCTTATCCCTAACGGGGCAGGTCGCCGATTTTTCGCTCGAATAAAGGCGAGTAAAATATAATAAATTTTATAAAATATCCGCCACCGCGATTATTTTTTTCACCCCGTCCACCACCACGCGCAGGGCGCCATTGGCTGTAACCCCGCGATAAAAACCCGTCATTTTTTTTGGCTGCCCTGGCACCGTGAATGTTATCACCCTGTCGCGCGGTAAAGATTTTTTTTCATAATCATCGTGAAATGGCATAAAACCATTTTGCTGCCAGGCAGGCAATTTGTTATCAAGCGTCTGTAAAAATATTCTCGCCAATTGTTTGTTTGACGGTATTGTGTTGGCCGCCATAGCCAACCAACCAAAACCATCGGGCGCGTGATGAATATTAATTCCCACGCCGATAATAATGGCATGGTCTATTTTTTCTATCAATATGCCGCCCATTTTTTTACCATTGATTAATAAATCGTTGGGCCATTTGAGGCATAAGGATTTTTTTTCGCCAAGAAAATTTATCAAACTATCAAACAAACACAAACCAATCACCAGGCTTAGGCTTGGTAATTCTTGGGGTAGAAAAGAAAAACGCGGCAAGTAAAGCGACATGAAAAAATTCTCCCCCATTGTTTCAGACCGCGGTTTTGTTCGATGCGAATCGATAAATAATCGGCCATGCCGCCCATAGCCCGCGGTTTGCCGCCCCGTTAAAAAAACAACCGATTTTTTTTCTTGGTGCGAAGCATGATATTTTTTTGCTTCGTCCTGGGTGCTGGCAATTTGTGCAAAATCACAAAGCCAATAATCGCCAAGAAATTTTTCCATAAAAACAATAAATAATTACGGGCGGAACAACGCCAGCCATGCCATCAACTTGCCCAATAACAATGGCATCAATATTTGCGCCAACACCACCAACCAAAACCAAAAATTGATGAGGGTGTTTTTTTGCCCTGGATAAACTTGGCGTGATTCAAGTTTGAAATCGGTTGGCGCGGCGTCGATATAAATGGTTTTGATTATTTTTAAATAATAGGTCGATGACACCAAACTTAATATAACCGCCAGCACCGCCAGCCCAATAAAATTATATTTCACCAATATTATCAACACCCACCATTTGGAAAAAAATCCCAGCAGGGGCGGAATCCCCGCCAAAGAAAATAACAGCACCAACAGACCAAAAGCCAATTTTGGTTTATATTGCGACAAGCCAGCAAAATCGCTCAGGCTTAATTCATCATCATTGTTTTCTTTATTTGGTTTGATAAAAACCTTATGAACGCCAAGCAACACCGCAAGCAACCCGATGGTTTGGGTTAAATAGATAAATAAATAACCCGTGAATAACCCCAGCGAATCAAACCCACCATCTTTTGACAAACCAACCAACGCCAATAATAAAAACCCAACATGGCTAACCCCCGACAGGGCGATGAAACGTTTCAAATTATTTTGGGTAAGGGCGGGGAAAGCCCCAAAAATAAGCGACAGCACGGCTAAAATAGCAAGCAAAACCTGCCATTGATTTTGTAGCGGCGAAAAATATTCCAACAACAAACGCGCCAATATAACCAAACTGGCCAACTTGGGCGCGGTGGCAAAAAACGCCGTGACGGGCGACAAGGCCCCTTGGTAAACATCGGGTGCCCAAAAATGAAATGGTGCGGCAGAAATTTTAAAACCCAACCCAACAATAACAAACAACAAGCCGAGGGTTAGAGATAATATCGCGGTATCGCCACCATTCATAAGATTGGCGACGGCGGTTTTAATTTCCATAAAATCCAAACTGCCCGTCATGCCATATATCAAACTTACCCCGAATAGGAAAATCGCCGATGCCATCGAACCCAAAATATAATATTTCAATGCCGCTTCGCTAGCCCGTTGGTCATGACGGTTCATGCTGACCAAAAAATAAAAGCAAAGGGACGATAATTCCAAACCCAAATAAAGTGTGACAAAATTCCCCGCGGCGACCATCACCATCAACCCCACCACCGACAACAACATCAATGTTGGCACTTCGAAACGGAATAAACTGGTGGCGGGTTTGGCGCGGCCGACCTCCTTACCCATTGGGACAATGGTTTGCCAAAACCTGCCCGATAATTGTAAGACAACAAAGGTTGATGCCAATATCAACAACCACCCAAACACAATGAACGGGTGGTAAGCCATTAAATTAACCGTGACATCATCGCCCCGCCCAACAAATAACAACGCGCCCAACAAGGCCGCGATAGAAAAAAAATGCGACCAGCGCGCAAAAATACCATATAGCCCCGTCAGCAAAACAAAAATGGCCGCCGCGGTCAGGAAACTAATCGGGGCAAGGTTTTTTGAAAACAGCAAATGAATAATATCGGTCATGGTTTTTCCTTTCGTTATCTTTTATGGCGTGATAATTTTATTTATAACGGGTTCGATAACACTGGTTAATAATTTTGAATGGATGCCGAGCCAAAATGTTATCGCCACCAACGGCAACAATATCAACCATTCGCGCAAATTGATATCGGTTAAGTTTTTAACCATGCTGTTGTCGGCGGTGTTAACATTGCCAAAGAACACCCGCGCATACAAAACCAACATGTAGGCCGCACCCAACACCATGCCCAATGCCAAACCCAAGGCAACGATGGGTTGTTGTTGGTAAACGCCAAGCATCGAAATAAATTCACCCAAGAAACCAAAGGTGGCTGGCAAACCAATCGACGACAGGGTTAAGAAAAAGAACATGGTTGCAAACCACGGCATTTTTTTCGCCACCCCGCCGTAATCGGCGATCTGACGACTGTGGGTGCGGTCATACAACACACCCACCCCGAAGAATAACCCCGCGGAGGTAATACCGTGAGCCAACATTTGCAACATGGACCCCATGATACCGATGGCATTGCCCGAAAAAATACCCGCGGTAACAATACCCATATGCGCCACCGACGAGTAGGCTATCAATTTTTTCATGTCGGCTTGGACCAGGGCTATCAAACTTGCCCAAATCACCGCGATGACGGACAGGGCAAAAATAAATGGGGCAAAGGTTGCCGCCGCATCGGGCAACCATGGCAAACTTAAACGCAAGAATCCATAACCGCCCATTTTTAATAACACGCCCGCCAATATCATCGACCCCGCGGTGGGGGCTTCCACATGGGCGTCGGGCAACCAGGTATGCACGGGCCACATGGGTATTTTCACCGCGAAGGAAGCAAACAGAGCAAAGAAGAAAACATATTGCCAAGCCGCAGGAATACTGTTGGGCAGGGTTTTATTCATCGCCATGGTTAAATCGCTGGTGCCCGCCATAAGCATCATGGCTATCAAAGCCACCAACATCACAACCGAACCCAACAACGTGTAAAGAAAAAATTTGAAACTAGCTTTCAGCCGATTCTCGCCCCCCCAAATGCCAATAATCAAAAACATCGGTATCAAGACGCCTTCAAAAAATATATAAAACAAAAACATATCAAGGGCGACAAAACAGCCTATCATCATGGTTTCCAAAACCAAGAAAGCAATCATGTAATCGCGCACCCGCGATTGAATACCGCGCCAACTGGCCAGCAAGCTTAAAGGAGTCAAAAAAGTTGATAGCAGCACAAAATAGATAGACAATCCATCAACCCCCAAACGGTAACCAATGTTTAAACTTGGCAACCATATTCTTTGTTCCAACATTTGCACCCCATCGACCGCGGGCTTGAAGGCAAAAAACACCGCCAAGGATAAAAAGAAATTAATCAAAGAAAAAACCAAGGCGACCACCCTGACCGCCGTTTTGTCAGATTCGCTATTTTTAAAAAATAATAACAGGAATGCCCCCAGCAAAGGCAGGTAAGTCAAAAATGATAATATTGGAAAAGACATATTCACAAAACTTTCTTTAATGTAGCAACAGATAAACCAACAGCGTCATCAAGCCAAGAATAAATATCATGGCATAGTGATATAAAAATCCGGTTTGCACCGCGCGCCCCGCACGACTTAAGGTTAAAGACACCAAACGCAAAAAATGCGGACCAACATTATCAATAATTCTTAAATCGCCACCTTGCCAAAAAACCCTGCCCAAGAATTTTGCAGGCACAATGAATAAGAAATGATACAATTCATCTATCCACCATTTATGATAAGAAAACAAATAAAGTGGTTTAAGCCATTTTGCCAAAACCCCAGGCAAGTTTGGCAACAAGATATAACCCACAAAAGCAAGGATAAAACCAACAACCATCATCAAGGTTGGTATCCATTTCACCAACAATGGCGTGTGATGGATTTCTTCCATGATTTTATTGTGCGCCAAGGCCCCTTGCCAAAATTCGCCTTGCAATGGGCCAATCAACAAAGGATAAAAATAAAACCCCGCAAACAAAGCCCCCACCGCCAATATCGCCAAGGGCACCAACATCACCGCGGTCGATTCATGGATATGAGCCATGATTTTTTTATCGGCGCGCGGCGCACCGTGGAACGTTAAAAACAGCAAACGGAAACTATAAAAACTGGTGAAGAAACAGGTCAGCACCAACAGGTAAAATGGCAAGGCCGATATGGCACCGCCCGCCAGAACCGATCCCGCAAAGGACGATTCAACTATCAAATCTTTAGAAAAATAACCCGAGGTAAAAGGAAAGCCAACCAAGCTTAAACTGCCTAACCACATGAAGAATCTTGTCAGGGGCATGAATTTGCCCACCCCGCCCATTTTGGTCAAATCTTGTTCGCCACTTAAACCATGGATGACCGAACCCGCGCCCAAAAATAATAAGGCTTTAAAAAAAGCATGGGTAAGCAGGTGGAACAAAGCAACCGAGTAGGCGGAAAAACCCAAGGCGACAAACATAAACCCAAGTTGAGAACAGGTGGAGTAGGCGATGACGCGTTTGATATCTTTTTGAGTCAACCCAACGAAGCCCGCAAAAAACGCGGTGATAGCCCCAACCCATATGACGACTTGCAAAGCAATGGGGGACAATTCGAACAAAGGCGATAAACGCGCCACCATAAAAATACCCGCCGTCACCATGGTGGCGGCATGGATAAGGGCGGAAACGGGGGTTGGCCCTTCCATCGCGTCGGGCAGCCAGGTATGCAAACCAAACTGCGCCGATTTGCCCATGGCACCCATGAACAGCAACAAACATATTAAAGTAATAGCATGGATATTGGTGCCAAAAATTGTAAAGACCTCATCAACCTTGGTCGGCAACACTTTAAAAATTTCTGCAAACCCTAACTCGCCCGTTAATTTATACAGGGCAAAAATACCCAAGGCAAAACCAATATCGCCAACCCGATTAACCAAAAATGCCTTGATAGCCGCCGACCGTGCCGATGGTTTTTCATGCCAAAAACCTATCAGGAGGTAAGAAGCAAGCCCCACCCCTTCCCACCCGAAGAATAATTGCACCAGGTTGCTTGAGGATATAAGCATAAGCATGGCGAAGGTAAAAAAACCGAGGTAAGCAATGAAGCGTGAAAAGTTTTTATCGCCGTGCATATAACCCTTCGAATAGACATGCACCAAAAATGAAACGGTGGTGACAACCAACAACATCATCAAACTTAAACTATCAAACATCAAACCCCAAGAAAAATTAAGTTTCGACATCGAAAACCAATCGAGCAATGGGAAAACCACTGATTTTAAATGCGCGCCATCGCGTGCCAATGAAATCGCGCCTTCCACCGCTTGGCTTGTCGCCGCTGCACCATCGGTCGCGGCACTGGCAAGGGCATTGTGGGCGGTTGCCGCCGCGTCGGTCACCGCGGTATCAACCCCGTTGGCAACGGTAGCGGCAGCATGATCCGTATTATCCGCCGTTGCGATCGCGGCTTTTCCCGCCAGCGGACGATTAAACAAAAAAACCAGCCACGACGCCATCATCGTGACAAATAAAAAACTGCTGGATAATAAAGCCGTGCCCTTTTCTTTCAAACGTTTGCCTATCAACAACAATATCAATGCCGACAGCAACGGTAAAAAAACGATGACTAAAAATACATAAGACGTCATATTCTCTACCTTAATTTTTTAATTGATTGGCCGATGAAATATCGATATTGGCACGCAGCCTGAAGAAAACCACAACGATGGCCAGTCCAATGGCGGCCTCCGCCGCGGCAACCGTCAACACAAACATCACCAACACTTGTCCGCTTATATTTTGCCACTGGTGAGAAAAGGCAACAAAATTAATATTAACCGCCAACAGCAGAATTTCTATCGACATCAACAGGGTGATGATATTTTTACGGTTGAGGACAATACCCAGCAACCCCAAGGAAAATAACAGAGCCGACAAAATAATAAAATGAGACAACCCCACCGTGGCCCAACCCACCAACAGGTTGTTAAAATCATTGATATATTGCTGCAACATTTTCTTTTGCTCTTTAAATCATTATTAGCTTTTTTTCAATTTTTTTAGGTTATTTTTTATTCGTCGCCTTCGTTCGCTTTGTGTTTTTTGCCAGGCTGCGTTGGTTTGAAACCGCTCTAACCTTGTCGATGGGCAAGGCCAAACGACCAATGTATTTTGCGCCCGCGCCATTTTTAATATTTAATAGTTGCAGGTCATCGGCCTTCATCCGCATGTTTTGTTTAAAGATAACTTGTTTTTTAACATCCAACCTTTTGCGGTGGGTCAACATGATGGCGGCTATCATCGCCACCAACAATATTAATCCCGCCACTTCGAAGGCCACAAAATAATCGGTGTAAATAACTTGGCCCAAGGATTTTATATTATCGTTGCTGGCGGTAACCTGCGCCAAAAAACTTGGTTTTTTTTGCGCTTGCAACGGCACCAAATAGGCCAAAATGACCAGGGTCATCTCCACCAACAACAGCAACCCCACCGTGCCACCCACGATAAAATAAGGTGAGAAGAATTTTCGCGTCCTTTCCTTTTTTACATCAAGCATCATCACCACGAATAGGAACAACACCATCACCGCCCCGACATAAACAACAATGAGAAGCAAACTTAAAAATTCCGCCCCCGCCAACATGAATAATCCCGCGGCGTTAAAAAATGCCAAAATTAAAAACAACACGCCATGCACAGGATTTTGCGCCAAGATAACCACCAGGGCCGACATCAACAACATCAAGCCACATACCCAAAATACCAGGCTGTAAATAAATTCTGCAAAATCCATCATGACATTTTTCCCTTCGTTTTTTACCTATAAGATTTATCCAATTCAATATTTTTCGCCAATTGCGATTCCCAACGGTCGCCATTGGCCAATAATTTTTCTTTGTTATAAAGAAATTCATTTTTGGTAAAGCCCGAAAATTCAAAATTGGGGCCTTGGACGATAGCATCCACGGGGCAGGCTTCCTGGCACAAACCGCAATAAATACATTTCAGCATATCGATATCATAACGGGTGGTGCGGCGCGAGCCATCTTCTCGCGATTCGGCCTCGATGGTGATGGCGCCCGCGGGGCAGACAGCCTCGCACAACTTGCAAGCAATGCAACGTTCCTCGCCATTGGGGTAGCGGCGCAGCGCATGTTCGCCGCGAAAGCGCGGCGACAGCGGACCCTTTTCATAGGGATAATTAAAGGTGTAGGATTTTTTAAACATTTGACGAAAGGTCAAAGCCAACCCCTTAACCAATTCGGCCAGCAACGGCGCAAAAACAGTATGCTGGCTTATCACGAACAGGCGATGCAACAGCCGAGGTTTTTTTGAATTTTTTTTCATAAGATTTTTTATAACAATATAATTTTTTATTCTGTGATTATTTTATTTTTATTATTGGGGCAACAAATCAAAATAAAACAAAACAAAACTGGTCGCGACCAACCAAAATAAAGACATGGGCAAAAATACTTTCCAGCCGATACGCATCAACTGGTCATAGCGATAACGCGGGAATGCCGCCCGCACCCAAATGAAGAAAAACAAAATAGACGCTGTCTTTAAGAAAAACCACACAACCCCAGGCAACCAATTAAACGGCGCAACATCAAACGGTGGCAACCAACCGCCCAAAAATAATATCGCCGCCATGGCGCTTAACAAAATCATGTTGGCATATTCAGCAAGATAAAACAAAGCAAATGTCATGGCCGAATATTCAACATTGTAGCCCGAGACCAATTCGGCCTCTGCCTCTGGCAGATCAAATGGCGCGCGGTTTGTTTCCGCCAGGGCAGAAATGATAAAAATAATAAATAACGGAAAAAATGGGAAGACAAACCAAATATGTTGCTGGCTTTCCACGACCTTGCTTAAATTGAGCGAGCCAACCGCCAACAACAATGAACAAAGCACAAAACCAATGGAAACTTCGTAAGACACCATTTGCGCCGCCGAGCGTAACGCACCAAGGAAAGCGTAAGAAGAATTGGATGCCCAGCCCGCAATAATAATACCATAAACCGACAAAGATGAAATGGCGAAGAGATACAAAACCCCCAAATTGATATTGGCCAAAACCAAATCTTTTTGAAAGGGAATCACCGCCCAAGCCGATAAAGAAAGCCCGAAGGTAATAATGGGGGCAAAGTAAAATAAAAATTTGTTGGCCTTGGTGGGGAGGATGGTTTCCTTCAACAATAATTTCAGACCGTCGGCAAATGGTTGCAGCAAGCCCAATGGCCCAACCACATTGGGCCCCATACGCCGTTGCATCGCGCCCAAAACCTTACGCTCGGCGTAGGTCATGTAAGCCACCGACAACAGCAAAGGAACAATAATCGCCAGCACCGCCAACACCGTAACGATGACATAGGCCAAGGCAGCCGCGCCACCATTTTGCCAAAAGCTATTACTCGACAACATTATTAACAATGAAGTTATATACTCAGTCATTTTTATATTTTGTTATTTTATTTAGGCTGCGTTTTTTTGTTTACCACTTTTTGTCGCCAAAAGCATGGATAAAAAAATATGGGCGCATTCGGCCATGGTGGGGGAGGCTCGCATCACCGCCGATGATTGATAAAAATTATTTTCAGAACCTTGAGGTGTTTCAAACGCCGCGTTGGCATCGGTCGCCCCCTTATCGCCGACAAACGGTGTCATGGTGATATTTGCTTTTTCGCCTTCGCTCAATCCTTTTTCGGCTAATTTGCTTAGCACCAGGGCGCGCAATTGATAGGGGTCGTCAAACCCAACCTGCAACCCCAATTTTTTTGCCAGCATAAACCATATAACCGCATCGGCCTTGGCTTCGCCCTTCGGCGTCAAGGCTTGCAGGTTTTCTTGCAACATGGCGGAGCCATTGATATAGAGGCCGCCTTGTTCGCCCCAATTGGAAGCCGCAGGCAAAATGATATTGGCAAGGGCCGCACCGCGATCGCCATGACTGCCCTGATACACCACCGTGGTCTGTTGGCTGTTCCATGGTTTTTCAAACAACAATCCATCGTCGGCGCCCACCAGCCACAATAATTTTATTTTTCCCTTATGCAGTTTTTCGCGTAAGGCGGCGGTGGAATTTTCTTCGGGGGTATCGACATGCGCCCCCAACACCATGCCCCCAACCGTTGCCATGTTCTTTGCCAAATAATTGAAAGCCATGTTGTAATGTTGGGCAATTTGATTTGCCAAGGATAATATGGCCGCGCCATGTTTTCCAACATTGTCACCCAACACCAACATCGGTTGTTTGGCGGTTGATAATTTTTCAGCGATTTTATGTTTACCACTTAATATTTGCTCTAGCACGGCAACCTCATCGCCCAAATATTCATAGGGATAGGTCAAGTCATGGGCTTCATCCAGCGCACTGCCCACACGATAAATATTCATTTTTTGCCCTTTCAATTCTTGGCGGCGATAGGATTTCCTAATCCGTGCATTCCACACCGCGGCGTCCCACCGTGGGTTGACGCCGACCAACAACAAACAATCGGCTCCCTCCACCCCATCAAACCCGCTGTTCATGACATATTGTGATATATTATTGGCGGGGAGTTTTTCATCCTGCAGGCGGCATTCGATATGGGGTTTGGCTTGCGCGGTATCATGGGGGTAAAGGGCAGCCAGCACCTGTTGCACCGCCACCATGGTTTCCAAATTTGTTTCAGGGCCGAAAACAACCGCCACTTCATCGGCGGGTAATTTTTTTAATGCCGCCGCCAATTTATCATAGGCCGTTGCCCAATCGCTTGGCAATAATTTGCCCGCTTGCTTTATGTAGGGTTTATCAAGCCGTTGGTATTTCAAACCGTCATACAAAAAACGCGCGCGGTCGGACAACCATTCCTCATTGATGGCTTCGTTAAGGCGTGGCGTGATAGAAAATATTTCGTTGCTACGGCTGGCAAATACCACATTGGTTCCCATGGCATCCGATAAATCCAATCCTGGGGTGTTGGTCATTTCCCACGAGCGCACCGCAAATTGCGCGGGTTTAGAAGTAAGCGCGCCGACAGGGCAGAGGTCTATCACATTGCCCGATAATTCCGAGCCCACCAATTTTTCCAAAGACGATATTTCGGCATTTTCGCCGCGCCCCAATAGGCCAATATCGGGCTGGCCCGCCACTTCCTCGACAAACCTGACACAGCGGGTGCAATGGATGCAACGCGTCATGACGGTGGCTATCAGGGGGCCAAAATTTTTATCCGCCACCGCGCGTTTGGGTTCCTTATAACGCGATGCCACACGACCATAACCCATGGCTTGGTCTTGCAAATCGCATTGCCCCCCTTGGTCGCATATCGGGCAATCAAGCGGGTGGTTAATAAGCAAAAATTCCATCACGCCAGCGCGGGCTTGCTTCACCATCTCGCTATCGGTAAAAATTTCCATGTTGGGGGCAATGGGTAAAGCGCAAGAGGCTTGCGGTTTGGGCGGGCCTGGCTTCACCTCCACCAGGCACATGCGGCAATTGCCCGCGATGGATAATCTATCGTGATAACAAAATCTTGGGATTTCGATGCCAACTTGCTCGCAAGCTTGCAAAACAGTGAAGCCAGAATCAACTTCGACTTCTTGGTTATTAATTTTTATTTTAACCGCAGGCATGGCCTTCTATACAAAATGCCCCAATAAAAATCAACTTGCTTTAATAAATAAAAAACAAAAACGGCGCGAGCAGTTTTATTCCGACCGCCGCCGCCGCAACGCAACTGGCGTAACCCAAAGCATCATGCAAACGTTGAAAATTAATTTTTAACCAAGCCAGCGGCTGGCTTATCATCATGATGAATCCTGCCATGCCCGCCATCACCCCCAAAGAAAAAATAAACAAGTTTAAGAATCCTTCGGCGGGTGCCGCCATGGCGAGCAACCCCACCACCACCAAATCGCCCGAACCCGCCAAACCATGCACCATGCCAACCATGAAGGCCGCACGCGAATGACCATGATGATGGTGGGTTGATTGCGCATGGGAATGAAAATGCAAATGGGTGACATCATCATGGTTGTGGCGGTGCACGTGAATTTTTAAACGGCGCAACCTGACGAAATAGTAGACAGCCAAGCCTAGCATCATGATGCCCACCACCCCTTCCAACCATTTGCTCCAACTGGGTGAAATGCTAACACGTAATTGCCAAGCCAAAAACCCCACCAACAACAAGGTGAAGCCATGCCCCACGCCCCAAAAAATGGTGCGCCGTAACATGGCATGTCTTATGTGGCGTTGTTGGTGCTTTTTATCCTGCCCTTTTTCCTGCATTGCTTCATGAACATCGCTGTTCATGACCGCAATGGCGGAAAGATGATCGCTTTCGAGCCCATGGGCTAATCCGCGTAGCAGACTGAGAGATAACAACGGCAACAGCATAGATGGATTTGAGTGGTTTTATCGCTTCTTCAAGAAGCCAACCGCCGACAAGGCCAATCCCAAACAACCCGCTTTGATTATTTCAGGCAAAATAAAGGGCATCACACCAACCGCCCAGGCCTGACCAATATTGAATAAATAAGTCAGCCACAACATGCCCATGGCAAAAATAATTACCAAACCCAACAAAGCAATCAGCGCGGCGTAAAGGAAAGTTTTGCTGGGCGAGATAGCCTGACGAGCCAATAATTTTTCTTTCAAATAACCAACAACAAAAACCGCCGCCACAAAACCCATGATATAACCACCCGTAGGCGATAACAAAGTCATCAAACCAAATTTACCACCCGAAAAAACGGGAGCCCCCATCAAACCAACCGTAACATAACCCACAATAGACGAGAAAGATTCGGCGCGACTGTAAAGCAAAGCCATCAACAAAATAGCAAAGGTTTGCAAGGTTATCGGCACGGGTTGGATAGGAATGGTGATATTGGTTGCGGCATAAACCAAGAACATGCCACCCATAATTTTAAATAAACTTTCGATATTGGCAAGCGATTTAAAATCACTGCCCTTCAATAACAAACCAACCGCCGCGCGGGGTTGCGCCATGTTAGAGCCCGCAACGAACTCCCTGATAACATCTGATTCGTTTTTATATCGCATGGCGGATTTTATAACTTTTTTTCCCTGGTTTGTAAAGATTATTTTTACTAGGCGAAGCCTAGGCTACTCGCCTGCGTTCCTTATTTAACCTGTCTTCTATCTCGTCGCGGAAATGGCGAAACAATCCTTGCACGGGCCAGGCCGCGGCATCGGCAAGGGCGCAAATGGTTTTCCCCTCCATCTGTCCCGCTATACTTAGGGCAAGGTCGATGTCCTCCACCGAACCAACCCCATCGGCTATCCGCTTCATGGTGCGATACAACCACCCCGCCCCCTCGCGGCATGGGGTGCACTGGCCACAAGACTCATGTTTGTAAAAATAAGAAAGACGGGTGATGGCCTTTAACAAATCGGTGGAATGATCCATGACAATAACCGCCGCGGTGCCCAGGCCTGTCTTATGTTCTTTCAGCGCATCAAAATCCATCAACACATCGTCGCAAATTTTTTGCGGTATCAGGGGGGTTGATGAACCGCCAGGAATAACGGCTTTCAAATTTTTCCAACCACCGCGCACGCCGCCCGCATGTTGTTCAATCAATTCTTTTAAGGGGATGGACATGGCTTCCTCGATATTGCATGGCGCGTTAACATGGCCTGAGATAGAAAAAATCTTAGTCCCGCTGTTGTTGGCGCGCCCGAATGATTTAAACCAATCAGGACCACGGCGCAAAATGGTCGGCACCACGGCAATCGATTCCACATTATTCACGGTGGTCGGGCAACCATAAAGCCCCGCCCCCGCGGGAAATGGTGGCTTCAACCTTGGTTGGCCTTTTTTTCCTTCCAAACTTTCTAACAACGCCGATTCCTCGCCACAAATATAAGCCCCCGCACCGCGATGCACATACAAATCAAGGTCATAACCCGACCCCGCGGCATTTTTGCCCAACAACCCCGCATCATAGGCTTCGTCGACTGCTTTTTGTAATGCCTCTGCCTCACGGATAAATTCACCGCGAATATAAATGTAACAAGCCTTTGCTTGGATGGCGAAACTGGCTATCAATGCCCCTTCGATTAATTTATGGGGGTCGTTGCGAATAATTTCACGGTCTTTGCAGGTGCCTGGCTCCGACTCATCGGCGTTGATAACCAAATAATGGGGGCGGGCGGGGTCAACTTCCTTGGGCATAAAACTCCATTTTAATCCCGTGCTAAAACCCGCGCCGCCGCGACCACGCAACCCCGAATCCTGCACCGATTTAATAATTTTTTCCCGCCCCCAAGCCAATATATCTTTGGTTTTATCCCAATCGCCGCGTTGCTTGGCGGCCGCCAGATCAGCCGCCCCCTGCCCCCACAGGTTGGTAAATATTTTATCTTTGTTGGCTAACATAATAATATCCTATAAATAATGACTAAGCGGTTTTTATCTTGGGTTCGGAACGCACGCGCCCCGTTTGCGATCCAGCCTTCGGGGTTTTGCCATTTTTCAATGATTGCAAAATAGCAACGATGCTTTCGGGGCTTAAATCTTCATAATAATCATCATTGATTTGCACCATCGGCGCGTTGCAACATGCCCCCAAACATTCAACCTCGCTCAGGGTGAATAATCCATCGCTTGTGGTTTGCCCCTTTTCGATATGCAGGAAATCTTTTATCGCCTGCATAATTTGTTCGCTGCCCGATAACATACATGGTGTGGTGCCGCATAATTGCACATGGTATTTACCAACGGGCTTAAGGTTAAACATGGTGAAGAAACTAGCCACTTCATAAACCCTGATGACGGGCATGCCAAGCATATCGGCAATTTTTTGTATCATGCTGTCATTCACCACCGACACGCCCGTTTGCGCCAATTGCTGGCGTTGCGCCAAATCTAACAAAGCCAACACCGCCGACCGTTGCCGCCCCGCGGGATACTTCGCCATGGCCGCTTCGGCTTTTTTTATATTCTCGGGGGTATATTGAAAATCTTGGCTCATGTTTTTTCTTACCTATCAATTTCACCAAAAACAATATCCAATGACCCTAAAATAGCCACCGAATCGGCGAGCATATGCCCTTTGCATAAATGATCCATCACTTGCAAGTGCGGGAATCCTGGGGCGCGTATATGACATTTGTAGGGGCGATTCCCGCCAGTGCTGACCAAATAAACGCCAAATTCCCCTTTGGGGGCTTCCACCGCGGTGTAGGTTTCGCCGCGCGGCACGGCAAATCCTTCGGTGTATAATTTAAAATGGGCTATCATATCTTCCATATTTTTTTTCATGGCGTCGCGGCGCGGCGGGGCAAAACGATGGTCGTCGGGCAAAACCTCGCCCCCTGGCATATCGCGTAAAGCCTGCTTAATAATTTTTAGCGACTCCCTCATCTCCGCCATCCTTACCAAATAACGGCTGTAGCAATCGCCGTGGGTTGCTATCGCCACATCAAATTCCATTTTATCATAAACATCATAGGGTTGGTTTTTTCGTAAATCCCACAACACGCCCGACGCCCTTAAAACTGGTCCCGTCAAACCCCAAGCCAGGGCATCGTCTTTGCTGATAATCCCAATATCGACCGAACGTTGTTTAAAAATACGATTGTTGGTTAGCAAATTTTCTAAATCGTCGATACATTTGGGGAATTGATCGGCCCAAGCCGCAATCTGTTCGGGCATATTTTTTGGTAAATCTTGGTGAACCCCGCCAACCCGAAAATAATTGGCATGAAGGCGCGCGCCCGAAACCCCTTCATAAAATTCCATCAATTTTTCGCGTTGCTCGAATGCCCAAAATATGGGTGTCATGGCACCAACATCCATGGCGAAGGCGGGAATATTCAACAAGTGATTCAATATGCGGGTTATTTCACAAAACAGCACGCGGATATATTGGGCGCGCGGTGGTGGCGTCAATTGCAACAATTTTTCGGCCGCCAAGACGAAAGCATGTTCTTGCGACATGGGCGACACATAATCCAACCTGTCAAAATAGGGGATAGCCTGCATGTAGGTTTTGTGTTCTATCAATTTTTCGGTGCCGCGGTGCAGCAAACCAATATGGGGATCAAGCCTTTCGATAACCTCGCCATCCATCTCGGTTATCATGCGCAACACACCATGCGCCGCGGGGTGTTGCGGGCCAAAATTAAATGTCATGGTTTTGATGGTTGGATCTTTTTTACGCGCCGCCTTTTCGTCGGCCATCAAATGGGGGTCATAAATTTCGGTGGCTGGGCTAGCCTCCACAAATATTGCGGCGTTTTTTACCGCACGCCGCGCCATGCGCCATAATTCGGCGGGCGACGGGCGGTTCTTCTTCGCCACCCGTTTTTTTGCCGTTGGTTTTATCTTTTTCTTACCTTGCATATTTTTATTTTATTTTTTTATTCTTGTTGGTTTATTTATTATCTTGATGATGGCGAGCCCCTTCACCCATAATCTATTGTGTATGCTATGTTGTCGCTGTGTTGTCGCTATATTATCCCTATATTGTGCTTGTATTAAATGGCGCGCAATGTGATCCGTTATTAATAATTTACCAATAGCAAATCATTTTACCAAAATCCATTTTTTTTTGAATGAACGCGCCATGCTTTGATTGCGCTTATGCGGTCTGGTATGCTTGCCCTTTGTAACGCCATGCAAATAACTGGGGGTGGGCAAGCCAAGCAATTCAACCAACCACATGAAGCTGGAATCAAACCCATGAAATGCCTTGGCCCTTTCTAAGACAGAAATGGTGTCAAAAATTGTTTGCGCCTTGATGGGGCCGCGCCCCTTCCCGATATAAAATATTTTTGTTTTACCATTTTTTATTTCGGGAATTTTTTTTTCATCTATCATGAATCCGCGCCCTGGGTCGTCGTGCACCACAACATAATTATCGGTTTTTAAATAACCCACAACGCGGCGATAAAATTCCTCTTCGCGATTTTTATCGCGTTGCAAGCTGAAATAATGATGGCGCGATGCAAGGGGTATGTTCATGTCATCGTATAAAATATCATGAACCCGACCCTTTTTTTCTTCCGAAGCATCGTCGCTGATAGAAGGTTGCGGCAAATAAACCCCCATGGTTTGAAACTTCAGCCCTAACTTCGCCAGCATATTTATTTTCCATGTATTATAGGGTTGCGGCACGCCGTTTTTCACGGGCGCAATATCGCGGTCGCTGTAGATAGGGTAAAACCCTATGTTACGTTCATCCCGAAATAAAAACCTTGCCTCATGGCGGGTGCGCCACATGATAACCAATATTATTTTATTTTTTTTTGCCAGCTGGCGCACCATGCCGCTTAATGCCAACATATCGCCCAAGCCAGCATGAGGCAATAAAAATATCGCCGCGTCTTTATTGCGTTGTCCACCACGCCATAATATATAAAAAAAACGCCGCAAACAAAAAACAAAGAAATGCAAATGCGAATAATAAATCTTCGCAATTTTTTTATGAATATAGGGGAATAATCCCATCACGCTTTTATTTTTTTCGTGGTGGCAAGCTAGCCTTTTCATCGCCTGGCAACATGTTGGGTTGCGCAATGCCCGCGGTCGCCCCCATGCGGTTGGTGCCGTGCCATGGGCTTTCGAAATCAAACAACCTTAAATCTTGGGGCAATTCAACTTCTTTATATTGCACGCGTTCTTTGTCTTGGTCGTAATAAACCTCGACAAAGCCCGTCAGGGGGAAATCCTTCCTTTGCGGGTGGCCCGCGAAACCATAGTCGGTTAGAATACGGCGCAGGTCAGGATGGTCGTCAAAAAATATACCATACATATCGAAAACTTCGCGTTCATACCAATCGGCAACGGGGAAGAATTCGGTTATACTGGGCAGCATTTCTTCATCGGACAACCAAACCTTAACCCGCAACCTTTGATTATCGGCCAGGTTGAGCAATTGATAAACCACGGCAAATCTTTTTGCTTGGTCGCCATCGCCATGGTGTTCGGGGTCATCCAACATATCGACCGCGGTTATATCTATCAACATGGCGAACCCCATTTTATTTTTTAG
Organism: Alphaproteobacteria bacterium; assembly: GCA_965203915.1. Lineage (GTDB taxonomy): Bacteria > Pseudomonadota > Alphaproteobacteria > JASGCL01 > JASGCL01 > JASGCL01. Next base: position 1,356,251 of record OZ241918.1, read on the forward strand.
GTCCGCCATAATCATCTTAAGATTATCCTTGGCAATGGTGATGCAGGCTTCGTCGCGCGCGGTCAGGGCAAAGCCAGTCCCTGCCCAATTTTTTTCGGCGTGGCTTTCTATTTTTTTGATAAAAAAATTATTCATGATAAAAAGGGCTTGCTTGTTTTTTTGTTTGATAAAAAAATATTAGCGGAAAATTTTAAAACGCTGTTGCGATTTTATTTTACGCTGCAATTGCATGACGCCATAAATCAATGCCTCGGCCGATGGCGGGCACCCTGGCACATAGACATCGACGGGAACAATTTTTTCGCAACCCCGCACCACCGAATAAGAATAATGGTAATAACCACCGCCGTTGGCGCAAGACCCCATGGAAATCACATAACGCGGTTCGGCCATTTGGTCATAGACTCGCCTTAGGGCTGGTGCCATTTTATTGGTCAGGGTGCCCGCGACAATCATCACATCCGACTGGCGGGGGGAGCCACGGGGCACCACGCCGAATCGTTCAACATCATAACGCGGGGTTAAAAAATGCATCATTTCAACGGCGCAGCAAGCCAAGCCAAAGGTCATGGGCCAGAGCGACCCCGTTTGCGCCCAATTAACTATGTCGTTTAATTTAACCGTGATGAAGCCTTCGCTTTTTAATTCGTCACCCAAGAGGTTAGGCAATTTTGCCCCCGCGGCATCGCTCGCCAAATTGGCATTAAGCGCGCTGGGTGCGGCCTGGGATGATGTGAAAAAATTTTTCATAATATTATGTCTGTTATTTGTGTTTGGTTAGAAAAAAAAATGACCGATATTATTCCCAATCCAGCGCGCCCTTTTTCCATTCATAAATAAAACCAATGGTGAGGATAGCAAGGAAAAGCATCATGGCATAAAAACCAAACGACCCAACGGATTTTAACGACACGACCCATGGGAAGAGGAAGGCAACCTCCAGGTCAAAAATAATAAACAAAATCGAAACCAGGTAAAACCTAACATCAAATTGATGGCGACTTTCGGCGAAGGCAGGAAAGCCACATTCGTAAGGATCGTTTTTGGCGGTGTAGGGTTTTTGCCCCACAATCAAACGCGATGCAACGATAATAATTGCCGACAAGCCAAAAGCAACCACCATGAAAATAATAATGGGAAAATAAGTTGACAGCAAGGTGGCGGTGCCGCTGGCCGATGTTGCCACGCCGCCCGTGGTGGCGACGGCGGTTGAGGCCATGTCTGTCAAATTGGTCAGGGTATTGGTATCAGCCATTATTTTATTTTTTATTCATAAACCTATTTCTAATAAAAATCAACCTAGGCTTCGCCTAGAACAAACCTAGGCTTCGCCTAGAATCAAACTAGGCCTCGCCTAGAACAAACCTAGGCTTCGCCTAGAACCAAACTGTTCCGCTTCTAAACGCATATGTTTTTTCGTAGAAAATAAGCCAGGTCATGTTGGTGAAGATTAATGCTTACCCTCATGCTTACTCTAATGCTTCCCCTCATGCTTACCCTCATGCTTACTCTAATGCTTCCCCTCATGCTTCCCTTGCGCCACCAAATAAACTTCGGGCGATTCTTTCCTGCTGGATGCTGGCTTGACATGCTTGACCACCCTGAATGATTTTTTTATTTTTTGTAAAATCTCACCGCTCGCCCCACCCTGAAAAACCTTGGCAACAAAAAAACCGCCCGTCGCCAAATGGGCAATGGCGAACTCCGCCGCCTGCTCCACCAAAAATAAAGTGCGCAGATGGTCGGTGCTTTGATGCCCCGTGGTGTTGCTTGCCATGTCGGATAGGACGCCATCCAACTTTTTGCCCGCCAACAATTCTACAATTTTTTCTTGATGTTCTGGCTTGGTAAAATCACCCAATAGAATTTCTGTTCCCGCCACGGGGTCAGTTGGCAACAAATCGATAGCAATGATGGTGGCGGGGCGATGGGGTTGATTGTTTATTCTTTGCGCCAATACTTGCAACCAACCGCCTGGCGCCGAGCCTAGGTCCACCACCGCCTGGCCTGATTTTAATAATTTGCATTGCTTATCAATTTCTAAAAGTTTAAAGGCCGACCGCGCACGATACCCCGCTTGCCGTGCCATTTTTACATAGGGGTCATGCAATTGACGCTGCACCCAGGCACGCGACGATGGTTTTAATTTTTTATTTTTGATATCCATTTTCTCATATTCATAGCCAACATCATTACATCATCATGCGCCAAAAAACAAAAATTTGATTGCAGTAAAAAACGAATAGGTTTATCAATCCCCCTTATAACCATAACAGATTTTTAATACTCTTTCTCTAACTCTACCATGCCCTCTTCTTCTCCTACACCTGTTTCTTCTTCTGCCCCCCAGGTTGTGCCAACCGTTGTCGGTATTGGCAATGTTGTTATTGACCGTTCTTTCACCTTGAAGCGCGATGCTATCCTCGCCCTTGGTTATCCCGAAAAAACCATGAGTTTGATAGACGATGCCACCGCCGATAAAATAAGCAAACAATTTGCCTGGCAAGAATCAACCGCGGGCGGTTCGGTGGGCAATTCCTTGGCGACCATTTCGGCCCTCACCCATTTGTTTTTTGGCATGGGGCAGGCTGCCACCGTTCAATTTCATGGCGTGGCGAGCGAAGACGAAGGGGCCAATATTTTTGAAAAGTCATTTGCCAGCAACGGCGGGCGCGCCGTGTTGCATAAAATTAACGAATCCCATACTGGGCAATGTTTTTGCTTGATAGACGAACAGGGCGGCGATCGCACCATGCTGGCCAACCTGGGTAGCAACCTTCGTTTTCATTTATCGCTATTGGACGAGGCTAACATTGCCAAAAGCCAATTGGTTTTTTTGGAAGGATATATTTTTGATAGCCCAGACAGCAAATCGGCCTTTAACGCCATTGTTAAAAATAAAAAAGCGGCGCAACAACGTATCGCCCTTACCCTGTCCGACCATTTTTGTGTGCTGCGCCATGGGGCGGATTTTTTAACATTGATTAAGCAAGGCGTCGATATTGTTTTTGCCAACGAAGCGGAGATTTTATCCCTTACCAAAACCGATGATATTGATAAAGCCATCACGGCGGCAAAAGATTTGGCACCGCTGGTGCTTATCACCCGCGCCGAAAAGGGCGTTGTCATATTGCAAAAAGGCAAATCACCCCTTACCATTGCTGGCGAAAAGAATATCAAGGTGCTTGATGCCACGGGGGCGGGCGACCAATTGGCGGGCGGATTTTTATTCGGCTTGATGAGCGAATGGCCATTGGATGTTGCGGCGCAACTTGGTTGCCATTTGGCTGCTAGCATCATTCAACAATGGGGCGCGCGTTTAGACATCACCCCACCGTTGATTAGAGATTTTATCAAATACAAAAAATGACCAGCCTTAACCCCCAGCAGCAGGCCGCTATCGATACGCTTGATGGTCCCTTGCTGGTGCTTGCTGGGGCGGGCACGGGCAAGACCCGCGTCCTGACCCATCGGCTGGCGGAGCTTATCGCGCAAGAACGCGCCCAGCCTTATCAGATAATGGCCTTAACCTTTACCAACCGCGCCGCCAAAGAAATGAAAAATCGCACCGCGCAAATCATTGGCGAGGATAAGGCGCGCGATGTTTGGTTGGGAACATTCCATTCGGTTGGTGCCAAATTGTTGCGGCGTTATGCCGACAGGATTGGCTTGTCGCCCAGCTTCACCATCATCAACCAGGACGACCAACAACGTTTGTTAAAAAATATCGCGCTTGACCAACAACTTGACCCCGAGGAATATAATGGCAAATTGTTATCGCATATTTTGAACAGCCACAAGGATAGGTGCGAACAACCCGAAGTGGTTGAGCAAGGCGTGGTGCAAGAAATTTTTCAAAATTATAAACGCCAGATGACGGCGATGAACGCCGTGGATTTTGCCGATTTGATTTATCTTAATATTTTGCTGTGGAGGAAATCACCCGATGTGCTGGAACATTGGCAAAATCATTTTCAATATTTCTTGGTCGATGAATATCAAGATACCAACCATGCGCAATATCTTTTCTTAAAAATGCTGGCGCAACGCACCAGCAACCTGGCTTGCGTGGGCGATGACGACCAATCTATCTACAGCTGGCGCGGTGCCGACATCGGCAATATTTTATCATTTCAAAAAGATTATCCCGAAGCGAAGGTGATTCGCCTGGAAGAAAATTATCGCTCGACCATGCCGATACTAACATGCGCCAACCATGTTATCAGCCACAACCAATCGCGTTTGGGGAAACAGCTTTTTACCCCCAAGCAATCAAATGACAAGGTCTTGATAAGGGAATGTTTCGATAGCGAGCAAGAAGCCGAATTAATCGCCCGCGCCGTTCACCAATATAATATTGCGGGCAAGGATTTTTCAAGCATGGCGGTTTTGGTGCGAACATCGGCGCAAACCCGCGCCCTGGAAACGCGTTTGAATTATTTGGCTATTCCTTACCAAGTTATCGGTGGCGCAAAATTTTATGACCGCGAAGAGATTAAAGATGCCTTGGCTTACCTGCGGCTTGTTCATAACTCAACCGATGACCTTGCCTTTCGCCGTATTATCAACAAACCAAAGCGGGGGTTTGGCGATGCTGCCTTAGAAAAATTGGCGCAGGATGCCAACGCGCAAGGTTTATCTTTGTTTGATACCTTGCAAAAAAAAGTTGCCGCGGGCGTCGAAAAATCAGACAAAATAAGATATTTGGTCAACACGATTGAAACATTGGCGCATGACATAGCTCACGACGACCATGTGGTGCTCGCCAACCTTACCTCAAGCATGTTAGAAAAGGCTGGATACATGGAAATGTTGCGCAGCCACAAAGATAAGTTGGAGGCCGAAGGCCGCATAGAAAATTTAAAAGAACTTTTCGTCGCCATGGAACCATATCAAAGCTTGGCAGCATTTTTGGAGGAGGTCTCGCTCGCCACCAGCGGCGATGAAAAAAATGACGGTAACAAATTATCCTTGATGACCATCCATGCCGCCAAGGGATTAGAATTTCCCATTGTATTTTTTTCAGGTTGGGAAGAAGGAATATTCCCCAGCCCGCGCACGGTGAGCGAGGAAGGACAAAAGGGCGTGGAAGAAGAGCGACGCTTAGCCTACGTCGGTATTACCCGCGCCATGAATCATTTAATTATTTCTTATGCCCGCCGCCGCCGTATGTTTGGCAACAATTGGGTTGACCAACAACCTTCACGATTTTTGAAGGAATTGGATAAATCATCCACCATATGGCAACGCGCCGATGGATCCTTCACCACTGACCCCGCCAAAACATTCAACCGTCAAGATACCCATCACAAGGTTGCCGATAAATATTATGGCACGCGCCCCGCCCCATCCTACGGCGCGACGCGCCAGCCGTCCTCTTCGGGCGCGGGGGCATTTTCACCGCGGCCTGGCAACGCGCCGCGCCAACCAAACGCAACCCCATCAACCCCAATGAATGCGGTTGACGCGGTTTTGGTCGGGCGTGCCGTCAAACACCCGCGGTTCGGGTTGGGAAAAATAACCGATGTAAAGGGTGAGGTATTTGTCATCCATTTTCATGATGATAAATCGCGTTCGGTGTTGCGCGAATTTGTGGATATTATTACCGCCAACCCCATCAGTGGTAAGGCGACTCTGCATTCTTGATAACAAAAACCTGCAACAGCAGGGGCAACCAAATAATTGCCCTATCACCATCGTCATAAAAAAACCATGACAACATTTTTTCTTGCCCAATTGCTTTTGCCAAGGACGCGGTGGGAATCTGTATCGGCCGACATTGAACATAACCTAACCCTTGCCAGCCAACATCAGGTTTCTATAAGCTACAAGCCAAGCAACGGCGACATGGCGGTAGAAATTATTTTTTGCGATGATGATAGAGATTTGTTGCCCGCGGATTTTTTATCAGCGGCGCAGGTCACGCCCCTAAGGGATAAAAATTGGTTGATAGAGCAACGAAAAGATTTTGCGCCGATTATTTTATCGGGCCATCAATCACATCAACCTATCAACCAACATCACCGCTGGTGGGTTGCCGACCAACATTACCAACAAACGCCGCCGCCCTTTCCCACCAAAAAATTGCTGATAGATATTTCATTGGCCTTTGGCACGGGGCGACACCCGACAACGCAATTATGTTTGAACCTGCTATGTCTTTTACCCGCCAACAAAAAATGGCACATGTTGGATGTTGGCACGGGCACAGGCATTTTGGCCATGGCCGCCCAACAATTGCACCGACGTGCCGTCGTCACCATGGCGGATAATGACCCCGTCGCCATAAAAATTGCGCGGCATAATGCCGCCATCAATCGTTTGCCGATTAAAAAATTTATATTGGGCGATGGTTTAAAAAAATTTTATAAAGCAAATAATATTGCACGAACCTATGATTTGATATTTGCCAATATCATGTTTTTACCACTTTACCGTTTGGCACCCGCCATTGCCCGCGCCAGCGCAAGCCATGGTTTTATTATTTTGTCGGGCATCACCGCGCACCAAGCCAATGGTTTAAAACGGCGTTATCAAAGTTTGGGTTTCATCACCGTGGCGCAACAACAACAGGGGGATTGGGTTGGATTGTTATTACAAAAAAAATTTCTAGCCAAAACTAATCATAAAAAATAGTTGAAACTAGGATTAAATTTGTCTATCACCATTCTTAGTGATATAAATCAAAACTTACATTTGCATTACTTTTTAACCATCATGGCTACCACACCACCAACCACCCCCGCCCCCATCGCGAAGGAAGATGATAATATCAGCCGCGCCATGTTGTTTGCCCGCGTGGCGGAAAAACATCGCGATTTATCACCGCAGCAGATAGAAAACGTCATCCGCGACATTATTGATGAAATGGCCAACAATTTGATTCAGGGGAATGAAATTGCTATTCGCCAATTAGGATTTTGGAAATTAAAAACCCGCAAGGCAAAAAATGCCCGCAACCCCAAAACGGGGGAGGCATTAACGGTGCAGGGGCGCGAAACCATCCATTATCGCCAAAGCCGTTATGTTTTTAACTTACTCAACCCGCATATAAAGAAAACGAATCGGGTTAAGGTGACAACACCTAACTAAGTTACTTATGAAAATTATTTCTGGTACTGCCAATCAAACTTTAAGCCAAGCGATCGTTGATTACTTGACCCAGACCAAGAAAATAGATGGCCTGTCTTTGGTGAAACGCGACATCACCCGTTTTGCCGACAAAGAAATTTATGTTGAAATAAGCGATAATATTCGGGGGGAGGATGTCTTCCTTATCCAGCCCACCCATTCCCCCGCCAACGACCATTTGATGGAATTGCTGATATTGCTTGATGCTTTGAAAAGATCGTCGGCGCAACGTATCACCGCGGTTTTACCCTATTACGGTTATGCGCGCCAAGACCGCAAAACCGCACCGCGTTCGCCCATCACCGCCAAATTGGTTGCAAAAATGATAGAGGCCGCTGGCGCCGACCGTATCTTAACCATGGACCTCCATGCTGGGCAAATTCAGGGTTTTTTTGAAATTCCGACCGATAACCTGTTTGCTATTCCGCAATTTGGCAATGATTTAAAAAAAACATATCCCGACCCCAGCAAAATTGTCGTGGTGTCGCCCGATGTTGGCGGCGTGTTGCGCGCCCGCAATTTGGCGAAGCGGTTGGATTGCGATTTGGCGATTATTGATAAACGCAGGCCCAAGGCTGGCGTGGCCGAGGTTATGAATATCATCGGCGAAGTAAAAAACATGACCTGCATCATGGTGGATGATATTTGTGATTCGGCGGGCACGTTGGTTAACGGGGCGGAGGCTTTGATACACAACGGCGGGGCGAAGGAAGTGATAGCCTACATCAGCCATGGCGTGTTTTCACCGCCCGCTATCGAGCGGATATTTAATTCGCCCCTGACCAAACTTGTCACCACCGATTCGATTGAATTTACCAACGAAGTAAAAAATTGCCAGAAAATAAAAAAATTCTCGGTCGCCCCCTTGTTGGGGGAGGCTATCCACCGTATTCACAGCAACGAATCGGTTTCTGATCTTTTTGCCTAACCTATCGGTCATGCACCCATTACAAGTTGACTTTACCCATTGGCTAAGGACGCGGGGGTTAAGGGCGCGGGGGCTAAGGGTGGGGGGTGATAATAGCGACCATGACGACAATATCGCAACATCCATCCATCATTTATTAATCATTGGTTATGTATTTTTTGGGCAAGAGGAAGATATTTTTCATCGCACGGCTTTGGAATTGCGCGGCACATTATTAAAAATGGAACGCGACCACGACAATGGCAAAACCATGACCAACATATTGCAAGACAACGACCGCCAACCCCCCAGCGATTTCACCACCAAAGATTTCACCCCATACATCACCGTATTAAAATTATATTTGGAGTTTTTGAAAACAAGCCACTAGGCTTTGCCTAGAACCAAACTTTTCAGCTTCTTGATGAAAAGTTTTTTTACAGTGTGAATATCTTGATTTTTAAATAACCATTACTTAAATATAGAATATGAATTCTATTAAGCCAGTAGAATTAGAAGATGCAAAAATCGAAGTAGCGCGTGCCTTCAAGAACCAGTATGATGTTGCAATGCGTTTTAAAAACGCCCTCAAAGAAAAAGATATCGATATTATTAAGCAACTAGAACATATTACCTTTAAGCCAGTTTCCAAAAAAAATAGCGATGAATTTAACTACAATAAGGAAGAATTAAAATTCCACTGTAATGGCTTTTTTCGAATTCTTGATTTTTGTTACGGCAAATTGGACATTAATGATAGAAAAAGGTTGATAGATATTTTAACAACGCCAACTATTGAAGAAAATAATGATGCTTTAATAACCGCACTAAAAATACAAGCTATTAAAGAAATAAAAGACTGGATAAGTAAAGGCGAGGAATTATTAAAAAAAATAAAAAGGCATTATTTAGATAAACAACTTTAAATCTAATGCTGTATATTGCTCGTGGCAACCAGTTTGGTTCTAGGCCCACGGCCTAGACGCCGCCATGCGCGGCGGACCATGCCATGGGGTTGGCCATGAATTGTTCCACCACCGACAAAGTTTTTGCATCAAACAAATTTTTTTCCTTCGCCACCGCAAATACGTCGCGGGCGGTGGTTAAATGGTGCAAGGTAATATCCATCGCCGCCATATCCGCCGCCAAACCAAAAATCCCATAATAAAAAATAACGAAGGAATCGTTGCACAAAAATTCGGCTTGGCGCAAACCCTTCACAAAATTTATTTTGCTGCCGCCGTTGGTTGCCAAATCTTCGACCAACATGGCGCGCGCCCCAGGTTTTGCCCCGCCCTCAATACTGGCGTTCATGCCATAACCCTTCGGCTTTTTGCGCACATAAACCATGGGGGTATGAAAACGTTCGGCCAAACACATGGCGTAGGGTATGCCCGCGGTTTCGCCGCCCGCCATAATGCTAATATTTTTTTGTTTTACCACGGGGGTTATTTTTTCAACCGCCATCGCCATCAATGTTTTTAATTCATCGGGGTAAAATATGGGTGCGCGACAATTCATGTAAATGGGGCTTTTGATGCCCGACGCAAATTGATATGGTTCATCGCCCCGAAAATTAACCGCACCAATCCGCCATAAAATCTCCGCTGTTTTTTTGGCAATATCATCACTCATAGAAAATTCTTTACCATGATGTTTGCAAATTCGGCAAGCAAGAAAAATAAAGAAAAAACGGAGCGCGACCCGTCATGGCCCGCGCCTAATACTCGATTCCCTTTTGCGCTTTGATTCCCGCCTTGAATGGGTGTTTTACTTCGGTGCATTCGGTAACCAAATCGGCCATGTTGGTCAACCATTCGGGGGCGTTGCGCCCCGTTATCACAACATGTTGGTCGGGGCGTTTGTTCGCCAACGCATTTTCCACCATGTCATGCGCCAAATAATTGTAACGCAACACAATATTACATTCATCAAGCAAAACAAGGTTGATGGTTTTGTCCGCCATCATTTTTGCCGCCGCTTGCCATGCTTTGTCGGCCGCCGCCATGTCTTTGGCGCGGTCTTGGGTATCCCATGTGAACCCCTCCCCCATTCTTTTAAAAATACAATTGGGTTGGGTCGATAAAATTTTTTCTTCGCCCGTTGGCCAAGCCCCCTTCACAAATTGCACAATCCCCACTTTGAATCCATTGCCCAGGGCGCGGGTTGCCAAACCCATGGCGGCGGTGGTTTTACCCTTACCCTTGCCCGTGTAAACCATTAACAAACCTTTTTCGGCGGTGATGCTGGCCAGCATTTTGTCGCGTGCTGCCTTTTTCTTCGCCATTTTTTCATGATGGCGCGCGTTTAATTCTTCTTCGGAAAAACCTTTGTATTTATCTTGATGATTATTTTGTTCCATAAAAATAATCCTACACCAAAAAAATCATAAATCAAATGAATGATTACACGGCCTCGGCGCCCGAAATAATTTCTATCAATTCTTTGGTAATTTGCGCCTGGCGCGAACGGTTATAAGTAATGGTTAATTTGTTAATCATGTCTTTTGCATTGCGCGTTGCATTATCCATCGCGGTCATACGCGCCCCTTGCTCGGAAGCAAAGGATTCCAAAAAGCCGCGATAAACCTGCACCGATAAATTTTGTGGTAATAATTTTGCCAAAATCGATTCCTCGTCGGGCGAAAATTCTGTCATCACCTTTTCTGATTCATTCTTTTTGTCGACTGCTTTCATTGGCCCCTTCTCCGCCGCCCTATCTGCAGGCTTGGCTTGCTCGCTGGTTTTAAAAGGTATCAAAGACAAAGGCGTGACAATTTGGGTCAAGGCCGAAACATATTTGGTAAAAAACAATTGGCATTCGTCGATGTCGCCACTGTTAAACAGGGTAAGAATTTTTTGCGCCACCATGTCGGCATTTTCAAAATTGGGGGTGGGTTTTGATAATTCTTCAAATTCGGCGATGAAGTTTTTTTGCATATCGCGTTTCAACAAATTAATCCCCTTACGCCCGACCACCATCAATTTGGCAACATGGCCCGCCGCCTGCAATTGATTAACTTTTTTTCTCACTTCCTTGACCATGCTGCCGTTAAAACCGCCGCACAACCCACGGTCGGACGTAACCACCACCAACAAAATTTTCTTATTTTTTTCGCCGCCGCGCCCCACCAACAGACTTGGGGCGTCCTGCCCCATGTCGCTGGATAATTGCGCCAACATGGCTTCCATTTTTTCGGCGAAGGGGCGTGCTTGGTTGGCGCGTTCTTCCGATTTTTTTAATTTTGCCGCCGCCACCATTTTCATGGCCGACGTAATCCGTTCAGTCGATTTAACCGTTTTAATCCGATTGCGTAGGTCTTTTAAAGATGCCATGAATTTTTTTCATTTATTACCATTTGGTTAAAACGTTACCTTTACCATCTTTAAAATTCCTACCCGCCAAAATAACCAAATCCACCAACGACCAAATGGAACTGCCAATAAAAATTGTGCAAAGCCCGACTAGAATCATCATCAACCCCCTTTTGTTATTCCCGACATAAAAGCAATGAATGCCAACGAAGCCAAAGAATAAACAAAGAATAAAAGTTGGTGTAATAAATTTAATAGATGTATTTTTCATTCTCTTTATTGCTATGCAAACTTCTTCACAAAATCATCAAGGAAAGTTTTTACTTTGGCTTCGGTCGCATCGCTTAATTGCCCGCTGTCATCAATCTCGGCCAGCAATGCTTTGCCCTTGCCGCGCAAGGCTTGCAACATTTCGGCTTCAAAACGATTAACATCGTTTACATTGACATTGTCCAGATATCCCTTGGTGCCAGCATACAACGCCACCACTTGTTCGCCCATGGTTAATGGTGCAAATTGTGGTTGCTTCAGCAATTCGGTCAAACGTGCACCGCGTGCCAACAATTTTTGAGTCGAAGCATCAAGGTCAGAGGCAAATTGCGCAAAGGATTCCATTTCGCGATATTGCGCCAATTCCAATTTTATCGAACCCGCAACTTTTTTCATCGCCTTGGTTTGTGCGGCCGAACCGACACGGCTGACCGAAATACCAACGTTGATGGCGGGGCGAATCCCCTTATAAAACAAACCCGTTTCCAAGAATATTTGCCCATCGGTGATGGATATAACATTGGTGGGGATATAGGCCGACACGTCGTTGGCTTGGGTTTCAATAATCGGCAGGGCGGTTAATGAACCCGCGCCATTGTCTTCGTTCATTTTCGCCGCCCGTTCCAACAAACGCGAATGAAGATAAAAAACGTCCCCAGGATAAGCTTCGCGACCTGGCGGACGGCGCAACAGCAACGACATTTGGCGATAAGCCACGGCTTGCTTTGACAGATCGTCATAAATTATCAAGGCATGCATGCCGTTATCGCGGAAATATTCACCCATGGCACAACCGGTGTAAGGTGCCATAAATTGCACGGGCGCAGGGTCAGATGCTGTCGCGGCGACAACGATGGTATAATCCATCGCGCCATTTTCTTCTAAGGTTTTAACCACCTGCGCCACGGTTGATCTTTTTTGACCAATCGCAACATAGATACAATAAAGCTTTTTGCTTTCGTCTTTGCCTTCATTAATTTTCTTTTGATTCAAAATAGCATCAATCGCCACCGCCGTTTTGCCTGTCTGACGGTCGCCAATAATCAATTCGCGTTGACCGCGACCAATGGGCACCAAAGCATCCAAAGCCTTCAGCCCCGTTTGCACTGGTTCGTGCACCGATTTTCTTGGAATAATCCCTGGCGCTTTGGTTTCGACCAAGCGCGTTTCTTTGGTTTTCAATGCACCCTTACCATCGATGGGGTTGCCCAAACCATCCAGCACGCGCCCCAACAATTCCTTGCCCACCGCGGTGGAAACAATTTGTTTGGTGCGTTTAACTTGGGTTCCTTCCTTCACGCCGCGGTCGTCGCCAAATATAACCACGCCGACATTATCGCTTTCCAAATTTAACGCCATACCCTTAACGCCGCCATCAAATTCCACCATTTCCCCTGCCTCAACCGACAACAAACCATATACCCGCGCCACGCCGTCACCGACCGAAAGCACCGTGCCAACCTCCGCCACTGCTACGGCTTCGCTGCCGCCCATTTCGTTGGCAATTTCTGCTTGGATAATTTTTGAAATTTCGCTGGGATTGATATCAGCCATGGTTGTCTCCTATTTTTTTATATTTTTTGCTGTTTACGATAAATTTTGTTCAAGTCTTGCCAATTTGCTTTTGACCGATAGATCAATGTTGTATGATTCCACGGTCACGGTTAAGCCACCCAGTAAGCTTGCGTCAGTCTTATAGCGCAATGTTAGATTCTTGTCTAATTTTTTTTCTGTATCTTTATCAACCTCCTTGGCGAGCCATTTTGGCAACACCGCCACCAATTCCTTTTCCAACATCTTTTTTTCGCTGCTATCTAGCTCCTGCGCCGTGGTTACCAACGCCACCAATTGCCCCGATTCTTGCAACAACATGGTGATAACTTCCTCTAACATCATGCCCGCCGTTGCCAATCGTCCCTTATCGGACAGCAAACCAAAAAATCCCAACAACAGGTCGCTGGCTTTTTTATCGGTTATTTTTTGCGCGATGATCATTTTTTCAAGGATAGATTTTTTTTGCTCGCGCGACAACTGGGGCGAAGCCGCCATGGCCTGCCAAACATTATTGTCAGAAATTATTGTCAAACGCAATTTGGTAACAGTGTCCGCAAACGCAGTTACATCAATCCCCTCGGCTTTTGCCAAGCGGTAGAGTGCCAGGGCGTATCTTTTTGCTAAGGGGCGGGATTGATCTTGAGCCATGATTCTATAGAAATATTCGGGGTAGCTTAGTGGGGTTTTTTTATTATTTTTTTACATATGCTGCCCCCGCCATAAGAAAAAGAATCGCGCTTGTCAATGACCTTGCTTATTATTATTTGCCCTTCATAACTGAGATATTTGCTTGGTAAACCCCATCCAAATGTTACACCAACATTCGCTTAGGTTTCATGCCGCAAAACAAAGTAAGTAAAATAAAAAAAAGTGCGTCAATACTTTCTATAACTAACAATTATTTATGAATAAATTCCTGTGCGTTATTTATCAACAGGCTTATTAACAGTTTTCTTTTTATAAAAAGAAAAACTTCTTGCCATTGTTGCTTTCTTATCTTTAAATAAGTTTAATCAAATGAAGGACATAACAAAAGCACGAGTCGCAAAAAAATAAAACAACCAGAGATTATAATTTAAGACTACAAATAACAAAAATGGAAATAATGGAACAAGGAATAAATAATAAAAATTAAACTAAAAAAATATTTAATAGCTTTAGTAATGCTAGCATAATTGATAAATAATATCTTATGAGGCTATCACGAAACAACCGCATAAAAATCAACGCCTGATGTAATCAAACAAAAAAAATAAACAACACCATGACCTTTACCTGGACCAACGAAAAAGAAACCGAATTAAAATCCCTGTGGCAAAAGGGTTATTCGGCGCGACAAATTGCAACCAAAATGGGCGATGTCAGTCGCAACGCCGTCATTGGCAAGGCTCATCGCCTTGGTCTGTCGCAACGTATTGCGCCGCCCAAGCGCGAATTTTTAAACACCCAATTTGCACGCGAACGAACTTGCCAATGGCCATCGGGCGACCCATTAAAACCGGGTTTTCATTTTTGTGGCAAACAAATTGACGGCAGCAAACCCTATTGCAAGGCTCATTGCTTACGCGCCTATCGCCGTTTAACCATTGTTGAGGCTGAACGCGAAATGGAAAAAAATTCGGCTTTGTTGCGCAACGCTACTTCGGCGGCGGCTCCTTCCAACCTGCCCTCGCGCGCCGCACCACGGTTGCCCGTCCCCCTGACAAAATTTTCATGACGCATTTTCATGGGTCATGGTCATTTGGCCATTTGCATTATTCATGGCATGTAAGTATTATTGGTTGGAGGTAAAAAATGTTAGACCGTTATAGTCGCCCTGAAATGAAAAAAATTTTTCAGGACGAAAACAAATACACCCTATGGCTGGCCATCGAAACCGCGGCGGCCGAAAAAATGGCGCAATTGGGCACCATACCCAAAACCTTGCCACCATTGCTTGCCAAGGTAAAAACAATCACAGCAGAAGATGTTACCAGAATTCTTGAGATTGAAAAAACCACCAAACATGATGTCATAGCCTTCCTTACCTTCGTTGCCGAAGAAGTTGGCGAGGAAGCAAGATTCCTCCACCAGGGTTTAACCTCTTCCGATATTTTGGATACCACCCTCAGCCTGCAATTATCGCAAGCCAGCATATTATTAAAAAATAATATAACGCGTTTATTAGCGGCATTAAAAACCCTGGCCGACAAACATAAACATACCCTGACCATGGGGCGTTCTCACGGTATTCATGGCGAACCTGTATCCTTTGGTTTTAAAATATTGGGGCATTACGCGGCCTTTCAACGGGCGGCCACGCGGTTAGAAGCGGCAACGCGCGATGTGGCAACCTGCAAATTGCGTGGCCCCATGGGAACCTTCTCCTCGGTTGACCCCGCGGTGGAAAAATATGTTGCGGAAAAATTAAACTTAACCATCGAACCCCACGCCACCCAAGTCATCCCGCGCGACCGCCATGCTATGTTTTTTGCAACCTTGGCTGTGATAGCGGGCAGCGTAGAAAACCTTGCCACCGAAATTCGTCACTTACAAAGGACCGAGGTCAACGAAGCCCAAGAATTTTTTTCCCAAGGGCAAAAAGGTTCCTCGGCCATGCCCCACAAAAAAAATCCTATATTAAGCGAAAACTTGACGGGCTTGGCGCGTTTGGTAAGGAGTTATTGTTTGCCCGCGTTAGAAAATATTACCCTGTGGCATGAACGTGATATTTCCCATTCGTCGGTTGAACGGGTTATAGCACCCGATGCTTTGGTCACGCTTGATTTTGCATTGGATAGATTGGTGGGGTTGTTAGAAAAATTGCAGGTCAACGAAGCGGCGATGGCCGACAACATGAAAATATCTTATGGGCTTTATCATTCGGGGGCGATATTGAACGCCCTAACCCACGCAGGGTTAAGCCGCGAAGAATCATACAGATTGGTGCAATCGATTGCCATGACGGCATGGGATAAAAAAACCAACTTCGTCGAATTAATCTTAGGCGACAAAACCATCGCTACCTATCTTTCGGCCAGCGATATCAAAAAACTTTGTCAGGACGATAATTATTTACAACATATTGATTATATTTATCAAATGGTTTATCGGTCTTCTAACAAATCATTGTAGAAATAGAAAAAAAAATGGGGCAATCTTTATGGGGCAAAAGTTACTGCGTAGCATTAACCGAAGGACGCTTCGCAAATTAAAAAATTGGCTAGATTTTCAAAAAGATAAAAAAAATTTTGTAAAATTGTTGGCGAGCGACCATGCGCAAAATAAATTGCCATGGCGATTGGGCGATGATTATCCTATTATGAATGAAAAAAAAGCAACCAACGGCAATGCTGGCGGTCATTATTTTCATCAAGACTTATTGGTCGCACAGCAAATCTTTTTAAAAAAACCTAAACGTCATCTTGATGTTGCCTCCCGCATGGAAGGGTTTGTCACCCATGTCGCAAGCTATAGAAAAATTGAAGTCATGGATATTCGCCCGCAAACCAGACCTATCCCCAATGTCATTTTTATCAAACGCGACCTGATGTTGCCTATCAAACCGCAAGAAAAAGAAAAGTTTGATTCCATCTCTTGCCTTCATGCCTTAGAACATTTTGGTTTGGGGCGATACGGCGACGATATTGACCCTTGGGGGCATAAAAAAGGCATGGCAAACATGGTTGCATTATTAAAGAAAAAAGGAATTTTGTATTTTTCTACTCCATTCGGGGAAAGACGCATTATGTATAACGCCCATCGTGTTTTTGATATGAACTATTTATTAACATGGTTTGCGGAAGTAAATTTAAAAGTCATAGAATTTTCTTATATCGACGACCATGACAATTTGCACATTAATCAGCCCTTGAAAAAAACATTAATAGATAAAAACTATGGGGTTAAAAACTATGGCTGTGCTATTTTTCAATTGCAAAAAGCCGCCTCATCAATTTAAAAAGATATAAAGCAACTTGACAAATAAAAGATTTTGCGATAAGCGATTAAAACAATCGAAAGAAAAATTATGACCAATTATGCAATTATTAAAACTGGCGGCAAGCAATATCGCGTGGTAGCGGGCGATATTTTACGCGTTGAAAAACTCCCCAATAAAAAAGGGGATAAGGTTGATTTCCCCGTGTTGATGACGGGCGGCACCACACCAACCATCGGTAACCCACTGGTCGCGGGGGTGAAGGTATCGGGCGAAGTGTTAGAACAAGGGCATTTGCCAACCATAAGAATTTTTAAGAAAAAACGCCGCCATAATTATCGCCGCAACAATGGCGCACGTCCTTTGGTGTCGCTTATAAAAATTACCAACATCGGCTAACCAACAACCACAGGAGCATATCATGGCACATAAAAAAGCAGGCGGTAGTTCAAGAAACGGACGCGACAGCGCGGGGCGTCGGCTTGGCGTGAAATTATTTGGTGGCGAGCGTGCCCGTGCGGGCAATATATTGGTGCGTCAACGCGGCACGGTTTATCATGCGGGACCCAATGTCGGCATGGGTCGCGACCATACTTTGTTTGCTTTGATCGACGGCGTGGTTACTTTTAAGAAAAATTCGGCGCGTCAAACCGTATCGGTATTGGCGCGGGAAGCCGCCAAAAGCAATTAATTGCTTTTTTGCAATTTGTCATTTTTGGGTTTTCCCCATCAATTTTTTCCGCGAGGTTTATGAATCCTTCTATCGTTCTTATCGAACCCGATATTCCGCAAAATACGGGTGCCATCATGCGATTATGCGCCTGCTTAGAAATTCCGCTTCATTTGATAGAACCCTTTGGCTTTATTTGGCAGCCTGAAAAATTAAAACGCGGCGGGCTTGATTACCTTGATAAGGTTAATCTATCGCGCCATCTTGATTACGATAATTTTATATCGACCGCCAAGCCCAACCGCACCGTGCTTTTTACCACCCATGCCGACAACATGATACATGATTTCACCTTTGCTCCCGATGATTTTTTATTGTTCGGCAGCGAATCGCGCGGCGCGCCAGCGATTATTCACGAACGGGCGGATGAAAAAATTAAAATTCCCATGTCGGCCAATACAAGATCGCTCAACCTGGCAACAACCATCGCCTTTGCGCTGGGTCATATCGCGGCCCTGGGCCGCCGCCATTCTTAACAAGCAATTACTATCGCTGATTTGAAATATAGCATCCCTACCAACATGAAAGAAAATAATCCCTCACGCAACCACGACAAGCTTGCTGACGGGCAAGATATTGCCATGGCTTGGTTTGCCCAATTGCAGCAGCGCATTATAACCGCCATGGAAAACATAGAGAAAGAATTTGCCGCTAAGCCATCGCCAAGCAAGGTTTTGCAGGCTCAGAATCAACATAACAATCCTATCGGCAATGGCCAATTTATTAAAAAACCTTGGCAGAGAACAAACCCCGATGATTCGCCAGGCGGCGGCGGCACCATGGCCATCATGCACGGGGCGGTGATGGAAAAAATGGGGGTTAATATATCCACCGTCGATGGATTCTTCAGCGAAAATTTCAAACATAAAATTCCTGGCACCAACCAACGGGGCGATTTTTGGGCCAGTGGTATTTCTTTGGTGGCGCACCCCGTTAACCCCCATGTGCCTGCTATCCATTTCAACACGCGATTGCTGGTAACGGGTAAATGGTGGTTTGGCGGCGGCATTGACCTTAACCCTGCTCTCCCCAACGATGACGACACAAAAAAATTTCACCATGATTTACAAACCATGTGCGATAAACATGACAAAAATTTTTATCCCGCTTACAAAAAATGGTGCGATGAATATTTTTATATCAAGCACCGTCAGGTAGCACGCGGCGTTGGTGGCATTTTCTTTGACCAATTATCGGCTGATGAATCGCTGGCGCAACCTGTCACGGGTGGTCATTTTGAACAATATTTTGCCTTTATCAAGGATGTTGGTGAATTTTTTCTATCCTATTATCCCGCGTTGGTTAGAAAAAAAATGCACCTGGATTTTACGCCCGCCGACCGCGCCCAACAATTAACTTACCGTGGTCGTTATGCCGAATTTAATTTGTTATACGACCGCGGGACAAAATTTGGCCTGGAAACCAATGGCAATATCGAGGCTATTCTTATGTCTTTGCCGCCCGTTGCGACCTGGAAATAAAATCAAACCAACGGTGATAAAAATTATTTGGTAAGGGTGGTCAACAAATCGTCGCCCGATATGGTGCCATAATTTTTGTTTTTATCCTTGACCACAAAAAAATTCTTTTCCTTTTGCCACATGGTGAGCAATTCTTGGTAAGTGGTGTTGGGTAGCACTTCGGTGCCGCCCGATGTGGTGATGGTTTCAGAAAAACCAACCAAGTCGCGCGCCTTCAACACTTTTATTGGGTTAACTTCGCTGACGAAATCTTTAACATATTTGCTATTGGGTTTTAGCAAAATATCGCGCGGGGTGCCAACCTGCACCACGCCACCATCCTTCATGATAACGATACGGTCGGCTATACGCGTTGCTTCATCCAGATCATGCGACACGAAAACAATGGTGCGACGTAGTTTCTTGTTCAGTTCCAACAATTCGCTTTGCAATTGATAACGAATGATAGGATCAAGCGCGGAAAATGGCTCATCCATCAATAATATCGGTGCATCGGTTGCCAGGGCGCGCGCCAGGCCAACCCGTTGCTGCATACCGCCCGACAGGCTTGATAACATGGCATTGGCCCATTTTTTCAAACCCACCAATTCCAACATTTCGTCGGCTTTTTTTAATCTTTTGCTTTTTTCAACCCCAGCCAATTCCAAAGGAAAGGCAACATTGTCGGCGACGGTGCGCCAAGCCAACAACCCATATTGTTGAAACACCATGGCGACCGACCGTTGTCTGAAAGTACGCAATTGGTCGTCGGTGCAATGGTTGACGCATATGGTTGAACTGTCGGTGGCATCATCGTCCGCCGCTTGAGAAACGCGCAATTCACCCGATGTAATCTTGTTCAAACCATTGACGGTGCGCAGCAAGGACGTTTTCCCCGAGCCAGACAAGCCCATAAGAACCAACAATTCGCCGCGTGGAATATTCAAAGAAACATCCTTCACCGCATGGATGGTTTCTTTTTTGGTGCGGCCAAAAACATTACGCGTCCTATCGGTTCGCGAATCCACAACAAATTTTACGCCAACATTTTCTATTTCTATCATGTTGCCAGCTTTGATGGGTTTTTTATCAACGCGCTTGCCAAAGCTACCATTTGTCGAGCTGACAACTTTGTTCGTGGTTGTTTGATGAGGTTTCTTCGTATTTTTTTTCATGGTTTGGGATCTTTTTTATAAGTTTAGGTTGTTGTCTATTAACTATTACGATGTGAAAGGTTGCGCAATATTCTGTCCATAATAATCGCCACAATCACAATCGCCAGTCCGCTTTCAACACCAAGGCCAACATTGACCTGGTTCAGGGCGCGCACCACGGGCACGCCAAGGCCAGAAGCCCCGACCAAGGCGGCAATAACCACCATCGACAGGGATAACATGATGGTTTGGTTAAGCGCCTGCAGCAAAAATGGCAAAGCATAGGGATAATCGACCAAGCGCAACCTTTGCCATTTGGTCGCGCCAAATGAATCAGCGGTTTCTTGCAAAGATTTTGGCACCGAGCTAAGGGCGGTGTAAACCAAGCGCACGGGGGTTGGCACAACAAATATCACGGTGGCAAAAATGCCAGGCACCATACCCAAACCAAACAACACCAAGGCAGGGATAAGGTAAACAAAGGTTGGCACAACCTGCATCATATCCAACACGGGTTCAACAAATTTATAATAATGGGGCTTGCGCGCCAACAGGGTGCCCAGCGGCAAAGCAATAATCAAACAAACCGTGGCCGAACACACCACCAAGGAAATTGTTTCCATGGCGGCTTGCCAAAAACCCAAATTTAAAAGCACAATCAAACCAGCAATTGCGCCGATGGTTAAAATGATACGACGGCTGAGGAAATAGGTTATGGCAGCAAAAATGACAACCATATAGAGCGGTGGTAAAATCAACATCAAGGCAACGATGCCTTCTAATATATTTGTTAAACCATCAACCAACAGGTTATGATGTTTGAAGGAGTCAAGTATCGGTTCCAAAAAACGCCAGGCATGCTCGCCCAACTCAAATTTGTTATTAGCAATTTTTTCCGACAAACCAAAATCTAAATACATATTTTGTTACTCCTAAAAATATATAAAATTAATAAATCAATTTTTGTTTACTACATCATTTTCTCTTCTTAATTTAAGCATCAATTTGCTCACAGCCGCCGCTATCAAAAAATTAGTTATTTGCGTATTTACAGTCCCCCATCGTGATTAGAATCCGTATTTACGGCATTCTTATGAATAGAATTCTAACCAACTACAGATTTTTGTCAAGTTTTTATTTTAATAAAAGAAATTATAAAAGACAATGACTAGAAGTCTGCATAAACAAGGTTAATAAAAAATACCCCCGCGTTCTAGTAAAACGCGAGGGTATTTGATATTGTAAGTAAAATATCTTTCGACAAGAATTACATGCCGAGTGATTTTTTTACCGCCGCAACCGCGTCGCCGCCGTCTTTGGTGGTTACGCCTGCAAGCCAAGCGTTAAGCACGTCAGGATTCTTTTTCAAGTATTCTGCTGCTGCTTTTTTTGGATCTTTCTTTTCCTTGCCAATTTTGTACATCACTTCATTTTCCATGGGGAGCGTGAATTTGACATTCGACAAGAATTTATAGACATTGGGGCAATCTTGCTTCAAGCCAGCGCGAACCAAGGTTTTGATATTGGTGTAACCACCATTTTTACCAAACCATTCGTCGCCGCCATCAAGATATTCCATTTTGTAGAGATAGCCCATCCAGTGTGGAGCCCAACCCAAAAAGACGACATAACCGTCTTTGTTGCGCTCAACTTGGCTAAGCATCCCAGCTTCAGAAGATTCAACAACCGTGAATCCTTCGATGCCGTATTTTTTGAATGCAGCACGGAAATGATCATTGCCTTCGTTACCTGGTTCTATACCGTAAACCTTGCCACCCAATTTATCTTTAAATTTGGGCAGGTCTTTGATATTTTTTAAACCAGCGTCGTAAGCGGTTTTGGTCGTGGCAAAGGTGTATTTTGCACCTTCAACATTGTTGCGTATTACTTCCACCGTTTTGTTTTTCACAACTGGGCCAAAGAGAGAATCGGCAGCAGGCGACCAATAATCCAAAAAGACATCCAAGTCTTTGGTCGACAATGATTTTGCAATCACGGGCGAAGCAAGGGTTTTGATGTCAGATTTGTATCCTAATGCACTAGCGACATTAAGGAAAGTTAAAGCGTTGATGGCGGTATTATCCGACCAGCCAACATCACCCACACGTAGGGTGCCGCAAGAGGCTTGCTCTGCAGCTTTTGCTGTTTGGCTGGCGGTCAATGTTAAAGCCATTGCCATCGTGCCAAGCAATAATAGTTTTTTCATGTTTTTCCTTTCAAGAAATAATGAAGCGTTGTAAGGCGAAAACTACTACCATTAGTGGTATGCAAAATGTGCATAGTCCCCGCCCTGTTTGATTTTATTTTCTACCCTTTCTAAAAACCTGTCAAGCAAAAATTTATTAAGAATTGCTGAAAAATTTTTTAAATCCGCTAACTAGAATCTTAACTTACCCAACATTTGACGGCACCAATTTGCCAAACAATCGAGGGCTATTTTTTCTACATTTTTATCTTCTTTTATTGTTGATATAAGATGCTGGATATTGGCGGCGCAATCCTCCACTTCCTTTTGTGCTGCCGCCATGCCTGCAAGGGCGATGGTGGTTGACTTGCCAGCCGCCTTATCCTTGCCGGTTTTTTTGCCCATTTCCGCGCTGGTGCTTACTTCATCCAATATATCGTCAACCGCCTGATACAACAAACCAACCTGGCTTGCCAAT
Source organism: Alphaproteobacteria bacterium (assembly GCA_965203915.1). Lineage (GTDB taxonomy): Bacteria > Pseudomonadota > Alphaproteobacteria > JASGCL01 > JASGCL01 > JASGCL01. The sequence continues at coordinate 1,379,353 of OZ241918.1, forward strand.
TGACGCCATGTTATTTGCGTGGCCTGGTGCATTTTTTGCTGGGCGAGGCATAAAGGCGCGGTCAAAGAAAATTCTATCAGCGCGCCAGTTTTTTGTGCCTTCAACAACCTGGCTTGCGCCATGGTATCCGCCCCCAACATATCGCGCCATTGCCCTGAAACCATGCCGCCAAACCCTGCGGCGCGCGCCAAATCAATCACCAATCTATTGCTTAATTCTGCTGACAGGTTGGGGCTGGCCGCCATCAATTCAAAGGCCAAGCCCTGCAACATATCGCCCACCAAAATGGCGAAGGCCTCGTTGGTTTTGCTGGATAGATTTTCGGGGAAAGCCATATGCAGGGTTGCCTTGCCGCGCCGTTGTTTGTCGTCGTCCATCGCGGGTAAATCGTCATGGATAAGGGAATAATTATGGATAAGTTCTATCGCCAAGGCCGCGTGATAAAATTTAGGAAATGCTGGTTGTTCGAGGGTGTTGCCGCATGCCGCGCTGGCCAAAAATAAAAACCACGGGCGCAATCTTTTTGCGGGGTGCGCCCCATCACCATTGAGCAAGACATAACGCGCCCCGTCGAGTAGGCTGAGGTTATTTTCGTCCTGCCGCAACGCGGCTTGCGCTGTTTTTTCCTGTTGCGCCAAATGTTGAAAAAATATCGTCAGGCTTTGCTCAACCCAATCGGCCACCGCCCTGATGGATGCTTCGGCGTTATCCACCACCATTTTATCGGCGGCGAGGTTAGGAAAAGCTAGCTTGTCCATGTTCTACTTAATGAATGATCTCGGTTTGCTAGGGGCAATGGTCTACAGGTTTCTTTGCTCTATTTTATGAATCATTATCTTTATCGTCGATGGTGAATTCTTTTTTGCCGACAATTTTTTTACCACCGCTTGATGGCTCGTCTTTATTTTGCGCCAACAACAATTGTTCAATTTTTAATTTTGCCTGTTGCAATTCGTTCTGACATTGCTGATGCAAGGCCATGGCGCGTTCATAATATTTTACCGACTCGCTAAGCGAAACCTCCCCCTGCTCCATGCTGGCTATAATTTTTTCCAATTCTGCCAAGGCATTTTCAAAGGATAAATTTTTGCTATCGCTATTCATCTTCTTCTTTTTTTATGACCGTCAAATGTAATTCCTTCAATTGCTTGTCGCTGACCATGGATGGTGCCCCCAACATTAAATCTTGTCCATTTTGTTGCAAGGGGAAGGCAATGACCTCGCGTATGTTCGGTTCATCCGCCAGCAACATAACCATACGGTCGATGCCAGGCGCCGCCCCGCCGTGCGGTGGTGCGCCAAATTGCAATGCCCTTATCATGCCGCCAAATTGTTCGTCAACCATTTGTTGGTTATAACCCGCCAAGCCAAAGGCGCGATACATAATATCGGGGCGATGATTACGAATCGCCCCGGACGACAATTCCACCCCGTTGCAAACAATATCATATTGGCTGGCTTTGATGGCCAGCAGTTTTTCTTTATCTTGCGGGGTTAAGTTTTCTAAAACCGCCAAGCCCCCTTGCGGCATGGAAAAGGGATTATGAGAAAAATCAATTTTTTGTAATTCGTCATTCCATTCGTAGAGGGGGAAATCCACCACCCAACAAAAGGCAAAGGCATCCTTATCAATCAAATTCATTTCTTGCGCCAATTTGGTGCGCGCCATACCAGCAAACAGGGCGGACTTCCTCTTTTCCCCCGCGACAAAAAATACCGAATCGCCATCGGCCGCGCCAACTTTATCCTGCAACAATTTTATGACTTCTGGTTTTATATTTTTGGCAATGGGTCCCAATGCTTCGCCATTTTTAAAAATAATATAGCCCAGGCCTGCCTCGCCTTCCTTACGCGCCCAATCATTCAAGCCGTCAAAAAATGACCGCGGTTTGTCGGCGGTGTTGCCAACTTTGATTGCGCGCACGCAGCCGCCTTTTTTCGCAACTTCATCAAAAATTTTAAAACCGCTGCTGCCAAATACATCACCGACCGACATTATTTCCAATGGGTTGCGCACATCGGGTTTGTCGCTGCCATATTTTTCTAAAGCATCTTCATATTTTATTTTGGGAAAGGGCGTGCCCAGCGCGGGCAAAATTTTCATCGGCCGATTTTTTTTAACTTGCCACCAATTTTTTCCAACCTCATGGAATAATCCCGCAATCACGGGCTCCACCACTTGGAACACATCTTCTTGCTCGACAAAACTCATTTCCAAATCCAACTGGTAAAATTCGCCTGGGCTCCTATCGGCGCGCGCATCTTCATCCCTGAAGCACGGGGCAATTTGAAAATAGCGATCGAAGCCCGCTATCATCAACAATTGTTTAAATTGTTGGGGTGCCTGGGGCAGGGCATAAAATTTTCCTGGTTGCAATCGCGATGGCACCAAAAAATCCCTGGCCCCTTCGGGTGATGACGCGGTTAAAATCGGCGTTTGAAATTCGGTGAAGCCTTGTTGCTGCATCGCACGGCGCAGGTAATCTATCACCTGGGCGCGCAGCATGATATTATCGTGTAATTTTTCCATGCGCAGGTCTAAAAAGCGGTAGGTCGCCCTCACCTCTTCAGGATACCCCGCATCTTGATTGATAGGAAAGGGCAGGGTTTTGCTCGTCGCCAACAACTCGGCCCTTTCCACCACCACTTCCACTTCACCACTGGGCAGGTTTTTATTAACCGTTTCGGGACTACGCGCCACCACCTGGCCCGTGATTTTTACCACCGACTCCAATGATATTTTTTCCAGCAATGAAAAATAATCGGTGCCCTGTTCGGTAACAATTTGGGTAATACCATAATGATCGCGCAGGTCGATAAACAACAAATTCCCATGGTCGCGTTTGTTATGCACCCAGCCCGCCAGGGTCACCGTGGTTCCATTATCGGCCAGGCGTAATTGCCCCAAATGATGCGTGCGATAAGAATTAGGTTTCATAATGAATGGGGCGTGGTTAGAAATAGGGTATTAAAAATATATTTAAACCCTCTTTACCTATTCACGCCCAATAAATCAACCACTAGCCTTGCGGCAAAACTTTTCAGCTTCTTGGTTTACAGGTTTTTTAAAAAACTAAAACTGATACCCCACCCTTAACCAAAATTTGGTGGTATGATACAAATCAAAACTATTGATTTTTAGATAAATTCTATGTTGTTGGCGCCGCCCAGCAATTGCAAAAATTTGTCATATGTCAGCGCGCCGTCATTTTGCCAAGTAAAATGTTGCGGTTGTTCGGGGGCGGCGTCATCACCACCATGCAAAAATATTTTATCGCCCTGGCTGCGGGTTAGTCCGTCTTTATCAAACACCATATACCCATTGTATGATGATGATGTTTCATCAGCCGATTCTGGGTATTCAAATGACCAATGGTTGCGTCCCCGTGCCACCCGTGTATCCATTACCAAAACTATTTTGCAGGTCGGTCAGGTTGTTCATCGTTATATCCCCCGCCCCATTGTTATAAAACAATCCTTTCAAATTAATCACATCGTGATATCCGTTGCTGTCTTTCAAATTCTCAAACGGAGGAGCACCGTAAGAATAAGAAATAGTCGTGCGGTCAGAAATATCAAGGGCAAAACCCTGGCCAATATTATCGCCACCACTGCTCGCCAACACCACCACCGAATAATGGGGGGCGTGGCCATTGTCATAATCCAACAACGATTTAAATTGCAATACCCCATCATGAGTGATGGAGAAATAATTGGCATCCGCCCCCAACAGGCTATAACTTATTGGTGTGCCGTCCAAATCAAACGCCGAAAAAACCGCCAGCGAAACATTCGCCGTGTCATTTTCGCGCAAAGACAAACCATGGACGGCATTGCCCACCCAAACCACAGGATTATCATTGATATTATTCACCGACAGAACAAATAATTGGCTGATATTATCAATCGCCTGATTCGCCACCCCGCCACCATAGGCATGGGCATGCACCACAATACTATAATTGTCGTTGGGGTGAATGGTGGATTCGGCATCCAACCTTTGCCGCAAACTAATTCTGCCCCTGCTGTCAATCGCAAAAATATCTACATCCGCCCCTGACAAAGAATAACTTACCAACTGACCATCACCATCAATCGCACCAAATGTCGCCACCACCAAACCCACTTTATTATTTTCATTAATCGAATATCCTTGGGGGTTGCGTGTCCAGCCAATGGCTTCGTCATTAACATTATTAACCTGCATGGTTAGAATTTCTGATATCACCGTGCCGTCAACCGCGGTTGCGATAATATCAACAAAATAATTATCGCCATGGTCAGCCATGGCTTCATAATCAAATGACTCGGTAAAACGCAATGTGCCATCAGCACTGATAGAAAAATAATCGGCATCAACGCCAAACAATTCAAATGAAGCAACCCCCTGACCCAAAGCATGAATATCCCTGTCCCTGACATCAAATTTGGTGATGACTTGGTTGGCGGCCGTGTTATCTTCATCAATCGCCACAAAGGAAACTGGTTGTCCATTGTTGTTAAAACGAAAAACTTCATCATCCAAATTATTTAGTGACAGGGTAAATGCGTGGGTCGCCCAACGCCCGCCAAGCCCAATGGTAGCGCCAGCAACATCAAGCACATGAATATTAACATGATACGCTTCCTTGGTTTCATAATCCAAGCCCTGTTTTACATATAATTGCCCTTGGTTATTAATCGAAAAATAATTGGCATCATCCCCCGACAGGCTATAACTAAATAAATTGTTATCTTCATCATAAACCCTGAAGCTGGTTACGAACCCCGTGGCATTTTCATTAAAACTGGCGGTTGCTTGCACATCACGATAAAACAATGTTGGCATGTCATTAACCCCAGCATCATTGGTATTTTTTACATAATAATCAAAATATGACGCAATAGGGCCTGCTGATGATCCAGGCGGCGCACTTAAAACAACTAATATACCATACTGGCTCCCCCATTGTCATAAGCGTCGCCATCAAAATAACTGTCAGGTAATGTAAGATTATTTGAAGTATCAGGATCCATCCCACTTTTATCAACAAGTGTCAAATGACCTTGCTGGGTTATTTGATACCGCCGAGCATCGCCCATACCTGAAACTAAGGAATAATCTCTATAATTTCCTTCGCCAGAATAAACAATTTGGCCAATATATTCAATTCCTCCCCGACTGCCACCGCTGGCGGCTTCAGCCTCAGTTCTCGTTATTGTGGCCGCAGTCCTTCCGTTAAAAGAAAATATTGTCATAGATTTATCTTTCTTTTAGTAGTTTATATAAAAAACCCTAAAACTGATACCCAACCTTAACACCATATTCCTTAGTAATATTAAGGGGTTCTGTGCTTGCAGGTATAGGGATGTCCTTATCCGTCCCTAATTCCGACTTATCTATCCAAAAATAATTAAAAAATGGCGCAATGGTTACCCCATAATATGCCAATTCAATAGATGTTCTAAACCCATAGCCTTTATTCTGATGTGTTGACCAATCCTTTGATACTTGCTGGGTAGACAACATTACCTCATATTGCGTCTGCACCCCACCCCAAAAAATATCATATTCGCCATGTGCCAGCACCGAAAAATGTTCGGTCATATATTCAAATTGCAAAATCAAAGGAATATAATCGATTTTATTAGTGCGTTGCACAGCCCATTCTATGTCATAACTATTATGTTCAGTATATTTATAACCATAACCCGTTAGAAAATTAAACCGATAATGGTTGGCGATGGTAATGGTGGGCCCCGCCAACCCCCTGATCCAAAATAAAAATATTCTTTGATTATAAGCAATTAAGTCTCCATATCTCTCCCCAGCATCTGCCCCCGTGTAAGTTAACCCCTTGCCATTATAAACCGCCAAATCAAATGGCACCAACATAAAACCAAAACCGCTGGGGTTGATATTAATTTTCAAATTGCTTTCAAACCCATAAACCATACCCTTAATATCCATCAATCGTACATTATTAATAGGCTCTCTCACCGGTCCCATATTATCTTGCACCTCTCCATAATCCATAAATTCTTCATAGGAAAAATAAGCCAGCGACGGCAATAATGACAACCGAAAAACATCGGGCTTCCATTTTTCTCCCACGCCACCCGCCGTTTTTTCCGTCCCCAATTTTTTTTCCACCCCACCCATCATTTTTGCGCTGGTGGTGGTGGCGGTTTTTATCAGTTGCGTGCCTTGCGCAAATTGCGTTTCCATGTTTTGCATGGTCGGCGCAAATTGATTTTGCGTTTCTGTGTTCGGCGTGAATGACATGGCTTGCCCCCGCCCCGCCACGGCAAGCATCGCTGCCATCATAAAACCCACCAAAAACCTTGTCCCCATTTTTTTCATGCTCTATCATAACTATTTTTTTCCACCAATCATAGATGAATTTTTTTAATCCCCATTTGCCCGCATACCCCGTAAATCAATGGCGTATAAATGGCGATGGTTTGTAAATGTAATTTATTAATCACCACAGCATGCCGTTCCCCCAGATAATAAAAATATTAATAAAATAATGGTTGTAAAAAAAAGAAATTTATTTATAGTCTTTTTTGTTAATTCTAAAAAAAAATATTAAAGGAGGAATCAACATGGTAAAAAAATCAACGCCGAAGTTTAGCTTCTGCAACATCTTATCTTTATCTGCTAAAAAATTAATGGGCGGCAAGCAAAGCCACGCATGCCTTAGTCTTTACGTCGCCTTATTATTTTCTTGGACTATTGCTTATGGCATTGTCTATGGCATCAACACCGCCGACGTTGGTTTGGTTAAGGGAATCGTGGGCGAGGTCAGTTACCTCTTCACCGACAGCCATGGGTTTATGGATATGTTGGTTTACCTAAGCCCCATGTTGGCATGGCATTTGGGTGGCAAACGCTCGGCCTATTTTTATTACTTGCCCTTGGTTTGGACCGCCCTTGACACGGCATTGGCCATGAATGACATGCACCCATTTGTAACATTTTGGGTGATGGCGGTGGTTAGTTTTTATGCCAGCATAAAAATTGCCAGCTACGCAAAAAATTAATATTACTAACGGCGGTTGATGGCAACATGACGCCGCGTTTTTCATTTTAAAAAACAAAACCCCGTTCGCTTTATATAAGCGGGCGGGGTTTTTTAATGTTGGCTATCGTTGTTCAACCCGTGGAGCCAAAACCGCCCGTGCCGCGTTTGTTGGCTTCATCGGCGAAGTCAACAATTTCAACCAAGTCGACGGCGGGTAAAGATAAAAAAACCATTTGCGCAACGCGCATCATGGGGTCGATGGTTACCGACGCATCGCCATGGTTTATTAATATCACACCAATTTCGCCGCGGTAATCGCTGTCGATGGTGCCAGGGGTATTGAGGACGGTCAAACCATGCTTCAATGCCAAGCCCGACCGCGGGCGAACATCGGCCACCATATTTTGGGGCATTTTTAAAAAAACGCCAGTCGGAATTAATTTTCGTTCGCCTGGCGCTATCACCATTGATTCGTTGATGGCCGCCATCAAATCAAAACCCGCGCTGCCCGTCGTGGCGCGCGCGGGGTAAGGGGTTGCACCCTTCGCCTGTAATAATTTTTTTATCAGGGGCGATAATTTTATTTCGATGATATTTTTTTCGGGGCGGATGGTCATTTTTTTTTCTCTGCTTATTCGTTATATCGTCCGCTTGCTATTTCTTGCTTCTATCAAATTTTTCGCGTGGTTTGGTTTCGTTTGATTTTAATTTGTTTAACAACATCACCACTTCCTCTTGGAACTTCGGGTTTTCTATCATGCGCCCTTCCACCGTTTTTACCGCATGGATAACCGTGGTGTGGTCGCGTGAAAACCGCGCGCCGATAGACGGCAAAGACCGCGTGGTCGCCATTTTCGCCAAATACATCGCAACTTGACGCGGGCGGGCAATATCTTGCAATCGGCTTTTGCCCAATAATTCTTCTAAAGTAATATCGTAATGTTCGGCCACCAAATGCTGGATAGTATCGATGGTAATTTTTTTACGTTCCGCCCTGAAAAAATCGGCCAACAATGTTTGGCATGTTTTTAACGACAACAACTCGCTGCCTGCCTGCGCCCTGGCTTGCTGGGTTGTCATTTGCCGTCCCAATTCCATTTTAATCATCAATTGATTAATGATACCGCTTAATGCCCGCGGGCTAACTTGGTCATGATTACCAAAATGACCTTCGTTCAATTTTTCCGCCAACCAATCCATCGCTTCGTTGCTTAAATCGATTCCTTTTTGCATGGCCTTCAACCTTAATACCGCCCGTTGCATGTCGGTCGACAGGGGTTTCAATTCGGTGGCAAGGCCGCTAAGCAGGCGCGATAATATTCTTTGGCCAAGTTGCGTCAGGTCCTTCGGCCCGCGGTCGGCAACCAGCACCATCATCTTACCCCTATCCAAAAATTGCCCGACGATGGTTTCCAATGCTTTCAACGCCCCTTCTTTACCCAAGACAAAATGCAAATCGTCTATCAGCAAGCAATCAACATCGGCGAAATTGCTTTCGAAAGAAAATATTTCTTTCTGGCGCACCGCGGTTACAAAATATTGCAAGAAATCTTCGGCGGTAAAATAAAGAATTTTTTTGCGCGGGTGGCGTTGTTTTTGATAATGACCAATCGCATTTAATAAATGGGTTTTGCCAAAACCCACCGCACCATAAATAAACAACGGATTAAATGGCAATTTGGGAAAACTATCCAACATTTGCCGCGCCGCGTTAATAGCCTCTTCGTTACTATCCCCCACCACCAAATTATCAAATTGAAATTGGTTTAGTAATTCCGATCCCAATAATTTTTTTCCTTTACTTGGGTTGGCATCGCCGATGGCCCCCATCACATCATTAACGGTGGGGATAGACGCCGCCACCGCACGGTCTGCGCCATTATCATCGCTTCTTTCGCCTATGATAAAATCTATATCGCTGACTTGCCATTTTTCTATTTGCAAACGTTGCAACAACCAATAACGATAATTTTTCTTCACCCATTCGGCTTGGAAAAAATTTTCAGCACGGAAGGTCACCACCCCGTCTTTATGCTTCACCCCCACCAACGATGCCAAAAACCGTCGATAAGATGTTTCGCCAAATTCGGCGCGGAACTGCCCCGTTATTTTGGCCCACACGCCATCCCAAGCCATTTGCCATGAAGGTTGCGACGATGTTGTTTGTTCTGTTGCTGATTGGCCGTCATTCACGGTACGCGTGGTTTGGCGCGCGGCACGGCGGACATCCTCCACCAATGGATTAACGGGATTAACGGGATTAACGGGATTAGCGTAATGCCCGACAGCAGGTTGCATATTTCCCTGTCGCATGTCGGACAAACCATAACCCATGCCTGAATTCGCGACTTGTGCGGTTGCCTCACCCGCCCTGTTTTTATCCATACCACCTTCGCCGCCGTTATATTGTTGATGATAACTGGCTTTATAATGATTGGCCTGCCCTGTATCTGATGCTTTGTTATTTTCGGTTGAGGTTTTTGATCTCTCGGTCAATTGTCTCGTATCATATCTTTTCTCAATCATTACTTACTCCATTTCTTTTATTTTTTATTTTCTTTTATGTATCTTTATTATTAAAAAAATTTCTTACTTACATTATATTTTTTTATTTTATTTTATTCCTGTTCCCTTGCTCTTTACCAATATCAATTACTTTTCTCTTTTTTTACTACCTTAATAATGTCCCATCTCATTTCTATCTTTTCCTCATTTGCCTCTCTTTGCCGCTAGTCACTTCTAGCCCTAACTGTAAGCTACTTTCCTCGTTATTATTTATCTTATTTTTTTTTATTATTTTTTTTCAAGCCTTATCCAAGTCTTATCCACCACCCGCGATTAACCTTCTCTACGCAAAATCCCACCAAACAGGTATGCGACTAACTGAAAATAAAGGTTAATTAGGTTTAAAATACTCAAAAGCAAGATAAATGAAGCATAATCGAGTTCCATCTGCGGCCTATTTAAACGTCCTCCTTCTTAAATAGCAAACTTCTTCCCAATCATGATATATCATGTCAAAAAGGCTCCTGCGCAACAACCCCAAAAAAACTTAATAACTAGATTTTTTTTATTGACAAAATCATGGTTTTATTGAGGCTAAAATGGTTTATTTACCTTAGTCGTTGATTAAAAAGGATTTTGTTTAAAAAATAAAATTACTAAATCTATATTATAATATAGATTTTTTCTCGCTGTTAAAATAATTGATATTAATCAATAATTTAAAATCAATCTTGCGCGCCAAATGTTGTTTAAAATGTTTTTAGAATTATTCTAAATGACTTGTGGAATGCTTTTGGCTTAGTTTAGATGGTATATATAACTATTAAAACTATTAATGATTACTGCGGTCTATTTTCCATTTTTTCCTTTATTGGGGGGCGATAAACCTTTTGCAGGCAAATGGATAATTTTATTATCAATAAGATAAGTTATAACAATCATAAGGTTAATGCAGATATCAAGGCAACCAAACTTATTTAAGGGGGATTTAGAATGATTGCAAAAATCATCCAAGAGTAGTTTTTGCTTGCTTTAGTAATAGTATTAAATAAAACCTTGATTTTTTAACCCTTATGTTTCATAAAAATTTTGTGTTCAAGGGGCTACATTTTTTCTTCAAATCCTTCAAAAAAGATACCGGCACCAGCCAGGGCGATGTCGGTCGATTATTATTAGCCATTTTTATCGATGGCATCATGGTGGGCATGATTTTGACCCATATTCCCCTCATGTTAAAATACAATGGTGAAACCAGCCGCGTTATTGGCTGGGTTTTGGGTGTAACCAGCCTTACTTCCTTGATCGCCAGCCCGCTGGTCGGCAGGGTAGCGGCAAAATTTGGCATGGCGCGCGCCATCATGGTCGCGGGTTTGCTCAATGCTTGCCTTGCTTTGTTGATGGGCTTGTCCCAGGACCCACTCTATTGGGGTATCATTCGCTTTTTTGCTGGTTTTTGCGTGGCGGTGCGTTGGCTGGGAATGGAGGCATGGGTTAATAACCTTGCCGAATCAACCAATCGTGGCCGTATCATGACGCTCTACACCACCTGCTTTACCACCGCGGTGGCGATTGGCGGCGGGTTGATAGGCCATATTTTTTTGGATGGTTTATTACCCTATGGTGTGATGGCGGGGTTGTTATTGCTATCCTCGCTGCCAATTTTAAAAATGAAGCATCAAACAATTAAGCTGGATGCCACCAGCAAAAATTCTTCGCAAATTAATTTTTTACAGATACTCAAAAATAATCCTGTGGTTTTAATCGTTGCCATTGCCTCGGGGGTTATGTTTGGCGCGTCGGGCATGATTACGGTGCAAACCATCAACCATGGTTTCACACCGCAAGATGCAAGTTTTGTTGTGTTTCTTTATTTCATCGGTCCTATTATTCTTTTTCCCATTGTCAGCCATGTGGTCAATAATTTTTCGGCCAAAAAACTTATTCCTTGTGCGGGCATGTTGGCGGCGATTTGTGCCTGGCCCGCCTTTTACACCCAACATCTTACCACCATCCAAATATTTATTATGATCTATGGCGCGATGGAATTGATAATCTATAGCAGCTTGCTGAGTTTTATTGGCCAGCATTATCGCGGCTTGCATATGATTGCATTGAATAGTTTGGTCGTCATGGTTTACAACGCCACCAGCATGGTCACCGCCCCCGTCGCGGGGGAGATGATGACCCGCTTCGGCCTGTTGGGCCTGCCGCTGTTGATGATGACCGTCGGTCTGCTGGCTCTTTCCATTTGGTTTTATCCCCAGACCAAGGCGGGGACTAAGGTTCGGCTGTCATAACCTACCCCGTTTCAATAAGTTGCCCAAGCATCAAGCAACGCACAGTTAGATTGATTTTGTTAATATTATCATCCATAATGCGCAGGTGATTATTCTTGCCTTTAAAAAATTCTTTAACCAATTATGCGATGATTTGAAGACCAGCAACAATGGCGTCGGCTATTTGTTGTTGACGGTTTTTCTTGATACCATCATGACGGGGATGGTGGCAACCCACATACCCTTGGTGATGGAAAGCAATGGTGAGAAAAGCCAAGTTATTGGCTGGGTGTTGGGCGTGGCATCTATCTCGACTATTTTGGGTGCGCCCCTTATGTCTTCATTATCGCGCCGTTTCGGTATCGGGCGGGTTTTGATAGTCGCTAGCCTAGCCAATGGATTCTTGATATTAATTTTGGCGGTTTCAGAAGATCCTGTCTATTGGGGCGCGGTGCGTTTTATTACGGGATTTTTTATTGCTATCAAATGGTTGGGAGCCGAGGCCTGGCTTAATCACCTAGCCCGCACCGATAACCGTGGTCGCATCATGACGCTTTATTCAACGGCCAATACTTTGGGGTTTGGTTTTGGCAGCGGTATCATCAGCCATATCTTCCTCAATAATCTTTTTCCTTATATTACCATGATTGGCCTGTCGGGCTTGGCGGTGATGCCGCTGTTAAAAATGAAGAATAAAAAATTATATCAGGATACCACCAAACCTTCGGCGGCTAGCAAAAATCATAAACAATATAATTTTTGGTTTGCGGTTCGCAATAACCCCATCATGCTTTTAGTGGCTTTGTCGGCGGGTATTATGTTTGGTTCGTCAAGCATGATAGCGGTGCAAATAATCAAACAAGGTTTTAACCCTGAATCGGCGGGTATGGTTATTGCCTGTTACGCCATTGGTCCCGTGCTGTTTTTTCCCCTTATCAGTTATGCCGTCAACGAATGGTCGCCGCGCGTTATTATTCCCATCAGCGGTATTTTATGCGCCATCATTGCTTGGCCCGCATTTTATTCTGGGGTTTACAGCGTGATTATTATTTTTGTCATTTTGTATGGCACGATGGAAATGGTCATGTATAGCAGTCTGCTTCGCTCCATAGGTCACGATTATCGGGGTCAAGCCCTTATAACCATGAATGGCGCGATTATCGCCGTTTACAGCGCGGCGTCGATGATAGCCAGCCCGCTGACGGGACAAATGATGGCGTTGTTTGGCTCCTTTGGTTTGCCATTATTGATGGCGGCGGTCGGTTTGATAGGGGTTTTGGTGCTGTTTTATAATCGGCGTTATCGTTATTAACGCCCATTATTAATCTTAGCGCGCTACCAAATAACGGCAAAATTTATTTTCGAGCAACCTAAACACGCCCGCCAAACTATAGGTTAAAATAATATAAAGCACCGCCGCGGTTAACATACCTTCGTAGGCTACGTTAAAGGACGCATTAAGCCAACGCGCCGCCCCCGTGATATCGAGCAAGGTAAAGACCGAGGCGATGGAGGAAGATTGCAACAAATAAATAATTTCATTATTATACATGGGCAAAACGCGACGGAATGTCGAAGGCAAAATAACCTTGCGATAAATAGAAAAGGTGGATAGTCCCAATGTCTTGGCGGCTTCAATCTCGCCTGGCGGCATTCCCAAAATACCATTCCTGAATATTTCGGTGGTGTAGGCACCCGTGTTGAGAGAGAAAACGAGCAAGACGCAAAAATATTCATCTTTTAAAAACTCCCAAGCCCATGAATTGCGGATTGAATCAAATTGCGCCAACCCATAATAAACAAGATAGGTTTGCACCAACATGGGCGAACCACGAAATAATAGGCTGTAAAATCGTGCCGCCCTACCTAACAATGGCACGTTCTCAACGATTAACAACGACGAGCCCAAAGCAAGAAAAAAGCCAAAAAACATCGGCACCGCGGTCAAAAATATGGTCATGAGGATGCCGCGCCAAAAGACTTCGAAATGTTCTACAACCAAATTTATATCAAACATGATTTTATCCTATCCTTATCTTTTTTTAATAACGTCTTCTGAATTTAAATGTTCGTTTTTCTAAAAAAGAAAAAAAGCTGCCAGAAAAAACGGTAAGGCAAAAATAAAAAATTACCACCGCCAAAAAAAATACAAAGGGTTGCTTGGTTGCCTTCCCCGCCTTATCCGCGTAACCCACCAGATCATACAGGCCGATAACCGACACCAAGGCGGTGGATTTTATCAAAACTTGCCACACGTTATTAACCCCCGACAGGGCCGACACCACCAACGGGGTAAGAATAATATGACGCAGCATGGTGAACCGACCAAGCCCCAAGGTTTTCGCCGATTCTATCTGCCCCTTGGGGATGGCGATATAGGCCGCACGAAAAGTTTCCACCAAAAAAGCCCCGTTATAAAAACCCAAGGTAAAAACCCCCGCCCAAAATGCGCTAATATCCATGGGGGTGCCGCCAACCATTGTCGCCAGCGCGTTGGCAATACCCTGGCCACCATAGAAAACCAAAAATATCATCACCAAATCAGGAATCCCACGCAAGATAAAAGTATAAAAATTCGATAAGCCACGAAGGATGGGACCGCCCGACAATTTGGCGTAGCAACCAGCCGCGCCCATAAAAATAGCCAAGCCGAAAGATAAAAAAGCCAAAGACAATGTTGTAAAAAGCCCCGACAACAAAAGTGGCGTATATTCGCGTAAAATATCAAAATTCATATCGATGATAATGCCCATACTATAGTAAAAAATGGGGTTTCAAAAGCATAATTTTGAAACCCCATAATTTTTCTTTAAAAGATAAAAAATATCGTTCGATTATTTATTTACCATAAATATCGAAGCTAAAATACTTCTTATTTATCTTGGCATATTCGCCAGATTTTCTGACAGCCTTGATAGCGTTGCTGAAATCATCGCGCAGTTTTGTGTCCGCTTTCCGAACACCCACGCCAACGCCATCGCCCAAAATAGCAGAATCATAATGATCCTTACCAAAAGCGGCCATGTCTTTCGCGGCAGGCGTTTTCAAGAAATCACCCAAGGGGATGGAATCAACGAAAATAGCATCTATACGCCCCGCAACCAAGTCAGCATTGGCTTCATCTTGGGTAGCGTAAGAGCGGATCTTTACATCAGCATATTTCTTTTTCATGTAATCTTCCGACACCGTGCCCCGTTGCACACCGACGGTTTTACCCTTCAATGCGCCAGCATCGTCAGATAATTTGGCCGATTTTTTACCAGCAAAACGCGCAGGGGTATTGTAATATTTTTCCGAAAAATCAATTTTTTGCTTACGTTCACTGGTAATGGACATAGAAGCAATGATGGCGTCGCATTTTTTAGACAACAGAGCGGGTATCATTCCATCCCAATCTATTTTAACCAATTTCGCAGTTTGACCCATTTGTTTGGTCAAGGCATTGGCGATATCAATGTCAAAGCCAACTATTTCGCCCGAAGGAGACATGGTGGAAAAAGGCGGATAGGCCCCTTCGACACATATTTTTACTTCGTTTGCTGCTGTTGCCCCATTAGCCCAGGGCAATGTCAACGACAAGGTTAATACTCCCGTCGCCAACCAAGATTTATATGATTTATGTTTCATATGTTTGAACCTCCTTATTTGTTGTGTTCAAGTTTTTTTAAGAAGCGAATAATAAATCTTATTTACTATTATCGCAAGAATTATTTTATATAAAAGTTATTTCATATAAAGGGTTATTGATAAATATCGAAATCGAAATATTTATCGTTAATTTTTTTATATTCACCCGATGCACGTAAGGCCTTGATGGCCTTATTGAAATCATCGCGTAATTTTGTGTCTTCCTTACGAACGCCAATGCCCGCGCCATCGCCCATGATAGCCGTGTCATTATGACCCCTGCCAAATAATGCAATATTCCCAGCCTTGGCTTCTTTGCTTGCCAAGAATTCCTTCATGGGGATAACATCTTGGAACACCGCATCAATTCTTCCCGCCAGCAGGTCATTGTTGGCGTCATCTTGCTTAGCATAGGAACGCAATTTTACACCAGGATATTTTTGTTTTAAATATTCTTCATTAATGGTTGCCTGTTGCACGCCAACGATTTTTCCCTTCATCGCCGCGGCATCATCGCTGGTCATTTTGTCTTTTTTGCCAGCAAACCGCAACGGTGGGTTACCGTAATATTTTTCTGTGAAGTCAATTTTCTTTTTGCGTTCGCTGGTCACCGCCATCGATGAAATAATAGCGTCGCATTTTTTGGCCAACAAGGCAGGAATAATACCATCCCAATCCATTTTGACCATTTGGTAATCCATACCCATTTTTTTAACAATGGCTTTGCCAATATCGACATCAAACCCCACAATATCGCCCGACGGGGTCAGGCTTGAATAGGGCGGGTTGGCCCCTTCGATACAAACCTTAACGCTGGCCGCCCATGCCGATGAGGCAGGCATGGCCAGGTTAAGCATAGAAAAGACAGCAAAACCCGCTAGCGTGCCAGTCATGGATATTGATAATCCGACGCCTTGGCGCGAGGCCGCGTTGCCCGCCCGTTTGGTCAACAATAAGGTTGATGATTTATTAAATGATTTGTTTTTCATAGATTGTGTCCCCCAATGATATTATAATATTATATATAATAAGCATCAAATGATTTTTATGCAAGAATTATTTTATAAAAAAAACCAAGGGTAAGAATAAGAAACGACGCCATGTAACCAACATGCCACAAGCAATATTTGCTTAGGCAATCATTATTCATAAATATCGAAGTCGAAATATTTGTCGTTGATTTTTTTATACTCACCCGAGGCTCTCACATCCTTGATGGCCTTATTAAGACTATCACGCAAGGCTGTATCTTCTTTGCGAACGGCAATCCTTGGCCCGGTGCCAAGCAGCACTGCATCCCTATGGCCATGGCCAAAAAAATCAAGCTGGGCTGCCTTGGCTTCTTTGCTTGCTAAGAAATCTTTCATACCAATTTTATCTTGGAACACCGCATCCACGCGACCTGCTAACAAATCATTGTTAGCCTCGACCTGGGTGGCGTAACCACGAATTTTTATGTCAGGGTATTTTGCTTTTATATATTTCTCGTTCACGGTGCCTGCCTGCAGTCCGATTGTTTTACCCTTCATGGCTTCGGCACTATCGCTGGTCATTTTGCCTTTTTTTCCAATAAAGAAAACAGGGGTTTGCCCATAATATTTATCGGTGAAACCAATTTTCTTTTCGCGTTCAGCGGTAAAGCCCATCGATGAAATAATAGCATCACATTTTTTTGCCAACAGGGCGGGAATAATCCCGCTCCAATCCACCTTGACCATTTCATATTTCTTGCCTGCCTTGGCCACGATAGCTTTGCCAATATCGACATCAAATCCCACCACTTCGCCCGACGGGGTCATCTTAGAAAATGGTTCGTAAGCCCCCTCAACACATACCCTCAGCACGTTAGATTCAGCGGCCAAAGCCCTACCCGCCACGCATGCCCCCGCGACAATAACAAGAGCAACCGTCCCCGATTGTAATATTTTTTTATTTTTCATGACGGTCATCCTTCATATATGATGGTGGTTAATGGTTAGTTATTCGTAAGCGTCAAAGTCAAAATACTTGTCGTTGATTTTTTTATACTCGCCAGAGGCTCGCAAATCCTTGATGGCCTTGTTAAGGCTATCACGCAACACCGTGTCGCCCTTGCGGACAGCAATCCTTGGTCCCGTGCCCAGCAGCACTGGATCCTTATGGGCATGACCAAAAACCTCAATCCCCGCCGCCTTGGCTTCTTTGCTTTCTAAAAATTCTTTCATGTTATGCTTGTCTTGAAATACCGCATCCAATCGACCTGCTAACAGATCGCTGTTGGCCTCAACCTGGCTGGTGTAAGCACGCACTTTCACATCGGGGTATTTTGTTTTGACATATTTTTCTTTCACCGTGCCTGCCTGCAAGCCAACTATTTTACCCTTCAGGGCTTCGGTCCTATCACTTGTCACTTTATCTTTTTTGCCAAAAAACCAAGTGGCCGAATTCGATAACCCATAATATTTATCGGTAAAATCAAGTTTCTTTTTGCGTTCCTCGGTCACGCCCATCGACGCAATAATGGCATCGCATTTTTTTGCCAACAGGGCGGGAATAATCCCGTCCCAATCCATCCTCACCATTTCATATTTCTTGCCTGCTTTTTCCACGATGGCTTTGCCAATATCAATATCAAATCCCACCACCTCGCCCGAGGACGTCATTTTAGAAAATGGCGGATATGCCCCCTCGACACAAACCCTAACTACCTTGGATTCAACCGCCCATCCCTTGGTTGGCAACAACGCGCCCGCCAGCAAAAGCAAAGCTACGCCATTCATAAATTTTGTTCGGTTTTTCATGGTATTATTTTTTATCCTTTCAAACAATTATTTATAAATATCGAAATCGAAATATTTATCGTTAATTTTTTTATATTCGCCCGATGCCACCACGTCTTTGATGGCTTTGTTCAAGGCTTGGCGCAATTCTTTTTCGCCCTTGCGCACGCCTATGCCAGCGCCATTGCCAAGGATCTTGGTATCGCGATGCTCGCGCCCAAAAAAGGCAAGGCCTGCCTTCTTGGCTTCTTTGCTTTCTAAAAATAATTTGCTGGGCACGACATCTTGCAAGATAGCATCCACCCGCCCCGCCACAAGGTCATTGTTGGCCTCGACTTGAGAAGCGTAGGAGCGAATCTTCACCTGGGGATATTTTATTTTCAAATATTCTTCGTTAAAGGTGCCGCGTTGCACCGCGATGGTTTTGCCTTTTAAAGCTTCTGGGGTATCGCTTGTCATTTTGCCTTTTTTCCCCGCAAACATAATCGGCGGCGCGCCATAATATTTATCAGTAAAATCAATTTTCTCTCTACGTTTTTCGGTCATGCCCATCGAAGAAATAATGGCGTCACATTTTTTTCCCAACAGGGCGGGGATAATACCATCCCAATCCATTTTTACCATTTTGTATTCTCTGCCCATTTTTTCAACGATGGCTTTACCGATCTCGTAATCAAAGCCACCTATGTCGCCCGAGGGGCCCATATAAGAATAGGGCGGGTTATTACCTTCGATGCAAACTTTTAGCTCTCGACCATGTTCCTTGGTTCCATGCGCGCTAGCAACATCGGCTAGCAAGGTTTTCAAAATGAGTGAAAGAGCTATTGTCCCACTGGCCCATAATTTTTTATTTTTCATGATACCTCCTATGAAAAATAACGTATGAATGTCATACGTTGGATTATGCGTGGTTGTGTTCGATGATATTAATCATCGGCACAGCTTTAACCTTATCGCTATATAAAGCCGAACACAACAAACCAAAGAATGTATTATTCATTTTATTATCATACATAACAAGAATAATAAAAAAATATACGACCCAGAATATATGTTAAAAATTAACAATAGGGCGTTCGATAAAAATCATCCTGTTAGGATTGACGAAAGGCTTTGCTAAATCCCTCGTCCGTCATCCTTACCCACCATGCGCCACCATAAATAAGGTGACCAAGCGGATGTCTGAATGCTCGCAGCCCAACAACAAAGTAAAAAAATAAGGTTAAAAACCTACTGCAAGAATTTATGCAAGAATTGTTTTAATTCGGGCGTTTTGGGGTTGGTAAAAATAACCGAGGGAGGCCCTTCCTCAAGCATTTGCCCCTTATGCAAAAAAACCACACGGTCGGCAACATCGCGGGCGAAGGCCATCTCGTGCGTTACCACCAACATGGTTCGGCCTTCATCGGCCAATTTGCGCAACACCGACAAAACTTCACCCACCAATTCAGGATCCAGGGCCGAGGTCGGTTCGTCGAACAACATCACGGCGGGCTCCATCATCAGGGCGCGGGCAATAGCAACCCGTTGTTGCTGACCGCCCGATAATTGAATGGGGTAATAGCCATCGTGCGTTGCGGGAATATTAACTTTATCCAGATACTGCCTTGCGCGCTCCAAAGCCTCCTCCTTCTTCATGTTTTTTACCGTCATCGGGGCCAGTATCATGTTTTCAATCACGGTTAAGTGACTCCATAGGTTAAAATTTTGAAAAACGAAGCCAACCTCCGCCCGCAGGTTGCGCAATTGCTTTTCATCGGCCGCAACCAATTTTTCTTTTTCATTTTTTAATTTTAATTCTTCACCCTGAATAATAATATGCCCGCTGTTGGGGTGGTCAAGCAAAGGGATAGCACGTAGCAGGGACGATTTGCCCGAACCCGATGCACCCAAGATAGCCACCACTTCACCCTTTTGCGCGGTGATAGAAACGCCCTTCAAAACTTGGTTATTGCCAAAGGCCAGGTGCATGTCCTTCACCACCAACGGCGCCGCGGTTGCCTTACCATTTTTTTTGCTGGGTTGGGCGGCACCATTCAAAACCACGCCACCATTGGCTAGATTTTTCTGGTTTGAATTCTTTGATGATGATTTGTTGAGCATTGTTTTATATATTATTTCTATATTTTTTGGGTCAAGTTGGGTGGGTGTGATTATATATTATTTCGTTTTTATTATTTTACGCAATTTATTCTACTCACTTCTGCTCATTTTGCAAGCATAAATATTAAATGCAATGTAGAAAGCTTCCCATAACTCTTCCCTTTACCATGCCGTAGTATCCCATGTCCTTACCTCGCGAATCCTTAGCTTCAAACAATCGGCGATATGGCGGGGCGGACGCCAAGGGGGTGGATTTTTCCCGCGAGGCATTGTCATCAACCTCTTGGCAATAGTGAAATTCATGAGCAAAATGAGGATGCAAATCGGGGGTATCATCGCCATGGTTAAATATAGCGGTAAAGAAGTTATCTTGCCATGGTTGGCTTTCTAAAAAAGATATTTTCCTATAGCCAAGGTGTAAGGTTGGTTGGGAGAAACTGGTCATGACGGGCAAAAGATCAAGCGCAGGAAAATCGACACCCTTGGCGTCGGTTATTTTTTTACCCAACATCATGAAGCCGCCGCATTCGCCATAAATAATTTTTTGGTTTTGGGCGGCAAGCCGCATGGCCGAAAAAAAATCCGCGGCGCGCGATAATTTTTCCAAATATAATTCGGGATAACCGCCAGGCAAAAATATCGCGGTGGCATCGCGCGATGGTGTTTCGTTATTAAGCGGTGAGAAAAAACTTAAGGTAATATTTTTATGCCGCCAAAAAAATACATGATGGGGGTAAAGAAAACCAAAGGCCGCGTCATAAGCAATGGCCAGGTGCATGGCTTTGGTTTGTAACCTATGACCGCGCGGGGCGCGGGGGGCGGGCACAAGCGATGACATTGTGCTGGTTGATGCGCTGGTTGATGAGCTGGCTACTTCGCTCGCCGCGCCAACCACGGGGGCGCGCACCATGGTTTCATCCATAATAACTTGCCATAGCTCATTTCCTACTGCCGTTTTAAAATTATCGGCCATGGTTAGTAATTGTTGTTCTATCATATGCCATGCTTCGTTGCTCCATTCCTCGGCCTGGTGCAATCCTAAATGACGATGCGGCAAAGTGAAATCTTGCCTTGGCAAGAAAACCAGCGGCGTGGCATGTTGCCATTTTTGCCAAGCCGTTTGCCAAATTGTTTTTGTGTTTTTTTTATTTTGAGATGGCTTGCCCGCGCCTGGCTTGCTCGGCATGTCATTTATCACCACCGCCAACAACCGATAATCGGCCGCTATTTTTTTTAAGCTGGCGGCGATGTCATCAGCATCCTCGTCTTGGCGCACCACCAACAACAGGGGGAAGAAAAATTTTTTGGCAAGCTCGGCGCTGCTGCCCCCGCCATGGATGCTGGGGGCGCGCGCCCCGTCGAATAACCCCATCACCCCTTCGATAATTCTCGGCTGTTGTAATATATCTTTTGCAACATCGCCATGGTTGACCGTGTGGTTCAGCAGCATGGTCATTGTATCATCGGTCATGGCAAAACCATCCAGGTTAAAACATGGTCGCCCCGTCACCCGCGCGTGAATTTTTCCATCGAGGTAATCAGGCCCAATTTTATAAGCCGTGGGCGCCATGCCATGTTTTTTACAATGGGCGAGCAAGGCCGCGGTCAGGGTGGTCTTGCCGCTCCCGCTTGCTAATTTTTCTGCCAGGGCAGCAACAATCACCCCGCCATATTTATTGCGCATGGTTGCCTATCTTTTTATCTATATTTTTATATAGGTGATTGGGCATGGTTATTGCGGTTGCCACCAAGCTAAATCCTCCGCCATGGCGGCATTTTTTCCTATCACCACGATGGCGGGGGTTTCGGCCTGCTCCGCCAGGGCAGGCAATTCGCACAATGTGCCATGCAACGCCCGTTGTTTGGCGGTGGTGGCATGGCTGACAATCGCCACGGGTTCGTTTTTGTCGCGCCCCGCGGTCAATAATTTTTTGGTTATCAAGGGTGCATTTTTGATAGCCATGTAAAGCACCAGGGTCGGGGCGGCGAAGGCTACCGCTTGCCAATTGATATCTTGCGGCAAATTGTCGTCATTGCCGCCCAATGATTGAAGGCTGTGCGATTCCACCCCATGGCCAGTTAAAAATATAACCGCGCTGTTGGTGTCGCGACTGGTAAGGGGGATGCCCGCGTAGGCCAACCCGCCAATCCCGCTGGTGATGCCAGGAACAATACGATAGGCTATACCAGCGCGCTTCAGGCTGATGGTTTCTTCTGCCCCGCGACCAAACACAAATGGGTCGCCGCCTTTCAACCGACAGACGCGATTCCCCGCCAGGGCTTCCTTTATCAATATGGTGGAAATATCTTCTTGCTTGGGCGATGGTTTGCCGCCGCGTTTGCCAGCATATATCAAGCGTGATTTTTTTTGACGGTAAGCCAGGATAGAATTTTCCACCAAAGCATCATGCACCACCACATCGGCGGTTTGCAGGGCAAGCACCGCGTGAAGGGTTAGTAATCCTGGGTCGCCCGGGCCAGCCCCGACCAACCAAACTTCGCCCTTTTTTATACCATTTTTTTTATTGAATAGTTTTTCAACCATAAGCTCAACCCTATTTTTAGCATTACCATTTCTGTGGCAAAAAGCCTATAACTAAAAAAAACATGACAAGCCATAGCAAAAAAGAAGAAAACAAAGATATTGATTTACCCGAACCCGCCACATTAAAACGCGGGTGGACCACGGGTGCCAACGCCGCCGCCGCCGCGTTGCTGGGGTTGCAGGCAACCCATCGTGGCGTCAAGCATGTGGATAATAGTTCGGTAAGCATTGACCTGCCCCATCAGGCGGGGGTGGTTTTCCAACCACAAGATGTGCAAGAAAAAAATGACCGCATTATTGCCAGTTTTAAAAAAGATGCAGGCGACGACCCCGATATAACCCATGGGCTTATTATCCGTGCCGAGGTTATCCCCCTGCCCCAAAAAAAACATGACCAGAAAAACCATGACCAAAAAAATAATGGCGCGCCATCGTTGGAATTATTGGGCGGCACGGGCGTGGGCCGCGTGACCAGGCTGGGCCTGCCCATTGCGGTGGGGTTGCCCGCCATCACCCCCAAACCACGCGATTACATAAGCAAAAATTTTTACCATTACCTGCAACAACATCCCGACCTGCCCCAAGATTGGCAAGTTATTTTTCATTTAGAAAATGGAGTCGAATTGGCAAAAAAAACATTGAACCCGCGTTTGGGAATTGTTGACGGCCTATCCATCTTGGGCACCAGCGGTGTTGTCATTCCCTATTCTTGCGCGGCGTGGATTCATTCTATCCACCGCTCTATCGATGTTGCCTTGGCTTACCAACAAAACCATTTGTTGGCGGCAACGGGCAGCACCAGCGAAGCCGTTGCCAAAGAAAAATATCGCTTCGATGAAGTTGCCATCATCGACATGGGTGATTTTTATGTGGCGACCATGAAATACCTGCATAAAAAAAATTATCATGGCCAATTAACGATAGCGGGTGGCCCAGGAAAATTATGCAAATTGGCGCAGGGGCATGGCGACCTCCACCATGAGAGAAGCCGCGTTGACATGGCATTGCTGGCGGCGTGGGTTGGTCAAGATAGCGCCATCCGCACCCTGGCAAGCGCAACAGAAATAAAAACAATGGGCCAGGTATTAACCACGGCTGCGTCAATAGCCGAAGGTTTGGCGATGGTAAAAAACCTATCGCCCAAGATGGTCGCACCCATTTGCCAGCTGATTTTGGAACAATGCCAACAGCAAACCCAACGAACCTTTCCCCATATCAAAACAAATTTTATGATGGTCGATAGGGGGGCGAATATCATGGCAAGTTTAGCATCAACATCATCATGACAAGAAAAAATATTCTAATATTGGGTGGGACATTTTTGGCGCGCGACCTGTTGCAAAAAATATTGGCAAGGGAGGCAGATGTTTTTTGTTTCTATAGTTTAAAAAATATTAATAGCGCGCGTTTTTTGCCCGCCATCCATCCATCGCAACCCGCCAAAATTATTTCGGGCGGGTTTGCGCAATATGATGCCGCGCAAGATTCGGTAAAAGAATCGGCGGCGGGCTTGGCCATATTTTGCAAAAAAGAAAAAATGGATGCTGTGGTGTTGGCGCTAAGCCCCTTCGCCCAAAATATGTTACAAACCAGCTGTCGGGTGGGTGAAGAATTATCATTGCCATTATTTTTTTTACGACCAAAACCGTGGCTATTTGACAATAAACTATTAAACAAAAATATATTTTTTGCTGATAACATAGAAAAATTGGTTGATGTATTTTTTGCTGCCTGGCGCGGCGATGCACCAATTGCTGACAATAAAAAAGCAACTATTTTTTTAGCATTGGGAGCGAAGGATGGTAAGAATTTTTTAACCGCGCTTGGAAAAAAATTAACGACCAACCCCGCCGTCCCTTTGCCAAAAATTATATGGCGCGCCATTTACCCGCCAGACAATATACCCGCCAACAATATGATTAAGGGATTAGAAACAACAACAATAGAAATTATTTTATCGCCACCGCAAAATTTGGCGACCGAAAAAGAATTTTTGCAAAAAAATGACGTTCATTTTCTGATCGCAAAAAATAGCGGCGGCGACAACACCAACAACAAAAATAAAATTGATGCAGCCTGTCAAGCGCGCATACCCTGTTTTTTGTTATCGCCGCCATCACTGCCCGCGGACACGCCAACAAAAAATATATTCTTCGATGTCGATGAACTTGCCCAACAAATTATTAAAAAATTTTCGGCGCAATAAATAGCAAGCAGGCTGGCTTGCAAGCAATAAAGCAATTATTGTACGTGACTGATTTTATCAAATAAAATCGCGGCTTCGCCCTGCCAAGCGCGCAAATGGGCGGCAGTATAATCTTTCAACAACATCGATTCATAACGCAATTGCCGTTCGCCCGCCGACTTAACCCCCGCGGCCTTGGCCACCAAACACCAGATATAGGCTTTAACGGGGTCGGCCACCACCCCTTCCCCATATTGGTAGGCTTGCGACAGCGCGTCCATAGCGGGGGTGATACCGTGCATCGCGGCTTTACGAAAATGCCTGACGGCGGCCACGGGGTTACGCCGTGTATTGCCTTCGCCGCTAAAATACAAATTGGCCAAATGGAAACTTGCCAAGGGATGCCCACCCGCGACCGCGGTGGCGGCTTCGTAACTTCTTATCGCGCCGTCGATGTCGCCCCTGCGTTCGCGCGCCAAACCCTGTTCAAATAAATTTTTACCAGCCTCATCGTCGCTGTTCTCGCTTGTTTCCTTCGCCTTAACGGGACCGCGGAATAACCCGACAACCCAGCGTATTATTACCACCACAACATGGACGGCAACCCTTAAAATAACAACAAATAGCAAAGCCAACAGCACCAACAAAAAAATGCCAGGCACGCCAGACTCGACCAAAATGGTAGCCTTATTGGTAATATAGGAAGAAATATCGGTCATGATTATTTTTATTGGCTGTGTTTATAGTTATTCCTATATCTACTCTCAAGAAATTTTGCAACAAATATGCCATCTGCAAGAAGTAAATTATTAAACCAAGAGTAGCATATATATTTTTAAAAATCAATAGCTTAGATTTTGATAGATTTTAGCCATTTTACAAGCCTTTCTCAAGAAAAATGGGCGCGAGGTTACAACAAACAAGCTATAATAAAATAAAAATTTTAAAAAATCAATTGCGAGGCGATTGACCACATGGTGATGCCTATCCCCAATTCTAATATCCGCCAGGTTATAGGTTTTTTAAACAGCGGTGCCAACAGCGTGGCACCGTAACCTAAGGTATAGAAAAAAGTAAAGGAAGCGGAAACCGCCCCCAAAGCAAAGAGCCATTTTTTATCACCGTAGTGGGTGGAGGTCGACCCCAACAGCACAACGGTGTCCAAATACACATGGGGGTTAAGCCATGTCATCGCTGCCCAAGTGCCCAAAAGCTGCCTCAGGGTGGTAGTCTTACGTTGGCCAATCACCATCACATCGTTGTGTTTGAAGCAAGCCCAAAAACTTTTTGCACCATAAAAAATTAAAAATGCGGCCCCACCATAACGCGCCACGGGCAACACCAAAGGTATCTTATCCACCAACATCGCAAAACCAAAAACGCCCGAGGAAATAAGCACCGCGTCAGACAGGGCGCATAAAGAACAGAGCAAAAATACATGTTGCCGCAACAATCCTTGCTTCAAAACAAAAGCATTTTGCGCCCCGATGGCAGCAATCAACCCAAGGCTGACAAAAAAACCAGCAACAAAACTATCAATCATGCTTCTGCCCCATAGGATATAAAAGTGAAAATATTATGATACACTATATCGCTAAAAGGGTGATCGTTTCAATATAATTTATATATTATCGGTCAGATAATATCTTTGGCTAATATATTTGGCTAATATATTTGACTTCACAATCAATTTGTTAAGCAAAATAAAATCATAAGATAGTCAATAGTCCGATATGGCTTGACCTTCGCCCAACAACCAAGTCGGACAATGATGATATTAACGTTTGGAAAATTGGAAAGAACGGCGCGCCTTGGGGTGGCCATATTTTTTCCGTTCGACAACCCGTGAATCGCGGGTTAAGAAACCTTCTTTTTTTAATGCTGGTCTTAAATCGGCTTGAAATAAAGTCAGGGCCTTGGCAATACCATGTTTTATGGCACCCGCTTGACCGCTTAACCCACCGCCCCTAACCTGGGCGACAATATCGAACATGCCTTTTTTACCAACAACATCCAAAGCTTGCTCTACCACCATGCGCAACACGGGGCGACCAAAATATGTTTGCATGTCTTTGCCGTTGATATTCCATTTACCCGAACCTTGTTTGATCCAAACTTTGGCTATGGCATTTTTTCTTTTGCCCGTGGCGTAACTGCGACCCCATTGGTCGCGTGGTTCGCGGGCTGGTTTTTCTACGGTGGTTTGTTCTGCTATGGCCATGGTGATTACTTTTCTTTTGTAATGTTGTTGTGAAGTTTATAATAACAAATTTAAGCTGCCTTGCGCGAGTTTTTGCGATTTTGTTTGGCAAGGTCAAGCACGATAGGATTCATGCCCGCGTGTGGGTGTTCCTTGCCAGCGTAAACTTTCAAATTCTTCAATTGTTTTTTCCCCATCGGGGTGCGGCGTATCATACGTTCGACCGCACGTTCGATAAGCCGTTCGGGGTATTTGCCTTTCAGCTGGGTTTCGGGGTTGATGGTTTTAACCCCGCCTGGGAAACCAGTGTGCCAATAAAAAATCTTATCTTGTCTTTTCCTGCCCGTCAAAGCAACCTTCTCCGCGTTGATAACTATAACATTATCACCACTTTGTGCCGATGGGGTAAAGGTTGGTTTATGTTTGCCGCGTAAAATGATCGCGATCTGCGACGCCATGCGACCCAACACCAAATCTTCGGCATCAATCAAATACCATTTTTTATTCCATTGTTCTTTGGTCGCTTTGGGGGTTAAAAGAAAACTGCTGGGGCCGCCCGCGCGTATCACGGGGCCGTTTTTTGAAACGGGCACGCCCGGGTTCACGGGGCCACCCTTCCACTGGTGGGAAACTTGCGTTTTAGAATTATCTTTATTTTTTTCCATCACCATCGCGTAGCAAAAAATAGAAGGCAACGCAAGTAGAAAGCAGTCAAAAAAATAAAAGAAAAAGGAAGCCTTTCCCCTTCATCCGTCTAAAAAAATAACAAAGATTAATCCCTGGCTACAGAACATTAACTTTTTATCAAATTGCTTTGTTATGTTTTACCTTGCCTCATCATAGTTGCTTTATTTTATCAACCACCGTTGCCATCACATCTTGCCATTGACCATCTTGGCTCTGGCGAATAACCTGATGACTGCCTGGATACCAAAAACTTTCATTGGTCCGCCCCCACCGCCAATCGTTTTTTTTCGGCACGATAACCAGGGTTGGTTTCATCAACCCGCCGCTAACATGGCTTACCACCGTATCGACCGAAACCAACATATCAAGTTGGTTGATAAAATAAGCCGTATCGGCAAAATTGGTAATGCGCAATGCACCGTTGATAACAAATGGCGACAGGTTATCTTTTTCTATTTCTTGGCTGGCCTCACCAACTTGCAATGATACAACATTAATATTCGCCAAGCGTAGCAATGGCAAAAATTGTTTCAAATGCAAGGTGCGGGTTTGCCATTCGTGGCCTTGGACATTGGTGGCCCAAACAATCCCCACATTTTTTTTACCCGCCGTTTTCGGCAATGATAAATGTGCTGGCATGGGGTTATTAACCGCAAGGTAAGGGGCGGCGCGTTGATAAAAGGGCAACAAGGCATCTTGCCCCAAAAACTTGGCAATGAAAAATGGCAAGGATTGTATCAACACCCATGCCCCGATGGGCGGCGGCGTGGCGCGATTATCGATAAGGGTTATGCCCGCGCAGCATGGGCTGGCACTTAACAAAGGAATAAGGCTTTGCGGCATTTGCAGCACCACCGACCCCGCGAGTTTTTTTAAAAGCGGTAGAAAACGGCAAAACATAACCACATCGCCAAATCCTTGCTCGGCCGCCACCAGCAGGGCTTTGCCTTTCAGCAATCCTTCCAACGGTTCGCCCTGCCATCGCGGTGTGGCGCGATGGTGGGGTTTTAATGTAAAATATTTTTCAAAATTTTTTTGATGGCGATGTTCGTAACAAGCAAATCCCTTCTCATAATCCGCAACGCCCAGGTAATAAAAACTGGCAAATTTATCGCGTTGATACAGCGCGTCCGTCTGCCAATCCTTATCAACCGTAACCTCCGCCGCCGTTTTTTTGGCTATCATAGCATCCAACTTTTCTAACAATTGCTTGCCCTCTTCCCAGATTTGCAATTTAATCAACATTTCCAACATCAAAAAACTACATTTTATTTTTTCTTTTAACGCCGCCTTCGAAGCCATAAAAAGGTCATAGTATTTTCTTGCCACACGGTGTTTTTTTAACCCGCAAGAAAATTGGAATAGGTAGCGATGTATCTCCATCCATTTTTCGTCATCCTTACCAGCTTGCTGTTTGCTTGCGGTTTTGGTGCTTAAGCGTAAGGCCTCCTTTGCTTGCTGTAAATAAATCAAACCAACCTCGGGCTGGCTAAGGTTGCCCGACCAACCTGCCATTCTTTCAAACCAGGTGGAGTCGATAGGGGGCGGCGGTTTTTTATCAACGTTTATTTCTTTCACCAAATGGATGGCGCTTGCCAATTCTTTGCGCGCCAAAAAATAATCTTTGCTTGCTTCGGCGCGCATCGCGGCGTCTAACAAATTATTGATGCTGGAATAGTTCATTATTTATAATTTGGAATATTGTCCTTGCCCTTAACTATATCATCCACCATGCTCACCAATTTTTTTATGCCAACTTGCCAGCTGTAAGGATTATCTTTAAAAATAATTTTTAATTTCGGATACCAAACCACGGGCGGCATGTCATGAAAATTGCCTTCCTTATCCAAATGTTTATCTATACCCTTATCACCAATCGTAAACCGCCATGCACTTTCGAATGAACAAAGCAATATGGTTGGCAAACCCAACCCCGCCGCCAGATGCAAACCCGCGGTATCAACCGAAATGATTACATCCAAACCCTGCATCACCTCCGCCGTTGTATGGAAATCTTTTATCCACGGTGCCAAATCGGTTATCAAGGCTTGGAAACCATATTTGGGAATATCCTTCCTCGCCCCCTCCAACTGCAGGCTATAAAAATCAATATTGGGCAGGGCCAACAGCGGCACCAAATCCTTCAATGTTAAGGAACGCGTTTGATGGTCGATGGCGCCAGGCCCCGACGACCATATCAAGCCAATTTTTTTTCTGCCATTTTTTGTCGCGCTAGCCTTCTGCCTTAAGGGTGTGGTGGCCAGCAACCCCGTGTCCTTAAACCCAAGGTAAGGGGTGGAGTTGGGAATTTGAGTCTCGCCATTTTTATCGGCCAAATCATCGGCCAAGGCATGGGGCAGGCTAGCTATCGGCAGCCACGCCGTCATGTTTTCAGGATAAACCCCGACGGGCACAATTTTAACACCCGCGGCACAGGGTGAGGCTTCGATTAAACGAAACAATGGTTTGGGCACCGCCAGCACCAAATGTTTCACCTTATCCTTTATCAGCGGCAAAAACCTGACAAATTGCAAAACATCGCCATAGCCCTGCTCCTCGACCACGAACAAAATATCTTCTTCTTTATTCTTTTTTTCCAATTTATCCCAACGGGGCACGCGCGTTTGAAATTCTTGTTTGCTAAAAATAGGAAAATCATCAAAGGCAAACCTGTCTTCAAAATAAGCCATGCCTTGGCGCCAACGTTGCCACGACATGTAAGCAAACATACGGTGGAATGGAAAATATTTTAGGTGAGCATGTTCATATTGGGCGGCCAATTCTATTTCGGTGACCGAGCGTCTGGCATTGTGAAAACGGCGCGCCAACACCGAGTAATCAGTATGGCAAACCGCGCGGGTTGGCGAATCAAGGTCTTCCCGCGCCAACAATTCTTGCAAAATTTTTTCCGCCTTCGCAAAATCCATTTGTTCATAAAAAACACCAAATAATTCACGCAACGACACCACCGACCTTTTGCTCTTCGCCGCCGCAATATGGGCGAAGACACGTGCGACGGGATGGTTTTGTAATTGTTGATGGACGAAGGCGGCGCGTTGCCAAACCTCCGCCGTGGGGGAAGCAATGAAGAGCAACCGCGGCAGGTAGGGCAAGGCCTCGGCGTATTTTTTGCTGGCAATGGCTTCGTTAATTTTTTCCAACAATTGCTGCGCCTCTTCCAAAAGCGAAGTGGGTTTGGGCGCGACTTGCGATGCAATATTCGGCATATTATAAAGCGAGGAAACAGAATAATTATTCATCAATTTATAATAGGTCGTGATAATATAATTTTTACAAAGGATAATATGCCTGCCAAGCTAGCGGCAAAAAATTATTGACGGATAATTTCATACCGCGCAGAATTAGCCAAACGCCGCAACTGAATTTTTTTACCCATGTTGTCAAACAGCTCGACCTGTTGCAGATGCGGCGTCTGATTAATACTTTGTTGCCAAACCCTGTCTAGCATTTGTTCGAATGTTTCGCTTTCATTCTTGACCACCTGATAACTGCGTGGTGCCTGTTGCGCCTTGAAACCATAACCGATGTGCATGCTGTCCCCCTCCACCCGCGGTATGGGGTAAGGTTTAGCCCCAAACAGGTTGTAATAATTATCATGTTGTAAGCTATGTTGGTATATCATGGGCCAGATATAATTTTTCAAAAAAACTTGGTCATGCCACCGATTCACCGATCTTGGGAATGTTGCACCTATCAATTTCATCAGATCTGGCAACATGCCCGAAATGCCGCCCCACAACCCCGCCAACATCATCTCGTTATGCCAAATATCGTCGCGCATGATATGAAATGGTTTGCCCGATTGCACCCATTCATGCACCGCGGCCTGTTCGCGGAACGATGGGCGACAATCGGCATCGCGGCAACAGAAATAATAAACGGTGGGATCATTGCCCGCCAAGAATCGCCACATGCCTGGGTTTAATTCGGCCAAGGCACCCGTTACCAATATGGTTTCGCCGCCCGCCTGCTTGATGCCAGCAACAACGCTGTCGGGCACCGAAGCATCGTGGTAAACCCGCACCCCCCAGTTGGGAAAAAATTGCGGCATCATTTTTGTGTTTTCTATCATGCCCACACCATAGGTTTGATCCTTGCCCCACAAAGAAAAACTAAAAATATTTTTCATCCCTGGCTTTTGTTCGGGTTTTTGCGCGGGTTTGAATTTTAATTTTTTATAATCTTCTGGCAATTTGGCTTTTTCAAATTCTTCCAGGGCGTTTTTATGTTTGGCGACCATGCCCAACGCGCCAAAGGCTCGCCCCTCTTCGCGCCGCCCTTGCTCGGTCAGGTACATACAAAGGGCGTTGGTGGTTACGAAATCATCGGGCGAAAGTTGCAAGGCGCGATAAATAGCGTCGATGCCTTTTTGCACTTCGCCATATTTATACAACACCGCACCGTAATTACGCCATATTTGCGCTTCGAGTGGTTTTAAATCCAACGCATGTTTCAAATGTTTGATGGCTTTTTGAAAATCGCGATTGGGGTTATCAAAATAAAAAGTGCCAAGCGCCATGGCATAGTCAGGGTTGCCAGGTTCTTTTTCGCAAACTTTTTCTAATATGCTAAGGGCTTCCGTCCGCTTGCCCAAATCATAATACAGCACCGACAAACGATATTGAAACCATGAAAGGTTGGGGTATTTCTCAATAGCATTCTCTAACAACGCCAATGCCCCTTCGATATTTTTTTCTGCTATCAATTTGTTAATTGCTGTTACCTGCGCCGACGCCCCTGGGTTTGTTTGGGGATTTGTTTGGGGATTTGTTTGGGGATTTGCCTGTCCGTTTTGATAAATGGGCGCGGCGGGATTCATACCCCCGCCCATCATGCCGCCCGCTTGCACCGATGCTTGAGGATTGGCAAGGGGATTAGCAAGGGAACTTCCCCCATTAAGGTCAATATTATTTTTATTAACCATAGGCGAAGGGGATGATTTATGTTTGGGTAAATTACCTACTCGTTTTGGAATGAAATTTTTTTTACTCATCAATCGGTCCCCTATTTATTTCTATCGTTACATTCTAGCTTATTTTGCCTAACCCCACCATGCCCGCCAACCTGTTTTTATCGATGCTTTTTGCTGGCTATTTTTATTGCCACCGTAGATCTTATCGTTATTTATGAAGCTGTTTGTTTAAAAAAGCAAGCAAGCAATCCCCCACCCTATTCACCACCGTGTGCCAATCGCCCATTTTTTCTTGGCGAAAAACAACATGGGTTTCGGGGTACCAAAAACTTGTGCCTGCTTCTTTTATACCATGCCAATTTTTGGTGGCGGGTCGCCCCCACCGCCAATCATGATTTTGCGGCAACAGGACAAAACTATGTTTCTTTAATCCGCCCGCCAAATGCAAAATGGCGGTATCGACCGCTATCACCAAGTCTAATTCCTTCACAATGTCGGCGCTGTCGGCAAAATCTTTGATAGCAGGCGATATATCGTAAATAAAACCGCCCATCCCATGCGCGCTTATCTCTTTTTGCCCCAAACCCAATTGCAGGGAATAAAAATCGACCGATTTCATAATATCATTATTAGCAAACAATGGCCAAAAATCTTTCAACGCCATGGTGCGCGACACGCCCGATGGCCCCCCGACCGATGTCGCCCACACCACACCAACTTTATATTTCTTGGCCCGCATAAAACTTGGCAAGCGGCTAAAAAAATCCTTATCCTTAGGTATAAGGGGCGTCAGGTAAGATTGCGGCGGTTGATAAAAAGGCAACATGGATTTTTCATCAAGCGGCTGGGGAATTTTTTCTTGCAACAAAAATGGCAAAGAATTCAATAAACACCAATGGTCAATAATGGGGGTAGGATGAACATTGACCGAGGGTTTATCGTCAAATGGCAAAAGCTCAATATCGGTGCCGCCTTGTTGCAAAATACGGCTTTGCTGTAACAAACTTATCAACGGGGCTGGCACTTCAAAAATAATTTTTTTTGCCAAGGGTTTGCCAGGCAACTGCAGGGCGGGCAAGAACCTAACAAATTGCAAGACATCGCCCAACCCTTGCTCGGCGGTGATAAGCAACGTACCCGTTGCTTGCCCCGCCCATTTTTTATTTGCATCATGCAACAGGTTAAGCTTAAAATAGGGAAAGGCGGGGTCGGCCATTTCGGCGCGATGTTCATAAAAATGAAAACCGCGACCGTAATCACCCATGTGCAAATAAGAAAAACTGTTGATACGCCATAACCATTCTTTATCATGTTTGCTCAGGTTGGCTTCATTCAGGCCACTCAACAATTTTGTTGCCTTGGCAAATTCGCCTTCTTGCATCGCCATGTCGGCCAATTGAATATTGATCCAGTTGATTTCGCCTTGGTTGCTGGCGGGTAAGGATTCTTGTAATTGCTTTGCCAATTTTTTTGCACGCCAACCATGTTGCAATTTTATAAGCAATTGCAACCAATTGGCGGCGGCAAAAAATTTTTGTTTTTCACTGCCCGCCTGGTCAATATACAATTGGCGCGCCACCGACAATGCCATGATAAAATGGCGCGCCGCAATGGCCATGTCCATCATCTGCCAAGCTATGCGTTGCATGTCGCCACTTATGACCTCGCCCCGTAAAAACGCCGACCGACAATATATCATCACCGCGCGAAAACATGCCAAGGCCAAGGGTGCATTTTTTTGGTTTAAGGCTTCGCTAGCCTTCGCCAACATGGGTTCTATGTCGCCTGGCCCTTGTATCGCGGGCGGCAACAACGGCGGCGGAAATTGTTGAATGCGTGACGTCATGCCATTTCCTTGTTTAATGTTGTTATGAGGTTTCTTATCGGCACTTGCCACTGCCAATCTTCCCGCGCCATTTTTTTGTTCGGGCTTGCTTGACGGGCAAAAAATGGATTGGGAAAAACAAAAAGATTCTTGCCATACCAACATGGTTGTTCGCCCTGCCTTATCCCACTCCAACGCCAATCATTCACGTGCGGAACAAGCAACAATATTTTTTTACCAAATGCCGCCGCCAAATGCGCCATGGCCGTATCGACCGTTATCACGGCGTCCAAATGATAAAGAATTTTTGCGCTGTCAGCAAAATTTTTTATCGCGGGCGATATATCCTTTATCATGGCTTCGAATCCGTTATGCTTGATATCCATATTTTGGGGTGCCATTTGCAACGAATAAAATTCATATTGCGGCAAGGATAAAAGCGGCAAGAATTCTTTGATATCTATCGAACGGTCTTGGGCGTTGCTATCTTGACCACAGGACCACACCAAGCCAATTTTTTTTCTTTCCTGCGATGGGGATAAAATATTGCGGGTCGGCATATTGCCCATGAATAATTTTTCAAAAGAAAAATAAGGTTGCGCCACCGCGGGCGATGACAATTGCAAAAGATGCGGCAGAGAAAATAAAAAAACCCGCGCCGCCGCTTGCAAGCCAAGATGCTTCACCCGTGGGTGAGCCAAAGCCTGGTCATAAGCACCGTAAGGGAAAACCAATATTTCCAGATCGTTTGTTGTGCCATTCCATCCTGTGTTATATTGGCTGGAAAACAAATCGAGCATTTCGGCGCGCACTTCAAACAGCACGCGTTTAACCCGCGGATAAAGCATGGGAATGAAGCGTGAAAATTGGATGGCGTCGCCAAAGCCTTGCTCGAAAGAAACAAGCAGGGTTTGGTCGTCTTGCAGAACCTCCCCCTGCCACAGGGGAATATTGTTGTGGTAGGGTTTATCGATAAAGGACGTCTCCCAAGAAATATTTTTGCGCCATTCCATGGCGGCGAAGGATTGTTTGATAACATCGCCGCGCGCCGATGATTTTATTTGATGCAACGCCACATGGTAAGCACGGCGTTTTAACAAGGATATTTCTTCTGGGGTATTTTGTCCCGCCTTGGTTAATAATTTTTCGGCCGCATGGAGGTAATCCAACATTTTTTTTTCATCGGAAAAAAATTGCGCCAAGCGCGACAAAATTAAATAGGTTTTAAACCGCATGGTCTGTCCGATATTTTTTTGCGCCAAAATTTTTTGCGCGTATTTTTCGGCCAGGGGCAAATAAAATTTATCGGCGGCGATGTTGACGATAGAAAAATACAGGTTATCATCGGCCGTGGTTTGCAAACCCACCACACGCTGTAATAGGGCAAGGGCGGGCGCAAATTTTTCTTGCCGCAACAATTGGTTAGCCCGTTCAACCAGCGCAGGCGTGTTGTAAAAAACCGAAGAATGAAAAGAAGCTATATTGTTTGTTTGTTCCATGAATATGTCCCTTTTCAACCCAGATATTTATTAACCCTGTTGATATGAATGGTTATGATTTTTGACGCGATGCTTTTTCATCAATGCCCGACCTGGCTTCGCGGCGTAACAATTCTTCTGCAACCTCCGCGGGGGCAATGCCCAATTTATACCACAGCACCACCATGTGATAGAGCACATCGGCCGATTCGGCTATCATTTGTTGTTTGTTTTTTTGCTGGCTTGCCATTATCAATTCAACCGCTTCTTCGCCAAATTTTTTGATAACCTTCTCCTCGCCACTGGCTAATAATTTTGCCGTCCATGATACATCGGGGTTGGCGGCGGCCCGCGCCATGACCCGCGCCATCAATTTTTCTATCATATCCGATGAATTGTTCATTGCTCCGTTTGCTCGCCTTTACCCTATTTATCTTTACTCAAATATCATGCCAAAAACAATAAAAAGGGTAAATCGCCATAACCCGTTTTTTGCTCTAAACCATGCGGGCCAAAAACCCCGCCGCCAATAATTTTTGCTTTACTTCATCTATCTTAACCTCGCCAAAGTGAAAAATACTGGCGGCCAAGATAGCCTCCGCCCCGCCATCCTTCGCCGCGGCCACCATGTCATTGGCCGAGCCACCCCCGCCCGAGGCTATGACGGGCACCGCAACATGAGAGGTTATCAGCCGCGTCAACCCCAAATCAAACCCCTGCTTCGTGCCATCGCGATCCATCGATGTTAACAACAATTCGCCCACGCCGCGGGTGGTTAATTCTTGGGCCCAAGCCAGCACATCCTTACCCGTTGCCGTGCGCCCGCCGTGGGAAAAAACTTCGTAGCCACTTGGCATGGCGGGGTTGGATTTGGCATCAATCGCCCCGACAATACATTGCGCGCCAAATGTTTGGGTGGCAACCGAAATAATATCGGGGTTGCGAATACCGCCACTGTTGATAGCTACCTTATCCGCCCCCGCCAACAACACGGCGCGAATATCTTCAATCGTGCTTATCCCGCCGCCCACGGTTAAGGGGATAAATATTTGTTCGGCAACCTGCTGCACCACCGACAAAATTGTTTTTCTTGCTTCGTGGCTGGCGGAAATATCCAAAAAACATAATTCGTCGGCACCCGCCGCATCATAGGCGCGGGCAATTTCAACGGGGTCGCCCGCGTTTTTTAAACTGACAAAATTAACACCCTTGACCACTTGACCGTTTTTAACATCAAGGCAGGGGATAACGCGGATGAATTTTTTTTTGGTCATTATTTTAAACTTTGCACGGCAAATAATTCTTTTAAATCAATTTTGTTTTCATAAATAGCATGGCCAACAATCACCCCGCCGAATAATCCTGTCTGCTTTATTGCTTTGATTTCATCAAGGCTGTTGATGCCGCCCGAGACAACAACGGGAATATTGCCATTTTTTTGGCGCAACACCTCAACCAATTTTTTTGATTCTTGCCAATTGGCACCCGCCCCCGTGCCGTCGCGTGCAATATCGGTGTGGATGAAACCAGCAACGGGCAAGTCAGAAAATTGTAATACAAAATCCAGCGCGGTGATGGTTGATTCCGTTCCCCAACCACGGGTTGCCACCATGCCGTTGTGGCAATCAACCGCAATGGCAATTTGATTGGGGCAAAGCTTGATAAGTTCCCTTACCAAGCCCGTTTGCTCAACCGCCAGCGTGCCGACAATAATTCTATCAACATTTTCAAGCCAATGTCTTGCATCCTCTGCCCTTCTTATCCCGCCGCCTATTTGCAATTTTATATCCTTGGCCATATCCTTGGCCATATCCTTGGCTTCGGTGTTTTTCCAATGGGCAATTTTTTTAATAATGTCAAAATTTTTGTGTTTATCAAGTTTGCTATTAAGGTCTTTGCCATCATGAATGGGAATTTTGTCGCCAGCGGTGATGGGCGTGAAGCTTATATCCTTTGCCACCGCCCCGTCCAAATTCACCAGGTGGATCCACCTTGCGCCAGCGTCATAAAATTTTTTGGCCTGTGCCAATGGGTCATCGCCATATTCGGTGGCTTTGTCCATGTCGCCCTTGAGCAAGCGCACCACCTTGCCCCCCTTCATATCGATGGCGGGGTAAATAATAAATTCGTTCATGCTGCTGCCTTTCCATTCCATGTTATAAAATTCTTAAGGAATTGCAATCCAACCTGCTGGCTTTTTTCGGGGTGGCATTGAATGCCCGCAATATTATCGCGCGCTACAATCATGGGATAATCAACCCCATAATGGGCGGTCGCCAGCACATCATTCATGTCATAATCGCTTACAGCAAAACCATGAACAAAATAAAAAAAATCGCCATTGTTAATATTATGCAGCAGTGGATGCTCGCGTATTTTATGGGTTTGATTCCACGCCATTTGGGGCAATGTCAGGTCGGGTTGCGATGACTTCCCCAATCGTTGCTGCCAAATATCCAAAAAACTTTGCACCTTGCCCTTCATCAATCCCAAGCCCTTTACTTCTTCAAATTCGAAGCCAACCTCCGCCAACAATTGCATGCCCACACAAATGCCCAGGGTGGGTTTTTTATCGCGCAGGATAGCGGGCAACAATGGCGACAAAAAAGGTTGCAAGGCACGACGGCAAGCGGGAAATGCCCCCTGCCCTGGCAGGATAATCCTGTCGCAGGTTAACAAAACATCGGGCAATTCATCGGGGTTGGAAACAACCCGCGCCACGCCGCCAACTTTTTCTACCGCTTTTTTAACCGAAAAAATATTGCCATAACCATAATCAATAATGGCAACTTCTCCCTTGGCCTGTGTTGTCACGGGGGCGTTATTTGCTGCTGTCATTATCGTGTTTTATCATGTTATCACGCGCCATGCCGTTACCAAGCCAACAATCTTAGCCATCATTATAATGTTCCCTTGGTCGAGGTAACCATGCCCATTTGCCGTTCGTCAAGCGCCACCGCCTGGCGTAAACATCTTGCCAAGCCTTTAAAACTTGATTCTATCTTATGGTGGTTGTTAATGCCATGCCGATTCACAACATGGATATTAGCCCCCAAATTCATGGCGAAGGCATGAAACCATTCACGAAAAAGTTCTGATTCCATCTCGCCCAATTTGGGTTGGGTAAAGGCAACCTGCCACACCAAAAAACCGCGACCACAAATATCCACCGCAACCTCGGTCAGGGTGTCATCCATCGGGCTCAAGGCATCGCCAAACCTGGCAATGCCTTTTTTATCGCCTAGGGCTTTTAATATCACCTGGCCTAAGACAATGCCGCAATCCTCCGCCGTGTGATGGTTATCGATATGCAGATCGCCCTGGCAGTTAAGTTCGATGTCTATCAAACTATGACGTGATAATTGTTCCAACATATGGTCTAAAAAACCAATGCCTGTAGAAATTTTATATTGACCCGTCCCCTCCAGCTTAACGCCAGCGGAAATATTGGTTTCCTTTG
Source organism: Alphaproteobacteria bacterium (assembly GCA_965203915.1). Lineage (GTDB taxonomy): Bacteria > Pseudomonadota > Alphaproteobacteria > JASGCL01 > JASGCL01 > JASGCL01. The sequence goes on from OZ241918.1 coordinate 1,418,943, forward strand.
TTTTACGGGTGAGTATCGCGGTACGCATCTATCGGATATATTCAACAAAAAGGATGTAATAGATTATCAACCATTTTGCAATAAATTTCATAACCCGCGCGGACTATATTATTTATTATCGTTTTAGTAGCGGTAAACCCTTGACATCATACCATGCGTATCTTACATAAACGGCGAACCGCCCCGAGTAAAAAAGAATGTTTCACGCCACCACCATTTTAGCCATCAGAAAGGACGATAATGTCGTCATGGCGGGCGATGGCCAGGTTTCGTTGGGCAACACCGTCATGAAATCAAACGCCAAAAAATTACGCAAATTGGCGGGGGGCAAGGTGTTGGTTGGGTTTGCTGGGGCGACCGCCGATGCCTTTACTTTATTCGAAAGATTAGAAAAAAAATTGGAACAATACCCCGAACAACTAACCCGCGCCGCGGTTGAGTTAGCAAAAGATTGGCGGTCGGATAAATACCTGCGCCGTTTGGAAGCCATGATGGCGGTTGCCGATAAAAAAACGCTGTTGCTTATATCGGGCAATGGCGATGTTATCGAACCCGAAGATGGCATTATTGCCATTGGTTCGGGGGGCAGTTTTGCCCTGGCCGCCGCCCGCGCCTTGATACAAAACAGCGACCTGCCGATTGAAAAAATCGCCACCGCCGCCATGCACATTGCCGCCGATATTTGTATTTACACCAACCACGAAATAACCAGTGAAAAATTATAATGACAGTCAATTTAAAATCTTTATCCCCACGTCAGATCGTTAGCGAATTGGACAAACATATTATTGGTCAGGCGGATGCAAAAAAATTGGTCGCTATAGCTTTAAGGAACCGGTATCGGCGCGCGCAATTAAGCGATGACCTTGCCAATGAAATTTTGCCAAAAAATATTTTGATGATTGGCCCCACGGGTTGCGGCAAAACCGAAATTGCCCGCCGCCTTGCTAAATTGGTGCATGCACCATTTATTAAGGTCGAAGCAACAAGATATACCGAGGTTGGCTACGTCGGGCACGATGTGGAAAGTATCATACGCGACCTGTTGGAAATAGCTATAAAAAATGAACGGCAAAAACGCGAAGCGGTTATCAAACCGAAAGCCGCCGAACGCGTCAATGAAAAATTGTTAAAATCCTTGGTTGGCAAAGATGCCAAAGCCGAAACCCGTGCGCAATATAAAGAAAAATTACAAAAGGGCGAATTGGATGACAGCGATATAACCATCGAGCTTTCCGCCCCCCCCAAACAAAACAGCACGATGATGGAGATTCCTGGCGCCAACGCGGGCATCGGCATGATTCAAATTTCAGACGCGGTTGAAGGCATGATGGGGAAAATGTTCAACCAAAGGCAAGAAAAAACAATTAGTGTAAAGCGCGCCCGCGAAGAATTGTTGAGCGAAGAAATGGAAAAATTGCTTGACCATGGTGAGATTGTCAAAACCGCCATGCACAATGTGGAGCAACATGGCATTGTTTTTATCGATGAATTTGACAAAATATGCGTGCGCGATTCCAGCGCGCGGCAAGATGTATCGCGCGAAGGGGTGCAACGCGACCTGCTGCCTATGATAGAGGGCACCACCATTGCCACGCGCCATGGGGTGATAAAAACCGATTATATTTTGTTCATTGCTTCGGGGGCATTTCACCTTTCTAAACCTGCTGACCTGCTGCCCGAATTGCAAGGTCGCTTACCCATTCGGGTGCGTTTAAACCCGTTAACCCGTGAAGATTTCGTTAATATCTTAACCCAAACCCGTCATAATTTAATCGAACAATATAAAAATTTATTACAGGTCGATGGCGTGACATTAGAATTTGAAACGGGGGCTATCAACAAAATGGCCGACCTGGCTATGACCATCAATAATTCGGTTGAAAATATTGGGGCGCGCCGCCTTCATACCTTGATAGAAAAATTATTAGAAGACATATCCTTTGCCGCCGACGGTTCCACCGCCGCCAATATTGCCATCACCAGCGCCATGGTCGAAGGTCGTTTGCTGCCGCTGGTCGAAGACCAAAATTTGCAAAAATTTATTTTGTAATTGTTGGTAAGGTTCTTGGCTTGCCATCATAGCTTGATTTTTTACATCATGCGTCTTTTCTGCTATAATCATGCACCATGGCAAAAAAAACCACATCGCTAGCCACCAACACCACCAGCACCCTGTTGGCGGGGCGCACCGTGTTGCTTATTATATCGGGGGGCATAGCGGCTTACAAATCGCTAGAACTAGCCCGTTTATTAAAAAAATCTGGCGCACGGGTGTTGGGTATTATTACGGAAGGCGGATTAAAATTTGTCACCGCCCTGTCCTTGGGCGCGCTTATCGAGGATAAAGTTTACACCGATTTGTTTTCCCTGACCGATGAGCAAGAAATGGGGCATATTCGTTTGGCACGCTTGGCGGATGTTATCATGGTCGCGCCAGCCTCCGCCAATTTTTTGGCAAGGGCTGCGGCGGGGCAAGCCGACGATTTGGCCAGCACGGTGTTGTTGGCAACCACCGCGCCCGTTTATTTGTCCCCCGCCATGAACCCCACGATGTTTGATAATAAAGAAACGCAAGACAACATCAACCGTATCCAACAACGCGGCATGAATATCATTGCGCCCGCGGTGGGGGATACGGCTTGCGGTGAATCGGGGCGGGGTCGCCTGCCCGAGGCCCCAGAATTGTTCGCCATCATTGCCAACCATTTCGCCAAGCCAGGGGCATTAAGCGGTAAAAAATTCTTGCTTACCGCGGGGGCGACGCGCGAAAAATTAGACCGCGTGCGTTACATCAGCAATTTTTCATCGGGCAAGCAGGCGGTCGCCATCGCCCGTGCCCTGGCCAACCATGGTGCCGATGTGGTGATGGTGGCGGGAGTCATGGATGATAGATTGCTGCGCGATAGCAACCTGCATGGTGTGAGCATAACCCGTGTGCAGTCGGGGTTAGAGATGGAGGAAGCGGTGATGAAGGAACTGCACCAAGAAAAATTTGCAGCCTTCATTGGTGTCGCCGCGGTCAGCGATTTCCGCGCCAAAGAAATAACGCCTGGCAAATTAAACAGAAAAAATTTGGCGGATGCCACGGGGGCGGTCACGCTTGCCCTTACCCTAAACCCCGATATTTTGGCGGGGGTGGGGCATAATAAAAATCGTCCGCCATTGGTGATTGGCTTCGCGGCGGAGGTTGATGCAACCGCCCCCGCCACCGCGCAAAAAATTATTGAAAAATACCGCGCGAAAAATTGTGACATGTTGTTGGTTAATGAGATCGAAGAAAGCGGCGCACCGTTTGGCGCGGACAACACCAATATTGTTGTGCATCATGACAACAAACAAACCAATTGGGGAAAATTGAGCAAAGAAGAAGTGGCCAAATTGTTGGTGGCAGAAATAATAAAAAAATATAAATAGGCTGTTACAAAATTACGTCCATGACGCGCGTGGCGCGTGGCAAGCCCGCCCGGTTTTTTCAACATAACCTTGATGGTAATCTTCCGCGGGGTAAAAATTGCTGAAGGGGGTAATTTCGGTCACTATTTTTCTGTCAAAATATTGTTGCACGCGGTCGCGCACTTGCTGTGCCGTTTTTACCTGTTGGTCGTCGAAGGTAAAAATGCAAGAACGATATTGCGGGCCATAATCGGGACCTTGGCGATTATATTGGGTTGGGTCATGCAAGCGAAAAAACAAATCAACCAATTCTTCGTAAGAAACTTTTTTGTCATCAAATTCTATCAACACTACCTCGGCATGGCCAGTATCGGCGTTGCAAACATCTTTGTAAGTTGGGTTAAGCAAATGCCCGCCGCCATAGCCCGATGTTGCCTTCAACACGCCGTTGGTTTTATGAAATATCGATTCCACGCCCCAAAAACATCCACCGCCAAATATTGCCTTTTGTGTTGCCATACCCATAATATAGGAAATGATATAGCAAAATACAATTTCTTATTTCAGTATTTTTGTTTCACCAATGGCCAGGGTAATAAATTGGTCATCCGCCATTCCCATTGCTTTTCTCGCAATGGCTAGGTCGATGGGTGGTTGCAACACCCCTTCGGTGCTTAATAAAAACGTTCCCCAATGGACGCCAAAGGCGCGTTTGGCATGAACATCCTGTTTTATTGTTAATGCCTCGGCGGGATTTTCATGCTGCATTTTCATAAAATCGCGCGGTTCGTAGGCACCGATGGGTATCATCGCCCAATCTATCGCGCCAAATTTTTTACCAACGGCCTGGAATATTGTTTTATCATAACCCGTATCCCCCTGTAATAAAAGGTAAGATCCTTGGACTTCACAACGAAACCACCCCACAGGCTACGGTTGCGGTCTAGAATATAACGCGTGCTCCAATGTTGGGCGGGGACGAAAAAGATAGAAATATTATTTTCATTTTGTAATTGGGTTTCACCCCACCAATCCATTTCGACAACCTGGCTGATACCGTGCCAACGGAACCATGTTTTCAGGCCGAGCGGCACAAAAAATATTGCCTTCGGGTTATGGGCGGCAATATATTTGACCGAATAACTATCCAAATGGTCATGATGATTATGCGAAATAAATACTGCATCAATCGGCGGTAAATCCTTAATTGCCAAGGGCGGCGGGGTTAAACGTTTTTTACCAACCCACTTCACCCCCAACCATTCAGAAAAATTGGGGTCCATGATGATATTCTTACCCGCCACCTGTAACAACACCGTGGAATGGCCCAACCACGTAAAACCCGTCCCCTTGCTGGTTTGTAAATGATGGAGGGTTTCTTGGTTAACCGCCATCCAGGGCACCTTGGCCGCATCGGCCCTCACTTTTTCTTTTTGCTTGCTTAATTGTTTGTATGCTTGACGCATCGTCGCTAACGATTTTCTATCCTTCGGCTGGCGGGCGGCAACGGCCAAATTAACAAAACCCTGGGGCTGGGTATAGGGTTTGTTTGGGTCGTAATAAGGGTTGGGGCGTTTGTTCCAAACATATAGCACCGCCCCCAGCACCACAACAACAACCGCAACAATAAGCAAAAGATAAAAAAATATAAGCAAATATTTTTTTATGCCGTAGGTAAAATCCATCATCGCCCCATGCTATCCCTTTATTACATTGCTATGTCAATATGGTCGCGCCCTTTGAGCAAGGCAACCCTCACCAATAACGCGGCAACAATTCCACCAAATAACCATCGGGGTCTTTGATAAATGCCAACATGGTCGCGCCTGGCTTGCCGCCCATTGGGCCTGGCGGGCGCGGTATGGGTACGCCCTCGGTTTTTAAAAATTCACAGAATGCTACCAAATTATCACAACGAATGGCAATATGCCCATAGCCATCGCCAATATCGTAGGGTTTTTCACGGTCCCAATTATGGGTTAATTCTATCACGCTACCCTTGTCTTCTTCCTCATAACCGACGAAGGCCAAGGTGAAACGTCCATCCTCATAATCATCACGCCGCAATAATTTCATGCCAAGCAACCTGGTATAGAAATCCAACGATTTTTCTAAATCACGCACCCGCAACATGGTGTGGAGTAAGTGCCGATGAGATGGTGTCTGATCTTTCATTTTTTTACTATCTTAAGGTTTTATTATAACAATGTTGGGGGGCTATGCGCAAGCTCCGCCAGCGTGTTTTTTGCAACATTGTCCAACATGAACATTGTTTTTTGTTGGCGAATCGTGTCAATATTGCAACATGATTAATCAATTGAAAAAATATTTTTATGGGTTTTGGCAAACATTGGGTTTCTTTACAACCTTACCTTTGCCAGGTTTTTTATTTTCTAAAAAAAATCCCCTTATGTCCGCGGCGGCAATGCCGTTTGCGGGGGTTATTATTGGCGGTATCATGGGCGGGGTATTTGTGGGTTTGTTGGCGTTGAATGTTTTTCATATGTTCGCCGTCATTGCCACGTTGGCCGTTGGTTTGTTGTTGACGGGTGCGTTGCATGAAGATGGCTTTGCCGATTTTTGCGACGGTTATTTTGGCAAACGCGACCCAAAAAAAATTCTAAGCATCATGAAGGATTCGCATGTCGGCACCTTTGGCGTGTTGGGTTTGCTGTTGTTGCTTTACAGTCGCTTAAGCGCGTTGGTGTTGATGTTCGGTTGGCAACCCGCTTATATTATTTTGGTCTTGGTCATGGCGGCGGGGTTATCGCGCCTGGTTATCACCCTTGCCTTGTTTTTACCACTGGCGCATAGATCGGGCGGTTCGGTGCAGCATATTGCCAAACCAACTTGGTTAAGCTGTATCGTCTCGCTGCAAGTCTTTTGGTTGTTGATATTCTTCCCGCGGGATGCCGCTGCCCCCGCCTCCCACCTCCCCCTGTTGCTGGCGGCGATTATATTGGGCATGCTTATGTTGTTTTTCTTCTTACATCAGAAAAAAAATTTACCGCTAACGGGCGATGCCTTAGGATTTTTGCAAAGCATCACCGAAATAATATTGTTATTCTTTTTTCTTTCTTACTTTGGTTTTCAACAATAATTGCTAACCGATAAAAAACATGAAGAAAAAAATTCCTGTTATTTATCATTTGCTGGTTCGACCCACGCTTTTGCTGGCGATTGTAACTGGCATTTTGTTGTGGTGGTTATTACCTGCTGACTGGCTTTCTTCGACACGTATGCTTGTGTCGTGGGATAGTGCTATCGCCGTTTATATCATGGTGGTGCTTTATCTTATGTTTCATTCTGGCCCCGAGCAAATTCATCATCGCGCCGCACGCCAAGATGAAGGGCAGGAGATTTTTTTGATTCTAGCCACCCTTGCCCCTATCGCCAGCCTTGCCATTATCATGCTGGAGCTTACCCATGCCAAGGGTATGGATGGGGTTACAAAATTTTTGCATATTGGGTTGGCGGGGTTGACTGTTTTTTTATCTTGGGTTTTTATGCAGATTATTTTTGCCATCCATTATGCCCATGAATATTACATGACGGCAAAGGACATGGCCAACGATTCGGCATTGGTCAGGTTCACCAAAAAACTAACGGGCAAAAAAAAATTCGGCAGTGGTCTGCAATTTCCTGGGCATCCGCGGGTGGTTGATTATTGGGATTTTGCCTATTTTTCCTTTATCATCGGCACCGCCGCGCAAACCGCCGATGTTAATATAACCTCTTCCACTATTCGCCGCACCGTGATGCTGCATTGTATTATTATTTTCTTTTTTAACACCACCATCCTGGCACTGACCATCAACATCGCGGCGGGGCTTTTTGCGGGATAAGCCGAAAGTAAGTTATGGGGGAATAATGGTGGAGCTGATGGGAGTCAAACCCACGACCTCGTCATTGCGAACGACGCGCTCTATCAACTGAGCTACAGCCCCTCAACCATTGTTTTTTACCTAGCAGAAAATAAGCCTTACCGCAAATTTTACCGCCATCATCGACGATATGTCTTTCTCAACCGCTTTATTCCAATTCATGCAGGGCGGTGGTTAAGCGCGCCATGGCTTTTTCCAAAATGGTCATGCTGGTGGCGTATGATATACGAATATAAGGCGACAACCCAAATGCCGAACCCGCGACCAAGGCAACCTCCGCCCGTTCCAACAAATATTCGGCCATATCATCGTCGGTTTTTATTACCTTGCCATCTTTGGTTTTTTTGCCAAGCAAGTTTTTAATCGATGGATAAAGATAAAAAGCACCATTGGGCTTGACGCAAGTTATGCCTTTGATAGCAAGCAAGGACTGATGCACAAAATCGCGCCTTTTGACAAATTCTTCGTTATGAATTTTTATAAAATCATGATGACCATCCAACGCGGCCAACCCCGCCCATTGTGAAACGGTGCTGGTGGAACTTGTCAATTGCGATTGCAACATATTCATGGCGGCAATGATTGGCCGTGGCCCCGCCCCATAACCGACACGAAACCCCGTCATGGCATAGGCTTTTGACAAACCATTTAAGGTAATAACCCGTGAAAACAATTGTGGGTTGGCACTGGCAAAGGCGGTGAAAACAAAACCGTCATAAACCATGAATTCATAAATTTCATCGGCCAAAATATAAATATCAGGATGCTTATCCAACACCGCGCCCAAGGCTTGCAATTCATTTTTATCATAACCCATGCCCGTCGGATTAGACGGGTTGTTAATAATGAACCATTTTGTTTTGTTGGTTATCGCCGCCGCCAAATCGCTTGGCGTTATTTTAAAACCATTTTCTTCGCTGCCGATAATAATTTTTGGCACGCCGCCAAACAATAGGACAAGGTCAACATAGCTAACCCAATAGGGGCTGGGAATAATAACTTCATCGCCATGGTTGATGGTCGCCATCAAGGCATTGGCAATAACTTGCTTGCCGCCAACCCCCACATGAATATCATCGATATGATAGGTTAAATTGTTATCGCGTTGTAATTTACGCGTGATGGCTTCACGAAATTCGGGCAAACCCGCGGGGCTGGTGTAACGGGTGTTGCCCGCCTTCATCGCGGCGGTTGCGGCATCCACAATATGGGTTGGGGTTTTAAAATCGGGTTCGCCAGCGCTTAAGGATAAAATATCGCGCCCCTGCTTTTTTAAAGCGGCGGCACGTGCCGTCATGGCAATGGTGGGCGATGGTTTTATCGCCGCCAACCGCGCGGCTAATAGCTTGTCATTCATGATGCCTTATATCATTTATCGCGTCAGATAAAAATATTTTTTTTACTATTTATTTTTTTGTTTAGCTATTTTATTTGGATAACGAAACCATGTAGAAAAAGCAATTAAGATGGTGCAGATGCCAACCCATTGGTGCAGCATAGCCAATTCAAACGGTATGGTATTAACCACCAACAAAATGCCAAGAAAAACCTGGAGCGAAGCCACCACCGCAAGGCAGGCAGCCTTGGTAACATCATCACGCGTGGGGAAGTTGGTGGTCAGCAATAATTTGTTATTAGTTTTTTTTGCGTCGCGGCGCATCATAAAAAAATAATAATAGATCATAAAAAATGAAAAATAGGCAAACAAGCGATGATGAAAATGTATCGCCGAAGGATTCAACACTGCATTTTGCCAAAAATGTAATTTTTTATTCATGATGTTGTCCTTTTGCTGCCTGCTGGCTTGCGTTGCTTCGTCTGCAGGTTTTTGTCCTACTTCTTTATCAGCATCGCCGTCCAAGGTAATGACATCGCTTTCTTGGTTGCCTTGCCACCAATAATCGGTGGGCACAAAATTATCCCCCATCAATGGCCACGTGCCGTAAGCATAACCCGCCTTCGCCCCCGCGGTCAGGCTGCCCAAACATAACGTCATCAACAACACCAGGGTAAGGACCAAGCGAAACGGATGATAAGAAAGAACTTGCCCGCGATAGGTTGCCATCATGGCGTATAAAACAAACAAAATAATAACCGCCATAAAAAAATGCGCTACCAAATTTAATGGCGCCACCGAATTGCTTACAAACAATCCCGATTCCACCATCCACTTGCCCACCACGGCCTGCATCGCGCCAAGCAAAAACAAAGCGAGCAATCCCCATTTTTGTTGCTTAGAAATATTACGCCAACCACCCGTCAGGGCAAGGACAATAACACCCACGCCCAACACCGCCCCCAGCAGGCGCGCCAGCAAGCGATGACTATATTCCCACCAAAAAATTCGTTTGAAATCGTCGATGGAAAATATCGAACCCAATTCTTTATATTGTTCGGTCTGTTGATACAAACCAAATAATTTATTCCAATCTTGCTGGTTAAGGGGCGGCAAAATATCAACCACCACCTTCCATTCCACGATGGATAATCCCGATTCGGTCAACCGCGTCAAACCCCCCACCACCAGCATAATCAAGGTTAAAATAAACAGCGAGCAAAGCCAGCGTGCATAGGTATCATGCCCAAAGATCTTATTAATAAACAAGGTATAATCTCTCATGGTGATTATCATCATAAGAGATTATACCCATTCTTGTCAAAACCATTCTTGCCACTTTTATGGGTGGCTATCGAGGCTTGTCCTTTATTGTTAGAAGTTAACCCCCATGCCCGCACCAACGAAGAAGGCAAGGCTGCCAGGATTCGATGTATGTTTTACCGAATCATTGTCTTCCCTTCCTGTGTAATGAAATTTTTGCAGGGCAACGATGTAACGTGCGTTGATGTCAGCATGAAAATAACCATTGTCATATTCGGCTGCGATCTGTGGTGCCAAAACCATGGACGCGCCGCCCTTGGCTGTTGTGGTTGAACTCGCGACCGAAGCATCAATACCCTCATCGGGTGAGGATGTATTAGCAGCAGGCCTAATTAGCCTAGGCCTAATAATCGCATCGGCCTCAACCTTATATTCGCCTCTATCGGTAAAACCTTTGCCATATTTAAAAGTAACACAACGGTTGGGACCAATATTACCACCAGGCAATGTTTTTTCTGTTACCACGGTGGATGAGTATTTACCAAACACTACCCTGTCGCCTGGCTTCAACCCGTCGCCATCGGTACGAAAAGTACAATTTTGCGAATATTCAGGATTTTTTGGATCAACCGCAATCGCTGTCCCGCCCGCGGGCACGGCTACCCTTGTGTATGTTATGTCCGATAAGGCTACGCCCACGCCCAAGCCCAATCGAATCCCCCATTGATTTTTTTTATCAAGGCTGAAGCGGTAGGATGGCGTGAGGCCGATGATATGATAATTGGCTTGGTAATTATAATCGTCATTATTCCATTTGCGATTAAACCCCAAATAATCAAAAGCTAATCCCCATTTTTGATTGCTGGTATAACCAAAACTGGCACCATAACCAAAGCTGGAATATGCGCCGAGCGCGGTGGTATCGGTTGTGCCATCTTGGTAAGATTTATTCAATTTACCAGGAAGATTTAAAAGATAGCCCAAGTCTACCTTCAAGGTTAGCTGACCATTGATTTTATCTGCTAACAAATTGTTGTTAAGGTTTTTGCTAAATGATGATTCATTGTTGCTATCTTTATTTTTAGCCGAATCATACGATGTTTTAGCTATCGCCCCATTATGCCCACTTAAAACTATCCCTAACACTGCCCCGTATACTATCTTTTTCATAACTGCCTCCAAAAAAATATCCCCCACAAACCTTGTAAAAAGAATATTGTAAATTTTTAGCAGTCCCTACTCTTTAACATCGCCCTGGCAAGATCCCCTGACAATCCCCCAATGCCCCGCTTGATAACCCATGCAACGCGCGATGTGCCCCCCACGTTACAACGAAGACTTACACCCAATCTTCTATCCCATTATAATCTATCATAACTTATAATAAAGGATATATTTATTTTGCCCGCTTTTTATTTTTGTCTTTTTATGACAAAGAATATTAAAAATTAATACCTAAGCCAGCACCGACGAAGAAGGCGAGGCTACCAGGATTTGAATTGTATTTTATATTATTCTTTTCATCTTTGTTTGCATAATTAAATTTTTGCAAAGCCGCGATGTAGCGCGCATTGATATCGGCATGAAAATAACCATTGTCATATTCCACCGAAACTTGCGGCGCTATGACCATCGCCGTGCCACCCAAAGTACCAGCGGTATTATCGTTCGGCACCCAAGTTGATGTCAATGATGCGTCTGATGTTGTCGCTGGTGAGGCTGGCGGTGGCGTTGATGGCGGCGGCGTTGAGGGCGGCGGCGTTGACACCGATGGGGGAAGTGGCGTTGATGGCGGCGGCGTTGTGGTTACTGGTGGCACTGGCGAACCGCTGGCTGGTGGGGTGGACGCTGCTTTATATGGTCCGCCATCACGAAATAAATACCACATGGGGTCATATAGCACACAACGATCTGGCCCAATACTGCCATTGGGAAGGTTGGCTGCGCTAACATTAACGGTCGTCATAAGATGTGGCTTAACGCTGATGGGGGTATTGCCCACCGTATCCCCTGGCTTCAGCCCATTTGCATCGGTATAAAAGGGGCAGGCACCAGTAAGATCTGGATTTTTGATATCCGTCCTAATAGCCGTTCCGCTGGTTGCTTGGCTAAGTCCGCTATATTTAACATCGGATACAGCCACACCCAAACCAAGACCCAACCTAATACCCCATTCATTTTTCTTATCAAGGCTAAAGCGATAGGATGGTGTAAGGGTCATGATATTATAACCAGCATTGTAATTGTGTCCAACATCTTGCCATTTGCGATGAAACCCCAAATAATCAAACGATAAGCCCCATTTTTTATTGCTGGTATAACCAAAACTGGCACCATAACCAAAGCTGGAATATGCGCCGAGCGCGGTGGTATCGGTTGTGCCATCTTGGTAAGATTTATTCAATTTACCAGGAAAATTTACAAGATAGCCAAGGTCTACCTTCAAGGTAAACTGACCATTTATTTTATCTGCTAACAAATTGTTGTTAAGGTTTTTGCTAAATGATGATTCATTGTTGCTATCTTTATTTTTAGCCGAATCATACGATGTTTTAGCTATCGCCCCATTATGCCCACTTAAAACTATCCCTAACACTGCCCCGTATACTATCTTTTTCATAACTGCCTCCAAAAAAATATCCCCCACAAACCTTGTAAAAAGAATATTGTAAATTTTTAGCAGTCCCTACTCTTTAACATCGCCCTGGCAAGATCCCCTGACAATCCCCCAATGCCCCAATGCCCCGCTTGATAACCCATGCAACGCGCGATGTGCCCCCCACGTTACAACGAAGACTTACACCCAATCTTCTATCCCATTATAATCTATCATAACTTATAATAAAGGATATATTTATTTTGCCCGCTTTTTATTTTTGTCTTTTTATGACAAAGAATATTAAAAATTAATACCTAAGCCAGCACCGACGAAGAAGGCGAGGCTACCAGGATTTGAATTGTATTTTATATTATTCTTTTCATCTTTGTTTGCATAATTAAATTTTTGCAAAGTCGCGATGTAACGCGCATTGATGTCGGCATGAAAATAACCATTGTCATATTCTACCGAAACTTGCGGCGCCATAACCATGGCGATGCTACCTTTTATAATTGGTTGTGGTGCCGTATCGGCAAGGGGCGATAAACCACTTATGCCAATAATCGCGCGCTCGGGACCGCCTGGACGGAATTGAGTTTTTTCCTGGTCGTATCGCACGCACTGGTTTGGCCCTATATTACCCTCGGGCAAATTCTGGGCATTAACATAGAGCGCGGTACGTTCTGTAGGCGCACGAAACGGCGGCAGCACACCCTCAACCGTATCGCCCACCTTCAAGCCATTGTTATCGGTTCGAAACGGACATTCACCGCCAAGGAAGTTATCGTCAAGACTAGTTCTAGCAGCGGTGCCCGCAACCGTCGCCCTTGGCGCGCTGTATTTTATATCTGACAGCAAAACACCGAACCCCAATCCAAACCTGATGCCCCATTGATTTTTATTATCAAGGCCGAAGCGATAGGATGGCGTAAGGGTAATGATATTGTCATTGGTATTATAAGCATAAATATTATCATTCCATTTGCGATTAAATCTTAAATAATCAACCGATATGCCCCACCCTTTATTGCTGGTATAACCAAAACTTGCGCCATAACCAAAACCCGAAGCCGCGCCAAGCGAAGTGGAATCGGTGTTGCCATCTTGATAAGATTTTCCCAACTTCCTAGAAAACTGCAAAACATAACCCAGGTCTACCTTCAGCGTAAGCTGGCCATCAATTTTGTTGGCCAACAAATGATGATTCAATGTTGTCGCGGGCGAGGCTAACTGCGGGCGCGTCGTTGCTTGAGAATTGCCTTGAAGATTTTGCTTCTGAATATCTAACTGCTTGTTTTTCTTTGCCTGCTTGGTTGGTTGCGGTTGGTTATCTGAATTATTGACCGCTTTAACGCTACCGCCTGGATACCCGATTAAACACGCCATGCAAACGGCATTCAACAAAATTTTTTTCATCACTGTCTCCAAAATAAAATATTTTATTTAAAAAATATTTTATTTAAAATTAAAACAGCCCCTTCTAAAAAATATTGTCCATTACTTTCTTATATTTTTAACATAGATATTACAAAATGAATTGTTTATTTATCTGTTTTGTTATTTATGTCTTCATTTGTCACGTTTAATATTAAAATAGGTTGTAAATAAAGCGATATTATTATCTTGTTTTTATTTGTTAAGTTTTATTTTTGACATGTGGATGGGGTTGGCCGCGCCAATATATTTTTAACCAATAGGTATTTTGTTTAACGCGTGCGACCAAATAATTTTTCCATGTCGGCAAGATTAATTTCCAGGTAAGTTGGTCGCCCATGATTGCACTGCCCCGAATTATCGGTCACCTCCATCTCTCGCAGCAAAGCGTTCATTTCATCAATACTTAATTCGCGCCCCGCACGAATGGAGCCGTGGCAAGATAATCGCGATAAGATAGCATCAATCTTCTTACCCGTATCATAAAGTTGAAACCAATCATGACAAGAATCGATGATGTCATTGACTATCTTTTCTGAATGGTTTTTTGCCAACACCGCGGGCAAGGCGGTGAAGATTATTTTCTCATCCCCCACCACATCATAAAATATTCCTAAGTTACGAAAGTTGCTTTGGTTTTCAATAAACCCCTCCCCCAATTCGGGCGATATTTTTTTTTCGATAGGCAATAACAAATTTTGCGCATGGGGAGCATGGCCATAAAATTCGCGCTTCAATTTTTCATAAACCAAACGTTCGTGCGCCGCATGCTGGTCAACCAAAATCACCGCATCGCCCTTGATAGCGATGATATAGGTTTTTGCAAATTGAAACACCGCCAGCCCCAAATATTCCTTATTGTTTTTTTCTGCTTGCTGCGCCGTTGTTCCATCGCCTTGCTGCGCTGCTTCAAAATATTTTTTTATATACTCGGCATTGTTTTCCACAATTTTTATGCTTCGGTCATCCAACAAATGGGCTTGCGCGGTTGATTGGTTGATTGCGGCGGGGTTGGACGAGGCTTGATGTGGCGATGATTGGTCAGCATATTCATTATTGACATTTGATTCGCGCAAACCATCGCCCGCTGTCGCTCCACCTTTATCAATTTTCTCAGTCCGAAAAAAGGACGCAGGCAAGGGCGCGGTATGGGGTGCGGTGCGGCCAAGATCTTCCGTTAAAGCACCTGTTAAAGATTGAATAGCCCCCGCCGCATGGGCGGTTTGTTTGCCATGTTGATGCAGGGCGTCGCGTATTCTTTTTATAATCAGACCGTGCATTTCTTTGGGAAATTGAAACCTAACCTCGGCCTTGGTGGGGTGCACATTGACATCGACCATTTTGCGCGGGCAAAACAAATGAATAACCACAAATGGCTGGCGGTCGGCCGCCAAGACATCTTGGTAAGCGGCGCGCACCACGCCATAAAAATTTTTATCGCTTATGGCGCGGCCATTCACAAAAAAATATATGCCCGAACGATTCTTGCGAAAGATGGTCGGCAAAGAACAGAAACCTGATAAGCAAATATCGTTGCTGTTTTTATCCGCGCTGTCCTTGCCCGCTGGCTTATCAGAAAGGGGGATGAGGTCGCGCACCACCTCCTCCCCCCACAATATTCTCAACCGTTGTTGTAATGTTTGGTCAGCGGGGAAATTGTATTTTTCCACGCCATCTTCCCAATAGGTTATCCCCACCAAGGGATGCGACAGGGCAATTTTTTCAATAACCTCCCTGATGCGGGTTTGTTCGACACGCGGGCTGCCAAGGAATTTTAAACGGGCGGGCGTTTTATAAAACAAATCATCAACAATAATTTTTGTGCCCGATGCCAATTTGTCGCCAGCCTTCATTCCAAATCCTAACGAAAAACCTTTGTCCTTCATTATTTGCCCCACCGTGCCGCCTTCGACCTGCAAGGAAAAGAAGTTTTCTTCCGCCGCTGTCTTGCTGATAATTTTTAAACGCGCCACCGAACCGATGGAGCTTAGGGCCTCGCCGCGGAAGCCCAAAAAAGCCAAGTCCAAAATATTGTCGTCGGTTAATTTCGATGTTGCATGACGCGCCACCGCCAGGGGCAATTCGTCGCGCGCGATACCCATGCCATTATCGGCCAGGGTAATATTATTAATACCGCCGCCGCTGGTGTGAACTTCTATCTTGGTGGCCCCCGCGTCGATGGCGTTTTCTAATAATTCTTTCACCGCCGCGGCTGGCCGTTCAATAACTTCGCCCGCCGCAATGCGGCTTATCATCACCGATGATAATTTTCTGATGGGCATTTTTTTTTCGGTTATTTTATTTTTTCCTTAACTTAATTTCCTCCAGCTGATGACGAATTTTTTGTTTGCCGTCTTCCACCCGTGGCTGGTCAAATGGGTCAAACCCGCCGCGCAAAAATGCCACAAACAATGTTTCCATCATGAAATGCATCAACAGGGCGCCAATCGATTCTTCATTCAAATGGGGCAAGGCAATGGTGCGCACGGGCAGGCGATATTTTAAGAATACATCAGTAATACCGTGGGCGCAAGCATCCATCATGTCTTCCAAATTAATACCTTCATACCGCGCCATTTTCTCATGCAACGCCAACAATTTTTTATCGGGCGTGGCAAGGTTTATTTTTTCCGCGGTGGTCAACACGGTGTAAATTTTATCTTGCGGCCCACCCAACCACAATTCCAATTGGCTATGTTGGTCAACGGGGCCCGTCGCAAACAACGGGGTCGAACCCTTGCCATTTTTTCCCAGGCTTTCGGCCCACAATTGACGAAACCAACGGCATAGGGTGCTTAACCTATCGGCGTAGGATAACATCACCATCACCGATTTTTGCTTGGTCTCCTCTAACCCATAAATGGCCAAGGCCGATTGGGCGGAAGGATTTTTTCTTAAATCGCGCGACAAACAATGTTGTAACATTTCTGCGGCACCCTTCCTGATATGCAATACCGACAGGCCCGCCATGGCCGCGGGCAACATGCCCACCACCGACAACACCGAATAACGCCCCGATAAATTTTTATCATGCACCAATTTTTGCGCGCCGTAATAATCGGCTAGGTTATTCAGCGGGGATTCTTTATCCTCCGACACCACCCAAAAATGATTCTTCACCTTATCCCTGCCTAATGATTTTTCCATAAGCGGCAATAGATAAAGGGTTTGCAAAATTGTTTCCAAGGTATCGCCCGATTTGCTAATCGACACCAGGGCGGTTTCGTGCCAATTGATGTCTTTGGTTTTGTTATGAAAATCTATCGGGTCAAAATTAATCAAAATTTCTAATCGTGGGTGCGGCTTGCTGTTGGCGATTTGGCTGGCCATTTCATACAGTGCCTGGGAGCCAAGACTCGAACCACCCGTGCCCAAAATAATGACCTTGGTGATTTCCTGCTTCATTAATTGCGCGGTGATTTTTTCAAAAACCACAATGTCATCTTGCTTGTCGGGCAGGGTCAACAACGCGCTTAATTTTTGCGCCACGCTGGCGTTGATTAAGGGCGAACTGCTTGGTTTCTGCGCCAGAATATTTTCTATGGCAGCAATAACATCCTGGATGGTAGAAAAATTTTTGGCCAAAAATTCTTCGGGCAACAAGTTTTTATCACTTGGGTCCGTCGTTAAAAATCCAGCAATATTTTGTGAAAAGTAATGATTCTTAAATATCATTTTTTTTGCTCATGTAATTTTTTTTCTAATCTTTGCCAAATATCATCGGCCAAATTTGTTCCCAACAAACGGTCGCTGACGGGAATGCCCGTGGGTGAAGTCACATTAATTTCTGTCAGATAGCCATCGATAACATCAATCCCGACAAAAAATAATTTCTCCTTCACCAGCCATGGGCGTAATCTTGCCACGATCTCTTTATCCTGGGGCGAGAGGTCGCAAGCCATCAACCCGCCGCCCGCCCGCGTGTTGGCGCGAATTTGTCCCGCCTGGGGCAGGCGATTAAACCAACCCGCCGCCTCGCCATCAAGCAAAATAATACGCTTATCACCCTTGGTCACGTTTTTAACGAAGGCCTGGCCCATCAAGGGTAAATTTTTATTAACCGCCTGTTGCAATTCTACATACACTGCCAAATTGGGGTCGCCCTTGGCCAAAAACGCCACCCCCGCCCCGCCATTGCCATGCAATGGTTTGATAACCATATCGCCCACGTCATCATGAAACCGTTGCAATTGCGCCAAGTCGGCGGAAATAATGGTGCGCGGCATAAGGTCAGCAAAATATAACACCGCCAATTTTTCGGGCGACGACCGCACCGCCCGTGGGTCATTAACCACCAGGGTGTTGCTGGTCGCTTGCAACAATTCCAACAAATGGCAATTGGTGATGTAGGTCATGTCGAACGGCGGGTCTTGGCGCAACCAAATGACATCGCACTCATCAAGTGGGAAATCCGCCACCTCCTTCACCACCGAAAAATGCTCGCCATTTTCCTTTGGTTGCAGGGTGACAAAACGCCCGCTGGCGGTGATGTTCGCCATTTTTTTGCCCGCCACGGTTTTATCCCCGTGGTAGGTTAGATCCTTTGGCAAATAATGAAATATTCTAAACCCATGACGTTGCGCCCCCAACCCGATGGCAAAACTGCTATCATATTGTATTTTGATCCCTTCTAGGGGATCCATCTGCAGGGCGCAAATTTTGTCGGTCATGATCTATCATCCTGTATCAATTATATTGTTGTTGATTTTTATCGGCAACCATAGCACATATCAGCGCGAAAACAGAAAAGAAATCTTCTAATCGTAATATTTTTGTATTTATATTACGTTGCGAACAATGGTAACTGTTGACCACGCGCAAATGGGTTTTGGCGGTGATGATATCATGAATTTTTTTATGACCAAATTTATACTGGCGCGGTTTAATATCGCTGTCGACCTCGGCCAGGGTTTCGAACAAGGCCACATGGGCGGTTTGCCCCAATGTTAGAATAATTTTTACATGGCGTAATGATTCCAATTCGCCGCGTAAAAATAAACGACAATTTTTCTTTTCCTGGGGCGTTACGTCGCGGTGTTTGGGCGGGGCGCATTTTACGCCGTTGCTGATAAAGACATTTTTTAATATTAAACCGTCATCGGCGTGGCCACCATATTGCCCCTGGGTGAAGCCATGTTGGGCAAGGGCGTGATAGAGGTAATCACCAGCCTTATCCCCCGTGAATGGTCGCCCCGTGCGGTTGGCACCCCGTTGGCCAGGGGCCAGGCCAATAATAAATATGCGCGCGGCGAAATCGCCAAACCCGTGAACGGGCGCGTTATACCAATCGGCATGTTCGTGGCGTAATATATGGCGGTGGGCACAAAGTTCGGGGCAACGGCCGCAATCTTTATCGGGCAAAATCATGGCAAAACAATAGCAAAAAAACCATCACCAAGCTAATATTTTATAACCCACCATTCATGCACCCCGCCGCCGTTGTTTTTATTATCAGATAAAAAAATTAGAATTGGTAGCCAAATTTTATCCCAGCTTCCATGGTTATGTTTTCGGGTTCGCCGCCCGCAGTGGTTTTCGCGGCTAAGCGGCTATAATTAATATTCATTGATGATTCCGCCACCCAAAAATAATTAAAAAATGGCGTTATTAAAAAATTGTAAATATTCAATTCGACAAATGTTTTCACCCCCCAACCCTTAGGTTGTATACTAATAACCGTGTCGGGAACAACCGTGGTGGGGGGATTAGGGATGTTATCCACTTGGAGGCTCAAAAAACTATATTGCGTGCCCGTCAAGAAAATATCATATTCCAAATGGGCAAGGATTGAAAAAACATCGCGCTTATATTGATATTGATATTCCACCGCAAGGGGCAGGTAGAACAAATGATTGAGCCTATCATAACCATATTTCTCAGATTTTGGGTTATAGGTTAATTTGTAAGCCAAGCCAGTCAACAGATTGATACCATGGTTATCATTGATGGCAAAACCATACCCCGCCAAAGAACGGAAAGAAAAAATAAGATAGCGATTACCATGAAATACAGCGGAGCCATAAGGCCCATCCCCAAGTGCCCCTGTATAGGTTATGCTAGTCGAACCATAGAGAGCAGATTCGATGGGAATAAGAATGGCATTAGAATTGTTAAAAACATAACGCCATTGCAATTCCACCCCACCCATGTTGCCATTAACATTCATAAAATGATTGCGGGTGTTAGCAGGAGCATATTCGTCGTAAGAATAATATGTATAAAATGGTTGGAATTTGAAAACCGAACCACCGCGGTTGAAATTGGGTTTTAATGGATTTTCTTTTTCATTATCCGCCCCGCCCGTTGCGGCCGCCCGCGCCATGATGGGGCAAAGCAACAACAGCAAGCCAAGAAAAAATATTTTTTTCTTAAGCAACATCAACATTGTCCGCCCCGCCCCATTGCGCCAGGACGAATAACGCCAAGAAAAATAATGCCAGAAATTGTTTTTTTGTTCCATGATGTCCCACTTTTTTTCCTGTTAATAATTTTATACAAAAATCATTTTTTTTGCAATGAATAAAATAAATTTTATATAAAAATTATTTTTTGCAATGAATATCAATATGCCACACCCCGCCATTGGGTTGCGCCGAAAATATGCGCCAAAAAAATAACCGCCAGACCAGGCCGTAAAATAAATGGTAAAAATATAATGATAATAAAGGCGCGATTAAAATCGGTCGCCACATTTAACGCCGCCACCCGTAAAACCCATCACCCATTAGAATGGATGGGGGGTTAGTAAAATAAATAGGGGGTTAATCCTTTTTTGCTTCTTGCTCAACCGCCGCCTGCACTGCGGGTTTTTCCGCCGCTTTAACCACGGGCTTGGCCACAGGCTTTGCCATGGGTTTACTTGCGGGTTTGTTGGCGGGTTGCGCCGCTGGGCCAGCCGCCTTGCTTGCGCTGAAACTTTTCCCTTGGAAACGGCGACCAAAGCGGGCAACTTGTCCCCCTTCCAAAACTTTTTGTATGCCGCCCGTCCATGCGGGGTGGGTGTCGGGGTCGATTTCCAATTTCATTTTCTCCCCAGCCTTCCCCCATGTTGACCGTGTTTTATAAACGGCACCACTGGTGGTTTCGATATCTATTTCATGATATTCGGGGTGAATTCCTGAGCGCATGGTGGTAAAACCTGTTTTTTAATTTTGTTTTTGAATGTTAATTTTTTTATTTCTATTAAAACCCTATTAGGCAAAAACAACGCAAAAAGCAAATGAAAAATGACGGCGGCAAAGTTTGTTATTCGCCGTTGCACCAAACGGGATAATTACATGGTTAGTTTGACCAATTCATAGCCCGTCCACGCCATGATAATGCCAATAACCGTCAAGATAAGCAACGATAATGTCGCAAACATCGCCACCGCAAACCCAGCATGACGGGTGGATGGGTTAACGGTGTAGGCCCGCCAATACATATAACGGCCAATGATAAAAATCATCCCCACGCCCCCGACCAAACTATCAGGCCAATATTTTGCCGCCAAAAACAGCGCGGGCAAAAATATAACAAGGTTTTCCATGGTGTTCATTTGCACCCGATAGGCGCGTTCGAAAATGGGGTCGCCCGTAACCGCGGGGGCCTTCACCCCCGTTTTACGGCGGGCGCGCCCGACCAACACACCAAATGTCAAAAATTGTAACAGGGCGATAATGGTGACCAATTCAGTAATCATGTGAGTATTTATTTTCTTAATTATAACGGGTTGACAAAAATATTGGCAAATTATTTTGTGTAATTCGCTGCCCCCTTACCCGTGGATATAACCCATAAGCGAAAAAGAATCAACATGAAAGCAACAAGGCGGCGGGGGCGAGAAGAGACCAAGATGCCCCACCCTTCAAAGATTTCTCCCCTCCGCCACAGCCCGTAAAAAAACCTTACCCCGAAAATAAAAAAAACGAAGCTTGCACGCGCAAGAAAAATAAGCTAAAAGCCCAATCACCGAGCATTATTTATTCGTCATGCGTAAAATATTTTCTTTACTTTTATCAGGGATTGCCATCACCGCCAGTCTCGCCGCACCCATCAAATTGTTAGCCCAAGATGCAACTGGCAACATCGAATCCAATGCCAAACCATGGCAAATGATGATGACGCCTGGGGCTTCTGAAACCGCGAACCAAGTTTGGGCTTTTCATAATTATGTTTTGATGCCCGTCATTGTTTTTATTTGTTTATTCGTTTTGGTGTTGTTGGTCATTGTTGTCGCCCGCTTTTCGGAAAAGAAAAACCCCGTCCCTTCTAAAGTTTCTCATAACACCCCGTTGGAAGTTGTTTGGACGGCTATTCCCCTGTTAATATTGGGTTTGATGTTTATCCCCTCCATCAAAATTCTTTATTTTATGGAATCATCGGGCCCGTCCGATGTGACAATAAAAGTCATTGGTCATCAATGGTATTGGTCTTATGAATATCTTGATGCGAAAAGTTATGGTGGCGATGCCAACAACCCTATCAAATATGACTCCATCCTCACGCCACGCGAAGCATTGCCCGATGATCAAAAAAGCCTCTATCGTTTAAAAGTCGACAAACCACTTTACATCCCCGTTAACAAACGCGTTAAACTTATTTTAACCTCGCAAGATGTCATTCATAGTTATTCTGTCCTGCCCTTGGGGTTAAAGATGGATGCTATCCCTGGCCGCAACAATGAAACATGGGTCAGCGCGACCAAGACTGGCACCTATTACGGGTTTTGCACCGAATTATGCGGCGCCAACCATGCCTTCATGCCTGTCGAAATTCGTGTGGTGAGCGACGGCGAATTCCAAGATTGGTTTACCAACCAAAACAAAGATGTTGCCCCCGCGGCGGCCCCCACAACCAAAAAAACCAGTTAACCCTTATTACCCCCCCTACTTATAAAGCAGAGTATCATTCACCATGGCATACGATAAACACGGCACCCCAACTGGCTGGCAACGCTGGTTATTTTCGACCAACCACAAAGACATTGGTTCGATGTATCTTATTTTTGCTATCATCGCTGGCGTGGTGGGGGCAATATTTTCCATCATCATGCGCATGGAATTGCAAGCCCCCGACGTGCAATATCTTGTTAATGCCGACGGCACGCCCAATGGTCAATTGTGGAATGTTGTTATCAGCGCCCATGGTCTTATCATGGTGTTTTTTGTCGTCATGCCCGCGATGATTGGTGGTTTTGGCAATTGGTTTGTTCCCTTGATGATTGGCGCGCCCGACATGGCCTTTCCCCGTATGAACAACGTCAGTTTTTGGTTGCTGGTTCCTGCTTTTATTTTGCTGTTGTTATCGTCGGTTATCGGCGGTGGCGCGGGCACGGGTTGGACTATCTATCCACCCTTGTCGTCTAACCTTGGCCATCCTGGGGCTTCGGTTGATTTTGCTATTCTTGCCCTCCATTTGGCGGGTGCCGCTTCTATCTTGGGGGCGATTAATTTTATCACCACTATTTTTAACATGCGTGCCCCAGGCATGACATTGCATAAAATGCCGCTGTTCGTGTGGGCTATGTTGGTGACTGCCTTTTTGCTGGTGTTATCTTTGCCCGTTTTGGCGGGTGCCATCACCATGCTGTTGACCGATCGTAACTTCGGCACCAATTTCTTCAAACCAGAAGGCGGCGGCGACCCATTGTTGTTTCAACATCTTTTCTGGTTCTTTGGCCACCCCGAAGTTTACATCATGATTTTGCCTGGCTTTGGTATTATTTCGCAAATTGTTTCGACATTTTCACGCAAACCCATTTTCGGTTATTTGGGCATGGCCTACGCCATGGTCACCATCGGGTTGGTCGGGTTTATTGTTTGGGCGCACCATATGTATGTTGTTGGTTTAAGCGTCAATACAAAGGCTTACTTCACCGCGGCCACCATGATTATTGCGGTGCCAACGGGTATCAAAATATTTTCTTGGATAGCCACCATGTGGGGCGGTTCTATCCGCTTTCGCGTGCCGATGATATGGGCCTTGGGCTTTATCTTCCTGTTCACCGTTGGCGGCGTCACGGGCGTGGTGCTTTCCAACGCATCGGTTGACGGCGCGTTGCACGGCACCTACTACGTGGTTGCCCACTTCCATTATGTTTTGTCGCTGGGTGCCATATTCAGTATTTTTGCTGGGTTCTATTATTGGTTCCCCAAAATGTCGGGGCGTATGTTCCCCGAATGGGCTGGTAAGGTTCATTTTTGGACAACCTTCATTGGTGTTAACGCAACATTCTTCCCCATGCACTTCCTTGGTTTGGCTGGTATGCCCCGCCGTTATATCGATTACGCCGCGGTTTACCAAGGCTGGAATTATGTGGTTTCCATCGGTTCTTACATCACCGCTGTTTCGACTATATTCTTCATCATCATGGCTTGGCGCAGTTTGAAATACGGCGCCATTGCTCCTAAAAATCCATGGGGCGACGGTGCCACGACATTGGAATGGACATTGTCTTCACCCCCGCCGTTCCATAGTTTCGAAGATTTACCCAAAATTCGTTAATCTTTTGCGATAATATTTGGCTGGTTATTTTTTAATTACATAAAAAATATAACTCTTCCTTAACGCTTGCGGTGAGGATGTAAATTGTTTAAAAACTAGCCATGGTTAATATAAACAATCGCAATATCTATTGCCGTGATAATATATATATTTTACGTGGTATCAATTCCAATTCGATAGATTTAATATACTTGGACCCCCCATTTAATAAAAAGAAAATCTTTACCGCGCCCATCGGGAGCAGTGCTGAGGGCGCAGAATTTAGCGATATATTTAGGGAAGAGGATATTAAAGACGAGTGGGTAAAAGAAATTGAGGCTGACAATTATGAACTTCATTCATTGCTTTTAGGTGTAAAAGATTTTAGCAATAAATATAATTATTGCTATTGCGTTTACATGGCGATACGCCTGATAGAAATACAACGGATATTAAAAACCAGTGGTAGCGTGTATTTACATTGCGACCCCACCATGAGCCATTATTTAAAATTGGTTATGGATTGTATATTTGGTGAAAAAAATTTTAGAAATGAAATTGTTTGGCATTATGACCAGGGGGCAAGAGGAAAAAATAATTTTGGCAAAAAGCATGATATTATTTTTTGGTATAGCAAAACTGAGGATTATTTTTTTAATATAGAAAAAGTCTTAGAACCATTTAAGTCCAAAATGACCGAATGGCGTTATACGAAAGGAGGACAAAAAGGTAAAGAAATGCCCTTAGGCAAAGTGCCGTCCGATGTATGGGATGTAAAATTTAATGCCATGGCAAAAGAACATACTGGCTACCCCACACAAAAACCGCTTGCCTTGTTAGAAAGATTAATCAAAGCTAGTAGCAAAGAAGGCGACATGGTGCTTGACCCATTTTGTGGTTGCGCCACCGCTTGTGTGGCGGCTGAAAGATTAGGTCGAAAATGGGTCGGGATAGATGTTAGCGTCAAAGCCTATGAATTGGTAAAAGAAAGGTTGGGAAAAGAAAAACATGATATTATAAGCTGGGATAAAGAAATTCATTACAGCACTACCCCACCGAAAAGAACTGACGATGGCCGCGGTATATCACTTGATAATGGCTATATTTATATTATCTCTAACAAGTCTTTCCGCAAACAATTAAAGGTTGGTATTGCTAAAAATCCGCAGGCAAGATTAAACAATTACCAAACATCCGATCCGAAAAGAGGTTATAAGTTAGAAAAAACTTACCAAACAAAATTTAATGCTGTTATAGAAAAAATGATACACGAACATTACGAATCGCCCAATGAATGGGTAGCCACGGGCAATATAGACGAGATATTTAATCTTATCAAAAAATTGGATGATGAATTACAAAATAAGTAAAATCACTTCTTGCTATCATTTTTCTTCAAAGCCCAATGGCACAAAATATCATGCAACACATGCGCCCCCGCCAGGGCGGTAATTTCTGATACATCGAATGGCGGGGAAACCTCCACCAGATCGCAACCGATGATGTTTAAACCATCGATATCGTTAAGCCCACGGATAATTTTTAATGCCTCGCGCGATGTTAAGCCACCCGCCACGGGGGTTCCCGTGCCTGGCGCATGGCTGGGGTCTAAACAATCGATGTCAAAGGTAAGGTAGCAAGGCGTGTTGCCTATCGTTTTGGCAATGGCGGCCAGCACCCCCTTCACCCCAATATCATGCACATCGTCAGCGGTGATAACATTGATGCCAAGCATGGGGGCGACGGTGCGAATGCCAACCTGCAACGATTTTTCAGGGATGATTAATTTATCCTTCACCGCGCGGGCAAACATGGTGCCGTGGTTCATTTGCGTGCCGTCGTCTGGCCAAGTATCGGGGTGGGCGTCAAAATGCAACAAAGCCACCGCGCCATGCAGGCGATGATGGGCGCGCAAAATGGGGTAGGTAATAAAATGGTCGCCGCCGATGGTCGCCGACTTCACGCCCTTGCTAATAATTCTAAAAATATGGTCTTCGATAGAATCGGGAATGGTTTCGGGGTGGTCAAACACCAATTCGCAATCGCCGTAATCAATAACATTAAGGTGCGAAAATGGGTCAAACCGAAAGGGATGGGCATCCAGTTCCGAAAGTTGCACCGACGCCGCCCGCACACCGCGCGGCCCCAGCCGCGTGCCAGGACGATAAGTAACCGAAAGGTCAAGCGGGATGCCCGACACCGCCACATCGACCCCATTCAAGTCGCGACTATAACGGCGGCGACAAAATGACAAGGCCCCCGCCCAGGTTTGTTCAAAATTACGCCCAAGGTTTTCAGATGCACGAAAGGCCTGGTCGCCGCCACCACCCACCGCCCCATCCATCGGCAATTCGGCGGGGCCGTTGCTTGGGCTTAATGGCTTGCGTGGAAAACGGTAATCTTTCTTGTTGGTCATTTTTTCTATATGTTTTTTTTAACATATAACCGTTAAAAAAATTTGTCAATTTTTTTTCTTAAGGTTTTTCATATTTATAATCCAATATAATGATGCTTGGTTGATTCATGCCACCCGCCCAACGCCCCTGCGCTTATTTTTTTGTATAATTGCCACGGGGTGATAAGAAAAAAATCCTGCATATTCAAGAAGGATTTTATCAATGAAACGCAAGAATAGATAGCAAAAGGCGGCATGGCGCGCGGCACCCGCGGATGGTTGGGTTGGCGGGGCGTATTTTTTGGCATGGGGTCTTGGTATAGAATAATGCAACCCTGCTCCTGATAATGATCAATAAGTTGCATGAAAGAAAATTGTTTGGGAAACAACACCAATTTAAAATGCGGTGCCAAGGCGTCGACCAAACATATACCCTGGCTTTGCTCTATCACCAAAAGACAATGGCAAAAATTTCTTTTCAACAAATATTGCCACCAATGATGCACCGCACCATGGAAACAAACGGCGACCCGCGTGGTTTGATAATCAAAGGGAGTTTTTATCGGCATGATGTTATAAAACGACTTGCTGGCTTTTCATCCTTTCAATTTGTGGCGGGGTGTAACAAACACCAGGGAGGGGATAAGAAGGAGGGACTACACACCACAAAAAAAGAAATAAAAAAACAATAACGATTTTTTATAAAAACTTTATTGCAACAACATAACCTCCAGTCATTTTGTTGCCAGCAAGCACCACGACACGAAGCCTTTTTTTCAAGTCCATCTTGCCCTGGATTTTGTTCCGCAATATATTGCAACATGATACATGCCACGCAACCAAAGCAGGAACATTATTTATATAACATAACAATTATTTGCCAGTCAAGCAAAAAGAACAAAGGGCGAATAAAAATAAAAAATATATCTAAAACCCTATCATGGCGTAACGGCGCGTCCCGTGTTTTATTATTTCTGGCGGCGCGTCACGCGAAACCGAATATCGGTGGCGCCAAAGAATTCCTTCATCAAAAACCTTATGGCTTCTTCCATCAAATAAAATTCGACGCTGCATGTTTTAAAACGCCCATTTTTTTTTATTTTTATCAACCCCGCCTGCTCCAACGCCCTTAAATGAAATGACAAACTGTTGGCGGGTATAGCCAAATCATCGGCCAGGGCGGTGGGGTTGAGTCCATCCTCCCCCTGCCCTGCCAAGGTTATCAACAATTGCAAACGGGTCTCTTGGCTCATGGCAGAAAAAATATCTGCCCATTTTTTTATCAATTCTTGATTGGCAATGTTGGTCATGACGGGGCAGCAGTAAAAATGCAATAACCATTCCATAAATTCATATATGGTTGCGAGATATAATTTTATTTGCTACAAAAAATATAATGAAAAAAATAATTTCTTGCCTGATTATTCTCTATGGTTTCCTATGGCACGCCACAGGCTTTGCTGGCAATTTTAATTCAACGCTGGAAACCGCGCGCGGTCAGGTTATTTATTTTTACGCTTGGGGCGGGTCTGAACTTTACAACAATTATATTGCTTGGGCCGCCAACGAAACATTCAACGCCTACGGCGTCAGGGTAAAACATGTGCGCCTTACCGATACTGGCATTATCGTTAATCAACTATTGACGGATAAAAAATCTGGCAACAGCACGGGTGGCACCGCCGATGTCGTTTGGATAAATGGCAATAATTTTAAAATCATGAAGGACAATGGGTTGCTCTACGGTCCCTTTACCAGCGCCCTGCCCAACTACCAATTGCTTGCGGTGAATAATAACCCTGCCCTGTTAAAGGATTTTACCATACCCATTGATGGATTGGAAATGCCTTGGGGTCGCGCCTATTTTGTTTTTGTTTATGATCGCGCCAAAATATCTTCGCCGCCCAAATCGGCCATCGAATTGCTGGCCTTTGCCAAAGATAACCTTGGCAAATTATCTTACCCCGCCCCACCCGATTTCACGGGCATAGCATTTTTAAAAAAATTGTTGCTAGATCTTAGCACGCAACGTGGTCAAGTCGCTGATTTCCAAAAGCCTTTCAAAAATGAAGCCGAGGCATTAGAAAAAACAAAAATTCTTTGGAACTACCTTGACCAATTGCATCCTTATCTTTGGCAGCAAGGAAAAAATTTTCCTAAAAATGAATCTGACATGCTCAAATTATTTGCTAGCGGAAAATTATTGTTAAGCTTTTCTTATAACGCGGGGGTCGCCAATGCCGCCATCAAACAGCGTATTGTGCCGCCATCGGTGAAAACATATGTCTGGTCGAGTGGCATTTTAAGTAACCAACATTATTTAGCCATCCCCTTCAATGCACCGCATAAGGAAGGGGCGCAGGCCTTCATTAATTTCTTACTATCACCCGCAGCCCAAGGGCGCAAAGCCAATGCCAATTTTTGGGGCGAGCCATCGGTGCTTGACATAAGCCGTTTAAAATCGGCTGATAAAAAAATATTCATCGACAATGCGGGGGCGGTGCCATTGCCCAACTTGACGGGCAATATTTTAGCCGAACCGCACCCCATGTGGACAACATTTTTGGAACAAGAATGGAAAAAACGTTATTATAAATAATTCCTACACCCCATGCCCAAAAAAATAATGATGCCCAAGAATTTGGTTTTGGTGGCGTCGATTGGTAAGCCCCATGGGGTAAAGGGCGAATGTTATTTGCATAGTTATACCCAACCGCCCGATTCCGTTTTGACCATGGCACCATTGCAACATTCATCGGGCGAAATGCTGGTTATAAAATCGTGGCGTAAAGTTGATAAAGGATTTTTGGTAATGTGGGAAGGTTATGATGACCGCACCGCGGTAGAAAAAATTTTGCATGGTGCCGTGTTTATCGACCGTCAATTTTTACCCCCCACCCCCGCGGGTCATTATTACCAACATGATATGATTGGTTTTAAGGTTGCGGGTGAAGACGGTCAAACCATTGGCACGGTGGCTGGTTTTAGCAATTATGGCGCGGGCGATATTTTGGTTATTAAGTCTGAACAGGGCGAGGAAAAACTTCTACCCTTTCAAAGCTTTGCGGTAAAAAAAATTGATGAAGCAAACCGCAGCCTATCCATCGTTGCGGCTTTTCTAACCTAAACCAATATGTCATTATTTTTTTTCTAGCCGCCAAACTTGCGCGGCTTGGTTTTTTGCATAATAATTTTTTCTTAGTGACACCTTGGCAAAACCTGCATCTTGGTAAAGTTTGATGGCTGGGGCATTGTTTTCGTTAACCTCTAAAAACAATTTATTATCCTTGGGTAATAAATTTACCAGCGTTTGTAAAATATTTTTTGCATGCCCCTGGCGGCGACAATTTGGCAACGTAGCAAAGGTTAAAATATCAACAATGTCGGCAGCCTGTTGAAATAAAATAAAGGATATTATTTTTTTATCAACAGAATAAGCCAAACCCATAGCTGACGATTGCAATTGTTTAACAAAAAAATCTTCCGTCCAAATATCATTGCCAACAAAAGACGAATGATGGATGGTCGCCAATTCTTTTGCATCTTGCGCTTGAAGGAAAATAAACATGGTTTATGCCTTCAGTTGCTTGGCATCGGGTTCGCGCGCGTAAAGCGGCGATAGGCGGGTGGTCAACATATCCATCGCATGGTAATCTTTGCATGCCATCAACAATTTTTTAATATCGATGGCGTTGGTTATGGTCTCATGACGCGGGTAAGTTTGTAACAATTTATTTTTTTCCGCCATCTGGGGTTGGGGCATCACGGTCAATATTTTTTGCGCCTTTGCCGACCAAGAAAATGTTTGATAAAAAATGTCGGCGCGGCGGCTTTCCGCCATCACCAAAAAATCCCTATCACTATTTTTTTTATCACCATGCGGCGCACTTGCCAAATATGTCAACAACATGGCTGGTATGCTGCCCACGCCATAGGCTTGCAATCTATCTTTTTTATTATCCTCACCCATTTGAAAATTAGCGGCAAATTGCAAACCCAAGGCCGCGGTCAACCCCACCCGCACCCCCGTGAATGACCCTGGCCCCAGGGTTACCAAAATTGTCTTGAGCATGTTTATATCCACCTTGGCGGCGGCTAAAAGTTTTTTGATGGCGGGCAATAATTCTTCCGCCTGGCCATGGGCCATCGGCTCTGCGCTGGTAATTATTTCTTTGTCGGTTACCACGGCAACCAACAATTGGTCGCCCGCCGTGTCAAAAAATAATAATGGCGCAACAATTTTTTTATTAGAATTCACATCGGCACAAAAATAAAAAGAAGCATCAAACAGCGACGTGGTGAAGGGGAAGTCTGTCATGTATTTTATTTATAAAAATATTAAGAAAATGACCGCAAAGCCTGTTGGTATTTTTCTACGGTTTTTCTAAAACCAAACCACAGGGCGTCGGCTATCAGGGCGTGGCCGATGGAAACCTCATCCAGGCGCGGTAGATTTTTGACGAAATAAGGCAAATTGTGCAGATTCAAATCGTGCCCCGCATTGACCCCCAAATGGCAATCGATAGCGGTTTGGCACGCCGCCACATAATTTTTTAATATCCCCGCGGGCGAATCATTATCATTATTCGTGGCAAAGGCCGCGGCGTAGGGACCTGTATAGAGTTCCACCCTATCGGCCCCGACATCGCGCACTCTTTTTATTTCATCTTGGTCGGCGGGCGCGGCGGCATCGACAAAAATTGATACGCGAATATTGCCCAGCGATTTTATCTTGCTGACAATATCGGTCATCATGCTTATCTTATCCGCCAAGCGATAACCATGGTCGGATGTTTTTTGGCTGGGGCTATCGGGCACCAATGTCGCCTGGCTAGGTTTGATATGTTCTAGCAATTTTATGTAGCGTTCATCGGGGAAGCCTTCGATATTTAATTCAACATTTTTATGGGCTTGCCATTCTTGCGCTATGGCCAAGCTATCGCGGTGGGTAATATGACGTTCATCGGGGCGCGGGTGGATGGTAATGCCGTTTGCGCCCGCGGCAATGATTTCTCTCATCGCCGCAACGGGCGAAGGGATGTCGCCATCGCGACTGTTGCGCAACCACGCCACTTTGTTAATATTCACGCTCAGGGCAACCATTTTTTTTCTATAACAGAACTTGGTAAAGAAAAAAATTACTTCTTTTTCTTTTTTTTATCTGTTGCTAGATTGTCATCGATTGGCTCATCCATCAACAATTCGTTGCCCTCGTCGCTGTTATTTTGTTCTTGATACAAAATATCATCAAGCGATGATTGCAGGAGATCCAGCTGCTCCCCCTGCGACAATTCTTCTTCTTCATCCTCACCCATGCCAATCGCCGACATATCATGCCCCAAATGCAATAATCCCATTTCTTTTAATTCCTCGACCCCAGGCAAATCGCGTAGCGACGCCAAATCGAAATCAACCAAAAACTTATCGGTGGTGCCAAGGGTTATGGGGTTGCCAATGGTTTTGCGTCTTCCCTTAAATTTTATCCAACCCGTGTCGAATAAAATATCCAGCGTGCCTTTCGAAATTGTTACCCCGCGGATGGTTTCCATTTCGGCGCGGGTGATAGGTTGATGATAAGCAATCACCGCCAATGATTCCATCGCGGCGCGCGATAGTTTTTTTAATTCGACACGAAATTGGGTGAGGTAAGGCGCGAGGTCAGGCGCGGTGCGAAAATAAAAACCATCTTTGCTTTCCAACAATTGAATGCCGCGCGGAGTATAAATATTTTTTAGGTCGATTAAAATTTTTTCAATCGCGGCTTGGTCTTTTTTCGGCAGCATCTCTGCCAGGGCGGTCATGCCTATGGGTTCGTTGGCAGCAAAAATAGCCGCCTCAACAATGCGGTGCGGCGCACCGCCGATATCGTCTGAGCTATGAGGAATTTTTTTTTCTTTTGCCATGTTCACTATCCAACTATCGTATTATCAGGGGCATCGGGGTTGTTATTATCGCTGGGCAATTCGGGCGCGGCATTATCCTTTTGCCGAATTTCTAAGTCTTTAAAAATACCGCTTTGTCTTATTTCTATAAGCCCTTGCCGCGCCAGTTCAAGGCTGGCAAAAAAACTGGAAGCAAAGGCCGCCCGCCATTGCAATTCGTTGGTAAATTTTTCATCAAATATTTTTGTTAAAAAACTTTCTAACCCCACCCAATCTTTCAAAAATGGTAAGGCGCGCCGTAATTTTTCAATCGCCATTTCGGGCGAGGTTAATTTGGTGGGCAGAATATCCAATTGCTTGGTGGGTTTTGAATTGCGCGTTTCGGCGTAGGCCGCTATCAATTTGTTAACATCTGATTCCCATCTTGTTTCTATCTGTTGCGGTAATTGTTCGGCCATGCCTTTTAAGAAAAAATCGACGCCTTGGCGGTGGCGCGAAAACAATTCGATAGATTTTTGGCGCATTGTATCCAGCATCAACAGGGCGCGGCGCGCCATCATGGCTTCGGGCGGTTCGTCGCCAATGGCTTCGACCTGGGGCAATAACAATTTTGCTTTTAAAAAAGCAAGCCATGACGCCATGACCAAATATTCGGCGGCAATATCGATATGACTTTTTTTTATTTTTTCGACGAAGGCAATATATTGGTCAACCAGCAACGATAAGGATATTTCTTTTAAATCAACTTTTTGATTACGCGCCAAATCAAGCAAGAGTTCCAAAGGCCCTTCATAATTATTAAGGCTTAGGCTTAAAACCTCCGCCGAGTCGCGCTCGGGGTCTAGCGTGCTGACGCCAGGATTGGCGAGGAAGGCCTCCTCGCCCG
The DNA here is from genome assembly GCA_965203915.1 of Alphaproteobacteria bacterium. GTDB lineage: Bacteria > Pseudomonadota > Alphaproteobacteria > JASGCL01 > JASGCL01 > JASGCL01. The sequence goes on from OZ241918.1 coordinate 1,452,482, forward strand.
TCATCACTTTATGTTCGGGCAATTTGTTGGGATCTTCTGTTATATCATTCATCATTTTTATCGTAAGGTGGCTGTTATCATTCGCTATGGCTGCCAATGGGGCGACAATAATCCTGTCATTTCTTCATGGTGTTTTGTCTGTTCGTCCCGACTTAGCTGCTTTGTTTTCTTTTGCCACGCTATAGAAAGATTCGCAAGATATTGACAGGATTTTTTAAACGACTCGGCGTTTTTTTTACCCTGCGGTGTTTGACAAAATGCTGTCATGGCCTGCATGACCATTTCCATCTCCTCCATCTTGCCATTGCAATGCAGCAATATGTCGCACCCCGCCGCCAAGGATTGATAACTTCGTTCCACCATATCGCCTTGCAGGGCTTGCATCGACAAATCATCGGTCATCAGCAAACCATCAAATCCTATCCATCCCCTTATAACCTCATCAATAATTTTTTTTGACAAGGTGGCGGGTTTATCGTCTATTCCCTGGTAAACAACATGGGCCGTCATGGCGAGCGGGATTTTTTTTGCAAAATGCCGAAATGGTAAAAAATCGCTGGCTTGCAATTCTTGCAACGAAGCTGGCACCAAGGGCAATGCTTCATGACTGTCGACCAGTGCACGCCCATGCCCAGGGATGTGCTTCATGACGGGCAGGATATTTTGCCCCATCAGCGCGTCCAAATAATAATCGGCCAGTTTGATAATTTCTTCTGGATCTTCACCAAAGGCACGGTCGCCAATAATATCATGCGCCCACGGAAAACGAATATCCAACACGGGAACGCAATTGGCGTTAATGCCGAGGTCATTCAATTCCGCGCCTTGCAATGTGCCGTAAATTTCTAGCGCGCGCTGTCCCTTGGCTGCGTCATCGCGGTGGCATGCAACAAATGCCGCCATGGGCGGCGCGGGGTAGACTAACGGCGGAATTAATCTTCGGACCCTGCCACCCTCTTGGTCGATGAATATCCATGTTTGCTTTTCGGGGTGCAATTGATAAATCGATTTGGTCAAGTCCATCAGTTGCTGGCGGTTGTTGATGTTGCGAGCAAAGAGAATAAAGCCAAAGGGTGGATGTTGTTTAAAAAAAGATACTTCGGCGGGTGAAAGAGACGTTCCCGCCAAACCAAATATCACAGGTAAAGAATGTTGCATAACAAATGATAATGAAGATGCAAACGCCAAAAAAGTTAAGAATTTTTTAGCACCAAGCAATCGGATTTTGGCAATTGCGATTTTATTTTTTGGCAAGCCGCGGTCGCGTCTTGCTTATCGGTGAAGCCCGTCAATTGCGGGCGGAAAACCTTTTGCCCATTGGGCAGGATCCCCGTCGCAACGCGATAACCGATGGGCTTATTGCTAAAAATTTTCTTTGTTTTTGGTTTTAAATTATCCAAGAATTTTTGCGCGCTTGCTTCATCGGTGAAGGATGCCATTTGCAAATTATAATTACTGGTTGTTTTTGCAGCGGGCGCAACATTGGTCGCGGGTTTTTTATCCGCGCTGGATGTCTTTTTATCGACATTGGCGGTTGGTTTATTTTCACTCTTGGCAACCAGGTCAGCAACCGATGAAGGTTTCTGAGCAACATTGTTAGCTTTCTTTTGTGTCGACTGATTGCTTGCTGCGTTGCTGGATTTTTTTTCTGTTTGCTTCTCGGGTTTTTTATCACTGTTTTTATCGGCGGGTTTATCGGCAACCTTGCTGGTTGGTTTTTCCGCGCCAGTTTGTGGCGTGGCGGTCGCTGTTTTTTTCTCGTCACTGGCAATAATATCTTTTACCGAACTGGGTTTTTTGGCGGGGGGCGGCGTTTTTTCTAACATGTCGTAAACCTTCGCCGTTGGCATGTTGCCATTTTTGCCTTCCTCGCTGGGAAAGGTTTTAACATCGCCGTTGGGGCTTACCACCACGGGGGTTTTGCTATTATCTTTATTTGCAAAAAAACTGCCGCGGTTAAATAAAAATATTAACGCGCTTATTAACAACAACAACACGGTTAAAAGCGTGATAATGCGCCGCATCGAGGATCCCTTATCTAAAATATCGCCACTCATTATCCTTATCCTTTAGCGTAATTCTTTTTTCCATTCAATAGCCATTATTTTGCCCGTGCTTTCCATCACTTGGCAAAATGTTTTAACCAAGGCAAGGCGCGCCGCCGTCAGCATCTTATTATTATTTTGCAGAAATTTCAAGTCGCTGTCATCGCGTCCCGCGGTCCAAAGTTGGTGAAAACATGCCGCCAATTCGGTTAGATAAAATACCAAACGATGAGCCTCCGCAAGGCGTGCCGCCCTTTCCAGCATATGGGGGAACTCCGCCATTTTTTTTATCATCGATAATTCCAAAGGATGGTTAATTAATTTTACGGCTTCGGCGGATATATCGGGTTGCAACCCTGGAAATTCTTTTTCTATCATCCCCATCAATGAATGGGCGCGGGCGTAACCGTAATGCAAATAAAAAACGGGATTTTCGCGTTTGGTTGCTTTTACTTCTTCGTAATCAAAATCCATTTGACTATCGGGGCGGCGCGACAACAAATATATCCGCAACGAATCGGCACCAACCGCCGCCACCACGTCGCGCAACATGATAAAATTGCCCGCACGTTTTGACATTTTTAATGGCACACCATTTTCCATGAATCGAACCACCTGCATCAACAGGCAATCCAACCGTGCCCGCCCGTGCGACACCGCCCGCACCGCCGATGAAATACGTTTAACATACCCACCGTGGTCGGCACCCAACACATCTATCAATCGGGTTGCGCCGCGTTGATGTTTGTCCAAATGATAGGCTATGTCGTTGGCAAAATAGGTAAAGGACCCGTCCGATTTTTGAATGGGCCTGTCGGTTTCATCGCCGTCTTGGCTGCTGCGGAATAATTTTTGTGGGCGGGGTTCCCAATCTTCGATGGTTTTGCCTTTGGGTTTTTCTAAAACGCCTTCATAAATTTTTCCTTCTTTTTCTAATTCGGTTAAAACCTGTTGCACCGTGCCTGCGGCTACCAATTTTTTTTCGGAAGAAAATACATCATGCTTGATATGCATATCGGTCAGGTCTTTTTTAATCTCGACCATCATCGCATCGACCGCGTAATTTTTAAAAAAATCGAACCATTGTGCTTCTTCCTTATCAATATATTGGTCTTGTATTTCATCATATATTTTTTTTGCTGAGGTCAATAAATAATCGCCTGGATAACAACCCTCGGGCACTTCGGCTGTTTCGCTTATGCGGCCCGCCTGCTGTTGGTAACGAAAATACAGCGACCGCGCCAGGGTATCAATTTGTGAACCCGCATCGTTGATATAATATTCGGCGGTGACATCAAAACCCACGGTGCGCAATAACCGCGCCAACACATCGCCCACCACCGCGCCGCGTGCATGACCAACATGCAACGGCCCCGTTGGGTTGGCGGAAACAAATTCGACATTAACCTTTTCCTCGCCACCAAGGATATTTTTCCCGTAATCTTGCCCCGACTGATTAATAGCCTGCAACAGGTTTTGCCAATAATCAACCCGCAGGGTGATATTGATAAACCCCTGCCCCGCCAGCTGGATTTTTTCTACGGTCGGGTCTTTTTGCAATTCATCGATGATGGCTTGGGCAATTTTTTGTGGCGGCAGGCGCAAAAATTTACTCAAGCCCATGGCCGCGTTGCAAGACACATCGCCAAAACTTTCTTCTTTCGGGCGTTCAACCTGAAACGTGGGAATGGTTTTTTCATCAACCTCAAAAATCTGGCTGATGATATTTTTTATTTTGTGATGCAATGCAGCAAAAACATTAACCTTCATGTATCTACCTTTCCTATTATTTTTCTATTAAAAACAAAAATTCTTTGTGTGGTTCTTCGGCGGGTTGCCATGGCTTATGGCTTGTTATATCCTTAGTTATATTTTTTGTCCATTCGTTTGTCCATGTCATCCCCGCCATGATATTTTTGCGATAATCGATTGCTATAATTTTTTTTAATTTTCCTGCCTGGCCTATGGCCGCGTGTAATTCTTCGGCGGTGGCGCGCCCACCCGAACTGTAGGACAACAAAATATATTTGGCGCGGGTTTTCAATAATAATTTTTTAATGGCTTCCACCGCGATAAAATTGCCCATCTCATCTTTTCTAAATTCTTCAAAAATTGAACCTGTCATTTTGTCTGACGAATCGTGGCGCCGTGCCGCCTTACCAAAAACCTTGGGGCGGTCGTTCAAAATAATCGTGGTCCATAGGTGATAATAGGCGGCGTAGCGCACGCGCGACGGCGGCATTTTTTCATTGTTCGAACCATAGGGCGGGTCGAAATAGGCAAGGTCAACTTCCTTTTCTTGGATAACATCAAAAATATCTTTTCTTTTTACCTCGTGGTTTTTTTCATGGCTTTCTGTCGACAGCGACAATTGCGGCAATTTCATCTGCATCGTTTTATAAGATCGCGCCGACCATTGATGAAGGTAAGAAGCCTGATGCCCCAGGGTGCTATCAACGGCGTCCATCGCGTAAATCAAACTTGTCAACAACACCGCCCTTTCAACTTTGTCCAATTGCCACCTATCAATTTCTTCCCTTATGGCGTCTAACCTCATGGTGTTATGTTTTTGCCACGGTTTTTTTGTTTCATGAATATCACCACCATAATGTTGTGAAAACCAACCCGCGATAGGTTTCAGATTATTCAATTCATCCAACATGGCTTGGTAATAGGCAGCGGGTTTTTTATTTAACAAATAACAGGTGGCAAAATTTTCTGACCAGGCCGAAATGTCATTGGCGATAACTTGATAACCCTGTTTAGCAAATGCTTGCGCCACGCGGGTCGTGCCCGAAAAACCATCCAACACCATTTTGGGTTTTAAACCATTAACCAGCGATAATATCTGGGGCAATAATTTTTTCTTAGAGCCCGTGTATTTTATTCCTTCGGTGGGGGGACATTCTTGCCTAAAATAATCCCCGCCATGAGAGCCAGGAACTAAAAACTTATTTTTTTGGTTATTGGCTGGAAGTGAAGATGTTGGCACTACTTTATCCATAAATATAATATTTTCTATTATCCTACGATTCATTTTTTTTTACAATAATTTCTTATATTGCTTTGCCTCACAATTGTTAATATTTATAATATATTGACTTGTTATCTCGCGTTTTGATAGTTAGAAACATGAAAAAATATCGCCTTTATATTGATGAAAGTGGTCACCCACAACCCGTCAAAAATCAAAACTCTACAATAAAAAATCAATATCTTTGTTTGCTAGGGGTAATTATTAACAATAATAATTACAAAGATTTGTCTAGAAAATGGGAGGAGATGAGAGAGTTATTTCTAGAAGACAGAGATAATAAACCAATTTTTCATTACACCGATGTTATTGCTGGTCAAAAACATTTTATAAAATTAAAAACAGATATGAAGATAAAAAATCAATTTAACAAATTATATTTAGATTTTTGTCGCGCCGCTGATATATCATTAATTTCTGTTACCATAGATAAAAATAATCATTTTAAAACTGATAAAAATATTACCTTCCCTGCCTATGGTTGTTGTTTAGAAGTTTTACTAGAAAGATATGTGCGTTTTTTACAAGAGCACAATGCTGCGGGGGATATTATGATAGAACAAAGGGGGCAGAAAGAAGACAGGGCGTTGCAATCTCATTATGCTAACCTCTATGCTTCAGGAACAAAATACGCGTCTCTGAAATCACATATTTCCTCAAAAGAACTTAAAATAAAAAGCAAAGAGCATAGGATTGTTGGGCTAGAAATTTCAGACATGTTGGCGACTATCATCAAATATTTTACACTTTACCAATATAAAAAAATAAATTCATTAGATAACAATTTTAGCTTGCAAGTAATCAACGAAATTAAAAGCAAAATAAAAGCGGATGCTAATGGCAAGATAAAAGGTTATGGCATAAAAATGATATAACAAACAAAAAAGCCAGCAAATTGCTGGCTAGTTTGCAGTGGTCAAAGACACACCCCTCTCCACCATATTGGTGGATTATGACAAATATAGCATTTCTTATTTATATTGTAAAGATGTTTTCTTCATACCGCCAACAACAATGCCGCGGCGAGGCGACCTTCCGCAATGGCAATTTGATAGGTTCGCGCCGCGGCGGGGGTCGCCATCCATTCCACGCCATTGACCAAACTTTGCCATTTGTCGCGTTCTGATTTTCCTGGCATCATCATTTTTTGTCCTGTGCCCATCAACAACAATTCACATTTTAATGGCAACAGCGGAATAACATCGACCAATTTTATATCCAAAAATTCTTTGTACGTCATCGGCACCACGCCGTCGGGTTTGATAAAAATACCGCCGCGCCATGGTTGTTCCTGCCCCTTGTTATCCTTAATAACAAAACCGCCCCCGCCATAAGAACTGATGGCAAACTTCCCCTCACTTGAAAGCGGTAAAATATCCATAGGTCAATGTTTAAAACCAACCCACATCAAAAGCAATGGTTTTTTAACGCGAATATGACGCGCCTATTTCTTCACAAAGAAATCGCCATAGCCGTCTTTATCCTTGGCGCCCTTGGGGCGGAAGTAAGCCACCACAGGCAAGGACAGGGCTATGGAAGAATAGGTGCCAAAAATAATACCAAACACCATGACAATGCCAAAACCTTGGATGGCTGCACCACCGAACAGCGCCAACGCCAACATCGACACCAGGGTGGTCAAAGATGTTAGCACGGTGCGCGATAACGTGGCGTTGATAGAAAGATTCATCAATTCATTAAGCGGCTTGTTAGGGGTGAGGCGGATATTTTCGCGCAGCCTGTCATAAATAACCACCGTGTCATTGATAGAATAACCAGCGATGGTCAACAACGCCGCCACCGAAACCAAATTAAATTCTAACCCCAATAAGGAAAATAACCCGACCGTTGCCACGACATCATGAAACAATGATATCATACCGCCCAGCGCAAATTGCCATTCAAACCGCAACCACACATAAACAAATATCATCATCAAACCCGCCAGCACCGCCCACACCGCCGAACGTTTTAATTCTTCCCCCACCACAGGCCCCACGGTTTCAACACGGCGATATTCACTGACCGCGGCACCATAGATATTTTTTGCCTGCTGCAGCAAAGCATCGGGCGAGGTAGATTCTTCCTTATCCATATGTAATAACAAAATATCGGCCGCACCAAATTCTTGCAGCGAATAGGATCTCACGGGCAATTGCCCCGTTTTGGCGCGAATGTCGGCAATGGTTACCCCAGGCGCGGTTTTGATCTCAAGCAACACCCCACCTTTGAAATCGATGCCATAATTTAATCCCTTAGCAAAAAATAAAACAACCGAAATAACAATAATGCTGACCGCCAAGCCAACATGCAACGGCCGATATTTAATAAAATCAAAACGATGAAGCGCGCGTAATTTGTTCCACATGGTTATTTTTCTTTCTTAAAATCCTACGGTTTTTGGGTTAAATTTCCTTATCCACCATACCACCAACATGCGCGTCACCATGATGGCTGAAAAAAGCGAGGTGATAATTCCCAAGGTTAAAGACAAAGCAAAACCCTTGATAGGGCCCGAACCAAAAATAAACAACAACAGGGTGCTAAACAAATTGGTCAAATGGCTGTCCCAAATGGTGGCGAAGGCCATGTTGAAACCATCTTGCCAACTGGTCACCACCGACTTGCCGCGCGACAATTCTTCTTTGGCGCGTTCATAAATCAAAACATTGGCATCCACGGCTATGCCCATGGTTAAAACAATACCCGCGATGCCAGGCAAAGTTAGGGTGGAATGAAACGCCGTCATGATACCCACCAACAGCAACAAATTCCCGACCAAGGCAATACCCGCAAACAACCCAGGCAAACGATAAATAACCACCATCACCGACAAAACCGCAATGAAGCCTATCAACGACGCCAATTGCCCCGCGCGAATACTGTCGGCGCCCAACCCCGCGCCCACGCTGCGTTCTTCCAATATCTTCAACGGTGCGGGCAATGCCCCCGCCTTAAGCAGCAAAGCCAATTGGTTGGTTTCCGCGGTGGTGAAATTGCCGGTGATAATCCCGCTGCCACCCGTGATGGGTTGGCGGATATTGGGCGCGCTAATAATCTTACCATCCAAAACAATAAAAAGTGGCTTACCAACATTGTCGGTGGTGGCCTGGCCAAAGGCTCTTGCCCCTGCCCCCGAAAAACGAAAACTCACCACGGGTTGACCTTCAGAAAATGACGCCGCCGCATCTTCCAAATCATCGCCGCCCACCACGGGGGTAACGGCCAGGGCATAACCAACCCCCGCCGCATCATAAAACGTAATGCTGGGTTCGCCTGGCCTATTGGGCAGGTAAAAAGATAACTTGGCGGTTTTACCAATCGCCACTTTCAAATTTTCTGGGTTGGCTTCGCCTGGCACCTGGACCATCAGGCGGTTGTTGCCCTGGGGCGATACCGCGGCTTCTTTATTGCCGAGGGCGTCCACCCGCCGACGCACGATGTTTGCGGCTTGATCCTGCAATTGCTTCACCAATTGGGCGCGGCCAGCCTCCCCATAGGATAATAAAAAAACATCGCCATTTTTGGCGATGGTGATAAGCGATTTGCTGGCACCACCAAGCGCGGGCAAGGCGGCGGGGGCAAATTGTTTTTGCAATAATTTATAGACAGCATCATTGTCGTTGGGGCGCACCGTCAAACGAACCGCCTTATCATCATGGCTTAGGGTTAAATAACCCAAACCATTTTGCTGAATATTGTTTCTTACATCGTCTTCAAGGCGAGCTATTTTTTCTTTAATAAATTGGTCGCTATCTATTTCCAATAGCAAATAGGCCCCACCCTTTAGGTCGAGGCCAAGGTTCATGGTTGAGCCCAAGGCAAAAAATTCCTTGGCGTTTTTATTTTGTAAGCTGGGAACAAAATTGGGCAGGGTGTAAAGCAAGGCAAGGGCCAGGGTGACAAACACCATTATTCTTTTCCAAAGCGGATAATCAAGCACCATGAAAATAAACCAACTATTTCATTATATTTTTTTCTTCGAAAAATATTTATATTTTTAAAAGAAAAACCTGCAGCATTTATTTTTTTGTCGATTTGGCAACGGCAACGGGTTTGTTAAGCACATCGGCCAACATGTTTTTGGCAACCTTCACCTTCACACCCGAGGCTATTTCAACCTCGACCCTTGTTTCGTCAACAATTTGCGATACCTTGCCATACACGCCCGACGACAAAATAACATCATCGCCTTTTTTTACTGCGGCGACCAAGGCTTGATGTTCTTTTTGTTTTTTCATCTGTGGGCGAATCAACAAAAACCAAAAGACACCAAAAATAAGCACCAAAGGCAACAATTGCAACATGGCGCCAGGCACGCCGCCCGTTGGGGTTTGCGCCGCGGCAACCCCCGCGAAACCACCACCAACCGAAAGGGTCAGCAATGATACGGTATGAAATTGACGGGCGAATTTTTTATTATTTGTTTTGGTCATTTTTTTAATCCTTTTCTTATCGGCGTGTTTTTTTGGCCATTTATTATTATTTTGATGAGGCAAATTATTAACCCAAAAACCAACAAAAATCTAGCAAAAAAGAACCATTCGGGGTAAATAAAGCAAGGCAAAGATTGATGAGCAAAACTAAACCAAAAACTAAAACCCAAAATAAACCCCAGAATAAACCCCTGGTATCGGTTGTCATCCCTGCTTTTAATGCGGCGTTGACTATTGGGCGGGCGATAGAATCCATCTTGGCGCAAACTTATCAGCCCGTTGAAATAATTATTGTTAATGACAAATCGACCGACAACACACTCGGCATCATTGCATCCTATCAAAAAAATAAAAAGCAAATAAGGATAATAAATCACGCGCAAAATTTGGGTGTCGGGGCTAGCCGACAAAGCGGGGTAGCCAATGCCCAAGGTGATTATATTTTATGGCAAGACGCCGATGATTATTCGCCACCCCAACGTTTGGAAATATTATTGCGATACCTGGAAAAGGAAAAAAATATAGCGGCGGTGGGTAGCAATTTTTATGTGATGCGCGATTCGCATCATTCGCCAACCACCAATAACCCGCGCCCAAAAATGGGCAAGCCCACCACCCCCATCATAGACAACGCCACACCCCATTTCCTGATCCATTTTCCCACCCTGTTGGTGAGGAAGGAATTTTACCTTACGGTGCCTTATCGCCCCCTGCGCCAGGGCGAAGATGCCGATTGGTGTTATCGATTATTGGAGCAAGGGGGCGTGATAAAAAACCTTCCCCAGCCGCTTTATTATTATTACAAACATCGCAGCGGTTTAACCCGCCAGCAGTTCGAAAAATTTGTTTTTGGCATGATGGTGAGGTTGGCGCATGAATTGCGAAAAAAAAACCTGCCCGACCCGTTTACTACCTTGCCACGCATCACCGTAAAAAATTTTGTATTATTTTATGATAAAAAAATATACCGCGCAATAAACAAAAATATCAGCCAAGAAATACATTGGTTCTTGCTGGAAAATATAAGGCAGGCTCTCACCCGCCCCTGGTTTGCTTATAAAAATATTTATGCTATCGCCCGCTTTGTTGGTTTAGCGGGCCAGCCGCATTTTTTGCTTACAGCGTGGTTGTTGATAACGCGTTTGCCGCTTAATATTTTGCCCTATATCATCACCCGCAAAATTATTTTTTAATTTTGCTTTTAGCTTTTTTTGGCGGCTATTTTTTTCTTGGTCGAAAAATCTATCTTACGCACATTTTTACCAATCACGTTTTCTATCAACCAAGCCGAAGGGTCAAGTTCCCACGGTTGATGACCTTGGCGGTGGTGGGCGGGGAAAACATGGTGGTTGTTATGCCAACCTTCGCCGCCGCTCAACAAACTGGCAAGCCAACTGTTGCGGGCTTCATCATCGCTTTCGTATGTTTTGTAACCATGGAGGTGAGCAATGGTGGTCACCGCCGACAACCCAACATAAACGCCGCAGGCAGGGATGCTGTAGGCCCAAATAACCAACATGGGATCTATCGCCGCCAATAAAATAATATAAGCAAATATCACCAAGAAATAATAACGATGTAAAAACACCAACAGCGGGCTGTTTAATTCGGGGCGGACATATTTTTCAGAAACCACCACCCGTTTATAAATATAAAACCAAGTTTTTAAAATACCGTTGCGCCGTGGGTCATGGGCGTCCTCGGGTTTGTCGGTATATAAATGATGGTGGCGGTGCAACCCAACCCAGGCTATCACCGTGCCAACCGAGCAAAGCGTGCCCGTGATGGCAAAAAATCCATGCCAAAATGCCGATGTTTTAAAACTGCGATGGCAGAGGTAACGGTGCAAACCAATCGTCAGCCCAAGTATGCCAAACCAAAAATAACAAACAAAGCCAACCAACAAATACCATTTGCTTATGTGTCCAGCAAACACCAAATAAAAACCAAAGAAGAATAAACCGAGGTTTGCAGCACCCAAGGCGGTATTTAAAAAATTAAATAAGGCTGGCCACAGATCCTGCGTTTCCTTTTCCGATAAGCGATAACCCGAGCGAGAATCTTGGCGAGAATCTTGAGGCTGAGATTTTGACAAGCGAGAACTATTGATAATATTCATAACAGTAATAAAAAAAATAAATGAAATTGGTTTCCATCTGCTTACTATATATAAAAAATTACGTCAATCAACCAAGCGAAGCATAGCATCGCTGATACTAAAAAGAGTCTATAAAAGCAAAATTACAAAGCCTATTTTGCTTGTTATTTGCGCCAGGCAATTATTTCTGCCACGTAATTTCTAATGTCTTGAATCCTGCAAATTCAAACCTAACTTTATCGCCTGGCTTCACCGCGGTTTTTAACAACGGCACCGCCGCGCCGAACAAACAGCCTAAGGTAATAACCTCGCCACGGTTAAAATGTTCGGTAGCGGTTAAGGGATTAAAAGGTCGCGTTTGATAAAATTGCCACAACATATTTAATGGGTTGCCGAATGCTAATTTCGACCCTTCGGCCTTTATCGTTTTATCGCCATAGGAAAAAACAAAAGGTTTTTGGTGATAAGCATTATCGGGATCAATGGTTTGCAAATCATCCCCCACCACATAACCCCATTGATGCAGGTGGTCGGCAAGGATGATAGAAAAATCAGGACGCGTTTGTTCGTTCCATGGCATGTTGGGCACGGTAAATCGGTTTGCCAAAATTTCTACCCCCAGCACCAATTTGCTACCCGCATCGCGCAGGGCGCAATAAAAATCTCTTTCATTTTTGATACGCTCGGGCAGGTCATCCCCCCAAATGACCGCCAATTCTGGTTCCAGCCCTATCAAATTATTGGGCAAGGGGTGTTGCGCCGCATCCCCCTGGCGATAGACGGGGGTGGCGATTAATCCGACCTTATCATTGCGACCAATTTTGCGACCAATTATTTTGGCTTGTGAAGCGCCCTGCGCCAACTTACCACGCAATGTCCGAAACATGGCGCGTTTGATAGAAAAAGCATCATCCTCTGAAAACGAATGGACCATGGAGTCAAAGCTTTGCTCGTCAAGGAAGGCCTGCGCCAACTTGTCCGCTATTTTTTGCTGTTCGGCGGTAATATTATGTTTACCCATATTATTTATTATAACAGCTTAAGCGCAACCTTCAAGATATTTTCTTTGCAAATACCTCGCTCGTTATAAATATCTTGGTAAGGGGCCGACGCGCCAAAATCATCCAAGCCGATGAATTCATCGCCTTTGTTGCCCATGGTCGCGGCGCGCAACCATTCGTGCCACGGCTGGCGCACCGCGGCTTCTATCCCCACACGCGGCGCGTCGCCCAATATACGTTGCCGTTCCGCCAGCGGTAATTGGCGGAACAATTCGAAGCACGGCAAAGAAACCACCGCGACATGTTTGCCCATTTTTTCTAAATCTTGGGCCACGGCAACCGCCAAAGAAACCTCCGAACCCGAGGCTAGCAAAGTGATATCGCGCCCCGTTTCTTGACCATAAATAACATAACCGCCATCCGCGGTTTTGTTTTGCGCCGCTGGGTTTATTGCCTGGCGTAGCAATGGCAAATTTTGCCGCGACAACGCCAACACGGTCGGTTGTTGACGGCTGAGGGCTATTTGCCAAGCCTCCACCGTTTCAATGGCATCGCATGGGCGCAACACCAACAGGTGCGGTATGGCGCGCAACGCCGCCAAATGCTCAACGGGTTGGTGGGTTGGTCCATCCTCCCCCACGCCTATCGAATCGTGGGTGAAGACATATATTACCTTTTGCTTCATCAGGGCCGACAAGCGCAAGGCCGCGCGGCAATAATCGCTGAATACCAAAAATGTTCCGCCATAGGGAATAAAACCAACCAACGCCAAACCATTCATCACCGCCGCCATGCCATGTTCGCGCACCCCATAATGAATGTAACTGCCCGCGGGGTTGTCTTTGTTAATAATTTGCTGGCCTTTAATCTTTGTGCCGTTAGAACCCCCAAGGTCGGCCGAACCGCCAACCAAACCTGGCACATATTTGCTAAAAATTTCTAATGCCTGCTGGCTGGCGACCCTGGTTGCCAATGGTTTGTTTTCTTTGACAATGTTGGTTTTATAATTTTGAATCTCGGTTAATAATTCCTTATTATTTGGGCTATCCTTCATCACATCAATATCATGTTGCGGCACCACGCCCGCCGCCAAATTCTTTGCCTTATCTTGATAATTATTTATCTTCTGCTTGGCGACATCGCTCCACATATCCAACCACGCGCTGGGCAAGATAAAATCCTTAAGGAATTTTTCGGGGTCAGGGATACCCAGCTTGGCAAGCAAGCCAACGGCTTCACCCTTTCCTAGGGCCATGCCATGGGCGGCGGCGGTGCCCGCGCTGGTGGGTGCGCCCTTACCAATGATGGTGCGGCAGGCGATGAAACTTGGTCGGTCGCTGCCGCGGGCTTCGGCTATGGCCTTGTCTATGGCAACAGGGTCATGCCCATCCACCGATAAGGTATGAAAACCATGGGCGCGACAGCGGGCTTCATGGTCGGTCCTGGTGGTGAGGTTAATATCGCCATCGATAGAAATATGATTATCGTCAAACAACAATATTAGATTTTCAATTTGCAAATGCCCCGCCAAAGAGAGTGCCTCTTCGGAGATCCCTTCCATCAAGCAACCATCGCCCAACATAACATAAACCCGCGGTGTCGCGGCGGGTGTGGTGGCGAATATTTTTTTTAAACCAATCGCCATACCAACGGCGTTGGCCAAACCCTGGCCCAACGGGCCCGTGGTGGTTTCGATGCCCGCCAAGGGCTTGCCATCAACCATGTGATATTCGGGGTGCCCCGCCGCCGCCGCATGCAACGAGCGAAATTTTTGCAAAACAGGCAAATCAAAAGATTTATATTGCAACAGATGGAGCAAACTATAAAGCAAGGCCGAGCCATGGCCCGCCGAGAGAACAAACCTGTCGCGCGATATATTATCGGCCTGGAGCGGGGAACAATGCAAATGCCGCGCGAACAAAACGGTCGCCACATCGGCCGCGCCGAGTGGTAGCCCGAGGTGCCCCGATTGCGCCCGTTCCACCATGGCAACGCTTAGGGCACGCGCCGCACCAGCCAATAAAGGAATTTTTTCTATCATCAATGATTTTTATAAATGATCTGCCCAGAATCTTTAATCTTTTTATCATGGCAAAAGCAAGCGGAAAAAAAAGAAAAATAATGGCAAAAAAATTGCAAGAATTGTATAATAATCTTGCACAAGAGATAAAAAATAATTATGAAATCCAATTACTTTGGGCTATGGATGAAGGCGAAACCAGTAAACATATTCTGTTTGATACGATAGCTAAGAGGATAAAAACACAATCATGGCACATAGTTACAAATTACCCTGCCCTGCCTGTAAAAAAAATGCCACGGTGGCCCCTGGGCTTTTGACCACGCGTTTTCAACGCGTTCGCTGCCCCTATTGCTTTTATGAATGGCAAGCCAACAAATTTATGTTGATAATTGGCGATAGTCCTAACAGGAGCCCTAGCCAGCCTGGTGCGCAAGCCCCTGACGTATCGGCTTCGCGTTTCGATAAACCGAACATTGACCCGACCTTCGATAATAAAAACCCAGAAAATGTTCAAGCCCCCACCAACGTGAGCCCCGCAACAAGCAACCAGCCCAAAAACGTAAATACGGCAACCACCGCCCCGTCAACCAGCGATGTCGATGATAGCGACCTGTTGGCGATTGATGTATCGCGCATGAACGATGGTGATTATCAGGAATACCAGGCAAACCAAGAACGTTTGAAAAAATTCAAACGCAAAGTAAAAGGACAGGGTGGATACGCGGCTGATGATAAATATCGTGGGCAACCACGCACCATCGATTGGTTTACCATCCTTGGTCTATTGCTTGGTGTGGCGGTAGCAGTTTTTTTATTGTTGGTGTTGTTGATTATCTTCCACCCAACCATTGTCCGCCATATACCAGAGGCGGAAGATTTCTATAATTGGCTGTCTTATATCCTTAAGAAAATATTAAAGAAATTCGCTGGTTAAACTTGCCGTTTTTTTGGCGTTTGAAGTGCATGCTATATCGTGGCGCCAAATAATTGACCCACCAAAAGGGTAACCGCCATGGCAATCACCCCCCAAAAAACAACGCGCACCACCGCGCGCCATAATAATATGCCCGTGGCCCCGCCCAACTTGGCCCCTATCAACCCCAGCCCCACCAACGCCACCACGGTGGAAATAATCACCGCCAGCACCGCATTTTGGGTTGGTATAACCAGCACCATCAGCAACGGCATGGCGGCACCCAGGGCGAAGCTAATAGCCGAGGTAATAGCCGCCTGAAGCGGACGCGCCGTGTTGAAATCGGAAATGCCTAGCTCATCCCGCGCATGGGCTTCCAGCGCGTTATGTTTGGTCAGGGCAACGGCGACTTCCCTCGCCAATTTTTTTGGCAAGCCACGCCATTCATAAATATCCGCCAATTCTTTTAATTCCAGGTCTGGCACCCGCTTTAATTCTTTTGCTTCTTTTTCTAAGTCTGATTTTTCTACATCGGCCTGCGAACTGACCGAAACATATTCGCCCGCCGCCATGGATAATGCCCCCGCGCATAGTCCCGCAACCCCCGCCACCAATATGCCCGACCTGTCAATAGAAGCGGCCGCAACCCCAACAATCAAACTGGCAACCGAAACTATACCGTCATTCGCCCCCAACACCGCCGCCCTAATCCACCCAACCCGATGGCTAAGGTGCTTTTCAGGGTGCGCCGATGGCTTCTCGCCCATTTTGGACTGAATATCTTTTACCGTCAACGGCTGCGATTTTTTTATGGTTTTTGCTTTCATATTTGTCTTGAGGGGTTTTTTTGGTTATACTTCCTATCTTGGGTAGATAAAATAAATATTATTAACTAATTATTTAAAAAGGAATATAGCAGTTTAAAAGGCGATATGTCTATTTAATTTCATTTAATTTAAATGAAGCTAAAAGGCAATATCCTAGATATTGATACCTTAAAGGCAATATTATATTAGCATTATACGTCATCATCAATTGCAAGTTAAGTTTGAGTGCGATATAACATAAAAATGTTATTGCGCTCATCCATCCTACCCTTCTCCCCCGCGGATATTTTATAATTGCGGAATAGGGACAAACCATGCAAAAGAAAAAAATTCTTATTATCACCAACGGCACGCGCGGCGATGTTGAACCCTTCGTTGGTTTGGCACAAGGGTTGATACAAAACGGCTATCACGTTACCATCTGCGCCCCCATTAGTTTTAAAAAATTTGTCACCGACCATGGTATTGCTTATGCCTACATGAACAACGGCTTGCCAAAAATTGTGCTGTCCGAAATTGGTCGCCACATCATGGAAAGTTCGGCGTCGGTCGCGCGCTATATCCGTTCGGGTTTAAAAAGCAAAGCCGTGCTACGCCCCAGTTATCGCCGCCAGCTTGATGAAACCTTTCGCGCCGCGAAGCTGGTGAAGCCCGACCTTATTATTTTTAACCATGTCAGTATTTATGGCCACCATATTGCACGCGAATTGCGCGTGCCCGCCATGGTTGCTGTTTCATCGCCGTTGCTTATCCCGACGGGCGATGTGGCGCACCTGCTTTTTCCGCAATGGAAATTGTGGCGCGGGAAATTAGGGCGGGCTTACAATCGGCTGACCTATCGCATTTTCTTTCTTATTGTTGAGCAGGTGACAAAATATTTGGTGCGCGAATGGCAAGATGATAATCACCTGGCGCGTTATTCTAATAAAATAGAATTTTATCGTTCGGCCCCATGGCAAGGTCGCCCCATGCCAGTGTTGTATCATTATAGTCAATCGCTTTCGCCCCACGCCAGCGATTGGGATAATAATATCCATATCACGGGTTATTGGTTTCGCAAGGAATCGCACAAAACATGGACGCCCCCCACAAGATTGATAAATTTTATCAACGCTGGCACCCCGCCATTATATATTGGCTTTGGTTCGATGACGGCTAGCCGCCAAACCTTGAAGCGGGTGATAGATGCCATGGGCAAATTGCTGACGCAGACCGAGCACCGCGCGGTGATAGCCGCAGGGTGGAGCAAGGAAGATTGGCAAAGCATCCTGGCCGATAAAAATATTGCGGAAAAAATTTATTACCTGGATGAGGCGCCGCATGATTGGCTTTTTCCGCAAATGGCGGGCATCATCCACCATGGCGGTGCGGGCACCACGGCGGCGGCATTTCGTGCTTTGAAACCATCTATCATCTGTCCATTTTTTGCCGACCAACATTTTTGGGCAAAGCGGATAAAGGCAACCAAAAGCGGCATGGGTCCCCTGCCCTTAAAAAAAATAAACCATGATAATTTATCGCGCGCCGTTACCAAAATTACAACCGACCCCATTATTATTGCCAATGCCAAAAAAATTGGTCAAGCCATTAATAAGGAAGATGGTATTGCCGCCACCATCGCGATTATCAAAAAATTTATGACGCAAAAAGCGTGACGAAAAAAATATCACGCCGCCAGCAAAAAATCAAATATCACCTTGATATTCAACGCCACGACCAACATGGCGATAAGGCTTGCTATCATCACCAACCACCAAGGGGAAGCAAACCGCCCCATTTTTTTTCGATTGCTGGTAAATAACACCAAGGGAATAATGGCAAAGGGCAATTGAATGCTCAACACCACCTGGCTTAAGATAAGCAATTTGCCCGTGCCCGCCGCGCCAAACAAAATGGTGACAACCGAGGCAGGAATAATCGCAACGCCACGGGTCAGCAACCGCCGCACCCATGGTTTTAAACGCAGGCCGAGGAAACCTTCCATCACCACTTGCCCCGCCATGGTGGCGGTGATGGTTGATGAAAAACCGCAAGCCAACAAAGCCACACCAAACAACACAGGGGCAAGTTGCGACCCCAGCATGGGTTGCAACAATTCATGCGCCTGTTCTATCCCCACCAATTCGGTATGACCACCACGAAAAAATATTGACGCCGCCAACACAATGATAGCGGCATTGATGAGCAACGCCATGCTAAGCGCGACCGTCGAATCGATGGTGGCGTATTTTATGGCTTGGCGTTTGCCTTGGTCGGTTAAAGAAAAGGCGCGGGTTTGCACAATCGCCGAATGCAGATACAAATTATGTGGCATCACCGTCGCCCCCATAATACCCATTGCCAAATACAACATGTCGGGTTTGGTGATAATATCAAGGTTGGGGATAAAACCCCTTATCACCCCGCCCCATTCGGGTTGTGCCAAAATTAATTGCAAACCAAAACACACGGCAATAATTATCAAAAAACCAACAATGATGGATTCAACCCGCCTGAAGCCTTTGTTCTGCAACCACAGGATTAAGAAAACATCAAGCGCGGTTATCACCACCCCCAATGACAAGGGAATATGAAACAACAGGTTAAGGGCGATGGCGGTGCCAATGACCTCCGCCAAGTCGGTGGAGATAATTGCAATTTCCGCCATTATCCACAGGGGGAAACTAAGAATTTTTGGAAACCCGTCACGGCAAGCGCGGGCAAGGTCACGACCCGAAGCCACCCCCAAACGAATCGTCAATGCCTGCAAAATAATCGCCATGATATTAGACAACAACGCCACCACCAAAAGCGCGTAACCAAATTTCGCCCCACCGCTGAGGGCCGTTGCCCAATTGCCAGGGTCCATATACCCCACCGCCACCAAATAACCAGGGCCCATGAATGCCATGAGTTTTTTTAAAAAATGTGCCTTTTGTGGTGGATGCCCCTGACGCTGCCACGACAATGGAATGGTGCGAAAAACCTCCGCCATGGATGGATCGTCCGAACGCAATCGCCAACCCTGATTATTTATATTTTTGATGTAATCCATCATGATAGTTCTAAATGAGAAAAATTCTCATTTAGAACTATAACATAATTTATATAAAAGGCAACTGCTACGCGTCCTATCATGTCTCCCCTCATGTCTCCTTGTATTCTTGGTTGCCCATGTCTATATCCTAACCTGAAGCTTGCACCTGTTGCATGATAACAATCTTTTATATATCTTATGGAAAAACAATCTATTAAAACGGCGGACAAAAAAACCATGGCGCAACCCCTGCCGCCTTACAAACTTCACGCCGCAACCCGTATTGGCCACACCCATTTAAAGGTTGCCAATTTGGAACGCGCCCTGAGCTTTTGGCGGGATATTCTGGGGTTGGAGGTTCAGCAACAGGCTGGCGACAATGCTGCTTTTTTATCGGCGGGTGGGTATCACCATCATATCGCCCTTAATACTTGGGAAAGCAAAAATGGCGGTCCGCCCGCCGAAGGCACAACGGGGCTTTACCATGTTGCTTTGCTTTATCCTGATAGGAGATCGCTGGGCTTGGCATTAAAACGATTGATAGAATGCGGTTGGCCGTTGGATGGTGCCGCCGACCATGGCGTTTCCGAAGCATTATATTTGCGCGACCCCGATAACAATGGCGTGGAATTATACCGCGACCGCGACCCCAAGGATTGGCCCAAAGACCAGGACGGTAAATTGGCTATGCACACCAAAAGGCTTGATCTGCAGGAATTGTTGGCAAGCGCAGCATAATTTTTATGCTGTTATGATATAAAAAAATCTTAAGATAGTTTGCAAACCGTCAAGGCTTTTTGCACCGCGGGGCGCGCCAACAAATTATCGCGCCAACGAATTATATTGGGGTAATTATGCAAACCCAACACATCCCCTGCCTTATAACCTGTTTCCAACGCCCGCACCCACGGCATGGTTGCCATGTCGGCGATGGTGAATTCGTCGCCCGCTATATAACCATGTTGCGTCAATTGTTTTTCAAGCACCGCCAGCAACCTTTTTGTTTCTTTGGTATAACGGTCAATGGCGTAGGGAACCTTCTCGGTTGCGTAAAAAGTAAAATGACCAAATTGACCAAACATCGGGCCTTGGCCACCGACTTGCCAAAACAACCACTGCAGGGTTTGACAACGTTTTGTGGGATCCTTTGGTAAAAATTGCCCAGTTTTTTCGGCAAGGTAAATAAGTATCGCCCCCGATTCCATAATCGCCAATGGCTTGCCATGATCCCCCACGGGGTCAACGATGGCGGGGATTTTTGAATTGGGATTAATTTTTATATAATCGTCGGTAAATTGTTCACCCTTACCAATGTTGATGGTGTGGGCATCGTAGGGGATGGCCATTTCTTCCAAAGCAATCGCCACCTTCACCCCGTTGGGGGTTGCCAAAGAATAAAGTTGAATTTTGTCGGTCATGAGACAATCATTGTAGCAAAGACCAGGCAGCGAAGAAAGATGTATTATGTATTAATTGCCTTCCACCACAATAATAATTATTACAATAATAATTATTACAATAATAAGCAAATGGTGGTGGGGGCTGGATTTGAACCAGCGTAAGCAGAAGCTAACGGATTTACAGTCCGTCCCCTTTAACCACTCGGGCACCCCACCATAATTGACAATATTTCCTGATAATATCGGTTGGCAAACAATCTAATATAATCCGTCACAATATTGCGGTAAATTAGGCGATAAATTATCGCCACCCATTTGTCAATTGTTGTTTCCAGCCTTTGCCATTATTAAAAAAAACCTATCACAAGCCCCCTATTTGTTTTCATGATTATTTGCTTTTATCCTCGGTCATTGCCATAATGAATATATATTAAAAAACAAACAACATGCGTCAACTATATTTTAGAAATAACTAGCAATTGATTGTTATAAAAAAAGAATTATATTCTATATATTTTGAAAAAAATAGAATATAATTATTTATATATCGATTTTTTTCTAAAAAATAGAAAAAAATTCTATTTTTTAGAAAGAATCGCTTGACTCGCCTCTTGCTATTTTATAAACAATTTTTGAAATAAACAATTTTGGCGGTCAAAGAAAAAAACTGGCAATCAAAATGAAACAACAACAGCTAAGAAAAAATATATGAAAAAAAATAAACAAAAAAAATCTTCGGGCGACACGCCAAAAGATTCAGCCATCAATAAAAAATTATTTGCGGGAGCAATCATTGCCTTCTTGGCGGTTATGCTTTCCACCGTATGGTATGCGGTTACCAAGCAGGGGGATAGCTTTGACAACCATCTTCTGCTAACCGGGTTTTTGGTTGGCATTGTGGCGCAAACGGTTGATGGTGCCTTGGGCATGGCTTATGGTGTTACCTCCAGCAGTTTTTTACTTGCCACGGGGTCGTCGCCACTCATTGCCACGGCGTCGGTGCATATTGCCGAAATTTTTACCACGGGGGCATCGGCCCTCAGCCACTGGTATTTTCGCAATATTAATAAAAAAGTTTTTATCCGCCTTGTGCTGGGCGGTATCGCTGGTGCCCTGTTCGGGGTTTATGTGGTGGTTAATTTTGACGGCAAGGCTCTGAAGCCTTATATCAGTGGTTATTTGCTATTAATGGGCATTTATATCCTGTTCCGTGCTTTCCGCCGTTATCAATTAAAAATCGTGCAAAGCCTAAAAGAAATCCCTTACCTTGGGTTTGTTGCTGGCTTTTTTGATTCAATCGGTGGCGGTGGTTGGGGACCAATTTTAACCACCACCATGTTGGGCCAGGGGCGTGATCCACGCACCACGATTGGCACTGTTAATAGTGCTGAATTTTTCATCACTACCGCCAGCGGCACAGCCTTCTTTACTATCGTTGGCCTGCAAAGTTATGAAATTGTTATCGGCTTGATATTGGGGGGTGTTTTTATATCGCCCTTTGCCGCCAAGTTCGTCAACCATGTGCCACAAAAGGTTTTGTTTATTCTTGTCGGTTTGTTAATCACAGGCCTAAGCATATTCAACTTGATAAAAGCCTTGTCATAAATTATACTTATTAAACTAACTTTTCCCCCGTTTGCTAAAAAAATAGCCGACGGGGGGAAAGTCAATATTACCATTTGTGAAAGTTACCATCATGTTAAAAATAAACGACACCGCACCCGATTTCACCGCCGACACCACCGAAGGGGTAATAAAATTCCACGATTATATCGATGGCCATTGGGGCATGTTTGTCTCGCACCCCAAGGACTTCACCCCCGTTTGCACCACCGAATTGGGTTCGATGGCGAAGTTAAAACCCGAATTTGATAAACGCGACGTCAAAATGATCGGTATATCGGTTGACCCCGTCACCGACCATAAGAAATGGAAGGCGGATATTGAAAAAGTCAGCGGCGCCCATGTTACCTATCCCATGATTGGCGACCCCGAATTAAAAATTGCCAAATTATACGGCATGTTGCCCGCCACGGCTGGCGACAAAAGTGACGGCCGCACCCCGCAAGATAACGCGACCGTGCGTAATGTTTTTATCATCGGGCCTGATAAAAAAATAAAATTGATATTGATATACCCCATGACGGCGGGGCGCAATTTTTTTGAAATTTTGCGCGTCATCGATAGTTTGCAATTATCCATCAGCCAATCCCTGGCAACCCCCGCCAATTGGCAACCAGGGGACGATGCTATCATCATGGGTTCGGTTTCTGACGCCGATGCGAAAATAAAATTTCCTGCTGGCTGGCAAACCCCAACGCCCTATATTCGTTTGGTAAAAACCAGCAAGTAGTTTTTGTCATTGTTACATGGCTAAACCACCCGTTGCCAACCCGATTGTCGCCAAGCCCATAACCCCCGCCCGCTTACAAAATTATGCCCTGTGGTATTTGCAAAAACAATTTCCGTCAAAAAATTGGTTGAGGAAAAAACTGGTCCAATTTTCAAGCCAAAAAAAACCCACCGACCAAGCCATGCAAGATATTTTGCCGATGGTTGATAACTTGCTGGCATTATTAGAAAAAGAAAATATCATCGATGATAAACGCCTGGCCGCCAGTTTGGCGCGCCAGTGGCAAGAACGTTTGATGCCATTTCGCAAAATTGAAAGCAAATTAATGGCCAAGGGTTTTGAACGCGAGACTATCGAAAATATCAAAAACCAATTGGAAAATAACAACCAGCTGGCCGACGAAGAAACCATGGCGCGCGATTATGCGGCGCGTAAAAAATTGGGCGCATGGCGCGTGGCCCAGGAAGGATCCGACACAGAAAACAACGAAGACAACGAAGACAAGAACGGCAACGCAAGCAAGCAAACGAAAGCGCAAAAAAATTATCAAAAGGATCTGGCAAAAATGGCGCGCGCGGGTTTTTCCTATAACGCGGCGCAAAAGGCATTAAAGAAAGATTAGTGAGTCGCTATGTAATAGGAATGATAAAGCCGATAAACAAGCACCATCAAGCCAATGGCACTGGCGGTTATTGACCAACGCCAATGATTAAAAACATGGGAACGGGCATCATTAAAACTTGATTCGTTGTCTTTTTTTATTCTTTTAACATCCCTGATGATGTTAACATGGGTGGCGTCGTTACGTTGCAACCCCGCCTTAACTTCTTGAATAATAAGGCGAACCTCGGCTATTTCCTCGGCTATGTCGTGAATATTTGTGTTAGATTTCATCTTGTCCCCCCATTGTTTAGAAAGCGGCAATCAAAAAACGAATCGCCTTATCATACCATTCATAGGGTAAGCTAAAGCCAACCGCGGTAAGGCTTAAAACAAAACTTAAGCGAATAAACATGGTTGATTGCCGATTAAATTCGGCAATTTTGCGTTGGTTAAAATTGGTAATATCAACCACTTGCTTGACTATCACATCATGGGTTTTGTCATTACGGGCAATATGATTGCGCAAATCATGCAATTCCTTTTTAATCTCTTGGATTTTATCATGCTGTTGCTGATAATCATTTTTATATTCTGTCATGGCGTTATGGGCATTATGATTATAATAAAATTATTGATAGGGGTCTCCGTGATTTGTCTTACAAACAATATTTTGTCTAGTTTGTCATCTATTTAACATTTTATTTGTTATTATTACTTGTCTTTAGTAGCATGTTTTTTAAATAAATTAAACAAATAAATATTCTCTTGGGGCCCTGGCGAAGCCTCGGGGTGAAATTGCACCGAAAAAACTGGTCTATCTTTTACCCTTAATCCCGCCACCGAATTATCAAATAACGATCGGTGGGTTACCTCGACCTCGCTCGGCAAACTATCGCCATCAACCACAAAACCATGGTTTTGGCTGGTTATCAATACCTTACCCTTCTCTATATCCTTCACGGGGTGATTGGCGCCGCGATGCCCCAATTCCATTTTTTTTGTTTTCCCACCCAACGCCAACGCCAACAATTGATGACCAAGGCAAACCCCAAACAATGGCAAATCTTTTTTCTGCAACAATTGTTTAATAATCGGCACGGCGTAGGTTGCGGTGGCGGCGGGATCCCCCGGGCCATTGGATAAAAAAACCCCCGCAGGATCCATTTCCAATACTTCGGCGGCTGGCGTTTTGGCATTAACAACCCGCACCCGACCAAACATGTCGGTCAACAGGCGCAATATATTATTCTTAATACCATAATCATACACCACAATTGTTCTTTCAGTATTTTTGCCTGCCTCATTTTTTTTGCCATGGTCGGCATAAGAATTTTTTTCGCTATCATATATTCCTTCGTTCCAATATTGGCTGGTGGGTCGGCTTGCCGATTCTGCCAATTCTTTGTTTTCTAAATCATCCAACTTGGCTACTTGGTTTTTTAAATCGTTAATAAAATCTTCTTTTTTATTGTTGGGCAAGATAGCCATCACCCCCATGATGGCGCCGCCATCGCGAATTTTTTTTGTCAGGCGTCTGGTATCAATCCCCGCGATGGCTGGCACGTCATGGTCATTCAACCAAGATTGCAAACTTTCTTTACCGCGCCAGCTGGAAAAATTGGCGTCGGGTATTTCGCGAAACACCGCCCCCGCCACCAACAATTTTTCGCGCGCGTAATCGGTTTCATTGTCTTGCGGGTTGCAACCGACAATACCAACATGGGGGAACGTAAAATTGATAATTTGCCCGGCGTAGGATGGGTCGGTCAATATCTCTTGATACCCCGTCATGCTGGTGTTGAAACATAATTCACCGCTGGTGGTTTTTTGGGCACCCACCGCCACGCCGTGAAACACCGTGCCATCCGCCAATACCAAGACGGCGGGGGGCGTTTTATTGATGGTGGTTGTTTGGGGCATCGCCTGTTATCTGTATTTTTATACCGAGGTTGTTGTTGCAAAAAGCCACGATTCTAATTATGATGCAACAAGATTTTTACAACAAAAAAATATTCTTAAGGAAAAAAAATGTCATTACGTCAAACAATAACCGATGAAATAAAAAAAGCCATGTTGGCCAAGGCCGAAGGGCGTTTAAAAACCCTGCGCCTTGTTTTGGCAACATTAAAGGATAAAGACATTGCCAGTCGCACCGCCACCAACAAGGACGGGTTACAAGACGATGACATTATCAAAATGTTGCAAACCATGGTCAAGCAACGCCGCGACGCCATAGCATTGTTCGAGCAAGGGGGACGCCCCGAATTGGCAACCGCCGAGCAAGAAGAAATTAACGTTATCAAAGAATTCTTACCACAAACCATCGAAGGGGCCGAATTGGAAAAAGCCATTAAGGATGCCATTGCCGCCACCGCCGCGGCGTCTATCAAAGACATGGGTAAGGTGATGAACCATTTGAAAGAAAAATTTCCAGGACAAATCGATGCAGGCTTAGCAGGGGCGACAGTGAAGAAATTGATTGGCTAAGTTTTTTTTATGAAACCTAGAGACATCGCCCTCGCTCTCTTGGTCACTTTTCTTTGGGGCACCAATTTTATGATTAGCAAGTTTGGGCTTTACACCACGCCACCGCTGTTGCTTGGGTTATTGCGTTTTATTGGCGCGGGGGTGGTGGCGCCATTTTCATTGTTGGTGCCCGTGACTGGCATCGCCATGGGCACGTTATTTTTGGGGGAGGCTTTATCGACCGAAGCCATTTGGGGAACAATCTTTATCATTCTGGGGCTTATCACCCTTAATATTAATAAAAGCCTACTAAAATTCAAATAAAACATGGGGGAAGGAGGGTGATGCCCTTGCTTTAAAAAATGATACTATATGTGTAATTTTTTATATTGACTTCTTTAAGTAGAATTAGTAAGGTTAAGCCCATGAAATATATTATTAATTTTATCACTTTACCTATTTGCTTGTTGCTAGCCCTGCCCGCCCATGGAGCTATTAACAAGGCTAAGATTGAAAATATCAACAACCACACCGATTGGTTTTTACCGATGGAGGATTTAGAACCGTCGCTATTGTCTAAATGGGTGAACAAGTGGCGGGGAAAAGGATCAGAAAACCAAGTGGTAAAAACATACCCACTGGCTATCTTAATTGAACATAATAATGCTGGTCATCCCGATAGTTGGATGCCATGGTTAACCCAAAATGGGGTGGCGGTGGCGGTGGTGCATTCGGCGGCGGCGCGCGGCAGGATAAGTTGGATTGGCACGGGATGCTCATTAAAATATGGTCAGGACGCTAGGTTGGTTGTTGAAGCGGCAAAAGCCAATGAGAAAATTGATACCAGCAAGGTGGCGATATTTGGTTTTTCGCGCGGCGGCACCGAAGCCCTCAACACCAATGGTTATTTTAGCGATAGTAAGAAAAAGCCCGATGCAGTTTTTTCATTTTACCCAGGATGTGGGGGGTGGTGCAAAACCGATTATGACGGCAACGGGTCAACCGATGTTAATATATTATACGGCAATGACGACGATTGGGGCAAGTGGCGTGACAGTTATGGTCATTGCAAATCTTTGGCTGGCGGCAAAATAAAATTCCACGGCATTCCCCAGGCAACGCATGCTTTTGATTATTTGCAAGGCAGCGGAACTTACGAGATTACTGGTGCTGGCACATTTGCTTGGCGCGCCAGCCCATCGGGGTTGGCCATGGCCAGACAAATAGTTGCCGAAACATTAAATCGCAAATGGCAAACCACCATAAAATAAATTATCCTATCGCTTCGCTACTTGAGGGATAAGATATTCGCTCTGCTGAATATTTTTTAAAAAAATTCAAATAAAACATGGGGAAGGATGTCGCCCCCAAAAAATTAATTGGTTAATATCAATTTATTTTTTTTCTTGGCAGAAGGTGCGATTCATTTTATAGTTCATAACATGAACAACCCCGCGCCCATTGATAATGAACTATTAACCACCAAGCAAGCAAGCGATTGGGCATCGGGGTTTTTGCAAAAAAATATAAAATAAAAAAATTTACAACGGCACGAATCCTGCTATGTTAAGAAAATGATTACAGAATTCGCTCGCCTGTCTCCCTTGCGTTATCCTGGTGGTAAATCTAGGGCGGTGCCTATTTTGCGCAGATATCTTCCGAAAGATACCGAGAAAATATGCTCGCCTTTTTTTGGCGGTGGCAGTTTTGAATTGGCAAGCGCGAATGCTGGTTATGAAGTTTATGGTTATGACATTTTTTCGCCACTTGTTATTTTTTGGCAAACTCTATTAGAAAATAATAAGCTGTTGGCAGATAAGATTAAAAGTTACTATCCCCTAACAAAAGATAAATTTTATTCTCTCCAACGAGATTTTTTAAAAGAAAAAAATAAATTAACTACCGCTGCTGAGTTTTATGTTTTAAATAGGGCATCCTTTTCAGGCGCAACCTTATCAGGTGGAATGTCACCAGGACATCCGCGCTTTACAAGAAATTCTATTGCTAAAATTGAGAATTTTAATGTAAAAAATTTTTCAGTTACAAAAAGAAGTTTTGTTGAGTCGATAAAATATCATGCAAATGATTTTATCTACGCCGATCCGCCTTACTTAATCGAAAGTAGTTTGTATGGCTATAAGGGTGATACGCATCGTGATTTCCATCACGAAACGTTGCGCGATATCTTAAAAAAAAGAAATAACTGGGTATTATCTTACAATTACTGTGAAACCATTTTAGATATGTATAAAGGTTTTGATATTCATCACCCAAAATGGCAATATGGCATGTCGCATAATAAATCATCAAAAGAAATTCTAATCCTTAGTGAAGATATTAAAGAAAATTACGCAACTCAAACAGTTAAGGATAATTTATTTGCTTATGCCTAATCAAACGACCACGGGCAAGTCTTTTGAGTATGCTATTGTTTTGGCTGTTGAGGATTTTTGTAAAAAAAATAATGTAAGCTTACATATTGAAAAAAATAGCAGTTTAGTTATCGCCGAAGAAGCATTTAAAAAAATGACAGAGCAGGAAGAGTTAAGGCGCGTAGCTACTGCAGGAATAAAGCATTTATCGCTACTTGAACCAAAATTGTTTTTTGAAAATGATAAATCGCTCTTATCTGTTATAATGCAACCAGATAGTGTAGGCAGGAAAGGCGATGTAAGAGACATCATTTTGCTGCGTCAAAGGGATTGGACGATTGGCATTTCATCAAAAAATAATCATTTTGCAGTAAAACATTCTCGCTTATCACAAACTATAGATTTTGGTAAAGAGTGGTTAGGATTAGGTGTTAGTAATAATTACAAAAATTCAATCAAACCATATTTTGAAGAACTACAGGAGTTAAGAAATAAAAAAATATTATGGAGAGATATTGAAAATAAGGCAACGAGATTTTATAAACCTATCTTACATTCTTTTCTAAATGAAATAAAAGAATTACAAAGTAAAAACAAAGATGAAGTGCCACAAAAATTGTTGCAATATATGATTGGCAAAGAAGATTTTTATAAAATAATTAAAGAAAAAAAAGGGGCAGTGGTTCAAGCTTATAATTTTAACCAAACTCTAAATCAAGCAGCGCGCCAAAAAAAACCAGACATCATTATATCCAAAACAAAATGGCCAAGCAAAATTATAAACATTGATTATAAAGACGACTCAGAAAACACTATCCATTTATTTTTTGATGAGGGTTGGCAAATTTCTTGTCGGATTCATAATGCCTCTTCTCGCGTTGAGCCGTCACTAAAATTTGATATTCAGATTGTGGGATTGCCCCAGAATCTCTATAAACATAATTGCTATTAACAAATAACCACCTAAGAACTCTTTGGATGCCATTATAATTTGGATATACTACGAAAATCTGCTGGATTGTTTCTTAGAATCGGGTAAAATATTGAATCCTGCCTTGGATAGAAAATTTAAGGAATTCAAATAAAGAAGTGCAATATCGTGTGATTTTTGATAGTCATTACTAGGTTATGTCGTTGAAACAATTTCTTTCCGATGTTGATAACCGCATCAGCCTGGCCAACCTTATTGAAAAGGAAGTCAAATTAACCAAACGCGGGCGGGAATATGTCGGGCTATGCCCCTTTCACAATGAAAAAAGCCCGTCCTTTTCGGTTATCGAAGATAAAAAATTCTTCTATTGCTTTGGTTGCGGGAAAAGCGGGCGCGCCATCGATTGGTTAACCGAACGCCGTGGTTTAACTTTTAAAGAAGGGCTAGATTTCTTATCCCAGCTAAGCGGGGTGCCCCTGCCCACCCTTAAAAAAACGGGCACTGTCGATAATGTAAAAAGGGATCGCGAGTCAGAGGTTTACCCGCTTATCATGGCAAGCGTCAAAGATTATTACCAACAATGCCTGCATGGTGCGGCGGGTAAACATGCCCACGATTATTTGAAAGGTCGCGGCCTGACCGAACAAACCATCCAACATTTTGGCATTGGTTTTTCGCCCGATGAATTTGACCCCAGAAATCTGTTGCAAGAGGTCCAATCCACCCTGCCCCAACATCGCATCACCGAACAGGACCTGGTAAACCTTGGGCTTATCCGTATCATGAATAATGACCGCGCCGTCACCACAGCACAGGCGGGACAAGTGGCACAAGGGGCGAACCAACCATCAACCAAGCGAAGGACGTTTTTATTATTCCGTGGCCGCGTTATGTTCCCCATACAAAATCGCGCGGGTGCCATCATCGGTTTTGGCGGACGTTTTTTGGGCGACGCCGCAAAAAACAACACTGGCAAATATATCAATTCCCCCGACAGCGCGGTTTTTTTCAAGGGCAGCAACCTCTACAATTTTAAAAACGCCCTGCAAGCCGTCAAAAACAAACAACCATTGTTGGTGGTCGAAGGTTATATGGATGTTATCGGTTTGGCGCAGGCGGGTTTTTTGTCCGCCGTCGCGCCGCTCGGCACCGCCCTTACCCAAGAACAACTAACCCTGTTGTGGCAAATGAATGAAAAACCCATCATTGCTTTTGACGGCGACAACGCGGGCACCATGGCGGCGTTTCGCGCGGCGCGGCGCGCCCTGCCCCATATTGCCAGTTACAAAACATTGGAATTTGTTTTTATGCCCCAAGGCGACGACCCCGATTCGTTGGTGCGGCGCAGCGGGATGGATGGTTTGCAGGCCGTCCTTCATAAAAAAATTCCACTTCATGAATTTTTATGGTGGTGGGAATTATCACGCGCCGATCTATCACGCCCCGAAGGACAATTGGCATTTGAACAATCGCTTATCAACCATGCACGCGCCATCACCGACCCTGCCTTGGCGAAATTATACCAAGAAACCTTCCGTGAAAAAATTTTTCAACAAAAACGCCAAGCCCGACCGCAAAGCAAAAATAACAAACCAGCTTACAAACGCGGGGTGGGCGGCGCGCAACCGCGGGGTGCGGGCTTATTAAGGACGGATGACTCGCAAAACCCCAGAAATAATTTTCAAAAAAACTACCCACCGCGCGGTTATGGCAACCTTGCCCAACAGGGGGCGGGGCATGAATTGGGGTTGCCCAGCCTGCCAAAAATTATTGACGATCTGTCGCAACACCAACCCCATGCGCTGTTGGCAACCATCACGCTTTATCCAAAATTATATCAAGAATGGCGCGAAGCGGGGTTGGAACGTGCCTTCCATCAATCCTTGGCGGATGCTGCCCAGGGGACGGGCGATTCTGGCAAAAACCCTGTAAAACCTATCAACAAGCACCTTGACAATTACCTAAAAAAACTACATATCTTAACCAAGGGTTTGTCTGACTTGGACAGGCCTGATTACCAAAACCCCAACCCCGAAAGTGCGTTAAACCAATGGCAACAACTGTTGGAAAAATTATTCGCCGAAGATCATAGCGATTCATTGTGGCATAAGATATTTGATAAGAATCTTAAAATACTTTATCCGCAAATATTTCGTGGTCATGAAGGTGACGCCAGAGATTTAATGAACGAATTAACCCAATTAGAAGTCATTGATAAATTACAGCAAGATTTCCACCAACAAAAAATGGAGCAATCGCTTTCGCCAGCCAGCAATATACCCGTAACCGATAAGAAGAAAATTGATTCTTTTCTTGATGAAATTCAACGAGCGGAACATTCTTTGCATCAACGAGCCTTGAAAACCGAAAGTTAAACTTAATACCTATATCAATCGAAAAACTTATAAAACACCATGGCAAAAAAATTATTTCAGCAAAAAAAATCCACGGGTAATAAATCAAAAAAACCATCAAACAAGCCATCGGCCATGGTTGACGCCCTGGAATTGGTAAAAAAATCCATCACCGAAAAGACCATAGAAATTTCATGGGTCGCGGATAGGAAATCGAATAAAAAATTAGACAAAAAAGCGGGGCAACGCACCACCGCGGGCGAATCGTTAAACGCGCATTTGAACAACAACACAAATGGATCAGATAATACAGAAACCGAAGAAAGGGACGGCGACAAAAAAACCGACCTAAGCAATGTTGAAGCCGTCAAAAAATTAATCGCCCGCGGTAAAAAACGCGGCTTTATAACATTTGACGAATTGAATGGCGTCCTGCCCGAGGGGAAATATAGTTCTGAACAATATGAAGACTTGATGAGCGAATTATCCGACATGGGTGTCACCCTGTTAAACGACGACGACAAAGAAGAAGAAAAATCGGAGGACAGCGAAGACAAAAACGAAGAAAAGGCAGAAGCGGCCGATGCCGATGAAATGCCCGCCAAGCAAGAAGAAGAAAAAGAAACCGTCAACCGTTCGCGCGAGGGCGACCCCGTCAGAATGTATTTGCAAGACATGGGCACGGTCGAATTGCTATCGCGCGAAGGGGAAATTGCCATTGCGCAACGTATCGAAGCGGGCAAATTAAAAATGATGACCGCCCTGTGCGAAAGCCCCCTGACGATGGAGGCTATCATCAAATTTCATGACCAATTGTTAGAGGGCACGGGTGTGTTGCTGCGCGAAATTATTGATTTGGATTTAAGCATGAACCAGGGCAGCGGCGGTTTGCCCGCCACCCTAGCCGATGCGGAGGAGGTGGATTCTTTTTCCCAAGATGGCGAAGAAGAAGACAACAGCGCGTCCCTCACCCATAAAGAACAATTATTAAAACCAACCATTTTAGAAGTTTTTAACAAAATCGCGAGCAATTATGTGCGCTTGCGCCAGCAACAACAAAAAATATTGGACGACATGGAAAGTGGTGACGTCACCAGCCCCGCCACCAAAAAAACATACGACAAATATCATGGCGAATTGGTGCGTTTGCTGAAATCGCTTTATTTCAACGCGCGTAAAATTGAACAATGGATTGACGAACTTTATCGCTTGCAAAAAGAATTGTTATCTTATGAAGGGCCATTGGTGCGGCTTGCTTTGGCGGCTGGCATCCCGCAAAAAGAATTCATCGAAAAAATGCAAGGCCAAGAATTGAACAAAAATTGGCTGTCCGAGGCAAAAAAAATATCGAAACCATGGAATGATTTTATTACCAAAAATAAAACAACCATCGAAAAATATCGCCAAGAGATCATGCGTATTGTTATTCGCAACAACATGCCCGTGGCGCAAATCAAAAAAATATTTAGCGACGTGCAACAGGGCGAACGCGATTCGAACAAAGCCAAAAATGAAATGATAGAAGCCAACCTAAGGCTGGTTATCTCCATCGCCAAAAAATACACCAACCGCGGTTTGCAATTGCTCGATTTGGTGCAGGAAGGCAATATCGGCCTGATGAAGGCGGTTGATAAATTTGAATATCGGCGCGGCTATAAATTTTCCACCTACGCCACCTGGTGGATAAGGCAAGCCATCACCCGCTCCATCGCGGACCAGGCCCGCACCATCCGCATCCCCGTGCATATGATTGAAACCATCAACAAAATTTTGCGTTGTTCGCGCCAATTAAAACATGAATATAGCCGCGAACCAACGCCCGAGGAAATATCGACAAAACTTTCTATCCCCTTGGACCGCGTGCAAAAAGTTTTAAATATCGCCAAGGAACCCATCAGTTTGGAAACGCCCGTGGGCGATGAAGATGATTCGCGGCTCGGCGATTTTATTGAAGATAAAGCGGCGACCCAACCGTTGGAGGCTTCCATCCATGCCAATTTAAAAGACACCACAACCAAGGTGTTGGCGGGCCTTACCGCGCGCGAAGAACGGGTGCTAAGAATGCGATTTGGTATCGGCATGAACCGCGACCATACATTAGAAGAAGTTGGTCACCAATTTAACGTCACCCGCGAACGTATTCGCCAAATCGAAGCCAAGGCCCTGCGCAAATTAAAACACCCCACCCGTTCTAAAAAATTACGAACATTTATTGACCAGTAACCAGGCCTACGCCTAAGAACCATTGGTTTTCAGCTTCTAAGCTTAAAAGTTATAGTGAAATAAAAAATCCCGTAAAAAAACGTGAATTGATAACACCGCTTGACCACCATGGCTTTGAAAAAAAATCGGCAACCACCCCGCCCCGCCCCACGCACCGCGGGCATGATGAATGACAGCAGTCCTGTTGACTACTTCCGCTTGCTAAAACCGCGGGTCATGTCGTTGGTGGTTTTTTCGGCTTTGGTTGGTTTAATGATGGGGCGTGCCATGGCCTATCGCCTTGGCATCCATGTCGGCACCGACATGGCGCAACAATTGTTGGCGATTATTTTTATTGCCATGGGCGCGGGGGCCGCGGGGGCATTAAACATGTGGGTCGACAGGGATCTTGACCGCAAGATGTTGCGCACCATGAATCGCCCCCTGCCACAAAAAATTATAACCCCCGATAATGCTTTGGCCTTTGGTTTAATGTTTGCGGTGTTTGCCGTTATGTTATTATCCTTCGCCAGCAATTACATGGCGGGCGGTTTGCTGGCCTTCACCATTTTTTATTATGTTATTATTTACAGCGTTATTTTAAAAAAACGCCATATTTACAACGTGGTGATTGGCGGCGTGGCAGGTGCGCTGCCCCCCGTTATTGGGTTTGTCAGCGTGCTGCCGCATTTTTATTGGCAAGCATGGTTGTTATTTTTGGTCATATTTTTTTGGACGCCGCCCCATTCCTGGGCATTGGCCATTTTTCGTGGCAAAGATTATAAACGCGCCAATATAAAAATGTTGCCCGCGGTTTTGGGTTTTAAAAACACCGCTTGGCAAATGGTGATTTATTCATTCTTTTTGTGTTTAACCGTGTTGTTATTTTTTATCAGCGAGGTAACCAGCTATTTGTTTAACTGTTTGTTGCTTATCATGACATTGGGTTTTTTCCTGCTATCTTTAAAATTTGTGTTTTTGCATAACGATAAAAAACTTTTTGTTTTGGAAGCAAAAAGATTTTTCTACTATTCTATATTTTACCTTTTTTTCTTTTTGCTGGCGCTTTTGATAGATATTTGGTAAAACACATCTGATGAAAAAATCACGCCCGATAAAAAAGAATCTTACCACCAATAAATTGCCTGCTGCTAAACGGCTTAGTCGCAATTTACGGCAAAAAAATTTGGTGGTGGCTTTGTTGGTTTTGCTATTGGTTTGTTTGTTTTTTTTCATCACCTATAATCGGTTAAAAACGGGATCAAATATTTAACCTTGTCGTTAATCCCTTATTACCTTTTATCATCATGAAAAAATCACCAAAAAAAAATCAGGCCTTGGCCATCGTCTTGGCCGCCATCGTTATCGGACTATTGGCGGGCAGTTTTGCCTCCGCCCCACTCTATCGTATCTTTTGCCAGGTAACTGGTTTTGGTGGCCAAACCAGCAATGGCACGCAACCTGGCGCGGTTAGCACCCTGAACACCCCCGCCGTCACGCCTGAGGCTATCAAAAATTTTCACCCCTTCACCATTTTGTTTGATAAAACCATCGACCAAAACACACCTATCAAGGTAAAAATTCTTACGCCACGGGTTGACGCGAAAATCAACGAAACCAAAAAAGTCGTCTATCAAGTTGAAAACTTGAGCGACAAAACATTTGTTCTTACCAGTTCATACAATGCCACCCCCGAAAAATATGCTCATGAGATTGTTAAGACCCAATGTTTTTGTTTTGAAAAACATACATTGAAACCCTACGAACGTAGAAACTTCACCGTGGTGTTTTTTATTAGCCCGACTATCATCAGCACCGAAGGGGCGGAGAAAGTTCGCGAACTAACCATCGGTTATCATTTTTATCGCGCTTCCTAAAAAAAAATATTAGGCAATAATTAGGCAACCTGGAATGCGATTCTTTGCTTGATTATTGCCTGATAAATTGTTAAAAGCCGTCCTATTATAAAAAATAATATGGCAAACAAAAAGGCAAATCACGATTATCATTTGGTGGACCCAAGTCCATGGCCTTTGTTAGGTGCCTTCGCGGGCTTCATTTTGGCCTTTGGCTTCATCTGCATGCTGCACCCCGATATTTTTGCTATCAAGATTGCCAGTGACAACAAATTATTTTCTACCATTTACAACATCATCGTCCTTACCCCTGGTATGGTGTTGGTGCTTTACACTTTTTATTATTGGTGGCGCGATGTTATTAAGGAAGGTAAACAAGGTTTCCACACCGCCGTGGTGGAAAAGGGGCTACGCCTTGGCATGGCCCTGTTTATTATATCGGAGGTTATGTTTTTCGTCGCCTTCTTCTGGGCATTTTTCTACAGCAGTTTATTTGTTGATGATGTAAAATTAATAACCCGTTATGTTTTCACGGGTGGCATTTGGCCCCCCAAGGGTATCCATCCTGTTGAAACCTTTGAATTACCATTTGTGAACACCTTGATATTGTTGTTGTCGGGCACCACCCTAACTTGGGCTCACCATGCTTTGAGAGAAAACAATCGCAAGGATCTATTGCGCGGTTTGCAATATACCATTTTGTTGGGCTTGCTTTTTACCTCCATCCAATTGTTTGAATATTTGGAATCTGATTTTTCTTTAAAAAGCGGTAGTTACGGCTCAACATTTTTTATGGCCACTGGGTTTCACGGGCTTCATGTTATTATCGGCACCATCTTCCTTGTTATTTGCTACATTCGTTCCAAGCGCGGTGATTTCACCCCCACCCACCATTTTGGGTTGGAGGCTGCCGCATGGTATTGGCACTTCGTCGATGTGGTTTGGTTGATATTATTTGTCAGCATCTATTGGTGGGGCGGGTCGGGCGGACAATAACGCTATCGCTTAGCCATTTTTTATACGGGTGGTGCCAAACAACAATCAATGGGGCATCGTCTATTCACCAACCATGAATGATAACATGGCCAAAAATTTTATATTATTTGTAACAACCTTATGCCGCGTAAAAAAAATCGTCCACCCTTAAGCTTGGGTTTATTAATTGCATTGTCATTGGGCGGGTTGTGCCCCGTTTGTCATGAAGGAAAAATCTTTACTGGCTATAGCAATGTTAAAACCCGCTGTGCCAATTGTGGCCATAATTTACAGCAAGAAAATTCTGGCGATGGACCTTCGGCATTTTTGTTGCTGTTGATAGGCTTCCCCGCCGTTTTTTTTATTGCCTTTTTGTATGTAAAGTATAATTGGTCTTTTTGGTTGCTGTTTTTGATATTTACGCTTATGGTCGCGCTGGGAATGGTTCTTTTGTTACGCCCGTTAAAGGCCATGTTCATTGTGTTGCAACATTACACAAAAAGTGAGTAGTCATTCCGCGCAAAAATACAAAAATATTGAATCAATTTTTA
The DNA here is from genome assembly GCA_965203915.1 of Alphaproteobacteria bacterium. GTDB lineage: Bacteria > Pseudomonadota > Alphaproteobacteria > JASGCL01 > JASGCL01 > JASGCL01. The sequence continues at coordinate 1,489,938 of OZ241918.1, forward strand.
TGAAAAAATCGACAACGCGCCCAATCATCCTGCTGCCGCTTATTGTCATAACCTTCTTGCTTGGTTTGTGGCAATGTTCCCGCCTCTATACCAAAACGCAAATTATTCAAACGCAATTAACCAACCAATCCGCCGCCGCCATTGCATGGTATCCCAACCCCAGCCTTGATAAAAACGACCGCGGAAAAAAATTTGTTATCACGGGGCAATTATTCCCCGACAAAACCATTTACCTCTTAACCCTGGCGCCCGACGAAAGCGAAACCCGCGGTTACGAAGCCGTCATGCCATTTTTAACCAGCGATGGTGAATGGCTGATAACATCGGTTGGTTTTTATAAAGAACGTTTAAAGAAAAACATCACCAGCCAAGCCATCGACCGCGATATTACCCCCGCCCTGTCATCGCTTAAGGGTAAGACATTAAGCATCACGGTCTACGCCGACCCCATCAAACCGCAAGGGATGTTCACCCCCGACAATGTCAGCACCAGCAAAATTTGGTTTTATATAAACAAGCAACAGCTAGCCAATATTTGGCAAAGGCAAGATTTTTTATCCAGCAAGCCCAGCAACCAATTCCTGTTCAAGGTCGCCAACCTGCAACCCTTACCCGCCGCTTTACAAAAAAATGTAACGCCCCAAACTGGGTTGGTGTTTTTTGAAAATGGTTTGTCCTTGCCCTATAATCGTCATCTGGAATATATCGCCACCTGGTGGCTGCTTGCAATTTTTGGCTTCCTGCTTTATTGGTTTGGCTCGGGCGCAACCAGCGAAAACAAAAAGAAGCCGACAAAAAAAATAAAAAATAAATAATTATACTCCCTGCATGAGCGACATCTACAACCAAGCTGTTAAACACTTACCCGAAAAAGTTTCCTCGGCGATTATCCTCCTCCATGGTTATGGTGCCGACGGCAATGATTTGTTGGCACCCATCAGTCAAAATTGGGCAAGTGTTTTCCCCACCACCGCGCTGCTCGCCCCCAACGGGCTTATCAAACGTCCCGTTTTTGGTTATGAGTGGTTTCGCCTAACCAACATCAGCGAACAAGAAATAACCACGGGCGTGGTTGAAACCGAAAAATCAATTTGGCAATTGTTAGGCGATACCGCCGCCAACCTGTCGCTGGATTACAAAAAGATTTTTTTGTTGGGCTTTAGCCAAGGCACCATCGTTGCCCTGCATGCTGGTTTAAAATACAACCAAGCCCTCGGCGGCATCATTGGTTTTTCGGGTGCACTGCCCGATAGGGAAAAGATAAAATCGAACATCAAACAAAAACCGCCCATCCTGCTTGCCCATGGCGAATTGGACCCCGTGGTGCCATGTTTAGCGTCGGAGGCTGCCAGCCGCGCCCTTAAAGAATCGGGGGTGGATGTTACCTTGCTTGTCGAACCCAACCTGGCCCATGCCATTGGCCCCCAAGGATTTCAAGCCGCAACCGAATTTTTACAAACGCACGGCGCGTAAATTAGGCAAATAATACGGGATAGAATTTTTATCCTGGCAACCATCAAAATTTTCTGCAACCTAACATGGGCTCCCACGCGCCCTGTGATGCTACCTGATTTCTCTACTGGATTTCTCTACTGGATTTATGGGGCAAAAACGTTCTAAAAGATAATCCACGATAAACATGGCAAACAAAGAACTTGATTTTATTTTAGCCTCGGCCTCGCCGCGCCGCCTGGCCTTGCTGGCGCAATTATCCATCGCCCCCGCGGCGGTTATACCCGCCCATATCGATGAAACGCCGCAACGCGCCGAATTGCCAAAGGATTATGTATCACGCGTCGCCAAGCAAAAGGCAGCGATGGTTGCCAGCCAACAACCGCATAAAAATATTTTGGCGGCCGATACCGTGGTCGCCATGGGGCGGCGCATCATACCCCAGCCGCATGACGAAGCCACGGCGGCGGCGATGATACATAAACTTCAGGGGCGACGGCATCGCATCTACACCGCTATGGTCATGGTAACGGCCGATGGGAAAATAATCGAACGTATCAGCCAAACACGCGTCAAATTAAAACCATTGAACCAGCAAGAAATAAAAAATTACATCGCTTCGCAAGAATGGCAAGGGCGGACGGGCGGGCTTGCCCTTGACCTTTCGGCGGGCGCGTGGTGCGGTTGGATAAACGGCAGTTACAGCAATTGCCTGGGGCTTGACCTGACAACCACCTATCAATTATTAAAGGGGGTGGGTTTAATAACATGAGCAACCTATTTGATGAAACCAACCGACAAGATGATGGAGGACAAAGGGTCGGTGATTCAAAGAAACCTAACAACAAATTTGCAAACAAATTATTGGCCGAAGCCTTACGCCCGCACCATTTACAAGACGTGGTGGGACAGGAACATTTAACGGGCCGCACCAACCATGATGAAAAATCTGCAACCTCCTCCACGGTTGCGCCCTTATTGCTTATGGTGCAAGAAAAAAAATTACGCTCGATGATATTATGGGGCCCGCCAGGGGTGGGCAAAACCACCATCGCTTTGTTGTTGGCAAAAGATTCAGGGATGCAGTTTCGCTCGCTATCCGCGGTGTTTAGCGGCGTGGCCGACCTGAAAAAAATTTTTGAAGAAGCCGAGATAGCCCGCACCATGGGCTTGGCGACTTGCCTATTTGTTGATGAAATTCACCGTTTTAATCGCGCGCAACAAGATAGTTTTTTACCCTATGTCGAGCGCGGGCTTATTATCCTTATCGGTGCCACCACGGAAAATCCGTCCTTTGCCCTTAACAATGCGTTGCTGTCGCGCCTCAGCGTGTTTGTTTTGCAACCCTTACAGGATAAAGACTTCGAACAATTATTGCACCGCGCCGAAACCTATTATGATAAAAAATTTTTGTTGGATGATGCCAGCAAAAAAACACTGTATGAGTTAGCCGCGGGCGATGGCCGTTATTTTTTAAACATGTTGGAACAAATATATTTTGCCAATTTATCATCGCCGCCCGACCATGAAAAATTATTATCATTGGTGCAAAAAAGATCCGCCCTTTACGATAAGGGCGAAGAAGGACATTACAATTATATTTCCGCCCTGCATAAATCGGTAAGGGGTAGCGACCCCGACGCCGCATTATATTGGCTTTACCGTATGCTCAACGCGGGCGAAGACCGAAATTTTTTGGCGCGGCGTATCGTGCGCATGGCCTACGAAGATATTGGCTTGGCCGATACCAACGCGCAAACCGTTGCCATCACGGCTTGGCAAACCATGGAACGGTTGGGCACGCCCGAGGGGGAAATAGCCCTTGCCACCGCCGTGGTGTATTTGGCCTTGGCGCCCAAATCAAACGCCATATACAAGGCGGTGCAACAGGCCGAAGATTTTGCCAGACGGCATAACAATGAAAATCCGCCCAAAATTATTTTAAATGCCCCCACCAAATTGATGAAAAATTTAGATTATGGCAAGGATTATATTTACGACCACAATGACCCCGATGGTTTTTCGGGTCAACATTATTTCCCCGATACCATCAATCGCGTGGAATTTTTTTCGCCCGTGCAACGCGGGTTTGAACGCGAATTAACAAAACGCAAAGAATATTTTGAAACCTTGCGCGCCAAAAAACAAAAAAAACATAAAGAAGGTAAGTAGAAAAAATTATCATGCAACATCGCCCACCCCGCCCGCACCAAGCCCAGCCGCACCCACGGCGTAGCAATCATTTGATTAAATCCAGGGCGGGCATCCATTCAACGGGGCGCGGCTTGGCAATTAACAATAACCCATCGGCCACCAACCAATTGGTTTTCTTCTATCCTTTGCTATCGACGCCCTTGCTTGGTTTGTTATCTGGTTTTGCTTTTGTGCCATGGCAAATGGCTTGGCTTTTTCCCTTGGCCTTATGGCTTTTTATGAAAAAAATTTTTGATAACGATTTTATTCGCCGCCAACCAACCAAAGTCATTCTTGGCAACGGATTTTTATTTTATTTTTGTCAAAATATCATCACCCTGTCGTGGCTTGGTTCCGCGCCGATTGTTTTTGACCAAAGCCTGTGGTGGGTGGGTGGATTGATTACCATTCTTATGCCCGCGCTGGTAGCTAGTTGTTACGTGCCTGTTTTCTTGTTGATAAAAAAATTTGGCGCTTCGACCAACCAAAAAATATTGCTGTTATGGTTGGGCTTGTCCTTCATCGACGGTGCGCGCCAATGGTTCTTGTCAGGTTTTCCGTGGAATATTGCCAGCCATAGTTTTCTTTATCTTTCATTTTTTATGCCGCTGGTATCCGTGGCGGGGCAATATGTTTTATCTTGCTGGTTCTATGGTTGTGTTAGCTTGGTTTTGATATTCTGGTATGAACGCAATAAGCGCGGTATTCGTTACCGCCCACCATTTTTGATTATCGGCGGGTTGGCTTGGTTGTTGTCACCCGCCATGTTGGCCTATTACATGGCGCATCGCACGGTGGCGTTGGAAAATAATAATCAAAACCTACAGATTGTTTTGGTCCAGCCCAATTTATCGGTCGACGATAGGTACCGCAAACCATTGGCAGAAAACATAGCCACCTTAAAAAAAACTAGCCAGCCAGCAACCCCAACATTGAACAACAAGCAACCAACATTGATTATTTGGCCCGAAAGCGCGGTGCCGTTAGATTTTTCTGGCAACAAATTGGCGGCCGAATTCATCACCAATTTCTTGAAACCCAACCAACAATTGTTGCTGGGCACACTACGCCTTAATGAAAAAAATCAAGAAACCAACAACATGACCTTGCTCAATAGCCAGGGCAAGCGATTGGCAAATTACGACAAACATCATCTTGTGCCCTATGGCGAGTATTTACCATTTGGCAAGCTCGCCAAAAGTCTTGGCATCCTGCCCTTGGCGGCGCGCAACATCAACCTGGCGGCGGGGGCCAAACCAACCCCGATTAAAACATCCTATGGTTTTTCATTTTTGCCGTTGATATGTTACGAAGTCGCTTTCCCCCATCTTATAAATCATTATTCGGGAAAAAAAGATAAGCCCGAGGCTATCATCAACATCACCAACGATGCTTGGTTTGGCGAATCGGTTGGGCCCGCGCAACATCTTTTTTTGGCGCGGTTGCGCGCCGCCGAAAATGGCTTGCCGCTTTATCGCGCCGCCATGAGTGGTATCAGTGCCATCATCGACAGCCATGGCCAAATTGTGGAGAGGATAGATTTCAACAACCAGGGCGCGCTGGTAACCAGCAACCTGCCCCATCATGCTGCCGCGCCGTTTTATGCGCAACATCGCGCTGTTATCGACAATGGTTTGGCGTTGTTGTTGTTGTTCGGTATCTTTTTGCTTTGCCTTGCGCCCAAGTTATCGCTACAATACCGCGACAAGCAAAAATAATATTCGCCCTTTGACAATATATTGCCTTGCCCAAACATCATGATAAAAAAACTAAACCCGCGTAAGATTTTAATTCTGCCCGACAATATATTGCGCCAACCGTCAAAAGACATCTCGCGCGTTTCAGACGAAACACGTTCTATCTTTGACGATTTGCTCGAAACCATGAAATTGGCCAATGGTATAGGTTTGGCCGCCCCCCAGGTTGGGTTGTTACAAAAATTGGTCGTTATCGACTTTCAATATTCGACCCGTTACCCTCAAGAAGACCTGGCGACCGCTGATGCCGACTTACAAACCCAAGGGCAAGAGGATGAACCTGTGGAAGATGACCCCATTGCTGATGACGATGAAAAAACCCACACCCTGTTTCTTGCCAACCCTGAGGTTGTCGAATTATCGGACGAAACAAATATTTATCAAGAAGGTTGCCTTTCTATCCCTAAAGTATTTGCAAATGTTACCCGCCCGAAAAAGGTTAAGGTGCGTTATTGGGATTACGATGGCAAAGAACAAGAAATTGCGGCCGATGGTTTGTTGGCAACCTGCCTTCAGCATGAAATTGACCACCTTAACGGCAAGCTATTCATTGATTATTTATCGCCACTGAAACGTTCCATCATTGTAAGAAGATTTACCAAGGCAGCGAAAAATGCCGCCAAGGCAGAAGAAAATTCATAAGGCTAGTAAAAAAAGGGCGGAGAGAAACGATAGCGCGATTTTATTAATCGTCACCCTTGCCCTTACCCTTATTGATCTCTTTGTGCAATTGTTCATAATAATCATCTTCATTATCCGATACATCGGGCGGTGGGGCAAAAACCTCGGCTATGGCGTTTTCTTGGGCAATATATTGATTGGCCAAACGTTGCAACGCCGCCATGTTGTTGCTAAAAAAATGGTCGGCGCGTTTAACCAATTCATACTGAATGTTAATGCCCTTTTGACTTTGTAATTTGCTAACCAATTTTTCTTGGTCTTGGTAAGGAACAATGCTGTCGGCCGAACCCTGCAAAATAAGGCCCGATGTTGGACAGGGCGCAAGAAAAGAAAAATCATAAAGGTTCACGGGCGGTGCCACCGCAATGAAACGAAAAATCTCTGGCCGCCGCATCAACAATTGTAAGGCTATCCACGCGCCAAAAGAAAAACCCCCTATCCAAAAACGGCGGCTTTGGGTGTGGTGTTGTTGCATCCAATCCAGCACCGCCGCGGCATCGGTCAATTCGCCTTCACCCTTGGCGAAGACGCCTTCCGATTTGCCTACACCACGAAAATTGAATCGCAACACATGGAAACCCTGCTTCACAAAACAATGGAACAAATTGAATATAACTTTATTATTCATCGTGCCGCCCTGCTCGGGGTTTGGGTGGAATAACACGGCGCAGGGGGAATCAAGTTTAACCCCTGGCATGTAGCGTCCTTCTAACCTTCCTTCTGGCCCATAAATAACGACTTCTGGCATGGTGGGGTAATTATCCTTTCTGTGATATTTTGTCCTTAGCAGTGCTATAGAATAGCCAAGAATTTTTGGCAAGATTTTTATTATCATTATAAAATACAATGATGAAGGTCGAGGGAAATGGGCAGGTGCTTAATAGGTGCAAGCTTTCTACAAAACCAATCGGCGTACTTGCTTTCAATCATCAATAAAGCTAAGGGTAAGATTATGGCAAAATCATCGTCCAAAGGGCGCGGCGGCCCGCCAAAAAAATCGCCCCCGAAAGAAAAAAATTTCTTGGGGTGGTTATTTACCGAAGTTGATAGCATCATCGCGCGCGACCCCGCGGCGCGTGGCCGCTTAGAGGTTATCTTGCTGTTTCACAATTATCACGCCATCAAAATGCACCGCCTCAACCATTTTTTATGGCGATGCCATTGCAAATTTTTACCCAAATTAATCACCCTGTTCGTCCGTATTTGGAGTGGTATAGAAATTCACCCCGCCGCCAAAATTGGCAAAAGATTTTTTATCGACCATGGTATGGGGGTTGTGATTGGCGAAACCGCCGAGATTGGTGACGATGTAACATTGTATCACGATGTTACGTTGGGCGGGGTTGCACCATCGATTAATTCGGCGACCCAGCGTCATCAAAAACGCCACCCAACTTTACAAGATAATGTTATCGTTGGTTCGGGGGCGCAAATTTTGGGCCCCATCACCGTGGGTCAGGGTGCGCGGGTTGGCGCCAACGCGGTGGTGGTGAAGGACGTTCCGCCCTACACCACCGTGGTTGGCATCCCCGCCAAGGTCATTGAAAAATTAACCGATAAAGATACGGGGCGCGATTCTTTTTCGGCCTATGGCACGCCCGCCAACGCCACCGCCATTGACCCATTGTTGCATGAGATCAAACAATTGCAAAAACGAATAATCATTTTGGAAGAAAAATTAACAAAGAAATAAACTTCTAAGCCCGCAATTCCAATATCCAGCTTATTTTTGTTTCGCCTGGCACGGTTTGTCCTGACAACAAAATAACCTGGCAAGGCTCGGGCATAAAATCATTAAGGAAAAACCCGCGGGTAAGGGAAAGTGTCGCGCCTTGCGCGACCAAACGCCCGCTTGGTTTATCGCTGGATTGTAAAAAAATTTCTTGCAACGCATGTATTTTGTTCAATAATTTTGCATCAGGATTTTCATGGGGTATCAACGGTTCGATAACGCCAGATGTTGCATCCTGGCCTTTGTTGTCGGCGGTAGGTTTTTTGATGGCGCGTTGCCAATGTTCTTCCAATTCCTTAATATGGGAATCGCTTTTGCCAAAGGCTTTGATATCGGGCGAAAGCGGTAGAAGAAAAAAGAAATCGATTCCCCCTGGTGCCATAATTTTTTCTATCACTTCTACATAAACTTTTGATTTTTTGACGCGTGGCATAAATATTTTTCGTTCCACTTCCCAAGATTTTTTATCCTTGTTGATAAATTTCTTTTTGGCAATAATCATGTCGCCACCAGGCAATAGAAATTTTTGGCATGCTACGTTACGCCAATAACCCGCCCTGCCCGTTGCTAGTTTTAATCCATTGCCAAGATAATGATATTGTTTTTTTCCCACAAAATTGTGAAATGGCCGCCACGCCAACAAGTGGTCAAGCAAACCCCCGCCGCTGGAGTCAGGAAGCAACCACACCCCCGATCCGATGAAGGTTTTTTTCTTAAAAACCAAATCAAAGGTCATCATCAAATCGCCCGAGGTTAAATCGCTTTTGTCAACCAGCCATGGTTTTTCTTTTTTGTTTTCTTCGCGCCGTTGCCATGGCAAAAAGTAGGAAGGTTTAGAAGGGCGTTTTTTTTGCCTGTCATGCCCGACCATCGATAATATTAAATTGTTATCGGCCAAACATATTGGCAATTTGCTGGGAATGGCATCGTCAGGCGAAACATCGCTTTTCTTCTTACCGCCAAGCAACGACAGCGAACGTAATTGGTCATCTATCCTATCCAACACTTGGCGGTAAACGGGGTAATGGTCGAACAGGCTGTCTTGGTATTTTTTATTGATGCTGGTTGATAATTCATGGCGCCATTGTTTTATAGAATGTTGGACAATATCTTCGGGCTGGTCATTGGCGCCATTCAATAACCAATGGGTCAGGCTCGTCAAATTGAGCAAGGTTAAAAATGGCGAGTTCACCGCCAAATGTTGGCTTGCCGCCATGTCATACAGTTCCAGCAAATGATAATGAATGGTTTTTGTCCTTAACCAAGATTTTCCCGATAAGGCCGATGATAATATTTTTTTATGGGCGTCCTTTTGCTGTTCGACCCGATAATATAGGTCAAGGTTGGCCAGGGCAAATTCTTGATGCAAACAGGTCAAATGATAGATTTGCCGCTCGGCATTACCCTTGCCAAATAATTTAATAACCGACAGGCTTTTTATAAAACTCTTAACAAAACCATTTTGATACCATGATAAAAAAATATTCCTTTTTATCATGGGAATAATTTGCGCCATGGCGGCGGCTCGCCATGCCGCAACCTCCCCCTGCGTCTTTTTATCGGTTATGCCCGTCAAGTCCATGGCTATCAAACCACGCAGGGTTAGGCTGGCCAATATCGTTATCAATAATTTATCCATGGCCTTATTAAAAATAAAACCGCCACCCAACATCTGCTTCACCGCTGCAACTTGAAAAGGCAAAAACCCTGCAATGCTATGCCCATGACTATGCCCATGACTATGGCTATGACCTTTGAAATCTTTTTTTGATGTGGGTTTTTTCGCGCCAGGAATATCCGCAGCATCATTCAATGGCAAGCGTTGTGGCAGGGCCGCCAAATGTTGTGGCGATAAGTAAGGCAAATAAGACAGGGTGATATTGAGAAAATCATAAAATGATACCAAGGGAAAATATATCGTCTCCTCTTCCCTATCTACCCTTTCTTGTTGGTTTGAATCTTTGTCGCCATGCTTGGCGCGGGGGCTGCCCCATAGGTGCCGTTGAGGGTTGGGGTTGGGGTTGGGGTTTGTATTTTTTTCGGCGGTGAAGCCAATGTCAAATAAATTGTCGGGGGTTAAAATAACCCGTTCTAATTTTTCAAATAATATATCGTTACCCAAAAATACAGCGGGCGCGATGGTGAGCGAAATAGGTAGGGGCGTGTTTTGGTCCATTGTTACCAAAAAATAAAAAATTGATAAAAATAATATTATGAACTGCTGGTTAAAAAATAATTAACCCGAAAATTTTTCTTTGATAAAGAAACCTTATCGAACAAGGGATTATACAAAAGCCCCGTCAGGTCGATGGGCCGCAACCCCGCCGCGCGGCAATAGGCCGCCAACTCCTCAGGCTTAACAAATTGTTTGTATTGATGCGTTCCCTTGGGCAACAATTTCAAAATATATTCGGCGCCCACAATCGCCAACCCAAATGCCAAAAAATTGCGGTTGATGGTGGAAAAAATAACCAAGCCATCGGGCTTAACCAATTTTTTGATGGCGGCAACAAAATCTTCGGGGTTGGCAACATGTTCAATAACCTCCATCGCCAACACCATGTCGAATGCTTGATGATATTTTTTGTCATGCAACAATTCTTCGGCGGTTGCCAATGCGAATCGCAAACCCTTAACCAGGTTATGGCTTGATTGATACGACTGCGCCACCCCCACCGTGGTTTCTTCGGCGTCGATACCCAATACATCCGCCCCCAAACCATGCAACGCCACCGACAACAAACCACCACCGCAACCAATATCAAGCAACTTCTTGCCTTTGAATATATCTTTGGTCTGTTGCGCCTTGGTATGTTGTTGCCATTGCTTCATAATGTAATCAAGGCGGACAGGGTTTAAGCGATGCAGCGGACGAAAGGGTCCTTTTTCATCCCACCATTGGGCTGCCATTTTTTCAAATTTTGACAATTCTTCTTCAATTTTACTGCTGGGTAGTTCCCTGGCCCCAGGTTGCGTCCTATTCTTTGCCCCATTCTTTGGCAACAATGCTTCGGCGGGGTTTTGATTATTTTTTATCATGAGGGTTGGTATGGATTTGCGGGAAGTTATGGTAAACATTTACAACAATTTGCTTGAATAATCAAAAGAGAGTAGCTAGAAAAGAATAATCAATTTTGGAACAGTTTACCGCTTAATAATACGTAAATGCTAGCTCGCAATGTAATAAAAGATAGTTTGGTAATGAAATTTGGCGGCACTTCGGTTGGCGGGTTGGAGCGCATTCGTGCATCCGCCAATATCATCAAATATTTTTTTGAAAAGGGAAAAGCCGAAGGTTATGGCCTATGCGTCGTTGTCTCGGCCATGGCGGGGGAAACCAATCGCCTGGTGGCCTTGGTCGGGGCGGTTAACCCTGGCAGCGACCTTCATATCAACCCCGAATATGATTCGGTGTTGGCAACGGGCGAAACGGTCAGCGCGGCCCTGATGGCCCTAACATTGAGCGAGATGGGAATCCCCGCGCGATCCTGGCAAGGGTTTCAAATCCCCATCAAGACCAACGACCAACATGGTATGGCGCGTATTCGTGATATCGATGCCACGCAAATAAAAAAATCCATCAGCAAGGGCGAAGTGGCGGTGGTCACTGGTTTTCAAGGCATCACCGCCGATGGTCGCATCACCACCCTGGGGCGCGGTGGGTCGGATACCTCGGCCGTTGCCATGGCCGTTGCCTTGGGTTCGTTGCGTTGCGATATTTACACCGATGTTGATGGCGTTTACAGTGCCGACCCGCGTTCGGTGCCCACCGCCAAAAAATTGCCGATGGTGGCCTATGAAGAAATGTTGGAAATGGCATCGGCGGGTTCGAAAGTGCTTCATGCGCGGTCGGTGGAATTGGCGATGAAATTCAAAATGCCTTTACAAGTTTTATCCAGTTTTGTAGAACCCAACCAACAAAACAATGGCACCATGGTGGTTGATGAAAAAAATGTAGGGACAAGCATGAAAAGTAAAAATAAGATAGAAGAAAAAGTTATCACGGCGGTCGCGGTCGACAACCAAGAGGCCAAGCTAACCATCTACAAAATTAAAAATCAGCCTGGCATGGCGGCAAGGATATTTAGCCTGTTGGCCGATATTAATATAAATGTTGATATGATTATTCAATCGGGGTCGCACCACGAACGGGGCGATGATTTTTCAGATATTACCTTCACCCTGCCGCGCCAAGAATTAAAACGCGGGTTGGAAATTTTAGAAAAGAACAAAGCAAGTATTGGTTATGAAGATATTGTCGCCGATGACAAGGTTTCAAAAATATCAATCATCGGGGTGGGGATGCGGTCGTCGCCTGGCGTTGCCAAAACCATGTTCACCACCCTGGCGGCGGCTAATATCAATATCGAAGCTATTGCCACCAGCGAAATAAAAATAAGTATTTTGGTGCATCCGTCGGATTCTGACCAAGCGGTCAAAATTTTGCACAAGGCCTTTCAATTGGGCTAAACCCAGCGATTGTTTACAGGCTTGCGAAAATTATCTTTTTAGACTATAATAACTATCGTATTACGAGAACGAATTGAAAACAAAAGGCTTCACAACCAACCAGCATAACAAAGGACAATGACGCATGTTTAATAATAAAGATAAAGCACCCCAATATTTTCGCCAAGAAGCCAATTATGCGGGCGATGAAAAGCCAATCATCTTGGTTGATGGTCCCGACGGCAACATGGATTCGGTGATAGATATTTCAGGCCAAGGCGTCCATTCGCACGATGGTTATGGTGCCAAGGGCGCGCGCCGCGATAATGATGCAACCCGTGAAATTATTAGTTTGCCCGTCAACGACCCATCGCAAGGGGAAGAAATCATCGGCGATGAATGGCTTAATGGTTCAGAAATTATTGCTAGCAATGTTCGTGCGGCTTCTCATGCGGCCATCAATCAATTCCGCCAAGCGGTGCGCGACAAGGCGATGAATCGCGCGGGTGGCAATGCGGTCAACATCGGCCGTGGTCATGTCACGATTGAGGAAGTGGTGCGGGAATCGGTTCGCCCCTATCTTAAAACATGGGTTGACCATAATTTGGAAAGCATTGTTAAAGAAGTCATGCGGCGCGAATTGGCGCGTTTGGGTTAGTTGAATATAACCGCCTATCTCTTATCCTTGCCAATTTTTTTTGTAGCCCTTCATGGCTTATCGTCATAAGCTTGTTTACTATTTTTGTATGATGTTATCCTATAGCAAACGCTAGCATGACAGAGGCCTTTTCCTTTATCACCCTCCCCTGCCCCAATGTTGAACCGCGGGCAAATGGCGTGGTGCCCCAATTCATCGTCATTCATTATACCGACACGGTTGATTTTGACGAAACCTGCGCCATCCTGCAAGACCCACAAAAAAAAGTCAGCAGCCACATCGTGATAGATGTCGATGGCAAGGTTTACAGGTTGGTTGACGATGACAAAACCGCCTGGCATGCGGGGTTAAGTTATTGGCGCGGTATACGCAACATCAACCATCATGCGCTGGGGGTTGAATTGCAACATGGCGGGGTGCGCTACCCCGATAAAAATGGCAAACTTAGCGACTTCCCGCCCAAACAAATGGGGGCCTTGATAAATTTGCTGCAATATTGGCAAAAGAAATTTTCCATCACCGCGCCTAATATAATTGGGCATAGCGATGTGTCGCCAGGACGCAAAATTGACCCAGGGGAAAAATTTCCTTGGCCCACCCTGGTGGCAAAAAACCTCGCCCAAGATATGACGCCGCATCGCGCCATCCTCACCATGCCCGATGATGAGGCACGTCAAGCCTTGCTTGCCCTTGGTTATGACCCACAGGTTGATACGGCAATATTACGCCAAGCATTTGGCTTAAGGTTGGGCATAGACCCCGCATAACAAGCTTGCAAATGCTGCTATATTTTTGCAATATCGATATGGAATCGTGGCCCGGCGATTGCAGAAATTTTGGTAACATTTTTTTTGAGGAAAGTCGGGGCTTTATTTTTGGGATCCATTCCGCCTAACGGGCGGCGGCAGGGTTGGCGACGACCCTGTTAGTGACAGTGTCACAGAAAATAACCGCCACGCAAGTGGTAAGGGTGAAAAGGTGGGGTAAGAGCCCACCGCTATCCTTGGCAACAAGGTAGGCTGGACAAACCAAATGGTAAGCAAGACCAAATAGGACCATCGCTATAACCCATGTTCCAAAAGGGTTGATGGTCGGGTTGGTCGCAAGATGTTGGTGGCAACGCCAACACCAGATGAATAATCGCCTAATACAGAACCCCGCTTATGGGCCACGATTCTTTTTTCTTGTTATTTTTAAAGAACATGCTATACAGTTGTTAGGTCTAGCCAGTTGGCAGATTGGAGAGGGCTGGAGTTTTGCTCCAGCCTTTTCTTTATTTAACTGGGCAAGAACAAAATACCATATCCTTTTATTTGCGCTATATTTTGTGGCGAAGTTCTAATTTTATTTTTTATAATATTAACAACTTTATAATTAAAATGATTCTTATTTAGTTGGATGATACCATATTCTGAAAGTATAAAGTGCTTCATAAGATTAGCCAACATATCAGATATTTCTAAGCCAACATTATAGTCATCTTTCGTTTTTATTTGTATGCTCTTATTTATAAGATTTTTATACATGGCATCTAATCTATAATCTTGGTATCTTTGCTCATAAAACTTATCAAATTGCGACAATAAATCCTTATCATAACTATTTCCTCTCGATTCAATAACCACCTCCCCCTGGGATTTGTTATTATCGGCTAAAAATCTAGCGTATCTTGCCATAATGACGGAAAGGGCAAAGCCATAAACTTCCCAACTGTTAAAATATTTTTTCTGATGGCGTTCCTTATCTATAACCACGGATACAATTGTTATCTCCGTTTCTTTTAAAAAATTCAAATACATATCATTAAATTTCTTTTCCACGACAGAATCTTTTAAAATACCAAAATTATTATTTTTATTTTTTATATCATTTAAGTGCATATAAGGTTTAGGATAGCCTGCTTTAACAAATATACTACGAATTCTTTCCCAACTATCCATGATGTTCTGATAACTATCATTGTTAATAATAATTCCATTAAGGCAAAAATACTTGTCCTTTGAGTCCCTAGTCAATTTGCTATTTAAACTGGCAGTGCCGCTCTCATCAAGGTATATAGTAAATCCCATTTTTTTGTCCCCATATAGCAATTATTATAGGCTAAAGTAATTTTGCACCATTGATGATTTAGAATATCTTTTCAACTTTTTTTTCTTGCTTCTTTTGTATTATTTATATAATATATTTACATGAGAAAAACGCGCCCTTATTTATTGATGGCTCTAGCGGCCTTCATGGTTGTTTCCCTATTCGGCACCCCCGCGCTTGCGGAAACCACCAAACTAACCCTGTTGCAATTCAACATTTTAAATGCCGACGAGAAGGGGACGGATGCTGCAATTAAGCAAACCGTAAAAATTATGAAGGCAACCAAAGCCGATATTATCGCGGTGTCGGAGGTAAGATTGGACAACCCCGATGAAAAAAATCCTGGCCCCACGGGCCCATCGATTGCTCAAAAATTGGCAAAGGGGTTGGGTTATAATTATTACGACCAATCGGGGTTTTATGACGCCGACAAGGAACGCACCAAAGACCACCCCGCCATTTGGGCCAACGCTATCTTAAGCAAATACCCTATCGAACAGGGCACGCCGCTTGGCTTGGGCGCCCATATCAATGTTAACGGGCGTAAAGTTTTATTATTTAGTTTAAACCTCGATTACAAACCTTATCCCCCCTATCAAATTAACAACATCGAATATGAAGGTTTCCCCTTTATAAAAACTGAAAAAGAAGCCATCTATTACGCCAACATGGCGCATGCCGATGCCGTGGCCGAAGTTATGAAGGAAGTTAAAAGCGAAGGCAAAAATAGCGATGCTGTTTTTATCTTGGGCGATTTTAACGAACCTTCTCATCGCGATTGGACCAGCAAGGCGGTTGCCGCAAAATTGCACCCAGTCAAAGTTGCTTGGCCAACCACACAAAAATTAGAAAAAATGGGTTTCGTTGATACCTATCGCGCGGCTAACCCCGACGAAGTTGCCAAGCCTGGGATGACCTGGACACCGACCACCGCGGCCAATGACCCCACCGACCATCATGACCGCATAGATTTTGTTTTTGCCAAAGCAAAAAACCTGAAGGTTATCAACAGCATGGTCGTGGGTGAAAGCAAAGACAATGCCGACATCGTGGTGACCCCTTGGCTTTCCGACCATCGCGCCGTGGTATCACAGATCGAATTTTAATCGCCGCTGGTTTGATGTTTAGGGGTTGCGCCTTATTGTGCTCGGTTTTCAAACCATTCGTCTGATCTGCTTTTTGAATTAATCTGCCACAGCTCTTCAAAATTGGCACTATACTCCTTCGCCGTTTTTGCTTCGTTGGTTATAAACACGCAATTTTCGGCGTTGTTTTTGCTGGCGGCCTCGGTAAAATTGAACGAACCCGTCATAAACTTGTTGCCATCAACCACTATAAATTTGTTATGTTGAATACGGTGTTTGCTGTTGACCTTAATATCAAACCCTTCCTCATGAAGTTGCGTAACGGTTGATGATTTTTGTGAGGCCTGTAATTTATCGGCCAAGATACGCAAACGAATTTTTTTGCGGTCAATATTTCTTATCGCCGCCGTTATATTTTTGTTGTTCAAAGAATAAATAGCAATATCAACCGTTTTGGTGGCGGATTGCAAAAATGCCACAACATGGTTTTCGCATTCAAGCGATGGCGAAAAATATGGTTTTACCTCGGCCCAACTATTATGTTGCACCGATAATGATAAAACCACCATCCCGTATTTTACTAGAAAACGTACAAATTGCCTCATCCAGGCAATTTAGCCCGATTCTATCAAAAATAGCAATATTAAATTTTTATAATATGAAAATTATTATTTTTTATTTAACAATGTTATAAGAGAACTGGTGTCGAGCTTTTCTCTACCTTTAGTAGTTAATTCTTCATAAAATTTTTCTATCTGTTTTGTCACGGGCAAATCCACCCCCAAATTTTTTGCTTCATCCAAACATATCAGCAAATCCTTCACCATCCATTTTACTTGAAAGCCAAAATCAAATTTGCGTTGCAACATGGTGGTGCCACGGTTGTTCATTTGCCAACTTTGCGCCGCGCCGCCCGTTATGACTTTTAACGCCTTCTCCATATCAATCCCCGCCTGCTCGCCCAAAAAAATTGCTTCTGATAATCCTTGCAACAAACCCGCGATCGCAACCTGGTTAACCATTTTTGTCAATTGCCCCGCCCCAGCCCCGCCAATAAGTTCTATAACCTTGCCGTAGCAACCCATCACAGGTTGCGCCTTATCAAAAATATCTTGGTCGCCCCCGACCATGATGCTCAAAATTCCTTTTTCGGCCCCTGCCTGCCCGCCAGATATCGGCGCGTCCAAAAAATGTAACCCGCCTTGCTTGGCGGTTTGATATAATATGCGCGCCAAACTGGCCGATGCCGTGGTGTGGTCGATGAATATCGCACCTGGCTGCATGGCGGGAAAGGCAACATCGGCCACCGCCCTTACCGATGCATCATTGCCAAGGCATGCCAAAACAACATCGGCATTTTTTACCGCCATGGTTATATCATCGGCCACCGTCAGGTTGGTTGGGGCTTTGCTGGATTCGGATGACATGGTGCTAAGCCATTTTTTGGCTACATCGGGGGTGCGATTAAAAACAACCACATCGCTTACCGTGGCTTCTGCCGCCTTCATCGCCAAATGGCGTGCCATGTTGCCCCCCATGACCCCCAACCCCAAAAATGCTACTTTGCGCATATTGATTGCCTAGCAAAATAAAAATTGCTAGACAAGAATTAATAATAATATCAAAAGTAAGGCGACGCGCAAGAAATCTACTCACCACATGGATCAAAAAAATTTAGATAAAGTTTTTCATTTTGCCAACATCGAGCAAAATATTTACCAACGTTGGGAAGGGGCGGGGGCATTTCGCGCGCGCAACCCGCTGAAACCGTTAAGCAACGCCCCTGCCTACACCATCATGATCCCGCCGCCCAATATTACGGGGTCGTTGCATATGGGGCATGCTTTGAATAATACTTTGCAAGATATCTTGGTGCGGTATCACCGTTTGAAAAATTTTGAAACCCATTGGCAACCAGGCACCGACCATGCCTCCATCGCTACCCAACAGGTTGTGGAAAAAAAGCTAGCCTTGGAACAAACCACCCGTCATCAACTTGGTCGCGAGAAATTTTTAAAACGGGTTTGGGAGTGGAAAGCCGAATCGGGCGGCGTCATCACCCAACAATTACGCCGCTTGGGCGCCAGCCCCGATTGGCACAGCGAACGCTTCACCATGGATGAGGGATTGTCAAAAGCCGTGAACAGATCCTTTGTCGAACTTTATAACGCAGGGTTAATCTACAAAGCAAAACGTATGGTTAATTGGGATCCCAAAATGGAAACGGCTATATCCGACCTGGAGGTTGTTCCCACCCAAGTGCCCGGGAAATTATATTACCTTCGTTATCCGTTGGTGGCGGGCGGCGACATAACCATTGCCACCACGCGACCCGAAACATTGTTGGGCGACACCGCGGTGGCGGTGCACCCCGACGACGAACGGTATCAACAATATATCGGCAAAAAAATTAAACAACCCATCACGGGGCGCGAATTAATAATTATCGCCGATGACATGGTTGAACGCACCGCGGGTTCGGGCGCGTTAAAGGTTACGCCAGCCGCCGACCCCAACGATTTTAAACTTTATCAAAAACATAAAATCCCGCTGATAGAAATTTTTGATAAAAGCGGGCATTTGTTAACCACCAGCGATATTCCCGAAAAATACCAGGGCATGGAACGTTTCGCCGCGCGCAAAGAAATTGTTAAGGATTTGGAAGCCGCGGGAATATTAAGCAAGATAGAAGACATAACCCACACCGTGCCCTACGGCGACCGCGGTGGCGTGCCCGTGGAATATTTGTTAACCGAACAATGGTTTGTGAAGGCTGATGTGTTGGCGCCGCCCGCGCTTGACGCCGTCAAACAAGGAAAAATAAAATTCCTGCCAGAGGCTTGGGCCGCCGATTATTATCGCTGGCTAGAAAATATTGAACCATGGTGTATTTCGCGGCAATTATGGTGGGGGCATCGCATACCCGCTTTTTACGCGCCCGACGGAAAAATTTTTGTCGCCGAAGATATAACAGCGGCAGAAAAATTGGCAAGCGAACATTACGGCACAGCAACAACCCTAACCCAAGATAGCGATGTGTTGGACACTTGGTTTTCGTCGGCCTTATGGCCATTTTCGACCCTGGGCTGGCCAGAAAAAACCGCCATGTTGCAACGCCATTACCCGACCAATGTGTTGGTGACGGGGTTTGATATTATTTTCTTTTGGGTGGCGCGCATGGTGATGATGGGTTTGTATTTCATGAAGGATATTCCCTTTGACACGGTTTATGTTCACCCCCTGGTGCGGGACGAGAAGGGACAAAAAATGTCAAAGTCCAAAGGCAACATCATCGACCCGCTTGATTTAATCGACGAATTTGGCGCGGACGCAATACGCTTTACCCTCACCGCCCTTTCGTCGCCAGGGCGCGACATCAAATTGTCGCAAGACCGTATAAAAGGTTATCGCAATTTTATCACCAAATTATGGAACGCCGCAAGGTTTTGCGGGTTGTTGCTGGGCGACAATATCGGCACCATAAAAATTTCCGCCACGCCGCCCGCCGCCCCCCTGAACCCCATCAATGGTTGGATGCTGCAAGAATTGGCGCAGGCTGTTAAGCAATGCGAACAACATCTTGCCGATTACCGATTCGATTATTATGCCAATGGTTTGCACCATATGGTGTGGCACGAATTTTGTGATTGGTATTTGGAAATGATAAAACCGATATTGCAAAATAAACAACATGAACATTACAACGAAACGGCTGAAACATTATTATTTGTTTTGCAACAGATATTAATTATCATGCACCCCGTCAGCCCGTTTGTTAGCGAAGAAATATATCAAACATTCTTCGCCCATGGTGATAAGGATCTCCTGTGCAACCAAGTTTGGCCCGATTGGCACAAGGATTATAATCACCCTTCGCATAACTTGACCGTGGGGTTCAAAGAATTGGTGAGCAAGGTTCGATCCTTGCGCACCACGTTGGAGGTTGACGAAAAAACCTCCCTGCCGCTGCTGGGCCATAAGGCGGGCACGTGGATAGACTCGGTGATAGATTTGGCGGGCTTGGTGGCAACGGGCGAGGATGATCCCGCCAATAAAAAAACAATCGCTATCCCCACTGGCAATGAAACCCATAGCACGCAATTTGTTGTTGGCTTGCCCGATGATTTGGACATGGGGTCGATGGCAAGCCTGCTTAAGAAAAAAATGGCGCAATTGGAAAAGGATATCAACATCACCAAACAAAAAACAGACAACCAAGAATTTATGAAACGCGCTAAACAAGAAATCAAGGATGAATTGCAAGAACGGTTAATCAAATTGACCACCGAACAAACATTAATATCGAGCGTGGAAAAAACTCTTTTTGCTTAAGAAGCAAAAGTCATAATCATACTCGGTAATAAAAATATCGTGGAAAGATTCTTGCATAGCAAGCCTTAAGGTAAAAAAATGCCATGCAAAATCCCAACGATAAAATCATTACCAGTGGTTTACCCAGCCAATATCAAGAATGGTTGTTGTATTTTTTAGAAGCCTGCGTCGCCGAACGCGGCCTGGCGCCATTAAGCCTGGCGGCCTATCGCGATGATGTTTTACAATTTTTATTTTATATTGATAAAAAAAAATATCCGCTGGCGGAGCTAAGCCCCGACCAAGCAAAAGATTATTTAGGCTGGCTGGTCGCGCAACAAAATATCGGCAAAACCAGCCAAGCCAGAAAATTATCCGCCCTGCGCCAATTTTATAATTTTTTATGGCGTGAAAAATACGTGGCCAGCGATCCCTTTGCTGACATCAAAAACCCGAAGGTGCCACGCGCCCTGCCCAAATTGTTGTCTGTCGAAGATGTCAACAAATTGCTAACCGCGATTGATAATTTGCAAAAAAAGGAGCAGGTGCGATTAAAAGCCATGATTGAATTGCTTTATGCCGCGGGGTTGCGCATATCCGAAATGTTGTCGCTGCCCTTGACCGCGGTTGATACCGAAAAAAAAATTATTCGCGTCATGGGCAAGGGTGCGAAAGAAAGACTAACCATCATCAACAACAACGCGGCCGATGCTTTGAACGATTACCTGGCAATACGCGATCTGTTTCTAGCCAAGGACAAAACTTCGCCGTTCCTATTTCCATCGTCGGGCGGGCGCGGCGCGGTGAGCGCGTCGGGTCATTTTACCAGGCAACGTTTTTCACAATTATTAAAGGACCTAGCCGAGGCGGCAAATGTAAATAAAAAAAATATCAGTCCGCACGTGTTGCGTCATGCCTTTGCTTGCCACCTCTTGGCGGGGGGGGTTGATGTAAGGTCTCTACAAATTTTGCTTGGCCACAGCCACATCGCCACCACCGAAATTTACACGCATCTTGAATTTGCACATAAGAAAAAATTGGTGCTGGAGAAGCACCCGCTAAGTCGCAACCCACTCAAATCTTAATCGGGTTTAATCGGTTTTTTTAAAATCGAGCGATAAAGAATTAATGCAATAACGCATGCCCGTTGGTTTTGGCCCGTCGGGAAAAACATGGCCAAGGTGCGCCCCGCAAGCCTTGCAAAGCACTTCTATCCGTTTCATAAAAAAACTATCGTCTGCTTTTTCATCCACCATGCCTTTTTCTGGGCCTTGGAATGGTTGGGTAAAACTTGGCCAGCCCGTTCCCGAATCAAACTTGTCATTCGATTCAAAAACCTCCGCGCCGCAACAACGGCAACAATACATCCCCTCCTCATAATGGTCATGATACTGCCCTGTGAAGGGACGCTCGGTGCCCCGCTCCCGCGTGACATGGTAGACATCGGGCGGCAAAGTTTCTCGCCAATTTTTTTTAACATGCTTCATGGTGCCAGTATAAAGCCGCTGCTTGATAAATGCAATCAATTTAGGGTCGGCGGTGATATTAAGCGGCAAGGTTAAAACTTGGCGCGCAAATTTTTCTGGCAAACGCATCATATCTTTTTCGGTGGTGATAAGGCGCGCATTATTTTTTTGCGCCAAGTCTTTCAGCATGGTTATATCGCGCGGTGAAACATCGGCATGGTCGGAAAATTTTTTCCGCGCCACAACATGGCCACGCATTTTTTCTAAGGCTTTGAAAAAACTATCGGGCCGCGCAATACCCGCGAAGGCCACCAATTTTTCAGCAGGAGCAAAACTTGCCTGGTAAGTTTTTTGTAACACAAACACGGGCGTCGCAATGATATTCCATGTTTTTTTTGTAAAAAACTTATCGCGCAATAACAAAATAGCCGCGGGTGGGCGATAGCGATTTTTTAAGGATCTGCATAAAAATTGGCGTAGCGGCCCCATGGGCAGGGGCAAGCGATTGCCCAAATAAAAATCGGCCTGCAGGGTAAGCAAAGTCAGGGTGGGTTGAAAACTATAATCTTCAAACCCATCATCGGCAATAATGATTTCATATTTTTTTTTGGCGCGTAATTGTTCAATCAAAGCCAAACCCGCAGGACGATTTTTGCATAAAACAACATCACCGCCCTGGGCGTGGAGCAAAGCTTCATCCATGACATCAATATTTTTTGTATCTTTTTCTATCAAACATGCGTCCCCCGCCCCCAATATTTTTTGCGACCATTTTTTCTTATAATTTTTTACCAACACCACGCTGTTCGGTAAATAATGCCGCAACATGGCGACCACGGGGGTTTTGCCGCCGCCGCCCACCACGATATTGCCCACCAATAATATCGGCAAGTCGGTCGGGGCATCGCGCGGGGTTTTGCTACGTTGCCATTTGCCCCGCGCCCAACGCGCCCATTGCCAAACAACCGCGGGCAGCAATGTTATCGCCAGCCACAGCGGCGCACCACCCCAAAAAATAATTTTTTTGTAGGAAGATAGATAACGAGGATTCTGCCACCATAAAAGCATTTTGTTCACACGATTGCTGTTTTTAAATTAACGAATGGTTCTTGCAAAAAACCTGCCCCACCCTTTATCAAATTTTTTTGCTAAAAGTTTTCATGAAGGTTTTTTCCAATTGTTGGGTTATTTTCTTTATCACCGCGCCATCCTTGACTTGCCAATTTTTTGCCTTGCGGGCAATGTCTTGGCGTTGGCTTGGCGTTAATTTCCTGAACCAAATAATTTTTTTGTAAATGGCATTGATATCATGCGCACGCCAAGTCAAACCCCGTTTATCGGTATCATGATAAATATCATAGGCATTATTAACATGTTTGCCATGCAGGACAAATCCACCTTGGTCCAATGCTTCTTTCGGGTTATGGCCACCGCGCCGCACCCACGACCCGCCAAGCAACACCAACGGGCAAAGGGAATAAAGACTGGTCAAATGACCAAAGGCCGAAACCTGCAAAAAATCTTGCTTGGTTAATTTGTTTTCTTGGGTGCGCGCCTTAAACGATGTTGTCCAAACATGGCGCGCGGGGTGGCGCGGCACAATGATGGTGAAAAAATATTTTTTTAATTCAGGAAATTTTTTATAAAGTTTCAACATTATTTTTTCTTCCCCTGGGTGCAGGCAAGCAAACAGCAAGGGGTATTTTTCTTGGGGTATGGTTTTTTTATAAAAATTAATCATCTCTTTGTCGGGATCCTCGGTTTGTTTAAATAATTTTAAATTGCCATGGTAAAAAACGGGCTTACCAGCTAGCTGGCTTAAATAATATTGTGCCCGCGCTGATTGCGCCCAAAGCAAAGCAAAATTGGAAAAGATAATTTTACGCCAAAAATAAAACAAATGAAAAAACAAAAAACTTTTGCGGCTTATGCGGCCATTTAATAAAAAGGATGGAATTTTATGAACCGCCAACCACAGGGCGCGGCGCGGTAAAAAATCCGATTCAACCAAGAAAAAAACATCGGGGCGTAATTGTTGCCACCGACGGTTAAGCAGCCACAGGTTATCAAACGGGCTAAGCGATAAATGAAAATTGTTGGCGGGAAATATCTTGACCAAAAATGATTTCAGGGCCTGGCGTGCCGATGGCGATTGACAGGTGATGACAAAAAAAACATCGGAACGAAAAATATTTTTTTGCAATTCGGTCATGAGCAAGGAAACCGATAGGGTTTCGCCCAGCGACGGCGCGTGCAACCACACCATCTTTTTTCTTTTAACATGGCTGGATGCTTTGCCATTCATCATGGCGGTTAGGGCACGGGGGTTGACGCCAAAACCAAATCGTTCTTTGTATTCGGCGAAGGATTCGCGTTTTGTCAGCACCCTGATGCCCGCCACCACCAACCACGCCAGCAACAACACGGCATCAACCGCCAATGCCACGCCATAATACAGCCAGAGCAAAGCAGAAGAATATTTTTTCATGATAGATTTGGTCAGAGAAATGTTGTGAAGAAAATTTAAGGGGGAGGATGATAAAAAGGGTTTAAAAAATTGTTAACTTAGATTGTCTCATTATCTATTAATTGTTCGCGTGCTAATTCGGCATAAAGTCCATTTTGCTTCATCAATTCGTTGTGATCACCCTGTTCACAAACCTTGCCCTTATCCAACACCAATATCATGTCGGCCATGCGCACCGTCGCCAAACGGTGAGCAATAATAAGTGCGGTGCGATTTTTTAACAATTCTTGCCATGTTTTTTGTAACGATTTTTCTGTTTTGGCATCAAGCGCCGAAGTTACTTCATCAAGCAAAATAATCGGCGCGTCCTTTAAAAATGCCCGCGCTAGTGACACGCGTTGTTTTTGCCCCCCCGATAAAGCATTGCCCAATTCACCCACGCGCGTTTGGAAACCACGTGGCAATTGGTTAATAAAGTTAAAGGCTTCGGCACGTCCCGCTGCTTGCTTCACCCTTGCTTCATCGGCTGACATGTCACCAACCCAAATGTTATCATAAACATTTACATCAAACAACCCTTGTTCCTGACTAACCAGTGCAATTTTTTTTCGTAAGGATTGCAAAGAACATTTTTTTATATCTTGGCCATCTATCAATATCCTGCCCGAGGTTAATTCATAAAGCCGCGGTATCAAATTCATCAGGGTCGATTTACCCGCGCCCGATGCCCCCACCAAAGCAACCGTTTTGCCACCCGCAATGGTTAGGGAAAGATTTTTAAAAACCACCGAACCGTCGGGGTAAGCAAACGTGGCTTTATCAAACACTATGTTGCCATTTTTTATAACCAAGTCCTTGCCCTGCGCGACGGGTTTCCTTTTGGCTTCGGTATCCAACAGGTGAAAAATTCTTTCCAACGCGGGCACGGCGTCGTTTATATTGCCCGTCACCCCCGTTAGGGCGCGAATGGGGCCAAAGGCCAACATCAAGGTAACCAAGTAGCTAGTAAATTGCCCCTGGGTCATGATGCCATGGGCGATGCTATAACCCGCCATGCCCAGGGTGATAAAATAAATAATACCCAAAATGATATTGGTCGATGGGTTGGACCAAGCCTTCATCAAGCCTGATTTTTTCGCGGTGCGGCTGTTATCGGCAAATGATTTGTTGACCCGCGCCCTTTGCCATGCCTCCAACCCATAGGCCCTGACATGTTTGGCACCCTTCAAACTATCATCCAACACCGCCACCATGTCGCCCGTTTGCAATTGTTGACGCAAGGATAATTCTCTAATCCTCTTCCCCAAAATTTTAAGCGGCACAGCAAACAAGGGAAAGGACACAACAATAATAAGCGTCATGAGCCAGTTGTAAGTGAAAAGCAATCCTATCAAAAAAACAAAGGTTAAAAAATCTTTGCCAAGGTTCACCAGCAGGTTGCCCAAATTGCCTATGACAATATTCACATCGTTGGTGAAGCGCGATATTTCTTTGGCGGTTCCCTCCACCGATAGCAATTCGAGTGGTTTGGTTTGCAGGGCGGAGAATATTTCTCGCCTTAGCGATTCAATAATATGGGTGCTGATACGTTGCAGCAAAACGGTTTGTCCCAACAAGGCAAAACCCCGCACCAACGACGCCACAAAAAAACCAGCCCCCACCCACAATAAATAAGACAGGTCTTGCTGCTCGGCCATTTTTATACCCTTATCGATGGCTGGCTCAACCAATTTGGCTATGGCCGCGGTTGAAAGCCCCGTCACAATCATCAACAAAATAATCAGCGGGTAATGCCAGCGATAATGAAAAAGGTAATCACGCCAAAGCTTGAGGAGGAGGGCGATATCTTTCTTAAAAATATTTTTCATATGCTATCAATATTTTTATAGGCGAGTTTTTTATGGCTGGCAATGACTTTCAACGGGATTTTCAGCGGGGTTTTAATAGGTTTTTTAATGGTTTTCTAATGGTTTTTTGGGATATCATTGATAGCCTATTTAAAAATGACTTGGCTTATAAAGGATTTTTTGATAGATATTGCCCCATCCAAAAAACATCAACCTTTGCACCCACATAAAATAATGGCAAAAAAAAATAGCAAACAAAGCATCCAGCAAAAAAATCCATCCTGGCATCGCCGTCCATTGCGTGGTGGCGAAGCTGTTTTGGAAAAATTCATATTTTTTAGCCGTTGGTTCCAAGCCCCCATTTATGTCGGGTTGGTCATTGCCTTGATTGTTTATACCATCCATTTTTTAAAAAAATTAGCCCATTTCATCTACCAAAGCTTCTCCGAGGGTTTGAGCGGATCCGACATCATGCTGACCATTTTAAACATGGTTGATTCGGTGCTGATAGCCAACCTGCTGATTATTGTTATTATCGGCGGGTGGGATACTTTCGTTTCGCGTTTAGACCTGGAAAAAGAAAAAGACAACCCCGATTGGCTGTCGCATGTTAGCACCTGGGTATTAAAAACAAAATTGGCAACGGCGATGGTCAGCATCACCGGGGTGCATTTGTTAACCAGTTTTATAGAAGTAGAAAAAGTTGGTGACCGTGCTTTGATATGGCAAACGGTTATTCATATTGTGTTGCTCATCTCGGCCATTGCTGTTGCACTGATCGCGCGCGCCTCCACCGATAAAGGCTCCACCAGCCACAAGGGCATCTATAAATAGCACCACCCTGCAAAAAAAATAAAATTAGGGAAACAAAATATTGATTTCAAAACCGTTCCCAGATTTTGTAAAAACCAATCGGTCGTGCAGGCGGTGTGGTTTATCTTGCCAAAATTCTAACCGCTCCGCGCTGACGCGCCACCCCACCCAATAATCGGGGCGCGGGATTTTGCCCGTGGCTAGTTGCGCCGCAAATTTTTTTTGATAATGAGCAAAATTATTTTTTAAATCATCGGGCGTTGCCATGGGTCGCGATTGCGCCGACGCCCAGGCCCCAACCTGACTATCGATACCACGCGAATGAAAATAATCGTCTGATTCTTTATCGGTGACTTGCCTCACCCTGCCTTCTATCCTAATTTGACGGCGTAGTGACTTCCAATGGAATAACAACGCCGCCCGCGGGTTATCGGCCAGGGCCTTGCCTTTGTCGCTTTGCTGGTTGCTGAAAAAAACAAAACCCCGTTCTGAGAAATCTTTTAATAACACCATGCGGTTGGTAATACGCCCCGCCGCATCGACCGTGCTTAATGCCATGGCGTTTGGGTCGTTGGGTTCGCTGGTTTGCGCATCCGCAAACCATTCGGTAAAAAGCGTAAAAGGATTAATATTGCGTTGGGTGATACTTAATGTCATAATGATTTTTTACATTAACACAAATTGTTTCAAGCTGGTTATCACTATTTTTTTGGTTATTTTTTATACCAGGATGATGGACCCATTATAACCAATGTCTGCTTGAAAAACAATTTTTTTACAGCTATAACAAATAAATTAAACATCGATTTTTACCAACCCAATCAATCTGATACAAAAAGGAAAAAACCATGACAAGTCATACCACCAACCACCAAGCCAGCAACATGAAATTAATGGCGGGCAAAAAGGGAATCATTTTGGGGGTTGCCAATGACAAATCAATTGCCTGGGGTATAGCCGAGGAATTGCATAAGGCTGGGGCTACATTGGGTTTTACTTATCAAGGTGAAGTGTTGGAAAAACGGGTGCGCCCCCTGGCCGAATCCATCGGGTCAACATTTTTAGAACCATGCGATGTCACCAACGATGCCGATATTGATAGGTTGTTTGCAAAGGTCAAAGCAAAATTTGGCACGATAGATTTCCTGGTTCACGCCATTGCTTTTTCTGACAAGAATGAATTGACGGGTGAATATCTTGCCACGTCGCGCAAAAACTTTAGCAACAGTTTGGATATTTCTTGTTATTCTTTTACTGCCCTAGCGCAACGGGCTGACAAATTGATGCCGCACGGCGGGTCGCTTGTCACCTTGACCTATTATGGGGCGGAACGCGTTATGCCCCATTACAATGTCATGGGCGTGGCGAAGGCCGCGTTGGAGGCTTCGGTAAAATATTTGGCGATGGATATGGGCAAACGCA
Organism: Alphaproteobacteria bacterium; assembly: GCA_965203915.1. Classification (GTDB taxonomy): domain Bacteria; phylum Pseudomonadota; class Alphaproteobacteria; order JASGCL01; family JASGCL01; genus JASGCL01. The sequence goes on from OZ241918.1 coordinate 1,518,359, forward strand.
ATATTCGCGTCAACGCCATTTCGGCGGGGCCCATCAAAACATTGGCGGCGGCGGGCATCGGCGATTTCCGCTTCATGCTAAAATGGAATGAAATCAACAGCCCATTAAAACGCAATGTCACGACCGAGGATGTTGGCAAGACGGCTTTGTATTTGTTATCCGACCTGTCGGCGGGGGTAAGCGGCGAAGTGTTGCATGTTGATGCGGGTTATCACATCACGGGCATGGCGCAAGATATGGAAAAAACCGCCGATTTGTTACAAGAATTTAAAAAGGGTTAGTTTCAATAAATAAAAAAATCTGTCGGTGGTATTGATGGCATTATATTCGAATCTATAGTAAAATAAACATATAGATTCATGACAAATTCTTTTGGTCGATTATTTCGTTTTAGCACGTTTGGTGAAAGCCACGGCGCCATGATGGGTGCCGTGATAGACGGCTGCCCCCCCAACCTGAAAATCAATGCCGTCAATATTCAACAATGGTTGGATAGGCGTAAGCCAGGCCAAAACAAATTCACCAGCCAACGGCAGGAGGGTGACCAGGTAAAGATTGTTTCAGGAATTTTGGAAGACCAATCGGTTATCAAAACCACGGGCACGCCCATTGGTTTGATTATAGAAAACCAAGACCAACGCAGCAAAGATTACAGCGACATTGCAAAAAAATTTCGCCCTGGGCATGGCGATTATGCCTATCAAAAAAAATATGGCATTCGTGATTACCGCGGGGGCGGGCGTGCATCGGCACGGGAAACGGCGATGCGCGTCGCGGTGGGGGCGGTGGCCGACCAAATGTTACAACAATTGTTGGGCGATGGATATAAAATCGACGCTGGCTTGATACAAATGGGCCAGCATAAAATAAATGAAAAAAATGTGGATTGGGACACAGTATGGGACAACGAATTTTATACCCCCGACCAAAAAATAATTCCTACCTTCGCCGATTACTTGGGCGACATTCGCAAAAACGGGTCGTCGGTTGGCGGCATAATAAGGGTGGTGGCGCGTGGCATACCCGTGGGTTTGGGTGCGCCGATGTATGGTAAATTATCGGCCGATTTGGCATCGGCCATGATGTCTATCAACGCGGTTAAGGCGGTGGAAATTGGCGACGGCATGGCGGTGGCGACGATGGAAGGCCCCGACAACAATGACGCGATGCAGATGAAAAATGATAAGGTTGAATTTTTATCCAACCATGCGGGCGGCATATTGGCGGGCATTAGCACGGGGCAAGATATTGTGATGCAAATCGGCATCAAACCAACCAGCAGTATTTTGGTGCCGCAACAAACCATCACCGACGACGGCGACAACACAGAAATCATAACCAAGGGTCGACACGACCCATGCGTTGCCATTCGCGCCGTGCCCATTGTGATGAGCATGATGGCCATCACCCTGCTGGATCATTTGCTACTGCATAGGGGGCAGTGTGGCTAGGTTCTTTTTGTTGGCGGCGGCGGTGGAGGCCTGTTGTCAACCGCTTGTGGAGCACGAATTCCATAGTCGCCTATGCGAACATCGCGTATAATATTAGGGTTATATTGATTGTTAGGTTCAGGAACTCTGCTATTATCTTGTCTTTGTGTCATGATTATACCTTTCCTTACATATAATTATTTTATCATTTATAATAAAAAAGTCAATTGTTATTCTTAGCAGGGTAAGCTTCTATAAATTCAACAGATTTAATCCCAGATAAAAATATTCCCGCTGTGTGCTGTATTTTTTTTCCTGTAAAAACATAATAACCGCTCTTTGTTTTTTTAATTTCCCACTGTTCTGAAAGGTAAATTTCTTTAGGCAGCCGCCCTTCAGAAACTATTCCAGTATTAATCAACAATCCTCCATATTTTTCATCATTATCAAGTGTAATAATGCAATATTTGGGGGTGCTAAATAGTTTAAAAGCATAATCCCAAATATGTTCTTTAGGGTAGCCAAAATACTTTAAAAAATATTTTGTTTTTCTTAATTTATAAAACAATCCAGTCAATATTAACGGCAACACAACAAAGCCAAGAAAATAATAAAGGATACTAATTATTGCTTCGTCGTTAGTAATAGTAATTGCAAATATTTTTGTAATTACTATAGCAAGAAAATTATTAACCACACTCCAAAACAAATAATCAATGCGAAAACCACTAGACTGGCTACGCGCGCTACCCGTCAAAATCTCGAAGAATTTAATGCAAATAAAACCCGGCATAATAAAAGCCATGACAAAAAACACAGCATCCTTATTATTTAATAAAGATTGTAAAAAATTGGCAGGATTGAATAATTCAAACATTGTCCCTATTAAAATATTATTAAATATGATAATTTTTAAGTTATTTTTCCACTCACCATAAACAATTTTAAATTGCCCCACAACATAAAATAATAAAATAATTGCAAAAAAGATTTAATTTGCTAAAGTCGTATCATGAAATTGGTCGCCCTTAATAACACCGCCGATGGTATCGAAACCCGGGTTGCCGCCACCCCCGATACGCTTAAAATCCTGAAGGAAAAAAATAACCTGACGGTTATGGTGGTCAAAAACGCGGGTTTAGCATCGGGCTTTGCCGACAGCGATTATAAGAATATCGGGGCGGAAATTATCGCCGACAACAACACCGCCCTAAGCATGGGCGATATTATTGTCAGCATTGCCACCCCCACCCCCGACATGATAAAAAAAATCAAGGCGGGGGCGTGGTTGTTGGCACCGCTTAATGCTAGGCAAGATAAAAAATTATTGGCAACCATCGCCGAACAAAAAATCACCGCCTTTGCCCTGGAAATGATTCCGCGTATTTCGCGCGCCCAAAATATGGATATTTTATCGTCGCAATCAAATTTGGCGGGTTATCGCGCCGTGTTGTTGGCGTTGGATTATTATGGCCAAGCCGTGCCGATGATGATGACCGCCGCGGGAACATTAAAACCCGCCAAGTTTTTAATCATGGGGGTTGGCGTCGCGGGGTTGCAAGCCATCGCCACCGCCAAACGATTGGGTGGGGTTGTTATGGCAACCGATGTAAGGCCCGACACCAAAGAACAGGTGGAAAGTTTGGGCGGACAATTTTTGGCGGTGATGGATAAAGAATTTAAAAATGCTCAAACCGCGGGTGGTTATGCCAAACCCATGTCGGCGGCTTATCAAAAAAAACAGCAAGAACTTATCACCGCTACCCTGCCCGATATAAATATCGTTATCACCACCGCCCTTATTCCTGGGCGCGCCGCGCCCCAATTGCTAACCGCCGACATGGTAAAAAAATTACCCATGGGGGCCGTAATTGTTGACATGGCGGTGGAGGCAGGTGGCAATGTCGCGGGCAGCAGCATGAATAAAACAATTCAAACCGAATCGGGGGTGCAAATTGTGCCTGGCGCAAACTTGGCAAGCCGTTTGCCCCGTTCGGCGTCGTCGCTGTTTGCAAAAAACATTGTTAATTTCATTGGTAATTTATGGCATCAGGAAGAAAAAAAATTGGTAGTAAAAATGGAAGATGATATTGTCAAAGGATCGCTGGTAACCCACGATGGAAAAATTCTGTTGCAACCATAATATAAAAAAAAGGAAACCCACCATGCCAACCACCTATCATTATTTATTAGCCAGCGCGGGTATCGCGGGGGGCTTCAGCCATTTTTTTGTATTGTTGATGGCTTTTGTGCTGGCCTGCTTCATTGGTTATTTTGTGGTGTGGTCGGTGACGCCCGCGCTTCATTCACCCTTGATGGGGGTGACCAACGCCATTTCGTCGGTCATTATTGTCGGGGCTATTTTGGCATTGGTCGGCAATGACGCTGAATTTTCGGCCAACAAATTGTTTGGTGCGGCGGCGGTGGTGTTGGCCGCCATTAATATTGTGGGTGGGTTTTTGGTAACCCACCGTATGCTCGCCATGTTTCAAAAAAAGAAAATCGATAATAAAAAAACCAAAGGAAAAAAATAAATGTCCACCACCGCCTTGGCCCCCTACGCTTATTTGTTATCTTCGGTGTTATTTATTTTAGCATTGAAGGGTTTGTCGCACCCCGACAGTTCGCGCCGCGGCAATCTTTTCGGGATTATTGGTATAACGCTGGCCATCGCCACCACCCTCAGCCTCCTGCCCCTCTCTACCCTATTATGGTTTGTGCCATTGTTTTCATTGGGCGGCATCATCGGCGGCGTGCTTGCGAAGCGCATCAACATGACCGCCCTGCCCCAATTGGTGGCGGCATTTCACAGCCTGGTCGGGTTGTCGGCGGTGTTTGTTGCGGCGGCGGCTTTCTATCGCCCTGAAAATTTGGGCATTGAATTAAGCGATGGTCATATCCCCGTGGGCAATTTGGTTGAAATGGGTGTGGGCGGTATTATTGGGGCTATTACTTTTTCGGGTTCGGTGATTGCATTTGGCAAGTTGCAGGGTTTGTTGTCGGGCAACCCCGTGAAGTTTTTTGGCCAACAATTTCTCAATCTTTTGCTGGCCTTATTACTGGTTGCGGGCATGGTGGTGTTTTGCCAAACGGTTGACCCGTTATATTTTTGGGGTTTGATGGCCATTGCCTTCTTGCTTGGCTTTTTGCTTATCATTCCCATCGGCGGGGCCGACATGCCCGTTGTGGTGTCGATGCTCAACAGCTATTCGGGCTGGGCGGCGTCGGGCATTGGTTTTACCCTGGGCAATGTTGCGCTTATCATCACGGGGGCGTTGGTTGGGTCGTCGGGTGCCATTCTGTCTTACATCATGTGCAAGGGGATGAACCGTTCGATATTCAATGTTATCTTCGGCGGGTTAAAGGATTCGGGCGGCGGCGCCAAAAAAGCCAGCGGACCGCAAAAACCCGTGAAGCAGGGTTCGGGCGACGATGCGGCTTTCCTTATGCAAAATGCTTCATCGGTTATTATTGTTCCTGGCTATGGCATGGCGGTCAGCCAAGCCCAACATGCGCTGAAAGAAATGGCCGATATGTTAAAGAAAAAAGGCGTGATGGTGCGCTACGCCATTCACCCCGTGGCGGGCCGTATGCCAGGGCATATGAATGTTCTGCTGGCGGAGGCTTCGGTTTCCTATGACGATGTGTTAGAATGTGAAGACATCAATCGCGATTTCGCCACCACCGACGTGGCGTTTGTCATCGGCGCGAACGACGTTACCAACCCGTCCGCCAAAACCGACCCGCAAAGCCCCATTTACGGCATGCCGATATTGGATGTTGAAAAAGCAGGCACCGTGTTATTTATCAAACGCTCGATGGGGGCGGGTTACGCGGGGGTAGAAAACCCATTATTTTTTAAAGACAACACCATGATGCTGTTTGGCGACGCCAAAGCCGTTGTCGAAAAAATTATCAAAGCGTTGGAGCATTAAACCCCGCTGGCTTTGATGATGACGCCAAAGCCGCAGGCGTAAAAAAATGGCTATCAATTCTTGCGTTCGCTGGTGAAGGCAAATTTGTTATTTTTGAATGCTATTTTTATTACATCGCCTTCGACAAATTTGTTTTGCAAAATATGGGTGGCTATGGGGTTTTGAATTTCGCGTTGGATAACACGGCGTAATGGCCGCGCGCCAAAGGCTGGTTCGTAACCCAATTCCGCCAAATGATGCACCGCGGCATCATCGTAACTCAAGAATAATTTTTGTTCGGCCAATTTTTTTTCTAAATCGACCAATTGCAACCTAACAATTTGTTCCATCGCGCTTTTGGGTAAGCGATTGAACAACAAAATTTCATCTATCCGATTTAAAAATTCGGGACGGAATTTTGTTTTTAACAAGGCAAAAATGGGGTCGCGCAATGTTTCTATCGATTCCCCCTCCGCCAATTCTACCAACATTTCCGCGCCGATGTTAGATGTCATGATAAGCAAGCAATTGGCAAAATTCACGGTGCGGCCTTGCCCGTCGGTTAAACGGCCATCGTCAAGCACCTGCAACAAAATGTTAAAAACATCGGGGTGGGCTTTTTCAATCTCATCAAACAAAATAATTTGATAGGGGCGACGCCGCACCGCTTCGGTCAAACTGCCCCCCTGCTCATAGCCGACATAACCTGGGGGCGCGCCTATCAACCGTGCCACCGAATGTTTTTCCATGTACTCGCTCATGTCTATTCTTATCATCGCCCGTTCGTCATTAAAAAGGTTTTTGGCCAAGGCCTTGCATAATTCGGTTTTGCCAACGCCCGTTGGCCCCAAAAATAAAAATGATCCTTCGGGGCGATGCTTATCAATAAGCCCCGCCCGCGCCCGCAATATGGTTTCGCTGACTGCCTTTATCGCGGTTTCTTGCCCAATCACCCGCGATGATAATTCTTTTTCCAACTTTAATAATTTCTCGCGCTCGCCGCTCAACAATTTTTCAACGGGTATACCCGTCATGCGGCCAACGACAAAAGCAATATCCTTATCGGTCACCGATTCAAAACCGCCATCGCCCGATCTTTGTTCTTGCTTCGCCAGGTCAGCCACCAATTTGGGAATGGTCGCGTATTGTAATTGCCCCGCCAATTCCAATTGCCCTTTTCTTTTTGCTTCCACCAATTGATGGTTGGCATTTTCCAATTCGGTTTTTATTTTCTTTAAGGATAATATTCTAACCCTTTGTTGTTGCCAATCGTGGCTAAGTATCGTTTGTTCTTTTTCCAATTCTGCCAATTCTTTTTTAATCGCCACCACTTTTTGCGCCGATTCTTTGTCGCTCTCTTTTTCCAACGCGCTTAGTTCAATTTTTAACTGGATGACTTTTCTATCCAATTGGTCCAAGGCTTCGGGCTTGCTATCCAGCACCATTTTTAAGCGCGATGTTGCCTCGTCTATCAAATCAATCGCCTTGTCGGGCATAAACCTGTCGGTGATATAACGGTTCGATAATTCGGCGGCGGCAACAATCGCCGAATCGGTTATGCGCACGCCATGATGTTGTTCGTATTTTTCTTTCAAACCGCGCAGGATAGAAATGGTATCAATCACCGACGGTTCGGCGATATAAACCTGTTGAAAACGGCGCGCCAGGGCGGGATCTTTTTCAATATATTGCCGATATTCATTCAATGTCGTGGCGCCAATACAATGCAATTCGCCACGCGCCAACATGGGTTTCAACATGTTGCTGGCGTCCATCGCACCATCGGCCTTGCCCGCCCCGACCAGGGTATGGAGTTCATCGATAAACAAAATAATCTCACCCGCGGCCTTGCTGATTTCTTGCAACACCGATTTCAAACGTTCTTCAAATTCGCCGCGGAATTTTGCACCCGCGATAAGCCCCGCCAGGTCCAACGCCAAGAGTTTTTTATTTTTTAAATTATCGGGCACATCCCCCGAAACAATACGCGACGCCAAGCCTTCAACAATCGCGGTTTTGCCGACCCCTGGTTCGCCAATCAGGACGGGGTTATTTTTGGTGCGGCGCGCCAACACTTGCATGGCGCGGCGAATTTCTTCCTCGCGCCCAATCACGGGGTCCAACTTGCCTTCGCGCGCCTTGGCGGTTATGTCGTCGGTGTATTTTCCCAAACTGGATTTTTGGCCAGATTTAGCACCGCCGACCGTGGCACCCACCGCCAGGTTTTTTTCCAATTTTTTTAAATCAACCTTGGCCTCGACCATCGCCTTGGTTTCGGGCATGTTGGGGTTGGCAAGGAAGGCTGACAACAATACCTCGGGTGAGATTTCTGCCCCCGATCTTTTTTGGGCAATCTTTTTTGCCCCTTCCATAATTTTTGCAAAACTAGCATCCAGCGATAAATTGTTACCCATGGGCAGGGATTGCAAAACCTTGCCAATATTTTTTTCTAACAACACCAAATCGCCACCGCTCTCGCTCACCGCGCTGCCTATATCGGCTTGCTCCAACAACGCCTGCAACAAATGCCCCGCGGCCAGGCGGCTATGGTTTTCTGCCAAAGCCTTTTGCTGCGCGGTTTGCACCGCCATTTGCGCCATATCGGTAAAATTTTCTAAATTCATGTTGGTATCCTTACCTCATCAATATGGGGATGGTGCTATGGTTTTTCAAGTTATACCATTTATTATTTTATTTATTTTTGAGAATTATTCAAAAAATACAAGTCTTTAAAAGGTATTAACAGCCGTTTGACAGCCAGGGTGGTTTTTCCTATAAACATAAACCAATATTCATAATATCAAAAAAGGGCTAAGCAACCATGGCACAAAAAAAATTAAAACCAACGACTCGCTTGCGCGCCTCGACCCTGCTTCTTACCTGCATCGATTATCGCATGGTTAAGTTTATCCATAGCTACATGTTGTTGCGCGGGTTGGAGGATGATTATAGCCATGTCGCATTGGGTGGCGGGGCAGTGGCGGTCACCACCCAAAAATTTCCACAATGGGGGCAAAGTTTTTGGGATCATTTGGCCATCGCTATCCGTGTTCACCACATAACCCGGGTTATGGTGCTGGACCATCGCAATTGCGCCGCGCACCGTATGATATTGGGCAATGAAACCGAAAAAAACCGCGATGCCGAAACCCACAGCCACCAAACCCAATTGCAAAACACCAAGCAAGCTATCTTAACCAAATACCCACATCTTGAGGTCGAACTGCTGTTGATGGACCTTGATGGCACCATCGAGCATTTTAATTAATTATTTGCCCTGTAGTTGGTGGGTGTTTATTGGCCAGATATTTTTTTTTGCTGCGGGGTAAAGCCATGCAAAAATGTTGCATTATCCCCCGCCAAAACATGGTGAAAATTATCAACAAACAGGGGGATTATTTTTTCTAACTGGGATTCCTCCTCAAGCGAGAAATTTTGTAATACAAAATCAGCAACCAGATGCCTGGCCCCTGGGTGGCCGACGCCAAATCGCAAGCGATGATAATCCCTGCCCAACCTGGCCGAGATATCTTTTAACCCATTATGCCCCGCGTCGCCGCCGTCGCATTTTATTTTTATTTGTGCAAAAGAAATATCAATTTCATCATGCAACACCATGATATTGCCAAGGGTTATTTTTTCTTGCGCCTTGGCCATCGCCCCTTGCAAAACTTGCCCCGAAAGATTCATGTAGGCCATGGGTTTGATAAGTTGTAATTTGTGCCCCGCAAATTCACCCTTCGCCATCAGGGCTTGTTTTTGCTGGGCAGGTTGCCACGCGGAAAACCTGCCCGCTTGGTGGATAGCATCCACCAAGCGAAAACCGATGCTATGGCGATGGTAATAATAACCCGCGCCAGGATTACCCAAACCCGCCAGCCATTTTATTTCTGTCATGATAATTTTATAGCGCGAGTCATTTTATTTAGCTAGATATTTGTCGTCCGCTTAAACGGCGCATTGGCCTTATCGTCATTTTTTATAGGACATCGAGCCTGCCTTGTCACCACAACCGATTCGTGATAATGAAGGATGGATTCTAACAAGATTATTGTATAAAATTATTTACGAGGCATCATCATGGCTGGTCATTCACAATTTAAAAATATCATGCACCGCAAGGGACGCCAGGATAAAAAACGCGCCCAAACATTTCAAAAATTGACACGCGAGATCATGGTGGCGGTGAAAACGGGCGGCGACAACCCAACGGGCAATAGTCGGTTAAAACTTGCCCTGCAAAATGCGCGCGCCCATTCCATGCCCAAAGACAACATCGAACGGGCTATCAAAAAAGCATCGGGCGAAGATGCGGCGCAAAATTATGAAAACTTGCGTTACGAAGGTTTTGGGCCAGGCGGTGTGGCCATCATGGTGGAGGTCTTGACCGATAACAAAAACAGGTCGGTCGGGGATATTCGTTCCATTTTTTCTAAAAACGATGGCAACCTGGGCGAAACCAATTCGGTGGCATTCATGTTCCAACGCGTTGGGCATATCCATTACGCGCCAGAGGTTGCGGCCTATGACAAGGTTTTCGAACAAGCGTTGGAGGCGGGGGCCGAGGATGTGGTGTCCGATGATTCTGGCCATGATATTTTCGTCAACCCCGACAACCTTCACCAAGTAACCGAAAAGTTAGAAACAACATTGGGGTCGGCCGAAAGCGTCAAATTAACCTGGCGCCCGACAACCATGGTCGACATGGAAGATAAAGACAAAACCGAACAATTGTTAGAATTGCTCGACCAATTGGATGACCACGACGATGTGCAAGAAGTCATTGCCAATGCCACGGTAGGGAACGATGCGCTAAGCGTCGAATAATAAAATCATATTTCATGACGCTCGATAAAACAGAAAAACAAAAGATTGTTTTGGGCATAGATCCTGGGCTACTCAACCTTGGCTATGGGGTTATCAGCCAGTCGGGCAATGAATTGATATTCATGGGGTCGGGCACTTTGTCGCCGCTCAAAAAATTAACCAGCGAACAAAAACTGGCTTTCCTTTTTGATGGTTTGGAAAAAATCATCCTTGCCCATCGCCCCACCATCATGGCGTTGGAGAAAATTTTTTATCATATCAATGTTTCCACCGCCATGACATTGGGGCAGGCGCGGGGCGTGGCCATGGTGTTGGCGGGCAAATATAACTTAACTTTATTAGAAATTGGCGCGCGCCAAGCGAAGCAAAATATCACAGGGTCGGGGCGCGCCGACAAACACCAAATGGCCGCCATGGTGCAGCTTTTGCTGCCAACATCAAACCCGCAAACCGACCACGAATCGGATGCCTTGGGCCTTGCTATATCGGCGCTGCAAAATCAAACGGCTTCATGGTTGGAAGAATCAACTTCCATGTAAATTATTAAAAAATAAGCAAAATATGCTGTTTTTACCCGTTATTTTTGTTTATTTTTTTACTTGACGCCTGGTGCAAATATCCTTAAAATTCAATCTTAACCTTAAACAACAACCATTAAAATTTATTTTCTATAAGGGGGATAAAATTATGGCTAAAAAATCAATGAACGACACCTATATCAATGTGGCTCTGCTTTTCGCATGGGTCATTCTTTATGGGTTATTCGCCGAAGGCGATAATGGCGGATTACTGAATAACATTCTGTATTTTGTCACCAGCACTGAAGGCTTCACCAGCTTGCTCATTTACGTGAGCCCGCTCGTGGCTATCTACTTGGGTGGTAAAACATCATCCTTGTTGTTCTTCTTGCCCTTAATCCACAATGCTGTGGATTATGCCGCAAGCGCGAAAGATGACTACGGTCAATGGTACTTCTGGGTATCGGCTGCTATCTCATTCTATGCTTCTATCAAGCTCGCCGAACAAGGCGACCGCTAGAAGTCATAGCTGAACTAGCACAAGGTTGGCGGGGTTTATATTATTTAGGAAACTGGATGAGATATAAAAAATCGTCAGCTTAAAAATTCGAATTTTCGATTTTCGTAGGGGTAGAAAACAGCAATGTTTTCTGCCCCTATTTTTTTTATAGCTTGGCGACAATAAAAAACATTGCTAAAAGAATTGCCATGTCATCCGTTCGTTCTTTGTTACAACCTCTAGCCACGACATTTCTTGCCTTAAGAAAAGTTCTGCGTGCCAGCCACAAAAACATCCAACCTGATCTAGGCAGCAATATCGCCCTGTTATTTCTGTGGGTTTTCATATTTGGGCTTTTTAGCCATGATTATAGCACGAACATCGTTATCAATTTGTGGCAAAGCCTGCTTTACCTTATTAATGCTGGCGATGGTTTTTTATATTGCGTTTGTTGCCTATCGCCACTGATTGCCTGGCGACCAACCGCCCAATCACGCTTGCGATTATTTTTCTTCTTACCACTGCTATATAATATCATGCATTATCAATATTTTATTCGTGATTATTACAATTTTTGGGGATTTTGGTTATCGCTGATTATTTCATTTTATGCCGCCTTGAATATCGCGCGATTCTACTATCGCCCCGCGCCAAAAAATCTTTCGCCTTTTTTATTAAAAATAAAAAAACTCGATAAATTCATCAACCGTTATTTCTACCAACCAATCAACCAGGCTTGCCGCTTGGTTAGGCAAAAAATAAAGGGTGAGAATTAATAAAAGAGAATGGTGGAGCTGAGGGGAGTCGAACCCCTGGCCTCTACAATGCCATCGTAGCGCTCTACCAACTGAGCTACAGCCCCATGCTATAAACGGAAAATAATTCCTTCAACCTTGCTATAATCTTTTTTCTGATGTTAGGCAATTATTTTCTTTGCAATTAGGCGAAGTATTTGATAGCTAAACATGCCATGGGCAGGCAATTAACAAAAAAAGACAACCCGTCAAAGCACCCAATGAAAACAAAATGGCAATCCCCGCTGTAGAAAAAATAAAAGTCGATTCTGCAGAAACGGCAGATTCAAAACAACCTCCTGCATCGCCATCCACTGGTTCCGCAACCCACGCCACCAATGGGGCGGGCATGAATAAATTACCCAAACATAAAAATTTTACTCAACATCGCCCCAAAAAAATAAATGGGCAAAAAAATGGTGGTGACAATGAACAAAAAAATGGGGGCGCCCATGAACAAAAAAATGGGGGCGCCCATGAACAAAAAAATGGGGGCGCCCATGAACAAAAAAATGGGGGCGCCCATGAACAAAAAAATGGGGGCGCCCATGAACAAAAAAATGGGGGCGCCCATGAACAAAAAAATGGGGGCGCCCATGAACAAAAAAATGGCAAGCCACCATTCAAAAGTAAAGGTCAAAAATTTATTCGCAGGGGCGCGACCAACCATGCTTCATCCAACCCATCGCGCCGCGCGCAAAACCTTGGTGCCCCCGCCACATTCCATATGCCGCAAAAAATCCCCGTCGGCGGAAAAAGTCGTTATCTAGCCTTGATAAGCCTGGAGCGAACCCTGATCCAAAAAAAACCATTCCAATTACAAATTGGCCAAGGAGTTTATGAACCCGCCGAATTGGCGGCGGCCAATCGATTATGCCAAACATTGTTTCGCAACCATGCTGCGTTACAAATACTTGCTGGCCAATTATTAACCAAACCATTACGCCCGCAAGATAGAAAATTTTCTTTATTAATTCTTATTTTGTTGGTCGAGATGATCATCAACAAGCAACCCGCCCATGCCGTGTCGGTTATTATCAGGTTTTTGGCGGGCGTCATGGGCGAACGTGGCCGCGCCAATGTTTTGCAAGCCGTGGTAAAAAGGATAGAAAGGGAAAACCCCACCCTGCCCACCGTGGTTAACCCATCCCCCGTTATTACCAAACATCAGGAAGCATATGGCAAGGAAGCTAGCGACGCCATGATGATGCTTTATGAATCCGCCGCGCCCATCGATCTTATATTTGCTAAGGACGGCGATGCCCAAGCATTTTTGGCGCAAACCGAAGATGGTTTGGAAAAAATTGCCTTACCCTTTGCCAACATGGTGCGTATAAAAAATCAGGAAAAAAATAATTTACAAGTTTCAACCTTGACCGCGATTCAACAGGGCAAGGCATGGGTTCAGGATGTTGCGGCGACCATTGCCGTGCGGTTGTTGCGGGTTGAAAAAAACATGGCGGTCGCCGACATATGTTCGGCGCCTGGCGGCAAGGCACGGCAAATCGCCGCCGCGGGCGGGGAAGTAACCGCGGTCGAGCAATCGGGCGACCGGGTGTTGTTGTTGCAACAAAATTTGCGCCCCTTCGACTCCCAGGCAAAAATTATCATCGGCGATATTATAACCCTAACCCCGCCCAAAAAATACGAACGGGTTTTGTTGGACGCGCCATGTTCGGGCACGGGCACGTTACGCAAAAATCCTGACATTGCGATTATCAAAACCGAAAAAGATATTCAGCAAGCCGCCCAACAACAACAAGAGATCTTGGCCAAAACTTGGCAATGGCTTGCTGGTGGTGGGGTGTTGGTTTACGCCGTCTGTTCGTTAGAGCGGGAGGAAGGCGAAGCCGTGGTCGCCCATTTTTTACAAAAAGAAAAAACCGCGCGCTTACTGCCCATCGAAAAAACTGCCGACAATTTAGAATTTTTGCCCGACGATGCTTTCCAACATGGGTTCTTACGCACCCTGCCCCATTATTTGCCCGATAATTTTACGGGCGGGATGGATGGTTTCTTCATCGCCCGTTTGCAAAAAATATAACCCGCGCAAGTTAGTTTGCAATCCAACGGGCTTGCCGTGGCCGAGCTAAAGCACCATTGTTGTAAACCAATAAACTATTCTATATAGTTTTGTTCCTTTAATGATTTCCTAACATCTTTTCTTGATAACACCGTGGCGCAATCATAAACCCGCCCTTGGGTGCTGGTGGTTGCGGTGGGAAAAAATCCACCAAAAACAGCTGTGTTGGAACTGCTATTGCTTATTTCCTTTGCTCCCGTGTTTTTGCAATCAAGGTAGGCTTGCTCCAACGGTGATAAACAACCCGTCAAGGATAATGATGCCACGGATAAGCCCAATAAAATTATTTTTTTCATATCTTATGCCTTTTTCTGGTCAATGACTTATCAACGACATTGAACCTTTTATTTTGATTGATAATAGCAGTGCCCGCTGCCCCAGCACTTTAAATTCTACTATACCATGGGCAGGGGTAGAGCAAGCTAAAAAACTATATTTTTCTAAACTATTAATACCTCTCTAACAAAGGATCCTTGCCAACCCTACCTGGCTTCATGCCATTAAAAAACGGCGCGACCCAACATAATGCCCATGGCAACCAACCCGACCGATCCCAATACCGATAGTAAAATATACAACATCGCCAAGCCATAATCACCGCGCAAAAAAAGCAAATAGGTTTCCAAGGAAAAAGCAGAAAATGTCGTGAACCCACCCAAAACGCCGACCACCAAAAAATAACGCAACATGTCATTCATGGCGCGGTTGCCAGAAAATTTTAAAGCAAAGAATTCGACTATCAAACCAATCAACAACGCCCCCACCCAATTAACCAACAATGTGCCCCACGGCACGTCTTTTAAATTGGCGGGCAAAAATGACATATGGTTGGTGGCCCTGCCCACCATGCTAACCGCGAAAAATCGCGCCACGGCACCCATACCCCCGCCCACAAACACCAAAAAATAATTCATGGCCATTCTTTTATCATGCCCCCCGCCCATTTTGCAATTTGAAAAATGCAGGTTGCTTAATACAACTTGGCAAAGCTAGATTGCTATTTTACTCTAGCTTGTGTTATGACGAATTAATATTTGTCGGGGTATAGCTCAGCCTGGTAGAGCACTTGCTTTGGGAGCAAGGGGTCGTAAGTTCGAATCTTGCTACCCCGACCATTTTTATTCAAAATTTTTATGATAAAATTTTTTCCCTTCCATCACGCTGAATCCCCGCCAACAAACATGGCCGCCGTGATGGGTAATTTTGATGGATTCCACATGGGGCATCAACAGGTAATAAAAAAATTATTAACCACCATGGCCGAACATAAAATGACGCCGCCACCTGCACCATGGCTTATTACATTCGCCCCGCACCCGCGATTGTTTTTTGACAAACAATTAGATAATTTTTTGCTAACCACCACCGAAGAAAAATTAAACCTAGCAAAGCACCATGGTTTGCATGGCGTGGTGGTGATAGATTTTGATGAAACCTTGGCCAATTTATCGGCCGAAGATTTTGTTAAGAAAATTCTTATCGACCAATTATCTGTTGCCACCCTGTTGGTGGGGAAGGATTTTCGCTTTGGCAAAAAACGCACGGGGGATGTTGCAACCCTTGCGCAACATGGCGTCAAGAAAGTCATCCCGCTTGATTTAATACAACAAAACAATCATGTTATTTCGTCAAGCATCATTCGTGAAAAAATACAATTGGGCGATGTTGCCACCGCCAAACAATTGTTGGGGCAATATTTTTCGGTGACGGCAAAAATTATCAAGGGCGACCAATGGGGGCGCACCATAGGTTTCCCCACCGCCAATTTGGATCTTGCCACATTACAAGCCCAAAAAAAGATTTTGCCCGCCATGGGTATTTACGCCCTAACCGCGCGGGTCGCGGGGGATGAAAAAACATATCTAGCATCGGGTTATCACGGCATAAGGGCGGGGCTGGATAAAAAAATGACCAAGCGGCTGGAGGCTCATCTATTTGATTTTGAAGGCGATTGCTACGGCAAAAACATCACCCTGTCTTTTCATCAATTCATCCGCGGCGACAAAAAAATAAATAACCTGGAGGAATTAAAAAACCAAATAGCCAGCGACAACGCCGCGATAAAAAAATTGCCTATCGTGGTTTGATAATCGATTTTTATGACGCCGCCTTGTGGCTACCTCCTGGCTTGACATTTACCCACCATATGCTATGTTAAAAAGAACAAATTAAGAACAATTAATAAGGATTGTAATATATGAATAAATCATCATCGCGCGTCAAATCCACCAACGGTTCGGAAAGTTTTAAAATGTTGGGCCTATGTTCGGTGTGGGCGGTGGGGGGCGCGCTGGCCATCTATTACATCGCCGCCTTATATTATTGGTTTACCGATAAAACCCCCGTCAATTTTGAACAGGCTTTTTATTTTTTGGGGATCGTCTTGCCCGTTTCGGGTTTGGTGCATGTTGGGTCAAAATTTGCCAACCGCGGCTAAGGGCTTGGCGCCAGGCTAATTTGCATCGCACTAACAGCAAAGAAATAATATGTCATCGCGATTGCGATAGTCAAACCCTACCCCGCCGCAACCTCACCACCGCTCGCCCAATCAACATACCGACAAAATAAAAGGGCTTGCGGTGCGGCCTATATTTTGTTATGGCGGGGCATCATCAACCCCTACCCTTTTTTATGGCGCAAGCCAAAAAAAATGGATAGGCAGACACAACACACAAGGTCAAATAATTTACGGTGCGATGTGGTTGGCAAAAAAACCAACTATTTTGTTCAATGACTTTGGCGGTTTAACCGTAAAGGAGAAAAAAAATGGAAATACCCAGCGTCTCTCTGGAGGACCTGTTCTCGGCTGGCTGTCACTTCGGTCATGCTACCCATCGGTGGAATCCGAAAATGAAACCCTATATTTTTGGCGTGCGTGGCGGCGTGCATATTATCGATCTTGATAAAACCGTCATTGCCATGAACCGCGCCCTGAAGGCTATTTATGACATCACCGCGCGTGGCGGCCGTGTTTTATTTGTCGGCACCAAAACACAATCACAAAATGACGTGATGGAGGCCGCCGTAAGGTCAGGCCAATATTACGTCAACGCACGCTGGCTGGGCGGCATGATGACCAATTGGAAAACCATTTCCCAATCGGTGAAACGATTCAAAGATCTGGAAAACAAATTGGCGGGCGACCTTGCTGGTTATACCAAAAAAGAACGCCTCAACATGGAACGCGATGTTGCCAAATTAAGGCAAAACTTGGGCGGTATCAAAGAAATGTATAGCGTGCCCGATATGTTAATCAGCCTTGATACCATCAAGGAAGAAATTGCTATCCAAGAAGCGGTGGTGCTCGGCATACCCGTGGTGGCGATTGTCGATTCCAATTCAAGCCCCGCTGGCGTGACCTATCCCATCCCTGGGAACGATGACGCAACCCGTGCTATCAAACTTTATTGCGATGTTTTTGCCCGCACCATTTTGGCGGGGATTGAAAAATCCATCGCGGCGGGCGGCGGCGATTTGGGCGAACGCGCCGAAGCAACCCAAGAATCAAAAGATGGCACAAAAAAAGATGGTAAGCAAGCACAACACCGTGGCGATAAAAAAGATAAGAAAAAAGACGCCAGCGGATCAGAAAAACCATCCGAAGCGCAAATGGCTTCTGCCGTTGAAGAAAAGCCTGAAGAAAAAATGGCTGACAAACCTGACGCTGAAGACAAGTCAGAAAAATCAGCCCCCCGCAACAAGGGCAAAAAAACCCTATCGGTAAAGAAATAATCATGGCCACCCCCGTTACCGCCACCACCGTCAAAAACCTGCGCGAGAAAACTGGCGCGGGCATGCTTGATTGTAAAAAAGCGTTGGACGAATGCGGCGGCGACATTGACCAAGCAACCGATTGGTTGCGTAAAAAAGGCCTAAGCGCGGCGGCAAAAAAATCTGGCCGCGTTGCCGCCGAAGGGTTGGTGGGCATGAAGGTTAATGAAAAAATGACCGAAGCCGTTTTGGTGGAGGTCAATGCCGAAACCGACTTCGTGGCGCGTAATGACCTGTTTCAAAAATTGCTTGAATCTTGTTTAACCCTTGCCATGACATCGGGCGGCGATGACGAAAAAATAACATCTGAATTGGCACCCGCCGTTACCAATTTGATAGCCACGATTGGCGAAAATATAAATTTTCGCCGCGCCAAAAAATTAACCGTCGAACATGGCGCCATTGCCTGTTACATGCACAATGCTTTGCAACCCCATTTGGGAAAAATTGGCGTGTTGGTGGCGTTCGAATCCACGGGCGATAAAAATGCTTTGCAAGCCGTGGGCAAAAAAATTGCCATGCACATTGCCGCGCAAAGCCCGCAATACCTAACCACCGCCGCGGTCCCCGCCAGCGTGGTTGCCCATGAAAAATTGATCTTAACCGAACAGGCAAAATCATCGGGCAAACCCGACGCGGTGATTGAAAAAATGGTCGCGGGGCGTATTCAAAAATTTTATGAAGAAGTGGTGTTGCTTGAACAAATATTTATTTTTGACAACGAAACCAAAATTACAAAATTGTTAAGCGACGCCGAAGCATCGGTCGGCGCGCCGATAGCGATAAAAGACTTTGTTTTGTTTCGTCTGGGCGAAGGAATTGAAAAGAAACAAGATGATTTTGCCGCTGAGGTAGCGTCGATGGCAAAACAATAGCATATACAATTCATAATGACAGCCCCAACCAAGCCCGACCAATCCAAGCCATGGGATAAATCATGGAAAAGGGTGATGGTCAAATTATCGGGCGAGGCATTGATGGGCAAGCAACCATTCGGCATCGATAGCGATGTTTTAATCACCCTGTCCGAAGAAATTGCCACCGTGGTTAATCAGGGTTTTGAAATATGTATGGTGGTGGGTGGTGGCAATATTTTTCGCGGCATGTCATCGGCCAAATTGGGGATTGACCGCACCACGGGCGATTACATGGGCATGTTGGCCACGGTGATGAATGCCCTGGCGTTACAAAATGCGTTGGAAAAAATTGGCACCGCAACGCGGGTTATGTCGGCGCTGCCCATTACTGCGGTGGCCGAAAATTATATTCGCCGCCGCGCATTGCGCCATTTGGAAAAAGGCCGCGTTGTCATATTTGCCGCGGGCACGGGCAACCCATATTTCACCACCGACAGCGCCGCGGCCCTGCGTGCCGCCGAAATGAATTGCGAATTGTTGATGAAGGCCACCAAGGTTGACGGTGTTTATTCGGCCGACCCGATGAAGGATAAAACCGCCACCCGTTATAATAAGTTATCCTTCACCGAGGTTATCGAAAAAAATTATCAAGTGATGGATATCAACGCCGTGGTGTTGTGCCGCGACAACCATATACCCATCAGCGTTTTTTCGTTGTTCGAACATGGTCAATTGTTGAATATTTTGACTGGTAAAAATGAACGCCACACCTTGATTAGTTGATGTAATTTTTTTATAGTAACAGCATGATTGATTACAAAACCGCAAACCACAAAATGCAAACCACGCTTGATGTGTTGCAAAAAGAACTGGCGGCGTTACGTTCGGGCCGCGCCAGCGCCACCATGCTTGACCCCATTATGGTCGATGTTTATGGCAGTCGCACCCCGTTGCAACAATGCGCATCGGTTAGTGTGCCCGAAGCACGCCAATTGGCGATTTCGGTTTGGGACCCCAGCAATGTCAAGGCGGTTGAAAAAGCCATCGCCGATTCGGGGCTTGGCCTGAACCCCCAGACCGAGGGCACCATGATAAGGTTGCGCCTGCCCGAATTGACCGAGGAACGCCGATTGGAATTAATAAAAGTTGCCCACAAATATGCCGAAACGGCGAAGGTGGCGATACGCAACCTGCGGCGGGATCATTTGGAATTTATCAAAAAAAATGAAAAAGATAAATTGATTGGTGAAGATGAAGCGCGTCAATTATCTGAAACGGCGCAAAAACTAACCGATAAATTCACGGCTGAGATTGATAAGATGATAGCCGACAAAGAAAAAGATATTAAACATATTTAATATTATTTTGTCTTTCCTGTCATGGTTAATCACGCGCCCCATAATTTGCCACAGCATATTGCGATTATTATGGACGGCAATGGTCGGTGGGCAACGCGCCGTGGTTTACCCCGCGAGTTAGGACACGCCGAGGGTGCCAAAGCGTTGGAACGCGTGGTGAAGGCGGCGTTAGAAAAAAAAATTCCCTTCTTAAGTTTCTACTGCTTCTCGACCGAAAATTGGGCGCGCCCAAAAAAGGAGGTTGACCTGTTGATGAATTTGCTGCGCCAGTATTTAAAAAGAAATTTTAAAGAATTGGTGAAAGACAAAATAAAGATCAAGGTTGTCGGCAAAAGAAAAGACTTGCCTGCCGACGTGGTAAAAAGCATTACAACATTGGAAACCGAAACCATGAATCACGACAATTTAACTTTGGTGTTGGCGATTAATTATGGGGCGCGTAGCGAAATATTGCATGCCGTCGAACATATTTTACAAAAGCAACAACAGGGTTTGTTGGGGGCGGAAATAACCGAACAAACCATCACCGACCACCTGTGGACCGCGGGCATCCCCGAGCCTGATGTTATCGTGCGTAGCAGTGGCGAACATCGGCTTTCCAATTTCTTTTTATGGCAAGGGGCTTACGCCGAATTTATTTTTACCGACCGCCTGTGGCCTGATATAGTGGCGGAGGATTTGGATCTGTGGCTGAAAGAATATGAAAAAAGAAAAAGAAGATTCGGCGGGCGCAACGAAGATATCAACCAACAACATACATCATAAACAAAATGGCAAAAAAAAATTCTATCGCCACCACGGCAAATAAAAAAATGGCAAAGAAAAATTCTGTCGCCAGCGCGGACAATAAAAAAAACCTGCGGCAAAGAATTTTTAGTGGCATCCTGTTGGGTTTGTTGGCCGTGGCATTAATTTTTTTACCACGCTGGTGGCAATTGTTGGCATTGTTGGTGGTGGTTTTTGTTTCACATCGCGAATGGCAAAAATTGGCGCAACGCACGGCGCACCCCTTTACTTGGTTTATTATAGGGTTTGTTTATATTTTGGCATCCGCCATCGCGGCGATTTTTTTGCTGAACCTGCATACCCTGTGGTTTTTGCAAACCATACTGATTGTTATTGGTGCCGACACGGGGGCTTATATTTTTGGCAAAATTTGGGGGCGGCATAAAATCGCGCCATCCATTTCGCCTGGCAAATCTTGGGAAGGATTGGTTGGTGGGTTATTGTTTGCCAACCTTATCATGGTGGCTAGCGCCTTTACCTTCCATGCTGCGCTGCAAGAAAAAATATGGGGCAGCCTATGTTTGGCTAGCTTGATAACTGTTTTTGCTTTGTTGGGCGATCTGTTCGAATCATATTTCAAACGGCGCGCGGGGGCGAAAGATTCGGGGCGCATCATCCCTGGGCACGGCGGCATCCTTGACCGCATCGACGGGCATTTGATGGCGTTGCTGCTGGTCGCCATCCTCATTTGGTTACATATTTTTTAAAAAAATATTTTTCTTATTTTTGCTAGCGGGTAGCCCACCTGGTCATATTCCCACGGCCTATTGCGCTCAAGCAACGCAGTGATAGCGCACAAAATTATTGCCCTCAAGCAGCGCAGTGATAGCGCACGAAATTATTGCGCTCAAGCAACGCAGTGATAGCGCACAAAATTATTGCCCTCAAGCAGCGAAGCGATAGGGCGAATTTATTGACAAACTTCGCATACTTCCCCATTGTTTGGGTTGATGGTGGATGCGGGTTTGTCGCCCGTGGTTGGTGCGGTGGCGACCGCGCCGTTGCCCAACATGCCTTCCATCAGGTCGTGGCGTTTTTCGGCGCGCTTGATGGCTTGCGATCGACAATAATAAAGGCTTTTCACGCCCAATTTCCAAGCCAAATAATGGATGTTATGCAAATCGCGTTTGTGAATGTCGGGGCGCAAAAACACATTGAGCGATTGCGCCTGGCAAACATAGGGTGTGCGGTCGGCGGCAAAAATAATTAATGTTTCTTGGTTAATTTCATGGGCGGTTTTAAAAACCGATTTTTCTTCGGCACTTAAAAAATCCAAATGTTGCACCGACCCTTCGTTCATGATGATGTTGCTCCACACCTCGGCTTCGTTTTTACCTTTGTCTTTTAATATTTTTTCAAGATGTTTGTTGCGCACCGAAAATGACCCGCTTAATGTTTTGTGGGTGAAACTGTTGGCGACAATGGGTTCGATGCCCGGGCTTGAACCGCCCGCGATAATCGAAATGGATGCCGTGGGGGCAATGGCTATCTTATGCGAAAAACGATCTTTGAAACCAAATTCGGCCGCATCGGGGCATGGGCCACGTTCCGTGCCCAATTTTATCGACGCACGGTCGGCTTTTTCCTTGATGTCTTTAAAAATTTTCTTGTTATAGGATTTTGCGGTCGCGCTTTCCCATGGGATCATTTTGGATTGCAGAAAACTGTGAAAACCCATAACGCCCAAACCAACCGACCGTTCGCGCATGGCCGAATATTTGGCGTTGCCAAAATCGGGCGCGGCATTGTCAATAAAATCTTGCAACACATTATCCAAAAACCTTAAGACATCCTCGACAATCAATTCGTCATTTTTCCATTCGTCGTAGGTTTCCAAATTCAAGGAACTTAAGCAACAAACCGCGGTGCGCATGTTGCCCAAATGGTCGATGCCCGTCGGCAAAGTAATTTCAGAACAAAGGTTCGATGTTTTTACCTGCAACCCCGCCAATTTATGATGTTCGGGTTGCGCGCGCCCAATATGGTCAAGATAAAGAATATAGGGTTCGCCCATTTCCATCCGCGCGGTGAGAAGTTTTATCCATAGATCGCGAGCATTAACCCGATTGATGACCTTGTTATCTTTGGGCGATTTTAAAGCCCATAGGTCATTTTGTTCCACGGCGCGCATGAATTCGTCGCTTATCACCACACCATGGTGCAGGTTGGGAACGCGGCGCACGGGGTCGGCCCCTGTGGTGCGGCGAATTTCAATAAACTCTTCAATCTCGGGGTGCCATATCGGCAAATAAATGGCGGCCGAACCACGGCGAATCGACCCTTGCGATATTGCATGGGTGATGCTTTCCATCACCTTGATAAATGGCACAATACCCGATGTTTGCCCCGACAAAGAAACCTGCTCATTCATCGAACGTAAATTGCCCCAATAACTGCCAATGCCGCCGCCGCGCGCCGCCAACCAAACATTTTCATTCCACAGGTCAACAATACCCTTTAACGAATCGGTTGCTTCGTTAAGGAAGCAAGAAATGGGCAAGCCGCGCTTCGTGCCACCATTTGATAAAATGGGGGTCGCGGGCATAAACCATAATTTTGACATGTAATTATAAAGCCGTTGCGCATGTTCCGAATTGTCAGAATAATACAACGCCACGCGCGCAAACAGATCTTGAAATGTTTCATCGCCAATCAAATAACGGTCCTTCAATGTTTCTTTGCCAAAATCGGTCAGCAGGTCGTTGTAAGAATGGTCGATGGTGATGCGGCGACCCTTGTCATTTTGGCGCACATTGCCGTCGATAACCTCCGCCCCCAGGGCCAATTCGTCCAATGCCCCGATGGGGGTTTGCATCGCCCCCGCAACCAAATTGGGGTGGCTAGAATATCTTGCTGGTTGGCCCATTTTTTTTTCTGCTTTCTTTTGTTGTTTTTGCTTGCTGTTGATTTTGTTTATATCGAAGTCATTGCGTTCATTGAAATCAAGGGTGCTTCTTATAACATCTTTTGAATCTTTTTTCATTAACCCATTGCCCAACTTGCCATCTGGCAAGGGTTGGTTAAAATTTTCTTCCGCTATTTTGCTCATTTTTTTCTCCCGTTTTTGAATCTATTTTCTATTGTATTTTGTCCACTGTATTTTATTTTATATTTTGTATTTTTATTACCACCAACCCAACGCGCCGCGCATCCCCCATTATCCATCACCATTTGTTATGCAATATTTACACCAAATTATCACAATCTATTGTGTTTTGTCATGCTGACAACACAATACCTTGTAGTCTTATGTCTGTTTGGTGTCCAGCGCAATAAGCAACCTATCAAACTTGCCTGTTATCCATAAATTTCTTGGGGATAATCCATCCACATATATAAAAAATTAAAAATAATATAATGAATAATTATAAGTTGTAAATATAATGGTGTCAGCACCATCCTATAACAGGCTTGATAAAGGGGCTGTAACCAGCCCGCCCAGCGTTAATCGCCTTTATAAATATCTCGGTCCTTGGTTTCGGGAATAAATACCAAGCCAATAATGAATGTTATGATGGCAACTATCACGGGGTAAGAAAGCCCGCTATAAACATTGCCCGTTTGCGCCACGATGGCGAAACTGATGGTTGGTAATAACCCCCCGAACCAGCCATTACCAATGTGATAGGGCAAAGACATGGCCGAATAACGTATACGCGTCGGGAACAATTCCACCAACGCCGCGGCAATCGGGCCATAAACCATGGTCACCAACAACACCAAGTAGGTAAGCAACGCCACCAACCTTATCTTGTTTATTTTATCGGGGTCGGCTTTTTCAGGGTAGCCCGCGGCCTTCAACGCGCTTACCACCTTGCCTTTGAAATCTTTATCGCGCGCCGCCGCTTCTTCCTTGCTCAAACCCTTGCTGCTATAGGAAGGAATGGTTACATCCCCCACCCTAATAATGGCTGGCGTGCCTGGGGCGGCGGTCTCGCTATCGTAACTAACCGCATTGGCGGCCAGGACCTGCTTGGCAATATCGCAACTGCTGGTAAATTTGATGGTGCCCGTGGGATTAAATTGGAAAGAACATTCCGTCGGGTCGGCCACCACCGTCACCGCGGCCGATGCTTGCGCCGCCGCCAGGTCGGGATTACCCGCCACGGTGATGGCTTTAAACACTGGGAAATAGGTCAATGCCGCCAGCAAACACCCCGTCAAGATAATGGGTTTGCGCCCTATACGGTCGGACAGGGCACCAAATATTACGAAGAAAGGCGTAGCAATAATCAAGGCCACGGCTATCATGATGTTAGCATCCACCCCCGATATTTTAAGCGATTGGGTTAAGAAGAACAGAGCATAGAACTGCCCCGTATACCACACCACCGCCTGGCCCGCGGTCATACCAAATAATGCCAACAGCACCCATTTCACATTGCGCCAGGTGCCAAAGGCCTCGGTCAGGGGGGCTTTCGATGCCCGCCCCTCGGCTTTCATTTTTTTGAAAGCGGGGGATTCGTTCATGCTGAGGCGGATGTAAAAAGAAATAGCCAACAAAACAATCGACAACAAAAATGGCACGCGCCAGCCCCATGCCGCAAAACTTTCCTCACCCAAATAAGTACGCACCCCCAATATCACCAACAATGATAACATCAGCCCGACCGTGGCGGTGGTTTGAATCCACGATGTGAAATAACCACGGCGATGGCTGGGGGCATGTTCCGCGACATAAACCGCGGCACCGCCATATTCGCCGCCCAGCGCCAAGCCTTGCAACATACGTAACGCAATTAAGATAATGGGCGCGGCAACGCCAATGCTGGTGTAGCCAGGCAATATACCGACCAAAAATGTCGAAAAACCCATGATAATGATGGTTATCAAAAATGTATATTTACGCCCAACCAAATCGCCCAAACGGCCAAACACCAATGCGCCAAATGGCCGCACAATAAAACCCGCGGCGAAGGCCAACAAAGCAAAAATAAAACCCGAAGTCGGATCAAACGCCGAAAAAAATTGCTTGGCGATAATCGCGGCCAAAGACCCATAGAGGTAAAAATCATACCATTCAAAAACAGTCCCGACCGAGGAGGCCGCAATGACCTTAACTTCCTCGCGGGTTAGTCGCTTATTAACGGGGCGCGTCGCCGACTTGCCAGCTGATTTGGTGGATTTTTTTATTATTCCCTCTCTCTTCTACCCTTATTATATAAAAAAATATAAGCGTTGCAAGCTTTTTATTTTAAAATCGTAAATTTACAACCGTCATTTCTATAAAAGCCCGCTATTTTTAAAACTATAATGCCCCTGGTCGCTGATAATAAGATGGTCGTGGAAGCCAACATCCATCGCTGATAGAGCCTCCGCCAATTTACGTGTTTCCGAAATATCGCTGGTCGAGGGTTTGTTATTACCCGATGGATGATTATGAACCAAGATAACATGGCTGGAGCCAACCTCGAGCACGCGTTTGATAATCTCCCTCACATAAAATGGTGCATGGTTGACGGTGCCCTGTTGAATTTTTTCATCCAGCAACAATAAATAACGATGGTTAAGATGCAGCAAACGCAATTCTTCATGTTTGGCGCGTGCCATGCTGGCGTAAAGATAATCTAACAATTTTTCCCAACCGCTGATAATATGTTTTTCGGTTATCACTTCCTGCTTCAGCATACGCAACGCCGCCACCCGCACCAATTTTAATAGGGCAAGCGAAGAATGGCTGATATGTTTATGCTGGGTGAGGATGTTGCCATCCGCCGACAACACCCCGCCGATGGTTTTGAATTCACGCAACAATTCCTTGGCGATGGGTTTGGTATCCATCCGCGGCAAAGAAAAAGTAAGGAGCAATTCCAACATTTCATAATCAGCCATGCTGGCGCCGTCGTCTTTTAAAAATCTTTCGCGCAACCTTTGGCGGTGACCAACATGGTCATCGCCCTGATGGTGATTCTTTTCCATTTTTTGGATGGTCATTGTCCCCTGGTTTATTATGTGATTAATAAGGCGGGTGATGCAAGCCGCCTGGCGATATGGTAAAAATTTCTACCCCATTATCACCCACCCCAACCGTATGTTCAAATTGCGCCGACAATGATTTATCGCGCGTCACCGCCGTCCAGCCGTCTTGCAAAATTTTTACTTCGTGGGTGCCCGTGTTTATCATGGGCTCCACGGTAAAAAGCATGCCCGCGCGCAACCCCGCCCCCGTGCCTGGCTTACCATAATGCAATATATTGGGTTCGTCATGAAAAACCCGCCCAATGCCATGACCACAAAAATCGCGCACCACGCCGTAGCGATGTTGTTCGGCAATAGTTTGGATGGCATGACCAACATCACCCAAATGCCCGCCGTCCTTCACCGCGGCGATGCCCGCCATCATGGCTTGATAAGTTACATCGGTTAGTTTTTTTGCCTTAAGCGGAACATCGCCCACCCAATACATGCGGCTGGTATCGCCATACCAACCGTCCAAAATAACCGTGACATCGATATTGAGAATATCGCCCGCCACCAAAAATTTTTTTTCGTCAGGAATGCCATGGCACACCACATGATTGACCGAGGTGCAAATGGATTTTGGATAACCCTTGTAATGCAGGGGGGCAGGAATAGCGTCATGCTTGATAATAAAATCATGGGCCAGGCTGTTTAATTTTTCGGTGCTGACGCCAGGCACAACAAACGGCGTTAGATAATCCAACACCGTTGCCGCCAATTGCCCAGCATTTTTCATCGATGAAAATACCGTGCGGTCGTATAATTTTATTTCTCTTTTCATTGTTTCCCTTTTTTTACCAAGTCATGACAAGCCACGCAATCCCCATTAAGCAAAAAATAGATAAAGAATTTACCTAAACATTGCCAAAATTTATCTAGCTTAATTTTTTGTCGCGGTTAATTTTTTTAACGCCGATACATCGGTGAAGCCCGACAGTATAACCCCGTTATAAACAAACGACGGTGTGCCTTCGATTTTTAATTTGTTTGCCAATTTGATATTATTTTGTAAAAATTCTTTGGCGCGTTTTTGCTCGGCGGTGCTAACATCCTTGCTTAGCGGGCTTACCTCGTTGCTCAGGGCGCGCAAACTTGCCTGGGTTAGGGGGCGTGGCGCGGTAAAAGCCTTTTCATGAAAACGTTGATAGCCCGCCAAATTTTGTTTGCCCTTGTCGCCGCCCGACCAATAGGTCAGGAGTGCCATGAAGGCCGCATCAACCGAAACTTGCGATAAAATAGGCAACTCGACCAAGATAATTTTTACATTGTTATCTTCCTTGACCCATTGATGCAATATTCCCAATTGTTGTTGGCAATAGGGGCAATTGTAATCAAAAAATTCTACGACTACTTTTTTACCCTGGGGGTTGCCCAAAAAACCATGGCGTTTGTTGGCAATAATTTTATTATAAATTTCCTTCACCGCGGGCGATGAATTATTAAGCAAGCTGTCCGACATATTCTCCGCCGTGTTGCCGCGGGTGGCGGTCTCGCTGCTGGTGGTATTTTGCGGCTTGGCCTGCAGGGTGCGTAGGGCCTCGATAATAACCATCGGATTTTTTTTGAGTTCGGCCTTCAGCATGGTTTGGAAGAGTCCCGCCATCATCAGGTAGCTGACCAAGGCAACAAAAATACCCAGCAACAGCAAACGCCCACCCTGGCGGATGGCAACGCGCAGCGACATGGGGGCAACGCGCGTGAAGCGGGTGTTTTTGGGCGATTGATTCTGTTGCATGAAATTATTTTTAACTTATGTTTCTTACATGATTACGTATGATTATTTTTATCATTATTTTTTATGGTTGCCTAATGATATTTGCGCCCAGCGAAGACATTTTTTCTTCTAACCCGTCGTAACCCCGATCCAAATGATAAATACGGCTGACGATTGTTTCGCCCTTGGCCTTTAGCCCCGCAATCACCAGCGACATCGATGCCCGCAGGTCGGTTGCCATAACGGGAGCGGCGCGCAATTGTTCGATGCCTTCGATGGTTGCTATTTTTTCTTTCAAGGAAATTTTTGCCCCCAGGCGATTTAATTCGGGCACGTGCATGTAGCGATTTTCAAAAATTGATTCTTCCATCACCGAAACCCCATTGGCCGTTGCCAACACCGCCATCAATTGCGCTTGCAGATCGGTGGGAAAATCGGGGTAAGGTGCGGTTGCCAAAAATTCCACCGCCTTGGCTCGGCCATCCATTTTTATGGTCATGCTGTCGGGCGTGGTCATAATTTGCGCCCCCATGCCCGTCAAGACATTGGTCAGGGCGGTAAGATGTTCGGGGTTGGCATGGTTGATGGTCACTTGCCCGCCCGTCGCGGCCACCGCGCATAAAATGGAACCAACCTCTATCCTGTCGGCTATCACCGCGTGGGTTGCGGCGTGTAATTTTTCCACGCCATCTATGACGATGGTGTCGCTGCCCAATCCGCTAATATTGGCACCCATGGCGATGAGCAATTTCCCCAAATCAACAATTTCTGGTTCGCGCGCCGCGTTGCGTAAAATTGTTTGCCCCTGGGCCAGCGTTGCCGCCATCATGATATTTTCGGTCGCCCCGACCGAGACAAAAGGAAAATCGATGGTGGCACCGTGAAGCCCCGCCGCCCCATCATGGTTGGTGGCTTGGGCGACCACGTAGCCATCGACCACTTCTATCTTCGCCCCCATTTTTTCCAAACCCTTGATATGCAAGTCGACGGGGCGCGCCCCAATGGCGCAACCGCCAGGCAGCGAGACCGAGGCCCGCCCCGTGCGCGCCAACAATGGACCCAGAACAAAGATGGAGGCGCGCATTTTCCGCACCACGTCATAGGGGGCAAAGGGCCTGGCAATATGGCGGGCGGTTAAATTTACAATTCGGTTGTGGGTAAAATTGCTGGTATCGATAATAACGCCCATCATCGATAACATACGCGCCATGGTTTCCATGTCGGCCAGGGCGGGAACATTGGTCAGGGTTACCGTGTCGGCGGTTAAAACCGACGCCACCATTTCGGGCAGGGCGGCATTCTTACTGCCCATGGCGGCAACCGTGCCCATCAGCGGTTTACCATCCAACCCCTGGATAAAAAGCCGTTCCATGCCCCGCCCCTTATGCGGGTTCAACACCGAAAAATCGAGCGGCGCAGGTTTTTTGGAAAAATCGGGGGCAATTATATTCATGGCGATAGATTACAATGGTGCATAACAACATATGGCAACAACCGCCAACCCCTATCACAATTACACTGGAAAAACTAGGCTTCGCCTAGAAGCAGCATAGCACCAGGCTGATACCAGGCTGGGTGGGATTTTAGGGAACTTCGCCCCCCTACCCGATAATAATTTTACAATCATAAGAAGAATAAATGCCATTATTATTTTATTGACAATTAAATCTTGTTTTTATAGTAATTAAAGGATTAATAATGAAAAATAAACATATATAGATAGTATAAAATGAAAAATAAAAAACAGGACAAAATTTATGATTTATAGTCTTATTTATTTATTAAAAATAATCCTGTTTGGAAAAAATCCTAAGTTCTCAGATAACGCTCTTTATATCGACTCGGATAAAATTGCGAACCAGCTCAATTTAAAAAAGCATGGCAAGGTTGACGGCAAGAAATCTAGCCCCCATGATTTACAAGACGATTTAACTTTTGCAGAAATAAATATTTGCAAAAAACTTCAAAAATTGCTGCGTAATAATTGGTCGTTGGTGAACAACGCACTAAAAGCCAGAAGCAAAAATATCGCTGAGAATAGATATAAAATTGAATCTATCTTTGCGGAAACTGACTTAAATGATCAGCTGGTTAAAATAAAAGCCATTTGCTTGGAAGTAGACAAAATAAAATTAGAATATAATAAAATACTTTCTAAAGATAAAAATGATATTGCTATTAAAAGTGATAATACGCAATATCAATTTAAAAGTTGGTTAGAGAGCCTTAAAAGCAAGACATCGCAATTACTTGATATTCAAAATAACTTTAATGAAAAGCTAAAAGCGTTGCAAGATTTACTAGATATGCAACCCGACATTAAAGATAATATGGACGAATTTATTAGCATAACGAAAATATATAAAAAATATTTAGATAATGTAAAAAAAGACACTCGCCATATCTTTGACATTTATTATAACTATAATCGCCTTTATCGGTCGGATAAAATTAATTATGCTAACCGATATTCTTTTATCGAACGCGAAAAATTACAATTACAAGAATATACGCTTGACGAAGATTTGCAAAAAGAATTCTTAGATAATAAAAATTTTTACGATTCTATTCTAGCAAAAAAACTAAAAGCGACAGATAATATCAAAATAGCAGATAGCAATATAAAAACTATTCTTGCTAATTATGAATTATTAGAAAAAGATATTCAACAGAAGGTAAATAACGAGAGTGGCATCCTTGGTTCCATTTTTGAAGGGCTTGGAACGGTTTTTCAAAAACCTGAATCGAAAACCCACACGCATGGAATTCATTTAAAATATCCAAAAGTAAGTAATATCGCGCACAATCTTAAGCTAGAGAAAGAGGGTAAAAAAGATGCTCAGCACGAGTTGCCTAACGATAAATTCAAAAGGCTGACTACAGCAGAGGTCAAAATTAAAGAAAAAATCAATAATTTTTGC
The DNA here is from genome assembly GCA_965203915.1 of Alphaproteobacteria bacterium. Lineage (GTDB taxonomy): Bacteria > Pseudomonadota > Alphaproteobacteria > JASGCL01 > JASGCL01 > JASGCL01. The sequence continues at coordinate 1,549,792 of OZ241918.1, forward strand.
AATGGAAATTTTAATAAATTTACCGAAACAACTTTGGATGCCATGCGAGAACTAAACAAAGATAAAGAAGAATTAAGAAACGATACACAGTTGACCAACATTAGAGATAAATTAAAAGATTTAGAAAATAATAAAAACAATAAAGAGCCCAATGCGCCAGATGTTAATAACGTATTCAGCGAACTAAGGCAAAGCTATCAAGAACTTTATGATTTTCGAAATGAAAATAGAATTGAATCAGAAAAAGAGTTTGATAGGTCAAGCTTTCGGCTTATCGCTCCTATTGTTCTAGGCTTTTTTGTTTTTCTTGAGATGCTTTATACTGGGTTTCAGTTAGCTCCAAATTTTGGACTCGGGAGAGCTTATGGTCAATTTGGTGGCTTTTAAGTTTTGATGGCTATATTGGCGTGGTGGTCGGGGCGTCAAATGGCTTATTATAACGGTTATAATAAGCTTAAGCATCTTAAAACCCACGACAATATTGATAATAAAATTTATTTACCTCTTGTTATTATTTCTTTAATTATAACATTACTTATTATGATATGGAACACGATTCGTCTTCCCATTTCGGAGGGCGGGGCATTTTATAGCGGAGATAGATATATAGTCATATTATGGTTTGTTTTTTCTGTTTTCTCTTTTTTGCACGGTATGGAGGGTCAAAAATACAAAGGGCATAGAAAATATATAAATAATTTTAAAAAAGAACGTGAAAACTTTTTCAAAATCTTGAGCCATCATGATAAAATTTACAAGAAAGAAAAGGGAGAGTTGCTCGCACGCAGAGATACTGTTTTATCAGCCATATCTAGTAAAAAAATTAATATGAAGAAAAATATCGAAAGGGTAAAAAAATATCGCGAATCTTTTGCTAAATTTTTGAAACAAATTGGTAAAGACGCTGAGAGTTTGTTGCAAATTTATTATAATGCAAATCAAACAGCTCGTGCGGATGAATTTGACGATACAAAAAGAATAAAATTAGTAAAGAGCCAGATGTCGCTCAAACATGACGATATGAATCGCCATGACAAAGAATTTAAATCTTATGAATCTTTTTATAAAGATATTGCAAGCAATAATCACCACGATAAAACGCAAAAGCTGATAAATGATGAGGTAAAAGAATTAGATAATAATTATCTAAACAAAATGAAAAGTTTTATTAAACAAATTAAATCTTTAGGCTCAATAGAAAGTAAAGAAAATAGTAAGAATGCTTATGTAAGTTCTTTAAATAATCCAAAGAAAGAGTTTGATTCCGTAATTAAAAGCATCAATGATAATTTTTTAGCTTCTATATCGCAAGATTAAAGCACTCTCACTCAAACGCCCAAAACAAAAACAAAGCAAGGCAATAACCTGATATCGACCCACGCCGTCCAGGGAATGGTTTCCCGATAGCCCTTGCGGGCTTCGGGAATGACGGGCGGAGAGATGGGATGCGCCATTTCGGTGATAACGGGTAGAGAGGCAGGAAGGCTTTCTGCATGAAGCAGAAAAGTCTGGTTCTAGGTCGCCGACCTAGCTCTGCCCGTCATTCCATGACCTCGGCGGATTCGCAAAAAAACATTTAGCTATCTTTAAACAAAAACAAAGCAAGGCAATAACCTGATATCGACCCACGCCGTCCAGGGAATGGTTTCCCGATAGCCCTTGCGGGCTTCGGGAATGACGGGAAGAGAGATGAGAGGCAAAATTATCAGGGGGATGCCCTCAAGCAACGAAGTGGTAGGGCGAATAAATTGCCATCCCCTGGCATCGGTGGATTCACAAAAAAACATTTAGCTATCTTCAAACAAAAATAAAGCAAGGCAATAACCTGATATCGACCCACGCCATCCAGGGAATGGTTCCTCGATAAAATTTTACAAATATAAATATTTATAAAATTTTTCAAGGATGACGGTCAGAGGGGTAAGATGCGCAATTTCAATGAATGACGAGCCGAGAGATAAGAAGCGTCTAAGAAAAAACCACACCAAAGCCTCCCTTGCTTTAAGCCGCAGCCGCGGACGAAAATGAAGGAGCCTCAGCCACTATAATTTCCGCGGTGGGCTCGCCAGCAAAACTTCTTACTTAAAAAAATCATAAGGAAAAAAGCGAATTAACGAACCCCCCTACAAAATATCGCGCGCGCTAACGCTTGCTTGTATTTTGTCTATCCCCCCTTGCTAAAGCAATGGGGGCATTGGTGTCATTTCTTGAACCTACTTATGACTGGGCATAGAGAAAACCGCGCCTTCTTTTATACCGCTGGGCCAGCGGGCGGAAACGGTTTTCATTTTGGTGAAAAACACCACGCTTTCGGGGCCATACATTTGGGTGTCGCCAAATTTTGAACGTTTCGACCCGCCAAAATGGTGGAAAGAAACGGGCACGGGAATGGGAACATTAACCCCAATCATGCCGACATCAACCCTGTCCATAAAACTTTTTGCGGTGTCGCCGTCGCGCGTGAAAATGGCGACGCCATTACCATATTCGTGGTTGTTGATAACACTCACCGCCTTGTCAAAATCGACGGGCGACATGACCGACAACACGGGGCCAAAAATTTCGGTTTTGTGAACCTCCATCCCCTCCACCACATTGTCCAACAATGTGCCGCCAACCCAAAAACCATTTTCATAACCTTGCAATGTTTTACCGCGGCCATCAACCACCAAACCCGCGCCTTCGCTTTTGCCCTTGGCAATCATTCCTTCAACCCGTTCTTTGGCCTTGCGGGTAATCAACGGGTTAATTTCAGCCTTAAGGTCGTTGTAAGGGCCAATTTTTAATTCTTCGACCTTCGGCTTCAAACGTTTTACCAATTCTTCCGCCGTTGCCTTGCCCACGGGCACCGCAACCGATATCGCCATGCAACGTTCGCCCGCCGAACCATAACCCGCACCAATCAACGCATCGACCGCTTGGTCCATATTCGCGTCGGGCATAATCACCAAATGGTTTTTTGCACCCGTGAAGGCCTGGACGCGTTTGTTATGTTTGCAACCCGTTTGATAAACATATTCCCCCACCGCGGTGGAACCAACAAAAGAAATGGCAGGCACGTCAGGGTGGGTGAGCAAACTATCCACCGCCTCTTTATCGCCAATCACCGTGTTCCACACGCCGTCGGGTAACCCCGCCATTTGCCACAATTCGGCCAATTTTAACGCCGCCGAAGGATCGGTTTCAGAACATTTGTTGATGTAGGCATTACCGCAAGCCACGGCCATGGCGCCCATCCATAATGGCACCATGACAGGAAAATTAAATGGCGAAATACCCGCCACCACGCCAATGGGTTCGCGAAAAGAAAAAACATCAATATTACCGCCGATGTTGGGGCTATAGGCCCCCTTGATAGTGTTGGGAATACCCGCGGCAAATTCAACCACGTCAATCGCGCGGGCAATTTCGCCCATGGCGTCGGGAATGGTTTTGCCATGTTCCAACCCAGTCAATTCGGCCAATTCACCCTTATGCTTCACCATCAATTCGCGCATGTTAAAAATAATGCTGGAGCGTTTTGGCGACGCCGTGGCGCCCCATTCGCGCGCCATTTTTTTGGAAATTTTTACAATATCGTCAATTTCGGCCTTCGAGGCATAGGGGGCTTTTGCCTGAACCTCCCCCGTGGCGGGGTTAAAAACATCGCCAAATCGTCCAGATGTTCCCGCGGTTTTTTTGCCATTGATAAAATGATATAGTTCTTTAACGTTGTTTTTTGTCATCGCTTCTTTCCCCATTTTTTTATAATATTATATTTTTTGTTTTTATGTCCGCACGCTTGTATTGAAGCGACTATTCGCAAGCTATCACAAGGTGTTTTATTTTTCAAGCAAAAATCGCGTGCCAATATAAAATAAACAGCTTCCTAAAATCACTTGCACCCGTTTATAGAATCGTTGCATAGCATGTTAATGGGGTTTTACCCGTTGAGCAAAAAACATGAACAAACAAATCAATCAACCCAAATTTATATTCATGACGGGCGGCGTGGTGTCATCGCTCGGCAAGGGTTTGGCGGGCTCCGCCATTGGTGCATTGTTACAGGCGCGAGGTTACAGGGTTCGGTTGCGGAAATTAGACCCCTACCTTAATGTTGACCCTGGCACCATGAATCCATACCAACATGGCGAATGTTTTGTCACCGACGACGGTGCCGAAACCGACCTTGACCTGGGGCATTATGAACGTTTCACGGGGCGGCCGTCGCGCAAACATGACAACATAACCACGGGGCAAATTTACAGTCGCGTGTTGGCGCGCGAACGGCGCGGCGATTATTTGGGCGGCACGGTTCAGGTTATTCCCCATGTCACCGACGAAATAAAAGACTTCATCACCCAAGACAACGACGACGCCGATTTTATCATTGCCGAAATTGGCGGCACGGTGGGCGACATGGAATCATTACCGTTTTTAGAAGCCATTCGCCAATTGGCGCAAGATGTTGGGCGGCAACGTTGCGCCTTTGTGCATTTGACTTTGTTGCCCTATATTACCTCCGCCGGGGAATTAAAAACCAAACCCACCCAACATTCGGTGAAGGAATTGTTGAATGTTGGTATCCAAGCCGATTTTTTATTATGCCGTTCGGAACGCGATATCAGCATCGAACAGATTAAAAAAATTGCGTTGTTTTGCAACCTGCCTGTTAATCGGGTTTTTCCCGCGCTGGATGTTGATACCATCTACGCTTTGCCTTTAAGTTTTTATCACAGCAAGTTGGACGAAGAAATTTTGAATTATTTTAACTTACCCGCCGACAACAATAACAAATTAAAAAACTTTACCGCCCCCAGTTTAAGCGATTGGCAAAAGGTGGTTGACAATATCCGCAACCCCGAAGACACCGTTACCATTTCCATTGTCGGCAAATATATTGTTTTGCCCGACGCTTATAAATCGTTGATTGAAGCCCTGACCCATGGCGGGATTGGCAATCGGGTAAAGATTGCTATCAATTGGGTGGATGCTGAAAATATCGACGAACATAATGTTGCGCAAATGTTGGGGCTTAGCCACGGAATTATTGTGCCTGGCGGTTTTGGTTTGCGCGGGGTGGCGGGGAAAATGCTGGCTATCCAATATGCGCGCACCCAAAAAATTCCATTTTTTGGTATTTGTTTTGGCATGCAATTGGCGGTGTTGGAATCGTTACAAAATATTGGCAACGATAAAAAAGCAACATCAAGCGAATTTGCCCAAACCGATAACCCCGCCATTGGTTTGTTGACCGAATGGCAAACCGACAAGGGCGCGGTTAAACAATCGCACGAAAACATGGGCGGCACCATGCGGTTGGGCAGTTACCCCGCGGTGTTAGAAAAAAATTCACTGGTGGCAAAAATTTATGACGGCATTAATATTAACGAACGCCATCGCCACCGTTACGAGGTTAATAAAAATTATTGCGAAGCATTGGAAAAAACGGGCATCGCCATTTCGGGTTGGTCGCAAGACAAGCAATTGCCAGAAATTGTTGAACGCACCCATTTCCCCGAAGATCACCCATGGTTTATTGGCGTGCAATTTCACCCCGAATTAAAATCGCGACCATTCCTGCCGCACCCATTGTTTTTAAGTTTTATCGCCGCGGCGGTTAAACAATTGCGGTTGGTGTAAAAACTACCTTAATGAAATATGATTAAAGGCTGGTTTGCCTGGCTGGCCTGGTGCTGGCTGGCCTCCACCCCCACCACTGGCGGGTTGGTTGCCCATTTGATTACCCATTTGATTTTGGGGCATCATGACGGGTTGCGCGCCGCCCATTTGCCCACCCCCCAGCATTTGGCCCAAGGCCTGGGCCATGGCACCACCCATTGCACCGCCCATTGCACCACCTGGCATCCCACCTGGCATTCCTGGCGCCATTTTTTGCCCAGGATTATTTTGCTGTTGAAGGTAAAGCGGTAAAAGTTTTTGCGTTTCGGCATGGTTAACAATTTTGCCATCGGCCATCACCACCATCATGTCGGCCACCGATAACAATTTTGTATTGTGGGTGATAAAAATAACGGTGCGCCCCGCCTGCTTCAGGGCGGTGATAGCGGATAGCAGAGCAACCTCCCCCGCGGCATCCAAATTGGAATTGGGCTCATCCATCACGATAACCGCGGGGTCGGCGTAAAGCGCGCGCGCCAGGGCAATTTTTTGGCGTTGCCCCGCCGACAATTTGGCACCATCGATACCAATATTTGTTTCATAATTTTTTTCCAGGCGCATGATAATATCGTGGCATGTTGCCAATTCGGCCATGGCCACCACGCGGTCCATGTCGGGCGGTTCAAACCGCGAGATATTTTCCGCCACCGACCCTTCGAACAATTCGACGGTTTGCGGAACATAACCAATGAATTGCGGACGGTCGTTGGGGTTAAGGCTGTTGATGTCCGCGCCGTCTATCCGCACAAAACCGCGCATCGGCCGCCATACCCCGCATAAAAATTGAGCAAAGGTGGTTTTGCCCGCGCCCGACGGCCCAACAATGGCGGTTACCGTGCCTGGCGCAAATTGGGCGTTGATGCCTTGCAAAATGGGTCGGGTCGCGCCTGGCGGGTTGCCTATCAATTCTTCGACCGAGACAATCCCCTTCGGCCGCGGCAAGCGCAATTCGTTTTCGATGCTGGGCGGAAATTGGCTAAGCATGGTGCTAAGGCGCAGGTAAGCAAAACGCGCGGTGGAGAATGACCGCCAACCACCGATAGCCATGTCAACAGGTTGCAACACCTTACCCACGATGATGGAGCAGGCAATAATAAGCCCAGGACTTAATTGGTCGGTTAGCACCAAATAACTCGCCAACCCCAAAACCAGCGATTGCAACAATTGGCGTAAGGAACGCGATAGGGTAGAAAGGGTGGAAACCGTGTCTTGCGCCTTGGTCATCAAATTGACGGTTGGTTCATAACTTTCGCGCCATTTTGCTTGCAGGCGGCGCATCATGCCCATGGATTGCAAGACGTCGGTATTCCTTAACGATGTTTCGATAAATTGTGAGGCTTGGTTGGCATAGGTTGCCGAATCACGAAATGGTGCTTTGGAGGCCGCCTCGGTCATCACCGCCAAAATAAAAACCAACACCATACCGACCAAGGCAAAAATACCCATGACGGTATTGATATAAAATAAAATAGCCAAGAACATAAAAGCCCAGGGCGTATCGTAAATAACAAAGATGAGGGGCGAGGTGATAAACATCCTAACCTGCTCCATGTCGCGCACCGCGCCGCTGCCCACGGGGCGGTTACGCATCAGGTTATTCAAAAACGCCGATTCAAAAACGCTGTCTTGCATGGCGAAATTGATGTAGGCGCCTATCCGCCCCATGATACGCAAACGGTTTGCTTCCAATATCGATTGAAAAATCATCAAAAAAATGGCTATCCCCGTCATGGAAATAAGGGTGTTGGTGTTGGCCGAACCCAAAACCCGATTATAAATTTGCATCATGAATATGGGCGGCACCAACATCAGGATATTAATAAACACCGAAAAGAATCCAATGATAATAAGGGTCGAGCGGTAATAACCTATCAATTGTCTTATGGGGTCGCGCTTCCATTGCACGGCTTGGCGAATATGTTTGGCGGATAAAACAAATGTTCCGTCGCTGTTGATCTCGGGGCGTGGGTTTTTATTGAAAAAAACTTCTTTGATAAATTGCCACAGCGATTGCACTTCGCCCTGCACCCCTCCTTGTTTAGCAGGTTGGTTTGGCCTTTGGTTACGGCCCTGCCGCCGTGGTTGATGGCCACGCTGAGCCATCTCGACATCTATCCCTTGGTTTTGCATACGCGTCATGGTGCCGCCCATTTGCTCCATGGCTTCACCCACGGCTTGCTGCATGGTTTTATCAACCACCTGGCGTGGCGGTTGACCAGGTATGTTATTGGGAATAGCATTTGGTCTGGGCATGGGTCGTGCGTTGACAGGCCTGTTGCCAGGACGATTCATTGGGCGATTCATGGGACGATTCGTTGGGCGATTCATCTGCCCGTTTATGGGGCGCGGCCTAGCATTCATCGGGCGGGCTTGCGGGTTGGTGCCCAAATTGGGTCTTTGCCCACCATTGCGTTGTGGTTGCCCATTGCGTTGCCCATTGGGTCGCATGGGCGGTCTTGCGCGTCCAGCTTGTCCTTGCGGTGGTCGATTATTATGTGGGGGGGTGTCCATTGGTGTCCTAAAAAGCTTCGTCTTAGCTCATAAGCGAATTTGCTTCGCCCGTTAACCATACAAATAAGGCTTTTACAAATAAATTGCAACTGCAGAAAAAAAGTCCAACCGCGCCTTAACAAGCGAAGGGCATCAAATTTTATTGCTCCGCCACCAACATTTTTTTGATCTCGCCAATGGCTTTGGCGGGGTTTAACCCCTTAGGACAGGCCGAGGTGCAATTCATGATGGTGTGGCAACGGTAAACCTTAAACGCACCCTGCAATTGCGCCAAACGTTCTTTTTTTGCATGGTCGCGGCTGTCGGATAAAAACCGATAGGCCTGCAACAAAATGGCGGGGCCAAGATATTCTTCCGATTTGCCTTCCTTATCACCATTCCACCAATAACTGGGGCAGGATGTGGCGCAAGCAAAACACAAAATACATTCCACCAAACCATCCAACTTTTCCCGTTGCGCGGGCGTTTGCAACGATTCACGTTTGCCCGTGTAATAATTGTCGGTGTTATTTTTGTTGTTGCCCGCTGGCGATATTTTTTTATCGCCCTCATCATTTCTTTTTAACCATGGTTCGATAGATTGCAATTGGCGATAGGGTGTCGAAAGGTCGGGCACCAAATCCTTCACCACGGGCAAATGGGGCAGTGGCGCAATGGTGATGGTATCGCCCATGTCTTTGTCGGCCAATGATTTGGTGCAAGCCAAACCATTTTTGCCATTGATATTCATGGCGCAGGAACCACAAATCCCCTCGCGACAAGAACGGCGAAAACTCAAAGATGAATCGATGGTATTTTTAATCGCCAGCAAACTATCCAGCACCATGCTACCCGCCGTTTTTTTATCAAGGGTGAATTCCTCCCAATAGGGTTTGGTATCGTGCGCGGGGTCGTAACGATAGACGCGAATTTTCTTGTTGGCGGTTTCTTTGCTCATCTCTTTTATTTTAATCCTTTTGTTGACTGGTTGCAACTTGCTTTATTTTTTCTAGATTGATTTAATAAATTCTTGCCTTGGGTGGGATTGATTTTACATCTTTGGTGGCAAAAGAAACGGGGCGATAAGAAAAATTTATTTTGCCCGCCATGAATTCGCCTGGCTCAATCCCCGCCGCGGTGGGAAAGGCCGCATGGGTATGAACCAACCATTTGTCATCGTCGCGATTTTTAAAATCCTCCCGCGCGTGGGCGCCACGCGATTCTTCACGCGCCAAGGCACCGCCCATGGTAACAATCGCCATACCAAGCAGGTTATAAAATTCATAGGTTTCTGCTAAATCGCTGTTCCAGATTAATCCTGTATCTTTAAGAATCAAACCAACGCTGTCGCTGGCAAGGGTTTGCAATTTTTTTAAACCCGTTTGCAAATGTTCGGCGTCGCGAAACACGCCGCAATATTGTTGCATGGTATGTTGCATGGTATCGCGCGCCATGGCGGTGGTCATGCCGCCGCCGTTGGTGCCAAACCGCACCCTGTCGAACCTATCCAACAATTGTTCGCCGTTGTCATCGCCGTCATCCACCCTGCCGCCTTCGTTGATAGATTTTTTAATTTTGCTACGGCAATTCATCGCCACGGCGCGACCAAACACCACCAAGTCAAGCAGGCTGTTGGAACCCAAACGGTTGGCACCATGCACCGAAACGCAAGCCGCCTCGCCCGCCGCCATCAACCCTTCCACCACGTAACTATTGCCTTTTTTATTAACCTGCACCACCTCCCCCTTAATATTGGTGGGGATGCCGCCCATGTTGTAATGGCAAGTTGGAATAACAGGTATGGGGTCGCGCGTTACATCTAACCCCGTGAAGGTTTTTACCGTTTCGGCGATGCCTGGCAATTTTTCATGGATGGTTTGGGCGGGCAGGTGCATCAAACATAAATGGGCATGGTCTTTGTTTGGCCCGACGCCGCGCCCTTCCCTTACCTCCATCGCGATGGCGCGGCTAACCACATCGCGCGACGCCAGATCCTTCACATGGGGTGCATATTTTGCCATGAATTTTTCCCCTTCGCTGTTGATAAGGTAACCCCCTTCGCCCCGCGCCCCTTCGGTTATTAAACAACCCACACCATAAAGCCCCGTCGGGTGAAATTGAACAAATTCCATGTCTTCCAATTGTAAGCCCGCACGCAACACCATGCCGCCACCGTCGCCCGTGCAAGTATGGGCGGAGGTTGAACTGAAATAAGCACGCCCATAACCGCCCGTTGCCAAAACAGTTTGATGGCCATAGAAACGATGAATCTTGCCATCCGCCAAATTCCACGCCAAGACCCCCAAAATTTTTGTTTCATTGCCCGATGATTGGGTAAGCAAATCGAGCGCGACATATTCGACAAAAAATTCGGCTTTGGCTTTCAATGATTGTTGGTAAAGCGTGTGCAACATGGCATGACCCGTGCGGTCGGCCGCGGCGCAGGTTCGAATGGCGGGTGGTCCATCGCCAAATTTTGTTGTCATGCCGCCGAACGGCCGTTGATAAATTTTACCCTCGGCGTTGCGACTAAATGGCAAACCATAGGTTTCCAATTCGATAACCGCGGGGATAGCCTCGCGCGTCATATATTCTATGGCATCTTGGTCGCCCAACCAATCGCTGCCCTTCACCGTGTCGTAAAAATGCCATTGCCAATCGTCGGCTGCCTCATTACCCAAGGCGGCGGAAATGCCACCCTGGGCGGCGACGGTATGGCTGCGGGTTGGGAAGACCTTGCTAATAACCGCGGTTTTTAAATCAGCCGCCGCCAAACCCAATGTCGCGCGCAGGCCCGCCCCGCCCGACCCAACCACCACCACGTCATAATGATGGTCAACAATGTCGTAGCCGTTGGTCATGATATTTGCCCCCGATAGAGATAATAAGCCAACAGCAAGGTTACAATTTTAAGCAACCACGAAACCAAAATATTAAAAAAAATGGCGGCATGTTGCGCCCTGGCACCATGGACATAATCTTCGATAATCACCGCGAAACCCAACTTGCCATGGTCAAAAATAAGCCAGAATAAAACCGCCATCGCCACCACCAATTTGTTACCCGCGAGGTCGACCGCGGCGGGCAAGGTAAAATCGTGATGCTGTAAATAAACCAGCAGGTAGGCCAGCAAGGCAACAATCAGAATGGCGGTCAACCTTTGCCCCAGCCAATCACGGGTTGGTTTATTGGTTTTTGAAAAAAAATACGCCATGCCTTATCCCTTCATTTTAAAAAACACAAATAAGGTAATAAAAAAAGATAACAGCAGGGAAGCCCAGGCGGTCAAGCGTGCCACCTTAATATTATACCCCAAACCTATATCCCAAAAAAGATGCCTGACGCCGTTAAGCCCATGCAACGCCAAGGCAAAAACCACGGGGGCAAAAATAATGTAAGCAAAGTTTTTTATTATTTCTAAAACGGCGTCGCTTAATATCATAACATGGAATAACAGCTGGCTGGTCGCAACCAAAACAATCAAAACCGCCACCCCCCACAAAAAAACCCCCGTGAAGCGATGCAGGATGGAGAGCAACATCGTTACCTCCCACCGATAGATATTCAAATGGGGCGATAAGGGCCTTGGCATGTTGCCCATGTGCTTAGGATCAAATGTGGGTTTGTCGGGCATGGTAAATAAGGCTTTTGCTTTTGTTATTTTTTTTCGAGCACGAATGACGCGTCCCTTTATATCAACCTGCCCCCCTACCATCAAGATATTATTAATATATCTTATTGATTAACATCTTTCCAGGTCAAATCAAGGCAGGTCTTGATAACCTTGAACATATCATCCAATTGTGATTTTTCAATAATCAAGGGCGGGGAAATAAGCATGGTATCACGCGTGGCGCGCAAAATAACATTATGCTTAAAGAAATGATCGCGGCAAACGGTGCCCGTCGCCCCTTCGTTGGGGAAACGCTCCCTGGTTTTTTTGTTTTTGACCAATTCAATCGCGCCGATAAGACCAAGCGACCTAACCTCACCAACTATCGGCATGTCTTGAATCTCTGCCAATTTTTTTGCGAGGTAGTGGCCAGTTTCATTTTTTACCTTTTCGACCAACTTTTGATTTTCAATAATCTCCAAGTTTTTTAGGCCCGCGGCGCAAGCCACAGGATGCCCGCTGTAGGTATAGCCATGGGCAAAATCGTCATTGGCGGTATCCAATGTTTCCAGCACGTGTTTTTTGATTGCCACGCCCGACAGGGGAATATAGCCCGATGATAAAGCCTTGGCCATGGTGACAAGGTCAGGGTCAACATCGTAATGTTGGTGGCCAAACCATGAACCCAATCGGCCAAAGCCCGAAATGACTTCATCCATCACCAATAAAATATTATATTTTTTACATAATTTATTGACCTCTGCCCAATAATTTGGCGGCGGAATAATAACCCCGCCCGCGCCCTGCACTGGTTCGCCAATGAAGGCTCCAACCTTATCCGCGCCCAATTCATTAATTTTATCTTCGATGGCTTGAACGCAGGCCTTGCCAAATTCTTCCTGATTCATGTCGCCACCTTCGGCATACCAATATGGTTGGCGAACATGGTGGATGCCTGGCAACATCATCGGGGTTTGGCTGTGCATGTAGCCCATGCCACCCAAACTTAAGCCCGTTATGGTCGACCCATGGTAGGCGTTTTTGCGTGCAATGATGTGCATTTTTTCGGTTTTGCCCTTTAACTGCCAATAACGGCGCACCAAACGCACCACGGTATCGTTCGATTCAGAACCAGACGAACCATAGAAAAAATAATTCAATTCTTTATCGCGTGTTTTATTATGAAGTTGTGCCAATTTTTTTGACAGCGCAATCACGGGGGGGTGGCTGGTTTTAAAAAAAGTATTGTAATAGGATAATTCGCGAACTTGGTCGGCGACAACCTGGGCTATTTCTTCGTTACCGTAACCAATGGCGCTGCACCATAATCCCGCCATGCCATCAAGTATTTCATTGCCTGCCTTATCGGTTAAATAACAACCCTTGGCGTTGGTGATGATGCGCGGTCCGCCCGCCTCGGCCAAGGCCTTGTGGTCGGTGAAGGGGTGGACGTGATGGGCTATGTCTTCTTTTTTAAGCGTGGCATCGTCCATATTATGCAAAATACTGGTCATGGTTTTTTTCCTCTATTTTTATATTTTATTGGTTTTTTGCGCCAATAAATTGTTATTGTGATTTATATATAATTAAATAATTAAAAGCAAGGGTTGGATAGTAGCACAGCGGCGCTAGACATTAAGCAATAGGTGCTCCCGTTCCCATGAGCTTATCACGCGGTGAAATTTATCATATTCGTGTAATTTAACCGCGCTGAACAGGCTGACAAAATCTTCGCCCAAAATTTCTTTCATTTTTTTCGAATGGGTCATTTTGTTAATGGCGTCATGCAAGCTGTGGGGCAGGGTAAAAGCTAGCTTGTAGGCATCCCCCTCGGTCGGGCGGCCAGGCGATATACGTTCTTTCAAACCCAACAGGCCCGCGGCCAAACTGCCCGCGAAGGCAAGGTAAGGATTGCAGTCGGCGCCGATGATACGATTTTCTACCCGCCGATTTTTTATTTCGGAGGCTGGCACCCGCAAGCCCACCGTGCGGTTATCAAGCCCCCAATGGGTATTGATAGGAGCGTCGCTGTAAGGGGTGATGCGGCGGTAGCTGTTAATATTGGGCGCGAACAAGGGGAAACATTGATTCATGTATTTGCGCAAACCACCGATGTAATAAAACAATTTGCGGCTATTCCTGCCATCGCTTTCGGCAAAAACATTATGCCCCGTTTTTATATCAACCAGCGATTGATGCAAATGCATCGCCGAACCCGTGTTGTTTTCGTAAGGCCGCGCCATGAAGGTAACGAACATTCCTTTTTCCAAGCCAACCTGGCGCGCCATGCGTTTAAACAAAAAAACCTGGTCCGCGAGGGACAGGGCATCGCCGTGGTTAAAGTTAAATTCTATTTGCGCAGGCCCCGATTCCAAAGCAATGGTGTCAACATCAATATCCATTTTTTCAGAATAATTGTATATTTGGTCCACCACATGGTCGAAATTATTAAGCCGTTCCAGCCCATAACCCTGGCCCGATGGATCTTGCCGCCCCGTCAACGATTCGGGGGTTTGCAGGGGAAGGTCGGCATCGAGGTTTTTTTGCACCAAATAAAATTCCAATTCGGGGGCGACCACGGGTTTAAGCCCCATCTCGGCATATAATTTTATTACGTTTTTCAAAACCGAACGGGGGGCGTAGGATAATTCTTGCCCCGCCAAGGCTTTGTTTTTGCCATCGCTGGGGTAGACAACATCGCACACCACCTGGGCGGTTGGGTTTTTATACCACGGCACCAAACTCATCGAAGAAAAATCAGGCGTCATTTGCAGGTCGCCGTCGGTATCTCTAATCACCTCTTCGTCCCAAATATAATCGCCGTTGACGGTTTCTTTGATAACCTCGATAGGCATGCGAATGCCGCGTTCATAATCTTCTAAAAACTTTTTGGCGGGAATTATTTTCCCGCGCATAATGCCATTGAGGTCAGGCATGGCGCATTCAACTTCATCAATTTTATGTTTTTCCAGCCATGCCGTTACTTCCGCCCTATCCATAGTACACCTGTTTCTATCAATTGTTTAATAATTGGCACTATAGCAAGCTTATGGGTAAATGGCAAATTGGCAAGGGTTTTAGGATGGGATGGGCAACACCATAAACAAAGTAAGACAAAATATTGATGCTTAAAAAAAATAAAAAAAGGCGGGATGAAGATAGGTTACCTTGGCGATAAAGGTAATATTTTAGCTACAAGCCTTATCTATCAGCGCCAAAAATTTTTCGCGACCAAACAGGGCGATAAAACTGCCCAGGCGCGGCCCTTCCGCCTGGCCTAACAAGGTTTGATAGAGCAATTGAAACCAATCCCTTAATTCCAGGGTGGTTTTTTTACCGCATTCATAAACGATGGTTTGTAATTCTTCGGGCGTGGCGGCGTTGCTGGATTGTAAATGGCTGGCAAGGTCCAACAGCCATTGTTTTTCTACATCGCTTGGTTTTTTAAATTGTTTTTTTGGTTTCACAAAATCTTCATAATAGCGCATGGCGTAGCCGACCAGCGCATCCAACGCCTTATCATTGTCAGGGTTAGCATTTTTATAATAATTGTTGATGAAGCCCCACAGAATATTTTTATCGCTGGCGTCAGACGCCGACACCAAATGGAGGAGCAGCGAAAAAGGCACCGCGGGCGATTGATTGTCTTGCCAATGTTCCATGTTGATATGAAGCACAGGATTATCGAGCATGTCGCCATATTTTTTTTCTTGCGCCTGTTTATGCAGGGCGTTTAATTGCTGGTAATACTCGTCAACATTTTTGGGAATAATATCAAAAAATAATCGCTTGGCGGTTTTTGGTTTTTGATACATAAAATAACTTAATGATTCGGGCGGCGCGTAACGCAACCATTCTTCCATGGTTAGGCCATTGCCTTTGCTTTTGGAAATTTTTTGCCCCTCGTCATCCAAAAATAATTCGTAATGAAACATTTCGGGCGGCTTGCCCCCCGTTTTCTTAACAATTTCCAATGCCAATTCGGCGGATGGAATAAGGTCCTTCCCCGCCATTTCGTAATCAATCTGCAACGCCTGCATACGCATCGACCAATCGGGTTTCCATTGCAATTTGCATTGCCCACCCAATATGGATTGTTCTATTTCTTTGCCCTGATATTGATAAGTGATGGTGTTCTTAACAACATCGGTTTTGATAATCGGAACCTGCAACACCACGCCCGTTTCGGCGAAGATAGGCAAAAAGGGCGAGTAGGTTGATTGCCGTTCCGCACCCAGGGTCGGCAACATAATAGCCAAAATATCATCATGATGTTTCAGGTATTTTTTTAACACGTCATCAAACGCGCCCGCGCGATATTGTTCGGTTGCCGACATGAATTGGTAATCGAAACCAAATTGGTCAAGGAAATCGCGCAGTCGCGCATTGTTCTGTTCGCCGTAACTTTCATATTTGCTGTAGGGGCCGTCAGCAAAGGGGTTGGGGACTTGCGTCAGTGGTTTGCCCAAATGCTTTGCCAACATGTCTTGGTTGGGAACATTGCTCGGCACTTTGCGAAAACCATCCATGTCATCAGAAAAACATATCAATTTGGTGGGAAGGTCGGACATGACAGCAAAGGCCTGGCGCACCATGGTGGTGCGTAATACCTCACCAAATGTTCCAATATGCGGCAAGCCCGACGGGCCATAACCCGTTTCAAAAATTACCGCGCCCGTCGGGGGGGCAGTATTTTCATATCGCTTGACCAACCGCGCCGCTTCGCCAAAGGCCCAAGATTTGGCCGAAGCCGCCAAGGGCCGATAAGTAGGACGAAACCCCGATAAAAATTTTTCAGATAAAAAACCCATGGCGCGACCTATGATATTTTTTTGCTGGCTTCAAGCATGTTAACCACCCGCGCGGCAAGGTGGGCAAAATGGTTCAGGTTAAAAGCCAATTTTCTATCCGCGCAATTGCTTATGGCAACGCGGGTGGGTTCGCTGTTTTCGGCTTCTGAAGTAATGGGGGCGGGCGGGGTGGGCAGTGGGGTGCCAAATGATTGGTTGTTGTCGCGTTGGCTGGGATAACTTCTATCCAACGGGGCGCATTTGGAACGGCACCCGACCAGCGTTAATAAACCGACCAACAAGAAAGTGGTAAAAAATTTTGTCATGTTATGCGTTATTTTGATAAGTAATCTTTTAACACCTGATTAGCAAGGGTCGGATTGGCACTACCCTTTGATAATTTCATCAATTGCCCCACCAAAAAACCAAAAACCTTTTCATTGCCATTTTTGTAATCGGCAACTTGGGTTGGGTTATTTTTGATAACCTCTTGCGCCAGCAATTCTATCGCCCCTTTGTCAGAAACCTGGGCCAAGCCTTTTTCTTTGATAATCTCAACCGCCGATTTCCCGCTTTCCCACATGGCGAGGAAAACATCCTTCGCCATTTTACCCGAAATGGCACCGCCCTGCAATTCATTGACAAGCCCCGCCAAATTATCGGCGGTGATGGGGCTGTTGGCAATGGTTAGGTCATGTTTATTAAGGTTGGCAAAAAGATCGCCCAATATCCAATTGGCCAATAATTTGCTGGATGATTTTTCTTTCAACTTGCTTAGCCCCATTTCAAAATAATCGGCA
This sequence comes from Alphaproteobacteria bacterium, assembly GCA_965203915.1. Taxonomy (GTDB): domain Bacteria; phylum Pseudomonadota; class Alphaproteobacteria; order JASGCL01; family JASGCL01; genus JASGCL01. The sequence goes on from OZ241918.1 coordinate 1,567,146, forward strand.
ATGTCGCGTTCGGCCAACAATTGGTCGGCGTCATAACCGCTTAGGCCATAATCTTTTTCCCATTGTTGTTTTTTGTCATCGGGCAACATGGGAAGCGATGCCTTGCATTCGTCTTCAAATTTTTTATCAATCACCAGCGGCAACAGGTCAGGGTCGGGGAAGTAGCGGTAATCCGCGGCATCTTCCTTATCGCGCATCGGGCGGGTTTCGTTTTTATCTGGATCGTAGAGGCGGGTTTCCTGCAACATTTTTTCACCGCGTTCGAGCAGGGCAATTTGCCTTTTGGCTTCGACCACAATGGCGTCGCGCACAAATTTTATAGAATTGATATTTTTTAATTCGGCGCGCGTGCCCAAATTTTTATCGCCAACCCGCCGCACCGAAACATTAACATCGGCACGCAACGACCCTTCCTGCATGTTACCATCGCAAGCACCAATATGGCGCAGGAGCGCGCGCAATTTCGTGACATACAATCCTGCTTCCTCGGGCGATGTCATGTCGGGTTTGGAAACAATTTCCATCAATGCCACGCCCGAACGGTTAAGGTCGATGTAGGATTGGTTGGGCGACAGGTCATGGATGGATTTGCCAGCGTCCTGTTCCAAATGCAACCGTTCGATACCAATGGTTTTTTGCGTGCCATTTTCAAGGTCAATGGTGATGGCCCCTTCCCCCACGATGGGTTTATCGAATTGCGAAATTTGATACCCCTGGGGCAGGTCGGCATAAAAATAATTTTTGCGGGCAAACACCGATCTATGATTTATTGTAGCCTTCAACGCCAGGCCCGTGCGCACCGCTTGGCGCACGCATTCGCGGTTGATGGTGGGCAATTGCCCGGGCAAAGCCGCATCGAACAGGGTAACATGGCTGTTGGGCGCGCCGCCGAAGTCGGTTTTGGCGCGCGAAAATAATTTTGATTGCGAAATGACTTGGGCATGCACCTCTAACCCCACGACAATTTCCCAATCGCCAGTTTTTCCCTTTAAGGTGAATTGTTGTTGCGTCATGTTAGGCGTGCCCGTTTATTTCTAAGAATCGATTTCTATAAGGATATGTTATCTTATTATCCGCACCTTGTGTTGGCATTGCATGAAATTTTAATTCCGACTCTAAAAACGACATAGCTTGGAACAAAGTTGTTTCATCATAATGTTTGCAGATAACTTGAATTCCATTTGGAGAAAGGATAGTATGGCCGTGAGGAACAACGCCCGCTGGTAAACCCGCTAAAGAAACAGGTATGGTAAAAATATCTTGCAAATAATTAAAAACTGGATTGCGCTGTGCTTCTACAAAACCCCCAAAAGCATTGTTAGGCGTTGTTGGCATAATTAATACATCGTAGTTATTAAAAATTTTTAAAAATGTTTCGGTCATCTGCCGTCTAACTTGTTGCGCCTTTTTGAAGTAAGCGTCGTAATAGCCGGCCGAAAGCACGTAGTTACCGATAAGAATCCTACGCTTTACCTCATCGCCGAACCCATCATGCCGCGTGTTTTCATACATGTCATTCAGGTTTTTGCCATCACTGCGAAGACCATAACGCACCCCATCGTAACGCGCCAAGTTGGAGGCCGCCTCGGCAGGAGCTATAATATAATAAACAGAAAGTGCCTCTTGGCTTATAGGAAAATTTATTACATCCAGATTAATATTTATTGACCCCTTTAATAGAGTTGGCATTTTCGTAAATGGATTATCTGGAACTTCTGCAGATCTAACATCTAACCAAGCAAATTTTAAATCCTTTACCCCTTCATTCTTGCCACGCTCCACCGCATCTAACCATTCTTTTTTCGGCACGGGGATATTGGTCGATGTCGAATCTTTTTCATCATGCCCCGCTATCACCCCCAACATCAATGCTGCATCGCGCACCGACCGCGTCATGACCCCCGCCTGGTCTAGCGAACTGGCGAATGCCACCATGCCGTAACGCGAACAACGGCCATAGGTCGGCTTCACCCCGACCAAACCCGTGAAGGCGCATGGTTGACGGATGGAACCGCCGGTGTCGCTGCCCGTTGCGCCCAACGCCATCAACCCCGCCACCGCCGCCGCCGACCCGCCCGACGAACCGCCGGCAGTCACAGCCTCTTGTTCATTAAATTCCTCAACTTGCATAAGAGGAGTGTTATTCCATTCAGTTTTGCTCCACGGGTTGATGGTCGGCACAACGCGTTCTTTTTCGCGGTGATACCCCGTGCTGGTGGTGGAACCCATGGCAAATTCGTCCATGTTGGTTTTGCCCAAACATACCGCGCCAGCATCCCACAATTTTTGAGTCACGGTGGATTCATATGGCGGAATAAAATTCGCCAACATTTTTGACGCCGCGGTGGTGTAAATACCCTTGGTGCAAAACAGATCTTTTATCCCCAACGGTATGCCCGTTAATTCCTTGCCCGCCCCACTTTGCAAATCTTTATCGGCCTTTTTGGCATCGTCCATGGCGCGTTCGGGGGTAACGGTGATGTAGGCATTGAGGGTATCATTACGCGCCGCAATCTCATCAAGGTAGGTTTGGGTTAATTCCACCGCGCTTAATTGCTTGGCGCGCAATTTTTCAACCGCCCCCACCATGTCCAACGATAAAATTTCTTTTTTGCTCATGGCTCTTTCCTTTTTTTAAAAAAACTATTCGCCGCCCACCACTTTGGGCACCACAAAAAAACCACCCTCCCCCACCTCTTGCTTGGCGGGGGCAATGTTCAATAATGCAGTCGATTCGTTTTTGTCCACCGCCTTATCATCGTGGCATGGCAATTGCGCGGGTTGTTGGTCGGGGGGCAAGGCAACCTCCAACACCGACATCAAGGGTTCGACCCCGTCGGTGTTTATTTTTTGTAATTCGCCCACCAACGACAAAATATTATTTAATTCGGGGATGAGGCGTTCTTTCTCGTCCTCGCTCAATTTTATTTTGCTAAGGCGCGCAATATGCTCCACCGTTTTTTTATTGATCGCGCTCATTTTTTTTTCGTCCTTTTTCATCCGCACGGCTTTACACTATCGCGCCGTGGCAATGTTTGTATTTTTTGCCCGACCCGCATGGGCATGGGCTGTTGCGTGATTGGGGCGGGGTTATGCCATCGGTGCTGGCGGCGGGGGTGGGCAAGTTACGCGGCGCCGCGGCTTCGGCTGGCTGATTTTTTTCAACCTGCAAATGGCTCAATACCCCCACCACGGTTTCTTGAATCAAAGCCAACAATTGTTCAAACATGGCGAAGGCTTCTTGTTTATATTCGTTAAGCGGGTCGCGTTGGCCATAGGCGCGCAAACCAATACCGCCGCGCAAATGATCCAAATGGCGCAAATGTTCTTTCCACAAATGGTCAAGCACTTGCAAAAATAACCCCACCGTTATCTGTTGCCAAGCCGCCTTGCCCAATTTTTTTTCTACATCGCGCCACCGTTCGGTGGTGGATTTTATAACAAGGTCGGTTATATTTTTTTCATTCAATTGGTGCGATTCCTGCCAAGCGGCTATCGGCAATTCGACAGCGAAACTGTTTTTGCAAAATTCGACCAGTTCGGGCAATTGCCATTGTTCGGCCAACGATTTTGGCGGCATGAATTTTTGCAAACCCTGGGCTATAACATCGGGCACAAAACCCGCGGCAATGGCGGCGGCGTTTTTATCGGCCATGACTTGCTTGCGCAAACCAAAAATAATTTTTCGCTGGTCATTCATCACATCGTCATATTTTAACAAATGCTTCCTGATCTCAAAATTGCGCTCCTCGACCTTTTGCTGGGCTTTTTCCAATGCCTTCGATATCCATGGGTGGGTGATGGCTTCGCCGCGTTGCAAACCCAATTTTTGCAACATCGAATCAATTTTTTCTGAACCGAATATCCGCATCAAATCGTCTTGCAATGAAATAAAAAATTTTGAACCCCCTGGGTCGCCCTGGCGTCCCGCGCGACCGCGCAACTGGTTATCAATACGGCGACTTTCATGACGCTCGGTGCCGATAATATACAAACCGCCCGCCTTTAATACTTTTTCTTTGTTTTCTTTTATTTCTTTTTCCACCTTGGTCGATTCTTTTTTTAACGCCGCGGGATTATTTATTTCGCTTGCCAATTTTTTTACCCGCAATTCCAAATTGCCCCCCAACTGAATGTCGGTGCCGCGCCCCGCCATGTTGGTGGCAATGGTCACCGCCCCCAACCGCCCTGCATCGGCGATAATTTCGGCTTCCTTTTCATGCAGGCGCGCGTTCAACACCTGAAAATCAATTTTTTTCTTCCTTAACAATTCGCCAAATTGTTCCGATTTTTCTATCGACACCGTGCCCACCAACACGGGCTGGCCACGGGTTTGCGCCGCCAATATTTCTTTTACCACCGCTTCGTCGCGTTCCTCTGACGTGCGGTAAATTTCGTCATCGCTGTCTTTTCTTACCATTTTTTGGTGGGTGGGTATGGCGATAACGCGCAATTTATAAATTTCGTCAAATTCTAAACTTTCGGTCAGGGCCGTGCCCGTCATCCCCGATAATTTTTCATAGAGGCGGAAATAGTTTTGAAAAGTCGTGGAGGCTATCGTTTGATTCTCAGGCTCGATATTAACTTTTTCTTTGGCTTCCAAGGCTTGGTGCAACCCTTCTGAATAACGGCGTCCTTCCATCATGCGGCCCGTGAATTCATCGATAATAATAACCTGACCATTTTTGACAATATAATCTTTGTCTTTTTTAAAAAGATAACGCGCCCGCAAAGCCTGGTCGGCATGATGCAGTAACTTAAGATTCTCAAAATCAAACAACCCGCCTTTGGTCATCAACTTGGTTTTGGTTTTTATCAATTCTTCCAAATGGCGATGCCCCTCATCGGTCAGGGTAATCACCCGTTCCTTTTCATTCAATTCCATGTCGGCGTTTTTCAAATGGGGGATCAGCTCATCCAACTGATAATACAGGTCGGATGTTTCGTCGGTCGCGCCCGAAATAATCAACGGCGTCCTGGCTTCATCTATCAGAATGGAATCAACCTCATCAACGATGGCAAAAAAATGCCCACGTTGCACCAAACTATCAAGCGATAATTTTAAATTGTCGCGCAAGTAATCAAAACCAAATTCGTTGTTGGTGCCGTAGGTAATATCGGCGGCGTAGGCTTCTTTCCTTGCCGCATCGTCAAGCCCTGGCACAATGGCACCCACCGTCAAACCCAAAAATTCGTAAACCTGGCCCATCCATGCCGCGTCGCGCCGCGCCAAATAATCATTGACCGTCACCACATGCACGCCGCGCCCCGCCAGCGCGTTCAACACCACGGCCAGGGTCGCGACCAACGTCTTCCCCTCCCCCGTTTTCATTTCGCAAATCGCCCCTTGGTGCAACACCATGCCCCCCATCAACTGCACGTCAAAATGGCGCAGGCCTAGGGTGCGCTTGGCCGCCTCCCGCGTTAGGGCGAAAACCTCAGGCAATAATTTATCCAATTCGGCGCGCAAAGCATCGCTCAAAATATTTTTTGCTTCGCCGTTGGCGTGCTTGTCAATTATCCCCTGTAATTTTTTTTGCCACGTAACTATTTTTTTTCGACAATCGGCGCGCGATAATTTTTCCATGGCTTTTTCCAGGTTATTGACCTGCGCAACCAAGGGCTGAAATTTCTTTATCACCCTGTCATTATTGCTAGCAAAAAAATTGGAAATAAAAGACATCAAAAAAACGTAAAAAAATTAAAAAATGGAAGAATAACTATACCCTGTCTATGTTCTGACTATAACCTAATGGGCAAAAAGTCAAGGCGCGTCATGCCCAAGATAATAAGACAATTAAGGACTATTAACAACCTATGCTGCCTTCATGTTCCTTCATGGGATATTCATGGGATATTCATGGGGGGCGGTGCGCGCTATCGCCCTTGCCAAAAAGCAAAAAAAATTCTAGGTTAAAAAAATATAAAGGCTTGATGACTTCTCTCCCTCCCTCTCGATTTTCTGCATCACAACTTCATGCGCGCCGCGTCATGGCAACATCAACGCGATATTTTTGTTTTATTATTTTGATTGGTATGGTTGTTTTTTTAACCGCCTGCACGGGTTATCGTTCCTACGGCGTGTTTGGTGGTTTTGGCGAACAAAAATTATCCAACAATATTTACCATGTCTATGTCTTGGGTAATGGCTATACAAGCCAGGAACGGGTGGCTAATCTTGCCCTGCTACGCGCCGCCGACATTGCTTTGCAAAATAACATGAATTATTTTGTCATAAGCCGTAAAGACGCTGGGGACATCAACCCACAAGCTACCACCCAAATAACCAGCAACACCAAGGTTTCGACCTTGGTTTATCAGGGGCATAAATATTATTTGACAAGCCCGAGCAGTGATAATATCGTCATTCTGTTTAAAACCCAACCCAATGTTGCAAATAATGTTATTTATAATGCGCAAAAAATCTGCGATACATTGGGCAAGGACTATGTTGCAAAATGCGGCGACAACAAAATACAACAGTAACCTAAGATATTAAGGGAGGGGACAAATGGCAGGCAAGCAAAAATACGACGTTGTGGTATTGGGCGGCGGCGCGGTGGGGGCGGCGGCGTTGTGGCATTTGGCCGATATGGGATTTTCTTCCATTTTGTTGGAACGCAAAAAATTAACATCGGGCACGACCTGGCATGCGGCGGGGTTGGTGGGGCAAATGCGTTTGTCGCACGCCCTGGCAACCCTGGCTTGCTACGGGGTGGATTTTATCAAAGACCTGGCAAAAAATGCTGGGGTGGATATTGGCTTTAAGCAACCTGGTTCGGTTTCCTTGGCAACCAACCTTGAACGGTTGCACGAATTCAAACGGCTAAAAGATGTAACGCGTTACCACGGGGTGGAGATTGAAATACTCAAACCCGAAGAATTAAAAGAACGTTATGGTTATATCAATGTTGACGGTATTGTCGGCGGGCTTTTCACCCATGGCGATGGTCAGGTAAACCCCATCGACATGACGCAAGCCATCGTCAAGGCGGCACGACAAAAAGGTGCCGTGGTGAAAGAAGATTGCAAAATAACCAATATTATTATCGAGGCTGGCAAGGTTGTCGGGGTGGAAACCCCCGATGGCGTGATAGAATGCAAACATATTGTGTTATGCGGCGGCATGTGGTCGCGCGACATTGCCAAGTCGGTCGGGGTTTCTCTGCCGTTGCAGGCCGCCGAACATTTCTACATCGTTACCGAGCCCTTGGTTAATTGCCCAAAAGACATGCCCGTTATTCGCGTGCCCGACGAATTTGCCTATTACAAAGAAGATGCAGGAAAAATATTGCTGGGGGCCTTTGAGCCAGGTGCCAAACCCTGGGGTCTTGATGGTATTCCCGAAGATTTTGAATTTCATAGCTTGCCAGAAGACTTTGACCATTTTGAGCAAGTCTTTAACCTTGCTATCAATCGCTTCCCGATGTTGGAGGAGGCTGGCATCAATTTGTTTTTTAATGGCCCCGAGAGTTTTACCCCCGATGTTAAATTTCATATTGGTCGCGCCCCCAATATTGATAATTTTTTTGTTGCCACGGGTTTTAATTCCACGGGGATTCAAACCGCGCCAGGGGCGGGCAAAATGATTGCCGAATGGGTCAAGCATGGCTACCCCAGCGAAGATTTGTCGGGCAACGAACCAAGCCGCTTGCAATATTACACCAACAGCAAAGAATTTTTGAAAGACCGCACCACCGAAACCCTCGGCTTACTTTATGCTTTGCATTATCCCTATCGCCAATTTGAAACGGGGCGCGGCGTGCGCCGTTCGCCGTTTCATCATCACATGCTGGCCCAGGGGGCGGTGATGAGCGAAGCGGGCGGTTGGGAACGACCAGGATTTTTTAAAGGAAAAGATAAACAGGGCAAGATGGTCGATGATTATCGCTATTCGTGGTTTTTGCAAAATTGGCATGATAGGGCAATGGTTGAGGCTGAAACAACCCGCGACCGTGTTGCCCTTTACGACCAATGTTCTTTCCATAAATTTATGGTCATGGGTAAGGGTGCCTTGCCCTTGCTCAACCATCTTTCTTGCAACCAGGTTGATGTTGCGGTGGGCAAGGTGGTTTACACCCAATGGCTTAATGATAAGGGCGGGGTGGAGGCTGACCTTACCATTACCCGCCTGGCCGAAAACAAATTCATGGTGGTGACGGGTTCGGCAACGGGGGTGCGCGACCTGACCCGCCTGCAACAACATCAATCACATTATGACAATGTGGAAATTATCGATGTAACGGCGGGCTTATCGATGCTGGGCATCATGGGGCCCGATTCGCGCAAATTATTGTCGCTGGTGACGGGCGAGGCTGTAGAAAATATTGATAACAAACATTTTCCTTTTGGCACGTCGCGCGAATATGAAATTGGCTACGCCCCCGTGCGGGTTTCGCGTTTAACCTACGTCGGGGAATTGGGTTATGAAATATACATGTCAACCGACATGGGCGAATATGTATTAGAAAAAATCTTGGAAAAAGGGAAAGGTCTCAACCTGGGCATGGCGGGGTATCATTGCTTGAATGGTTGCAGGCTGGAAAAGGGCTATCGCCATTTTGGGCATGACATGGCATGGCATGATAATTTGGTGGAATCGGGTTTGTTATTTACCGCGCGTTTTAACAAAAAAGATTTCATCGGCAAGCAAGCCACCGAACGGGCGGTGGCCGCGGCGGATAAGTTGGGCGCGCCCGCAAAACGCCTTGTCCAATTTTATTTTAATCAACCCACCGACACCAACAACCAACAACCGCCATTATGTTTTCACGAAGAACCGATTATCATCAAAGGGCAACCCAACAAAATGGTCGGGATGGTTACCTCGGGCTCTTGGGGTTATCGCCTGAATAAATCTATCGGCATGGGTTATGTCAACAACGCGGGCGGGGTGAGCGAAGATTGGTTGCGCAACACGCGGCTTGCCGTGGTTATCGCCGACCAAGAACATGATATCACCGCACAATGCCAACCGCTTTACGACCCAACCAACCAACGTATCAAAGCATAATTTTTTTTTTGCTAACCATTTTATATGCCAAATCTTGCACCGCGCATTGTTCTAGGATTGATGACGGGAACATCGGCGGATGGTATTGACATCGGGGTTATAAAAACCGACGGTATAAAAATTTTTGAATTTGGCACGCAGGGTTTTTTCCCTTACGACGCCGCCACCCGCCAGCAGATAAAAACTTGGTTTGGGCGTGACGACATCGACCCTGTTCATTCCGCGGCCGCGGATTTTATTACCCAATTGCATGCAACCGCGGTTAAGGATTTTTTATCGCAACACCCCGCCTTATCAAACGCCATCGATGCCGTTGGTTTTCATGGCCAAACCATTTATCATGCCCCCGAAAAAAAAATAACTTGCCAGCTTGGCAATGGCGCGGATTTGGCCACAACATTGCAATTGCCCGTGGTGTGGCAATTTCGCCAACAAGACATCGCCCTGGGCGGGCAAGGCGCGCCCTTGATGCCCCTGGCCCATTGCGCGGTGGCCGATTATTTTCAACTTGCCACGCCTTTGGTGTTTTGCAACATCGGCGGTGTTGCCAATATTACATTTATCAAATCCTATCACCCGCCGCAAAATGCCCCCTATGTTTGGGCGGGCGATGTCGGGCCTGGCAATGCGATGATAGACGATTATGCCCAGCAATATTTGAATCAACCCCAAGATAAAAATGGCGACATGGCGATGACGGGCATCGCCAACAAACAATTGGTCAAGAAATGGTTGAGCCATGAATTCTTTGCCAAGCCCATTCCCAAATCGCTCGACCGCGATATGTTTAAGCAAATGGTTTTTTCCGACTTAACAGACCCCAACCATCAAAATAATCTTGCCACCCTCACCCTTTTTACTAGCCAGGCTATCTTGCATGCTGTCAAATCATTACCGTTTATCCCAACAACCCTGCTGGTGGCGGGCGGCGGGCGGCATAACGCGGCGATAATGAAGCACCTGGCGCAGGGCTTAACCGAACAACAAATGATATTACAAAATTTGGATGACGCCACCAACAAAAAAATCGCTGACAACTTGGAAGCCTTTGGTTTTGCTTTTTTAACCGCGCGCGCCATGGCGGGTTTACCCCTAACCTTGCCCACCACCACGGGCGTCATGGCCCCGACGACGGGCGGGGTGTTAAGCCGCCCGCCAATCATTGCTTAATATAAATATTATTACGCGGCGGGATAAGAAACCCGAAACCACAACAGCCGCGCGAAAGAAATTGACAAGCGGGCAAGCAATTTTCTATAATAAATTATAATTTTTTTTACGCCCCTCTTTTTCAAGCCTTTTTTAAATCCCTTTTTTAAATCCCTTGCATCATGACAAAAAAATATCCATCCCAAATTTCTATGCAAGTTAAGAAAAACATAAGTCGCAACCTTATTACCATATTAACCGTTGCTATCGGTTTGCTCAACGCCACCCCTGTTCGCGCCGCGATTGGCGCCACGGTAAAAAATGATTCGGTGCAACCATCGCCCGCCGCGCCCGCCACCTGCGCAACCTTGATGGATAAATACAATCAAACCATTCAATCTGGGTCGCGCCTGGTCGCCAACGCCAACCAAAATGAATTGCGTTATGCCTATTGGGGGCGCGCCAATTGCAATTATCGCTTGGGGCGTTTTCAACAGTCGCTGGATGACCTTAATTTTATGTTGGATAAAAATTGGGTGGGCAAATATGACCTAGCCGATTTTTATAACAACCGCGGTAATGTGTTTTTTAAATTAAAAAATTATAACCAAGCCATCGCCAATTACACCCTTGCCATCAATGGCGATAAAAAAGCCAAGGCACTTTTTTACCTTAACCGTGGTAACAGTTATCAGGTCATGGGTGATTACGAAAAGGCCTTGAAGGATTATAATCAAGGCCTTACCCTGGCTCCCAACCAAGCCGACATCTATGCCAACCGTGGCAATATATATCTTAACAACGAACAAAACGACCTTGCCTGGGCCGATTATACCAAGGCTTTGAACTTGGGTAATTTGCAAGGCCTAGCACCCGCAACCATTTATCTTTATCGCGGTATTGCGGGTGCCGCCCTTACCAAGCAGGAGGATGCCTTGAACGACTTCAACCGTTCGCTGGGGCTGAATCAAACAAATCCCGATACCTATGTCGAGCGCGGCAAGTTGCTAATAAAAATGAATAAGACCAGCGAAGCGGTTGAGGATTTTACCAAAGCCATCGAGTTGGATAAGACCCTCCTCATCGCTTATCAATTGCGCGGCTTGGCAAAAAAATCCTTGGGCTTAAACGGCGAGGACGATCTGGAAACCGCCCAAAAATTAAAAAATTAACCTATCGCGCTGCGATTATTTTTTTAAACCGACCAGCATGGCGCGTGGCTTCCCGCCGCAAAATAAATCAAAGCCATTCTATTCTTTGTTGCCATGGATACATAATTCATGACCACAAATTCGCTTGGTAGTTTTTTATTATTTTTATTTCATTACTAAATCATTGTTAGCAAATTATTTTCTTATCAAAAATAATTTTTTTATTGTTTTGTTTTTTAAAAAGCGGTAGCTTCATGTTGGATGAAAAACATCCTGCGTGATTTTTTACAAAAAAATATATAAATATAATGGCGCAAAAATTGCATAAGGCAACGCTCATGATTATCGTTTTTGTTGAAAATTTTTCTATTGCAATAATTGGTGAACAGATTAAGTAAGTAAGAAGAGAAGTGGACATAAACATGCAAATGCCGACATTCGATCCGAATATGGTGCGCCCCAAGACAGCGGGGCGCGACCGCAATATTATATTTGGCACCCTGACCATTGTTGCGGGATTACTTGGATTTTTTATTTGGGCAATATTTTCGCCATTGCACGAAGGGGTGGTGGCGCAAGGCAGCGTGGTGGTGGAAGGGCAAAGAAAAGTTGTCCAACATTTGGAGGGCGGTATTATTAAACGTATTTTAGTAAAGGAAGGCGACCAAGTAAAAATTGACGATGTGTTGGTGGAGATGGAAGGAACGCAAAGCCGTAGCAATTTTGATATTGTCACCGCGCGTTATTATGCTTCTTTAGCCCAGCTGACTCGGTTGGAGGCTATTTTTAACAACCAAGAAGATTTGATTTTTCCGCAGGAATTGCTGGATGCCGCCAAAAACGACAACAAATTAAATGTTATTTTGAACGGGCAAAAAGAAATTTTTCAAGCCTACAAAGAGCAATTCAGCAATCAAAGAAAGATTTATCAACAAAGGCTTAATGGGCTTATGGACCAACAGCAAGCCAAATTATCCTACCTTGGCGGTATTAAAAAAGAATTGACCAATTTGCAAATTTTAGAAAAAGATAGGCTTGTTGACCATGCCACGGTTATTGCCCGCCAACGCGATTACGAAGAAACCAACGCCGAGGTTAATCGCTTGGGGTCCGACATTGCCTCGACCCGTCTAACCCTGTCGCAATTAAAAATCGACAGTTTAGAAAAAAATTCACGCGACATGGCGGAGGCCCGCAAAGAATTAAATGATTTAAAATTACAAAAAGATAATTTGCAAGATGTGGTGAATCGCATCGACGTGCGGTCGCCCGTTGCTGGAAAAATATTACGCATGGGGGTGACGGGCGCGGGGCAAGTGGTGCCCCCTGGCGGTGCATTGATGGAAATTGTTCCCATCGACGATAAATTGGTTATTCACGCCATGATCCCCGCCAACGATAGGCCTGGGCTGGTAGCAGGGCAGCAAGTTCGCGTTAGCTTCCCCTCGCTCAAGGCGCGTGTCTTGCCCACCATTTATGGAACATTGGATGTTATTTCGGCGGATATTTTGCAAAACCCCAATGCCACCCCCACGACCAGCGTCCAAGCCAACAAGCTAAACCCGACAAGTTTTTACAGCGCGGTGGTAAGCGTCAGCCCCGAAGAATTAAAAAAGACAGGTAACGAATCTATCCAACCAGGGATGCCCGCCACCGTGATGATAGAGGGCAAAGAACGCACTCCCATGGTTTATTTTCTAAAACCATTTAGCGGCCTGTGGGATAAAGCCTTCATTGAAAAATAACATAGCAAACATATTATTGAGAAAATTATAAACAAGAATTTGTTAAAGGGAGATTTGTAGGGACATGATAGGGCGGACATATTATCGAAAAAAAATATTAATGATGACGGGACTGGTAACAGCCTTGATGGTCGGGCTGTTTGCGGCGTCGCCATGCGCCGCGCAACAAAACCCGCAACAAAACCCGCAACAAATCCCATCTACCGAATCTGCCCCGCTTAATATTGCCGCCAACCCCAAGCCTATTACCGTTTATGATTTCGCCGCCGCGGTCAATGATGCCAAAAATAATGACCCACGGATTGCCGCCGCCGAACAACATATCATTGCGCAAAATGCCGCCAGCAATATAAAAAAAATGTCGGCCTGGCCGCAAATATCGGCCGCAGCCTACGTCGGTTATTATGACCAAAGAAAATATCAACAGGTCGCAAACTATATTACCTTGTTGGGTCAACGCGTGGCTTTCGGCAGCAGCCCTGGGATTGTAACCACCTCTGGCATGATTAGGAACGCCAACATTACCGCCAACCAAGAGATTATAACGTTTGGCCGCCGCCAGGCCGACGAAGCCATTAGCGACAGCCAAGCACGCATGGCGCAATGGCAAAAAAAACAAATAATGAACCAGCTAGTCAGCGAGGTCGCCGATAATTATATCGGTTGCGCCACCGCCAATGACGTAAAAAAAACCAAAGAATATTACCTTGCCAGTTTGCGCGGTATTTATGACGAGGTGAAAAAAAAATATGATTTAAACACCGAAACCATCACCAACCTTAATTTGGTTGCCGTTAATTATCGCGATGCCAGCAATGAATTGTTATTGCAAAAGCAGCAGGTTGCTGTCACTTGCCGAAAATTATTACGTTTGATTGCCGACCCGTCGCAAGATAACACGCAATATCAAACGCTGATGGATAATCTATCCCTGGCCAGCATCGACGGCTATCAAAAATTAATTCCTGATAATTTTGAAGATTTAAAAAATGCCGTTTGGAGTAAAAATCCCGATGTAGCCATTGCACAAGAAAACCTTAATATCAGCCAAAAAACAAAAGAATTATCCACCGCCAATTTGTTGCCGACCGTCAGTTGGAATGCCAAGGTCGAGCAATTGGCAACCCCTGGCGTGCAATCGCCCAACAGCTTAAGCGCGGGAGCAATTATCAGAAACGATGTCATCAACTTGACGGTGAGTTACCAACAGAATATTCCACAAAATATATTTCAATTGGCGGCAAGCGGCCACAACCTTGCCCAGCAACAATATCTTACCAATTATCAACTGCAAACCATCACCAACCAATTGCTTGGCCTGTGGCAGAATTATCAAGCCAAGAAACAATCCCTGCCCCTGATAGCCCAATCGTTGCGCGACCAAATGATAATGCTAACGGGGGCGGAAAAAAAATATCGGCTTGGGGTTATTCCCCTTTCTGCCTACCTGCAACAGCGGCAAGAATTTTTAAGTGTCATGATCCAATATCACCAATTGCGCCAGGCGCAATTGGTGACCAGCCTATCGTTATTAACTTATCTTAAGGATTGGTCATGAAGCGCAAATCCCTCCTGCTTTTATCCTTAAGCTGTTGCTTGTCATTGTTAATGGGGGTAAGCGCGCCCGCGCAAGATATACCCGCCCCCGCACCCCAAGAAAATGTTGCCGACAATGCTTTACCATTCAACGCCGATGCCGCCAACCAAAATACCGCTTCCCTTTTCACTTTGCGCGATGCCTTCACCGCCGCCCTTGGCTATGACCCGCGTATTAAAGCGGCGCGCGAAAGCGTTAAGGCCGCCGAAGCCGCCCTCAGCGGCACCCATGCGGCACGCTTGCCCCAAATTAACCTAAGCAGCAGTTATGGCAAAACCCTTGCCACGGTGGATGGCGTGGAACAGGGTTATTCGGGAAACCAATATTCGACGAACCTAAATGTCAGCGCGCCCATCCTTACCTTTGGCCGCCAAGAAGCGTCAGAAAAATTAGCCGCCAGTCAATTGGAATCGGCCAAATTAGATTTCCAACAAAAAATAGCGACCGTTTTTGAAGATGTTGCCCAAGCCTATTGCGGGTTATTTTTTACCCAACAGGTTTACCGTTTAAAGGCAGAAAATAAAAAATTGCTCGAAACCCAGTTAATCGATGCCACCAAACGTTTTGACCGCGAAGCCATCACCATCACCGAATTGCTTGCGGTGCGCACCAGGCTGAACAACAGTAACGTCGAATTGCTTGACGCCGCCTCTGGCTACCTTGCGCAGAAACAAAAATTTGCCACCCTGATAGGGCGCACCGATGTTGATAACCTTAGCCTTGCCTCGGCCAATGAATTCTTGCAACCTTTGCCCGCCAATATAGAGGATGCAAAAAAATTGTTTTTGACAAGTTCGCCCAATATAAAACAAGGGGAACAAGCTATCATCCGCGCCCAAACCGAAATTGAAAGCTCGCGGGCCAATTTTTTTCCTAAGCTTGACCTGCAAGGCGGGGTGAGCCGCAACATCGCCAATCAAGAAATCACCGACCAACAATATGCCACCCTTAACATGAGCATGGTGCTGGCCAGCGGGGGTTCGGGGTTGTTGGACCAGACAAGGTTGGTGGCGCAGCTCAAACGCGCCCGTTATAACCAGATAGAGGAAAAAAATAATTTGCTAGACGATTTGCAAAACCGTTGGCAAAATTATCAAAGTTATATTCAAATCAGCAACCAACGCGCCAACAATTTAACCCAATATAACAAAATATATTTGGATTCGTTGCGTTCCTTGTCTTTGGGGCAAACCACCCTAACCCAGGTTATCGACGTGCGGCAAAAATTGCTGGAACAATATATCAATTACGCCAGCGCGGTCAATTCGCGCGTTATTTATGGTTTGGGCATCGCCAACAATTTAGGATTTATTAGATAAATCCTAACAAAATATTTTATCTTGTCTGATTTTTTTATCTAAGCTTGGCTTGGGTTTTCTTTTGCAGTATTTTGATTTTTGGGCAGGGTGCTTAACAACAACAAAGCCACGATGAATAAAAAAACGGGTGGCAGAAAAACATTATTCTTAAGCACGCCAAACAACCCACCCAAAAAAATGGCCGACAGCCCGCGCGCCAAACTTTGTAGCGATTGCGCCAAGCCCAAGGTCGCCCCCTGGTGTTGCGCGGGGGTATGTTGGCTTAAAGCCCCATTTAAGGCAGGCTGATAAAGGCTGAACGCAAGGGCAATCATCGACACCACGCCTTTCAAAAAATGACCATCGGACGAAAACACTGGCAAATAATTTAACAACAAAAATGCCGCAATCAACAGGCAAAGCCCCAATTGCATCACGCGATATTCACCAAGCCGTTTCACCACGGGGCGTATCAAACCGCCCTGCACGATAATAACCACCACCCCTATCGTGGCAAAGATGTAGCTGATGTCCTTCGCCGTGTAATCAAAATTCGCCTGGCCCCAAATGGCAAACACCGCTTCAAGCGTGGAAAAGCCAGCCTGGCCCAAGAATATCAACAACAAATAACGGGCTATGGTTTTGTCGCGCCACATGGGTGAAAAAAACACCGCCAATAATTTTTGATGAAGCCGTTCGCGCGGGGGTAGGCTGCGCCCTGGCGCAATGTAAATATCATCCAACCTTGTCTGCGCCGCCGCCTTGTTGGCGGGCAAAAACCAAATCCCCACCACCGCCATGATGGCGGTAATAATCCCCGCCACCATGATAGGAAATTGATGGCTGTTGGGCAACATCTGAATCAAAAAAGCGACGCCCTGACCCATGACGGGCACGGCCATCATCTTGGCTTGGGTGTCGGCATCTATCAATATACCGCCGATGGCGGGGCCCATGGCAAAACCAATGCCGAAGGTTGCGCCCAACATGCCAAGGGCGGCGGTGCGATTTTTTTTGGTGGTGAGGTCGGCTATCCACGATTGCACCACGCTCATCCAACCCGCCAACACGCCCGAAACAATCCGCGACAGCAACACCATCCATAACAAATGGGAGAAGGCCATCCAAATATAATTCATGGCGGATAAAAACAGCAGGCTTAACAAAATTGTTTTGCGCCCATAACGGTCGGACAACCCGCCCCAAAATGGCGCAAACACAAAACTGGTCAGGGCAAAAATACCCGATATATTAGTAACCGTCAGGTTGCTGCCGCCTTGCTCCTTAATCAAAAAGGGCAGGATGGGCAGTATCATGCTGAAGGCAAATAGCTCCAACAAAACAACCAACAGCAAAGGGATAGTTTTTTTCATATTTTTTTATTCACATTGTTAGCTGGCTGATGGTCAATAATTATTACTTGGCGTTATTACTGGGAATTATTGCTGGGCGCGCTTTCCCATATTGAATAGATGAAAATTTTTGCTGTAAAACCATAGGGCTGGCATGTAATAAACCGCCGAACCAACCATGGCTAGCACCACCATCAACCAATTGCTAGTCCACATCGGACTTGCTTGCAACCCCGCAATATAATCCATCATATCGGGCAAGAATTTGTAAAAAGCCAGCAACGGCAAATTCAACAACAACAATAATAACATGGGCCACCAAAAATGCCAACGCCATGGCAATGCCCCTTTGGCAAATAAAATAACCACAAAAACCGTGCTAACAAACGCCGCGGCTATCAACGATGCCATGGCAATGCCTTGCTCGGCCATGTTCATATCCCTGGTCAATAAAAATGCCGTCACGCCGTTGATAACAAATGACAACAGGGTAATACGCACGGGGGTTTTGGTATCACCCTTCGAATAAAAATAGGGCTGAAACACTTTGTTAAGAATATAAAACGGCAGAGCCAGGGCAAACATGTTCAAGGCACTGGCGGTGCGCGCGCTAGCCAATTCATCAAACGCGCCGCGTTGAAACATGAATGAAATGAAATAAGAACTCAAAAAATGCAACGCCAAAGCACATGGCAGGGTAAATGCCAAGCCCAAACACATACCCTGTTGCAACAAATGGCTTAGGTTTTTCTGCCCTGCCTTCCCACCATGTTGCGCCGCCGAAAAACGTTGCAACAACACAATGCCGAGCGCAATACCAATCACCCCCAAGGGCAATTGAATCAAACGGTCGGCATAGAACAAATGGGTCACCGCCCCGACCCCTATGGTGGTGGCTATCATATCGCTGACCAGGGAATTTAACTGTTGCCCGCCCGCGCCCAGCATCGACGGTGCCATGGTGCGTAATAATTTTTTTTCTTCGGCGGGAAATTGCCGATTGATTATTTGTTGCCGATTTTTTTGCCACAGGCGCGCGTGGTTGGCATGATGCAAATAATCGGGATAAAGCCTCTTCACCCCAACCCATAGATACCATGCTTGCCACAAACCCGAAAGAATAATGGCGGCGCATAATATTTTGCCCGCCATAAAGGGGCTGACAATATTTTTATACCCGCCCCACCAAGCAAGCATAATTGCCAAGGCCGCGCCAATCAGGCAAATATTCAAAAAACTTGCCGCCAAACTGCCGCGCCAAAAAAGCCCGTGGCTTTGTAAAATACCCGCAAACAATGCCGTCAAAGACATGGCAAGCAAATAAGGAAAAGATATACGGCCAAATGTTACCAACATGTCCAAACGCGCGGCATCGGTACGAAAACCCGGTGCCACCAGCCACATAATTTCGGGCATGAATAACATCACCAACAAAGTAAAAACCAACAGAAATAAAAAAAGTTTGATGGCGACGCCGCTGGCAAAATCGATAGCTTTGTTTTTGTTGTTCCTTTGTTTTTTTCTTAAAGAAACAAACATCGGCACGAAGGAGGCTGAAAAGGCCCCCTCCGCAAACAGTGAACGAAAAATATTAGGAAAACGAAAGGCGATTAAAAAAGCATCCATGATAGGGCTGGCACCAAGCATAGCAGAAAGAACAACATCGCGCAGGAAGCCAAGGACGCGGCTAATCATCGTCATGCTGCCAACCTTTAACAACGGTTGTAATAGCTGTTGGATGCTCATCATGATTTTTTTATAAGGCTAGTTAGCCAAACGGTATTATGCAACAGAAAAAATTTTCTGAATAATATCAAGCGCGGCGCGATGAAGTTCGGCCGAACCCGCCGCCAAAATTTCTGTCCCCGAATCAAGCGACACGGGTTCGCCCCGCCAATTGGTAATAACCCCGCCCGCCCCCGTCACCACGGGCGCCAAGGCCATTTTGTCATATTGCGCCATTTGTGTTTCGCATATCACATCGACCAAACCCAAAGATAACAACCCATAAGCATAAGAATCATAACAGCTGCGCTTGATACGCACCTTGGCCTTGAGGGCGGCAAAAACCCGTTCTTGTTCGGGCGTGAATATCAGGTCGGTTCCCGAAAAAAAACCTACGGCTTTTTCTAACGGAATATTATCGCGCGTCTTGATGGGTTTGTTGTTTAAGGTGCTGGGGTGGTCGGTGAAACCCAAATATCGTTCTTTGATAATGGGTTGATTAATAACCCCCGCGATGGGCACGCCGTGCCTGCATAGGGCTATCAAGGTAGTGAACATCACCCCGCCAACCATAAATCCTTTGGTGCCATCGATGGGGTCAATAACCCACACATATTCGCTGTCCAAATTCTCATTGCCCCATTCTTCACCCAAAATACCATCGGCGGGGCGATGTTTTTTTAATAGGGCGCGGATAGCCTCCTCGGTTTCTTTATCGGCAATGGTGACAGGCGATAGGTCGCTTTTAAATTCGGCGGCGGGAATATTACGCCAATGTTTTGTTTGTATAACGCCAGCCTCATCCGCTAACAGATGGAGTAGCTTTTCTATTTCTTTTTTGTCCATCGTGAAAAAAATTAATGCAGGCTGCGCATATACAAAATAAGCGCGGCGCGTTCTTTATCATCGGTCACCCCGCCAAAGGTCATTTTGGTGCCGCTCGCCAAGATCCGCGGGTTATATAACCATTGATTCAATTTATCTTCATTCCACGAACCGCCAACGGCTTTCAACGAATCAGAATAACTGTAACCCGCAACCGACGCCACGGCGCGCCCGACGACACCATATAAATTGGGCCCCACTTTGTTGCCGCCATTGGCTTCAAACCCATGGCACGCCTGGCACTTACGCGCCACCGCCGCACCATCGGCCACTGTAACTTTTTTGAAAAGGTCGGTGATGGCCCCTGGGCCCGCGGCGGCGCCGCCGCTTACCGTCACCACATTGCTGGCCACGGTTTCGTTACTGCCTGGCAAGGCGAAGGCTTGATTGTTTAATTTTTGTGGGTGGTAAACAATACGCGCAATAACACCCGACGCCGCGGCTATCAAGGCCGAAAGAATAACCGCCGCCGCAATTTTATTTGTAAGTAAAGGATCTTTTTTACCAGCCATTTTTATTATCTATTATTGTTGTAATAGCGAATGTAGATTTTTGAATAATGAATTTATCAACCACCTCATAAATGATTCGTCCGTAAAAGGCAAATGATTTTTCGTATTATTGGTGGTTCTAGGTTGCGCCCCCCAGCATAAATTTTTCGCCGCCGCTTTGCACAAATAATTTTTTGTCATGATATTGATTATGTTCTATGGCATAATGGGCCAGGTCGTAAAAAACCGCGGGCGACAACAACATATCCAAATTATCGCGCACCCGCACCACGGGGCGCGGTTGTTGTTGCTCATAGATGGTTAGGGGGTGGTGCTTATCCAGCGTCACCCAAAAATCCAACGAAGATCTGATGGCGATATGATTTTCTTGAACCTCCGCCACCGTGCCATAAAATGGCAGATCCGCCACTTCTATCTTGCCTTTTTCCGCGGGGGTAGCAAGGAAATACTCGCCCCCTTCCTTTAACAAACATACCGCAAACAATTGGCAAAGTTGTAGCCTGCCGATGGGGGAGCCTTGGTAAAACCATTGACCTTTTTTATCGATGCGAATGGCAAAATCACCGCACAGGGCGGGCAAGGTAAGTTTGCTGTTTGTGCCCCAAAGTCCTTGCCCCGCGCGCATCATGTCGCCTATCGACAGGCGTTTGGTTTGATTCTTATCCGCGTTGGTTGGCGGGTTTGTCATGGCATCGTTGCTGCTTGGCATGGCGCAACAATATCATAAGGTTTTTATTTATGCTAGGGCATGGCCGCCATAAAAATATGGGCGGGCGCAACGCCCCAAAAAAATGCAAAAAAATAATGAAATGATTTTAATAATTATTATGCAACCAACCGCCGTAAGCTATTGCCTTGTTTGGGGATATTGCCTATATTAATATTAATAAGCAAATGATAAGGGACAATCATCGTGCGGGCCGTGATATATGTCGCGGCACCAGCAAAAAAAATCTAACAGTTCGCGGGACAGCCCCCACAGGTGGTCTGGCTAAGGGCTGGCGCGGCCGCGTTTTAACGCCACCTATTTTAGCCTTTGGTTTGCTGGCGGGACCATGGGTCTATTTTGCAAGCCAACCCGCCCACGCCGCCGACACCCTAACCAACGGCGATACCAAGCCGCCGCCAGCCTCACTCTTTACCTTCCCACAAAGTGCGATTGTTAACCCCGCCCATCCCCAGCGGAAATTGCTGCCTGGCAATAACATTAATGTCAGCGCGGGGGCCGATGTTAACGCCGAATATCGCATCCTCTTGGGCAAGGATAATGGTGGTTATTTTTCTCTGCCGCCCAGCCTGGTCGGCACGGGCAATTTGTTTCGCGTGGTGATGAATGGCGAAACCAACGACTTCACCCCCATTACCCGCACTATTGGTTATGAATTCATCTATGGTGGGCGGCTAACATTTTTTAGCTTGGCTGGTTTTAACTTACAGCGCGCCTATCTATATTTTGGTGGCGGTATTTGGAATAATGGCGGGCATATTCCTTTTGGTATTATCTCGGTCGGCAAAGACTTCGGGGTTTTAACCCGCTACGCGCTGGATGGTTCCAGCGTCCTGGCCCCTGGCGGCATGAAATACTGGCAAACAATCGTCGGGGCCGACGGCGTTGCCAGCAATGGTATTGTCGAGGGTTATGGTCGTTCATCGCCCGATAATTTTGATACCAGCGCCAAGGTTGCTTATCAAACGCCCGTTATTTATGGATTCTCCGCCGCGGTAAGTTACGCGCCATCGGGCGTGTTGTGGTCGCAAAACCCATGGGCGAGCAGTGCCGCCACCCATAAAAACGTGGTGGACGCGGTGTTAAATTATCACGCCAATATCAAAACCATCAACCATGAATTTTTGTTCGATGTCATGGGCGGTTATGAACATGCCACCGTGCTACCAGCCTATAGCAATCAAAATCATCAATTTTTGGATGGTTTTTTTAAATCATCCTTTATCAACACGGTGGTGGCTAGCATCCTTAAGGCAACACCCACTGTAAGCCGCGACCAAGCCCTCATCACCGCGCAACAAGATTACGAATTGTATGTTTCAAGAGGTCAACCCACCGACAGCACCAGGGCCGCGGGATACCAATCATTAACCCCAGGGGCGGCGGGTTTTGGTTTAAGCAACCAAGAAGCCTATCACCTTGGTTTTAAATTTGGTTATAACCCGCTGAATATAACGCGCAGTTTGGAAAATATCTTTGCGGGGGCCAACAATGATTTGCGTTATGGCAACAGCGATGCTGGCGACAATCAATTTCGTGATAATGATAACCGTAATGTCATGGGTGATTTTTTCGCCCTGTCGCTGGGGATGAATTGGAATAAATTATATGGCAACCTCTTGTCGGCGGGAATCTCCCTCAGGCCCTTGGCATTTTTAAGTATTTATGGCGGCTATGCCTATGGCACCTGCGCCACGCAATCCTGCATGGCGGCGCGGTTTATCAATCGGCCAGGTTCTTCGCACCTATGGACGAGCGGGCTGACCTTCGCCCTATCCAACGATTTCTTTATCTACACCCAGGCTTCGGGGATTATTGGCAATGTTGAATTTGGCCGTTACGATGCCGCGGGTTATCTATACGGTCAAACCAATGGGTTTTTTAACAAAACCAACATCAGCGTCGGCACCATGATGTCGTTCTAACTTGGGCTGTCCATGGTTTGAGATTTTATCTCTTTTCTATATCAATTATATTTGCTGATTTAACTTGCCATGATAAAAAAAAGTTGCTAGGCACAAACTATGAGAATAAATGTCCGTGAAAACAACGTTGACCAAGCCATCAGGGTTCTGAAAAGAAAACTGGTGCGCGAAGGGGTGTTTCGTGAAAGCAAACAACGTCGTTATTACGAAAAGCCATCGGAAAAGAAAAAACGTGAAGGCACCGAAGCCGTGCGTCGCGCCCGTCGCTTACAACGCAAAAAATTCTTTAATAATTAACGCGGGTTGCCTTCTTGGGTTATTCCCAGGATTATTCCCATATTCGCCAAACTGGCGAGGGATGGCGAAGGGGATGGTGAATATCCTGCCCAGCCATCATCTCATCTTTCAAACCACGCCATGCAATTTTCTTATTGGGGTTTTTATTGGGATTTTTATTGGGGTTTGTTTTGCCCATCTAACCCCGTCAATCATTGCAGCCAACCTAACCGCAATATTTTCTAAAACAACCTTGCAACATAAGTGCAACATAAGACTCAAGTTATCAAAAGAACTCTGTTAATATAGGCTATGAATGAAGCGCGGCTTAAAAAAATCATATTCATGGGGTCCAGCCCCTTTGCCGCGGCTATTTTATCGCACCTCCTCCACCATCATAAAAACCACATGCAGATGCTGGCGGTTTATACCCAGCCCGCCAAGGAAAAAGGACGTGGCAAAAAAATAACCCAAACGGCGGTGCAAATATTGGCCAAACAACATGGCGTTCCCACCCGCACCCCCGCCGCGTTTCATGACGAAGAAATTGATTTTATCGCCCGCAGCCAGCCCGACTTGATTATTGTCGCCGCCTATGGCTTGCTGTTGCCAGCTGGGGTTTTGTCATTGCCCAGCATCATGGCTTTGAATGTTCATCCCTCACTTTTGCCGTATTATCGTGGTGCCACGCCGATAGAATCGGCCATCCTAGCGGGGGATAAAAAAACGGGGGTATGTTTTATCAAGATGACGCCCGAGCTTGACGCGGGCGATGTGCTTGCCGTGCAATCAATGCCGCTGGCCGAGGACGATAATCGCGAAACATTGAGCAACAAATTATTAAGCCTGTCGCTAACAATGTTCGACGACCATTTGCCGTCTATCCTAGAAAAAAAATTTCAAGCCACGGCGCAAAACCATGCGACCGCCAGTTTTTGCCAAAAAATAAAGAAGAGCGATTATGAGGTCAACCCGCCCAACGAAACAGCTGACATGGTGGATAGGAAAATACGCGCCTATTACCCCAAATGTTTTTTACCGTGGAGCAATGGTAAAAGATTGGGTTTGTTATCGGCAAAAAAAACCAACCAACCCAGTGATGGGCGACAAGGTATTTTCTTTGAGGGCGGTAAAATATCATTACCCTGTCGTGATCATTTGCTGGAACTTATTTTGGTCAAACCCGAAAATAAAAAAGCGATGCTGGCCAGCGATTGGTGGCGCGGCCTGCGATAAAAAAATTAAAAACCCCAACCGCGCCAGCCCATGTAGCTGGCTAAAAAAAACAAACCCACGGCAAAAATACGGCGCAATGTTTTTAATGGCAAGGCGTGGGCCAATTTTGCCCCGACGGGGGCAAAAAAAACTGACGCCAGGGCAATGACAAAAACAACAGGCCAATAAATAAAACCTATGGCTTCTTTACCCCCCAACCCGCCATTGTTGGCCAACAAATAACCAATGCTGTTCACCACCGCAATGGGAAAGCCCGTCGCGGCGGAGGTTGCCACGGCGCGATTGGCCGCAATGCCATAACGCGTTTGAAATGGCACCATCAAAAAACCACCACCCGCCCCCACCAGGCCCGACAAAAAACCAACCCCCGCCCCCACAACCACCAACCATGGTTTGCTGGGCAAGGTTTTAAAAACCGAACGGGGGTCATATTTGTTGTTGGCAATTTTCTTTTCAGGAATTTTTTTGTCTTGGCTGCCGACCCACATTTGCCATCCCGATAAAAAAATTAACCCCGCGAACAAAAAATATAACCAGGCCGAATGCAAAAATGCAAAAACGCCAAGGCTGGCCAAGAGCGCGCCTGGCAAAATGCCCAACGTAAATACCCCCGCCAAGGGCCAGTTGATGGCGCGCTTAAAATAATGGGCGCGAATCGACGACAAGGAAGTAAAACACACCACCGCCATGGCGGAAGCAATGGCAAATTTAATAGCGTCGCCGCCAAACAGCCCCCAACCATCAAAAATATATAATAATATTGGCACCATAATCATGCTGCCGCCGATGCCGAATAACCCCGCCATAAACCCAGACAAAACACCCAACGATAAAAGAATAACAACCATCGTCATGCCGCGTGGTATAAAATACTTATTAGCAAAAGGCAAATTATTTGAATTTTGTAAATAAAATTACTTTTGAATTTTGTAAATAAAATTGCTAAAGGGAACGACAACATGCATACCCATCCTGTCTTGCCAAAAAAAGTGGGCATTTTAATAATCAATTTGGGTAGCCCTACTGCCCCCACGCCAGGTGCTGTCAAAACATTCTTGAGGGAGTTTTTATCCGACCCGCGGGTTGTGCCTTTGGCGGGGCGTGCCTTAACAAAAATTCTTTGGCAAATATTATTAAACGGCATTATCTTGCCCATCCGCTCGCCGCGCTCGGCCAAAAAATATTCAAGCATTTGGTTTGCAAAAAAAAACATATCGCCGCTGCATTATTACACCGATAACATTGCCATCCAATTGCAAAAAAAATTTCAGAAAAACACCATCGTCCATTCGGCCTATCGCTATGGCCATCGCCCATCCAACAAATTATTTGGCGGCGGCAACATAGCCACCGAAATAAAAAATTTACAATCATTGGGTTGTCGCCGCATTGTGATCCTGCCGCTTTACCCCCATTACAGCGCATCCACCATTGCGTCGGTGGTCGATAATGTTGGCGCCGTCTTAAAAAAACTGCAACATCAACCCAGCATAACCTTCGTGCCGCCCTATTTTGACCATCCTGGTTTTATCGCCCTGCTCAAAAAATCCATCATGGATGAAATTGCCAAAACCAAGGGCCGACAAAAAAAACCCGACAAAATAATTTTTTCCAACCATGGTATCCCCCAATCCTTTGTTAAGGCTGGCGACCCCTACAGCTGTCAGGCTAAAAAGACTTCTCGCCTGCTAAAAGAAGCCATAAGCGAGCCGCGCATTGATTTTCTAACCAGTTTTCAATCGCGCTTTGGCGCGGCGGCGTGGGTTAAACCCTATACCGCCGATACCATCAAACAATTGGCGAGCGAGGGTTGCCCTCACCTTGCTATTATCTCCCCCAGTTTTGCCGTCGACTGTTTGGAAACATTGGAAGAAATAAATATCGAGCTTCGCGCCGAATTTTTTAAACATCATCCTGAGCCCAAGGAAGCAACTTTTTCTTACATTCCTTGTCTTAACGATACAACTGCCACAATAAATTTCTATGAAGAAATTATTTCGCCATTGTTGTAGATAGCTATAATCAAAAAAATCTTATGCGTGTATTAATTGTTTCAAGTATCTATTTGCCCATGGCGGGCGGGTTGCCATTGTTTGCCCATCGCCTGGCGTTTTATTTACAGCAACATGGCCATGAAGTGTTGGTGCTTGCACCGTCCGAAACCATGAAGTCAGAAATGCGCGTGCTGGATGGCGTCAACATCATGGGTATGGCTTCGGTCAAATCTTATCTTTATAAAAACTATCGCCTAACCCTGGCGCCAGGACTTTATGGTAATATAGAAAAAACCATTTTACATTTTAAGCCCGATGTCATTCATATCCAGGGGCATTTTGCCATTGAACGGCGCGCGGTTAAAATAGCAAAAAAACACCATATACCCGTGGTCGGGACCAACCATACCGCATTTGAAAGCATTGCCGAATCTATGCCGTTTCGCCATGTTAAGCCATGGGTTGCGTTGGTTGAAAAATTATTTTGGCAAAGAATTTTTGATACTTTCAAAGACGTCACCATTGCCACCACCCCCAGCATGGCCGCCAAAAAAATGTTAGAACAACATGGCTTAACCATACCCATGCAAACCATATCCAATGGGTTGGACACCCAAGTTTTTAATCCCAACCAAAAAAATATAGCGATACAAAAAAAATATGGCTTACCCAACAAGCCAATATTATTAAGCGTCAGCAGGCTTGATAAGGAAAAAGAAATGTCATTTGCCTTGGCGGGTGTCGCCCTTGCCATCAAAAAAATGATAGCCAAGGGCAAAAAGCCATTTCATTTTGTTGTAGCGGGTGAGGGCAACGAGCTTCAAAATTTAAAAAAACAAGCCGAGCGCGATGATGTCGCGCCCTATGTTTCATTTTTGGGGCCAATAAAAAATAGGTTGGGGAAAGAATCTGACTTGCCCGCCATTTACGCCTGCGCCGATGGTTTTATCACCGCTTCGCCCATGGAATTCCAAGGCATTGCCGTGATGGAGGCTATGGCGTCGGGCTTGCCCATTTTGGCCGCCAATCGGCGCGCCCTGCCTGAATTGGTTGATGATAAAAAAAATGGCTTCTTGTTTGAACTTGATAGGCCTGAGGCGCTTGGCGATAAAATTGTCAAAATGATAGATGACCCCAACTTAAGAAAAAAAATGGCGGCGGCTAGCCTTGAAAAAATAAAACCGCATGACATTCAATCGGTGGTGTCGCAATTTGAAAATATTTATAAAAAGGCCATCACCATAAAAAAAAGCGAAAAATAAATAAATGAGCATCGAGCCCATCCTTGATTCGACCCCTTTCATTCGCTGGCATCTTGCCCTTGCCCTGCTGGCATTCCCGCTTGGCCTATCGCAATTGTTATTAAAAAAAGGCACGGCGCGTCATAAAATCCTAGGCTATATTTTTGTGTTGTTTGTTGCAATGCTTTGCTTTGTCAGTTTTTTTATTAAATCATTGTTCCCTAGCCTGGGGTTAGAAAAAATTTTTTTGGGTTTTCGCCGTTGCATCTATTAAGCATTTACGTGCTGTATAGTTTATGCAAAAGCATCATCGCCATTAAAAACGGCGACATTGTCACCCATCAAAAAACCATGGCGGGAATCTTTTATGGCGGCTTGCTATTGGCGGGGTTCTTCACCCTGATGCCTGGGCGTTTATTATTTAATGTTCTTTTTGGTGGATAGAGTTTTTGCTTTTTTTATCGCGCTATTGTAAAGCAATAGGACGATGATGGTAGCAAAAACAAAACGCGTTTTCTCGGGCATTCAGCCCTCGGGGGATATTCACCTCGGCAATTACCTCGGTGCCATTAAAAATTGGGTGGGGTTACAAAACGACATGGAATGTTTGTTTTGCATCGTTGACCTGCATGCTATCACCGTTTGGCAAGACCCCGCCAGTTTAAAAAAAGCAACATTGGATCTGGCGGCAACATTGATTGCTTGCGGTATTGACCCAACAAAACAAATTTTGTTTCACCAATCGGGCAACCCCGACCATGCCAATTTGGCGTGGATATTTAATTGCGTGGCGCGTTTGGGTTGGTTGAATCGCATGACTCAATTTAAGGATAAGGCAGGCAAGGACAGGGAAAAGGCATCAACAGGATTATTCATTTACCCCAATTTGATGGCGGCCGATATTTTGGTTTATCACGCAACCCACGTACCCGTGGGTGAAGACCAAAAACAACATTTGGAATTGGCGCGCGATATCGCCGATAAATTTAATCACGATCTTAACGCGCCCGATTTTTTCCCCAGCCCCGAACCGCTTATTTTGCCAGTCGCCGCGCGGGTGATGAATTTGCGCGATGGCACAAAAAAAATGTCAAAGTCGGACCCGTCGGACGCATCGCGGATTAATTTAACCGACAGCAATGACGCCATCAACGATAAAATAAAAAGGGCAAAAACCGATTCGGGCAGCATGCCCGAAGGTTGGGATGGGTTAGAAGATTCCAGGCCCGAGGTCGCCAATTTAATCAGTATCGCCGCGGGGTTGTTGGGGCAAAACCCAACCGACATTATTCCACAATGGGCGGGGAAGGATTTTTCATCGTTTAAAAAATATTTGGCGGAATTAACCGTGGAAAAATTATCACCGATAAGAGAAAAAATTGTCATGCTGGGAAAAAATCAAGATGAATTAAAAAAAATATTGGTCAATGGTGCAACGCGCGCCACCGCCATAAGCCACCCCATTTTGAAACGGGCGCGCGAATTGATTGGCTTCATTGATTAAATATATGTTGTCAGACGATGCGTTAGAATTTTACGCGCGCCAAGTGGTTATAAAAAATATTGGCGAAGGCGGGCAAGCACGGTTGATGCAAACCAGCGTCGCCATGATAGGGGTTGGCGGTATTGCGGGGCATTTGTTGCCATTGTTGGTGGGGTCGGGGATAAAAAAAATAACTTTGTGCGATGATGATGTGGTGGAAAAAAGCAACCTGCATCGGCAATTGATGTTTCGCAAACCCGATATTGGCCAACCGAAGGTTCTTGCCGCGCAAAGTTTTTTGCAAGCCATGGCGGATGATGTCGCCATAACTTGCCATGAAAAAAAAATTCTAACCATGGGCGATGCCGCCATGTTGGCGGACCATGATATATTGTTGGAAGGCAGCGACAATGGTGAATGCAAATTATTGGCCGACAACATAGCGCGTGCAATAAAAAAACCCATTATCATTGGCGGCGCCACGGGATACGACGGGCAGGTTGGTTTTTTTTATGGCGATAAAAATCGTTACGGCGATATTTTTCAAGCGGGCGCGCCCGCCGATATTGCCCATTGCGCCACGGCGGGAATATTAAACAGCACCCTGGCGCAGGTGGCGGGGCTGATGGCTCAATTGCTTTTTGACTTCATCTTTGACAAACGCACCACGCAGAGATTTTTTATGGTGGATAGGGGAGCAGTTTTGGAGATTGGAAAATAACACAGACCGCAAATATCATATTTTTTAAAACATAGGGGGGCAAAATATAGGCCACAGCTTCCCTTGTGATACAAGGGAAGAAGAAAATGAGGGAGACAAGATTCATCTTGCCGACCATCATTTTCAGATAGGTTAGACGCCGTTTACGGATCTCATGCGGGGTCTAACCCACCTACAAAATATCTCGCGCGCTTCGCTTCCTCGTATTTTGTCTATCCTCCCTTGTCTCACAAGGGAGGCTTTAGCGACATTTTTTAACCCCTAGGCCATAGGCCTAGAACCAGATTGGTTGCCACGAGTGACAATAAGGGGGGGGATAAAAAATTGCGCCTAATGCCTCCCTTGCTTTAGCAAGGGAGGACGGAAAAATACGAGGCTTGCCGAGATATTTTTCCAAGGTGGGTTCGTTAATTCATTTTTTTATTCTTATAAATTTTTGAATAAAAAAGTTGTCGGCGAATACCCCACGGAAAACATAATCGCTAACGCTCATCCCATTGGCGTGATAAAGCAAGTGAGGCTCGGCGTTTTTGCAGATTGGAAAATAACACAGACCGCAAATATCATATTTTTTAAAACATAGGTGGGCAAAATATAGCCCCCAGCTTCCCTTGTGATACAAGGGAAGAAGAAAATGAGGGAGGCAAGACCCATCTTGCCGACCATCATTTTCAGATAGGTTAGACGCCGTTTGCGGATCTCATGCGGGTTCTAACCCACCTACAAAATATCTCGTGCGCTTCGCTTCCTCGTATTTTGTCTATCCTCCCTTGTCTCACAAGGGAGGCTTTGCGGCATTTTTTAAACCATTGTAACGCGGCGTAAAAACGAGCGGATTAGCGCGGGTGGCAAGGCGGTTTTTATATTGCAATCATTGTGCGAATCATATTTATAATAATCCACAATGGACGAGGATTTATTACAGAGAAAAAATTCTGCTCATCAGCTTGCTGAAAAATTTTTAACATCTCCCTTTCAAACAATGATGATAGATGGGGCATGGGGCGCGGGCAAAAGTTGGCTTGCCGAAACCATGAAAAATTTTATAAGCCAAAATAAAATATCTGATAAAAAATATAATGTTGTATGGATAGACGCCTTTGCCCATGAATTAACAGACGACCCATTATTAATTATATGGCAACATATTATAGAAAAATTTCAGATTAGGGATGAAATATCTATAAAAGGTATAGGACTAGCAATAGGGAAAATAATAGGCATAGCTATAGAGCCATTGCCTATCATTGGAAAAACCATAAAAACAGCGGCAGAAATGACCGCTGTGCCTCAAGAAAAAGGCTTCATTGAAAAAAAATTATCTGCCATTGCTGATATGACAGCGGGCAAAGAAGAATTACAATCTATATTAAAAACCAAATTACCCTTGGTTATTTTTATTGATGAATTAGACCGTTGCAATCCCCATTTTGCTGTCAGATTATTTGAAAGGGTAAAACATTATTTTAATATGCCTGATATAAAAATTATTTATGTTGCTAATAAAGATATTTTATCAGGCAGTATTGCAGGTTATTACAACACAGCGGGCACAAAATTTGAAGCCAGTGATTATTTAGAAAAATTTATTGATTTTACTTTCTATGTTAGCAATTTTAGTAGTTTAAGTAAGAAGACTAGAGGTTTTTTTATACTTGATTCTATTAAAAGCAAAAACCCACGCGGGAACGAATTCTTATGGAACCTCGTTCCGTCTTTATTTGATATGTATGTTTTGCAACCTCGGCAAATAAAGAATATTATAAATAATATTATACTAAATTCTGCAAATATAAAAGATATTACTATTTTTCTCCTATCAATTTATTTATATGCTATGAAAAATTCTGAAAATTATAAATACCTTTATAAAATTATACATGAGATATATAAAGCATATGATATAAATGATTTTAATACAAAACTTAGGAGTCTAGATTCACAACATCACCAAACTATTGATATGCTTATTAATTTCCTTGATAATACTATAAAGATCTATTCTTCTGCCCATGGCGTGCCTGTTGTATCACTAAAAAATATAATAGATTCTAGTGTTAATCCTGCAAAGCATCCTCCTGATGGTCTTCCTTCCTATGGGGGGCCAGCAGCCCTTTGGTATGCAATTGATAATATAGAAAAAATATTTATCGTTAATCATTAAATTTTGTATAGGAATTATGTGAAACCATTGTGTGCCCAACTGGGGGCAAGTTTCGCGCAAATATTTGCGCATATATTATATAAATTGCAATCTGAAGGCTAGGCGGCGACCTACTCTCCCATTGCCTTAAGACATAGTACCATCGGCGCGGGAACATTTCACTTCCGAGTTCGAAATGGGATCGGGTGCTTTGCGTTCCGCCATTACCACCAAGCCATCGGATTGCAATTTATTTTTTTGTGTTGGATAAACCCTAAACCTACTTTGCGTGGTTGCGCAAGGCATATTTAGGCTGCCGCAAAGATATATAGGCCAATAATATTCATTACATTATCGGCCGATAGTCAAAACGAAACCCAACGAGCAATTAAACCAAAAAATCCTTTTACTGAGCAATGAAATTGCGAATGATAGGTTAGAAAAAATCTAACCCAAATATATGCAACCCATGCACACAAATTTATATAAAAATTTGTGTATCATAACAAAAACCTGCCTTTGCAGTTAAGAAAAGATGGTCTTTATTATATGAAAAAGAATCAATGGAACGATTAGTATGAATAAGCTCCACCGCTTACACGGTTTCCACCTTTCACCTATCAACGACATAGTCTATATCGGTTCTCATAGCGAGATCTGGTCTTGAGGCGAGTTTCCCAGCTTAGATGCTTTCAGCGGTTATCTCTTCCGAACATAGCTACCCAGCAATGCCACAGGTGTGACAACTGGTCGACCAGCGGTCCGTCCTTCCCGGTCCTCTCGTACTAGGGAAAGCTCCTCTCAAATCTCGAACACCCATGGCAGATAGGGACCAAACTGTCTCACGACGTTTTGAACCCAACTCACGTACCGCTTTAAATGGCGAACAGCCATACCCTTGGGACCTGCTTCAGCCCCAGGATGCGATGAGTCGACATCGAGGTGCCAAACACCCCCGTCGATGGGGACTCTTGGGGGGTATCAGCCTGTTATCCCCGGCGTACCTTTTATCCGTTGAGCGATGGCCCTTCCACTCGGGACCACCGGATCACTAAGACCGACTTTCGTCTCTGCTCCAGCCGTCGCTGTCGCAGTCAGGCGGGCTTTTGCCTTTGCACTCTACTGTTGATTTCCGACCAACATGAGCCCACCATCGCGCGCCTCCGGTACTCTTTGGGAGGCGACCGCCCCAGTCAAACTACCCACCATGCAGTGTCCTTGCCCTTGATATAAAGGGATAAGTTAGACAGTAAAAACTTAAAGGGTGGTATTTCACCTTTTGACTCCACGCGATCTAGCGACCACGCTTCAAAGTCTCCCACCTAGGCTACACATCAACTTCCTACTGCCACTGCAAAGCTATAGTAAAGGTGCACGGGGTCTTTCCGTCTAACCACGGGAACTCCGCATCTTCACGGAGAATTCAATTTCGCTGAGCCTATGTTGGAGACAGTGGGGAGATCGTTACGCCATTCATGCGGGACGGAACTTACCCGACAAGGAATTTCGCTACCTTAGGACCGTTATAGTTACGGCCGCCGTTTACTGGGGCTTCGATTCAGAGCTTGCACCCTTCCTCTTAACCTTCCAGCACCGGGCAGGCGTCAGACCCTATACATCGCCTCATCGGCTTCGCAGAGTCCTGTGTTTTTGTTAAACAGTCGCCACCCCCTATTCTGTGCCCCCCTTTCTAACTTGCGTTAAAAAAGGGCTCTCTTTTCGCTAACTTACGAGAGTAATTTGCCGAGTTCCTTCAACATAGTTCACTCAAACACCTTGGTACATTTATACCACCCCACCAGAGTCGGTTTGTGGTACGGTCTATAGTATGGGCTATTTCCTGAAACAACCAGCTGGCCATTGCAATCCAATAAGCAACAACCAATTTCGTCATTTGTCAACTCCATACAGGCTCAGGATTATTAACCTGATTCCCATCGACTACGGCTTTCGCCCTCGTCTTAGGGGCCGGCTCACCCTACGCGGATTAACCTTGCGTAGGAAACCTTGGGGTTCCGGTGAATCTGTTTCTCACAGATTTCGCGCTACTCATGTCTGCATTCGCTCTTCCGATACCTCCAACCAATCTCAAGATTGATCTTCACAGGCTTACGGAACGCTCCGCTACCACTTATGCCATTCTAAAATGGCTTAAATCCACAGCTTCGGTACATATTTTTAGCCCCGTTACATCTTCGGCGCAAGAAAACTTAAGTTTAGATCAGTGAGCTGTTACGCTTTCTTTAAAGGATGGCTGCTTCTAAGCCAACCTCCTGATTGTCTTGGTTTTCTCACATCCTTTAACACTTAAATATGATTTAGGGACCTTAGCTGGTGGTCAGGGCTTTTTCCCTCTCGACCACGGACCTTAGCACCCATGGTCTGTCTGCCAGTATAATACTTCCAGGTATTCGGAGTTTGGTTGGGTTTGGTAAGGCTCGCGCCCCCCTAGCCCATCCAGTGCTCTACCCCCTGGGGTAAATCGACTGACGCACTACCTAAATAGTTTTCGCGGAGAACCAGCTATTTCTGAGTTTGATTAATCTTTCACCCCTAGCCACAAGTCATCCAAAACTTTTGCAACAGTTACTGGTTCGGACCTCCGTTGGGTGTTACCCCAACTTCATCCTGCTCATGGCTAGATCACTCAGCTTCGGGTCTAATGCCACCAACTATACGCCCTATTCAGACTCGCTTTCGCTACGCCTTCACCTATCGGCTTAAGCTTGCTGGTAACATTAAGTCGCAGACCCATTATACAAGAGGTACGCTGTCACCCCTTAAAGGGGCTCCAACTGCTTGTAAGCATTCTGTTTCAGATACTATTTCATTCCCCTTATCGGGGTGCTTTTCACCTTTCCCTCACGGTACTTGTTCACTATCGGTCGTATAGGAGTACTTAGGCTTGGAGCGTGGTCGCCCCGTCTTCAGACAGAATTTCACGTGTTCCGCCCTACTCGAATCCTTTTTTATCATTCATTCTATAAGGGGCTATCACCCTCTGTGGCTGGCTTTTCCAAACCATTCTAGTTACAATAAATAAAGGCATTGGCCTCTGCCGCGTTCGCTCGCCACTACTAACGGCGTATCGTTGATATCTTTTCCTCCGGGTACATGAGATGTTTCAGTTCTCCGGGTTTGCTTTCTTTCATCTATGTATTCAACAAAAGAATCTCTCTAAA
>OZ241918.1:1607500-1632298 GCA_965203915.1 Alphaproteobacteria bacterium
GATAATAATGGTATTGTAATATTGCGCCCCTTCCAATTTTTTTCTTATCGCGCCAACCCGCCCATCCATCATGTCGGACGGGGCCACGGCATCGGCCCCGAGGCTCGCCAACAACAGAGCTTGCTGACACAAGACATCCACCGTTTCGTCATTCAATATTTCGCCATTCTTTATCAAACCGTCGTGGCCATGGCTGGTGTAGGGGTCAAGCGCAACATCGGTAATCACCAACATGTCGGGGTGGGTGGATTTTATTTTCTTAATGGCCTGCGCCACCAAATTGTTATCGTGCAAGGCCTCTTGCCCATTGTCGGTTTTCAAATTATCGGGGGTTTTGGGGAATAACATCACGGCGGTAATGCCCACCGCCGCCGCATTATCGATAACCTTTGGCAGGTCGACGATGGCGTGGCGTAAAATATGTGGCAAGGATGGAATGATGGCAACATCATCCGCCGTGCGTAAAAATAATGGCAAGATAAGGTCGCGCGCCGTCAAGGTATGTTCGGCCACCAAACCACGCCAGGCCTTATTCTGACGCAAACGGCGCAACCGCGTTTCAGGATAGGAACGATGAGGTAATATCATGATGATTCGATGATGCTAATTTTTTTTCAATATAAAAACCACTTTAATGGTGCGACCGAGAAGACTCGAACTTCCACGATATTACTACCACAGAGACCTCAACCCTGCGCGTCTACCAATTCCGCCACGATCGCTCATTATTTTTTACAACTTTGTTTGCCTAGCAGTTATCGGGGAAGGTGACAAGAAATTTTATCCTAGCCCTTACCCCACAAAAATTTTTGCCATGACAATGGCAACCATGCCCAACATCTTAACAGCCAGTCCAATCTTTTGGGGAATAAAATGATTGATTTTTTTTGTCTTAGCCCTTTCATAATCCTATCCGCGGCTTCATCCGCCGTCATAATAAATGGCATGTCGAATTTATTTTTGCTGGTTAGATCGGTTTTGACAAAACCTGGGGCGATTAATTGCACCACCAACTTGGGGTGCTCGACTTGCAAACTCTCACAAAAGTTTTTCAAATAGGCCTTGGTCGCCGAGTAAGGTTGCCCCAATGGCAGGCCGACATTGCCTGCCTGCGAACCACAAATCGCCAAGAAGCCTGTGCGTTTTTCTAATGGGCCAGCCACATATTTTGCCAACAGCGTTGGCGCAATATTATTAACCTTGACCATGTCCAACAATATATCTTCTTTGATGGCAACGATGGGGCCAGGGTCGTAAACCGCGGGCATAAAAATAACGCCATCAAGCGGTTGTAATTGCTGGCAAAGTTTTTTCAAAGCCACGGTGTCGCCAACCTCTAGCGGCGCAAAGCGGTAGGTTTTTTTATCAATAC
The DNA here is from genome assembly GCA_965203915.1 of Alphaproteobacteria bacterium. GTDB lineage: Bacteria > Pseudomonadota > Alphaproteobacteria > JASGCL01 > JASGCL01 > JASGCL01. The sequence goes on from OZ241918.1 coordinate 1,608,873, forward strand.
CATCGGGCGCGTGGCGCGATGAAATAATCACATCCGCCCCCGCCGCTATCAATTTTTTACCCAACGCCAAACCCATGCCGCGCGAGCCGCCGATAAGCCAAATGGTTTTGCCCAAAAAATATTGTGTGGTCATGTATTTTATTATACGGCTATCGCCTAAGCTGGTGGCATAGGCCTAGGCGATTTTACGATTTCAATATCATCTTGCCAAAATATCTCCAAAATAATCGCCTAATAAATATGGGGGTGAGGCAGATAATTTGCACCGTGCTGTGCATCGCCCACGGAAAGCGAATATAAAATTTTTGCGTAGCAATACCAAACAAAATAAAATGCACGGCTTTCTTCACCGAATAAATAAGCGGCATGCGGAAATTATTGCCACTAATCATGTCGGTTGCCACGTAACCTGGCGCAACCAAATGCGTTTTTAATTTGGGGTATTCCACGGCAACGGTTTCAGCAAAGTTTTTTAGATAATCTTTGCCACCGCTATAGGGTTGGCTAAAGGGTAGCCCCACGATACCCGCCACCGAGCCCATGAAGACAAAAAAGCCCCTGCGCGATTCTAGCTTTTTGCCCAAATAGGCGACCAACAAACTGGGGGGAATAACATTCACGGCAAGCAATTCGGCAAGATGTTTTTCATCAATATCCGCGACCGAACCAGGCGATAAAACCCCCGAGCTGTAAATAACGCCATCAAGGTCGTTCATTTTATCACATAATGATTTTAATTTTTTGCGGTCGGTAACATCAAGGGCGATGAATTCATGGGCAAATTTTTCTTGGGGTGCGCGGCGCGCCGAAATAATAACCCTTGCGCCGCGGCGTGATAATTCGCGTGCCAAGCCCAAGCCAATGCCGCGCGAGCCGCCGATAATCCAAATTTTTTTATTTTTAAAATATAAAGACATGTTTTTTGTCAATTAATGTTTGCCCGTTTGGTTAATAACTTTGTTCCTTATCAGACGCCATAAAAATCTTTTGATAATAAGCGGCGTGCTGCGCCATAGCCAGGGAAAGAAAGTAATGATGAGGGGAAATTCAATAACCAACCTTGGCCCCATGATGCCCTTAGCAAATTCGAGCGAGGCTTCGTCGGCCTCCATCGCGAAGGGCATGGGCATGGTGATTTGTTTAACCAATTCGGTGCGCACGAAGCCAGGAGCTAACAAATGGATGAAGCTGTTGGGGCATTCCACCGCCAAGGTTTCTATCAAACTTTTTAAATAGGCTTTGGTCGCCGAATAGGGTTGCCCCAACGGCGCGCCGATAAAACTGGTTTGTGAGCCACAAATCACAAAAAAACCTTTGCGTTTATCTATCCCAGGGGTCATGAGTTTTGCCACCAAGGTCGGGGCGTGCATGTTGACGCTTACAATATCGAGCAGGTCTTGCTCGCGCAGGTCAGCAACCAAATTTTGTTTATGAATACCCGACATATAAACCACGCCGTCCAAATTTTTTTGGGCAAGGCAGGTTGCTTTCAATTTTTTGAGGTCGGCAACATCCAATTTCACAAAGGTGAAGGGAAAGGAATTATCAAGCGGTTGCGAACGGGCCGAAATAATAACCTTCGCCCCCGCCATGGCCATAATCTTGGCCAACGCCAAACCCATGCCGCGCGAACCCCCTATCACCCAGATTTTTTTATCACGGTATTTGTGGGCTAGTTTTTTTTGCACCGATTTGGAGATATTTTTAACCATTGTCCTTTTTTAAATTAACAAGGCGATATACCAAGAAAAAATATTTTTCGCAATCTTATTCACGACACCCCATTTAGGCCATGGTGTGAACGCCGTGCGTTATTTTTGTTTGTTGGGGTTGTGGTTTGGGGCGAAATCTTAACCTTTTAAAAAATAAATAAAGCGCGTGCAGGTGGATGGTGAAGATAACCTTCCACGGCTGCAGGGGCATGGTCAGCAATAACCATAAGGCATTTTTATTATTCATGGGTATTTTTTTCATCACCATGCCTGTGTCAAGTTGCAATTCATGTTGTGGCGAAAATAATTTTATGTTGGCAGAAAATTTTTTGCTGTCTTGCGCGAATTGAAAACGATAATAACCCACGCGGTCATAAAATGGCGAAACATGAAATTCCTTGTCGGCAAGAAAAATATCACCATCATCGATGGGCAACAGGTTTTTTTTACAAAGCACATAATAGTGATGTTCGCCATAGGTGTTATGAACTTCGGCCAGGATGACCCGTAATATATTTTTATCGTCATAAGCCAACCAAAAACTAACGGGATTAAAAATATAAAACAGCACGCGACCTTGGGTTATCAATTCTAATTTCTTGGCGGCAAATGTTGTTTCTTGGTTTATTATTTTTTTTATCCGCCCATGCAATGTCCCGCCCCGTATCTTATCTTGTGTCTTGTCTTGCATCTTGTCTTTCATGGCGCCGTAATCGCTGGGGGCAAATTGGAATATCCATTTCAAGAAAAATATTAAGGGCAAGGTAATAACATCGCTTATCGTAAACAACCCGCACCAATGGCGATAGGACAAACCATGTTGCTGTGGCGCGCCCGCCGTTGCATGGCGTTGATGAAATACGCGACCGACCATAAAATAATGTTGTTGTTTTGCCATGTAAGTTATTTATTAAAAAATGTAATAGCCGTGTGAGGGAGGATATATTCACCAATAGATTTTACTATAGCATTTTTTGCCATGGTTTTTTAGCAAGGTTTTTTTTACCAGCGTTTTTTTTACCAAGGTTTTTGCGCACCAAAATAAGGTAGCAGGTCGATGGCACTTCGCAACCCATCCTCGTGAAAGCCATAACCAAGGTAAGCGCCGCAGAAATAGATGTTGTCGACCCCTTGCAGTGATTTTATTTTTTCTTGGGCCTGGCGACTTGCCAAATTATATTGCGGGTGTTCCATGATGGTTTTGTCGTCGTAAGCGGGCAAGTTTGTCGCGGGGTTGAGGGTGACAAAAAAATTATCCTTGGCTTGCAATGACTGCAATTGGTTCATCCAATAACTCATGGTGGTGGTGCCAAATTTTTCAAAAAAATTCCAACAGGCATAGGCGACTTTTTTATTGGGCATGAAATCAGCATGGCGGTGGGTAAAAACTTGCGAAGGTTTATATTCTATCAACCTCAGAAATTCTTTAACTGGATGCGCGATGTTGGCTAGTATTTGTAATGCTTGGTCGGTGTGGCAGGCAAAAACCAATTTATCAAATTCTAATTCGCGGCCCTTCTCGGTTGTTACGCGCCATTTATCGTTCGCCAATTTTTTTGCGGCCATGACACCATCGCCATCGGCAACATGGCCACCGCGCGCCAAAAAATATTTCTTTATTTTTTCAACATAGACCCGCGACCCGCCAACCACGGTGCGCCATTGCGGTTGGTCAGCAATGGTGAAAAGCCCGTGGTTGAAAAAAAATTGGGCGAAGTAGCGCGCGGGATATTGGTTCATTTTATCGATGGGCATGCTCCATATGGCCGAACCCAGCGGGTAAATAAAACGCTGGCGCAGGTCTTGACTCGCCCCCATGTTATCAAGCCATTGCGCCAAAGACAAATCGTCGGCAATATCGCGCCAGGTTTTCCGCGCCCGCCGTTGAAAGAAAAATATTTTGACCAACAAGGCATAATGGCGCGGGTTGAGGAGGTTAACCCTGTCTTGGAACAATCTATCGCTATTAAAATTGTATTTTTTTTCGGCCGAATGATAACAAAATGTCATGTCCGACTCTTGGCTGGCAACCTGCAAATAATCGAACAATTTGGTTAATTCGGGATAATTCTTTTCGTTAAAAACAATGAAGCCTGTATCGACAGCCAAGTTTTTTTTTGTTTGGCTGTCGCGTAGGGTCAGGGTGCGGCTATGGCCACCCAAACGTTTCTTTTTTTCGAACAAAGTTATGTCGAAAGATTTTTCTTCGCTTTGCTTTGCCTTTTGATGGGATAAGGCCAAGGCCAAACTTAAACCCGAAATGCCACTGCCGACGATTGCTATTTTGATTGGCCTCACCATGTCTCCCACGTCCCCCTTCCGTTTTGTGTTGCTTTACCGCTGGCTGGTTTGCCAATTGGGATTTTGATAAAAAGGTGTGTTGAGCGGCGGCAGTTTTTTATTTAAAATATGGCTCGCGGCTTTTTCACCCGTCATGATGGACGGCCCATTCAAATTGCCGTTGGTGATGCGCGGGAATATGGAACTATCGGCCAGGCGTAAATTGTTGACGCCAATCACACGACAGTCAGTATCGACCACCGCCATCGGGTCATCGGTTTTTCCCATCTTGCAACTGCAGGATGGATGATAAGCACTCTCAACATGTTCTTTAAGCCAACCATTTAATTCTTCGTCGCTTTGATAATTAACGCCTGGGCTTACCTCGCCGTCAAAATAATTTTGGAATGATGGTTGCTGAAAAATCTCGCGCGTCAACCGAATCGCCTTGCGGAAAATTTGCCAATCCTCATCATGCGACATGTAATTAAATAAAATTTTTGGCGAATCCATCGGGTCGTTAGAACGCAAGGTAATTTCGCCGCGCGACGGCGACAACATGGGGCCAACATGCACTTGGAATCCATCGCCAGGGAAAGCGGCCTTCCCGTCATAACGCATGGCGGCGGGTAAAAAATGATATTGAATATTGGGGTAGGGAATGCCTTTATCGGAGCGAATAAAACCACAGGATTCAAAATGGTTGGTCGCGCCCAAACCCGTTTTTAAAAACAGCCATTGCGCCCCTATCATGGCTTTTGACAACAATCCTATTTTGCGATTTATCGTGATGCGTTTTTTGCATTTCGCTTGCAAATAAATTTCCAAATGATCTTGTAAATTTTTTCCCACGCCCTTGCGGTCGGCGACCACCGCGATGCCCAATTTTTTTAATTCATCGGCTGGCCCCACGCCCGACGATAACAAAATTTTTGGCGAATTGATGGACCCCGCGGCCAAGACAACTTCTCTATCGGCCTTGACCATCACCACCTTGCCTTTTTGCATCACCTCAACCCCGACTGCCTTTTTTCCATCAAAAACAATGCGCCTGACAAAACAATGCAACAACCGACAATTGCTTCGTTGTAATGCAGGCTTAAGGTAAGCCGTCGCCGCCGACCAACGTTTGCCGCCGCTGACCGTCATTTCCATTTTGCCAAATCCTTCTTGTTGGTAACCATTGTAATCGGTGGTGGTGGGGTATCCTGCCTCCGCCGCGGCCTGGATGAAGGCGGTGTAAAGCGGATTTTTTAAATTGCCATATTGAACATGAAGCAACCCATCGCGCCCGCGATAACTATCGTCGCCATTGTTGGTTTTTTCCATGCGTTTAAAATAGGGCAAAACATCGGCGTAGCCCCAACCTGTCGCGCCGCTATGTTTCCAACCTTCATAATCCATCGGGTTGCCGCGCACAAACACCATACCATTGATGGATGATGACCCACCGATAACCTTACCGCGGGGGGTTGCCAATTGCCGACCGCCCAAGTGGGGTTCGGGCTCGCTTCTGTATCCCCAATCATATTTTGGCATGTTCATGGGGTAAGACAAGGCCGAGGGCATTTGAATAAGCACGCTGCCATCGCCGCCGCCATGTTCTAATACCAAGACGCTGTAGCGTCCATCCTCGGACAGGCGATAGGCCATGGCGGAACCAGCGCTGCCCGAACCAATGATGACAAAATCTGCGGAGGCAATAGCCGAGGTAATATACATAATAACGATTTATAGATGATGATGGGAGGGCTTGCAACTGCTACTTATTATAAATATCGTGGCGCAGCGATGGCAATGGTTTGTTGCAAGCATAGAAAAGGTCATTGATAAAAATTGTCCAAGATATTTCTAAGCGACCAAAAGATAAGAAAATAAAAAATAATTGCACGGTGATGGATAATAGAAATCATCAACTTGTCTTTAACAGCAAAAAATAGCATGGCAAAAAAGCCCCAATAAAAAACACGATGAAGAGAATAAACAGCGCAGCGCAAAAATAAGTTGCTATATAATGGACAACGCGCGTTTAGTTGATTTTACATTTCTGTTTTTTGCAATCTGCACAAAAAAAGTGTCCAGTCAGGTGGGGACAACACCTGACTGGACAAGAACATCATAGCAAAACATATCCTTATTGCAACCAAAAACTTCACAAAAGCGCAAAAAGATTGCAAAAAAAAAGAAAAAAATATTATAAAAAAATTTTTTTTGTAAAAAAGATTTTTCTACCAAAAAATATCTGCTAACTTTTGCCCAATGGTTTTTATTACTACATAACAATAATATCGCAAAAAAAATATTGTAAAAAAAGACAGGGGATTCAAAAATAAAATTCTTCAATATTGACTATTGTCTTTTTTAAGCAACTTTCTTCAATTGGTCGGCGAATAACATTTCTAATTCTTTCATGATGGTGCCCGCCAATTGGTCGGCGTCGGTGATGGTAACGGCGCGATTGTAATAACGCGTCACATCATGACCAATACCTATCGCCAGCAATTCCACGTCGCTGCGCGATTGCAAATAATCAATAACATCGCGCAAATGCCGTTCCAAATAATTACCTTCATTCACCGACAGGGTCGAATCATCCACGGGTGCCCCATCCGATATAACCAACAACACGCGGCGTTCTTCGCTACGCCTGCGCAAGCGGTTGTAAGCCCACATCAAGGCTTCGCCATCGATATTTTCCTTCAACAAACCATCCTTCAACATCAGGGCTATTTTGCGCCGCGCCAAGCGATAGGGTTCATCCGCCGATTTGTAAATAATATGGCGCAGGTCATTCAAGCGACCAGGCTTATCGGGGCGACCATCCTTTAACCATTTTTCGCGGGCTTCGCCGCCCTTCCATCTTTTTGTCGTGAAGCCTAATATCTCCACCTTTATTTGGCAACGTTCCAGGGTGCGGGTTAAAATATCGGTGCTGATGGCGGCAATCGAAATGGGGCGACCACGCATCGACCCCGAATTGTCTATCAAGAGGCTGACGATGGTGTCTTTGAATTTTGTTTCTTTTTCTATTTTAAAAGCCAAGGCCTGCAATGGGTCAATCACCACGCGGGTTAAACGGCTGCTGTCGAGCAAGCCTTCCTCGCAATCAAAATCCCAGGCGCGCAATTGCTGCGCCAACAACCTGCGTTGCAGGCGATTGGCCAATTTACCAATGATGGGAATCAGGTGGCTCATTTGTTCATCCAATTGCGTGCGTAATTTTTCTACCTCTTCCACGCTGTCGGTTAATTTATCGGCGGTGATAACCTCGTCATATTGTGCGGTATAGACTTTATAAAATGGTTCGCGCGGCACATTGCTCAAATCATGTTCGGGGAAATATTCTTCTTCGCGCTCGTCTTTAAGGGCAAGGCTATCGAGCCCCCCTTCGCCAAGGTCATTTTCATCCAATTCTTTGCCGCCCATTTCATCGCTTAATTCGTCGCCCGAGCTATCATCTTCGCCCTCGCCCGAATCTTTTTCTTGGTCGCCATTTTGGCTGGCTTGGTTTTCGGGCATATCCATCGGCGGGGTTTCGTCTTCATCTTCCTTGCCGCTTTCTTCGTCTAACTGGTCTTCATTTTTACCCTGATGAAGCAGTTCCTTCAAAAATTGTAGCGAGGCGCGTGAAAATTCGCGCTGACTATGTTTTTTTGTATTAAGATTTTTCATCGCCGCGCCCATTTTTTGTTCAAGTTGCGGCAACCAATGTTGATACAGCTCGGTCGCCGAGGGCGGCATTTCCTCTAACCCAAATTGCTGGCGCGCATAAAGGTTCACCGCCCATAGGTAGCTTTCTCTATCATTCATGTTCAATTCGCTGAGTCCTTGCTTCTGCCAAGTTTTTTCATAATCGGCGATAAGGTTTTGTTGCACGCCGCGCAAATGTTCGGCCCCCACCGCGAGGTAGCGTGCGTCTTCCAACATATCAAACAACTCGGCGGCTTCCTGGCCCGCGGGCATCAAGCGGGCGTGCAATTGTTTATTATGATGGCGTTGCTCCAACGCCAGGTAATCTATCGCGCCGCGCGCCGCCGCCAATTGTTCGGGGGTGATGTTGATGGGTGGGGAGGACAAAATGGCATTCTCGCCATCAACCTGATACCCGCCCGTTTGAAAATGCACCTGCATCTTCGGTTTTTTGGCCAGGGCGCGAAACCCCGCCGCGGCGCGGCGTTTTAATCTGTCGCTGGGTTTTTCGCCATGGTTTTTCATTGTATCGCTTGTCGTAAAATATAAAGGTAAGTTTAATAATAAAAATAATTTACCAACAATTCAAATTAAAAAATATAGGCTTGGGCAGACATTACCACGCGCCTATTTTTTTATTTGCCTTGGTTGCGCTCCACCCTTGTTTTTTTGCATGCCGCATGTATTATAACTTAGGCCGCAGGAAGGATGGATGTTTTCATATCGATACCAAAAGCCTTTTGAAAATACTCGGCAATAATGGGGCGTTCGGTTTCATCACAACGGTTTAAGAAACTTAAGCGGAAACTCAAAGCAACATCTTGAAATAACAAGGCATTTTCTGCCCACGAAATCACCGAACGCGGGCTCATAACCGTGGAGATATCGCCCGCCATAAACCCCGTGCGCGAAAATTCGGCAACCTTCACCATGGCGGCAATTTGTGCCCGACCCTTGTCATTGTCCAGATCCTTAACCTTCGCCGCAATGATGGCGCGTTCCTTTTCGGCGGGCAAATAATTGAGCACTGTCAATATCGACCATCTATCCATCTGCCCCTGGTTGATGGGGTTGGTGCCGTGATAAAGCCCCGACGAATCACCCAAACCAATGGTGTTGGCGGTCGCAAACAGGCGGAAATAAGGATGCGGGCGAATAACCTTCGACTGGTCGAGCAGGGTTAATTTTCCCCCTTGCTCCAACACCCGTTGGATAACAAACATCACATCGGGACGACCCGCGTCATATTCATCAAAGCACAAAGCAACAGGCCCTTGCAGTGCCCAGGGTAAAATACCCATACGAAATTCGGTGACTTGCTTGCCGTCCTTAATAACAATGGCGTCCTTGCCAATAAGGTCCATACGGCTGATATGCGAATCCAAATTCACGCGGACGCATGGCCAATTTAAACGCGCCGCGACCTGTTCAATATGGGTGGATTTCCCCGTGCCGTGATAACCCTGCACCATGACGCGGCGGTTATGGGCAAACCCCGCCAAAATGGCAAGGGTGGTATCGTGGTCAAAAATATAAGCCGCATCAATTTCGGGCACATAGGCTGATGTTTTAGAAAAAGCGGGAACTTGCCAATCGCTTTCCAGGCCAAAAACTTTTTTAACCGACACCATGATGTCGGGCGCGCCCAAGGGCGACGCCGCATGGTCAAAATCAACCGAAGCCATGGGATCATTTTTAACGGAAGCAGAAACTGACATTTTTAATAATCAATGAGATAATGTTTTGGATACCCTCTTTAGCAGACCCATTATTACCCTGCAACCTTAATATTTTAGAATAATATAATCAAACCGCCTATCAACGCGCGTTTTGCAAAAAATATTTTTTTAATTCTTGGTAAGCCGCGCTAATCTTCTGGAATTCTTCGGTTTTTTGCATGATAAGTTTTTTGGAAGTGGTTTTGATTTTGTCAGGATGCAAGCGCAATGCCGCGCGGCGATAATTTTCTTTCACCATCGCTAAGTTGACTGGATTTTCTAACCCCAGGGTTTTTAATGCCGCCACCGTGGTTGTGCCCATGACAAAAACCGCGTCGGGCGCGGCGGCGTGGCGCGATGTTTTATCTTTGCTTCCCGCGGCGTCGGTGCTGATGATACGATAAAGAATTTGCAACGGGTCATCCAACACCACATTGGTTTGGGCGCGGTGCACCCCGTCCTTCATCGCAAATGTTGGGCGACGCCAAGTGAGGTCGGCAATTTGGTCATCGACAATTTGTGCGGCGGTCATGCCGTGATACCAATCCCATTGTTCGTTATAGGCCCTAACATGGGTTTTGCAAAACCACAGGTAAGGTTTGGGCTTTAATTTGGATTGCGGCGCGGGATACAAACCATCCTCGGGGCAACCTTGATGCTCGCAAGGTCGTTGCTTGGGGTTTTTTTCTTGCATACCCTCCAGGGTGGGTTCTATCGCCGAATTAACCATGATGTTCTTGATATTTTCTTCTTAATGACTTCTGTTTGGCTTCATGATATAAAAATTCTATAGAAAAAACCAGGGCAAAAAAGTTTTAGCCAAACCCTAGATTCAGCCAACCGCTTAGCATCATGACAAACCGCGTCGCCGATATTATCCAACAAAAAATTTCTACCAACATCACGGTGATAAAATTATCCGTCATCAATGATTCGGCGCGGCATGCGGGCCATGCGGGGGTTGCCGAGAGCAGTGATGACAGCAAGACCAGTAAGGTTTCCAAGGTTTTCACGGGCGAAACCCATTTTATCGTCACCATTATCAGCGATGATTTTGTCGGGCTAAACCGTGTCGATAGGCAAAGAAAAATTTATAAATTGTTGAGCGACTACATGCCCAAACCCATCCATGCCCTTAACCTACAATGCTTAACCCAAGCCGAAGCCGCCGCGCAAAATATATTTTAAAAGAATTCGCGCTTCATTTTTTCTTTCCATTTTTTGTTAAAAAACACCGCCCCGTCAAGCGTCACGGTGAGGTCGCCCTCGATATAAATAAAATCTTTGTCGCAATAATAAACCGAATGCCCCTTGGATTGGCTTGCGAATTTTTTTATCACTTCGCCATCGCAACTTTTGCCATCTTCGTTCAGGCGATGATTATTGATATAGGTATATTCCAACCGCGCCGACAGTGGGTCGCCCGCGATGATGCTATAATCGGATAGTATGGCTTCTTGCCATTCGGTATCATGGTCGGGGTGGTGCGACCAGCCATATATCGATTCCTGGCGCAAATGCACCCTGCCATCGGGGTCGGTGGTTTTTTCATAGGTCATTTTTTCTTCGTTTTCATTGTAAATATTGTGCGGGTGGGGAACATCGTCCATATTAATGGTCGGCAAAGCAATGATATTTTTATTTTTTAATTGCGGCAAGATAAGGCGCGAGGCACGCAAATCAACATCCGCCACAAAATCAAACGGCGGCGGTAGGCAGGCTGGAAAATAATGGGTGCTGAGGGCGAGGCGCAACCTATGGCCAGGCAACATGGTATAACCCATCGACAAAAGGTCAATAACAATGGCGGTATCCTGCCCCGCGACCATCGGGGTCGGGGCGGGGTTATGCTGGCCCGCAATAAATTTCTCAACATCGCGCCGCCCATGGCGATGCGCCAGGTTAAGGCAGCCATGGGTAATAAGATTAGCCGTGCCGTCGGGGTGAACATCGACCAGGCGCACCATGATGTTGCCAAATGGCTGTTCGGTTTTTAATGTCAGTTGCAATTGCGCCCTGCCCAACAGATCAAGTTCTTTGTCAAACGCCGCGGTTTCAAAACATAAAGATTTATCATCATCGGCCTGTTGGTCTTTTGCATATTCTTTTAATGTCACGGGAAATTGTTTGCCATAACATGCCCCCACCGTTTCCACGGTTTTTAATTGGGCGCGTTCTTCGCCCGCGCCCTTACCATCATTTTTCGGCGAAAGTTCGCCATTCGCCCGCAAATACAATGTCATGTTATCTTTTTCGATATCACCCACATTAACCCCAACCCAATCGCCCGCCACCCGTTGATTATCTTTGTTGATTGGCTTGCCAGCCCTTATTAAAAAGGCGCGAAACGCGGGCCAATTTTCTACTTTATTTTTTTCATCCTGTGTTGCGGCGGGTTTTAACCACCGCCCAAACCATTGCCGCATGTCTTGATGAAAATCATAATTGGGTTCGGGTTGCCCCCAATGTGGGTAAGAATGCCCCCACGGCCCCATCATGCCGCGCGCCGTGTTGGGCCAATAACGCAGTGTGTCGGCGGGGGCATCGGCATAGCAATCATACCAACCGCCAATTGCCAAAATTGGCACGGGTAATTTTTTATTTGCTTTGGCTTCGGCCAAGGCCTTAGCCAACGAACCATGTCGCCAATAATCGTCTCGGGTTGCATGATGTTTCCATATCGGGCTTTGGAAAAAAACCTTATCCAACCTCTTGCGCCACAGGTCGCGCCAATTGCTGCCCTGCACCTGGGGGTCGGGTGGTGTGCCCGCGATGGATAACATCGATGCCCCCCAATAGGTCGAACCAAAAAGTGGTATCCCGCCTTTGTAATGAAGGTCTTCATGATAACGGTCTATCATGAAATCGGCGGAGATAACCGCCGCCAGCCCAGGCACCGCGGTGGCCGCGGCCAGCGCGCTGTTGTTGCCGCCCCATGAATAACCTATCATCCCCACCTTGCCATTACAAAAATCTTGTTGGCTAAAAAATTCGATAACCGTGGCAATATCGCCCTGTTCATGGGGCGTCATTTCATCTTCCATAAAACCTTCTGAATCGCCAAAGCCACGAAAGTCAACCCGCACGCCAATAAACCCATGGCGCGCCATAACATAATGGTTGCTGTTGTCATTATCAGATGTGCAGTCGCGGCGGCGATAAGCCAATTGTTCCAATATCACAGGGCAGCGATTATTTTTGGGGTCGTCAAATGTTGCGCGCGGCACCCAAACCCTTGCCGCCAACCGCACGCCATCCTTCATGGTTATAAACACGGGGTCGCACACCACCACGCCGTCATCTTTTATCACATGATATTTGAAAATATTTTTCATAACCCGCGTCCTTTATCCCCCGCTTCGTCTGCTACAGAAAATTTGCCCTGGAAACTAGGCTACGGTTTTCCATTTTGAAAGTCAAGCGAGCGACCAGATTTTTTTGCTAAAATTTATTTTCGGCAATAGCGGTCCCATAATTTCGGTAAAAAACGCCACCAATATTTTTTGTATAAACGCGTGGCAAGCAATGGCGCGGTATGATTGTTTTTTTGACGCGGGTCGGTTTCATCGCTTAAGGTGGCGGTGCCCATTTGTTTGCGCAAAATAGAAAATATCGATTGGTCATGGCGATGTTCTTTAAAACCCTTGTCATTCGCCGTCAGCGATGGGCTGTCGTCTATGGCATGGTAATCATCGCTTGCCACCCGCAACCACGTTTCAACCAGCCTGAGGCTGGCAGGCGATTTTTTTAAAAACCAAACGCCACCCAACAATTGCCCGCTGTTTTTTATTTTGCTGTCGGCATTAAGTTTTATCAGCAGGTCATTTTTCGTCCAATGTTTTTCTAACAATCTTGTTTGAAATGACAAAACGCCGTGCGGCGAGGCATTAACCATTTTTATATAATGCGCCATGCGTTTTTTCGCCGCGGTATCGTAACGGATGGTGCAGCCCGCGTCGGCAAAGCATAAAACATCGCCGTCATTCATGTCTTGCATGACTTGCCACACCAATTGCGGTCGCCATAACCAATAACCAAAGCCGCGCGGGTGGTTGACAATAAATTGTTGGTGCCGCGCCCAGAAACTTGGCGTCAGATCTTTTTCAGAACAACCCATAACAATATCAAAATAACCCGAAGCCTTGGCTTCGTCCATTATGCGCCGCACCGAAAAACGCGGCGGATGCAACCAGGTGCCTTTTTCATTGGCGAAGGTCATGAAATAAATCTTCATGGCTTTACCCAAAAAACAACAATGATAGGTAACAAGTATTTTGTAGGCATGATGGCAAATTGCCACACCGCGCGCCAAGAGCGAGATTATTTAATTTTATATTCTTTAAAAGCAACGTGCTTACGCACCACGGGGTCGTATTTTTTGAATTCTAATTTTTCTGTCAGTTGGCGTGGATTCTTGGTCGTCACATAATAAAAACCAGTGTCAGCCGTGCTGACCAATTTGATACGAATGGTTGCTGGTTTTGCCATGATTAGGCAGTAGCCCAAAGTAAGAAGTCTTGTCAAGATATTTTAAAGCCTATTTTGCACGATATTTTTATCGGCGATTTGTAAGTTATGTCGCCGCCGCGCTTTACCGACCCTTATCGCTCTTGCCTCCCCACTTTCTATTGTGGTTATAATTGTCTATGGTAAAGGTTATAAGGTAAAATAAAAATGAAAAATTTATTACAGGTCGCTTTGCAATGCTCGCTTGCCGCCAGCCAAGCCATTATGGATTATTACAACGCAGGAAATTTTAACATCACCATCAAGCCCGATAAAAGCCCCGTCACGCCCGCCGACATGGCGTCACACAATATTTTTAGCAACCTGTTGGCGCAACATTTCCCCACCATCCCCTTGGTCAGCGAAGAAGATTTTCATCCAAATTCTTTTCCCCCCGCCAGCAAATATTTTTTGTTGGATCCGCTTGACGGCACCAAAGAATTTATCAAAAAAAGCGGAGAATTTTCTATCAGCCTCGGCCTTATTGAAAATAATATGCCTGTTTTTGGTGCCATATTTCACCCCGCCACCAACATGGGTTATTTTGGCGGCACATGTATGAACCATGAAACCATTGTCGATGCAGCGGGCCAGGTTGACCAAGCCATTTATTTTTATGACGGCACGAATTTTCAATTGCGAACCAAACCAAAAAATTTACCCTTTGCCGCGGCGGTGTTATCAATGAATGACATGCGCCCCGAACGATTCGAAAAAATGATTGGTAAAAAAATTGAAAAGACTTGCTACCGCGGCAGCGCGTTAAAATTCTTTTCTTTGTTCGATGGTTCCGCCAATTATTACCCGCGCACCGCCCCCTGTTGCGAATGGGATATTGCGGGCGGGCACGCCCTTATCAACCAATTGGGGGGGAAACTGATAGCTATCGACGAAAACAACCAGGCCCATCCTATGTCATATGGGAAGGCAAACGCCAGAAGCGGTCATTTCCTATGTTCGTTATAAAAATAAAATAAAAATATCATGGCGAGAGAAATAGAATGGGAAGTTAGTCAAGGGTTGGTCCATTACCCATTCGCCATGGATAAAATGAACGACAGGGTGCAAGCCATCAAGAACGATATGGCGGGCGACATGATCTGGTGCCTGGAACATGCGCCAACCTACACCGCGGGCACGGGCGCAAATAACGAACCCGCGGTGGAAAGCAATAACCCAAACAATATACCCACCCCAAGCCCTGCGCCATCGACCATCAACAGCACCGACATTATTAACACGGGGCGGGGTGGACAAATAACCTGGCACGGGCCAGGGCAACGGGTATGCTATGTGATGCTGGACTTAGCCGCCTGGGACCTCAATGCTCATCAATTTGTGCAATATTTGTTGGCTTGGGGGCAGGAAGCTCTAAGGCTGTTGGGCATTCAAACATTCATCCCGCCCGATAAGGATAAAATAGGCCTATGGGTAGCAGCAAAGGGCGCAACGGGTAATGTAGAAAATCATGAGGCAGCCGCCAACAGCAAGAATAAAATTGCCGACAAAATTTGCGCCATTGGCGTGCGGTTATCGCCTGGGGCATCGCCCGCCCATAACGCCGCGCCTAATCAAAAAAGCGAACAAACAAACCAGCAAGCAAGCAGAAAATTGATTTCAAGCCACGGTATTGCCATCAACCTATGCCCCGACCTGCGGGCTTTTGATGCCATTGTGCCCTGTGGCATTACCGACCCGCGCTATGGCGTAACATCCATCCAACAACAGGGGCGCGATATAACATTTGCGCAACTTGACGAAGCCTTGCAATTGGCGTGGAAAAGCGTCATGAAGAGTCATGTAAAATAAAAATGATAAAAAAGAATGCAAAAGAAATAAAAATAGGCTAAGAAAGGCGAAACATAGCCCAAAAACAACCAAAACAAAAAAATGAATTTTTAGTTTGAAAAAGATATAAAAAATAGCTAGTAGTTAAGTAAGAATATTTAAAAATGTTAGTCAAAAGAATCTCCAATTTATTTTTTACCGATGTAGCCATTGACTTGGGGACGGCCAACACGCTGATATATATTCGTGGCAAAGGCATTGTGCTTAACGAACCATCCATTGTTACGGTGCGCGACATTCGTGGCAGAAAAGTTGTGGAAGCGGTTGGCGAAGAAGCCAAACGGATGCAAGGCAAAACCCCCGAAGATGTTGTCACCATTCGCCCCTTACGCGACGGGGTGGTTGCCGATTTCGAAGTGGCCGAAGCCATGATAAAATATTTTATGAAAAAGGTTGTGCCCACCCATTTTTTAAAAAGCCCGCTTATTGTGGTTAGTATTCCATCGGGCGCAACACCCGTGGAACGCCGCGCCATTCAGGAATCGGTTGAGTCGGCGGGTGCGCGCCGTGTTTATCTTATCGAAGAACCCATGGCGGCGGCAATTGGTGCCGACTTGCCCGTTAATGATCCCAGCGGTTTGATGATTGTCGATATCGGCGGCGGCACGACCGAGGTTGCCGTTATATCGCTGGGCGGTTTGGTTTATGCCGCGTCGTTGCGCGTGGCGGGCGACCGTATGAACGAAGCCATTATCGATTATGTAAGAAAAAAAATGCGCATGGTGATTGGCGAATCCACCGCCGAGCTTATCAAGCATAATATCGGCACGGCATGGTATGCCAAAAAAGAACCCATTCAAAAAATGCGTATCAAGGGACGAAAAGTTGATGAAGGTCGTTTGTTAGAAGAAGATATTGACGAAAACCAAGTTGCCGACGCGTTGCAGGGGACACTTCGTCAAATTGCCGAAGCCATTAAAAAAGCCATGGAAGCAACCCCGCCCGAATTGGCGGCCGATCTGGTCGACAGGGGTATTATGTTGACGGGTGGCGGCGCGTTGTTGCGCAACATCGCGCGTTATATCAGTGCCGAATCTGGCTTGCCCGTTTTAACTTCTGAAAATCCGTTGGAATGCGTGGTGCGCGGCGCGGGTAAGGCACTTGAAGATTTCGAAAAATATCGCTCGGTCTTGATTTAACCTCAACGCGCAGGGGGCGGGCGATTATCGTCAAGCCTTGCTGGTTATGAGCGGTTATCGGTTTCATTTCCCCATTGCCATTTGTTATGTAAAAAATTGTTGCTTGCCGTGACGGGCATGTTGTTATCGCCATCACGCATGGGCGGATCTTATCATGTGGTGTTTTCAACAACGCGATGTCGTTGCTGTCATTTGGTGGCACCAAATGACAGCCGACAAGCAAAAGAACCTCATCATGTAGCATGTAAAAGCTTCAATTTTTTTATTTACGCGCAAGAAGGAAAAAATAACCAGTATTTCAGGAAATTAAATAATATTTTTATTGACAACCACGGGCTTTCTTTTTAGAATTGAAGATGAGGATGTTTCAGATATAAAAATTTTATGTCGCAAAAATATCAATTTGTGAAACAATAGAAGTATCAAATTGTAGGGGCTATAAGTGGCGTAAACCATTCTCTTTAGGGGACAAATGGGACAGCGGTGGTAATGTTATCATACATCAACACCGCACGGGGACGTAGCAATATGAAACTGGGAAGAAAAACCTGGAGGAAGCCCCTGTAAAAAATTCATGAAAAAAATTCATGAAAAAAGCCAATGAAATGAATCACAAGCCTCGTTAATTTATTATCGCCCTATTCCTTGGTGCTTACAAATTACCCTGGCCTTTCAACGGGTGCGATGGCACGCCATTATAAACCGCCCAAATATTAATTGGCGAGCAGGCGTTAAAATTGACCAGCAGTTTTAATAAAAAATAAGGAATTTTGTTTGGCGTCAACGGGCAAGAAAACCGCGAGCAAACAGGGATAAAGGAGCATAAAGCGGGACTAACCTTCAAGCGGGCAACATCGGGACACGACAAATGGGGACAGCAAGGGATAAGCAACGGGACGAGAAAGAGAAAAACTATCATGATAAACAGTATCAGCCACCAACCCCTAAAAACCATTTCCGCATTATACGACAACTTGTCGCATGTTTACGCAACGGTATCGAACAAAATTGATAAAGCGAAAGTAGTGGGCGAAAAAATGTCGAAAAAAATGTCGCAAGGCAAAGAGCAGATGAAGAAAGCTGGCAAAGACTTAGAACGCAAAGTCGCAAAAACTGCCAGCAAAGCCAGATCTGGCGGCGAAGGCATCCTAAAAAAAATTGCCAAAAAACTTACAGGGCAAGGTTAGTCAGCATGAAGAAAAAGTTAGGTGGGATATTTTCTGCCTAACTTTTTCTATCTTATAACTTCTTTCATTTTTTTTATCTTTCATTTTCTATCTTTCATTTTTTATCTTTCAGGGCAAGCGCGCTGTTCTCTTAAAAAAAACAACATATCAACCACATAATGGCAAAGCGAGGTCCCATGAACAATATCTTTACGCAAAAAAAACCAGTTAGCTACAGATCATTTTTGAAATATGGCTTGTTGACCACCGCTAGCCTGTTAACCATATTCGCCACCCAACCATCGCCCGCGCGGGCGCAAACAGCGATAGGGCAAAGCATCTTGCCCTCAAGCAGCGCAGCGATAGGGCAAAATAAATCGCCCTCAAGCAGCGTAGCGGTAGGGCAAACCAAATTGCCCTCAAGCAGCGTAGCGATAGGGCAAAACATCTTGCCCTCAAGCAGCGTAGCGATAGGGCAAAACATCTTGCCCTCAAGCAGCGTAGCGATAGGGCAAAACATCTTGCCCTCAAGCAGCGTAGCGATAGGGGAAACTAAATCGCCCACCATTAAATTTTCCATTAGCCCTGCTGGCATGTATTATTTTTACAAAGAAAGAGAAGATAATAACAAACCTGTCATGGACATCCGTGGCGCGATGGGTGGTTTTGAATCCAACTTACAAATTAATTTTAATCCAAACGGCGTGGGGGTTTTGGTTATACCCTTTGACCTGGCCGTTTATGGCGGGACCCGCATGCGTTATACAGGGCAAGACAGCAGCACCGATAATTTAGACCGCCCCAAAGGTCCCGTCGTTTATGGGTCGTTGGTTACGCATATCGATGATATGTTTTTGTTTTGGACCAGGTCTTTGATTGGCCCATCCATCGCCTTTAATGAATATTATCGTATCAATTTGTTGTCGGGGGTTGGGTATAAATATACCCGCAACCATGCACGCGATGATTCGCAATATTATCGCACCAACAATTTGGTTTACTTACCATTGGTTTTTCAATTTCAATATAGCAAGGGAATTTTTTCCGTCCTATCGCATCTTGAATACGATGTTTTCTTAAGCGGGTGGCAAACGGGATTCAGCCGCAGCCGCGTGGCGCGTTTTGATAACCCCGCCGATTCCGAATACCAGGGTGGTCACGTGGTGATGAAACAAACAGCGGGTTATGGGGCGCGGGCATTCGTTGAATTGAATATTCATCATTTCCTTATCACGCCCTTCATCAATTATTTTTGGGTAAAGAAATCTGACGATGGCGATAAAATATATGTCGGACAGACTACAGGCCATGTTTATAACGAATTTGGTACATCGGCGGAACCGATGAATTACACCATCGAATCTGGCGTTAAATTTGGTTATCAATTTTAACCCAAGTAGGGACCAACATTTTAGAAATTGGTTTTAAAAAAAACTAATTTCTAAACGGGGATAAAAAAAAGGGATAAAAAAAGGGATAAAAAAATCAAGTGGGACAAAAAAGTGAGGCCCCATGAAAAATATATTTACGCAACACAAACCAGCTAGCTACAGATCATTTTTGAAATGCAGCTTGCTGGCCACCGCCAGCCTGTTGGCGATATTCGCCGCCCAACCATCGACCGCGCAATCACAAACGCAAATTGCGGTAGGGCAAAGCATCTTGCCCTCAAGCAGCGCAGCGTTAGGGCAAAATAAATCGCCCGATAGCGGTAAGCCAAAAATTAGCTTTTCCATTGCTCCTGGTGGGTTGTATTTTTTTTACCGCGAGTATGAGCAGCTCTACCAACAAGTGGAGGAACCACCGTTGATGGATATAACGGGTGCCATGGGTGGTTTTGAATCCACCTTAAAAATTAATTTCAACCCCAATGGCGTGGGGGTTTTGGTTATACCATTTGATATAGGATTCTACGCAGGAACAAGGATGCGCTACACGGGGCAAGAAAGCACCACTGAAAAAAAAGGAACCTATGGCTCGGCGGTCACCAATTTTGATAACATGCTGGTGTTTTGGACCAGGTCTTTGATTGGCCCTTCCATCGCTTTCTTGGATCATTATCGTATCAATGTGCTGTCAGGGGTTGGTTATAAATATACCAAAAACACCACAAGCAATTATGAAAATGTTTTACGAACCAACGATCTGGTTTATTTACCCGTGGCCTTACAATTTCAATATAGCAAAGACATTTTTTCGGTGTTGACCCATGTTGAATATGACGTTTTTTTAAGCGGGTGGCAGACAAGTTCGAATCGCGGCACACCGTCGCCGACTGATAATCAATCGGTTCCCGAACTTACCCTCACCCACACCACGCAAAAGCAATTACAGGGGCATGGCGCGCGGGTGTTTGTTGAACTTAATGTTGCCAATTTCACCATCACGCCATTTTTTAATTTCTTTTGGATTCAAACATCGCAATATGGAACGGCACTGCGCATTGGGGAAATAACGGGGCGTGTATATGGCTTCACCCCCGAAACGGCGGAACCGGTTAACATTACCACGGAAAGTGGCGTTAAATTTGGCTATCAGTTTTAATCGTTGTATAATATAACCAAGGGTTTGTGGATTAATTGTAAAAAATAATTTATAAATGGGTGCATAAAAGAAGGAAGGGAAACAAACCAAGCGGGGCAAGAAAAGCAGTGCCCATGCCCCATATTTTTATACAAAAGAACCCAGCAAGCCATCAATCATTTTTAAAATGTAGCTTGCTGGCAACCGTCAGCCTGTTAACCATATTCGCCGCCGAACCATCGCGCGCAATCGCACAGTCTGCGCAAGTAACATTAGGGCAAAATAACCCGCCCTCAAGTAGCGCAGCGTCAGGGCAAAATAACCCGCCCTCAAGCAGCGCAGCGTTAGGGCAAAATATATTGCCCGACAGCGGTAAACCAAAAATTAGCTTTTCCATTGCTCCTGGCGGTCTTTATTATTTTTATCAGGAATATGATACCGATAAAGATAATGCCAAGTTTATGGATATCACGGGTGCGATGGGGGGTTTTGAAACCGATTTAAAAATTAATTTTAATCCCAATGGTGTCGGGGTTTTACTTATTCCGTTTGATATCGCGGTTTATGCTGGCACGCGTTTGCGTTACAAGGGGCAGGATAGCGACAAGCCAGTTTATGGAGCAGTTATCAATTATAAGGACGATACGGTTTTATTTTGGACGCGGTCATTGATTGGACCTTCCATCGCCTTCATGGATTATTATCGTATTAATGTGCTGTCGGGGATTGGTTATAAATACACCAAAAATATTGCCAGAGACGACAGCCAATATTTTCGCGTTAACAATTTGCTTTATTTACCCTTGGCTTTGCAATTTGCCTATAGCAAAGACAGATTCTCGGTGTTGCTGCATGGGGAATATGACTTGTTCTTGGCGGGCTCGCAAGCGTCGGATTTTATAGCCTCCATCACGCGGTTTGACGATCCGTCAGTTTATGAAGATGCGCAAAGACATACCATCAAACCACAACGCAAGGGTCATGGTTTCCGATTCTACAGCGCGTTTAATATTAACGCCTTTAGCATCACGCCCTTCGTCAATTATTTTTGGGTAGAGAATTCTGACACAATCGAAACCATGCCGCTTGGCAGGGAAACGGGACATCGCTACCCCGCCGAGGCCTACCTTGAACCGCGCAACATAACGGTCGAGGCTGGCATGAAATTTGGTTATCAGTTCTAACGTAAAACAATATTTACTCTATCGCTATCCTGCCCCTCAAGCAGCATCAGCGATAGGGCAAACCCAAATTGCCCTCAAGTAGCGTCAGCGATAGGGCAACCCAAATTGCCCTCAAGTAGCGTAGCGATAGGGCACCTACCACTGTTTTTTTAATTTTAATTTGTCGCGCACCGCGGCGGGGCCCATGACTTTCGCCCCCATGGTTTCCAAAATAATACGCGCGCGTTTAACCAATTCTTCGTTGGTGGCAAATTGCCCCTTGCCCAAATAAATATTATCTTCCAACCCCACGCGAATATTCCCGCCCGCCAACGCGGTCAACCCAACCCACGGCAATTGATTGCGCGAAATGGCGAATGACGACCAAACGCAATGTTGCGGTAATTGATGCACCATGGCCATCAACGTCGTAATGTCGGCGGGCGCGCCATATGGTATACCCATGCACAATTGAATCATCGCGGGCGAATCAATCAACCCATCGTCTATCATGTTCTTCGCCAACCACAAATTACCCGTGTCGAAAACTTCCAATTCGGGTTTCACGCCCATCGCCTGCACCATTTTTGCCATGTCGCGCAAAATGGGTGGCGTGTGGCAAGTAATATAATTAGCCTCGCCAAAATTTAACGACCCGCAATCAAGCGTGGTGATCTCGGGCAAGCATTGCTTCACATGTTTTAAACGTTCGGTGGGCCCCACCATGTCGGTCAGGTTCGACAACGGCACGGGGTTTTCAACCGAGCCAAAATAAATATCGCCGCCCATGCCCGCGGTGAAATTTAACACCACGTCAATTTTGTGTTTTTTTATTTCTTCTAATATTTGGGGGTATAATTCCTGGCCCCTTATCCCTTTCTTGGTCTTTTGGTCACGGGCATGAATATGGCAAATCGCCGCGCCCGCCCGTGCGGCGTCGGCAACATTTTGCGCAATATCCTTTGGCGTCACGGGAATGTTGGGGTGTTTATCCTCGGTCGCGCCACTGCCATTAATGGCACAGGTAATAAATGGTTCGAAATTCATCATGAATTTTTGTCTATATTTTTTTTCTTATGGTTGCAAGTTATTTTTCAAACAAAATCACTTCATTATTTCACCCATCACCATGGCGATGGATGGCGGCAGATCCTCCGCCAACATGGTTGCCCCCGCCATGGCACCACCGTGGATTAAAACCGTGCCCCGCCGATATTTATCATCCCCCGCGCGCGGCGCGCGCAATAATTTTTGCCACAGGGCGGGTTGGTTGGCAATGGTTTGCAAAATCATCCCCCATCATAGCGCAATTGCGCAATTGGGGAAATGGCAAGGTTGTATAACAGTTATCCACAATTATTTTCGCTAAAAGCTTGAATTTTATACGAATAATAAATAGATTGTTCATTGTAAGTTGCCTTATGAACCTTAATGATTGCAACAATAGGGGAAAGGCGATTAAGAAAGGAGCAAATGAAATGGCACGATATGAAATAAAATGTATTAATAAATCAGATAGAGATAACCGTTATGAGTCAATTACACATGTAGGTGTCCAACTCGCTAATGGCACCATATTGAAGATGTCGGTAGCTGAAGTTATTAATTACATAAACAACGGCAACAGCTTTTTTGTTAAAAGAGCTGGCAGAGTGGTAGATGTAGAAGTTGTTGAAAAAGC
>CBDBDP010000001.1:0-24303 GCA_965203915.1 Alphaproteobacteria bacterium
ATAAGAGTATACAGTTATTCTGTACTTCGATACAAGTCTAGCTCAATGAAACCATCGGAATAACACCTGTTGACCCGATGTGACTTCGTTATGTTGGATGTATTGAATGAAAGTAGTTCTTAAATCCCTTGAAAAGTAGACCATCTCTTCACAGCTGTGGAACTGAAATTGAAGAAGTGCCTAAAAAGAGGATACTGAATTTCAGTACATCGATTCAAGGCTAGCACAATGAAAGTATCGTTTAATCCCCTCTTGACCCGATGTGACTTCGTTATGATGGATGTATTGAATGAAAGTGGTACTAAAATCCCTTGAAAAGTAGACTATCTCTTCTCAGCTGCAGTACTGAAATTGAAGAAGTGCCTAAAAAGTGGATACTGATTTTCAGTACTTCGATTCAAGGCTAGCACAATGAAAGTATCGTTAAAACACCTGTTGACCCGATGTGACTTCGTTATGATGGATGTATTGAATGAAACTGGTACTAAAATCCCTTGAAAAGTAGACTATCTCTTCACAGCTGTGGAACTGAAATTGAAGAAGTGCCTAAAAAGACGATACAGTTATTCTGTACTTCGATACAAGTCTAGCTCAATGAAACCATCGGAATAACACCTGTTGACCCGATGTGACTTCGTTATGATGGATGTATTCAATGAAAGTGGTACTAAAATCCCTTGAAAAGTAGACTATCTCTTCACAGCTGTGGAACTGAGATTGAGGTAGTCCCTAAAAAGAGGATACAGTTATTCTGTACTTCGATACAAGTCCAGCTCAATGAAACCATCGGAATAACACCTGTTGACCCGATGTGACTTCGTTATGAGATGTATTGAATGAAAGTTGTACTAAAATCCCTTGAAAAGTAGACTATCTCTTCACAGCTGCTGTACTGAAATTGAAGAAGTGCCTGAAAAGTGGATACTGAATTTCAGTACTTCGATTCAAGTCTAGCTAAATGAAAGCATCGGTATAACACCTGTTGACCCGATGTGACTTCGTTATGCTGGATGTATTGAATGAAAGTTGTTCAATAATCCTTTGAAAAGTAGACTATCTCTTCTTAGCTGCAGTACTGAAATTGAAGAAGTGCCTAAAAAGTGGATACTGAATTTCAGTACATCGATTCAAGGCTAGCACAATGAAAGTATCGTTAAAACCCCTGTTGACCCGATGTGACTTCGTTATGATGGATGTATTGAATGAAAGTGGTACTAAAATCCCTTGAAAAGTAGACTATCTCTTCACAGCTGCTGTACTGAAATTGAAGAAGTGCATGAAAAGTGGATACTGAATTTCAGTACTTCGATTCAAGTCTAGCTAAATGAAAGCATCGGTATAACACCTGTTGACCCGATGTGACTTCGTTATGCTGGATGTATTGAATGAAAGTTGTTCAATAATCCTTTGAAAAGTAGACTATCTCTTCTCAGCTGCAGTACTGAAATTGAAGAAGTGCCTAAAAAGTGGATACTGAATTTCAGTACTTCGATTCAAGGCTAGCACAATGAAAGTATCGTTAAAACCCCTGTTGACCCGATGTGACTTCGTTATGATAGATGTATTGAATGAAACTGGTACTAAAATCCCTTGAAAAGTAGACTATCTCTTCACAGCTGTGGAACTGAAATTGAAGAAGTGCCTAAAAAGACGATACAGTTATTCTGTACTTCGATACAAGTCTAGCTCAATGAAACCATCGGAATAACACCTGTTGACCCGATGTGACTTCGTTATGATGGATGTATTGAATGAAAGTTGTACTAAAATCCCTTGAAAAGTAGACTATCTTTTCACAGCTGTGGAACTGAAATTGAAGAAGTGCCTAAAAAGATGATACAGTTATTCTGTACTTCGATACAAGTCTAGCTCAATGAAACCATCGGAATAACACCTGTTGACCCGATGTGACTTCGTTATGATGGATGTATTGAATGAAAGTTGTACTAAAATCCCTTGAAAAGTAGACTATCTCTTCACAGCTGTGGAACTGAAACTGAAGAAGTGCCTAAAAAGAGGATACAGTTATTCTGTACTTCGATACAAGTCTAGCTCAATGAAACCATCGGAATAACACCTGTTGACCCGATGTGACTTCGTTATGATGGATGTATTGAATGAAAGTTGTACTAAAATCCCTTGAAAAGTAGACTATCTCTTCACAGCTGTGGAACTGAAATTGAAGAAGTGCCTAAAAAGACGATACAGTTATTCTGTACTTCGATACAAGTCTAGCTCAATGAAACCATCGGAATAACACCTGTTGACCCGATGTGACTTCGTTATGATGGATGTATTGAATGAAAGTTGTACTAAAATCCCTTGAAAAGTAGACTATCTCTTCACAGCTGCTGTACTGAAATTGAAGAAGTGCCTGAAAAGTGGATACTGAATTTCAGTACTTCGATTCAAGTCTAGCTAAATGAAAGCATCGGTATAACACCTGTTGACCCGATGTGACTTCGTTATGCTGGATGTATTGAATGAAAGTTGTTCAATAATCCTTTGAAAAGTAGACTATCTCTTCTTAGCTGCAGTACTGATATTGAAGAAGTGCCTAAAAAGTGGATACTGAATTTCAGTACATCGATTCAAGGCTAGCACAATGAAAGTATCGTTAAAACCCCTGTTGACCCGATGTGACTTCGTTATGATGGATGTATTGAATGAAAGTGGTACTAAAATCCCTTGAAAAGTAGACTATCTCTTCACAGCTGCTGTACTGAAATTGAAGAAGTGCCTGAAAAGTGGATACTGAATTTCAGTACTTCGATTCAAGTCTAGCACAATGAAAGCATCGGTATAACACCTGTTGACCCGATGTGACTTCGTTATGCTGGATGTATTGAATGAAAGTTGTTCAATAATCCTTTGAAAAGTAGACTATCTCGTCTCAGCTGCAGTACTGAAATTGAAGAAGTGCCTAAAAAGTGGATACTGATTTTCAGTACTTCGATTCAAGGCTAGCACAATGAAAGTATCGTTAAAACCCCTGTTGACCCGATGTGACTTCGTTATGATGGATGTATTGAATGAAACTGGTACTAAAATCCCTTGAAAAGTAGACTATCTCTTCACAGCTGTGGAACTGAAACTGAAGAAGTGCCTAAAAAGAGGATACAGTTATTCTGTACTTCGATACAAGTCTAGCTCAATGAAACCATCGTTAAAACACCTGTTGACCCGATGTGACTTCGTTATGATGGATGTATTGAATGAAAGTTGTACTAAAATCCCTTGAAAAGTAGACTATCTCTTCACAGCTGTGGAACTGAAATTGAAGAAGTGCCTAAAAAGACGATACAGTTATTCTGTACTTCGATACAAGTCTAGCTCAATGAAACCATCGGAATAACACCTGTTGACCCGATGTGACTTTGTTATGATGGATGTATTGAATGAAAGTTGTACTAAAATCCCTTGAAAAGTAGACTATCTCTTCACAGCTGTGGAACTGAAACTGAAGAAGTGCCTAATAAGAGTATACAGTTATTCTGTACTTCGATTCAAGTCTAGCACAATGAAAGCATCGGTATAACACCTATTGACCCGATGTGACTTCGTTATGTTGGATGTATTGAATGAAAGTGGTACTAAAATCCCTTGAAAAGTAGACTATCTCTTCACAGCTGTGGAACTGAATTTGAGGAAGTGCCTAAAAAGAGGATACAGTTATTCTGTACTTCGATACAAGTCTAGCTCAATGAAACCATCGGAATAACACCTGTTGACCCGATGTGACTTCGTTATGATGGATGTATTGAATGAAAGTTGTACTAAAATCCCTTGAAAAGTAGACTATCTCTTCACAGCTGCTGTACTGAAATTGAAGAAGTGCCTGAAAAGTGGATACTGAATTTCAGTACTTCGATTCAAGTCTAGCTAAATGAAAGCATCGGTATAACACCTGTTGACCCGATGTGACTTCGTTATGCTGGATGTATTGAATGAAAGTTGTTCAATAATCCTTTGAAAAGTAGACTATCTCTTCTTAGCTGCAGTACTGAAATTGAAGAAGTGCCTAAAAAGTGGATACTGAATTTCAGTACATCGATTCAAGGCTAGCACAATGAAAGTATCGTTAAAACCCCTGTTGACCCGATGTGACTTCGTTATGATGGATGTATTGAATGAAAGTGGTACTAAAATCCCTTGAAAAGTAGACTATCTCTTCACAGCTGCTGTACTGAAATTGAAGAAGTGCCTGAAAAGTGGATACTGAATTTCAGTACTTCGATTCAAGTCTAGCTAAATGAAAGCATCGGTATAACACCTGTTGACCCGATGTGACTTCGTTATGCTGGATGTATTGAATGAAAGTTGTTCAATAATCCTTTGAAAAGTAGACTATCTCTTCTCAGCTGCAGTACTGAAATTGAAGAAGTGCCTATAAAGTGGATACTGATTTTCAGTACTTCGATTCAAGGCTAGCACAATGAAAGTATAGTTAAAACCCCTGTTGACCCGATGTGACTTCGTTATGATGGATGTTTTGAATGAAAGTTGTACTAAAATCCCTTGAAAAGTAGACTATCTCTTCACAGCTGCTGTACTGAAATTGAAGAAGTGCCTGAAAAGTGGATACTGAATTTCAGTACTTCGATTCAAGTCTAGCACAATGAAAGCATCGGTATAACACCTATTGACCCGATGTGACTTCGTTATGTTGGATGTATTGAATGAAAGTGGTACTAAAATCCCTTGAAAAGTAGACTATCTCTTCACAGCTGTGGAACTGAAATTGAGGAAGTGCCTAAAAAGAGGATACAGTTATTCTGTACTTCGATACAAGTCTAGCTCAATGAAACCATCGGAGTAACACCTGTTGACCCGATGTGACTTCGTTATGATGGATGTATTGAATGAAAGTGGTACTAAAATCCCTTGAAAAGTAGACTATCTCTTCACAGCTGTGGAACTGAAATTGAGGAAGTGCCTAAAAAGAGGATACAGTTATTCTGTACTTCGATACAAGTCTAGCTCAATGAAACCATCGGAGTA
Source organism: Alphaproteobacteria bacterium (assembly GCA_965203915.1). Taxonomy (GTDB): domain Bacteria; phylum Pseudomonadota; class Alphaproteobacteria; order JASGCL01; family JASGCL01; genus JASGCL01. Next base: position 5,002 of record CBDBDP010000001.1, read on the forward strand.
ACACCTGTTGACCCGATGTGACTTCGTTATGATGGATGTATTGAATGAAAGTGGTACTAAAATCCCTTGAAAAGTAGACTATCTCTTCACAGCTGCTGTACTGAAATTGAAGAAGTGCCTGAAAAGTGGATACTGAATTTCAGTACTTCGATTCAAGTCTAGCTAAATGAAAGCATCGGTATAACACCTGTTGACCCGATGTGACTTCGTTATGCTGGATGTATTGAATGAAAGGTGTTCAATAATCCTTTGAAAAGTAGACTATCTCTTCTTAGCTGCAGTACTGAAATTGAAGAAGTGCCTAAAAAGTGGATACTGAATTTCAGTACATCGATTCAAGGCTAGCACAATGAAAGTATCGTTAAAACCCCTGTTGACCCGATGTGACTTCGTTATGATGGATGTATTGAATGAAAGTGGTACTAAAATCCCTTGAAAAGTAGACTATCTCTTCACAGCTGCTGTACTGAAATTGAAGAAGTGCCTGAAAAGTGGATACTGAATTTCAGTACTTCGATTCAAGTCTAGCACAATGAAAGCATCGGTATAACACCTGTTGACCCGATGTGACTTCGTTATGCTGGATGTATTGAATGAAAGTTGTTCAATAATCCTTTGAAAAGTAGACTATCTCGTCTCAGCTGCAGTACTGAAATTGAAGAAGTGCCTAAAAAGTGGATACTGATTTTCAGTACTTCGATTCAAGGCTAGCACAATGAAAGTATCGTTAAAACCCCTGTTGACCCGATGTGACTTCGTTATGATGGATGTATTGAATGAAACTGGTACTAAAATCCCTTGAAAAGTAGACTATCTCTTCACAGCTGTGGAACTGAAATTGAAGAAGTGCCTAAAAAGACGATACAGTTATTCTGTACTTCGATACAAGTCTAGCTCAATGAAACCATCGGAATAACACCTGTTGACCCGATGTGACTTCGTTATGATGGATGTATTGAATGAAAGTTGTACTAAAATCCCTTGAAAAGTAGACTATCTCTTCACAGCTGTGGAACTGAAATTGAAGAAGTGCCTAAAAAGACGATACAGTTATTCTGTACTTCGATACAAGTCTAGCTCAATGAAACCATCGGAATAACACCTGTTGACCCGATGTGACTTCGTTATGATGGATGTATTGAATGAAAGTTGTACTAAAATCCCTTGAAAAGTAGACTATCTCTTCACAGCTGTGGAACTAAAACTGAAGAAGTGCCTAAAAAGAGGATACAGTTATTCTGTACTTCGATACAAGTCTAGCTCAATGAAACCATCGTTAAAACACCTTATGACCCGATGTGACTTCGTTATGATGGATGTATTGAATGAAAGTTGTACTAAAATCCCTTGAAAAGTAGACTATCTCTTCACAGCTGTGGAACTGAAATTGAAGAAGTGCCTAAAAAGACGATACAGTTATTCTGTACTTCGATACAAGTCTAGCTCAATGAAACCATCGGAATAACACCTGTTGACCCGATGTGACTTCGTTATGTTCGATGTATTGAATGAAAGTGGTACTAAAATCCCTTGAAAAGTAGACTATCTCTTCACAGCTGTGGAACTGAAATTGAAGAAGTGCCTAAAAAGAGGATACTGAATTTCAGTACATCGATTCAAGGCTAGCACAATGAAAGTATCGTTTAATCCCCTCTTGACCCGATGTGACTTCGTTATGATGGATGTATTGAATGAAAGTGGTACTAAAATCCCTTGAAAAGTAGACTATCTCTTCTCAGCTGCAGTACTGAAATTGAAGAAGTGCCTAAAAAGTGGATTCTGATTTTCAGTACTTCGATTCAAGGCTAGCACAATGAAAGTATCGTTAAAACACCTGTTGACCCGATGTGACTTCGTTATGATGGATGTATTGAATGAAAGTTGTACTAAAATCCCTTGAAAAGTAGACTATCTCTTCACAGCTGCTGTACTGAAATTGAAGAAGTGCCTGAAAAGTGGATACTGAATTTCAGTCCTTCGATTCAAGTCTAGCACAATGAAAGCATCGGTATAACACCTGTTGACCCGATGTGACTTCGTTATGATGGATGTATTGAATGAAAGTGGTACTAAAATCCCTTGAAAAGTAGACTATCTCTTCACAGCTGCTGTACTGAAATTGAAGAAGTGCCTGAAAAGTGGATACTGAATTTCAGTACTTCGATTCAAGTCTAGCACAATGAAAGCATCGGTATAACACCTGTTGACCCGATGTGACTTCGTTATGCTGGATGTATTGAATGAAAGTGGTACTAAAATCCCTTGAAAAGTAGACTATCTCTTCTCAGCTGCAGTACTGAAATTGAAGAAGTGCCTAAAAAGTGGATACTGATTTTCAGTACTTCGATTCAAGGCTAGCACAATGAAAGTATCGTTAAAACCCCTGTTGACCCGATGTGACTTCGTTATGATGGATGTATTGAATGAAAGTTGTACTAAAATCCCTTGAAAAGTAGACTATCTCTTCACAGCTGCAGTACTGAAATTGAAGAAGTGCCTGAAAAGTGGATACTGAATTTCAGTACTTCGATTCAAGTCTAGCACAATGAAAGCATCGGTATAACACCTGTTGACCCGATGTGACTTCGTTATGTTGGATGTATTGAATGAAAGTGGTACTAAAATCCCTTGAAAAGTAGACTATCTCTTCACAGCTGTGGAACTGAAATTGAAGAAGTGCCTAAAAAGTGGATACAGTTATTCTGTACTTCGATACAAGTCTAGCTCAATGAAACCATCGGTATAACACCTGTTGACCCGATGTGACTTCGTTATGATGGATGTATTGAATGAAAGTGGTACTAAAATCCCTTGAAAAGTAGACTATCTCTTCACAGCTGTGGAACTGAAATTGAGGAAGTGCCTAAAAAGAGGATACAGTTATTCTGTACTTCGATACAAGTCTAGCTCAATGAAACCATCGGAGTAACACCTGTTGACCCGATGTGACTTCGTTATGATGGATGTATTGAATGAAAGTGGTACTAAAATCCTGAAAAGTAGACTATCTCTTCACAGCTGCTGTACTGAAATTGAAGAAGTGCCTGAAAAGTGGATACTGAATTTCAGTACTTCGATTCAAGTCTAGCTAAATGAAAGCATCGGTAAACACCTGTTGACCCGATGTGACTTCGTTATGCTGGATGTATTGAATGAAAGTTGTTCAATAATCCTTTGAAAAGTAGACTATCTCTTCTCAGCTGCAGTACTGAAATTGAAGAAGTGCCTAAAAAGAGGATACTGATTTTCAGTACTTCGATTCAAGGCTAGCACAATGAAACCATCGGTCAGTAACACCTGTTGACCCGATGTGACTTCGTTATGATGGATGTATTGAATGAAAGTGGTACTAAAATCCCTTGAAAAGTAGACTATCTCTTCACAGCTGTGGTACTGAAATTGAAGAAGTGCCTAAAAAGACGATACTGTTTTCAGTACTTCGATTCAAGTCTAGCTCAATGAAACCATCGGTATAACACCTGTTGACCCGATGTGACTTCGTTATGATGGATGTATTGAATGAAAGTTGTACTAAAATCCCTTGAAAAGTAGACTATCTCTTCACAGCTGCAGTACTGAAATTGAAGAAGTGCCTAAAAAGTGGATACTGATTTTCAGTACTTCGATTCAAGGCTAGCACAATGAAAGTATCGTCAAAACCCCTGTTGACCCGATGTGACTTCGTTATGATGGATGTATTGAATGAAACTGGTACTAAAATCCCTTGAAAAGTAGACTATCTCTTCACAGCTGTGGAACTGAAATTGAAGAAGTGCCTAAAAAGACGATACAGTTATTCTGTACTTCGATACAAGTCTAGCTCAATGAAACCATCGGAATAACACCTGTTGACCCGATGTGACTTCGTTATGATGGATGTATTGAATGAAAGTTGTACTAAAATTCCTTGAAAAGTAGACTATCTCTTCACAGCTGTGGAACTGAAACTGAAGAAGTGCCTAAAAAGAGGATACAGTTATTCTGTACTTCGATACAAATCTAGCTCAATGAAACCATCGGAATAACACCTGTTGACCCGATGTGACTTCGTTCTGTTGGATGTATTGAATGAAAGTAGTTCTTAAATCCCTTGAAAAGTAGACTATCTCTTCACAGCTGTGGAACTGAAATTGAAGAAGTGCCTAAAAAGAGGATACTGAATTTTAGTACATCGATTCAAGGCTAGCACAATGAAAGTATCGTTTAATCCCCTCTTGACCCGATGTGACTTCGTTATGATGGATGTATTGAATGAAAGTGGTACTAAAATCCCTTGAAAAGTAGACTATCTCTTCTCAGCTGCAGTACTGAAATTGAAGAAGTGCCTAAAAAGTGGATACTGATTTTCAGTACTTCGATTCAAGGCTAGCACAATGAAAGTATCGTTAAAACCCCTGTTGACCCGATGTGACTTCGTTATGATGGATGTATTGAATGAAACTGGTACTAAAATCCCTTGAAAAGTAGACTATCTCTTCACAGCTGTGGAACTGAAATTGAAGAAGTGCCTAAAAAGACGATACAGTTATTCTGTACTTCGATACAAGTTGAGCTCAATGAAACCATCGGAATAACACCTGTTGACCCGATGTGACTTCGTTATGATGGATGTATTGAATGAAAGTTGTACTAAAATCCCTTGAAAAGTAGACTATCTCTTCACAGCTGCTGTACTGAAATTGAAGAAGTGCCTGAAAAGTGGATACTGAATTTCAGTACTTCGATTCAAGTCTAGCACAATGAAAGCATCGGTATAACAGCTATTGACCCGATGTGACTTCGTTATGTTGGATGTATTGAATGAAAGTGGTACTAAAATCCCTTGAAAAGTAGACTATCTCTTCACAGCTGTGGAACTGAAATTGAAGAAGTGCCTAAAAAGAGGATACTGAATTTCAGTACATCGATTCAAGGCTAGCACAATGAAAGTATCGTTTAATCCCCTCTTGACCCGATGTGACTTCGTTATGATGGATGTATTGAATGAAAGTGGTACTAAAATCCCTTGAAAAGTAGACTATCTCTTCTCAGCTGCAGTACTGAAATTGAAGAAGTGCCTAAAAAGTGGATTCTGATTTTCAGTACTTCGATTCAAGGCTAGCACAATGAAAGTATCGTTAAAACACCTGTTGACCCGATGTGACTTCGTTATGATGGATGTATTGAATGAAACTGGTACTAAAATCCCTTGAAAAGTAGACTATCTCTTCACAGCTGTGGAACTGAAATTGAAGAAGTGCCTAAAAAGTGGATACTGATTTTCAGTACTTCGATTCAAGGCTAGCACAATGAAAGCATCGGAATAACACCTGTTGACCCGATGTGACTTCGTTATGTTGGATGTATTGAATGAAAGTGGTACTAAAATCCCTTGAAAAGTAGACTATCTCTTCACAGCTGCTGTACTGAAATTGAAGAAGTGCCTGAAAAGTGGATACTGAATTTCAGTACTTCGATTCAAGTCTAGCTAAATGAAAGCATCGGTATAACACCTGTTGACCCGATGTGACTTCGTTATGCTGGATGTATTGAATGAAAGTTGTTCAATAATCCTTTGAAAAGTAGACTATCTCTTCTCAGCTGCAGTACTGAAATTGAAGAAGTGCCTAAAAAGTGGATACTGATTTTCAGTACTTCGATTCAAGGCTAGCACAATGAAAGTATCGTCAAAACCCCTGTTGACCCGATGTGACTTCGTTATGATGGATGTATTGAATGAAACTGGTACTAAAATCCCTTGAAAAGTAGACTATCTCTTCACAGCTGTGGAACTGAAATTGAAGAAGTGCCTAAAAAGACGATACAGTTATTCTGTACTTCGATACAAGTCTAGCTCAATGAAACCATCGGAATAACACCTGTTGACCCGATGTGACTTCGTTATGATGGATGTATTGAATGAAAGTTGTACTAAAATTCCTTGAAAAGTAGACTATCTCTTCACAGCTGTGGAACTGAAACTGAAGAAGTGCCTAAAAAGAGGATACAGTTATTCTGTACTTCGATACAAATCTAGCTCAATGAAACCATCGGAATAACACCTGTTGACCCGATGTGACTTCGTTCTGTTGGATGTATTGAATGAAAGTAGTTCTTAAATCCCTTGAAAAGTAGACTATCTCTTCACAGCTGTGGAACTGAAATTGAAGAAGTGCCTAAAAAGAGGATACTGAATTTTAGTACATCGATTCAAGGCTAGCACAATGAAAGTATCGTTTAATCCCCTCTTGACCCGATGTGACTTCGTTATGATGGATGTATTGAATGAAAGTGGTACTAAAATCCCTTGAAAAGTAGACTATCTCTTCTCAGCTGCAGTACTGAAATTGAAGAAGTGCCTAAAAAGTGGATACTGATTTTCAGTACTTCGATTCAAGGCTAGCACAATGAAAGTATCGTTAAAACCCCTGTTGACCCGATGTGACTTCGTTATGATGGATGTATTGAATGAAACTGGTACTAAAATCCCTTGAAAAGTAGACTATCTCTTCACAGCTGTGGAACTGAAATTGAAGAAGTGCCTAAAAAGACGATACAGTTATTCTGTACTTCGATACAAGTTTAGCTCAATGAAACCATCGGAATAACACCTGTTGACCCGATGTGACTTCGTTATGATGGATGTACTCAATGAAAGTTGTACTAAAATCCCTTGAAAAGTAGACTATCTCTTCACAGCTGTGGAACTGAAATTGAAGAAGTGCCTAAAAAGACGATACAGTTATTCTGTACTTCGATACAAGTCTAGCTCAATGAAACCATCGGAATAACACCTGTTGACCCGATGTGACTTCGTTATGATGGATGTATTGAATGAAAGTGGTACTAAAATCCCTTGAAAAGTAGACTATCTCTTCTCAGCTGCAGTACTGAAATTGAAGAAGTGCCTAAAAAGTGGATTCTGATTTTCAGTACTTCGATTCAAGGCTAGCACAATGAAAGTATCGTTAAAACACCTGTTGACCCGATGTGACTTCGTTATGATGGATGTATTGAATGAAACTGGTACTAAAATCCCTTGAAAAGTAGACTATCTCTTCACAGCTGTGGAACTGAAATTGAAGAAGTGCCTAAAAAGACGATACAGTTATTCTGTACTTCGATACAAGTTTAGCTCAATGAAACCATCGGAATAACACCTGTTGACCCGATGTGACTTCGTTATGATGGATGTATTCAATGAAAGTTGTACTAAAATCCCTTGAAAAGTAGACTATCTCTTCACAGCTGTGGAACTGAAATTGAAGAAGTGCCTAAAAAGACGATACAGTTATTCTGTACTTCGATACAAGTCTAGCTCAATGAAACCATCGGAATAACACCTGTTGACCCGATGTGACTTCGTTATGATGGATGTATTGAATGAAAGTGGTACTAAAATCCCTTGAAAAGTAGACTATCTCTTCTCAGCTGCAGTACTGAAATTGAAGAAGTGCCTAAAAAGTGGATTCTGATTTTCAGTACTTCGATTCAAGGCTAGCACAATGAAAGTATCGTTAAAACACCTGTTGACCCGATGTGACTTCGTTATGATGGATGTATTGAATGAAACTGGTACTAAAATCCCTTGAAAAGTAGACTATCTCTTCACAGCTGTGGAACTGAAATTGAAGAAGTGCCTAAAAAGTGGATACTGATTTTCAGTACTTCGATTCAAGGCTAGCACAATGAAAGCATCGGAATAACACCTGTTGACCCGATGTGACTTCGTTATGTTGGATGTATTGAATGAAAGTAGTTCTTCAATCCCTTGAAAAGTAAACTATCTCTTCACAGCTGCTGTACTGAAATTGAAGAAGTGCCTGAAAAGTGGATACTGAATTTCAGTACTTCGATTCAAGTCTAGCACAATGAAAGCATCGGTATAACACCTATTGACCCGATGTGACTTCGTTATGCTGGATGTATTGAATGAAAGTTGTTCAATAATCCTTTGAAAAGTAGACTATCTCTTCTCAGCTGCAGTACTGAAATTGAAGAAGTGCCTAAAAAGTGGATACTGATTTTCAGTACTTCGATTCAAGGCTAGCACAATGAAAGTATCGTCAAAACCCCTGTTGACCCGATGTGACTTCGTTATGATGGATGTATTGAATGAAACTGGTACTAAAATCCCTTAAAAAGTAGACTATCTCTTCACAGCTGTGGAACTGAAATTGAAGAAGTGCCTAAAAAGACGATACAGTTATTCTGTACTTCGATACAAGTCTAGCTCAATGAAACCATCGGAATAACACCTGTTGACCCGATGTGACTTCGTTATGATGGATGTATTGAATGAAAGTGGTACTAAAATCCCTTGAAAAGTAGACTATCTCTTCACAGCTGCTGTACTGAAATTGAAGAAGTGCCTGAAAAGTGGATACTGAATTTCAGTACTTCGATTCAAGTCTAGCTAAATGAAAGCATCGGTATAACACCTGTTGACCCGATGTGACTTCGTTATGCTGGATGTATTGAATGAAAGTTGTTCAATAATCCTTTGAAAAGTAGACTATCTCTTCTCAGCTGCAGTACTGAAATTGAAGAAGTGCCTAAAAAGTAGATACTGATTTTCAGTACTTCGATTCAAGGCTAGCACAATGAAAGTATCGTCAAAACCCCTGTTGACCCGATGTGACTTCGTTATGATGGATGTATTGAATGAAACTGGTACTAAAATCCCTTGAAAAGTAGACTATCTCTTCACAGCTGTGGAACTGAAATTGAAGAAGTGCCTAAAAAGACGATACAGTTATTCTGTACTTCGATACAAGTCTAGCTCAATGAAACCATCGGAATAACACCTGTTGACCCGATGTGACTTCGTTATGATGGATGTATTGAATGAAAGTTGTACTAAAATCCCTTGAAAAGTAGACTATCTCTTCACAGCTGTGGAACTGAAACTGAAGAAGTGCCTAAAAATAGGATACAGTTATTCTGTACTTCGATACAAGTCTAGCTCAATGAAACCATCGGAATAACACCTGTTGACCCGATGTGACTTCGTTATGTTGGATGTATTGAATGAAACTGGTACTAAAATCCCTTGAAAAGTAGACTATCTCTTCACAGCTGTGGAACTGAAATTGAAGAAGTGCCTAAAAAGTGGATACTGATTTTCAGTACTTCGATTCAAGGCTAGCACAATGAAAGCATCGGAATAACACCTGTTGACCCGATGTGACTTCGTTATGATGGATGTATTGAATGAAAGTTGTACTAAAATCCCTTGAAAAGTAGACTATCTCTTCTCAGCTGCAGTACTGAAATTGAAGAAGTGCCTAAAAAGTGGATACTGATTTTCAGTACTTCGATTCAAGGCTAGCACAATGAAAGTATCGTTAAAACCCCTGTTGACCCGATGTGACTTCGTTATGATGGATGTATTGAATGAAACTGGTACTAAAATCCCTTGAAAAGTAGACTATCTCTTCACAGCTGTGGAACTGAAATTGAAGAAGTGCCTAAAAAGACGATACAGTTATTCTGTACTTCGATACAAGTCTAGCTCAATGAAACCATCGGAATAACACCTGTTGACCCGATGTGACTTCGTTATGATGGATGTATTCAATGAAAGTTGTACTAAAATCCCTTGAAAAGTAGACTATCTCTTCACAGCTGTGGAACTGAAATTGAAGAAGTGCCTAAAAAGACGATACAGTTATTCTGTACTTCGATACAAGTCTAGCTCAATGAAACCATCGGAATAACACCTGTTGACCCGATGTGACTTCGTTATGATGGATGTATTCAATGAAAGTTGTACTAAAATCCCTTGAAAAGTAGACTATCTCTTCACAGCTGCTGTACTGAAATTGAAGAAGTGCCTGAAAAGTGGATACTGAATTTCTGCAGTACTGAAATTGAAGAAGTACTTCGATTCAAGGCTAGCACAATGAAAGTATCGTTAAAACACCTGTTGACCCGATGTGACTTCGTTATGATGGATGTATTGAATGAAACTGGTACTAAAATCCCTTGAAAAGTAGACTATCTCTTCACAGCTGTGGAACTGAAATTGAAGAAGTGCCTAAAAAGTGGATACTGATTTTCAGTACTTCGATTCAAGGCTAGCACAATGAAAGCATCGGAATAACACCTGTTGACCCGATGTGACTTCGTTATGTTGGATGTATTGAATGAAAGTGGTACTAAAATCCCTTGAAAAGTAGACTATCTCTTCACAGCTGCTGTACTGAAATTGAAGAAGTGCCTGAAAAGTGGATACTGAATTTCAGTACTTCGATTCAAGTCTAGCTAAATGAAAGCATCGGTATAACACCTGTTGACCCGATGTGACTTCGTTATGCTGGATGTATTGAATGAAAGTTGTTCAATAATCCTTTGAAAAGTAGACTATCTCTTCTCAGCTGCAGTACTGAAATTGAAGAAGTGCCTAAAAAGTGGATACTGATTTTCAGTACTTCGATTCAAGGCTAGCACAATGAAAGTATCGTCAAAACCCCTGTTGACCCGATGTGACTTCGTTATGATGGATGTATTGAATGAAACTGGTACTAAAATCCCTTGAAAAGTAGACTATCTCTTCACAGCTGTGGAACTGAAATTGAAGAAGTGCCTAAAAAGACGATACAGTTATTCTGTACTTCGATACAAGTCTAGCTCAATGAAACCATCGGAATAACACCTGTTGACCCGATGTGACTTCGTTATGATGGATGTATTGAATGAAAGTTGTACTAAAATTCCTTGAAAAGTAGACTATCTCTTCACAGCTGTGGAACTGAAACTGAAGAAGTGCCTAAAAAGAGGATACAGTTATTCTGTACTTCGATACAAATCTAGCTCAATGAAACCATCGGAATAACACCTGTTGACCCGATGTGACTTCGTTCTGTTGGATGTATTGAATGAAAGTAGTTCTTAAATCCCTTGAAAAGTAGACTATCTCTTCACAGCTGTGGAACTGAAATTGAAGAAGTGCCTAAAAAGAGGATACTGAATTTTAGTACATCGATTCAAGGCTAGCACAATGAAAGTATCGTTTAATCCCCTCTTGACCCGATGTGACTTCGTTATGATGGATGTATTGAATGAAAGTGGTACTAAAATCCCTTGAAAAGTAGACTATCTCTTCTCAGCTGCAGTACTGAAATTGAAGAAGTGCCTAAAAAGTGGATACTGATTTTCAGTACTTCGATTCAAGGCTAGCACAATGAAAGTATCGTTAAAACCCCTGTTGACCCGATGTGACTTCGTTATGATGGATGTATTGAATGAAACTGGTACTAAAATCCCTTGAAAAGTAGACTATCTCTTCACAGCTGTGGAACTGAAATTGAAGAAGTGCCTAAAAAGACGATACAGTTATTCTGTACTTCGATACAAGTTGAGCTCAATGAAACCATCGGAATAACACCTGTTGACCCGATGTGACTTCGTTATGATGGATGTATTGAATGAAAGTTGTACTAAAATCCCTTGAAAAGTAGACTATCTCTTCACAGCTGCTGTACTGAAATTGAAGAAGTGCCTGAAAAGTGGATACTGAATTTCAGTACTTCGATTCAAGTCTAGCACAATGAAAGCATCGGTATAACACCTATTGACCCGATGTGACTTCGTTATGTTGGATGTATTGAATGAAAGTGGTACTAAAATCCCTTGAAAAGTAGACTATCTCTTCACAGCTGTGGAACTGAAATTGAAGAAGTGCCTAAAAAGAGGATACTGAATTTCAGTACATCGATTCAAGGCTAGCACAATGAAAGTATCGTTTAATCCCCTCTTGACCCGATGTGACTTCGTTATGATGGATGTATTGAATGAAAGTGGTACTAAAATCCCTTGAAAAGTAGACTATCTCTTCTCAGCTGCAGTACTGAAATTGAAGAAGTGCCTAAAAAGTGGATTCTGATTTTCAGTACTTCGATTCAAGGCTAGCACAATGAAAGTATCGTTAAAACACCTGTTGACCCGATGTGACTTCGTTATGATGGATGTATTGAATGAAACTGGTACTAAAATCCCTTGAAAAGTAGACTATCTCTTCACAGCTGTGGAACTGAAATTGAAGAAGTGCCTAAAAAGTGGATACTGATTTTCAGTACTTCGATTCAAGGCTAGCACAATGAAAGCATCGGAATAACACCTGTTGACCCGATGTGACTTCGTTATGTTGGATGTATTGAATGAAAGTGGTACTAAAATCCCTTGAAAAGTAGACTATCTCTTCACAGCTGCTGTACTGAAATTGAAGAAGTGCCTGAAAAGTGGATACTGAATTTCAGTACTTCGATTCAAGTCTAGCTAAATGAAAGCATCGGTATAACACCTGTTGACCCGATGTGACTTCGTTATGCTGGATGTATTGAATGAAAGTTGTTCAATAATCCTTTGAAAAGTAGACTATCTCTTCTCAGCTGCAGTACTGAAATTGAAGAAGTGCCTAAAAAGTGGATACTGAATTTCAGTACTTCGATTCAAGGCTAGCACAATGAAAGTATCGTCAAAACCCCTGTTGACCCGATGTGACTTCGTTATGATGGATGTATTGAATGAAACTGGTACTAAAATCCCTTGAAAAGTAGACTATCTCTTCACAGCTGTGGAACTGAAATTGAAGAAGTGCCTAAAAAGACGATACAGTTATTCTGTACTTCGATACAAGTCTAGCTCAATGAAACCATCGGAATAACACCTGTTGACCCGATGTGACTTCGTTATGATGGATGTATTGAATGAAAGTTGTACTAAAATTCCTTGAAAAGTAGACTATCTCTTCACAGCTGTGGAACTGAAACTGAAGAAGTGCCTAAAAAGAGGATACAGTTATTCTGTACTTCGATACAAATCTAGCTCAATGAAACCATCGGAATAACACCTGTTGACCCGATGTGACTTCGTTCTGTTGGATGTATTGAATGAAAGTAGTTCTTAAATCCCTTGAAAAGTAGACTATCTCTTCACAGCTGTGGAACTGAAATTGAAGAAGTGCCTAAAAAGAGGATACTGAATTTTAGTACATCGATTCAAGGCTAGCACAATGAAAGTATCGTTTAATCCCCTCTTGACCCGATGTGACTTCGTTATGATGGATGTATTGAATGAAAGTGGTACTAAAATCCCTTGAAAAGTAGACTATCTCTTCTCAGCTGCAGTACTGAAATTGAAGAAGTGCCTAAAAAGTGGATACTGATTTTCAGTACTTCGATTCAAGGCTAGCACAATGAAAGTATCGTTAAAACCCCTGTTGACCCGATGTGACTTCGTTATGATGGATGTATTGAATGAAACTGGTACTAAAATCCCTTGAAAAGTAGACTATCTCTTCACAGCTGTGGAACTGAAATTGAAGAAGTGCCTAAAAAGACGATACAGTTATTCTGTACTTCGATACAAGTTTAGCTCAATGAAACCATCGGAATAACACCTGTTGACCCGATGTGACTTCGTTATGATGGATGTACTCAATGAAAGTTGTACTAAAATCCCTTGAAAAGTAGACTATCTCTTCACAGCTGTGGAACTGAAATTGAAGAAGTGCCTAAAAAGACGATACAGTTATTCTGTACTTCGATACAAGTCTAGCTCAATGAAACCATCGGAATAACACCTGTTGACCCGATGTGACTTCGTTATGATGGATGTATTGAATGAAAGTGGTACTAAAATCCCTTGAAAAGTAGACTATCTCTTCTCAGCTGCAGTACTGAAATTGAAGAAGTGCCTGAAAAGTGGATTCTGATTTTCAGTACTTCGATTCAAGGCTAGCACAATGAAAGTATCGTTAAAACACCTGTTGACCCGATGTGACTTCGTTATGATGGATGTATTGAATGAAACTGGTACTAAAATCCCTTGAAAAGTAGACTATCTCTTCACAGCTGTGGAACTGAAATTGAAGAAGTGCCTAAAAAGACGATACAGTTATTCTGTACTTCGATACAAGTTTAGCTCAATGAAACCATCGGAATAACACCTGTTGACCCGATGTGACTTCGTTATGATGGATGTATTCAATGAAAGTTGTACTAAAATCCCTTGAAAAGTAGACTATCTCTTCACAGCTGTGGAACTGAAATTGAAGAAGTGCCTAAAAAGACGATACAGTTATTCTGTACTTCGATACAAGTCTAGCTCAATGAAACCATCGGAATAACACCTGTTGACCCGATGTGACTTCGTTATGATGGATGTATTGAATGAAAGTGGTACTAAAATCCCTTGAAAAGTAGACTATCTCTTCTCAGCTGCAGTACTGAAATTGAAGAAGTGCCTAAAAAGTGGATTCTGATTTTCAGTACTTCGATTCAAGGCTAGCACAATGAAAGTATCGTTAAAACACCTGTTGACCCGATGTGACTTCGTTATGATGGATGTATTGAATGAAACTGGTACTAAAATCCCTTGAAAAGTAGACTATCTCTTCACAGCTGTGGAACTGAAATTGAAGAAGTGCCTAAAAAGTGGATACTGATTTTCAGTACTTCGATTCAAGGCTAGCACAATGAAAGCATCGGAATAACACCTGTTGACCCGATGTGACTTCGTTATGTTGGATGTATTGAATGAAAGTAGTTCTTCAATCCCTTGAAAAGTAAACTATCTCTTCACAGCTGCTGTACTGAAATTGAAGAAGTGCCTGAAAAGTGGATACTGAATTTCAGTACTTCGATTCAAGTCTAGCACAATGAAAGCATCGGTATAACACCTATTGACCCGATGTGACTTCGTTATGCTGGATGTATTGAATGAAAGTTGTTCAATAATCCTTTGAAAAGTAGACTATCTCTTCTCAGCTGCAGTACTGAAATTGAAGAAGTGCCTAAAAAGTGGATACTGATTTTCAGTACTTCGATTCAAGGCTAGCACAATGAAAGTATCGTCAAAACCCCTGTTGACCCGATGTGACTTCGTTATGATGGATGTATTGAATGAAACTGGTACTAAAATCCCTTAAAAAGTAGACTATCTCTTCACAGCTGTGGAACTGAAATTGAAGAAGTGCCTAAAAAGACGATACAGTTATTCTGTACTTCGATACAAGTCTAGCTCAATGAAACCATCGGAATAACACCTGTTGACCCGATGTGACTTCGTTATGATGGATGTATTGAATGAAAGTTGTACTAAAATTCCTTGAAAAGTAGACTATCTCTTCACAGCTGTGGAACTGAAATTGAAGAAGTGCCTAAAAAGTGGATACTGATTTTCAGTACTTCGATTCAAGGCTAGCACAATGAAAGCATCGGAATAACACCTGTTGACCCGATGTGACTTCGTTATGTTGGATGTATTGAATGAAAGTAGTTCTTCAATCCCTTGAAAAGTAAACTATCTCTTCACAGCTGCTGTACTGAAATTGAAGAAGTGCCTGAAAAGTGGATACTGAATTTCAGTACTTCGATTCAAGTCTAGCACAATGAATGCATCGGTATAACACCTATTGACCCGATGTGACTTCGTTATGCTGGATGTATTGAATGAAAGTTGTTCAATAATCCTTTGAAAAGTAGACTATCTCTTCTCAGCTGCAGTACTGAAATTGAAGAAGTGCCTAAAAAGTGGATACTGATTTTCAGTACTTCGATTCAAGGCTAGCACAATGAAAGTATCGTCAAAACCCCTGTTGACCCGATGTGACTTCGTTATGATGGATGTATTGAATGAAACTGGTACTAAAATCCCTTAAAAAGTAGACTATCTCTTCACAGCTGTGGAACTGAAATTGAAGAAGTGCCTAAAAAGACGATACAGTTATTCTGTACTTCGATACAAGTCTAGCTCAATGAAACCATCGGAATAACACCTGTTGACCCGATGTGACTTCGTTATGATGGATGTATTGAATGAAAGTTGTACTAAAATTCCTTGAAAAGTAGACTATCTCTTCACAGCTGTGGAACTGAAACTGAAGAAGTGCCTAAAAAGAGGATACAGTTATTCTGTACTTCGATACAAGTCTAGCTCAATGAAACCATCGGAATAACACCTGTTGACCCGATGTGACTTCGTTATGTTGGATGTATTGAATGAAAGTAGTTCTTAAATCCCTTGAAAAGTAGACTATCTCTTCACAGCTGTGGAACTGAAATTGAAGAAGTGCCTAAAAAGAGGATACTGATATTCTGTACTTCGATACAAGTCTAGCTCAATGAAACCATCGGAATAACACCTGTTGACCCGATGTGACTTCGTTCTGTTGGATGTATTGAATGAAAGTAGTTCTTAAATCCCTTGAAAAGTAGACTATCTCTTCACAGCTGTGGAACTGAAATTGAAGAAGTGCCTAAAAAGAGGATACTGAATTTCAGTACATCGATTCAAGGCTAGCACAATGAAAGTATCGTTTAATCCCCTCTTGACCCGATGTGACTTCGTTATGATGGATGTATTGAATGAAAGTGGTACTAAAATCCCTTGAAAAGTAGACTATCTCTTCTCAGCTGCAGTACTGAAATTGAAGAAGTGCCTAAAAAGTGGATACTGATTTTCAGTACTTCGATTCAAGGCTAGCACAATGAAAGTATCGTTAAAACCCCTGTTGACCCGATGTGACTTCGTTATGATGGATGTATTGAATGAAACTGGTACTAAAATCCCTTGAAAAGTAGACTATCTCTTCACAGCTGTGGAACTGAAATTGAAGAAGTGCCTAAAAAGACGATACAGTTATTCTGTACTTCGATACAAGTTTAGCTCAATGAAACCTACGGAATAACACCTGTTGACCCGATGTGACTTCGTTATGATGGATGTATTCAATGAAAGTTGTACTAAAATCCCTTGAAAAGTAGACTATCTCTTCACAGCTGTGGAACTGAAATTGAAGAAGTGCCTAAAAAGACGATACAGTTATTCTGTACTTCGATACAAGTCTAGCTCAATGAAACCATCGGAATAACACCTGTTGACCCGATGTGACTTCGTTATGATGGATGTATTCAATGAAAGTTGTACTAAAATCCCTTGAAAAGTAGACTATCTCTTCACAGCTGTGGAACTGAAATTGAAGAAGTGCCTAAAAAGACGATACAGATATTCTGTACTTCGATACAAGTCTAGCTCAATGAAACCATCGGAATAACACCTGTTGACCCGATGTGACTTCGTTATGATGGATGTATTGAATGAAAGTTGAACTAAAATCCCTTGAAAAGTAGACTATCTCTTCACAGCTGCAGTACTGAAATTGAAGAAGTGCCTAAAAAGAGGATACTGAATTTCAGTACATCGATTCAAGGCTAGCACAATGAAAGTATCGTTTAATCCCCTCTTGACCCGATGTGACTTCGTTATGATGGATGTATTGAATGAAAGTGGTACTAAAATCCCTTGAAAAGTAGACTATCTCATCTCAGCTGCAGTACTGAAATTGAAGAAGTGCCTAAAAAGTGGATACTGATTTTCAGTACTTCGATTCAAGGCTAGCACAATGAAAGTATCGTTAAAACACCTGTTGACCCGATGTGACTTCGTTATGATGGATGTATTGAATGAAACTGGTACTAAAATCCCTTGAAAAGTAGACTATCTCTTCAAAGCTGTGGAACTGAAATTGAAGAAGTGCCTAAAAAGTGGATACTGATTTTCAGTACTTCGATTCAAGGCTAGCACAATGAAAGCATCGGAATAACACCTGTTGACCCGATGTGACTTCGTTATGTTGGATGTATTGAATGAAAGTAGTTCTTCAATCCCTTGAAAAGTAGACTATCTCTTCACAGCTGCTGTACTGAAATTGAAGAAGTGCCTGAAAAGTGGATACTGAATTTCAGTACTTTGATTCAAGTCTAGCACAATGAAGACATCGGTATAACACCTATTGACCCGATGTGACTTCGTTATGTTGGATGTATTGAATGAAAGTGGTACTAAAATCCCTTGAAAAGTAGACTATCTCTTCACAGCTGTGGAACTGAAATTGAGGAAGTGCCTAAAAAGAGGATACAGTTGTTCTGTACTTCGATACAAGTCTAGCTCAATGAAACCATCGGAATAACACCTGTTGACCCGATGTGACTTCGTTATGATGGATGTATTGAATGAAAGTGGTACTAAAATCCCTTGAAAAGTAAACTATCTCTTCACAGCTGCTGTACTGAAATTGAAGAAGTGCCTGAAAAGTGGATACTGAATTTCAGTACTTCGATTCAAGTCTAGCTAATTGAAAGCATCGGTATAACACCTGTTGACCCGATGTGACTTCGTTATGCTGGATGTATTGAATGAAAGTTGTTCAATAATCCTTTGAAAAGTAGACTATCTCTTCTCAGCTGCAGTACTGAAATTGAAGAAGTGCCTAAATAGTGGATACTGATTTTCAGTACTTCGATTCAAGTCTAGCACAATGAAAGTATCGTCAAAACCCCTGTTGACCCGATGTGACTTCGTTATGATGGATGTATTGAATGAAACTGGTACTAAAATCCCTTGAAAAGTAGACTATCTCTTCACAGCTGTGGAACTGAAATTGAAGAAGTGCCTAAAAAGACGATACAGTTATTCTGTACTTCGATACAAGTCTAGCTCAATGAAACCATCGGAATAACACCTGTTGACCCGATGTGACTTCGTTATGATGGATGTATTCAATGAAAGTTGTACTAAAATCCCTTGAAAAGTAGACTATCTCTTCACAGCTGTGGAACTGAAATTGAAGAAGTGCCTAAAAAGACGATACAGTTATTCTGTACTTCGATACAAGTCTAGCTCAATGAAACCATCGGAATAACACCTGTTGACCCGATGTGACTTCGTTCTGTTGGATGTATTGAATGAAAGTAGTTCTTAAATCCCTTGAAAAGTAGACTATCTCTTCACAGCTGTGGAACTGAAATTGAAGAAGTGCCTAAAAAGAGGATACTGAATTTTAGTACATCGATTCAAGTCTAGCACAATGAAAGCATCGTTATAACACCTATTGACCCGATGTGACTTCGTTATGCTGGATGTATTGAATGAAAGTTGTTCAATAATCCTTTGAAAAGTAGACTATCTCTTCTCAGCTGCAGTACTGAAATTGAAGAAGTGCCTAAAAAGTGGATACTGATTTTCAGTACTTCGATTCAAGGCTAGCACAATGAAAGTATCGTCAAAACCCCTGTTGACCCGATGTGACTTCGTTATGATGGATGTATTGAATGAAACTGGTACTAAAATCCCTTAAAAAGTAGACTATCTCTTCACAGCTGTGGAACTGAAATTGAAGAAGTGCCTAAAAAGACGATACAGTTATTCTGTACTTCGATACAAGTCTAGCTCAATGAAACCATCGGAATAACACCTGTTGACCCGATGTGACTTCGTTATGATGGATGTATTGAATGAAAGTTGTACTAAAATTCCTTG
>CBDBDP010000002.1:0-4328 GCA_965203915.1 Alphaproteobacteria bacterium
ATACGTAACGTTTGCATCCACGCAATTAACGTTGGCGTACGGTATGCTTGGACCGTGGTAGCGTTTATAGAGCATAGCGTTTTAAACATAACCTATGGTGCCCATGCGCCGTCGCACGTCACTAGCCACGTACAGTTAGTGTCGGGATCGAGTAACTTCTGTCCTTTTTATGTAAACTACGGCGTGGATAAAGCGTGAGCGTTTGCGTTGGAATGAAGCGTATGTCAAAAGTAGCATCGTACGTAAACGCAAGAAGCAGGGAATTGCAGTAACAGAAAATAGCAAAGGCTCATAGCTTTATAAATGCTATAACGGAACAGAGGCTAAAAAAAATATTTGATTCCACTGTGTGAATTACCGACTATATAAGCACTATGACACAGGCCTTTACCTTTAATTTAGATGACTGGGACTTGATTTTTTATAGCCTAATGTGCAATTGTAAGGTGTACAACAATTTGTTGTTTCAAACATGAATAATGCATGTCCTGTCAATCAATAATGATGTCCGACCATTTTCAACTATGTCAGGACACTTAGTTAGGACAATTTTTTCACTCCGATAAAAACCCTGTAAACTGACAAGTAAAGCGTTAGCCATTCCTAATATGCCCAAGTATCATGATCAAGGAGCACATATGCTGTATATACATATAGCCATTCCTAGTATCATGATCAAGGAGCACATATGCTGTATATACATATAGCCATTCCTTGTATCATGATCAAGGAGCACATATGCTGTATATACATATAGCCATTCCTAGTATCATGATCAAGGAGCACATATGCTGTATATACATATAGCCATTCCTTGTATCATGATCAAGGAGCACATATGCTGTATATACATATAGCCATTCCTAGTATCATGATCAAGGAGCACATATGCTGTATATACATATAGCCATTCCTTGTATCATGATCAAGGAGCACATATGCTGTATATACATATAGCCATTCCTAGTATCATGATCAAGGAGCACATATGCTGTATATACATATAGCCATTCCTAGTATCATGATCAAGGAGCACATATGCTGTATATACATATAGCCATTCCTTGTATCATGATCAAGGAGCACATATGCTGTATATACATATAGCCATTCCTAGTATCATGATCAAGGAGCACATATGCTGTATATACATATAGCCATTCCTTGTATCATGATCAAGGAGCACATATGCTGTATATACATATAGCCATTCCTTGTATCATGATCAAGGAGCACATATGCTGTATATACATATAGCCATTCCTTGTATCATGATCAAGGAGCACATATGCTGTATATACATATAGCCATTCCTAGTATCATGATCAAGGAGCACATATGCTGTATATACATATAGCCATTCCTAGTATCATGATCAAGGAGCACATATGCTGTATATACATATAGCCATTCCTAGTATCATGATCAAGGAGCACATATGCTGTATATACATATAGCCATTCCTTGTATCATGATCAAGGAGCACATATGCTGTATATACATATAGCCATTCCTAGTATCATGATCAAGGAGCACATATGCTGTATATACATATAGCCATTCCTTGTATCATGATCAAGGAGCACATATGCTGTATATACATATAGCCATTCCTAGTATCATGATCAAGGAGCACATATGCTGTATATACATATAGCCATTCCTAGTATCATGATCAAGGAGCACATATGCTGTATATACATATAGCCATTCCTTGTATCATGATCAAGGAGCACATATGCTGTATATACATATAGCCATTCCTAGTATCATGATCAAGGAGCACATATGCTGTATATACATATAGCCATTCCTTGTATCATGATCAAGGAGCACATATGCTGTATATACATATAGCCATTCCTTGTATCATGATCAAGGAGCACATATGCTGTATATACATATAGCCATTCCTTGTATCATGATCAAGGAGCACATATGCTGTATATACATATAGCCATTCCTTGTATCATGATCAAGGAGCACATATGCTGTATATACATATAGCCATTCCTTGTATCATGATCAAGGAGCACATATGCTGTATATACATATAGCCATTCCTTGTATCATGATCAAGGAGCACATATGCTGTATATACATATAGCCATTCCTTGTATCATGATCAAGGAGCACATATGCTGTATATACATATAGCCATTCCTAGTATCATGATCAAGGAGCACATATGCTGTATATACATATAGCCATTCCTTGTATCATGATCAAGGAGCACATATGCTGTATATACATATAGCCATTCCTTGTATCATGATCAAGGAGCACATATGCTGTATATACATATAGCCATTCCTTGTATCATGATCAAGGAGCACATATGCTGTATATACATATAGCCATTCCTTGTATCATGATCAAGGAGCACATATGCTGTATATACATATAGCCATTCCTTGTATCATGATCAAGGAGCACATATGCTGTATATACATATAGCCATTCCTAGTATCATGATCAAGGAGCACATATGCTGTATATACATATAGCCATTCCTTGTATCATGATCAAGGAGCACATATGCTGTATATACATATAGCCATTCCTTGTATCATGATCAAGGAGCACATATGCTGTATATACATATAGCCATTCCTTGTATCATGATCAAGGAGCACATATGCTGTATATACATATAGCCATTCCTAGTATCATGATCAAGGAGCACATATGCTGTATATACATATAGCCATTCCTTGTATCATGATCAAGGAGCACATATGCTGTATATACATATAGCCATTCCTTGTATCATGATCAAGGAGCACATATGCTGTATATACATATAGCCATTCCTAGTATCATGATCAAGGAGCACATATGCTGTATATACATATAGCCATTCCTTGTATCATGATCAAGGAGCACATATGCTGTATATACATATAGCCATTCCTTGTATCATGATCAAGGAGCACATATGCTGTATATACATATAGCCATTCCTAGTATCATGATCAAGGAGCACATATGCTGTATATACATATAGCCATTCCTTGTATCATGATCAAGGAGCACATATGCTGTATATACATATAGCCATTCCTTGTATCATGATCAAGGAGCACATATGCTGTATATACATATAGCCATTCCTAGTATCATGATCAAGGAGCACATATGCTGTATATACATATAGCCATTCCTTGTATCATGATCAAGGAGCACATATGCTGTATATACATATAGCCATTCCTTGTATCATGATCAAGGAGCACATATGCTGTATATACATATAGCCATTCCTAGTATCATGATCAAGGAGCACATATGCTGTATATACATATAGCCATTCCTTGTATCATGATCAAGGAGCACATATGCTGTATATACATATAGCCATTCCTTGTATCATGATCAAGGAGCACATATGCTGTATATACATATAGCCATTCCTTGTATCATGATCAAGGAGCACATATGCTGTATATACATATAGCCATTCCTTGTATCATGATCAAGGAGCACATATGCTGTATATACATATAGCCATTCCTAGTATCATGATCAAGGAGCACATATGCTGTATATACATATAGCCATTCCTTGTATCATGATCAAGGAGCACATATGCTGTATATACATATAGCCATTCCTTGTATCATGATCAAGGAGCACATATGCTGTATATACATATAGCCATTCCTTGTATCATGATCAAGGAGCACATATGCTGTATATACATATAGCCATTCCTTGTATCATGATCAAGGAGCACATATGCTGTATATACATATAGCCATTCCTTGTATCATGATCAAGGAGCACATATGCTGTATATACATATAGCCATTCCTTGTATCATGATCAAGGAGCACATATGCTGTATATACATATAGCCATTCCTTGTATCATGATCAAGGAGCACATATGCTGTATATACATATAGCCATTCCTAGTATCATGATCAAGGAGCACATATGCTGTATATACATATAGCCATTCCTTGTATCATGATCAAGGAGCACATATGCTGTATATACATATAGCCATTCCTTGTATCATGATCAAGGAGCACATATGCTGTATATACATATAGCCATTCCTTGTATCATGATCAAGGAGCACATATGCTGTATATACATATAGCCATTCCTTGTATCATGATCAAGGAGCACATATGCTGTATATACATATAGCCATTCCTTGTATCATGATCAAGGAGCACATATGCTGTATATACATATAGCCATTCCTTGTATCATGATCAAGGAGCACATATGCTGTATATACATATAGCCATTCCTTGTATCATGATCAAGGAGCACATATGCTGTATATACATATAGCCATTCCTAGTATCATGATCA
>CBDBDP010000003.1:0-10655 GCA_965203915.1 Alphaproteobacteria bacterium
CATGTTTCCAAGGATTGAATACATTGTGTCCCCATCTGGTACTCTAAATGTACACAAACATTGCACACTTGCATAACACACACACCACTATATAAATGTGTCAATACACATGCAAAAACGCTCACACACAACATATAGATACACAGACACACACATGACATACACACACAAACACACACACATACGGACACGGACACACTCACAGACACAGGCACAGACACACAGGTACACATGAAATACACATAGACACACACACAACACACAGACGCACACACACACAGACACACACACAGACACACACACAGACACACACACATAGACACACACACAACACACACACAGATACACACACACAGACACACACACAGACACACACACACAGACATGTACACAGACGCACACACACAGACACACACACAGACACACACAGACACATACACACAGACACATGCAGGCATGCACAGACACACACACAGATGCACACACAGACACACACACACACACACACACACACAGGCATGCATAGACCCACACAACACACACTCACACGACAGACACATACACAGACACACACAGACATGCACAGAGGCACACACAGACACACACATGAAATACACAGACACACACACAGACACACACATGAAATACACAGACACACACACATGACATACACACAGACACGCACAGACACACATGGACACAGACTCACACACATGAAATTCACAGACACACACATGCACAGACACACGACAGACAGACACACATGACAGACACACAGACGCAGGCACACATGGACACACAAGCATAGACACACACATGCACAGACACACGCATGCACAGACGCACACACATGCACAGACACACACACGCACACACAAGATACACACATGCCATACACACACAACAGACACACAGACACACAAGCACACAAACGAAATACACAAACACACCTACAGACACACACATAAAATACACAGACACGCACACAGACACGCAGACATACATGCACACAGACTCATACAAAAAAATACATATAGACACACACACGAAATACACATAGACACACACACGCAGACACACACAGACACACACAGAGACACACATACACACACAGAGACATACATGCACACACATGGACACACAGATACACACACGACATACACACAGACACACACATATACAGACACACATGTAGCTACATGTACCTATGTGTATGTACCGTCTCTAAAGTGAGAGCTCTATGTCATATACTCCCAAAGAATCGGTCCTCAGCCCTCATAGGATTGGTGTCCCGTACCACTGTATGCATGTTACTATATTCACCACAGCACTGGGCCCTGGTACAATATTGTGTGTGTGTGTGTGTGTGGGGGGGGGGGTGTAAACTTACCACTGGCCCTGACCTACCACGATCTGCAACGATAAGGGAGGTACAATAATTTCATCGCAGGTCTTACAGGCCTACTGTTTTCATCAGCACAATGTTGTGTGTCCCGTGTCGCACTAATTGATTGCAGTGAATTAAACGAGTCTACATGAACTCAGATTGCTGTTCCTCACCATAAGTACAAAGTACGTACTGTGCCTTGCTATAACCTTCTACGAGTAGTCATTTAATTTACGCATAAAAATTAGTACAGTGCAACACGCAACACTGTGCTGCCTCTTCTTGATGAAGAAGGATGTACCAAGCAGATTTTTTTTTGAAGGGCGATGTTTCTGCCTGGCGATGAATTACCCTATCATTGCTGATTGCGGTAGGTCAGGGCCCCGTGGTAAGTTTACACAGACATAATGGATAGCAATATTCATTCCATGAGCACTCAAGATAAACAGAAGCCTCTTGAGCTTGTTTGCTAACCATGGCATATCCTTATGACTTGTCTCTTGTGTCAGGGGACAGTCCTATAAGGACACAATGTATGCATAAAGGACCAGTCCTATGACACTACAGTGTACACGTTGCTACATGTACCTACATGTGTAGACATGTCTCATGGTCTCATGAGCTGTTCAATGGATAGATCAAAAATGCATGTGCAGAGAAGGCATTCAGTGAGTGTACCATCATTATCAGAGAGCACTACAGTTTATTTCCACATGAAAAACAGTGTGTGCTTTGTGTAACACGTGTCTGTGCACATGTGCAAGTCTGTGTGTGCGTCTGTATATCTGTGTGTGTGTATCTGTATGTGTGTCTGTGTGTATTGTGTGTTTATCTGTGAGCGTGTGTCTGTTGTGTCTGTGCATGTGTGTCTATATGTATTTTGTGTGTGCGAGTCTGTGTGCAAGTCTGTGTGTCTGTGTGTTTCTGTGTGTGTGTCTGTATTTCGTGAGTGTCTATATATTTTGTGTGTGTGCCTGTGTGTGTGTGTGTCTGTGTGTCTGTCGTGTGTGTATGTTCCTGTGTGTGTCTGTGCATGTGTGTGTCTGAGTGCTTTGTGTGACTGTCTCGTGTGTGTGTCTGTGTATGCATGTGTGTGTGTGTGTGCCTGTGTGTGCAAGTGTGTATTTCATGCATGTGTGTGTGCATGTGTGTCTGTGTGTGCTAGTGTGTATTTCCATGTATGTGTGTGTGTGTGTGTGTGTGTGTGTGTGTTTGTCATATGTGTGTGTCATGTGTTTTGTGTGCCCATGTGTGTGTCGGTGTATCTGTGTGTGCGTTTGTGTGTGTGCGTTAGTGTGTCTGTGTGTGTGTTTTTGTATGTGTCCATGTGTATGTCATGTGTGTCTGTGTGTGCATTTGTGTGTGCGTTAGTGTGTCTGTGTGTGTGTTTGTATGCGTCTGTGTGTATGCATGTGTCTATGTGTGCCTGTGTGTGCATGTGTGTGCTAGTGTGTATTTTATGCATGTGTGTGTGCATGTGTCTGTGTGTGCTAGTGTGTATTTCATGCATGTGTGTGTGCATGTGTGTCTGTGTGTGCTAGTGTCCATGTGTGTGTGTGTGTGTGCGTGTGTGTGTTTGTCATATGTGTGTCATGTGTTTTGTGTGTCCATGTGTGTGTCTGTGTATCTGTGTGCGTGCGTTTGTATGCGTCTGTGTGTATGTCATGTGTGTGTCTGTGTGCGTTTGTGTGTGTGTGTGCATTAGTGTGTCTGTGTGTGCATTTGTGTGTCTGTGTGTGTATGTCATGTGTCTGTGTGTGCCTGTATGTGTGTGTGTCTGTGTGAGTGTGTGCATTAGTGTGTCTGTATGTGTGTGTTTGTATGTGTCAGTGTGTATGTCATGTGTGTGTCTGTGTGTGCGTTTGTGTGCGTTTATATGTGTGTGTGCTTTTGTTTGTGTGTGCGTTAGTGTGTCTGTGTGTGCATTTGTGTGTCTGTGTGTGTATGTCATGTGTCTGTGTGTGCCTGTGTGTGTGCGTTAGTGTGTCTTTGTGTGCATTTGTGTGTCTATGTGTGTATGTCATGTGTGTGTGTGCGTTAGTGTGTCTTTGTGTGCATTTGTGTGTCTATGTGTGTATGTCATGTGTGTGTGTGTGCGTTAGTGTGTCTGTGTGTGCATTTGTGTGTCTGTGTGTGTATGTCATGTGTGTGTGTGCCTGTGCATGTGCATGTGTGTGTTATGCAAGCTTGGTACACAAATTGAAATGCAATCAGCTGAATTGAATAGAATACATGTACATGTGCATATGACAATGTTTATGAGTGAGAGTGTTTGTACCATCATCAGACAGGTGTATTGTTTGCCACATGTATAACTGGTGTGTGCAAGTACGCTGTACATGAGTGTGTGTGTGTGTGTGTGTGTGTGTGTGTGTGTGTGTGTGTGTGTGTGTGCGTGCGCGTGTGTGTGTGTGTGTGTGTGCGTGTGTGTGTGCGTGTGGTTGTGTATAAGAAAATATGCCATACGATAGTGTACAGGGCCATGTACGCAACAATGCAAGTGTGTGCACAAGTAGGAGCCAGCATGAGTTCATGTACTATGTGTGAGCTGAAAGTTGTGTGAGACTGAAATTGCAATCGTAGCCGAGTGGGCGTGGCAGAAATAAGACAGCAAGATGATGGCAAATAGGAAAGCTTTATTACACGACTAGAGGTCGATGATGTGAGTGCGTAGCAAATAGCCTTAATTACGCGTGCCGTTGTCAGAGGCATAAATGACTCCCAGGCATAAATGACTCCCCCGGTCATTTACGCCTAAGGTGTAAATGACTCCTCCTAGGCATATATGACTCCCCACGTGAATTCCATAAGCCACGTGTAGTTGTCGAAGTGAGAAAGCTCGCTCGCATGGACCAGGATGAATTCAGTGTTGTCGAGGGTTACCTGCGTATGAATCAATATCCTAAGGGCATTTCAAAGGGAGATAAGGCCAATCTAAGGCGCAAATGCAAAAACTTCAAGTTCGACTGTGGAGTGCTCTATTTCAGAAGAGTGAAGAAAGGCGAAGGTGAAGAGGAAGGGTGGAAGATTTGTGTTAGGACCGAAGACGAAAAAAGACGCCTTCTGGAGTCATGCCATGCTGGGATTGAAGGTAAAACTGAAAGTATATATTATTCAGTACGGTAATTGTATACCTGTATTTGTACATGTAGGAAGCCACTTAGGCAGAGATAAAACCATTCAAAAAATATCCAGTCGTTTCTTCTGGAAAAACATAAATGAAGATATTCGAATATTTGTACAACACTGCGACAAATGTCAGAGAACTAACGCTAAGTTTTCAAAGTCCAATGCTAAGCTGCATCCTATTGTTCCAATGCCAAATGTTTGGCACCAGGTTGGTGACTTCGTGTGTAGGTATGATATAATATAAATACACTACCAATATATAGGTTGGTATTGACCTCATTGGTCCATTGCCCACCACCTCAAAGGGCAATAAGTATGTGGTCACTTTAGTAGATTATTTCAGCAAGTGGCCTGAAGCTGCACCACTGAAGGATAAGACTGTTGCAAGTGTAGCACTCTTCTTGTTTGAAATGATTTGGAAAAATAATACGTGGAAGATTTAAATTGATTGCATGCATCATGTGATCATTGCATGTTATTATATTTTATGTATTAGGTTTGGATGCTGTGAAGTTATTATTTCGGACCAAGGCAGAGAATTTGTTAATAAAGTTAAAGAGCATGCAGCTCTTTCGTCTCACTCAAACCCACCATAAAGTTTCTTCAGCATACCACCCTCAGACAAATGGCTTAACTGAACGGTTTAATCAAACAGGAGCCAATTTTGTCTAGGCAGACAACAGGGGAATCATATACATAGGCAAAGATCGACGGGGAGTTAATTATGCCTAAGGCTGTAATAACTCCCGGGATCGGAGTCACTTTTATCAAGGGGGAGTCATATATGCCTAGGTGTGAATGACTGGGGAGTCATACATGCCTAGGCGTAAATGACTGGGGAGTCAAATACGCCTAGGCATATATGACCGGGAGTCATATATGCCTAGGCGCGAATGACTGGGGAGTCAAAATTTAGGGGAGTCATTGGCGACTATGACACCGTTTTGAATACTGCCGGCGACGTGGGAGGCGCAAGGTTATACTGCAACCATTCACTTAATTGGGTCCGTTAATTTGGTACGATCGTCTGGAACTGAGCAGCGTTCTTCTTCTTTTAACTTTCCCGCATAAACTCACTGCCTGAGTGAGACAAAAACAGTTGGGAACGCAGAGCCGGCGGAAGGTCTAAAATTCAACCCAGGCAAGAGGAGGTGTGCCAAGTAGGGGGAGGGAGCGGGAGGGGGATGTGCCCCCTCCAGCGCGAAGCGCGGAAGCTTTTTAAGTATATGTAATTGATACATGAAACTAGGTTGTTTTTTTTAAATAGTACGTACCGGTATAGCTTTGCAATATCACCACATAATCGGATATCATTGCATGGATGCCACTCAAAAGTGCACATGATACAATATAACACAAGTCATGCACGAATTCAACGGCTAGCTTAGTTTAAGGGAGAAATGGGCGGAACAAAGAAGTTATCAAGATTTATTGTGGATTGGGAGAATGGAACACGGGTTGCATGCAAAAATGGTGCAATCGAGCGGGAAATGTGCATTAACTTTGCACAGCTGTATCTCCGTGACGGATAGAGTAAATATTAACGAACTGAACACATCAATAGCAACAGGACCCCTGTACGTACATACTGAATTTGAAGCGATTTGAACTCTCCTAGCTGAAGATGTGGCGGTTTTGAACCCCATGGGGTATCGGACTTCGTAACATCAGCAAGGAACTAGTGCAAGGCCCCAAAATACGTTTCCCCGTAGTGAAATGGTGTAGTATGAAGTTTTGAAAATAGGAAGTCGATAGCGTTAACCGTTGGGAAGTTATAGCGATTCACCCGCGATGCATTTTTATAACATTTTATAATATATCCGTGGGGCAATTGTCCCATTTTACATGTACAATAATTATAATGAATAATGTATTCATTCATGATCATAATATTATCTTGCTATAATACACTCAATAATACAACAATAATAACACCGCGCGCGGTTGGGCAGTGCTACTTTGAGTCTCATCGGTTTACTATCCTTGTTCCTTGGACCAAACTCTTGCTTCTACCATTGGTACGTGTAGGCTAGCCACCTCACGCTACTTGCCATTATTGGCCGAAGCCACGATGTACATGCGGAGTGCGCTCTTTTGGGAAGACGTCTTTCCAGATGGTGCGTTTGGGTGACGGGGCTGAGGGGTTGACCCCGGGAGTGGCCGCGAAAAGGGAGGAATCCCCTCTTCTGATTAGGGCTATGCAAGGGGAACAGGACACCAAGGCTGTCTCCGAAGACCATGTGTATTTTCTACAAAAACCACGGAAGTCGGACGAGACTAGACCTGGCGCTTTGTCGAGGCATCTGATGGTGCAGTGGGAGGGTGAAGGACGGCTTTCTTTTTGAGTGTATTGTGTATGTATAGCTGGTTATTTATAATGTACAATGATAATAATAAGTAAATAAAAATAATAAAATAATAATAATCTTTTGTGCCAAGTCCATTGCGGAGAAAAGAGCACATGCCTCTAAGTTTTTGGCACTGCTAAAAGAAGTAGGTTCAGTTGACTCCCAAGTTGCTCTGATGTTGCTACGCCAATGCGGTGGTTTCTGTCGGATGGTCCATATTGCCAGATGCACCCCTCCTTCTGTAGCACTGGAAGGATTGCACTTATTTGATGAGGAGGTCCGCCAGACTTTTTCAGATAGCATGTGCATTGACCCATCTGATTCAGTTTGGCAGCAGGCCCAGCTAAGTCTGAGCAGGTGGTCTGGGGCTTCACAGTGCATCATTAAACTCATCAGCAGCATTCATGTCTTCCTTTTCGATGTCGGGCTTTGCTACCAATACTAGTCACCATCTTCTCCGATCTTTGGACCACTTCAATGCATGTGTTTCCCTGGCAGAGGCTATTTCTATTGATGAGTTGCTTAATTCTCCAACGACCCAAAAGATGCTGTCCACTAAAATAGAGAACAAGCAGTTTCAGTTGCTTTTTGATGCCTCCTCTATTCCAAACAGGGCTCGTTTAATGTCTGCTTCATCAAACCTTGCAGCTTCTTGGCTATCAGTTATACCCTCCCCAGGTCTTAACCTCCACCTTGACACAGCTGAATTCCAAACAGCCTTAAAATGGTGGCTAGGTATCGACATGTTTGGTGGTAGTAGGTGCCCATCTTGTTCAACCCAGTCATTAGATCCCTTAGGTCACCATGCCCTAACATGTAGATATAATGGGGATGTAGTGTCACGCCACAACCAAATTAGGAATACCTTTTTTGAATCCTGCAGACAGGCTGGTGTTGGTGGACAAATGGAGGTAGGAAGTGGTTTGGGGCATGATGAACGGCGCACCCAGCCAGCTGATGTCCTAGTGCCAAATTGGGATCTGGGGAAACCTGCAGCTTTTGATCTCACTGTTGCATCACCGCTTAATCAAAGCTTCCTCAATGAAGCGTGTGTGACAGCAAGGATCATCTGCCCGGGTTTCCGAACAAAGGAAGCATGCCTCCAACGATGTTAAGTGTTCAGAGCTAGGCTGGTCATGCATACCTTTAGCTGTTGAGACTTATGGTTGCTGGGGAACAGAAGCACGCTTACATCTTTCACGCCTTGCCTCTCGCCTGGCTGCTAGACTAAATTGCTCCAAATCGCATGCCACCTCAACACTGTATGGTAGGCTCAACTTGGTTCTAGTCAGAACAAATGCAAGGGCACTGCTATCGAGCATATGGCGTCGGCTCTGACATCCCAGCTTAACTATAGGTCGACAATCAGCTGTTCAGACATAGTCGTTGTGTATTTTGTGTGTGCTCATTTACATAGTAGTAATAGCGTGCATTACCTGCTGTGGTGCTGTGTACAATCTATGTTTAGTATTATTGCTGTATATGTTTGGATAAATCCCCCCAAAAATAAAAATAAATAAAGTTCAATAACAATATATTGAAAAGTCTGGGTACAACGTTTGGGTCTGGGTACCAGGCGAGAGTGTGAGAAGGAGGTAAGTAAGTTGTGAACGTTTCACTTGTGCTATATGTTATTGGGTACCTAAACACGTTTATAGACACCTTCAAATATGTTTGAAACCACTCCGGGAAAAAGTGTACTCGGTAGCATTCGAACATCGAAAAACGGGCGACCGCGTCTGTTTAACACCGGGTTTACGTAAGACGCGGGGGAATATAAAACTTTAATTCATAATTCCCTCCTTACGTTTGATCATAGATATTAGAGTAGATCTATGGTTTGATTCCCAAGCTAATTACGTTGCCTAACAGACCATCTTCTATGCAACCGGCCATGACCGAAATGCCACCCCCCCCCCCCCCCCCCCCCCCTCCCGTACGGGCAAGGGTCGGGATTTGACATCGCGTCATATCAAACTATACTGCGGTATGCTGTCAAATCCTCCCTATCTAAGGGGTCGGGGTTTGACCATAGGTTTTGATGTATAGATTTAATTGCTCTGTTTTTAAAACAGAGCAATTAAAACTATAGACTCCTCTGAAAAGATGTTCCCACAAACTAGACACATTGTCCTTTGCCCCAGGTTATGAATTAATTTAGGTACACACCCCTGAGCTTGTAAGGATTGGGAACGAGCTTATAAAGTGGTGTGCTTATAAGGAGGGCAAACTGTACATGGAAATGTACATGCATGCGTAACGCCGTGATATGTATAAATATGAACTCACCGACCGCGGCTGTGGTCTTGTAGAATCCGGAATAGGGCCCCCCTGCAGCATTAAACATATGGGTGATACGTAATCTACAGCTGACTATTTATTTTTTAACTCGCTCACTTTGCGCACTGGTATTACTTGCAAAATACTCCTGTCGGGTATATCTCTTCCCTGGAGATCAACAAAGACCTTCCGCTTACCCCATTGCTCTTCTATCTGTATCAGCTAGTACACTAATATGCTCAACTTCGCCGCCAAGCACGTCGCAGAAAGCTGTCTTAGTCACTTTGTCAATGGGCAGTCCCTCCTCCGCACTTGAAAATTTTACGATTCTCCTATTGTCTCCCAAACACACTAGAACACTTTTCTCTTGCGCCATATTTCAATACAAGTACATGTACAATAGTCAATATCCACAGTAGGCGTGGCTATAATGTCAAATCCCCTATCATGTCAAACCGCCCCTACCTAAACACGTCACGCCGGTCAAATATTGTCCTAATCCCGGCATCGCCCGTACGGGAGGGGGGGGGGGGGGGGGGGGGGGGTACCGGGTGGCATTGATAAGTGCATAAAGTCTCAAACCAATCTCATTAGCGTTTTCGCGGTGGCCCTCGATTTCAAGGTGCATATTATATTTTTCCCTTATAATTTATTGGCTAATAAAGTGTACCATTAGCATCTCTGGCATAAGAAAAGGCTACACAATAGCTACATGTAAAGACAACGCAGCTGCCTTTCGAGGTGTGGTGTGTTTTACTCACGCAGAGAAGTAATAATCACGATGAATACGATTACCGTATTAACAGCTGCCCGGAACATTTTCCGAGGATAGCACCGGGATGCATAGCCGAAACATAGAAGCGGAGCATGTAAAACGTGTAATTCAGGTGTGTGCCTGTCCAAAAAACTGGCCCGCAGTTTTTCCCCATGCACCAAATGTCTCCACCACTAGTGGAACACACTTCCAACCCAGTTCAGAGCAGATCGAATCATTATTTGAGTGCTTTCTCTCCTCCGTTTGCCTTGCTGCTGCACCTGCAACCACACCCGCTTCGGACAAAATACTTGATTTAAGCGGAGAAGTGATGGACATGTAACGGGTTGGTATAGATGCATTGTATTGCGCATGCGCATAGCATTGTGTAATCGTGTAGGTTGCATAGAAACAGTGGTTGTACGTGTACTGTGGTGGAGTTGCCATTATATTCTGAGGATTGAATAGTGACTAACCCACGTAACAAATTGGTGTCAGAAGTGGGATCTGAATACAAAATGGCAGAGAAATTGGGAATTCCACTTCCGGAAATCACTGTTGGGGAATAATCAAGCGGCATGGATCCGTTTTGAGTTGGTCGCGGCCGCTAAGGAGTGGAGTCCGGAAAAGCAAGCGCTCATTCTACCTACGCTTATACGGGGCAAGCTGGTTGAATGCTATGTCGACCTTGACACGGAAACGAAGAAGAGTGCGAATTCTGTGAAGGACGAGTTAGCCAAGCGTCTACGCCTGTGTC
>CBDBDP010000004.1:0-5766 GCA_965203915.1 Alphaproteobacteria bacterium
TGGTCACCAACGCAAGCATGTAACTCCTGCATATATGCCATGGTGTATATTGTTCCAAACATAATATGACAGCATGGAAGTCTGAAGCAGTTTTCTTGTCAAGGTAAATTGAACAGTAAAAGTATAACATTCTTTTCAGGTGTGGAGAAGCATAATGATGACGCCAAGAGATATTACTTCTCCAGCAACCGATGGGATGCCCCAGCAGACATCATTATGACAGACAGAGTCCCCTGCATAATGAAAATCGCACAAATACTTTTAAAACACTAATCGATTTTTCAGGTGTTTGAGGATCTGAAAACGAATAGTTTAAACAACAAAATCGATTTTTTCGAATAGGTTTTGCCAAATTTCCTGCCGAATACCTAGGTCATTCAGGTTATAATGCTTGTAGAGTGCACACTGTCAATATAATTTAGTCTGCACAGAAATTCACCTGGTCTTGCACCCAAACTAGAGCTATGCATGTCAGTTGAAAACACACAGACACAAAGGTCTACAGTAGCAGGTGTTTGCCAAATAAAGTGTATGTCTTTACCATGCACTTATACATATCAATAGTAATGTAAACCTAACCATCCAACACTAACCACTGAGACCAGACATCACCATTACAAACTCACCTACAATCACGTACTCCACTTACAATTATTTCACAACACTCCATTCACGTTCTCGCTAAATGCATTAATGAAATTTCACGATTGCGTAATGCTCTCTAATTTCTATATACATACTCAAACAGAGCGCGCATACTTACTTGAAGTGGGTGCCGAGAAGTCTGTCATTCTATTTCACTCGCCAGCGCTATACATATATATATATACTTAGATACGTTCACTTCGTATACCACTGTAGAGCTCCAATGTAAAACTAGTACTGGTATATAAATTTATTGCTGCTACATATATACACAACTCGTGGCATATACTAATGAACTTAGTTACCTACTTGAAGACGACGATAAAAGCATTGAGCTAGTACAAGCTGTATATTATGTAATCTATTTACTCAATTATTGATTGCTTCCGATGTCGTCCCCACATTGCATGTGTGTATAAATAGTAAAAACAACAGTGACGTAGCTATATATATATATATACAACTCTAATTATGATACTCAATTCAAAATCATATCCGGATATTTGTAATAAAAAAGTATTCAAATAATGTGCGAATTGTCGATGCTGACGACGAATACCTAAGTACCTCCGAATGGAGAAATTTAAACCGGTTATTTCGAATAGACAAATCGATTTTTCCGAGTAATGGTATGCACAGGCGAGGTTTACTGCCTGGTGGAAGAACGCATCTGTGGATATGCAATTGTTGGTATGTTATACCACGTTGATTAACAGCAGTACTGGTGAAATTCATCGATCACGGTGGCACTATCAGCTGCGGGGTGAGAGGGAGACCACAACAAGGAAAAGGATTAGAAGTTCCTTGTAACTATATGTAATACATGTATCCGAAAAGAAGAAACTAATACAAAAGCACACTGCGTATATCCAGAAGTGATTTATGCAATAAACGTGTGTGTTGTTCAGTGCTATATACTGGCATGTACAGCTGTGTGATGACCCATGCACTACTCATGCACAACTGCATGTACATGAATACACACATTGTTAGTTACATTAATGGATTAACATTGCTGATATATATGACCATGCAAATTGCACCAGCACATTAATAATGATTCTGATGGGAAAATCATCTGTAACAGAAATTTCTCAATGTGTTGTTTAATAGCTGAATTCGAACGCTTTGGCTGAACTTACGCCAACGAATTCGAAACGTTACAACAACAAAAAAACGTCTCCACTATATTATCATTCCCGCCTGATGTAGCGACGATATATACTCAATCGCACAGCAAAAAAACGCGTAGAATCAATTTTCAATTGATTTGCCACTTACATTCTGGTACATATTGTTAACGGTTTGTACCAGGTATGTAAACATTTTTTACCAGAATGTAAGTGCCAAATCAATTGAAAATCATAAAGTGATTCTTCGCGTTTTTTTGCTGTACTCGGTTATCATGATTAGTTTCACTATTGTGCCGCGTGAGAATGAAATGACTTGCAAGGCTTGGAAACTAATAAAACAATTGCGCATGCTTATGTGGTTTTGATAGAATGTTTCAGCAAGAACAAAAAACCTGTTTTTATTAAACACTTGTCTAGTCTGCCATGCAGAATTCTTAATTTGCGCGGCATCATCCAAATAAGCGTGGGCGTACCGTAGTAGTATCGTGAAGCCACACTCGTTTTTCTCGTTGCAGAAGGCACACCAATATTGAATACGAGTAACGAGATGGGTGTGGCATGGGAGTATATGGGTGTGGCAGGGGAGGAGTAGATGGGTGTGGCATGGGAGGAGCAGGTGGGTGTGGCATAGGAGGAGTAGATGGGTGTGGCAGGGGAGGAGTAGATGGGTGTGGTATGGGAGGAGTTGGTGGGCGTGGCATGAGAGTAGATGGGTGTGGCAGGGAAGGAGTAGATGGGTGTGGCATGGGAGGAGTAGATGGGTGTGGCAGGGGATGGTTCTATGAGTAGGGGATGAATGAGTTGATTGGTGCAGATTGGATTACACTTACATACATTAACATGGCAACACTTTTTCAAATTGACACAAAAGGAACAGTCGCAACTGAACAGGTGTCTTTTATTAGACAGCAAAATGACACAAACAAAAAAGACCAGGTCACAACACGCATGTTGTAAAGGATACGTACATAATCCAAGGAACAAATGATGATGGACACATGTACAAATGCCATGTGGAATAACAAAGTAGTCCACTAAATGCTGTTACATTATTGGGCTCTCGCTCTCTAAGTTGTGAACATTTTGTTGTGGTTGCCCCTGTCCTTGATGACCATGGGCTTTGAGGTGTCTCCATCTTCTGACCCGACTGCCTCCATCTTCCTCACCACATCCATCCTTTCCAAAACTTTCCCATCCAACCTTTCTTTTAAACACACTTGAAAAAAAAATCAAACAAGTTAATTTCAGAAATGAGGAGCTTGCCCCTCCCTCCACACTCACTTTTAATGACGCACCTTTGGAATACACATACACTTCCCTCTCTCTCCAACACCTCCCTCTCTCTCTATCACCTCCCTCTCTCTCCATCACCTCCCTCCCTCTCTCCATCACCTTCCTCTCTCCAGCACCTCCCTCTCTCCATCACCACCCTCTCTCCATCACCTCCCTCTCTCTCCAGCACCTCCCTCTCTCCATCACCTCCCTCTCTCCATCACCTCCCTCTCTCCATCACCTCCCTCTCTCCATCACCTCCCTCTCTCCATCACCTCCCTCTCTCCATCACCTCCCTCTCTCCATCACCTCCCTCTCTCCATCACCTCCCTCTCTCCATCACCTCCCTCTCTCCATCACCTCCCTCTCTCCATCACATTCCTCACTCCATCACCTCACTCCATCACCTCCCTCTCTCCATCACCTCCCTCTCTCCATCACCTCCCTCTCTCCATCACCTCCCTCTCTCCATCACCTCCCTCTCTCCATCACCTCCCTCTCTCCATCACCTCCCTCTCTCCATCACCTCCCTCTCTCCATCACCTCCTACTCTCCATCACCTCCCTCTCTCCATCACCTCCCTCTCTCCATCACCTCCCTCTCTCCATCACCTCCCTCTCTCCATCACCTCCCTCTCTCCATCACCTCCCTCTCTCCATCACCTCCCTCTCTCCATCACCTCCCTCTCTCCATCACCTCCCTCTCTCCATCACCTCCCTCTCTCCATCACCTCCCTCTCTCCATCACCTCCCTCTCTCCATCACCTCCCTCTCTCCATCACCTCCCTCTCTCCATCACCTCCCTCTCTCCATCACCTCCCTCTCTCCATCACCTCCCTCTCTCCATCACCATTCTCTCTCCATCACCTCCCTCTCTCCATCACCTCCCTCTCTCCATCAACTCCCTCTCTCCATCACCTCCCTCTCTCCATCACCTCCCTCTCTCCATCACCTCCCTCTCTCCATCACCTCCCTCTCTCCATCACCTCCCTCTCTCCATCACCTCCCTCTCTCCATCACTCCCTCTCTCTCCATCACCTCCCTCTTTCCATCACCTCCCTCTCTCTATCACCTCCCTCACTCCATCCCCTCCCTCTCTCTCCATCACCACTCTCTCTCTGCATCACCTCCCTCTCTCCCTCACCTCCCCTCTCTCCATCACCTCCCTCTCTCTCCATCACCACTCTCTCTCTGCATCACCTCCCTCTCTCCCTCACCTCCCCTCTCTCCTTCACCTCCCCTCTCCATCACCTCCCCTCTCTCTCCATCCCCTCCCTCTCTCTGCATCAATTCCCTCTCTCCCTCACCTCCCCTCTCTCTCCATCACCTCCCCTCTCTCCATCACTTCCCTCTCTCCATCACCTCCCTCTCTCCATCACCTCCCTCTCTCTCCACCTCCCTCTCTCTCCATCACCTCCCTCTCTCTCCATCACCTCCCTCTCTCTCCATCACCTCCCTCTCTCTCCATCACCTCCCTCTCTCTCCATCACCTCCCTCTCTCTCCATCACCTCCCTCTCTCTCCATCACCTCCCTCTCTCTCCATCACCTCCCTCTCTCTCCATCACCTCCCTCTCTCTCCATCACCTCCCTCTCTCTCCATCACCTCCCTCTCTCTCCATCACCTCTCTCTCCATCACCTCCCTCTCTCTCCATCACCTCTCTCTCCATCACCTCCCTCTCTCCATCACCTCCCTCTCTCCCTCCCCTCTCCTCTCTCTCCTTCACCTCCCCTCTCCATCACCTCTCCTCTCTCTCCATCCCCTCCCTCTCTCTGCATCAACTCCCTCTCTCCCTCACTTCCCCTCTCTCTCCATCACCTCCCCTCTCTCCATCACCTCCCTCTCTCTCCATAACCCAAATCAGTGTAGTACATAATGTATACAAATGCTTCAAAGGCAAGGTCACCCCCTCAAAGATAGACTCCTTCCCTCTCCTCCATGACCCTCACCTCTTTCACACAAGAAAGGTGAATCACTATGGTTACCAACAATAAAACTATTCCACATACTACATGTATAACAACCTATCAGCAACCACAATGTCCTGCCTAGGTACCATGATTTTATTTAGAGGCAAGGATCAGAGGAGAGAGAAGTTGAGGAGGAGGGGGAGAAAAGGAGGAGGAGGAGGAGAGAAGGAGGAGGAGGAGGAGGAGGAGGAGAGGAGGAGGAGAGAGAGGAGGAGAGGGAGGAGGGGGAGGAGGAGGAGGAGGGGGAGGAGGAGGGGGAGGGGGAGGGGGAGGAGGAGGGGGAGGGGGAGGAGGAGGGGGAGGGGGAGGGGGAGGAGGAGGGGGAGGGGGAGGGGGAGGAGGAGGGGGAGGGGGAGGAGGAGGAGGAGGGGGAGGAGGAGGAGTGGGAGGAGGAAGAGGAGGGGGAGGAGGGGAGGAGAAGAAGGTAACATGACTACCAGATACTTCATATTTCCTGATGACATCATTCCTGTGTGGACTGTGAGTGGTGTAGTGATGGGGAAGAGGAGAGGGTGTGGACTCCCTCCCACCCCATCCTCCTCTCCACCCCATCCCTCCTCCCCACCACCCCATCCAGGACCCTCTCCCCTTCTGGCAAGGCGATGGGAATTATTGCATGGGGCTGTATGCAAACACAGTACTGCATTGCATATGGCAGGCTGTTGCATGTTGCATTCTGTTAGGCAGAAAATTAAAATGCATCTTGATACACAAAGTGCACACATCCTCCCCTCCTTCCCACTCAGT
>CBDBDP010000005.1:0-7734 GCA_965203915.1 Alphaproteobacteria bacterium
CTCGGAATATGACCATGTTTGGATCGGCAACTTTCCTTGAGGAGGGAGGGGAAGGAGAAAAGATGGGACATAGCGTGCATGGGTGTGTCCATATGTACGTACAGCATGTGTGTTGTGCGAGTGCGCATGTATGTGTGTGTGTGTGTTGTGTTTGTGTATATGTGTGTGTTTATATGTGTTGTGTTTGTGTATACGTGTGTGTTTGTGTGTATGGTGTGTGTGTATGGTGTGTGTGTATGGTGTGTCTATGGTGTGTGTATGTGTGTGGTGGGAGGGGCATTACATACAAGAAGGCATCGTAATCACGCATGCGGATTGCAGACAGAAGTGCTACATTGGCTGCCAGCACTTCCTTCTCTTCCACCTCTTCCTCCTTCATAATGGTCTCATCCTCCACAATCTTCTTACATATAGGCTCAGCGGCAGCTGCAATAGGGATTTATTGCTGTGTTCCACACAGGGCGTTAAATAGAAACATTGTACCTTCAACGGGCACTTGCGTATTTGTGGCAGCTTCGTTCAAGAGATCTGTATCCGATACCTTGAGAGGCAGGAAGCACGACAATGTAAGGTGTGGTAAAAGGTACAGTCCTTGAAGATGATGGCTCTATGCATTCCCTGTTGCCTGGCAATAATACTTACCCGATTCCGAACTGAAGTAGGATTGGTTGTGTGACAGCGCAGTATGAATAAAGTGGTTTTGGCAAGGCAAAATAAACACCTTCATTTGTATAGTTTGTGTGGTCTAGTTGTGTGTGGTGTGAAGTGGTGTAGTGTGGGGTGTGTTGTGTGTGTGGTCTAGTGTGGGGTGTGTAGTGTGTGTGGGATAGTGTGAGGTGTGTAGTGTGTGTGGGATAGTGTGGGGTGTGTTGTGTGTGTGGGATAGTGTGGGGTGTGTAGTGTGTGTGGGATAGTGTGGGGTGTGTAGTGTGTGTGGTGTGGTGTGTGGTGTGTGTGGTGTGTGAGGACTTACACAGGTTCTGTTTGGAGCGGTTGGCGAACATGGTTGTCAGTATGGCTCCCTGCAAAAGGATCAGAGTTGTGTCACTCACACATCTACATACACACATGCACACACATACATGCACATCCGCACCCACATGCACACAAAGATAGATGTTCACACATGCGCTTGCTCACATTCACACACAAGTGTTCAGTTGCACATGTGGATAGATGACTACATACACACACATACCCACAATGTTCACACACACATATATGCACACACATACAGATACATGTACCCACAGTATTTACACACACATGCCCACACACACATAAAGACAAAGATGTGTGCATACTTTTAGCTTCCTCTTAGCATTGAACCTCCTAAGCCCAGTAATGGTTGCTTGCCGATGAAATGTTGAAGCCACTTTGGAGCGTTGCTACAAAATGTGGGGAAAACTTTCTCACCAGTGGTTGCTATTGACGATGACTCAACTTACACTGATCCAGGGATTTTTAAGTGCATCCACTGCTGTAATTCGTTTCTTCATGTCTGGACAAAGCATGGACACAATTAGCTCTTTCGCTTCTGGTGCTACAGAGTCCCATTCTGGGGAAGGAAACTGCCAACAAAAGACTTGGTAACTTCAAGCCATTACTTGCTATTGACCAACCAACCAACTGTCTCTTTTTAAAAAGGTAATGTACTTTTAACTCATGCCATCTCTCTCCCCTCCCTTCCTTGCTGTGCCTATCCCTTCCCTCCTTCCCCTTTCCTCCCTCCTCTCCCACCTCCTTCCCTCTCCTCCTCTTCCTCCTTCCCCTCTCCTCCCTCACCTCCTTCCCCTCTCCTCCCTCACCTCCTTCCCCTCTCCTCCCTCACCTCCTTCCCCTCTCCTCCCTCACCTCCTTCCCCTCTCCTCCCTCACCTCCTTCCCCTCTCCTCCCTCACCTCCTTCCCCTCTCCTCCCTCACCTCCTTCCCCTCTCCTCCCTCACCTCCTTCCCCTCTCCTCCCTCACCTCCTTCCCCTCTCCTCCCTCACCTCCTTCCCCTCTCCTCCCTCACCTCCTTCCCCTCTCCTCCCTCACCTCCTTCCCCTCTCCTCCCTCCCCTCCTTCCCCTCTCCTCCCTCACCTCCTTCCCCTCTCCTCCCTCACCTCCTTCCCCTCTCCTCCCTCACCTCCTTCCCCTCTCCTCCCTCACCTCCTTCCCCTCTCCTCCCTCACCTCCTTCCCCTCTCCTCCCTCACCTCCTTCCCCTCTCCTCCCTCACCTCCTTCCCCTCTCCTCCCTCACCTCCTTCCCCTCTCCTCCTTCCCCTCTCCTCCTTCCCCTCTCCTCCTTCCCCTCTCCTCTTTCCCCTCTCCTCCTTCCCCTCTCCTCCTTCCCCTCTCCTCCCTCCTCTCTCCCTCACCTCCTTCCCTCTCCTCTTTCTGCTCTTCCCTCCTCTCTTCCCTCCCCTTCTCTCTTCCCTCCCCTCCTCTCTTCCCTCCCCTCCCCTCCTCTCTTTCCTCCCCTCCCATCCTCTCTTTCCTCCCCTCCCCTCCTCTCTTCCCTCCCCTCCCCTCCTCTCTTCCCTCCCCTCCCTCCTCTCTTCCCTCCCCCCCTTTCCCCCTCCCCTTGCCTCACCTCCACTTTGGCCGCCTTTATTTGGGCATACAGTCTCTTCTGATCGTCGTCCCAGAAGGGAGGGTACCCCACCAGCAGGATGTACAGTACAACCCCTGTGATGGAGATCAACAGAAGACATTCAGAGATTCCTACAAATTGGCACCCAGACACACCTGACCACAGACATGTACATACCTGCAACTACACATTAGTACAAGTAGTCACATGCATGAACATCCCACACACATCCCCCACACATCCCCCCCACACACACACACATCTCCCACACACACCCACACATCCCACACACATCCCCACACACCCACACACATCCCCCACACACATCCCCCCCCCACACACACACACCTCCCACACACATCCCCCACACACACACACACATCCCCACACACATCCCCACACACATCCCCACACACACATCCCCCCACACATACACACACAATACACAGGTATAAAGTGCGGGCAGAAATCCATACAAACACAGATTACTACATGTTTGTGCTTGATATACATTTCCCGTACCTGCACCCACACACCTGCACACTCACACACGCACACCCACCCTGCAAACATACCCACACACCCACTCACACACATACACAACTTACCACATGCCCATATATCCACCATCTTTCCATACGGTTCTTTGTTCAGAACTTCTGGGGACAAGTAACCAGGTGTTCCAGCAAAGCCTACACAGTACGTTTGTGTGTGTACATGTGCAGGTGTGTGAATGTGTGTGATGTGTGTATGTAGGAGTGTGTGTGAATGTGTGCGATATATGTATGTAGGATTGTGTGTGAATGTGTGCGATATTTGTATGTAGGATTGTGTGTGAATGTGTGCGATGTATGTATGTAGGATTGTGTGTGAATGTGTGCGATATTTGTATGTAGGATTGTGTGTGAATGTGTGCGATATTTGTATGTAGGATTGTGTGTGAATGTGTGTGATGTGTGTATGTAGGATTGTGTGTGAATGTGTGCGATATTTGTATGTAGGATTGTGTGTGAATGTGTGTGATGTGTGTATGTAGGATTGTGTGCACACATTCACACACACGTGTGTCGAAACGTGTATTTGTGTGCGTGTGCATTTTTGTGTATGTGTATTTGTTTTGCGTGTGTATGTGTGTGTGGTATGTGTGGTGTGTGAGGTGTGTGTATGTGTGTGAGGTGTGTATGTGTGTGTGTGTGTGGTGTGTGTGTATATGTGTGTGTCCCCATCACATTAGTAAAATGGTTAATGTTAAAGAGCCCTACCATGCCAAGCTATGTCGTTGGGAGGTTGATCAGGTTCTATGGCCAGACCAAAGTCCGCTAGCTTCACAACTGAGTCCTTTGCCTTGCTTGCCAGGAGGAGGTTTTCAGGCTGTGTGTGTGTGTGTGTGTGTGTGTGTGTGTGTGTGTGTGTGTGTGTGTGTGTGTGTGTGTGTGTGTGCATATGTGGGTGTTGCAAGTGTGTATGTATTGTGCATGTGTATGTGTGTGTGTTGTGTATGTGTGTGTATGTGTGCATGTGAGGGGATACACATAAGCTCAGTTCATGCACATACCACACATCTCTAGCAGTGACAGCCCCTTGTGATACCTTCAAACTTAGGGCCACTGGGCCACAGCTATGTGTGGGCCCAACACACACAACTATGGGTGCACAAACTATTTCACACATGGCAGCTGGCATCTCAGTGCCAGTTTTGAGAGTGTGTAGTGCAGCTACTGTCAAAACTGGCACAGGATTTTCCAGCTGCTACAGATGTACATGCACAGAGGGTTCCCTTAACATTGAAACACGTAACGAGTGGGTAGCTCAAAGAGGGACAGGGACATGGGTGGTGTAAGCCATTGCTGTGGGCGAACCTCCAAGCACTGAACATACACTTTGACATGGTACCGACATGTCTCTAGAATGTTCTGAAAGATTTCTCTGTCTTCCTCCCTCCAATGCATCCTTCACTCTACCTCACTAACCACAGGGCTGTCCTTGTGTACGTCAGTGACACTTTGGTCATGTGATGGACATGTGCGGGTCACGTGCTTTTTTGCTT
The DNA here is from genome assembly GCA_965203915.1 of Alphaproteobacteria bacterium. Lineage (GTDB taxonomy): Bacteria > Pseudomonadota > Alphaproteobacteria > JASGCL01 > JASGCL01 > JASGCL01. Next base: position 4,626 of record CBDBDP010000005.1, read on the forward strand.
TTTGCTTATTTGGTGTTCTCACGTGCGTTGTGAGTCTATGTTCCTGACTCTAAACCCAAACCAATGGGGAACCAGACCTTGAGGTCTCGATGGATCACGTTCTGTTGATGGCAGTAAGCCACACTCTCTAATATCTGCTGCATACAGTAACTGAGAAAGGAGGAGATGGGGAGGGAGGGAGGGGATGAGAGGGGAAAGAAGGAAGGGGAGGGGGTAAGAGGAGAAGGAGAGAGGGATAAGGATTGGAGAAGGAGTGAGGGTAACAAGGACATGGCATCATCATTGCATATCCATGTGGTCAAACCTGGCATCTGTTTCGCTATAATACTCCCTAGCCACAATTTCGTCAAAGAGCTCTCCACCCGTGACCCTGTGGGGGAAGTAAGGGGTGAGGAGGGGATCAGGAGGGGAGAGGAAGGGGGTGAGGAGGGGATCAGGAGGGGAGAGGAAGGGGATCAGAGGGGATCAGGAGGGGAGAGGAAGGGGTGAGGAGGGGATCAGGAGGGGAGAGGAAGGGGGTGAGGAGGGGATCAGGAGGGGAGAGGAAGGGGGGTGAGGAGGGGATCAGGAGGGGAGAGGAAGGGGTGAGGAGGGGATCAGGAGGGGAGAGGAAGGGGTGAGGAGGGGATCAGGAGGGGAGAGGAAGGGGGTGAGGAGGGGATCAGGAGGGGAGAGGAAGGGGTGAGGAGGGGATCAGGAGGGGAGAGGAAGGGGGTGAGGAGGGGATCAGGAGGGGAGAGGAAGGGGGTGAGGAGGGGATCAGGAGGGGAGAGGAAGGGGGTGAGGAGGGGATCAGGAGGGGAGAGGAAGGGGGTGAGGAGGGGATCAGGAGGGGAGAGGAAGGGGATCAGAGGGGATCAGGAGGGGAGAGGAAGGGGATCAGAGGGGATCAGGAGGGGAGAGGAAGGGGGTGAGGAGGGGATCAGGAGGGGAGAGGAAGGGGGTGAGGAGGGGATCAGGAGGGGAGAGGAAGGGGATCAGAGGGGATCAGGAGGGGAGAGGAAGGGGATCAGAGGGGATCAGGAGGGGAGAGGAAGGGGGTGAGGAGGGGATCAGGAGGGGAGAGGAAGGGGGTGAGGAGGGGATCAGGAGGGGAGAGGAAGGGGTGAGGAGGGGATCAGGAGGGGAGAGGAAGGGGGTGAGGAGGGGATCAGGAGGGGGTGAGGAGGGGGTGAGGAGGGGGTGAGGAGGGGATCAGGAGGGGAGAGGAAGGGGGTGAGGAGGGGATCAGGAGGGGGTGAGGAGGGGGTGAGGAGGGGATCAGGAGGGGAGAGGAAGGGGGTGAGGAGGGGATCAGGAGGGAGAGGAAGGATAGTGGATGGGATGAGGTAGGGGATCGTAAGGGATGAGGAGGGGGAGAGGGTAGGGGAAGGGGTGATGAGGGTGATAGGAAGGAGGGAGAGGGGAAGAGGATGGGATGAGGAGAGGTGAGGGAGACACTGAGAGATGGTTAAGGAGAGCAAAGAAGAACAATATACTAGACGAACAACGTTGCAACATAACATCATTCATAATTGCAGTGTGTATTTATTAGTCCAACACGCGTATTTTGCTCATCCTTCATTTGTTTAAACTACTCTTTTTAGGAATATGGGGAGGGGGGAGTCTTACAAGTCAAATATAAGGTAGTGACAGCTGTCCTCGGCGATGCTTTGGTGGAGCTGAACTGTTGATTGAGAAGACGGCAATAGCTCATTAGCAATACGGATCGGAGAGTAGGGCAGAAGGGGTGTTGCTACCTATGTTTGGAAACCGTAGCTTCTGGCAAATGCGTTCCTCTCTCTCTAATTTTTGTAGGTCTGCGGAGGAGGATGGCAAATGTAATTACAGATAAACAACTCCCAGAAACACCACACAATCTCGTTTGAATACCTCGAACCGTCAGACGCTTTTTGTTGATGATCTTGGCGGCATACTGTGCGCCAGTTTCTCGATGGATGCATCGCTTCACGATGCTAAACGCCCCCCTGCGTAGGTGACGACGGACGACGACAATGGGGTGTTAAAAAAAATAACCACAAAGCACGACACCGGTGACGGTACGATGGTCCACGATGGGAAAAAAAACGTTCTATCCCAAAGAATACATAGTGCTTACTTTCCAAGCTCCTCTTTCAGTTCGTAGACGGCCGAGAACGTGCTCATGGCTAGGACACGTCTCTATTTAGCAACTAGAAAGGAAAATGGCTTATGAAGCATGCACTCTATATATGCGCAATAATTTATTCATCATCCACCACCGCCCACACATAAACTAATTGAGAGAGGGGGGGGGGGGGGGAATCGGGGAGAAGAGTATTTAACCGGACATTACGGCAGTGACAGCATGACAAGTCCGTCACGAATTCATTCAGTGCTAGATATGAATGCGCTATCTCATTATGCTATGGATCGAATATGTAAGTAGACACGAGTGTCCTTTACACTCTTGTTCGTCTTCACTAGGTTCTAAAGATGCTCTCAAGCGACACCTCCAGGGCCATTTTTTGTCAAAGGAACCCGAATTGTCGGAAGATATGATCCACCAGGCGGGCTTTACAATTTGCACCACTTGCAACTCAGTATTAGTCACGGCTAGAAGGAATCGATGCAACACTTGCATTAGCAGCTGCCGAATGTCTCGTGTTTCTACACAAAGCAGCTACTCTGGAAATAGTCAGGCTCCAGCGAGTCCAGCGTGCACCGAGCATTCGGAGTCATCTCAGGTTCCCTATTCACTCATATGCACAAGCTCTAGCTCATTGGTCCTGGCGCAAGAATCAGATATGGAACCTTATTCCTCACGAGTACCTGTCAGTCTCGGCAATCTTCGGCCGGCCTCAGATCCCGCCACACTAATAACTCCCATTCGCCAGGATGCACCGACACATTCTACTTCATGCTCATCAAGCCACGTTTCGGTCCCACAGGTATCATATGTAATGGATTCCCCAGAGCTTCCGCATTCTTCAACTCAGCACCCAGTTCAGTCCATCACTCCGCAAGGGTTTGAAACCGGACCAGAACCGGCGCGCTCTTCCCAGAGTCCCGCCTCATCCACTATTTCTTCACCTTTGCACACTCCCATATTCTCGCATGCACATTCACCATCTACACTAACAACAGGGGT